>NZ_JHXR01000014.1 GCF_000621645.1 Vibrio cholerae ATCC 14035 | reverse complement strand
TGCGAAAGTCAGTTGATGACTCATCGGTCACCTCATCCTTGCTGTTTTGATGGTTGCTATGATCTCATATCAGAGACTTAATCGCATCTTCCCTAGTTGTATTGGCTCCATCAACATATACACCAAATACAGGGACATTTTGATCTTTAGCCATTTTTATTTCTTTAACCACTCCAGTTGCACTCGCCATAGTTTTACCACTTAAGACGATAAGCATATTACATTTACCAATCTTGCTTTTTATCAGTGCTTCCCATTGTGATTGGGGCAGCGAAGATTTCGACGACCAATCTTCAATTGCGAACGGGGTTTTTGAGTTCTTAGATTGGCCTACAAATAGATTCTTTTGAGTGACATTGTGATCAAAGTCAAAACTAATAAATGCTCTTGGGTTTGCCATCTTTTTTCTTCCTTATCTGTTGGATTAGTTGATTACATATCGATTAACATGGACTCTCTTCCCGAGGACTAATCACACACTTTAGTGGTCAATGCTAAGGATCGAGTCACCGTGTCACACTTCATTGATTACAGCAGGATCGATATAGCCAAGAACCACTTCAATCATGATGTGACTCATGAACAAGGCAAAGTATTACACTTCACAAATCCGTTACCTGCACTAATTAACTGACCACATTAGCAAACCTTCATTCTACGTGCATATGACATAAGTCACATTGCATTTAGTTGATTTTGAAAGGTGATTTGAATAAGTCTTTCTAACTGATAGTAAAGCGATTTATAACAGAAATGGGACGTAAACGTGCCTGACGAAAAGGCTGGCACCAAGTTGGACAAAATTTTGCGTGCATGTTTGCTAATTAACTAAGGTATGGCAAAGTCGCTTAGTTAAATGTCCAGCCAGGCTGGAGCAGATCATCATGATTACAACGTACTTACTTCGAATAATTTTTCATAGGTCAAACTCGCATTAACAGAATGTGAATGAGCAAAACTACTAACGAGAAAAGGGGCACTTCTAAGCTAACCCCATCCACTAGCTAGCTCTTACTCAAGAATTCCCCCATCATCTCCCCCTCAACTCCTCCAACTGCTTTTTCAGCATGGCGGGCAGTGAATAGAGCAACAACAGGCGCAGAGCGTGGTTAATCATCACAAACGCCGGTTCCATGCCGAGTAACAAGGCGACAGCGGTCATGGCTTCTACACTACCGGGAACCCAAGAAAGCAGCAGCACGACCCATGATTTATCGATCAAAATAGAAAAGACACCGGAGACACCCACCGCGACCAAAAGGCCAATCATGGTGACCATTACCCCTGCGCGGGAATACGCCATGGCTTCGCGCAGTGTGGTATCGGCAATGCGTGAGCCGATCAAAATGCCGAGTAAAGCGGTGGCGAATATCACCATCCATTTCGGCACTTGCATATCAATGCCGGTGGCAAAGCCATTAAAGCTGGCGGTGATGAGTAACGCAGCCAACATATAAGGCGCAGGAATGCCGAGTAAGGTGGAAGCTTTACCCAGTAGCAAACTCATCAGCGCTAGAGCCAAGAAAATAAGCCAAGTGTAAACGGTCAGGCTGCCGCCTACGGATGCGCTATCTGGCGCGCTGTTGGAGATCAACAGTGCCAACAAAGTGAGGATCATCAGTCGCACAGAATGGGAATAGACCACTTTGGCGGAAGGCTTTTCGCTTGATTCGCTGATCACCAAAATCGCGGCCATTGCACCCGGTACGGCACCGAGTAGAGATTCAAACGGCGTCCAACCCTCTTTTTTGGTGAGCCACAAATAGCTACTGATGATTTGCAGCGTTAAACAGCACACCAAACCCACGATCACCGGCAAGGTTAAGGTGGTACCTAGCTCACTCAAACTGATGGTCGCACCGACACTGATCCCAAGCACGACTTGCACAAACAGCAGCAGCCACGGCGGCGTATGAATAGTTAGCCAACGCTTCTTGTGCAGCACAATAACCAAACCCGAGGCAATAAACATTTCAGAAAGTGGGATGGAGAGTAGCGTCCCTGCCCCCGCAGCCACGGTGGCGATAATCAAGATTTGAATAAAGAGTGTGAAAGAAGCTCTTTCGGACATGCTGTGTTTCCTTTAGGCCTTATCGCTCAATGACGCTTTCGCGGCCGAGTGAGCAAACTTGACCACATTCTCAAACGCGGCCTGAAAGTAGATCTCGTAGCTGTTTTTCTCCACATAACCGAGATGCGGCGCGCACAGCACATTGGGCAAACTCAGCAGCGGCTCATTGTTGGGTAACGCGGGCTCGTTTTCGTACACATCGACCGCGGCTTGGCGCATTGGGTTAGCCTGCATCACTGAGTAGAGTGCGCCCGATTCCACTAACTCCGCTCGGCTGGTATTCACAAACAGCGAATCGGGTTTCATGGCAAGCAGATCTTGTTTGGTGACGATGCCACGCGTGGCGTCATTCAAACGTAAATGGAGTGAAAGTACATCGGCTTTAGCAAAAAACTCGGCTTTATCGGCGGCGGCTTGATAACCCAACTCAAGCGCTTTTTGCCGCGAGGCTTCACTGCCCCACACCAAGATTGGCATACCAAATACGTGACCAAATTGAGCAATGCGCTGACCGATTTTGCCTAAACCCCAAATGCCCAAGGTGCGACCAGAGAGGGTTCGACCTAAGCCTAATCCGCCATTTTGTTGCCAATGACCTGCGTGTAACTGCTCGATATAACTTGGCAAATGGCGCGAAGCGGCAAGGATTAAACTCCAGCACAGCTCCGCTGGGGCAACGGGAGAGCCGATGCCTTCTAACACGGTCACGCCATAACGCTCACACAGAGGCACATCAATATGGTTGCTGACTTTTCCGGTCTGGCTGATGAGTTTCAAATTCGGCAGATGAGCCAAAAGATTTTCAGTGATTGGGGTGCGCTCGCGGATCAGCACCAAAGCCTCAAAAGGTTTCAGGCGCTCAATCAATACGGTTTCATCGCTCACACTATCATTGAATACGGTGACGTCATGCCCTTGTAAGCATTGAAAGGCGTTTAAGCCACGCACCACATTTTGGTAATCATCCAGAATCGCAATTTTCATCTCACGTCCTTGTGGTTAAAGATCAATCCAGTAGCGTGCCAGTAAAGAGGGGAAATACTCTCCGGTGATCGTACTTTCAAACACACCGCCGTTAACTTCAATCACGCGGCGTGATGCGTGATTATCGCTATCGGCAACCAGCAACACGCGTTTTAAGCCTAAGCATTTGGCTTCTATCAATCCAAGGCGCAGCATTTCGCGGCCAATGCCCTTGCGGCGCGCACTGGGTGCAACATCGTAACCAATATGCCCCGCTTCGTTAGTAAGAAATGGCGTATCAATGTGGTGGCGCAAACGCAGCGCACCCAGAATTTTGCCTTGTTGGTCCTGATACCAAAAATAGCTGCAAGGCACGTAGCCACAAGGCAGGTTTTGGCCGTGGGCGTGGTCATCCAACAGTTGCACATAGTCGGCAAAATTCTCATCGCCTTGGCGGTAAAAATCACAATTGATCGGGTCGTGGCGCTGAAAATCTTGGAAGAACTCGGCAAACGCCGCTTCATCCTGCAAAGTTAATCGAGTTAACGGCATAGTCTCTCCTTGACGAATGATTGAGCGCGAATTTACAGCGCCAGATAGCGTGGATACAGGCGTTGGAACTCTTGAATCGCGATTTTATCGGCAATGGTTTCCACCGCACTTGGCGCAATCGGCGTCCAAAAAACTTCATCCGCTTCGTGGCAGGCGATCTCACCTTGCCATTGATCCACCACGTAATAGTGCAGCAGTTGCAGCTCAAATTCTGTCGGATGATAAAGCGAGCAGAGATAAACGCTGCGCGTAGCGTCCACGCCTAACTCTTCTTGCACTTCACGCTGCAACGCTTGCGCTTGGTTTTCTCCCGCTTCGATATGCCCACCGGGGATCGCGATGATATTAGGATCGCTCGCTTTGGTTGCTGAGCGACGTTCGAGCAGACAACTGCCCTCTTTGACCAGCAAAAAAGAGACACATTCTGCCACGGGCAATCTTGTTGGCGTTTTCTCTACAGGCTCGGTTTTTTCTACAGACACAGCTTTCTCCTTAAATCCGTTTCATGATGGCGAGTGAGCTTAGGCCATGCTCGGGTGTAAACGAGTCCAACCCACCAGTAAAAGTGCAGCAAATACCAGCCAAACCAAGGTGGCACAGACCAGAGTGCCAGTAAGGCTCAAGCGGTAACTAAAGTAATACACCGCAAGAAGATACGCCGCATACGGGATAAGCGAATACAGCCCAAACAGCGCGGTAGTGCGCAGATCTTCCATAGTGCGTTCGGTGCCAACAATATAATGGGCGATTAAAGCAAAGGTGGGAAATAGCGGCACAAGGCCGGAGATAAAAAAGCTTTTGGTTTTCGATAACAGGGCAATGATCAACACCGCAAGCGCTCCAAGCAAGCACTTGAAAAACAAAGCCGCCATGACATTTCCTTTTGTCAGAACAGGTTACAGGCAACCACTATAAATCACTCTCCCGTTAAGAAGAACTGCTCATTAACCAGTTTGTTAATTTCTCTGCAACATTTTTCCGAACCTGAGTAAAATGGCCGCCACTGTTTTGATTCGGCAGCCGATAGCGGCGGCTTCTTTTAGTTACCGCATGTAGGTACAGCATGAAATTAGGAAAACGGCTGACTCAGTTAGTCCAACAGGTAAAGCGCGACTACGACCATATTTGGGATTGCTGCTGCGACCACGGCTTACTCGGCGCAGCGTTGCTCAAACAGCACCCAAGCAGCACAGTGCATTTTGTCGATATCGTTCCGTCTTTGATTGATAAGGTGACGCTCGATTTAATCCGCTATTTTCCTGCCACGACCGATTCACCACGCTGGCGCACTTACTGTCTTGATGTACGCGATTTGCCACTCGAAGCCAACGCCGGATCGCATCTCGTCATCATCGCCGGAGTAGGCGGAGATTTGATGACGGAATTTATTGCTGAGCTTGCCAAGCGTCACCCAAGCATGACGTTTGATCTGCTGCTGTGCCCTGTTCACCACACTTATACCTTGCGCGAGCAGTTAATCGCGCTGAATGCGGAGCTGAAAAGCGAGCGTTTAGTAGAAGAGAATCAGCGCATTTATGAGCTGCTGCATGTGCAAATCTCTCCCAGCTCGGGGGCTTGCTCTCACCCTCTCTCTTTGGTCGGTGAGTTGCTGTGGCAAGTCAGCGGCACAGATCAATCAAAGATCGCGCAGCGTTATTTACAGCAGTTGCAGCAGCACTATCAGCGCAAAGCACAAGGTGGTGATGCGGGCGCAGAGCAGCGTTGGCAAGCGTATCAGGCCGTGGAGATCCTTCACTCGATGGATGCCACTCTAGAACTCGTTCAATAGGCTAGAAAGATGAAAGCACTCAATGATTTGAATTTGTTTGTCGAAACGGCGCGCCAAGGCAGTTTTTCTAAAGCGGCCAACAGCCTATCACTCACGACCGCCGCCGTGAGCGCTGCGATCCGCCGCTTGGAAGAGCAAGTGCAATTTCCGCTGTTTGTGCGCTCAACGCGACATATTCGTTTAACTCATGAGGGCGAAATCTTTCTTGCCAAAACCCAAACCGCGCTGGCCACCTTGCAAGAGGGTTTGGATCAGATCGCTTGTGCGCGTGGCCAGTTGGCTGGCCAACTGCACATCAGCGCGCCTTCAGATTTGGGGCGTAATTTGCTGCTCGACTGGATTGATGAATTTATCGCGCTGCACCCGAATGTCACGGTGAAACTGGATCTCTCTGATCGTCTGACGGATATGTACGCCAATCCGGTCGATATCGCGATTCGTTATGGTCAGCCCGCCGATTCCAATTTAGTCGCCATGTTGCTGTGCGATTCTAACGAGCGCGTATTGTGTGCTTCGCCAGAGTATTTGGCCGCTCACCCGCCCATTCTGCATCCTGACGATTTACAGCATCACAACTGTCTGTGCTTTATGCTGGCCGATACGCTACACAACAAATGGATTTTGAGCCGCAATGGCGAAACGCACAGTGTGGTGGTGCAAGGCAACCCTGCCTGTAATGATGGCGAAGTAGTACACAGATTGGCGGTAAAAGGCAAAGGCATTGCCAATAAATCGCTGATGGACATCAGTCAGGACATTATTGATGGGCGTTTAGTGCGGATTTTGCCGGAATGGGAAAGCGGCCCTGTACCCATTTATATGGTGTGTGCCGATCGACGTTTGATCACTCCAACCATTCGCGCTTTTCAGGAATTCATTCGTGAAAAAGGCTGCCAACAACGACGTGCGGTGCTGACAGCCATTCAAGAGCGAGAGCAAAATCCTCGTTAGCCAACAAACGTCAGTGGGCGTAACTGCAGGTATTCCAACATCTCGCGCTCACCGATCTTTTGCTGAAAATGCTGGAAATGGTCGCTCTGTTGGTGCTTTTGCAAGCTCTCTTCCGAGCACCAGATTTCTTGCATTAAAAACAGCCCCTCAATCGAGTTGTCACGATACAGCTCATATTGGCAGCACCCCTCTTCATTGCGACTAGGCTCAAGGAGCGCTTCAAGCAGCGCTTGCACTTGCTGCGCTGAATCGGGGAAGGCTTTGATTTCTGCGAGTAAATGGATCATAACTTACAGCTCGGTAAAGACCGCTTCCGCCGGCCAACGTGATTTAGGCAGTTTGGCGTTGAAGTCGTCTTCACTGTGGAAACCTAGTGGCACAATCACCACACTGTTGAAGCCTTTTTCGGTTAAGCCAAACTCTTCGTTTAGCACTTGAGCATCAAAGCCTTCAATCGGCACCGCATCAATGCCCATGGCTGCAGCACCAAGCAGCAGTGTACCCACGTTGAGGTAAACTTGTTTTTGCATCCAGTGCTCAGCATCGTTCAGGTTTTCACGGTGCAAGTTTACAAAGTAGCTACGCGCGCCATGCATGCCGGTTTTGGCTTCTTCATTCGCAAAACGGCCATCTTTATCTTCGTTGTCCAGCAGAGAGAGCAGATACGCGTCATCAATGCTGGTTTTGGCGCAGAACACCATCACGTGCGAGGCATCTAAAATTTTGCGCTCATTAAACGAAAAACCGCCCTGCGTAGCTTTGGCAATGCGTGTTTTGCCTTCATCACTGCCGGCCAAAATAAAATGCCAAGGTTGTGAGTTCACGCTAGAGGCACTCATGCGTACCAACTCTTTGAGATCGGCGACTTGCTGTTCAGATAGCTTGCGGCTGGCGTCAAACGCTTTGGTGGAATAGCGAGACTGCGACGCTTGTACAATGTTCATGTTTCACTCCTAAGGATGATGTCTTTCGAGATGACGCTAAGATATCTGACTGACACACAACAAGAAACCACCTGCTGCTTGAATCATTTTCAAAAATTTTTTGATAATCCAACCTTGAATAGGCCAGCCACATGTTTGGGACAGCGAATAGCACCTAAAAAAGAGGCAGACCTGTGCGATCAGCCTCTATCCATAAATTGTCTCGTCACTTTGAGTTAATGTGCCGCGAAGCGTTTACGCATCACCACGTAATAGAGCACCGGAATCACCAACAAGGTCAGTACCGTGGAGACGAAAATCCCGAAGATCAAGCTGATCGCCAGACCATTGAAGATAGGATCATCGAGGATAAACACTGCGCCAATCATGGCCGCCAAGGCGGTCAGCATGATCGGTTTGGCTCGCACTGCCGCCGACTGAATCACGGCTTCTGAGAAGGCCATGCCCTGCTCGACCTGTTGGTTAATAAAGTCCACCAACAAGATGGAGTTACGCACAATGATCCCCGCCAGCGCAATCATCCCAATCATGGACGTGGCGGTAAATTGCGCGCCCAACAACGCATGGCCGGGCATCACGCCAATGATGGTCAGTGGGATTGGAGCCATGATAATCAGCGGCACCAGATAAGATTTAAACTGCGCAACCACCAACAGATAAATCAGCACCATACCTACTGCGTAGGCAATGCCCATATCGCGGAAGGTTTCGTAAGTCACCGTCCATTCACCATCCCACGCCACCGCAACACCGCTTAGGCCATCGGGTTGATGGATGTAGTACTGCGCCAATCCCATTTGCTCATCCAGCGCAAAACCAATCTCAAACATGCCGTACAGTGGGCTATCCAGCTCGCCTGACATATCGCCGACCACCATCACCATAGGCACCAAGTTTTTGTGGACGATGTAATCATCCATGCGGGTTTGGCGAACCTCAACCAGATCGGAAAGCGGATAAGCGTGACCGTTTGGGCTACCGACTTTCATATTCAGCACCTGCTCTAAACGCACCTTTGCGGTTTCGGTAGCTTGAATCTGGATCGGAATCGGGTACTTGCTGTGTTCACTGTGCAAGTAAGTGATGGGTTTGCCGCCCACCGCGGTCGCCAGAGCATCGACAATTGAGGCATAAGGCACTTGCAGATGCGCGGCCTTGCTGCGATCAATCACCACCTGCCATTTTTCATGCCTTTCCGGCAAGTACATGTCCACGTCAACAATATCTTTCGTTTCACGGAAAATTTCACGCACCTGACGTGCTGCTTCGTTACGAATTTCTTGAGTTGGACCATACACTTCCGCCAGAATCGGCGACCAAACCGGCGGCCCCGGCGGCACTTCCACCACTTTCACTTTGCCGCCAAAGCGCTGCGCTATTTCGTTCAGTTGTGGGCGGAGTTGGCTGGCGATGGTGTGGCTATCTCTGTCGCGCTCTTTACGCCCGAGTAAGTTGACTTGAATATCGCCTTGATGGGCTTGGTTACGCATAAAATAATGGCGTACTAAACCGTTGAAGTTAATCGGTGCGGCCGTTCCGGCATAGATTTGGTAATCCCGCACTTCAGGAACGTCATTCAGTGCCGCGCCCATCTCAAACAAGACCCGCTGCGTTTTTTCTAGCGAACTGCCTTCGGGCATATCCAGCACAATCTGAAATTCCGACTTGTTATCAAACGGCAGCATTTTCAACACCACGGCTTGGAACACAGGCAGCAGTACGGAACCAGCAATCAGCGCCAAAATGGTCAACAGCAAAAACAGCCGGTTACGCCCCTGCTTTGGCGCAGTGACAAACGGCGACATGATTTTGTGGAAGATGCCATTCGCCGCTTTGCCTTCTTCTTGATGATGCCCAGCCTTAAGGAATTTACCCGCCAGCCAAGGGGAAAGCACAAAAGCCACGGCCAGAGAAATCAGCATGCCCATTGACGCGTTGATTGGAATTGGGCTCATGTACGGCCCCATCAAACCCGACACAAACGCCATCGGCAACAAGGCAGCAATAACAGTTAGGGTAGCAAGAATGGTTGGCCCACCGACTTCATCTACCGCAGGGGGAATGAGTTCCGACAACTTGCGTTTGCCCATCGCCATATGCCGGTGAATGTTCTCGACCACCACAATCGCATCATCGACCAAGATACCGATGGAGAAAATCAACGCGAACAGCGACACACGATTGAGTGTAAAACCCCATGCCCAAGAGGCGAATAGGGTAATCATCAGGGTGACAATGATAGCCATACCGACCACCAGCGCTTCACGCCAGCCCATGGTCAGCAGCACCAAAATCACCACCGCGGTCGTCGCGAAAGCGAGTTTCCCCATCAAGGTATTGCTTTTATCGGCGGCAGTTTGCCCGTAATCGCGAGTAATATCGACATCAATTCCTTGTGGGATCAGCTGATTTTCAAGGCTGACTAAACGCGCTTCCACCGCTCTAGCGACATCGACCGCGTTTTCCCCGCCTTTTTTAGCAATCGCAATGGTGACCGCAGGATGAATACCGTCACGATCGCCTGTCCACACATTTTGAGTAGGCGTGTTAACCCCAAAGGATACGCTCGCAATATCTTCCAGATAAACAGGCTTACCGTTATGTAACCCAACCACCAGTTGCTTGACCTCTTCCACCCGAGTTAAAAACTGGCCAACTTGCACCGGGAACTCTTGGTTATCATGGGTTAAACGCAGCATCGGTGAGCTTTGATTCGCCGCCGGCAGACTTTGATTGAGTTGATCTAAGGTGATGCCAAAGCCGTTCATTTTGGCGGGATCCAGTCGAACATCGACAATGGTGTTCTGCCCACCGATGGTATAAATATCGCGTGTACCGGGAATGCGCTTGAGCTCGGTTTCTAAACCGTGCGCCACTTGCGTCAGTTGCTGCTGATCGAAGCGATCACTTTTATCCGCCAAGGTGATGGTGACAATCGGCACATCTTCAATTCCTTTCGGTTTGATAATGGGCTCACCCACGCCAACGCCTTGCGGCATCCAATCTTTATTGGAATAGAGTTTGTTGTAGATGCGCACCACCGCATCATTACGTGGCACACCCACTTTGAAAATGGCAACGATCATCGCGCCATCCGGTTGAGAGAATGAGTAGATTTTATCAATCCCTTCAATCTCAGAGATCACCTGCTCTGCTGGCGTTGTCACCAAACTTTCCACTTCACGAGGAGAAGCGCCGGGAAACGGAATATAGACATCCGCAAACGTCACATCAATCTGCGGCTCTTCTTCTTTCGGCGTCACCATGACCGCAAATAGCCCCATCAGCAAACCGACTAAGGCAAGCAGTGGTGTCATGGCTGAATTTTGAAAGGCCGCAGCGATGCGACCCGAAATACCGAGTCGACTTTCCATATCATTCACCTTTTGCTGTGACGGCCTGTGTAGCGACCACATCACCTAGTTCAAGTCCAGAAAGCACTTCAACGTAGTCACCATAGACTTGCCCCAAACGTACAGGATTCAGTGCACGTTGGCCGTTATTGACTCGGTACACCGCGCTCAATTCGGCACGACGTAACACAGCGCTGCTCGGCACCACTAAGACTTCACGCTGACCATAGTTAAATTCGGTTTTTACCCACATACCCGGCACCAGAGCAGCGCTGTTTTGCGGCAGCTCAAGGCGAGTTTTAAAGGTGTGCGATTGCGGATCGGCGTAGCTAAATAAGCTAAATTCGACGGGTTTCAGCTGCTCACCTTGCGCAGTGCGCACGGTAAATTGAGAGACATCTGCCACATAAGGCTGATAACGCTGCGGAATTTCTGTTTCAACCCGTAATTCATCGAGCGAAAAACCGCGGAGCAGGGGTGTGCCCGGTGCAACAGTTTCACCCAGTTCCACCATGCGCTGGGTAACAATGCCATCATAAGGTGCAGTGATGTTGGTGTAACCTAGCGATTCTTTGGCTTGTTCGACCGCCGCTTGTGCCGATTTCACTGCGGCATCGGTACTGCGTGCACGCGCTTCGGCGCTGTCCATTTGATCTTTGGAAATCGCGCCTTTGGGGAACAGTTGACGATAACGATTGAGCTGGGCTTGTGCTTCACGGTTTTGTGCCGTGGCACTCGCCAATTGAGCTTGCGCGGCATCCAATGCGGCCGATTGCTGAACCGCCGAGATCTCCAAAAGCACCTGATCTTTTTTTACGAAATCATTCACATCGACGTATAAGCCAACCACTCGCCCTGAGGTTTGCGCGGCTAACGAGCCTTGATTGACCGGCTGCACCACACCGTCCAATTCGACTATCTGCGAGATCGACTCTGTTTTCACGGTAAACCGTTCGTTACTGTCTTGATTTTGAGCATAGGCCGAACTGGCAAGCACCAGTGCGATACTCCAACTTAACGCTTTCATCCTCTTCCCTCGCAGATTCTACTTTCCCGCTTGTTGCCACACGGTATCGCGAACGCGTCAAGCGGGTCAGAGAGTGATTGCCTAGATACTGCCTAATAGCCTAGTTGCATTAGGCGGTTTGTGTTTGGCTTTCTTTACGATTTCTAATACAGATCAATAAATTAGTTGCACCTAAGCCAACCATCATAGCAGGGAAAAATACCCATGCACCGAGATTGCCTAAGGCAAGACTTGAGACAACGGGCCCCGGACAGATGCCGACCAACCCCCAACCTAAACCGAAGATCACTGAGCCTGAGATCAAGCGACGATCAATCTTGGTGTTGTTGGCCAAACAGAACACTTCTGCGTTAACAGGCTTGGCTTTGGGTTTGATGAGTAAGAAATAAGCAGGCATGAATACCGCTAACGCGCCGCCCATCACAAACATCAAACTGGGGTCCCAAGTACCTGCCACATCCAAAAAGCCGATCACTTTAGCGGGATCCGCCATACCAGATACCACCATTCCTAAGCCAAATAACAGGCCAGCGACGAGCGAAGTTGCTCGAAACAACAGCTTATTCATAACCACTCACTTACATCAGATGAAGACGAACGAAAACAGTGGCAGCCGCAACGGCCATAAAGACACAAGTCGCCACGATGGAGCGCTTAGAGAAGCGACCAATGCCGCAGATCCCGTGCCCACTGGTGCAGCCATTGGCCAGTCGTGTCCCCACGCCCACCAATAAACCTGCCGTCGCAAGCAAAATACCGCTCACACCAAAATCGGTCGGCACAGCATGGCCTAAGAGCTTTACGCCGATCACACCACCGGAAATCATGCCCACCACAAACAGCAGTCGCCATGCAAAATCCCGCGATTTAGGCATTAACAAGCCCGTCAAAATACCACTGATGCCGGCGATTTTTCCGTTCATAAGCAACATCAATGTCGCTGAAATCCCTAAAAGCATCCCTCCAATTAACGAGTCCCAAGGAATAGAAAACGTCATACTTTCCTCTACTTATTTATCGACAAAACACATTCTGTAAACTTTGAATCAACGCCGTGATCCGACTGTCCGCCAAGCGATAAAACACCTGTTGCGATTCTTTGCGCGCTTGGATAATGCCGTGCTTTCGCAGCACAGTAAGGTGTTGTGAAAAGGCCGATTGACTCAACGTCGAACCTTGTTGAAGCTGCCCGACGCCCATCTCACTCTGCGTCAATTGGCATAGAACCATTAATCGTTCTGGATGAGCCATCACACGCAGTAATTCAGCCACTTCTTCGGCATTCTTCTTCATTTCATCCATTTCAATCTTGATGGTGGTGGGTTCTGGCATGGCGAATCCTCTAACTAAAATTTAACGAGATAATACAAAAATAATTATATTAGTCAATTCTTATTTAGCCATTTTGAATTTAGTTAAATTTACATTAGACAAAGCTAATTCTCAGACGTATAGTTCTGAACAAACAACAACGGAGGTTAGCAACATGACGATTGAAAACGGTGTAAGAGTATTAGCTGGCAGCATGGTTCTGCTCTCAGTCATTCTCACTTGGTTTGTCCACCCCAACTTTCTGTGGTTAACAGTATTTGTGGGTGTAAACCTGATCCAAAGCGCATTCACAGGCTTTTGTCCTGCCGCATTCTTTCTCAAGAAACTAGGATTACGTTAATGACAGCCCTACCCCTTTCCATCCTGAAACGGTGTAGGGTTTTAGCAACTGACTTGGAGTAACTCATGACGAAAATAGTGATTATTGGTGGTGTTGCAGGTGGAGCCTCGGCGGCGGCTCGTGCGCGTCGACTCAGCGAAGACGCTGAAATCATCATGTTCGAGCGTGGCCCCTACGTTTCCTTTGCCAACTGCGGCTTGCCATATCACATCGGTGGTGACATCAAAGAGCGCAGCAATTTGCTGCTGCAAACACCGGAAAGCTTTTTAGCGCGTTTTAACGTGGATGTGCGCACCATGAATGAAGTGTTGCGCATTAATCGCGCCGCAAAGACCATTACTGTGCGTAATCTGCTCGATCAATCTGAGTATGATGAAAACTATGATTTTCTGCTGCTCTCTCCCGGTGCAGGTCCAGTCATCCCGCCGATTCCGGGGATTCAAAACCCACTGACGCATTCGCTGCGCAATATTCCAGACATGGATAAGATCATCCAGACGCTGCAAATGAATAAGCCTGAGCATGCTACCGTGGTTGGCGGGGGTTTTATCGGTTTGGAAATGATGGAAGCCTTCCATCACCTTGGGATAAAAACCACGCTGATTGAAATGGCCGATCAAGTGATGACACCGGTCGATCGCGAAATGGCGGGCTTTGCTCACGCTGAAATCCGCGCCAAAGGCATCGATTTACGATTAGGTGCGGCTTTGAAATCAGTCGAATACAGACCCGCCGCCACCTTACCTAGCACGGAATCGGGGGAATCCCTTGAGCATAAACACGTGGAAGGCGAATTGGATTTGGTGCTCAGCAATGGTGACACGCTAACTACCGACATTCTGATCATGGCGATTGGTGTACGCCCAGAAACCAAACTGGCTGCGGAAGCCGGTTTGCAGCTCGGAGAACTCGGTGGTATTTGGGTTAACGAGCAGATGCAAACCAGCGATCCGGCGATTTACGCGGTTGGTGATGCGGTTGAAGAGAAAGACTTTGTCACAGGCAAGCAAACGCTCGTGCCACTGGCAGGTCCTGCCAACCGCCAAGGTCGTATGGCCGCAGATAACATGCTTGGCCGCAACGAAAGCTACCAAGGCACACAAGGTACTGCGATTTGTAAGATTTTTGATTTAGCGGTCGCTTCGACCGGTAAAAATGAAAAGCAACTTAAGCGTGAAGGCATTGCTTACGAAAAAGTGTATGTGCACACCGCAAGCCATGCGAGCTACTACCCGGGTGCGGAAGTGGTGTCGTTCAAGATGTTGTTTGATCCCCAGACAGGCAAAATCTTCGGCGCACAAGCCGTAGGTAAAGATGGCATCGATAAACGCATCGACGTGATGGCGGTTGCGCAGCGTGCAGGCATGACGGTTGAGCAGTTACAGCACCTTGAACTGACCTACGCTCCACCGTTTGGTAGCGCGAAAGATGTGATTAACCAAGCCGCCTTTGTCGCCACCAACCTGATAAAAGGTGATGCGAAAGCGATCCATTTTGATGAGATTGATAATCTCACCGATGAGCAAGTGCTGCTCGATGTGCGTAACCCGATGGAGTTACAAAACATGGGTTATTTTCCCGGCGCAATCAATATTCCTGTTGACCAGTTGCGCCAGCGCATGAACGAGCTGCCAAAAGACAAAGAGATTGTGATTTATTGCCAAGTTGGGTTACGCGGTAACGTAGCGTACCGTCAACTGGTCAATAACGGCTTTAAAGCACGCAACCTGATTGGGGGTTACCGTACTTACAAGTTTGCTAAGGCTTAAAGTTAGGGTTCCCAGACAGAATCGGAACACAGAAAGTCAAAAGAGATGGCACATGCCATCTCTTTTCTATTTTGATGGTGCGGCTTGCTGCATTTACTGCATCGAATGCAAACCAAACAGATTACCTTCGGTATCGACCGCTAAAGTAATGAAGCCATACTCGCCGATCGACATTTTCGGCGTATGGATTTGACCACCTGCTGCAACAATTCGCTCTTGTTCCACGGCACAGTCGTCGCTCGAGAAATAAATCAGTGTACCGCCGCCACCAGCGCAAATGCCTTCCATTTTGACCAACGCGCCGGATGCCCCGTACTTTTCCATATTGGAAGGAAACGTGAGCATTTTAATCGGCATCGACGTTGGATTAGGCATTTCTTCCAAAGAAACCTTCAAAACCGTCTCATAAAACGTTTTTGCACGTTCCATATCATTCACATAAATTTCAAACCAACCTACGGGATTATTGAGCATGATGTCACCTTTATTTTGATTGTCCCTATCCCGCAGAAAAACAGAGAATCCACGAGACCGAATCTATTCTCAATCACCATAGTCAAACTCTGTGGATTTTGCTGTCTTATCTTTGCTACGTCACTGAGCAAAGGTAATGCTGCGCAGCCTCTTTACCCATGTATTTAGCCAACGTTTTCAGTGGTACTTGCTTCAAATTCACCACAATCAAGCCATCTAACGCATCGTTAAAAGCAGGATCAACGTTAAAACAGACCAACTTGCCATTCATACCGAGATACTGGCGCAGCAACACAGGCAGCCCGTTGCCCTGCTCCATCCGCGCAACTACTTTTGAGAGCAAAGAGACACTGGCGAGTGCCGATAGCAAGCTCTTTTGCCAAAACACTTCTGTTCCGGCACGCAAAGGGGTTGATGGACTGACCAAAGCCGCTTTATGTTGATCATAGTGATGGATGGATAAAGTCGCAGCCATCAGTTGTCGAGCCGCTGGGCTGTAATCATTGCTGATGCTGACCGGGCCAAACAAATGGGTGTAATGTGGGTTCAATTCTACGAAACGCGCAATGCCTTTCCAGAGTAAAAGCAATGAGTTGAGATTACGTTGATACTGTTCAGCCACCACTGAGCGACCAAGCTCAATCGCATTCTCTAAGGTCGCCAAGAAAGCGTGATCGTAATGAAACAAGCTACGGGAATAGAGGCCTTGCAGCCCTCTTTCTGCGACAATTTTATCGACCAAGCCCATGCGATACGCACCAACCAGCTCGCTCTGCTCTCGATTCCAAACGAACAGTTGCCAATAATAGTGATCATACGCATCCACATCGCAAGCCTGCCCGCTGCCTTCCCCCACCGCGCGGAAACTGATTTCACGCACACGACCAATTTCTTGCATCATGAGTGGAATGTGGGTTGAAGGTACGCAGTACACGGTGAATTCACCCTGCTCCAATAACTTGGCTTGCTTATCTAATTGAGCAAGCTCTGCGATGAGAGCTGCTTTAGGTACAGGATCAATTACCGGAATCGTAAAAGAGACTTTTGCCGATTCAGCTTGGCCATGCGGGCTCATCAAATAGGTATTGAGCCGCAAGTAATTGACCACATCTTCATCTTTGGTGAACTCTTTTAATTCCGCATAAGGAATCGGCTGACCAATGCATAGGGAAATGGTGCTCGCGCTTTTATTCAAAAGCTCTCGACCTAACATGGCGGTGCGCAAGAGCGGATGAATTTTTCCAGCGCGATAAAACCACGCGCTGTTACGACCATAAATATAAATCGGCACGCACGTCGCTTGGCTACGCTGAATGAATTTCGCAACGGATTGACTCCAGTCAATATCACTCAACTGTCCGGTTTCTTTTTGCGGTGTCGAAACTTCACCGGCGGGAAATACGATCAGTACGCCACCTTCCGCTAAATGTCGGTGTGCTTCTCGAATACCTCGTGCATTGGTTTTACTCGCCTGCGCGCCATTAAACACATCCACACCAATGAACAGAGGTTCAATTTCAGGTAAGCGTTTAAGCAGTTGATTAGCGAGCACTTTGACATCTTTGCGTACTTGCCCAACCAAATCGGCCAAAATCACCCCTTCAATGGCACCAAGCGGATGATTGGCCACAATCACCACAGGCCCTTGCGCGGGGATCTGTTCAACGCGGCCTCTATCCACTTGGTAATGCACATTGAGCGCTTCAAGGGTGTAACGCATAAACTCAAAACCATCACGCGTGGTTGGCCTTTGTTGGTAATAGCGCTCTAGCTGACTAAGCCCCGTCGCTAACTCTACCCCCTTTTCTATCACCCCAAATGGGGTGAAGCGCGGCAATCGAAATGGCTGGGTTTGCATCATTCGCTTGTCCCAATCAGCGCAGGCCAATTTTGGTCGCCCTGAGCGATATGATGCGCCCGATCTTTTTCCCACAATCCTTTAATCTTATTGTTGTAGTTCAGATAAAGCTTACCGTCTTCAATGGCCCAGTATTGCGGATCACCAGGCGCGAAATCCTTCTTCTCAGATACCGCCCATGCACAGTAGCCACCATATTGCGGCGCGTATTTTTCAGGGTCAGCTAAAAACGCGTCGAGGTTTTGTTGAGAGGCAAACAACCACTCGGCACCTTGGTACTCAGTTTTAAACTGCGCGGCCCCTTTAACGGGTTTGCCTTCGGTGAAATAAGCGACCGTGTCATACCCATCCAGCGCTTTATTGCTGAACGTGCCAGTGTAAATCGGATCTTGCGCCATGGTGAATGTGCTGAAAAAGAACAGGATTAAACCAAACCAATATTTCATTACGAACTCCTTAAGAAACCAAAGATATTATTTGAGGAAATGGATACTGCGGCTGATGCAATATCTGATCTGTCAGCTGCGTTGGGCGACCAGAGAAATAACTCATTCCCAGTTGTCCATCACTGACCTTGATGTGAGTAAAACTCACGGTATGGGCATCGTCTCGCTGCATCGCCACCGAAAGATGCGGCCACTGTGGGTGTTGATGGCAGTGAAACGCCAACAACTTTTCCGGTGTTACTCCATCGGCAGTGAGGTGTTGATAGACCTGCGTGCGATAGCGCTGCACTTCGTCAAGCGCAACACCGGATGAAAAAAGGGGTGATGAAGTCACGCCTGAGCAAAATTGTTCGCCATCCCACGCATAAGCCAATACCTCACCTTGCTGTTGAGTAAGCAAAGGATCAAAAGCCAGCAGAGTGAAGGGAGCAAAACGAGACAACGCCAATTTTTCAAACGCAAGCGTGATTTGTTCAATCGAAGAGGATCCCGCAAGGGATTTGAGCAGCAATCCGCGGCTGATCAGCGTCCCATCTGGCACTCGGCCTTGATAGTTATTAAGCAGACACAGCGATAACCCGAACTGATTAAGGCTAATCCAACTGCCCTGACCTTGCGGATCGAGCGGCATCATGACTGCAACTCCTTGTCGATCATAGATGGCGGGAGGCAGCGCTAAGGCTCGACTCCTTTGCTCATCGCGATTGAAAAACACCTGATAACCGGTGTCACTCAAAGACCAAGTGACGGAGCACATTAGGCATTGCCTCGTAAAAAAGTGGCGGTCGCGGGCGCTAAACCAAAATCACTCGGCGTTTGCACGTTCAGTAAACTGGTCACCACTTTTGCCATCGCAAAATGGTGATTCGCATGCAGCGCAGCGAAGGCCAATTCACGCTCTAAGGTTGAATGAAAGGTGCAGCTTTCGGTTTGCGATAAAGACACTTCCATCACCACATCAATGGCCATTTGAGGTGACTGTAGTAAATCAGACTCTAACCATGCGATGAGCGATTCAATCTCCTTAAGTGCCACTTGGCGAGACAACTCAACCGGATGCCCACGTCGACGCTGGTTGTAATCGACGGTGTTTGGCGCAGCGCACAGCGCATGGAAAATGTCTAACCAATGGCGAAAATGCTGGCCAATACTGCTGCTCACATGCGGCTTCGCCACGTAGGTGTAGTGATCGTCTCCAATCGTGTTTAAAAAATCGCGCCCTTGTTCTAGTGTCTCCAAACAGCCATGAATGGCGGCTGAGTATCGGTATGGTTGCGCTAAGGTTGTCACAGCAAGCATAAAATCCCCTTCAATGTCTTATTCAATATCCGGTCTTTGTAATATCTGGTTATGGTTATTCCAGAGCATTCGGCGCTCATGCGTTCCGCTAATCTGTCTCTGGATAGTGCTGGATCAATTGTTTTTCCTGCCGCCAAGCACGTAATAAAGCGAGCAAACTTGGCGGTTTGTGGCCTCGTTTTCTCTGTTCAGCGCCAATCGCGTACAAAATCCGATATTGCTTAAGTAACGTAGTGAAGATTTCACCGAGCCGCGTTTCGCGATCCCATATATGAGTCGCTTCGCTGCTCGCGCCATTGACCTCAAGAATGGTGAACGAGTCACCACGCATGAGCGCATCAATATGGCTAAATTTCACATCGAGTCGGCCGTAGTGAAAACCGGGGAAATCGTCAAATATTGCATCCAGTTTTTCGACTAAAGCAGGCGTGATATAGCGATTGCCATTACGAAAAATCGAACCCCGGCTGTGACTGCCCGCAAACGCTAATTGGAACTCTTGTTTGTCCGGAACTACCCAGTCCAGCTTGTCAGGGTGGCGTGGTAAATAGAGGTGCGCCAGTTGTCCAGATCGCGGGCAAGCGTGGATCAATTCACGCAGCGTACGCACGCCATCCCCCATCACACTCGGAGCGTATTTCAAGGTCATTGAGATGATTTGCCCCTGCGCGTCACCGGGAAAACGCACGTAGAAAATCCCCGCTTCAGCGCTATACGGCGCTTTTTGCTGCAAAAGAAAACGCGCTTGGACAGGAAAACGGCGTAGGTACTCGCTCAGTTGTTCATGGGATTGGATGAGTTTTACCCCCACACCACGACAACCGAGATCGGGCTTAGCCACTAAAGGAAAGCGCAAATCTGCGTCATGTAAACGTTGCTCAATGGCTTTTACCTGTTCGGTGAGAGGCAGATCGTTTACCGTGCAAGTGATAAACGGCGAGATCCAACGTCGCGCTTGGTCGCCAGCTAGGCTCAAAATATCGTGCTTGGACTCACCGACCATACCGCTTAAATAAATGGTGGGATTCGCCACCAAAGGCAGACGTAAATCACGGTAATAAAGCCCCAGCAGCACACTTTGCACCACCACAGGCGCGTAACAAAACCAGCTAGGCAGAAATTCAAAAGGCGAGATCGCCCGTTCGTTGGCGGCCTCAACTAAAAGAGGCATACCCGCATTCACTTTATGCTCGGCAATACATGCCACGGGAGAAAGAACTGTCATGCGGTTTCCTTAATCATTTTGGCACTGAAGACGCGATTAAAAACGAGTAACAACACAACCAATAAGCACAGCCACCACCAGCGGTATTCACTGGCCTGAAACCAAGCCTGACTGCCTAATTGATAGATGGCGAAAAACACGACCACCGTCCACAAAGCGGTTGCCATCAATACCGCAGCCGTAAATAGCCGCAGCGGCAAAGCGACATAACCACTTAACGTATAGCCGACCGTGCGAAGCCCCGGAATAAAACGAATCGTAAACAGGTTAATGAAAGGTCTGGCTAATAAGCGGCGACGGACCTGTCGAAAATATGGATTGGTCAATAATCGGTAGCGCATTGCGCGAAAATAACGGCTGTAACGCCCAAGGTAATAAAGCACAATATCTCCTGTTGCGATGCCGATAAATATCGCCAGCAAAGCGAAAGGCATGGGCGTGAGCTGTTGACTGGCGAGCCCCGCCGCCGTAACGATCGCGACATCTTCTAATAAATAAGAAAGCACAACGATGCCAAGAAACACCCAAAAGGGTGAGCAGCTATGCAAGGTGAGCCATTCGCTAAAAGCGGCTTCCATAAATCAATCCAAACCAATCATTCACTGTACTTATTACTCTAGACCGAATCGGTGGATTTAAAATTTCAGGCACTCAACGCCACAAAGAAAAGATTCTGAAAAGAAAATGGAGATCCTTATGCTCTCCCGTCATGCTAAGTGACAGAATAAAAGAAGGCATTGGTGACAAAAGCAACGTTAAACGTGCTCTAAACGGCAATTTATCGCTGTTGTATTGACATTTTGGGATAAGTTTTTAGCATGGCGTTTTTTACTCTAATGAGAATTTTCCATGTCTGAGACAAACCAAACCGAAACACCAAAAGTGGATCTCGAATCCATCTCTCCTGAACTGCGTCAGGTTCTAGAGTTTGATCAGGTGCCTGAAGCGATGTTCCATATGGTGACTTCAATCCATGAAGTCTCTGAAGAAGTGGTTCGCGAAGCATGGGATTCACTGCCAGCGAGCGCGCAAAATATTCTGGATAACTTTGAACAGTTCCACGCTCTCATCTCGGTAAGCCAAGCATTTGCTGGTCTAAACGTGATGGAAGAGTTCCCAACGCTGAACCTTCCTAAAGAGATGAGCGAAGAAGATAAAGACGCGTACCGCGCTCAACTGCTTGATCAAGTGCTACACAACTGTGTGAAAGACATGGTTAAGCAGATCAAAAAAGCCCGCCGCGACCCGATTCTGAAGCGTGACTTCAAAGATGTGTTTGCTAAGTAAGTAAACCTAGCCCTCATGCACATTCGTGTTTGAAAGGCAAAAAGATAACTAAGGAGCGCCAAAGCGCTCCTTTCGTTTTTCTATCTTTCAGAGATTCACCTTGGTATTGAACTATCAAAAAAGCCCACTCAAAGAGTGGGCTGCGTAGCCAAGATAGGGGGAGCAGTTACGCGGTGACCTGAGCCGCTTGTTTGTTTTTTTCACGCATCGCAAGCACGACAGTCAACGCAAAGGCGGCCACAAATGAGATCGCCATACCCATGATGTAGTAACCAATTTGCTGTGGATTAATCGAAATGATCCCTGGCAAACCAGCCGCGCCTAGCGCTTGGGCTTTTACATTGAATAAGGTGATGAAAGCACTGGCTAAAGCCGCACCACAGATGGCAGCAATAAACGGATAACGCAATTTCAAATTCACGCCAAACATGGCAGGTTCAGTGATCCCCAGCAACGCGGTCACACCCGAAGGAATCGCAACCCCTTTGAGTTTGGTCTCTTTCGTCATCACACCCACAGCTAAAGCCGCGGCACCCTGCGCAATGTTAGACATCGCAGCGATAGGGAAAATAAAGGTACCACCTGTAGTCACGATATCGGCAAGTAGCTGAGTTTCTATCGCAATAAAGCTATGGTGCATCCCAGTGATCACAAAAGGAGCATAGATAAAGCCAAACAGTGCGCCACCGACAAACCCTGCCGAATCGTACAGCCAGTTCAGTGCATCTCCCAACATGAAGCCGATATCACGCGTTAGCGGTCCGACCAAAGTAAAGGTCAGAAAACCCGTGATAAAAATCGCCAGCATTGGGGTAAGCAAGTTATCCAGTACGGACGGTACGATTTTGCGTAAGCCATTTTCAATTTTGGCCAGAATGTAAGTGGAAACCAGCACGGGCAATACCGAGCCTTGATAACCGACTTTTTCGATTTCAAAACCGAGAATATTCCAAGTTGGAACAGTGCCAGATACGGATGCACTGCCAAACCCCCAGCCGTTTAAGAGATCGGGATGCACCATCAGCATACCCAGCGCAGCGCCCAAAAAGGGGTTGCCGCCAAACTTGCGCGAGGCAGAAAAAGCCAACAATACGGGTAAATAGACAAAAGGGGCATTCGCGAAGGTGTTGATCATGCTCGCGAGATCAGCCAATCCCGGATTGGCATCAATCAAAGATTGGCCTTCAATAAACAGTCCCGGTGCAGTCAATACGTTGAACAGCCCCATCAATAAACCACCGGCCACGATCGCGGGGATGATAGGGACAAAAATATCGGACAATCCCTTTACTGCGCGCTGTACCCAATTCTGTTTCTCGGCACCCGCGGAAGCGACATCATTGGTTGACATCTCAACCAAACCGGTCAATTTCGCCATCTCAGCATAGACTTGGTTGACAATGCCTGAGCCGAAAATGATTTGATACTGCCCTGCGACCTTAAATTGTCCTTTGACACCTTGCAGTGATTCAATGACG
This sequence comes from Vibrio cholerae ATCC 14035, assembly GCF_000621645.1. Classification (GTDB taxonomy): domain Bacteria; phylum Pseudomonadota; class Gammaproteobacteria; order Enterobacterales; family Vibrionaceae; genus Vibrio; species Vibrio cholerae. The sequence goes on along the minus strand of NZ_JHXR01000014.1, from coordinate 145,589 downwards.
CCCTCATTAATTTGCGTTTCATCGTTAAGCACTAAGCGTAAACGAGTCGCGCAGTGCGCGAGTGCTTGGATATTACTTTTGCCACCCAAGCTCTCAAGAAGTTGTTTTGCTATGACTGGATAGTCCATAACTCACCCCGGTAGTTATCCCCTTTCAACTTGAAGCTGTATTACCTGCTCCAAGTCGTTTGGATGTTGTTGTGTAATTGAATGATTCGTTGGTTTCGATATTAATTTCGGGAACGTTTGCAAAGTGATTCTTGTCTGTTTCGGAGTAATGGTCAAAATCAACACAGTGAAAATGTGAATAGGATCGCCAAATTTAGTGAGGATAAACCTTAGAACGGGGTTAAAATCCGATCATTCGTTTGATTGCTGTACTGATTTCTGCAATCCATCCCAGTTTTTGAGCCTACAGGATACGTTATGGCCAGTTTGCATGATGTCGCCCGTTTAGCGGGTGTCTCTAAGTCCACCGTCTCACGCGTCATTAATGATGAATATGGCGTTAAAGAGTCTACAAAAATCAAAGTGTTAAAGGCGGTTGAGCAGTGTGGCTATATGGTCAATCAAGTCGCTAAAGACCTCAAATCACAAAAAACCAACTTAATTGGCGTGATTGTGCCGCGCGTCTCCTCTCACGCAACAGCGCAAGGTGTGGATGGACTTACCGCTATCTTTGAGCAAGCAGGTAAACATGTTTTACTGGCCAATACTCATCAAGTCCATGCAAAGGAAATTGAATATATTCAGATATTTAATCAAAAGCGGGTGGAAGGTATTGTGTTTTATGCCACTCACCTTGATCAGCCGCTGATTCATGCGATTCAACACTCGGCGGTACCTGTGGTTTTGGTTGGCCAAGATGGCTCTTTGTATAACATTCCCAGTATTGTGCATGACGATCACCGTGTCGGCTTCGAAGCAGGACAACGCTTAGTCAAAGCAGGCTGCAAAAAGATCGGTTTCATTGGGGTACAAAGCGATGACATTGCGGTTGATGTGCTGCGTTCACAAGGCTTGCAGCAAGCTCTGGGGTTCCATCAACAAACGTTGCTGTTTCATGCGCGCGGTAATTTCTCAATAGAATCGGGCTACCAAATGGCAAAACAAGCCTACCTTGACTATCCGCAGCTCGATGGCCTTTTCTGTGCCACCGACAGGCTAGCGGTTGGCGCCATTAAAGCCTTGCAAGAGCTTGGGGTTCACGTTGGACAGCAAGTCAAACTGCTCGGTGTCGGTAATGATGAGTTGGCTTATGTCAGCAATCCCCCACTCTCCACTTTTAACTATGCTTTTGATAAGGCAGGAGAAAACGCTGCGAAAATGCTATTAGAACGCATCGCCGGACGTGGACAAGAGATGAGTAAAGTGGTACTGACCTTCCAAAACATTCAACGTGAGACTTGCCCAGTCTAACCATGAAACACTTGCTTTACCGATTTTGCAGCGCTAAATTGAGAACGTTCCCGAATTTAGTGGTTAGGTAAGTCCATGTTATTAGATACGCTGCTCGAACTCGCGGGTGGAATAAACAATGTCACGCGCATTTTAGCTCCACAGGGGCAAGTGGTTTTGGCACTAAAACATCCCCCGCATGCCCCTCACCTTCCTGATGATGTGAGTTTGCAATCGGTACTCGGAGAGTGGCAACTCTCTGTCCAACGCACTGCTGAAGTGTCCGATCAGCAACTCGCCGCGATAGGTAAAGCAATTGCCGAGCGCCAAAAGCGGGCAACGCTCCCTTATCAAACAGCCTTAGACTGCCCTTATCGGCCCCAGTGGCATATCTCACCACCACAGGGCTTACTCAACGACCCCAACGGCTTTATTTATCATCAAGAGGAATACCACCTCTTTTATCAATGGCATCCTTTCGCTTGCGAACACAAAGATAAATACTGGGTGCATCTTAAGAGCCTCGATTTAGTCCATTGGCAGTGGCAGTCGGTCGCCCTAACACCTTCGGATTGGTTTGATAGTCACGGGGTATTTTCAGGTCATGCGGTCAGCCATCAACAAGATTTGTGGCTTTTCTATACCGGCAACACGCGCTTAGGTACAGAGCGCCAACGCCAAACCATGCAGTGCGCCGCACGCATGAACGCCAATGGTGAGTTTGAAAAATTAGGACCTGTGATTCGGTGTTTACCTGAAGGCGTGACCGAACATATCCGCGATCCTAAAGTGATTTACACCCAAGGAAAGTGGCAGATGTTGCTTGGTGCGCAAACGCTCGCTCATCAAGGGCGACTGGCGGTCTACCACTCAGATGACTTACTCCATTGGCATTTCGATAAGCTCTATGGCGATGAACTCGGCGATTACGGGTATATGTGGGAGTGTCCTGACTGGTTTGAACTGCAAGGTGAAGCGTTTTTTGTGTTCGGGCCACAAGGCATCGCATCGGCGAATCCTCATCACACCATTGAACATCAAAATCGGATCTTTCGAGCGACCCAGAATGCACAAGGCGAAATAGCGTTACTGCAGGGTTGGCCACTGGATGAAGGCTTTGATTTTTATGCACCGCAAACCGCGCAAACTGCCGATGGACGGCGAGTATTGTGTGGCTGGATGGGGCTACCCGATGAAACGCAGCACCCTAGCTGTGACCAAGGCTGGATTCATCAACTGACCGCACTCCGTGAACTAGAGTGGCGTGAAGGCAAGATTTATCAGCACCCATTGCGTGAACTCGACACACTGCAAAGTGAACCGCACACCTTGCTTTTGAGTGACACCGTCACTGAGCTAAAAACCAAGAGCTTTGATCTGCAAGTGACTCTGCCTTGGGGATGTGAGCTACGCTTGATGCAAAATGCGCAGTATTGCGTCACGCTAACGTTAGATGCAGAAAATCGACTATTACGCCTCGATCGCTCTGCAACTCAAATTCGCCAAGGGGACACCATTCGGGAGCTGAAGCTCGATAGCCCAACGGTTGAGCTGCGCATCTTGGCTGATCAATCCTCATTAGAGATTTTCATCAATCAAGGCGAACATGTGATGACCAGCCGCATCTTTACTCCACTGGATGCAACCGGTATTTCATTGCATGGCGCGAGCGTAGACGCAAAGCTGTACTACATGGCTCCTGCATCTGCGCCATTTAACCTAGAAGTGAATGTGTAGCCTTGAATAAACAACTTGGCGTGGCAGATATGCCGCTTCAAGTTGCAAGGGGATATATCTCAGAGAGATATATCCCACTATGCGAAGAGTCAATATGGCCAGAGTCAATCTTCACTCTAGCCATATTTCATTCTAAAAAGGCATACAGCGCCGCTTGATTCGGAAGTGCGGTCATGGCTCCTTTCTGTGTGGTCGCTAAAGCGCCACAGCCATTAGCCCATTTGACGGCATCTAAAATCGTGGCTTGGTTATGCCAATCTTGCGCCACGGATAATCGATAGAGCAAGCCGCCAACAAACGCATCTCCCGCGCCCGTTGTATCAATCGGTTTGACTGCCTTGCCCGACACAATTTGCTGCGAGTTTGGCGTGGCCACCAGCGCCCCTTTCGCGCCTAATGTCACGACAACAAGAGGGATCTGGAAGTCAGCTATCGCCTGTAATCCTTCTTCAATTGACTGAGTCCCGGTTAGAAACTGTAATTCCTCCTCCGAAAACTTCACCACATCCGCCAAACCGACGGCACGCATGACAGTGGCCTGTAACTCTTGCGGCTCTGACCATACTTCTTCACGCAGATTAGGATCAAAGCTGACATATCCCCCCACCTCTTTCATTTGCGCAATTGCGGCAAAGGTCGAGCTGCGGCTCGGTTGATTGGCCAAAGCAATCGAACAGACATGCAACCACTCGCCTTTTTGAAAAGAGGGAATATCACTGAGTTGCAGGAATTGATCCGCGCTCGGTTTCACCATAAAGGTAAAACTGCGCTCTCCATGCTCATCAAGGTCAACGACCACAGTGGAAGTGCGATGTACGGGGTCGAAATGCAAGTGCTGGCAATCCACTTGCTCGTCAGTGAGTGTCTGTTGCATAAATCGGCCAAAGGGATCGTTCCCGACTCGACCAAAAAAAGCACTGCGACCGGATAAACGGGCGATCGCGACGGCAACATTAGCGGGTGCACCACCCGGACACTTTAAATAATGCTGTTGCCCATCTGGGATCAGATCGACCACCGCATCGCCTGTCAGCCATACTCTTGACATAGAATCACTCCTGAAAATGTGGTTTGAGCTGAGTCTAACCAAAGCCTTCAAGTGGGAAAACTGCCATATTCGAGTTCAGGTCAGGAATTGCTCATTTCTGTGAGCTTAAATAGAGATTGTGATCTCTATAGTAAGTTTCTCTTTACTTTTTCGGGAACGTTACCTAACTAGAGAATCATCACGTCTCATCCCATCCCCAAACGGATTGGTGCAGCAGCCACACACATGCGGCTCCAGTAAAAATGGAATATTCGAGCGCTCATTACACCCATTTCCCTCATTCATTTATGATCAAGATCAAAATTCATAGTAGAAATATTGCGCATTCCTATGTTTTAATGCTTTCATGCGAACATTAAAGAACAAAAACGAAAACAATTAAGCGTGGAGATAGAAAATGAATGCTCGCTCAACACGTTTTACCCAAGATGAAGTGCTCGATTTGATTATTGTTGGCGGTGGCATTAATGGCGCTGGCATTGCCGCAGACGCAACAGGGCGGGGATTAAAAGTTGGCTTATACGATGCCAAAGATTTTGCCAGTGCAACCTCTTCTGCCAGCTCAAAACTGGTACACGGTGGTTTGCGCTATTTAGAACATTATGAATTTCGCTTAGTCAGTGAAGCACTGGCGGAACGCGAAGTGCTTTTGAAAAAAGCACCGCACATCGTAACGCCGATGCGTTTTCGTTTGCCACATCGTCCTTTCTTACGCCCAGCATGGATGATCCGCGCTGGTCTGTTTCTTTATGATAATTTGGGCAAACGCACTTCCCTACCTGCAAGTCACAAAGTCAACTTAAAAGCGGGCAGCGTGACGAAACCTGAAATGCAAATTGGTTTTGAGTATTCCGATTGCTGGGTTGACGATGCTCGTTTAGTTATCCTCAACGCCATGCAAGCTCAAGAACAAGGGGCAGAAGTGTTGAACTACTGCACCGTCGAAAAAGCTGAGCGTATGGGCGATTTATGGCATGTGACGCTACTGGATGAGCAGACTCAACAACGCTTTGAGCGCCGTAGTCATGCACTTGTGAATGCCGCAGGCCCTTGGGTAAAGCAGTTTTTAAACGAGAATGCTCACGTCAGTTCCCCTTACGGCATTCGTTTAATCCAAGGCTCACACATTATCGTGCCGCGCATTCACGATGAGCCGCAGGCGTATATTCTGCAAAATGAAGATAAACGCATTGTCTTCGTCATCCCTTATCTTGATGCCTACTCGATGATTGGCACAACCGATGTCGAATACAAAGGCGACCCAAGAAAAGTGGCGATTACCGATGCTGAGCGTGATTATTTGATTTCGATTGTGAACAAACATTTTATGCGCGAAATCGCGCGTTCAGACATCATTGCTGAATTCAGTGGTGTACGCCCACTGTGCGATGACGAATCGAACTCGCCACAGGCCATTACTCGTGACTATACACTGTCTCTGGATCAACAAGCTGATGAAGCGCCGCTGCTGTCCATTTTTGGTGGCAAACTCACGACGTATCGCAAACTAGGCGAAGCGGCGATGAAACATCTCGCCCCTTTCTTCCCGAAAATGAAAGCCCCTTGGACAGAGGATGCTCCTCTGCCAGGTGGTGAAAACTTTGACTATGCAGCCTTAAAAAACCAGCTGGTGGTGGCCTTTCCTTTTATTACTGAGTCAGTGATTGAGCGTTGGTTACGCAGCTATGGCAGCCGCACCACGCAACTTTTGGCAGGTGTGACAGGCATTGAAGATCTCGGCATCGCGTTCAGCGGTGAGCTCTACCAAAAAGAGATCGATTATCTGTGTGAGAAAGAGTTTGCCCGCCATGCACAAGATATTTTCTGGCGCAGAAGCAAACTCGGCTTAAATCACGATACAAGTGTGGTTGAGGAAGTGGAGTCCTATTTACAGCAGAAATTCCACGCTGATCAGCCGCTAAAAGCGACCGTGTAAAATCCAAGCACTCGCTGAAACTGAAATGGCCACATAACGTGGCCATTTGTCTTTTTCTCTTTTTTTTTCTTTTGGGCTCAGAATCGGCTATGCCCTTCCTCGAGCCTATTTTTGTGCAAACTGCTTCGAAAGCGCTCCAAATTCTGCCACTTTACCGCTCATCGCCATCGCTAACTGTTCTACGGTATGGGTGGCCGCGGAATTTTGCGTTGCCACACTGGCGATAGAGTGGATATGTTGGTTAACCTCGCAGGTGAGCTCACGTTGATGTTGCGCAGCACTCGCGACCTCACCGATAACTCGCAGCATGTCACTCATTACGCATTCTACATCCTGCAACTGCTGCAGCGTGGTATTCGCATCTTGAGCGCACTGCTCGGTTTGATCACGACTTGCAGTGATATCCCCTCGCCACGCTTCAATAGTGGACAACATAGTATCAATGCTGGTTTGGATCTGCTGTGTGGCACGCTGAGTACGAGCCGATAATGCGCGCACTTCATCCGCCACAACGGCGAACCCTCGACCTTGTTCACCCGCTCTAGCGGCTTCAATCGCAGCATTCAGCGCCAGTAAATTGGTTTGCTCAGCAATCCCGCCAATTTCAGTCATTAATTGCCCGACCTGCTGCGCTTGATCGCTCAGTTTTAGTGTCGTCAAGGCAGCACTCTCAGCTTGCGTAGCCAGTCGCTGTAAATTCTGATGGGTGACATTGATGCTGTGTTTGGTCTCGGCACAATGATTTTGCACTTGATCAATCAATTGATGAGCCGAGTGAGTATGGCTCGAAACCCGCTCAGCGGCGCTCTCGACAGCATCGGTGGCTTGCGTTACGGCTTGGATGTTGCTGTTTTGTGCCGCCAACGCTTGATGCACTTCTTGCGTCGTCAAATGCAGCTGATTGGCCAGTTCACCCAATGGACGCGCCGAGTCCATCATTCTACCGAGAATGGTACGGATCCGAGCGGAAGCCATTTTTAGATGGTAGTCGGCAACAGAAAAAGCATCAGCGCCCGAATAGATCAAACGGCTGATACTGTCATACTCGTTTTGCCACTGTTTGAGCTGTTGCGGGGTACGCACTAGCTCTTGCCGAAACAACAAACCTAATACTCCCGCTGGTAAAAGACTGGCTAACCATTGCCACTGTTCAGGAGCTTGAAACCCATGTGCCAATGCTGGTGACATCAATGCACCGAGCAACAAGGCGTAACGCAGCGAAGTATGCAGCTTAAATTGGATTTTTTTACCGGCCTTTTCAGCCACTAATAACGCTTGGTAGGCTTTGGTGGCAATCTCTACCCACTTTCGCTCAGCTTTTACCCGAACCGATTGATAACCTGTAAGTTGGCCTTGTTGATAAATCGGCGTTACATAGGCGTCAACCCAGTAAAACCCGCCGGATTTAGTGCGATTCTTCACGATTCCGCGCCAAGCATGCCCTTGCTTAAGGTGGTGCCACATATCGGCAAACGCCGCTTTCGGCATCGAAGCATGGCGAACGATATTGTGATTTTTTCCTAGCAGCTCATCGGCTTGGAACCCAGCAATACGACAAAATGTATCATTACAGTAGGTGATGACACCTTTTAAATCCGTCGTTGATACCAATTGGTCATGGTCGCCGACAAGGACTTCTTGTTGAGCAGAGGGAGTATAGGCTGACATTTCGGCTTGTTGTTCTTCGGTTATTTTTATGAGCGCAAATGTATACACACTTGTTATTAAAAACTCAAACTCTGGAGACTCGTGGGCAACGCAAACGTGAATTACATCAAAAACACTAGGGTTAATACTTAGAAAAGAATAAAGAGCGGAACCTCATGCTATGAAATTCCACTCTTGCGATATTTCGATTTGTTCTGCGAACAGTCTCAAAAGAGAGACACTGAATATTAACCTTAATTAGACGCGAGGATGAAACGGATCTCTACTCGGCGGTTACATGCTCGGCCATTCTTAGTACTGTTGGTGCACGCAGGAACATTCTCACCAAATCCACGAGTGTAAATGGCATTTTGTGCCACTCGACTCTGTACTAAAGCCGCTTTGACCGCATTGGCCCGTCGCTCGGCTAACTTGTCGTTCAGTTTCTCTGAACCGGTATTATCCGTATGCCCTTCGAGTACAATATCAATCCCTGACTCGGTAGCGAGAAATCGAGCGACCGTGTCTAACCATTGTTTGGAAGCCATAGAGACTTTCGCTGAACCTGTTTCAAACCGAACGGTATTGTTCAACTTAATCATCGGGTAGTCACCCGGCACCACTTCATGCTGAATGCCGTTACTCAATAAATACTGACGTAAATCTTCGTAACTGGCCGAACGCTGCTGGGTCATTGCATTGGACATCACACTGGTGTTCTTTTGCGGTGCGTAACCCCACTCTGGATAACGCACATCGAAATCGCCTTTCGGGGCAACATCGAGCAGATTGTCGTTAAACATGCGGTCAGTCACCAGCGAACCACATCCTGTTAGCAAAAACGTCACGCACAACACCCAGAATTTCATCTCAAACACTCAGTTATTGAACTTCTTATAGTTTATCGGCATGTTTCTAAAAACTTTATCTGTCATCAACAACAATTTACAAATGGGTTGCTTGCCATCACATAATCCGTGGTTAGAATGTTCGCCATTCATTATTCCCTCATAAGTAAAGCTGGCGACTCGCGTCTCTGCTAACTGTTAAACGGGGAAAGTCATCGCTGTTAAAGGACGTCAAACATTTTATGTCGAAAATTATTATCCCTTTAGTTGTTTTCTTGCTCGCAGGTTTCATGATTTACCGTACTTGGACTAATCATAAGTCGGCAGATGCCAATTTTTCTGCTGGGCAGCAGTTTTTGGCTGAGAATGGACAACGCGAAAACGTCATCACTACCGATAGTGGTTTGCAATACGAAGTGCTGCAGGCGGGAACGGGGACTGAACATCCGGGGCCCAAAAGCCGCGTGAAAGTGCATTACCATGGTGAGTTGCTTGATGGTACGGTGTTTGATAGCTCGGTTGAACGTGGTGAACCCATCAGTTTTGGCTTGAATCAAGTTATCAAAGGTTGGCAAGAGGGCGTGCAACTGATGGTAGTCGGTGAAAAGACTCGCTTCTATATCCCAAGCAACTTGGGTTATGGCAAAAATGGCGCAGGCCCAATCCCACCTTCTGCTGTACTGATCTTTGACGTCGAGCTACTGGCGATTGAGTAAGTTCTCACGTTGAACAAAAAGCGAGTGAACGCTGTGCCTTCACTCGCTTTTTTGTCTCATATGCTCACGCTCTGCCTACCTCAATGAGCAAAGGGGTAGAAAACCAATCCTTGCTCGGTCACTAGCATGCAATCCATCCCACCCGCGTGCGCTGCCTGAAGTCCTAATTGGGTATCTTCAAACACCAAACACTGTTTAGGTGTCAAGCCGAGTTGCTCACACGCCATCAGAAAGGTTTCGGGGTGCGGTTTGTGCTGTTGCACATCGCTGGCCGTCACAACTGCATCAAATTTATCCAACACCTGCGCATTACTTAATAAACGCAGCGCGCTATCACGTTGGCTCCCCGTCCCTATTGCCATTTTCTTCTTACCCTGCCATTGGTAGAGTAATTCATAGGTGGCGGGGATCACTTCCGCTTGCAGCCCCATGCTGGCAAACCAATCCATTTTGTAGGCTGCGACGCGATCGGGATCGAGCGCCAAGCCTAATTTTTTATTGATGTGCGTCGTAATTTTTGCACTTGGCATCCCACCTAATCCATAGAGCCACTGGGCATCAAATGGGAAGTCAAAATGCTTCGCCGTCGCTTCCCAAGCGGCTAAATGCGCAGGCATGGTATCAAGCAGGGTTCCATCCATATCAAATATGAATCCTTCATAAAGGCTAAAGTTGACAACAGTCACAGCATCTCCAATTTTTTGTAATAAATTTGTCATTAATATTTCATATAAAGCTGAAAGCGATGAACGACACTAGTATTGATAGTTTCATTATTCTCAGTACACTGCTGCACGCATTGCACTCAGACACCTATCTCGTTGATGGGATGTCAATGGAATAAAAATAACAAGTAGGTAACACCATGAATATTCGCCATAAACTTTATACTTTAGGCATTATTGCCATACTGGGCTCCATCGCCATTTTCTTTACAACCTCACAGTTTGCCCAGACCAACGATGAACTTAATCGAGCTATCAATCAAGTCGATAAACTGGAAGTCAGGTTACTCAATTTAAGACGCAACGAAAAAGACTTTTTATTGCGTAGCGATGCCAAATATCTGGATACCTTTCAAAAAAATACTGACCTGTTCCTCAATTTACAAACTGAACTCGATGCCATCATGCTCAAATATGAGCTGGGTGACTCCAACGCTTTACGTACTGACCTACTGGAATACAAACAGGGTTTTGAACAGTTGGTGCGTGCCTATCAAACCCTCGGCCTTAATCCGGAAAGTGGCTTGTGGAAAAGCTACTATCAGGCGCTCGAGCAAGCCAAACAACAAGCTTCCGCAGAAGAGCTATTAGCCCTAGTGGATTTCCATCAGCAGGTATTAGCAGGCTCCGCCAACTCAAGCGCGTTGAACCAATTTTCTGACCTGATCAAATCCGCTCAAGCCGTGGTGAACCAGGCAAAAGTGATCGGCTTGAAATACAACGAAGGCTTACTGGGTGCCACGCGTTCTCACTCTCACGATGTCGAAGAGATGTTTAAAGCCTTCTCTAAAACCCTAACTCAAGCGGTTGATGATAAACAGAAAACAATGACCACCACTAAACTTTCAGTGACCATCGCTGTGGTGTTGATTATTTTGTTGGTGATTTTCCAAATCAGCCGCTCAATCAATTTACAAGTCAGTCAATTGTTGCTGGTTATTCAACGAATTGCGCAATCTAACGACATTTCTCTGCGCGCCGAGCTCAAAGGGAATGATGAAATCACCGCCGTGGCGCGCTATTTCAATAGCCTGTTGGATAAATTTGAGCATTTGATCAGCAGTTCACAGACCAAATCTCACCAATTGTACAGCAGCACTTCGAGCATGCATGACGAGCTTGAGCAAGTGATTGAGCAATTTAATGTTCAATCTGAACACATGGGCTTGATGGCGACATCGGTACAACAGATGGTATCGACCATTAGTGAGATTTCGGAAAGCACTAACATTGCTGTCGATGGCGTTAATCAGGCAGCGCGCAATGCGGAACAAGGCCGCAGCGTGGTGGTGACTACGGTGAAAAACATTGACTTACTCTCCTCTACCCTACAGAAAAGCCAACACTCTATCGGCTCATTGAATGCCTTTGTTGAAAAAATCGGTGGTGCGGTGAGCATCATTCAAGGGATTGCAGAACAAACTAACCTACTCGCCTTAAACGCCGCGATTGAAGCCGCACGTGCCGGTGAACAAGGACGCGGTTTTGCGGTGGTCGCCGATGAAGTACGCTCACTCGCGACTCGTACCCATCAATCGACGGAAGAGATCACCCGCGTTGTCTCCAATATCCAGTCACAAATGAGTCAAGTGGTCGATGACATTGATTTGTGTAACAACCAAGGTCAGGAAACACTAAGCGCCTCTCGTCAACTTGATGAAAGCTTGCAGCAGATCCTGCGTGACATGCATACGATTCAAGATAACTCACAGCGCATCGCGGCAGCGATTGAAGAACAAGGCAGTGTGATGAACCATGTCAGTGAGTCAATTGCTGAGCTGAACACGATTTCAGAAAACAATATGCGCTCCGCACAGCAATGTCTTACTGAGGTCGATACAGTGTCACGCCAAGCCCATGCCATGGATGAAGCGGTTGCAGAGTTTCGCACCAATCGTGACTGAGCTTGACTTTCCTGAACTCACAGAAAGGCTCTTATGAGCCTTTCTTCTTTTTCTCTGTGTGACTGAGGTGAGCATACATAAAACCGCGAGCCAGCTGCGATCCAGCTTCTTGATGAAACGTTGTAGCATGCTCTGCTATCCATAGAACAAGTTTTATCCATCCTTGTCATGCCATCATCGTAAAAACACCCATTCACAGAGCAAATAACCAACAATCTAACCAAAAGACAGATCAATTCAAATAAAATCCGCCTTTAACAAGAATTAATCACCAATATTAATTGATACTTTTATTGCTTTAGATCATGCAAAGTGCAAGTTGAACTCGTGCTACAAATTAATTTTCAGTAAATTCCTGACATACATTTTACAGTTTGAAATAAACGGACATTTTTGGAGATTGCTATGCTTGAGCTTCTGATTGGCTTAGTCGTGACCTTTGCGGTCGGCTATTTCATCGTTAAAGGCTATAAGCCTGCGGGTATCCTACTCACCGCAGGGATTTTGCTACTCATTTTAACCGGTATCTTGGGACACAAAGTCCTACCTGGACAGATGGAATCAACCGGTAACCTACTCACCGATGCAATGGAGTATGTGAAATACATGCTGCAAAACCGTGGCGGCGGCTTAGGTATGCAAATTATGTTGCTGTGTGGTTTTGCGTCATACATGACGCACATCGGTGCCAACAACGTAGTGGTAAAACAGTTTTCTAAACCACTCTCTTTTATTAAATCACCCTACATCTTGTTGGTCGCGGCCTATCTTGTTGCCTGTTTGATGTCTCTGGCCGTGAGTTCAGCCACCGGCCTTGGCGTGTTATTAATGGCGACCTTATTCCCAATGATGACCGCGATGGGCATTTCTCGCCCTGCGGCGGTAGCGGTGTGTGCCTCTCCGGCTGCGATCATTCTCTCTCCTACCTCTGGTGACGTGGTCATTGCGGCAGAAAAATCCGGTTTGCCATTGCACGTATTCGCCGTAGAAACCGTATTGCCTGTTTCGATCTGCGCGATCATTGTGATGGCGGCCGCCGCGTATTTCTGGAACCAATACCTTGATAAAAAAGATAATACACCAATGGAGAAAGTGGATTTGTCGGAAATGGAGGTTAAATCACCAGCCTATTATGCAGTCCTGCCATTCTTACCCATCATCGGTGTGTTTGTGTTCAATGGTGAAACGCTGCCTGGCATTACGCTGGATATCTATACCATCGTTGTACTGTCAATTTTCATTGGCGTGCTGGTCGACTACATCACTAAACGTTTCAACGGTAAGCAAACATTGGAAGATCTTGAAGCCTGTTACGAAGGCATGGCGGATGCCTTTAAAGGCGTAGTCATGTTGTTGGTTGCAGCAGGCGTATTTGCACAAGGTTTGATGTCGATTGGTGCGATTGACAACCTACTGCACTTAGCAGAAGTAGCGGGGGCTGGCGGTATTGCTCTGATGTTGATTCTGACTGGTTTAACCGTCGCCGCTGCGATTGCCACCGGCTCAGGCAACGCGCCTTTCTATGCGTTTGTGGAATTGGCTCCGTCACTGGCTGCGAAAATGGGACTCAACCCCGCATTCCTGATTATTCCTATGCTGCAAGCCTCCAACCTTGGCCGTACCATTTCTCCGGTTTCTGGTGTGGTAGTAGCTACCGCGGGTATGGGTAAAATCAGCCCATTCGAAGTGGTAAAGCGTACTTCTGTGCCTGTGTTACTGGGCCTTGTTACGGTGATCATCGGTACTATGGTGCTGGTACCCATGCACGCTTAACTGTCCGTGTTATGACCGACATTCAAAAGGGCGTGAAATCACGCCCTTTTCTTTTTGAGTCGTATAAGCAACTCGTAAAAACATGTCCAATTCTGGATTATTCACAAGGGGGCGCGAGATGGATTAGCGCCAATCCTCCGAGCGAAGTTTCGCGGTATTTTTTATTCATATCTTTCCCAGTCTGATACATGGTTTCAATCACCTTGTCGAGTGAAATCAGACACTTACTGGTTCGCTTGAGCGCCATGCGCGAAGCATTTATCGCTTTCACTGCACCCATCGCGTTACGCTCAATACAAGGCACTTGCACCAAACCGCCTATCGGGTCGCAGGTCATCCCTAATGAGTGTTCCATAGCAATTTCTGCCGCCATGCAGATTTGCTCATTACTGCCACCACGCAAAGCCGTTAAGCCTGCGGCGGCCATGGAGGAAGAAACGCCCACTTCACCCTGACACCCAACTTCAGCACCGGAAATGGAGGCATTGGTTTTATACAAGATACCGATCGCGCCAGACACAGCGAGAAAATCCTTAAGCTGCTTGGTATCGAGCGCTTTGATAAAACGGTGGTAATACATCAAAACTGCAGGGATGACGCCCGCGGCTCCATTGGTGGGCGATGTCACCACTTGTCCACCAGCGGCATTCTCCTCACTCACCGCAAAAGCAAAGAGGTTAATCCAATCCATCACTTCCATCGGATCATTTTCAATCGCCGCATTGGCTTCAAGTTTTTTCAGCAAACTCGGCGCACGGCGAGTGACATTTAATCCCCCTTCTAAAATGCCTTCGGTCGCAAAACCACGCTCCATACACTGGCTCATCACTCGCCAGATTTGATCGGCCTTGGCATCAATCACCGCCATCTCTTGAAAAGCCAGTTCATTGCGCAAAATCATTCCGCCTAAACTCAAACCATGTTTTTCAGCTTGGTGCAGCATTTCATCGGCACTGGTAAAGGGGTAAGTCACCGTCACATCGGCGGTCGCGGTACCATTTTGCAACTGCTCAGCGGTCGCAACAAAGCCACCACCGACTGAATAATAGGTTTCAAAATCAATCTGTTGTCCTTGAGTATCAAACGCGCTCAACGTCATACCATTTTCGTGCAGCGGCAGATTATCTTGATGAAAAAGAAGATCCTGATGGTAATCGAAGGCAATGTCATGCTGACCATTGAGACGCAACTTACCCGTTTGCAACGCTTCACGTAGAGTCTGATTAGCGTCACCAATCTTGATGGTGGCAGGTTGATTCCCCATTAAGCCCAGTAAGGTCGCACGATCAGTGTGGTGCCCTTTCCCCGTTAAAGACAGCGAGCCATACAGATCCACTTGTATGCGAGCAACTTTATTCAGCTGTGGCAATAACTGCTGCACAAAACGGTAACCTGCAATCATCGGCCCATTGGTATGCGAGCTGGAAGGGCCAACCCCAATTTTGTAAATATCAAAGATTGAGAGCATAACTTTCCCCTTAAGATAAAGCGTTATAAAGCCAATCAGGTATGATGGCACAAACCGCAATTGTCACAGCCGCGAAAACCAACAAACCATACTGGCTCATCGTCGGCGTTGCGAAGAGATGCTTCTGACGCGCAATAAACGCTTGCTGTTGAATAGAATTATCGCCCCAGTATCGGCTTATCACCACTCCGGATACCAAGAAAAACACGGTTCCTATAGGAGCAAACCAAGGCCAAGCAATATCCATGAGTCTAGCGCCAAGCACGGCGGCGATACTGATTATGCTGCCGGCGATAACTCCTTTCTCATTGGCTTGATTTGAAAAAAGACCAAGAACAAATGAGCCTAGGCGGATACCAACAAAAATCGAGGTTAAACTCGCGATCGTTTTAAGCACTGACTCATTCGATACCGCGAGCAAAGCAGGTATCACCACTAAGCCTGCGGCCACCAAACTCATTTTACGAGCGACCGCTTGATAGTGATGGTCAGGTGCATTTCGTCGAATAAAGCGCTGATAAAGATCAAACGTCGCAACGGTTGCCATCGAATTATAGGTAGAGTCCAGAGTGGACATTGCCGCCGCAGCTAGCGCAGAAATAATTAAACCTATCACCCAAGGGTTTGTATGGTGAAACACAAAATCAAGTATCACTTCATTACTGTTTGTAAAATGTCGCTCTTGATAAAAAATGCTCAATAAGACGCCAAGCAAAGCGAAAAAGAAGTAAATAAAAAAAGCACCATAACCGCACAGTAACATCGACTTTTGTGCCGTTTTTTCACATCTCGTGGCTAATGTTCTTTGGATGATCAATTGATTGGTACCGTACACACTCATGTGTAAGAAACTGACAGCCACCACTCCCGCCCACAATGTGGTGTCGACACCCAAATCGAACTGAAGATTGATGATATTCAGTTGCTCCCGAGATACTCCATGTACCCCATCGACTTGAAGGAGGAGTAGAACGAAGATTGCCACACTCCCTGCAATTAATACTGCTGACTGCAACATATCCGTCCAGATAACGGTCGAGATACCACCAGCATAGGTATAACAAGCCGTAAATAAAGTGATGTAAACAATCGCTTCAACAATAGATATGGGTAAAATCTGAATTAAAATCAATGCAATAGCATAAAGAATAACTCCAGACGAAATACATTGAACCAATATGAATACCACGGAGTTAATGGTTCGAGCATAAACACCAAAGCGGTGTTCTAAGTATTCATAAATGGACGTAAAACCCATTCGATAAAAAACGGGGATAAAAAATACAACTGCGAAAAAAATGACTATCGGATAATTCAAATGGATGTTTAACGCTTCCATACCCGATTGATAAACCCATCCAGGCATACCAATAAAAGTCATAGCACTGATGTATGTCGCTAAAATAGAAACGCCTGCGGTAAACCACCCAAACTGTCTTCCACCAGTTGAAAAATCAGTATTCCCAATACTCCTCTGGTTAACAAACCAGCTGATTAGTATGGTCAATATGAGATAAATCGCGATAACAATAAAAGTTGAATACGTAACCATTATGATTTTTCCCGTTCTCTATCTCATCAATTACACGGCTAAAAAGCTTCTAATCGAGCAATAATTCCGGCCAAAAATACCGAAATTGAGCAAACATAGCGCTCATCATAAGTGATAATTTCCACATCATGACCAAAACAAGCCATTTATGAGACATCGATCAACTAAACACACAAAATGGGTACGCATTCATTTTTAAATTGATTTTGATCACGGATCATTATCGCGAAACAAATCTATTCTTCTTCGCGAAGCAAAGGTTGAAAAAGATGGAGAAACCGTCTCAATCACACTGTTGAATTATATTTAAATCAATTTAAAACAGAGGTTTATCGGTCATGACCACCAAAAAACACATGAGCGAAGTTCCTATGATTCAAAGAGTAGCCGCCTATCTGGCGATCTTGGTTGGTTACTTTTTCTATTGTTATAACTTTGTAATTATTGACTACGTACGCCCTTACATCGTTGAGGCTTATGAGGGCATTAGCCTTTCAGATACTGCTCAATTCTATACATGGCAATCCGTTGGGGCGCTGATTGGCGCATTAAGTTGCGCTTGGTTTGCTGGCCGCTTTGGCAAGAAATACACCTTGATCACGATTACTGCACTCAACGGCGGTGCAACCATAGTGAACATGATGTTTACTGACTACGCGACATGGGCAGCGATGCGTTTCATCATAGGTTTGTCACTGGGCGGCTACTTTACCGTCGCTGTCAGCTTAATGATTGGCCTCTTTACCCCAACGGTTCGCGGCAAACTGACCGCATTTGCCTCATCCATGTTCTCTGTAGCTTTAATGGTAATGGGGGCATACGCGGCCTTTATCTCTAGCATAGATGCCCCCTGGGAAAGTTTGATGTGGGTTGGTGGAATTCCGCCTTTAGCTGCCGCATTTGCCATGGTATTTGTCTTACCTAGCGATAAAAACGTCATCGCTTACGGCGAAGAAGATTCCTCAGCTAATACAGGGCAAAACACACCTGCGAAAAAAGGCTCTTGGGGTGAAATGCTCAGCAAACCTTATCGGCTCCTTACCATCACCTGTTTGCTTCTAGCTGGCCTTAATTTTTACGGTTTTCAATTCTTTAGCGGTTTCGTCACCACGTATTTGAAAGAAGTTCGTCAGTTTGATGGTGCAACAATCGGTGTGATCTTCTCAATCTCCGCTTTTGGTTCTCTATTTGGAGCTTGGGTTTGGGGCGCGGTCGCCGACAAATTTGGACGTAAAGTGAATGCGTTTGGCTTCATTCTTGCGGGCATCATGGCTTCTATCTTTTTCATCGCACCGAGCGATCTGATGATTGGCAGCCTCAATATGCTGGCAATCTTGGGCTTAATTTATAACTTTGGCCTCTCGTCTTCAGCGGTTTGGGGTGGCTACTTCTCAGAATTATTCCCTGCTCATTTGCGCAGTTATGGTGCTGCACTCTTCCACGGCGGGCGAATTATTGGAATGTGGGCACCTATGGTTCTCATTTTTATCAAAGAGCGCACCGACTTACAGACTGCAATGTGGGGCTCACCGATTGTGTGGATAGTGGCTGGCTTATTATGGCTATCGCTTCCAGAAACATTAAAAGGCGGTTTATTCGATAAACGTAAGAGCAACCAACCGGCTAACGCGTAAACCTGATTCAAGGCGCGGATGACTCTCATCCGCCCCTTTCATCTCAATGAGTCCTGTTCCCCATGCTGACTCAAACAGCAAAAAGAGAGTTTTACTATGACAAAATATCAACAAGCAAAACGCATTGTTCGTGAATACTTTGATGCAATCGAAAACGCATCCTATGAAAATGTTGCTGAAGTTTTAAAAGCCCATACCACCGAAGGTTATTTATGGCGTGGTGTTTATCCATTCCGTGAACAGCAAGGTGCACAAGCGGCGGCCGATATTTTTTGGGCTCCATTAATGAAATCCATGACTCGAATGCAGCGTCGTCAAGATATTTTCATTGCAGGTAATAACGAAATTAATCCAGATGAAATTTGGGTAATGAGCATGGGCCATTTTATGGGGCTATTCGATGCTGAATACTTAGGCATGCGTCCAACTGGCAAAATCATGAACATTCGTTATGCCGAGTTTAACTGTGTCGAAAATGGCAAGATCAGCAAAACGGGACTGTTCCTCGATCTATTGGGTGTTATGGATCAAGCGGGCTGCTATCCGTTACCGCCATCTACGGGCAAGCATTTTGTCTATCCTGGCCCACGCCATCATAATGGACTGCTATTTGAAGATGCGGCTCCAGAAGAAGGTGTGGCTACCTTAGATCTTGTGAATCAAATGGTTGCAGACCTTTCAGCCCTGAACGATAGTGGTGCTATGGGCTGTCCTCCGGAAGTGCTTGAGAAAAGCTGGTCAAAAGACATGATTTGGTATGGTCCTTGTGGGATTGGGGCTTCGTACACTATCCCTCGCTACCAACAACAACACCAATTACCTTTCCGTAACAACTTAAAAGATAAGAAGTTTAACGGCCATGTCTGCCGATTTGCAGAGGGTAATTTTGCGTGCTTCTTTGGTTGGCCAAACCTTTCGAATACGCCGATTGGCGGTTTCTTGGGAATGCCGGGAGGAGAGATCCGCGCCGATATGCAGGTTGTTGATGTCTACTATCGCGACGGTAATAAGCTCTCTGAGAACTGGGTATTGATTGACCTCCCTTATTGGTTAAAACAGCAAGGTTTGGATGTGTTTGAACGCACTCAAAAGATCATGAATCCTGCCTTGTAAGCTGCGATCTGGATTCACACTCTCTCGATTAAATGAACTCTCCCTAAGATCTGGGAGAGTTCCTCTATATCACCTCATGGACGAGGCGATCTTCTTACTATGGATATCTCAGAGCTGTTTATTTTGGGTATAACCCAAAATAATGAGCGAATAACCGTTTACCGCTCTAAATTATGTGACGTTGTGTTAATTGAATTGATGACTACGTAACTATTTATGCTAGGCTGTAGTCGGTTCTAATGACTGATAAATCACGAGTTATGCATTCTGAAAAAGCCACCGTCACCTCCAAAGATGTTGCCAAGTTAGCTGGGGTTTCTCAATCTACCGTATCACGCGTTTTTGTACCGGGTAGCTCGGTATCTGAAAAAACGAAACAGAAAGTCTTTGAAGCTGCTAAAGTCCTTAACTATCGGCCTAATGCGTTTGCACGCAGTTTAACCACAAATGAGTCCAAACTGATCGGCTTGGTTTTCCCAGATGCAGATTACCCTATCCATATGAAAACGTTGCAGTTAATTTCTAGCGAATTGCAACAGGTGGGTTATTCGGCCGTACTGATCCCTTGGCAAGTAGATGAACAAGATAACCACTCCATTCCGAATATTTTCCAATATCGAGTGGATGGCGTGATTGCAGCTTCTGCAACATTCAATAAAACTCTTTATGAAGAGTGTGAAGAATTCAATATTCCCATTGTGCAATACGCGCGAGTCGTTGAAGGCACCAAAAGTAGCTATGTGATCAGCGATAACTATGAAGCAGGTCGACAAGCGGCTCAGTTATTACATCAAGCAGGTGCTCAATCTGCAGTTTATTTAACAGGTGAAGTACCCACTTTTACCAATGATGAACGCCAACAAGGTTTTTGTAGTGAATTCAAATCACTGACCGGTTTCACCCCGCCTGTGGTGAAAGCGACTTATGACTACACCGGATCACTTGATACCATACGCCGTCTGATTGCTGACTCGTCTCGACCCGCGGCCATTTTCTGCGCAACAGATAACCTTGCGATGGCCGTCATGGACATTGCAAGATTCGAGTTTTCACTTCGGATACCAGACGACATACAAGTTATTGGTTTTGACAACATTCCTCAAACAGAATGGCTCAGTTACCAACTCACCACTTTTGCCCAAGATTTTAAGCGGCTAGCTCGCGAGTCGGTCAAAATTATTGTGGATCAGATTACCACTAGGAATCAGAGCTTGGTCAAATTAATGGTGCCGACCAAATTAATCCAACGTAAAAGTACACTCAAATCCTAGACGGTTGGGGGGAAGACACTCCCCCAAAAAGTCAGCTCTTGTTGTTGAGGCTAAGCATTAGCATACCGCTCTAGATAAAGAATCGTGGCAGCGGTGCGTGATGGCACATCAAGCTTTTTCAGTAAGCTTTTCATGTGCACTTTGACGGTAGATTCAGAAATAAACAGGCGGTCGGCGATTTGTCGATTGCGATAACCCTTTGCCACTTCTGACATAATTTGCATTTCACGTTCCGTTAATGCTTCAAAAGGATTACTCGTATGCTCGCGATTTAAAAGGTAGCGTTCGACCGACTCACTAAAGGCTTTTTCGCCTTGCATGGCTTGTTTAAGCAGCGCCACCAGTTGATCCGGCTCAGTGTCTTTGAGGAGATAGCCATCAGCCCCCGCTTTGACTAATGCTTCAATATCTGCGGCGCTGTCTGAAACCGTGAGGATCACCACATATGCGTCACACTCATCGGTGCGCAGCGCAGTCAGCGTATCCAATCCCGACATCCCTTTCATATTGAGATCGAGCAGAATCAAGTCCGGTTGTAGATCATGCGCCAGAGCGATCGCTTCAGCCCCACTCCCCGCTTCGGCAACCACCTCAAATTCTTCTTCAAAACTCAATAGTTGATTGATACCACGGCGCATCAGCGGGTGATCATCCACTAAAAGGACTCTACAACTCATTCTTATTTTTCTCCTCGCTTTGTTGGTAAGTCAGCACCACTTTGCAGCCTTTACCCGGAGCGGATTCAACCTTTAATTCACCACGTAAACGGGCGGCGCGTTCTTGCATTATGCTCATACCATAGTGATTGATCTTGTGATCTTGCAGATCGAAGCCAACCCCATCATCTTCAATCGTGACTTGGACTCGTCCCTGCTGCTCTTGGCAGTTGACCTTAATTTTAGTGGCCTTGGCGTGCTTTATCGCGTTAATCGTTGCTTCACGAATCAACTGCACCAAATGCACTTGCTGATGAGCATCCAGCGCAATTGAGGAAAGCGCGTTATTGAGTTCAATTTTCGCATCGGTTTGCCCCGAAAGTTGAGTCAGCATACCCAGTAGAGATTGACCAAAACTGCCTTCGGTTAAGGTCAGGCGGAAGGTGGTGAGTAGTTCACGCAACTGGGTATAAGCATCCGACAGACCTTTGTCTATCTCGCGAATGATGTTTTCCGTCTTACTTAAATCGCCATCCGACTTTAACGGCGTGACGGAACGTTTCAGCAAGGTTAACTGGATCTTTAAATAAGAGAGCGATTGAGCAAGCGAATCATGCAGTTCTCGCGCTATGGTGGCTCGCTCTTCCATTAACAGCAGTTGCTCTGCTTGGCGCTGCGCTTGATTGTAGTAAATCGCGCGCGACAATATCAGCGCAAAGTTATCAATCAAAGCCCGATCTGGCTCAGGCGAACCCGCTTCCCAATACAAAAAGCCAAGATGATGACCATCTAAGGTGAGTGGTGTTTGCAACATCACGGCACCGCTTGGCTTTCCTTCTTGCAAAATCAATGGCTTGCCAGCTTCCTCTTCAATTTCTAATCGAAGAGCACAAATCCCTTCCAACGCGACCCAATGGCGCAAAATGGTTTGGAAGTTACTCGCCGTGATCCGTGAAGCCGTCAACTCTTGCGAAGAGTGATACAAGACCTGCAGCGATTGATTGGCCATTTGCAGCTTGTTGGTTTTCTCATTCACTGCGTGCTCTAGCCCGCGATAAAGTTTGCCAAGATCGCCCGCCATGCTGTTAAACGTTCGGCTGAGGATCCCCATTTCAGTGCTGCTGGTCTCCTCCAGCATGACATCAAAATTTCGATTTTTGATCTTTTCGCTGGCATCAACCATGGCATTGAGCGGCCGCACGACCTGCTCCCGGATGTAATACACCACAAAGAGGGATACCGCAAAAATCCCGCCTAAACCAAAACTGCCTACTGCAGCTAACGCAATCAATTTACGCTCAGAAAAGCGCTGTAACTTGAGTACAAAGCCATCCACTAAGCTGACAAAAGGCGCAACTTGGTCAAGATATTGCGCTTTTTGGTCACTATTAAGCACTTTTTTGAGCTCATGCCAGCGCTCAATCAGCTGGTAGTAATCTTGTTGAATGTCACTGGGTACCGTCCAGTCGAGCAAAGCGAGCATGGAGGGTGAGTACAGTGAGTTTTCAAACAGAAAAATATGCGCCTTGTAGTCATGGGATTGGGTTTGGATGTCATACGCCAAACGATAACTCTGCATGCGCATAGAGCCGGAGACGTTTACCGCTTCTGCATCATTCAAAGAAGACGCCAAAGTGACAATGGCGACCCCAGTCGTCAATGCCGAGAGAAACAAAATCAATAACATGGCTTTCGCCATAGTACGGGTTAATGAATGTCGTACTGGAGTGAACAATGCAGTCTCTCTCTGATTGATAACCAAGCTTCCACCTCTTTAGGGCTACACACTATCCGAAACGGGCAGGTTAATTTATTGATCCAAAACAATCCACCACCCCAATTACCTCCTAAGAGGTATTTATACAAATATGTCAAAAACTACAATTTGTGTATGGGAATATGGCAGGTTGTGAACAGGTGTGGAGAAAAACATGGTCGACTTAAGTAAACGACGTTGGTTCACTCCGAATCGTCAGCCCAACCAAAGCCAAGTTCGGCTGCCTTGGTTAGCACGTCCAGACGCGTTTACCGATGAGTGTACTCGCTGCGGCAAGTGCGTTACTGCGTGTGAGACTCACATTATCGAAAAAGGCGATGGCGGCTTTCCCACGGTGAATTTTTCGATCGATGAGTGCACGTTTTGTTACCAGTGCGCACAGAGCTGTCCGGAACCCCTCTTCGTGGCGCAAAGCGAAGCGCCATGGCAAGCAAAGGTGCACATTACCCATCACTGTTTGGCTCAACAGCAAGTGGAGTGCCGCTCTTGCCAAGATGCCTGCCCAGAAGAGGCGATTCATTTTGCTTTGCAAATCGGCCGCACCGCAAGCCCGCAGGTCAACAGCGAACAGTGCTCCGGTTGCGGAGCTTGCGTTTCGGTTTGTCCCAGTAACGCAATGACGGTTCACTACACCCAACACATCGCTTAAACGGCGTGGATAAATTGGAGAGCAAGATGTCACAACCCTCAGCTTCACTGCACGAAGTACACATTTCCAGCTTGGTGGTTCACACCTTGCCAGAGCATTTGCTCACAGTGAAACAGCAGGTGAGCGAGCTGCGTGATGTGGAAATTTACGGCGAGGATCCGCAAGGCAAACTCGTCGTTGTGATTGAAACCGATCGTCAAGGCTTCATCACCGAAACCATAGAACATATTAATAATCTTCCCAATGTGCTCAACGCTTTTCTGGTGTTTCATCAGATAGAGACGGTAACGGAAGAAGAACAATTACACACTGGAAATACCTTTTCTGAACTCGAGGGTAATGTATGAAAATGACCAGACGTGCGTTTGTGAAAGCAAACGCAGCCGCCTCAGCTGCGGCGGTTGCAGGGATCACCCTCCCCGCATCTGCCACCAACTTGATCGCTAGCTCCGATCAAACCGCAATTCATTGGGACAAAGCACCTTGCCGTTTTTGTGGTACAGGCTGTTCTGTGCTGGTCGGAACCCAAGATGGTCGCGTTGTCGCCACACAAGGTGATCCTGAAGCTCCAGTAAACAAAGGCCTTAACTGCATTAAGGGCTACTTCCTCTCCAAAATCATGTACGGTCAAGATCGCTTAAAAACGCCGCTGCTGCGCATGAAAGATGGTCAATACCACAAAGACGGTGAATTCACCCCAGTCTCTTGGGATACCGCATTTGATGTGATGGCTGAAAAATGGAAAGCTTCGCTTAAAACCAAAGGCCCAACCAGCGTGGGTATGTTCGGTTCTGGCCAGTGGACAGTGATGGAAGGTTACGCGGCGGTGAAGCTGATGAAAGCGGGCTTTCGTTCTAACAACATTGACCCCAACGCACGTCACTGTATGGCTTCTGCGGTAGTGGGCTTTATGCGTACCTTTGGTATTGATGAGCCTATGGGCTGTTATGACGACTTTGAACACGCCGATGCGTTTGTGCTTTGGGGTTCCAACATGGCGGAAATGCACCCAGTGCTCTGGACGCGCATTACTGACCGTCGCCTAAGCCATCCTCATGTCAAAGTGAATGTGCTCTCAACGTATTACCACCGTTCCTTTGAGTTGGCGGATCATGGCTACATTTTCCACCCACAGTCTGACTTAGCGATTGCCAACTTCATCGCCAACTACATCATTCAAAACGATGCGGTGAACTGGGACTTTGTCAACAAGCACACCCATTTCAAACAAGCGGTCACAGACATCGGTTACGGTCTGCGTGACGATCACCCTCTACAGAAAAAGGCGAAAAACGCCAACTCCGGTGATGTCAGCGATATTTCGTTTGAAGAGTACAAAAAATCGGTTGCGCCTTACACGGTTGAAAAAGCGTCTGAAATTTCCGGAGTATCACCGGATAAACTGATCACGCTCGCGAAGCAGTATGCCGATCCAAACACCAAAGTGATGTCACTCTGGACCATGGGGATGAACCAACATACTCGCGGTGTCTGGATGCAAAGCTTGGTGTACAACCTGCACTTACTTACTGGCAAAATCGCCACTCCAGGCAACAGCCCATTCTCACTGACCGGTCAGCCATCAGCCTGTGGTACGGCGCGTGAAGTGGGTACCTTTGCACACCGTCTGCCAGCCGACATGGTGGTGGCTAACCCTAAACACCGTGCGATTGCCGAAAAAGTGTGGAAATTGCCTGAAGGCACGATTCCTGAGAAACCGGGCTTCCATGCGGTGCAGCAAGACCGCATGCTCAAAGACGGCGTACTGAACTGTTACTGGGTGCAATGTAATAACAACATGCAAGCCGGTCCAAACATCAATGAAGAGCGTTTACCGGGCTACCGCAACCCTGAAAACTTCATTGTGGTATCGGATGCTTACCCAACCGTAACGGCGCAAGCGGCTGACCTTGTTTTGCCAACCGCCATGTGGGTAGAAAAAGAAGGCGCGTACGGCAACGCCGAGCGCCGTACCCAAGTGTGGTATCAACAAGTGAAGACTGTCGGTGAATCTCACTCCGACTCATGGCAAGTGATTGAGTTTTCAAAACGCTTCAAAGTCGAAGACGTGTGGCCGGAAGAACTGCTGGCAAAAGCACCGCAATACCGCGGCAAAACCCTGTATGACGTGCTGTTCAAAAACGGTCAGGTGGACAAGTTCCCACTGAGCGAAGCACGTGAACTCAACGATGATGCGCACCACTTTGGTTTCTATATCCAAAAAGGTCTGTTTGAAGAGTATGCCGAGTTTGGCCGCGGCCATGGTCACGATTTAGCGCCTTACGATGTTTACCACCAAGTACGCGGCCTGCGTTGGCCGGTTGTCGATGGCAAAGAAACTAAATGGCGCTTTAAAGAAGGCTCTGACCCTTATGCCAAAGCCGGTTCAGGTTGGGATTTCTACGGCAAACCGGATGGCAAAGCGTGGATCATCTCCTCACCTTATGAAGCGCCGCCAGAAATGCCCAATGAAGAGTACGATTTATGGCTCTGTACTGGCCGTGTTCTTGAGCACTGGCACACTGGCACTATGACCCGTCGTGTCCCTGAGCTGTATAAAGCGGTACCGGATGCGCTGTGCTTTATGCACCATGAAGACGCGCAAGCGCGCGGTTTACGCCGTGGCGATGAAGTGCTGATCTCCAACTCGCGTGGTGAAGTTCGAGTGCGCGTAGAAACTCGCGGTCGTAATAAGCCGCCAAAAGGCTTGGTGTTCGTGCCTTTCTTTGATGCTCGCATTTTGGTCAACAAGTTAATCCTCGATGCGACCGACCCACTCTCGAAGCAGACTGACTTCAAGAAGTGTCCGGTTAAGATCACCAAAGTCGCGTAACCCTGATTGCACTGGGCTGCCCGTCAGCCCAGACCAAGTATTAAGCCGCAAGGCGGAGAATTTACGATGAAAAAACAACTCATTGCCTTACTTTCAGTGTTTACCGTACTGGCTGGCATTGCTCATGCTGAGCTGAACAATCCAGGCGGTATCGGAGGTCTAGAATCACTGCGCGGAGCAACAGAAATTGAAGCAACTCGCGCCGCTGATCCAATGAAGAAATACCCACGCGAACAAGCGCTAGAGAGTGATTTTGTGTATCAACCACCACTCATCCCGCACAACATTCGCAACTATGAAGTGTCGTTGAACGCCAACAAGTGCCTTGCGTGCCACAGTTGGAAAAACGCCAAAGAAATGGGCGCCACCAAGATCAGTGTCACTCACTTTGTGAACCGCGAAGATGCGGTACTGTCGGACGTCTCTCCACGCCGCTACTTCTGTTTGCAGTGTCACGTCCTTCAGGCGGATGCAAAACCGCTGGTTGAGAACGATTTCGAACGTGTTGATTCACTTCGTTAACCGAAAAGAGGCCATTTATGAAATTTCTAAAAGCGTTTTGGCTTCGTCTATCGAGCCCAAGTAAAGCCGCCGTCGGTGTGGTTCTGCTGATGGGTTTTGTCGGCGGCCTGTTATTTTGGGGCGCCTTCAATACAGGAATGGAAGCGACCAACAGCGAAGAGTTTTGCTCGGGCTGTCACGCGCCGATTGTGGCCGAAATCCAAGAGACGATTCACTATTCAAACCGTTCTGGGGTTCGCGCCATCTGTTCTGACTGCCATGTCCCCCATGAATGGACGGATAAAATTGTGCGTAAAGTGCAAGCGTCCAAGGAATTGGTGGCACACTTTATCGGCACGATTGATACGCCAGAGAAGTTCCAAGCACGCCGCGCACACTTAGCTGAACGCGAATGGGCACGCTTGAAAAAGAACGATTCGTTGGAATGTCGAAACTGTCACCAGTTCAACTACATGGATTTCTCTGAGCAGAGTAGCCGAGCAGCGAAGCAACACTCGACCGCACTCGCCTCTGGTGAAAAAACCTGTGTGGATTGCCATAAAGGCATCGCACACAATCTACCCGACATGCATGGTGTTGAAGGCTGGCAATAAGGAGAGCCACTATGAGTACTCTTGAATCGATTTTTTGGCACGTGCTCGGTTACAGCGCCATGCCAGTCATCATTCTGGCCGGTTTCCTTGGGGTTGCCGTCGTCTCAATTGGCTTGCTCGCCATGACCAAAGACAAATAGGAATGCCGAGAGAGAAAATCCGGTGCTATTCGCACCGGATTTTTTATGCCCATTCGGTTGAGCTTTCCGCTATCGAGAGCTGATAATATTTCTGGCTATTGCGCACAATCACATCAAACACTTGGCTATCTAACCGACCACAACTCACTTCGTGACGCATGATATTCATCACCTCGTTGAGCGACATGCTGCCGCGATATGGCCTTGCTTGGGTAAGCGCCTGAAACACATCCGCAATCGCAATGATCCGTGAAGGCAGATCAATCGCCGATCCTTGGAGTCCTCTTGGGTAACCCGAACCATCTAAACGCTCATGGTGGTTTCCTGCCCACTCACACACCACAGACTGGCCAAACACCATTTGCAAGGTATAACGAGAATCGGTCGAATGGCGTTGAATACAAAGATACTCGCTCTCGTTGAGTTTACCGGGTTTATGCAAGATCTCTTCTGGGGTGTGCAGCTTGCCGATATCGTGAACCAATCCTGTCAGGTAAAGGGCTTTTTGCATCTCCACGTTTAGCCCCAGCTCTTTCGCTAAGTGCTGACAGAGCTCTGCTACTTTTTGCGAATGCTGAAAAGTGAACTGGCTTTTCGCATCCACCACGTTTGCCATTAACATCGCGATAGACATGATCTCTTCCACCCCCAACTTCTGCTCAAAAAATGGGGTGGGTGGCAAATTGTGACCCATCGCTTCAATATGATGATGCTCCATTGAAAACCAGATGAACTCTTTACTCAGCAAATGTTGCATGGTGCGTACCAAGTCACGCTCGAACAAGCTTCCGCTCAATCGACCAATTTCTAAACAGACTTGATTACGAGCTTCCTGAGTCACATTGCCATACTCATCTCTTGGATAGAGCTCTTTAAGGTAATCCACTCTATCCGCTAAAAAAATCAACGCCGCGAACCGTTTGTTTCGATCCGAAATAGCAATATTTTTCAGCTCATCCCAAGGCGTATGGTGGTACAAAATCGCATCCGCAAACGGCGCAAGCGGTGGACAATTCGACAGCAACTCATTGCCTCGCACGCAATGCTGCTGGGTATTGTCGGGTTGCATATTTTCGAGTAAACGATAGAAATCACGCTTCTGAGCCACGCCACAGTCATGAATCAAACCCAGCGCAAACACCAGTTGACACTCCTCTTCGCTCCACTCCATGGCTTGAGCACAAGAATAGGCCATATAACCGACACGATGCCCGTGATTGATATCATCCACACCGACCGAGTCGAGCGCTCTTGCGATACAAAAAAATGCCTGCCTTAGATTGACGTTCCATTCGATATTTACCGATTTCATAGTGCAGCCTATTTCTGACCATCTCATTGCTCATCCCATAATAAGAATGTAGTAGACCACCCCAATTTTGCCCAACGAAATGACCAACTCTGCCTGTCAGTGATGCTTCGTGCGACAAGTCGCAGCCATCGCACAATAAAAATATTACACTTTTGTGAATTTGATTTTACTAGGTGATAAACATCATGATTACCATCGCGCTGGTGGATGACCACACGATTGTACGTTCAGGCTTCGCTCAGCTACTCAATCTTGAGCAAGATATTAGGGTGCAAGGAGAGTACGAAAGTGCAAAAGCGGCCTTTCATGCCCTCACCCAAGCGGAAGTCGATGTCGCTATCATCGATATTTCAATGCCGGATGAAAATGGACTGAGTCTGCTTGAGCGCCTGCGCCAACATAACCCGCGTTTCAAAGCGATCATCCTCAGTATTTATGACTCGGCTTCATTTGTGAAAAAAGCCTTGGATGCAGGAGCACAAGGTTATCTTTCAAAACGTTGTGGCCCAAGCGAGCTAGTGAGTGCGATTCGTACCGTTGCCTCTGGCAGACGCTATTTGTGCGCCGATGCCTTGGTCAATTTGAGTAATCCCGATATCAATAATGTGCTTGCCGACCTTACCAAGCGTGAAGTTGAAGTGTTTGATTTATTGGTACAAGGCAAAGAGGTGAAAGAGATCGCGCAAACGCTGTTTCTCAGCCATAAAACCGTTCACGTTCACCGAGCCAACATTTTGAGCAAATTAAACCTAACCAATAACGTGGATGTGATCCGCTTTGCTTTGCAGCACCACCTGCTCGTGGAAGGTTAACGATGGCCAAGCTGTTTCCACTGATTTTTGCTTTTGTGCTCTACAGTATTAGCCAATTTAGTCTATGGAATGTCAGCCAATATTTGAGCCACAATCCGCTCCAAGCCTACTTACTTTTTCCCACAGGCTTACGCTTGGCGGTCTATTTGTTAGCTCGCCCAACCTATGCTTGGGTTTGGTTACTGAGTGACATGCTTTTGGCTGGCGCGATCTTGGTGTTGCTTCCAGACCAATCCAGCCCGTTGATGCTGCTCATGCCTTGGGTGGTTTGGCTAGCCGCAGTCATTGCCCGCCAACACTGGCCGAAATTACATTTGTACTGGCAAAAGTTGCTACTGATTGTGGCACTGGTGCTGCTGCACACTATTTTGGTGGGTATCACTTTTACCTTGTTGGCGAAACCGCTACACATGGAGGCGGAGACGTTAATTACCGTGAGTATCGCTTCGCTCACGGGAGGCATTGTGCTGACCCCATTTTTGTATCTGGTGGCCGACTATCTCCGTCACCAAACATGGCATCCGCTTTCTCCACAACTGATTCACCACGATGTGAAACTTAAACCGAAAATGTTGATGTGGAGCTTACTGTTTTTCAGCTTAGGACTGCTGGCGGAGCTGACCTTACTTGAGCAGATGAAGCCGTTTGCCCTATTGATCATCTTGCTCCCGACGATTTTTCTTGCCTATCGTTATGGCTGGCAAGGCGGTGTATTGGCGAGCAGTTTAAACTGCATTCTGCTAGCGACGGCACGCCAGTTCAGTGGTTCATTCTCTTCGGATCAAGAGCTGCTGATTTTTATGTCGAGCCAAGCTTTTGTCGGGCTTGGATTGGGTATCGCCATTAGCCGCCAGCATCAGCTCGCTTTATTGCTGCAAAAAATGAACACCCGCTTAGCCAAAGAGCTGCGTGAAAAGCAAGATCTGGCGCGCCAGCTCGTTTCTGTAGAAGAGCAGATTCGCAAATCCGTTGCCCGTGAACTGCACGATGAGATTGGCCAAAACATTACCGCGATTCAAATTCAATCCATGCTCGCTGAACGTTTAGCCAGTAATGATCAAGCCAAACAGGCAGCTTCCAGCGTGCAGTCGCTCGCCATGCGGATTCATCAATCCACACGTCAGCTCTTAAAGCAACTACGCCCGCACATTTTGGATGAACTCGGGTTAGAACATGCCATTCGTCAGCTGGTGCAAGAAATGCGTTTTGCCGAACAAGGTATGACGGTTCGCCTCAATATGGGGGTCAATCCGCAAAAGCTGGACGATACCACGCGAGTCACTCTGTATCGGATTGTGCAGGAGTTGCTGAACAACATTTGCAAACATGCCAAAGCCACCCGCGTACACATCAGCCTATTTCCGGGAAGTGAAATGGTTTTGGAAGTCAAAGACGATGGCATTGGTTTGCCTACCGACTGGCGGGTGCGTGGGCAAGGCTTAAAAGGATTGAGCGAGCGCGTATCCGCACTCGGCGGTCAATTAAAGATGACTTCATCCACTTTCCAAACTGGCACGCGAATAATTGTTAACTTACCCACAAAACGCTCAATAACCAGCGAAAAACTAGGAAATATTCCTAGATGAATACAACTCCTTCCCATGTTTTTCCCACCTCGCTTGATTAGGATGAAACTCAATAAGGATAAGCAATATGAAGATTGTACCTATGGTGCAACCCATTCAGGCAATGGAAATCGATCAGGCTTATCGCCACTGGCGCATTCATTTAATGATTTCCATGTATGTCGGTTATGGCGTGTTCTATCTCACTCGTAAAAGCTTCAACTTTGCGATGCCGCAAATGCTCAGTGAGTTAGGACTCGATTATTCCGATTTGGGTTTTCTCGGTACGCTGTTCTACCTCACTTACGGGGTGTCTAAATTTGTTTCTGGTTTGATGATCGACCGCTCCCGCTCGCGCTATTTCATGGGGTTGGGATTAATGGCTACCGGCATCATCAACATCGCTTTTGGTTTTAGCTCGTCCTTGCTGGCTTTTACCTTGTTATGGACAGCGAACGCTTTTTTTCAAGGCTGGGGCTGGCCTGCGTGTGCCAAGGTGCTCACCCACTGGTATTCACGTAGCGAACGGGGCTTTTGGTGGTCAATTTGGAATACTTGCCACAACTTAAGTGGCGCATTGATCCCCATCGTGATTGGTTTTATCAGCTTATCCTTTGGCTGGCGTTACGGATTCTTGTTTGCCGGCGGAGTTGCGATCTTCGTTGGGCTTTGGCTCTGTTATCGCATCCAAGAGAAGCCAAGCGAAATGGGGTTGCCTTCGGTCGGTGAATGGCGCGGTGATGCTCTCGAACTCGAGCACGAAAAAGAAGGCCAAGGTCTCGCCTTCCGCGTCGCGGTTTATCGCTATGTACTGACTAATCGCTACATTTGGCTGTTGTGTGGATCTTACTTGCTGGTGTACGTGGTCAGAATTGGCATTAACGACTGGGGATCGCTTTATCTGGTTGAGCGGCACGCGTACAACATTCTCAGTGCCAATAGCGCAGTAGCCATGTTTGAAGTGGGCGGATTTTTGGGCTCATTGCTTGGTGGCTGGGGTTCCGACTATTACTTTCGCGGCAACCGCGCCCCGATGAATTTGATTTTTGCGTTAGGCATTTTTGCCTCCGCTGCGGCCTTATGGCTAACCCCTATCGATCATTTATGGTTTTTGGCTGGCTGCTTCTTCTGTATCGGATTTTTTGTCTTCGGCCCGCAAATGATGATTGGTATGGCCGCCGCAGAATGCGCAAGGAAAGATTTGGCGGGCACCGCGACCGGATTTGTTGGGCTATTTAGCTATCTCGGTGCAGCGTTAGCCAGCTACCCCATGTCACTGGCTATTGAAGCATGGGGCTGGGAAGGTTTCTTCTGCCTAATTACTGCGGCAGCAGCCGTGATCAGTTTACAACTGCTGCCCTTTATAAAAGCTCAGCAACCGGTGACGGAAGATGAGTGATAAACATAACCAATCTTTACCATCCAATAACGTAACTGTGCTCCACTTTATGACCTGACGCAGTACTGACCTGACAAGGACACAAGGGAGCATCAACCAGAGGGAAAACCCAATGATTGTTAATGCAAAACGCACGCTGCTGGCACTCAGTGTTCTTGGTTCAATGATGACTGCGCCGCTGGTTCATGCGGAAGGCCGTTTGGTGGTTTACTGCAGTGCAACCAATGCGATGTGTGAAGCCGGAACCAAAGCGTTCGCTGAAAAATACAATGTGAACACCTCCTTTGTACGCAACGGTTCAGGCAGTACACTCGCAAAAATTGATGCAGAGAAAAACAACCCACGCGCGGATGTTTGGTACGGCGGCACGCTTGACCCACAATCACAAGCGGGTGAAATGGACTTACTCCAAGCTTACCAATCCCCAGAACTGGCCAACATCATGGAAGGTTTCCGTGATCCTGCCAAACGCAAAGGTAACTACTCTTCTGCGGTATACATGGGCATTTTGGGCTTTGGTGTGAACACCGAACGCTTGGCACAAAAAGGCATTCCGATCCCGCGTTGCTGGGCGGATTTGACCAAACCAGAATATAAAGGCGAAATTCAAATCTCCGACCCACAAAGCTCTGGCACTGCTTATACCGCACTCGCAACCTTCATCCAGCTCTGGGATGAACCCACCGCATTTGAGTATTTCAAAAAGCTCGACAAAAACGTTTCTCAATACACCAAATCTGGGGTGACGCCATCACGCAACTCGGCACGTGGTGAAGTGGCGATTGGTATTGGATTCCTGCATGACTACTCGCTGGAGCAAGCCAAAGGTGCACCGCTGGAGCTCATTTCTCCTTGTGAAGGTACAGGTTATGAGTTAGGTGGCGTGAGCATCATCAAAGGCGCGCGCAACCTCGATAATGCCAAGCTATTTGTTGACTGGGTACTCTCAAAAGAAGGCCAAGAAGTGGCATGGAAACAAGGTGATTCCTACCAAATCTTGACCAACACCCAAGCGGAACAGTCGCCGAATGCGCTCGATCCGAAAACACTCAAACTGATCAATTACGATATGGAAGCCTACGGCTCTTCTGATGAGCGTAAGCGTTTGATCACCAAGTGGGTTAACGAAATCAAAATGGGTAACTAACCCGAAATCGTAGTCGCACCTCCACTCGGTGGCGGTATTTCTCTCATGACACTTAGCCTGCTCACAGCTTGCGGGCAGGTTAAGTGCGACTCAATATTAAGGTTTGACCATGCATGAGCCTTCTCAAGCGCTGAAATTGACACTCCACCAGCCAGTCAAAACCGATCCGGTTTTTTACTGGCTGGCTGCGGTGCTGTTTAGCTTTATTCTTCTGCCATCCTTTGCTCTGGATTATGGGCTATTTGAATCCACTCCAGATGAATTTTATGCCGCCATGGGTTGGAGTGAACCAAACATTTCCTGGTTCTGGTTTAGTTTGCCTTTATTGCTGGCTTTTCGGCCTCGGCAAGCTCAGGGACGTCAGTCCACAAACCGCCACTATCTCGACATTGCGTATTCTGGCTTCTGTATGCTGGCTATTTTGCTCAGCGCATGGCTAAGCGGCAAAGGATTGGGTTATTCCAGCATCATTCTGTTCACTGCCCTTGGTGCTATTATGACGCTGGCCTTCGCCCGCTTGGAATACCTCGGTGGCGACCATTTTGTCATTGGCTCGCTGATCAGCATCATTCTGCTGATTGTGATTTTTATTGTTTATCCGAGCATCGCCATTTTCCTGCCGATGTTTAAAGATGACGTGGGCAACTGGACGGCATGGCAGTTCATGACGATCCTTTCTCAATCTCATACCCTCACCGTCATTTACAACTCGATTGCACTCGGCATTGCGGTAGGTGTTGGTGCAACCTTCTTCGGACTGATTTTTGCCATTTACACCACACGTATTGCTAAACGCTCCGCCTTTATCGCGCGCGTGTTTTCCATTTTACCGATCGTGACACCGCCCTTTATTGTCGGGTTGGGCGTGACTTTAATGCTGGGGCGTTCAGGTTATATCACTGAGTTGATGGTCGATGGGTTTGGTTTACAGAAAACCAACTGGTTGTACGGCTTCACGGGCATTTGGCTCGCGCAAGTGCTGGCGTTTGCGCCTATGTCCTTCATGATTTTGGATGGCGCACTTAAATCACTGCATCCTTCATTGGAAGAGGCTTCCTATACGCTTAAAGCCAACCGCTATCAAACCTTCTTCGGCATTATCATGCCGCTGCTTAAGCCCGCGTTAGCCAACTCATTTTTGATCATATTCGTGCAATCATTGGCAGATTTCAGTAACCCCTTGGTACTGGGCGGCAGCTTTGATGTGCTCGCAACACAAATCTATTTCTATATTGCAGGGGCGCAACTGGATTACGCTTCAGCCAGTACACTCGGCTCGGTTCTGCTGCTGTTCTCACTCGCGATTTTTGTGGTGCAGTATCTGTGGATCGGCCAGCGTTCCTACGTCACCATTTCTGGTAAAGCCTACCGCGGCGATGTGCAAGAGATGCCAGCCTCACTGAAATTGGGCGTCACTGTAACTTTATATGCGTGGATGATCTTTAACGTTCTGCTCTACGGCAGCATCTTCTTCGGCAGCTTTACGGTTAACTGGGGCGTCGATTACACCCTGACCTTCAAAAACTACCTCAATCTGTTTGGGAATGGCATGTCTGATGGTGCTTGGCCTTCACTCATCACTACCATGATTTATGCGGGTGTGGCGGCTCCGATTACTGCCCTGTTCGGCTTATTGATTGCTTATGTGGTGGTGAGACAACAGTTCTACGGCAAAAAAGTGATCGAGTTTTCCACCATGCTCTGCTTTGCCGTACCCGGTACAGTGGCAGGGGTTTCCTACATCTTGGCGTTTAACGATGCGCCGATTTATTTAACTGGCACCGCCGCAATTGTGGTGATCTCAATGGTGATGCGTAACGTGCCTGTGGGGATCCGCTCTGGTATTGCAGGACTCGGGCAGCTCGATAAATCATTGGATGAAGCTTCACTGAGCTTACGTGCCAGCTCATTACAAACCATTCGCTACATTATTTTGCCACTGCTGCGCCCCGCGATTCTTTCCACGCTGGTGTACAGCTTTGTGCGGGCGATGACCACGGTCAGTGCGATCATCTTTCTGGTTACACCGGAAACCCGCGTTGCAACGTCCTACATTCTGAACCGAGTCGAAGATGGTGAGTACGGCATCGCTATCGCCTACGGCTCCGTGCTGATTGTCGTGATGTTAGCCATCATTTTGTTGTTTGATTTACTGGTCGGTGAAGCTCGTGTTTCTCGTTCCAAAGCCACCAATCAAGATTCTTAGGAGACATCACCGTGGAAAAACAAAACTTTGTTGTACTCAAAAACATCTGCAAACGCTTTGGTAGCAATACCGTGATTGGCAACTTGGATCTTGAGATCAAAAAAGGCAGCTTGGTTACGTTACTTGGCCCTTCCGGTTGTGGGAAAACCACCGTTTTACGTTTGGTGGCTGGCTTAGAAAAACCGACCAGCGGGCAGATTTTCATCGATGGTGAAGATGTCACCGAACGCTCCATCCAACAACGCGATATCTGTATGGTGTTTCAGTCTTACGCCCTATTCCCGCACATGTCTCTGTACGAAAACGTGACTTATGGCTTGAAAATGCTCAAGTTACCGAGTGAAGAAGTGCGTCAGCGAGTTGATGAAGCACTTAAAATTGTTGATCTCGAAGGAATGGGTGAACGCTATGTTGACCAGATTTCCGGCGGTCAGCAGCAACGTGTTGCCCTTGCCCGGGCTTTGGTGCTCAAACCTAAGGTACTGCTATTTGATGAGCCGTTGAGTAACTTAGATGCCAACTTGCGTCGCAGCATGCGTGAAACCATTCGCGAACTGCAGCAGCGTTTTGATATTACCTCGCTCTACGTGACGCACGATCAGGCAGAAGCCTTTGCGGTATCAGATACCGTTATCGTGATGAAACAGGGCGATATTATGCAAATTGGCACGCCACAAGAGTTGTATAAAGCGCCTAAGTCGATGTTTATGGCGAACTTTATGGGTGAGGCCAATATGTTCCAAGGCCATTTTGACGGGCAGCAGATTCATATTCATGGCTACGCAATTGATGCCGATCCAGAAGTGACGCGGAATAAGCCTACTGGTGAATACCAAATTGGTGTGCGCCCGGAAGCGATCACCTTGCATACGCAAGGCAGCGAAAGCCAAGTCTGCCAAATCCTCAAATCAGCGTATATGGGTTCAATGTATGAAGTGACCGTAAAATGGCACGATCAAGAACTGCTGTTACAGCTCAATTCCGCGCAGTTTAATCACGCATTAACTCAGCACGCGTATGTAGTCTTTAACCCTCGTGGCCTATTTTTGCTGCCCTATGCAAAATAGTGATAACACCTTGAGTAAAGCCGTCTCTCTCGACATTTAAACTCAAGTACAACAAGAATAACGCCACCCTAAGGTGGCGTTACTTTTAGGCGTCTTGAATGGGTAAGACCTGTTTTACATACTCACCCGGTGCGCTGTACAACACCGGATAGTCGGTATTACCTAATGGATAAGGTTCAACTTTGCTGCCATCTGCAAAGCCGTTTAACCATTCATTCCAATGCACCCACCATGAACCTTCTCGGTGCTGGGCCGTTTCCAGCCAATCTTCCGCAGAATCATCCAAGGTGTCGTTAACCCAGTAACCATACTTACGTTTGTCAGGATGGTTAACGATTCCCGCAATATGCCCAGACTCACCCAGCACAAAGGTTTTGTTACCCCCCGTACGCAATGCGCCACGGTAAGTGCCTTGCCATAGAGCAATGTGATCTTCTTTGGTAGAAATGAAATAACTCGGCACTTTGATTTTATCTAAATCAATCCAGACACCACCGACTTTGACGCCCTTCTCCTGAACCAACTTGTTCTCAAGATAGAGCTCTCGTAACAAGAAGTTATGGCAAGCACCTGCCACGTTAGTGCTGTCGCTATTCCAGTACAGAAGGTCAAAATCAACCGGACTCTGCCCTTTCAGGTAGTTGTCCACGTAGTAATTCCAGTACAGGCTATTTTCACGGAGCAAACTGAATGTCACGCTGAGTGAGCGGCCATCCATATAGCCTTTGGCATTATTTTGCAGCTCAATGGCTCGAATGATGGTGTCGTTGATGTAGGCTCCCACTTCTCCCGGTTGAGAGAAATCGAGCAACGTGGTGAAAAAGCTCGCGGTTTTGATGCGTTTTTTCATGCGTTTAGCCGCGTAGTAAGCAATGGTTGTCGCTAATACTGTTCCGCCAATGCAATAACCTGCCGCGTTGATCTGATCTTGTCCAGTGATCGATTCAATCGCATTCACCGCTTTAACGACGCCTTCTAGCACATAATCTTCAAAATTGAGTTGGGCTTGCGCCGCACCCGGATTGCGCCATGAGATCATAAACACAGAGTGCCCTTGCTCGACTAGCCAGCGCACCATGGAGTTTTTCTCACGCAAATCAAGGATGTAGTATTTGTTGATAAAAGGCGGAACGATCAACAGTGGCGTTACTGCCACTTGCTCAGTCAGAGGTTTGTATTGAATGAGCTCAAACACCTCATTTTTGAACACCACTTCACCCGGCGTGTTGGCCACATCTTCGCCAAGACGGAAAGCATTGTTGTTGGTCATGCGGATTTTGAGAATGTCCGCACTGGAAGCCACGTCCTCTTTCAGTTGCTCAAGACCCGCAATCAAGTTTTCACCATTTTTCTCTAAGGTTAGACGCAGCAACTCTGGGTTCGTCGCAATGAAATTGCTCGGAGAAAGCGCATTGATCATCTGACGTGAGAAGAACAAAATCCGCTCTTTGGATTTCTCATCGAGGCCTTCGATAGCGTTGATGGTATCGAGGTACGTTTTGCTAAACAACAGATAGGATTGTTTGATGAAATTGAAGAAAGGATCTTGCTGCCACGCTTCATGGCTAAAACGCTTGTCTCCTTTTTCGGCTTCCATGATAGATTGAACTTTGGACTCTAGCACCACTTTTTGCCAAATCTGAAGTTGTTGCTCCCACCATTGAGTTTGCAATTTTAACAAGGCAGCCGGTTGGTTGACCGCTTGCTCAAAAAACTTAAGTGAGTCTTCCAGATTCACTTCTTGCATCGCTTTGTTGAGTGGGGAATTTACGGTCGCTTTGCTCTGTTCAACCTCTTTCCACCAACGTTGATTCACTTGTTGTAATTGGACAAGGTAGTCCGTAAAGGCATGTTGGAACATACACTTACTCCTTAAAACAGAAAAAAGCGCCGCCCGAAGGCGGCGCGAAATACAGTGTTACGCAGGGGTCACTGTCTTAAGGTTTTCAGAGGCAAGTTTTTCTACATCATCTTTAAACTCTTTCGCGATGTTTTGCAGTTTTTTGCTGTCATCCATCATTTGCTGAGAGAGCTTGTTCAGTACGCCCAACTGTTGAGAGTTGAACGAGGTTAAGGAAGTCACATCTTTGATCTCACTGGCCGCTTTCATTTGCGCCAAACCCAGATCGCTGTATGTGCGGATAGCATTCAGTTGCAGCTCAGTCAGCACTTCAACATTCTTGGTCACCAACTTGTTGAACTTGATATACGGTTCGAAGTTCTTCTCAGTTTGATCGCTGAATGTTTTAAAAAATTCCGTGTACATACGTTATCTCCTAGTGAATGAATCTAAAGTTAAACTGTTTTAATCACGATCGCGGTGCCCATGCCACCGCCGACGCAGAGTGAAGCGACGCCATAATGTTTTTGGCGACGCTGTAATTCATGAAGCAGAGTAACCAGAATGCGGTTACCCGATGCCCCTAGTGGATGCCCTAACGCAATGGCACCGCCATTGACGTTGGCTTTTTCTAAAATCGCCTCAGGTTGAATCGCGTGTTGATCAGCTAAACCGTAAACGACACCTAATGCTTGAGCGGCAAACGCTTCGTTAAGTTCAAACAGATCAACCTGAGTGATAGATAATTCTGCTTTCGCTAATGCTTGAGTGACTGCACTCACAGGCCCTAAGCCCATGACTTTCGGATCCAACCCTGTTTGTGCATAACTCATAATTTCTGCGATAGG
Source organism: Vibrio cholerae ATCC 14035 (assembly GCF_000621645.1). Classification (GTDB taxonomy): domain Bacteria; phylum Pseudomonadota; class Gammaproteobacteria; order Enterobacterales; family Vibrionaceae; genus Vibrio; species Vibrio cholerae. The sequence continues at coordinate 105,454 of NZ_JHXR01000014.1, read as the reverse complement.
GGTTAAGCCTAGTTTTTTTACCGCACTTTCGCTGGCGATAATCACCGCACTGGCACCATCGTTAATTCCAGAAGCATTACCTGCGGTAACCGTACCTTGTGCATCGAAGGCGGCGCGTAAGCCTTGCAATGCTGCCAACGTGGTCGTCGGTTTAGGGTATTCATCCGTATCAAACACGACGGTTTCACGGCGTTTTTTGACCGAAATAGGCACAATTTCTCGCTTAAAATGTCCGGCTTCAATGGCCGCTGTCGCTTTCATTTGGCTGGCCAACGCAAACTCATCTTGTGTTTGACGAGCGATGTCGTACTGTTTAGCGATATTTTCTGCCGTCACACCCATGTGGTATTGATTGAAGACATCGGTCAGACCGTCATGGATGAGCAGATCTTTCACTTCAAACGCGCCCATTTTCTGCCCATCTCGTAAGCTGGCAGGCGTAACAAATGGGATTTGTGACATGACCTCAACACCAGCGGCCACAACGACAGAAGCATCTCCCGCTTTGATGTGCGCAACCCCATCCATCACCGATTTCATCCCACTGCCACACACCATGTTGATGCTGTAAGCTGGAACCGACTGTGGAACACCAGCCACTAAAGCCGCTTGACGCCCAACACCCATGCCTTGTCCGGCACTCACAACGTTACCAACAATCACTTCATCGACAGCTTCAGGTTTGACTTGTGCGGCTTCAAGAGCGGCTTGGATGACTTGTCCTGCCAAAGCGCCTGCCGAACACTCTTTAAGTGAACCACCAAAGGCTCCGATAGCTGAGCGCTTTGCTCCCACGATATAGATCTTTTCCATACTTCCTCCTACTTAGCGCATGTATAAGCCGCCGTTCACCGACAAGGTTTCCCCTGTGATATAGGCGGCGGCATCGCTGGCTAAGTAACTGACGGCATTAGCTATCTCTTCCGGCTTAGCCAAGCGTTTCATGGGTACTTGATCCACAATGGATTGCAAAACTTCAGCGCGCATTTGCTCAACCATTGGCGTCAGCGTATAGCCAGGTGCAATCACGTTAACCGTCACACCGTAGCGTGCGCCTTCTGCAGCTAATGCTTTAGAAAAACCAATCATCCCAGCTTTGGCTGCCGAATAGTTAGTTTGACCAAACTGACCTTTGAGACCATTAACCGAGGAGATATTGATGATTCGACCAAACCCTTTTTCACACATAGCGGCAAACAAAGGCTGGGTAACATTGAATACGCTATTGAGGTTAGTATCTATGACCTCTTTCCATGCTTGATGGGGCATTTTTTTGAACACACTGTCACGCGTGATACCTGCGTTGTTAACCACCACATCAATGGTGCCTTCTTCTTCAAGCAGTTTGGCTAAACGCTCAGCACACTCTTCGGTATTGGTGACGTCTAGCTCTAAGAGGCGCACTTGATCCTCGGTAAATTGCTTTTCATTAAACCAATCTAACGCACATTGGTAATTGCCCGTATAGTAAGTGGCAATAACTCGATAACCTTCACTGACCAACTGGGTTGAAATTGCAGAACCAATCCCGCCTTTCGATCCTGTGATCAAAGCGATTTTTCTCATTCAAGACTCCATTCTCAACAGCAATATTAGATTTATACCTCTCCAACTCTGACACTCAGTGTGGTTCGAATTGGCGAACGTATATTACGCTCAACATGAAATAAAAAATGCTTATTAGTAAGTAGTTCTATAACCAAATTATTTATTAAATAATCAGTTAGATAGGTTATTCGAATTACTTACCCTATTTAACCCTAATCGAGGTTTATGACATTTCAAATTCAGTTTCGTGTATTTTTATAAAAGTTGATCAATATCGCTATTCAAATGAAATGATAATAAAATGTTAAATAAATAAATGTTCTTGAAAGATAAGAGGTTTTAACTCAAAAATTCAGAGTGAAATAAAAATAAATCAATTTTATCAGCGAGTTAAAATCAAAAATGGTTACATAAGAAACATTAAACGTAACACATTTTCGATGTGTTAATGATAGATAACACAGATTCGAACAGTAGCGATTTAGTCTCTGATTACAGACGTACTATTAACAGGACTGACATTAATCATTTTATATCAGGATAGCGTTATTATTATCAGCAATTAAACCAGCAAATATTGAATTAACAAATATAACTATAGATACATTTAGCAAAATAATAGATTTAATATCTTCAAATACAAATAAAGCCAGTACAAACTGGCTTTATTCTATTTTATATGAGCAATTTATGGTGCTGCATCCAACTCAACAGGGAGATAGTGCTTCGATTCCAAACCTAACCATTCAGGTAACACAGTACCAATCGAAATCGATGACCAAGTCCCTGAAATTATGCCGATAAACATGGCGATGGCGAAACCTTGTAACGGGGCACCGCCCATCAGCCAAAGTGCCGAAATGGTCATCAAAGTGGTACCTGATGTCACCATTGTACGTGAGAAGGTCGCAATAATGGCTTGGTCATTAATATCTGCGGTTGGCGTCTGCTGCTTCGCTAACAGTAATTCTCGGATACGATCCGAAATAATGATCGAGTCGTTCAATGAATAGCCGAGCACCGCTAAGACTGCGGCAAATACCGTCAAGTTGAATTCCATTTGCGTTATCGCAAAGAAACCCAGTACCAAAATCACGTCATGCAGCAGAGCTAATAGGGCTCCGCTCGCTAAACGCCATTCAAAACGAAAGCTCAAGTAAGCCAGTATTGAGAGCAGACAAATCAACAAAGCGAGTCCGCCTTGATCGATCAACTCTTGCCCAACTTGCGATCCCACCATGCTGTTACTGACAATTTGCACTTGATCTGAGATGTGATGCAGCTCTGTCGCAATGTCTACAGGCGTAGCATCTTCAGCAGCTAATGGATAACGGATCACCCAACGCCCTTCTTCTCCCGAAGGCGTGACAGAAACCGACTCCCCCAGTACCGGCTGTAATTGATCCATCAGCTGAGACTTGGTCACCGAGTGATTAATGATCGCTTCCGTGACCATCCCGCCGGTGAAATCTAAGCCCATATTCAAGCCTTTGATTGCAAAAGCCCCTAGCGAGATCACCATCAACAAGACCGAAATAATGCCAGTGATGTAGCGAATCGGACGGATTCGAGATTTTAAATAGTCAACCATGGCTTATACCCTCACATCACGACGCGTATCGCGTCCCCAAACCAAATTAATCAATGCTCGTGAAGCGAATACGCCACTGAACATGCTGGTGAGTAGGCCTAAGCCCAAAGTCAAAGCAAAGCCTTGGATAGGACCATTACCAATCGAATACAGAATGACTGCCGTGATCATGGTGGTAATGTTGGCATCTAAAATCGTGCTGAAAGCACTGTCAAAACCGGTATCAATAGCTTGTGCAAAGTTACGCCCTTCACTGAGTTTGTCGCGAATACGTTCAAAGATCAGCACGTTAGTATCCACCGCCATACCCACGGTTAACACCAAACCTGCAATACCTGGTAGGGTCAATACTGCCCCTGGCAATAAAGCAATCAGACCCAACAAACAAGCCATGTTGACCAACAAAGCGACATTTGCCACCCAACCCAAGCGGCGATACCAAAGCGCCATGAAAGTCAGCGTCATTGCCATACCAAGCGCCAAAGCAGCAAAACCGTTGGCAATATTTTCTTCACCCAAAGAAGCACCGATGGTGCGCTCTTCAACAATGGTGACAGGTGCCGTCAGCGAGCCTGCACGCAACAGTAGGGCGAGCTGCTGTGCTTCTTCCATTGAACCTGCGCCCGTAATACGAAATTGGCTCCCCAATTGAGATTGAATGGTGGCAACGCTGATCACTTTCTCACTGCGAACGGTTTCGCCACGCGCATTGGTTTTATATTCGCGATAGACGGTCGCCATCGGTTTGCCAATGTGTTTACCGGAAAAATCACTCATGATTTTGCCGCCTGCGTGATCCAGTGAAATGTTCACCTCAGACATACCCATGTTGTCCACACCCGCACGGGCATTGACGATATGCTCGCCACTCAGCACTGGACGCTTAGCCAGAATCACAGGACGTCCATTGCCATCTTCTAGGATTAAATCGTCGTAACTGCGCGCATCCGTTGGAGATTTTGCTTCATAAAACGCCAAACTTGCGGTCGCACCAATCACATTCTTCGCCTGTGAGGGGTCTTGCACACCGGGCAGCTCAATACGGATCGCATGTTCACCTTGGCGTTGAACCAGAGCTTCTGTAATCCCAAGTTCTTCAATCCGATCACGCATGATTTTCAAGTTCTGTTGAATCGTCGCAGTTTGAAACTCGGATTTATTTTGTTGTGATGGCTGAACCTGCAACTGATCTGAGCCTTGACGAATCTCCCAGCCTCGATAATTTTCTTGCAAGTATTTGCGTACATGGCTCAAGGCTTGCGGCTGTTCAGTTCTGACCTCAAAAGCATCATTACCCATCGCTTGCACCGAGACACCGCGCAAACGCTCTGTACGCAGCGAATCTTTTACTGCATCCATCATACTGTCGCGCTGTTCTTGGAAGGCCTTATCGACATCCACATTCAGCAGAAACTGTACGCCCCCGCGTAAATCCAAGCCTAATTTGATGGGTGAAAAACCCAAATTGCCTAGCCACTTTGGCGCAACAGACACATAAGAATACGTGATCGTATCCCCTTCTTTCACAAGCGCATCCAGTACATTTCTGGCTTGTGATTGCTGCGTTTCGTTGGCAAAAACCAAGGTGGTGTTATCCCCTTGTTGGGTAATTTCATCGGCCTGAATGTTTTGCTTATTGAGCAATTGCGTCAGCTCAGGAACGTTGCGTAATACACTCGTTGCATCTTTAGATTGCAACTGAATAGAAGGTTGTTCGCCATACCAAGTAGGAATAGCACTTAAGGTTAGAATGATGATGGTGGTTATCAGAACCACATACTTCCAAGCGGAATAGTGGTTGATCAGGCGTTTCGCCGCCTGATTTTGTGTTTTTTTCTTCATAGTTCCCTCTCAGCCTAAACTGAGTGATTCAACAAGTGACAATGTCACACTAAAAAATGAATGTGGGAACGTTAGAATTGGCTGTTGAGCGCTACATACATAGCGTTACTCTCTTTCCAACCCGCAAGTCGGTGAGAGGAGGTGAAAAAGTCGTAACTTCGGTTGCAGTAGTCGGTCGTTGTAGCAAAAAGCGGCCGACTGTGAGAAGTGCCTAATTGGGGCTCATCAAAATCAGCGTCCAACGGCAGATCAGAGCCACACCCTACGAGAAGACGTTGTGTCGGGGCGTGACGCGAATGATTTAAAATTGCATAAGCACTATGACTAACGTGCGACTGCGAACTCGGTATGGCAGGCTGCGGAGCTGAACTCAAAAGCCAATCGGATTCAAGGATCGGATTTGTCGAAATGCTGGCTTCTGGACATGCAGAGCTTGCTTCACTTTCCAGCGCATAAGCAAAAACCTGCGAAGGTAGCACCACCGCAAGTAAAGCAAACCAACACTGGATCAGAACACGCAAGTACATGACTTCAGATCTCGCCTCTTAGATAAGTGAGCAGTGTAGGCCGATGCTCAGTGAAGCTCAAGCGAAAAAATGTGATCTAGCGATAGAAAATTTGGCCAGTTTGCACGTTCAGGTAGATCTTATGTGTCTGGCTCAAACCTCCGCAGTAGATAAAATACACCGGCTGCTCTCCGAAAGTGACTGAGCGCACCCAGCCTCCGAGCTCTTCAAAATCTTTGGGCGAGCAATTTCCCTCTTTTAATAAGGTATCGGTTGTAGTCAGGAATTTTTCTTGATGCAAAAGAAAATCATCCGAGCTTTCGATATAACCTGTTAAGGTTTTAGTGCGCTCTTCTTGCGTAATCACAGGCGGTTCGACGGTCAATCCTTCTAAGGGGATCCACTCTGCCACTTCAGGCCCACCGTCCTCATACACGTAATAATCCGAAATACGCCCCCATCCCCCTTTTTTTTCAAGTAAATGAACCTTGTCACCACGATAGAGTTGCTTATCAACATCCGGATAAGCATTGGGATCGGGTTGATCACGAATACTTAATGTCACCGCATCGACATAAAAATCCATAATCTCAGGTTTGGCTTCGATAGCGGGAGTTGGCTCTGCAGGAGTCTCAGGCGCAGTTTCAGGTACTTCATTGGCTTTAGCCGCTTCCGCATCCATCTGCGGCTTGAGATAAAACAGATAAAATCCCGCACCTGCTCCGCCTAATCCGAGTATCAGCACGAGTAGCATGAGTATTTTTTTCATTTTCCCCCGCTCGTAAAATTTCTCTAGCACAACGTCATTAATACGAAAATGCGACGAATCTTACTTTCTTATCAATATAGCGGGATATTTGAACAAAGCTTGACCAGAAATCTTCTGATAAAAAGATTTTTTGAAGTAAAGACACACTTCATGCTGCGGTTATGGAAGATCATCCGTCACCGCGTCGCCCAATCGACACCCAAAATGAATGCGAGATTTACAATGTAAATGCGGCAGGCATCATCGGATTGCCTCTCTTAATCGGATCCTCTGCTGAAAAATTGAGCATGGTTCGTTTATTAACAAACACAAACTATGATCGAGTGCACGAAGTAAAATTCTGGAAGCGAAATCTCATTTGATTCGTTCTATAGTATGCACTCAACGACTTATACATCGAATTATGTACACCTCTGCCCGTAAATATTTCATACAATTTGCCATTGTTGCGTTTGTACTTGGTTTCATTCCTACACTGTATTTCATACATGCTGCTAGCCAGCTTGAGACTCAAGCGGTCAGCAGCGTTGAAAAACAGACTCGCTTACAACTTGAGTTCAGTCAGCATGACTTGTTACGAATGCTGGAAAGCACACACCAAGCCACCCAGCTGTTAGCTAAAAATGACCTTTTATTCACGGCTGTCACCACACCAAGTAAAGAAGCACTCAGTCAACTCAAAACATTGTGGGATGTGACGTTAAGATCGCAAGCGATTTTCTCTTCATTCAGATTGCTGGATAGACAAGGAAAAGAACAACTTAAAGCGATTTACGATGGGCACCAAGTCACCTTTGTTGAATCTGCTCAAACGACAGATCCGTTCAGCCAGCAAATTGTGGCTCAATACGCCCAACTCACGACGCCTCAAGTTTGGGCAACGCAAGTCGCGATGTCAGCAGATACGCCTTCTGGTATGCTGCCGACCTTTCGTTTTGTGACGGGTATTGAGCATCAAGGCCAACGGCAAGGTTTTCTTGTCGTGACGGTGAAGCTACAGTCTCTCTATCAACGTCTCTCTTTTATTTATGATCAGTTTGATTCACCGGATATTTTGAATTCGGCAGGAGAATTACTGCTCAGTGAACACAAGCCATCCGGTACACGTTCAACCTCTTCACTCCACTTTTCAGCCCAACACCCAGAGCTTTGGCAAAAAATCCAACTCAACCAACAAGGCTTTGCTCTATCCAATCAAACCTGGTTTAGCTATATCAAAGTGGATCTCAGTTCTGTCTTACCTGACTTTAAACCTTTGGTATTGGTACTGCGCATCAATAAGGCAGAAATAGATAAGACCTACGCAAATGCGCGCTGGGCACTGATGAGTCAAGCGGTGACAGTGTTATCGCTACTCTCTATCATTGCGGCTGGATTTGCGGCATGGAACATCAACCATTTAAAAAATAGCCTTGACAGTAAATTGGCTCGAGCAGCGATGGATGGCATGTCAGCGGTGGTCATTACCGACCGCCAGAATCGCATCATCAAAGTAAACAACGAATTTACCCGCCTAAGTGGTTACACTTTTGAAGATGTCAAAGGTAAGCAGCCGTCCATTTTTGCTTCTGGATTACACAAAGTCGAATTCTATATGCAGATGTGGAAAGCTCTGCAAGACAATGGCGTATGGGAAGGTGAAGTGATCAACAAACGCAAAGATGGCGAAAGCATCACCGAAATTCTCCGTATTCAAAGCATCCGCGATGAAGACAATGTCATTCAATTCTACGTTGCCTCTTTTGTGGATATTTCACATCGCAAGGCGCTGGAGAATCGCCTGCGTGAGCTGAGCGAAAAAGATGCGTTAACCGATTTGTGGAATCGACGTAAATTCGATCAAACCATCTCTTTAGAGTGCGCTAAGCGTCGCCGTTATCCCGATCAAGCCCAGAGCTGCCTTGCTATCATTGATATCGACCACTTTAAACGCATTAACGACAAATTCGGACACAACGAAGGGGACCTAGTGTTACGGACCGTTGCGAAAGGCATCCAAGATCAGTTACGGGAATCGGATTTTATCGCACGGATTGGCGGAGAAGAGTTTGCCATTATTTTCCCCTACACTTCCATTGAAGAAGCCGAACAAGTACTTAACCGCGTACGCCTGCATATCGCTTCATTACACCATCAACAAGTGACCCTAAGTGGTGGTGTTACCGATGTTTGCACATCACCCGACCAAAGCTACAAAAGAGCCGATCTGGCTTTATATGAATCCAAAACATCGGGACGCAACCAAATATCAGTACTCACCGCCATGGAAATGCATCACTTTGCGTGATGCAAAATCGATGTATGCAGCAAAGATTATTAGGAGATACCTCACAGCTTGTAGCGATTTTCACTCAGCCTTATCGAGTGTGCGCCTAAGCCCTCCGCTAACTTTTGCGTCTTGTACTACGCTTCATAGGTTGGTTTTACTACAAACACACCTAAACTCATTGGTGTTGCAGGTAGGCGGCAAGTGAATAAATTCTCGTGTACGTAGACAAACTATGTGACTGGGGTGAATGAATATTGCCAACACCACTGCAACTTCAAGGAGGAAGGAGTTAGTCACAGATCGATTCATGGAGACGCTTTATGCAGGACACTTTAGCTGTGATTCTCGCAGGAGGAATGGGCTCACGCCTTTCCCCGCTGACGGATGACAGAGCCAAGCCCGCTGTACCTTTTGGTGGAAAATATCGGATTATCGATTTCACCTTAACCAATTGCCTGCATTCTGGATTACGCCGCATCTTGGTGTTAACTCAATACAAATCGCACTCCTTACATAAACATCTTCGTAATGGCTGGTCCATATTCAATCCCGAGCTTGGTGAATTCATCACCGTGGTGCCGCCGCAAATGCGTAAGGGAGGAAAATGGTACGAAGGAACCGCCGATGCGCTGTTTCACAATATGTGGCTACTTGCGCGTAGTGATGCCAAATACGTCGTGGTGCTTTCTGGTGATCACATCTATCGCATGGATTATGCTGCCATGCTCGAAGAACACATCAGCAAAAATGCCACTTTAACCATTGCCTGTATGCAAGTGCCTCGACATGAAGCCTCTGCGTTTGGCGTGATGGCGATTGATGACGACTCTCGTATTACCTGCTTTGTTGAAAAGCCCGCGGATCCCCCTTGTATCCCCAACAGACCCGATCACAGTTTAGCCTCGATGGGGATTTATATTTTCAATATGGATGTACTGAAAAAAGCATTAACCGAAGATGCTGAAATTGAGCAATCCAGCCACGACTTTGGGAAAGACGTCATTCCTAAATTGATCGCGACAGGCAGTGTCTTTGCCTACTCGTTCTGCTCTGGTAAAGGCCGCGTCGCTCGGGATTGCTATTGGCGAGATGTCGGAACCATAGACTCTTTCTATGATGCCAATATGGATTTGTTGCAGCCCGTTCCGCCCATGAATTTGTATCAAAAAAACTGGGCAATCCGCACTTATGAGCAGCAGTACCCGCCAGCAAGAACCGTTTCATCGGCCACGGGTAACGAAGGGATTTTTATCAATTCAATCATTGCTAACGGCGTCATCAACTCGGGCGGCTCGGTGCAACATTCGATCATCTCTTCCAATGTTCGCATCAATGATTCTGCGCTGATCGTCGACAGTATTTTGTTTGATGATGTTGAAGTGGGCGAAGGGTGTAAGCTCATTCATTGCATTATCGATAAACACGTAAAAATTCCGCCCTATACCGAAATTGGCCTTAATCCTATCGAGGATAGAAAACGCTTTCATATCTCAGAGCGAGGCGTTGTTGTCGTACCAGAAAGTTATCAGTTTTCGACCGAGTAGCTTTCCCGGAAAGTGGGGTCTATACCCAAACAACTTGGAGTTGCAGGTAGGCGGCAAGTGAGTGAATCCCCATGAGCATAGATACACTATGTGATTGGGGTGAACGAACGTAGCCAACACCGCTGCAACTTCAAGTAGGAAGGGTATATACCGTTTAATATATTAGGCCGTTCATGGCTCATCTATCGCAAACCATACACTCTTTAGTGACTGAATAAGAAGAACCCCCGCAATGCGGGGGTTCTTAATGACCTGATTCGAACAGTTACGCCTGAGGGCAAGTCACTTCTTTCCAGAACCAGTTAGATTGTGTCGGTGATTCCCATACGCCGGGGTTATTTTGAGCTACAAAGCATTTACCGTTGTAAGTCACCGTTGTGCCATTTTGGACTTGGGTCGAACCGGGAACCCACTGGATGACATCACCCGTTGAGCCACCACCCGTACCACCACCAGTGTTACCGCCGGTATTACCTCCCGTATTGCCACCTGCAGTCAAATCGGCGACAGGGAGATCCGGTTGCTCAAAGCTAAACGCGTACTCCACATTGTTGATTTTCACTGTGTAGTTCGCTGGACCTGAAATCGGCAGGTAGTAAACCATATCCAATTCATAGGTTGCCCCAGCAGGAAGTGATTTCCAAGCGGGTAGAGAGAACGCCACGCGATGCATCGTACCGTCTAACCCGCCAATGTTATTGGCACGGGTATGACCTGATGCAATCACTTTCAAGCCGCCACCCGATTGATCCTTCGCGTTATCTGGCGCTGAAACAGGAATATCGAATTGGAACTCCGTTCCTCCCGGGATATCAATCCCTGTATTGTTGGTGAAGGTAATCTTCGGATTGATTGGGTAGTTTTGGTCACCGACTTTGAAGCCACCGACTTTCACCGCAATATTCACCGCTTCAGCAGGGATTGCGCCCGTTGCCACCTTGTTACCATAAGGCGTGGCGACTTTGAACTTGTCGTAGATGGCTTTGGTCATGGTATTGCCCATGTGGTACTCACCTTTACCGGTGGCACACGCTTGCTCAGAAGGGTCCACTGAGGTGCGCTTGCCGTTGGCATCAAGGTTGTAACAGCTATAGTCACCCGCCAACTCCCAGAACATGATACCGCCAATCTCTTTGTCGATAACGTAATCGGCTTTCACATCAATTGACTGTTTATCTTCGGTCGACAAGAACACTTTCTTCTCTGCGTTCCACAACCAAGGAGCCACGGCCACACTGTCATAATTGCGTACATAAGTACCAATCAGCGGTGTGGTGGTTGGATCGAGCTTATAAGCCGCTGCGTATGAACCCCAAATGCCTTTTTCTAGGTTCTTCGCATGCCACATTGGGTTAGAGCCTGCGCCCATTTCGTCACCTGCAGCGTTAACGTCATGCCACATGTTGTCGATACCGGTTGCACCGTGACCACAGTTGTTTTTCTCCCCTTCACCAGTACCCGGTGCACAGAGATTTTGGTTCGGCAGTGCCGCTCGGCCCCAGAGTCCATTCTCACCACCGGTGACACCTTGCCAACCGCGGGTATAGTAAGGCACACCAATGTTGATACGACCTGCAGGCATTGAGCCACGGAAGTAGTGATATGCCCAGTCCGTATTCAGGTAACCGATACCACCGTATTGCGCTGTACCGTAAACGTTCCACTGCGCCAATTCAGAGTCTTTACCTGTATCGTAGAGCGCGGCGTTGTGACCAACGTGATCGTTCCACGCACCATGCAAGTCGTAAGACATGATATTGACGTAGTCGAGATACTTGGTGACATCGAATGTTTCCATACCACGTAATAAGTAACCAGAAGATGGTGCGGCAATCGTCAGCATGTAGTGATGGCCATCTTGCGCCGAGGCTTGATCGAGTTTTTCACGCAGAACACGCATCAACTCTTGGTAAGAAGCCCACAGGTAAGCACGACGTGGCTCCATAAAACCTTTATCATCGGGATTTCCTGCGCCCGCCATGGAGGTTGGGTATTCGTAATCGATATCCACACCATCAAATTTGTACTTACGGATCATCTCAACTGCAGATGCCGCAAATTTTTCAATCGCTGCGTGGTTGATGGAACCATCAGCATTGGTGGTCATAGTGTAGAAGCCACCATCAGCCACACGGTTACCATTTGCATCAAAGTGACCGCCGGTTTCGGCCCATCCGCCGATAGAGATCAGGGTTTTTACACCGTATTTTTGTTTGTAAGTGGCTAGAGCACCAAAGTGACCTTTAAAACCTAGCGTTGGATCGATTTCTACCCCTGGCCACTCTTTACCAACGGCCGCGTTATTTGGATCGTTGACATCACCGACATTCACTTTGCCATCCGAACCAATGCTGACAAACGCATAGTTAATGTGTGTCAGTTGCTCCCAAGGAATGTCTTTAACCAAGTAAGCGGCTTGCGGATCATCGCCTGAACGCCAGCTGGTAAAGTAACCAATCACACGGCGTGGATGATCCACGCCCATTTTCTCACGGCCATCTGCATCGTAAACGGTACAGTATGGCACTTGTACGCCTTCCGTTTGATACAAACCATCCGGACGGCAATTCGCAACCGGTGCGACGCCATTCACCACCAGCGTGGTCAGTGCAGAATCTGTGGCTGCCCCTAAGTTGTCGGTAGCACGCGCGTAAACCGCTAGTGAACCTGCTTTGGTTGCCGTGTAATTGAGAGTGTAAGGTGCTTTTGCTGAAGTGCCGACAAGCGCACCACCAACATAGAAATCGACTTTCTCTACTGAGCCATCTGCATCCGCCGCTTCTGCGCTCAACGTTACGACCGTCCCAACATCCACGCTTGATGCAGAGAGAGCCACCGCCACGGTTGGCGCTTGATTCGCTGGACCAGCGTCACTCACCGTCAGAGTGACTGCATTTTTGGTGCTGACAGCCCCTTTATCATCAAAGGCAACCGCACTAAATTCATGCGTTCCTTTGGTCGCTGTCCAGCTCGCGCTGTACGGGGCTTTGGTTGCCTGACCAACCAATACGCCATCCACTGAGAACTCAACACGCGCGACAGAACCATCTGCATCAGAGGCGTTTGCTGCGAGTGTCATGACCTCTCCGGCTTTCACCTGCGCAGTGGCAAGCGGTGCGGTTAACGTCACACTCGGTGCTTGGTTAGTCCCCCCCGATGTGCTGCATGAATCCAACAGTTTCCATTGGGCATAGTTACCAGAAAAGGTTTCAGGATCGTTGTTTTGAGTCCAGTAGTTGGCTTGGTAAGCATTGCCCTTGTGCTGCACTTTGGCACCACCGGTATACACCGCAGACGATTGCCATTCAGGTAACGTCGAGCAATCCACCGCAGCATAGCTGCTAAAAGCCATTAAACATGAAGCGGTTAAAGTGCTTAGTGTAAAAACACTCTTCCCTGCTTTTCCTTCGAGTACACGCATTGTTGTTCTTCCCTCAAGTTATTATTTCAACCATTAAATAAACCACGTCGACATCGGCTCACTTAAAATCTTGCGTAAAACAACTTTAGAATAGAGGGATAATTTGGCACTCAAAAAAGTGTGAATTTTAATAATGACTCGCAAACGAGTGTCTGATTTATGCAAATCAAAGCGAGTTATTTTGCATCAACAACGAATTACTCATAAATTTTTCACCATAAAAAAAGCCCCGTTTTTCAGAACAAAATACGGGGTTCAACAATTTTTGTGTGACAATTTTTCCTAAGAGGGAGCACAAGCCTACAACTATGCTTATTGTTACAAAAGAGTAAAACATCAATAATTTTACTTCCTCTTTTGTTAACCCTTGCGATACCCAAACAACTTGGAGTTACAGGTAGGCAGCAAGTGAGTGACTCCCCATGAGCATAGGCAAACTATGTGATTGGGGTGAACGAACGTAGCCAACACCGCGGCAACTTCAAGTAGGAAGGGGATATGAAATGCCCATTTCCTCGCACAATACACAAAATTTCCTCGCAAAATGACCTATTGTGTTTTGCAGATGCGTAATAGCATTCAGCCTATAAACTTGTGGGCTAACGGCAGCTTGGGCTGCTCGTTTTTCCGATTCACGGCTACTCCAAAAACCATACTAATGAGGTGAGCAGATGCAGTTTAGTTACGTCAACCCAACCATGATCCATTTTGGACAGGGGCAGATCGCCAGCATCCGTCGGGATATTCCAAAAGATCACAAAGTGTTAGTGCTGTATGGTGGTGGTTCCATTAAACGTAATGGCGTTTATGACCAAGTGGTTGAGGCACTAAGTGAACATCAATGGGTTGAATTTTCCGGTGTTGAGCCTAACCCAACCAAGGAAACACTGGATAAAGCGGTGCACATAGTGAAAAACCAACACATTGACTTTATTCTTGCCGTCGGCGGTGGCTCGGTCATCGATGGCTCAAAGTACGTGGCCGCCGCAGCATTTTATGAAGGCGATGGTTGGGATATTTTGACCGGGCAACACACCGTAAAACAAGCCACACCGATCGGCGCGATTTTGACTCTGCCCGCTACCGGCTCTGAATCCAATACTGGTGCGGTCATCACCAAAGCGGAAACACAAGATAAATTGGCGTTTCTCTCTCCCGCCGTTCAGCCACGTTTTGCCGTGCTTGACCCTGATGTGATGAAGAGCTTGCCAGAACGCCAGTTGGTGAATGGTTTAGTCGATGCTTGGGTGCATGTGTGTGAACAGTATTTGACACTCCCCACTCAAGCCATGGTGCAAGAAGGCTATGCCGAAGTGCTGCTACGCAACCTGTTAGCCTTAGGCGCAGATTTTGTAAATCGAGACAATGACGCATGGCGAGCTAACCTCATGTGGACAGCCAACCAAGCGCTAAATGGCTTAATTGGCACTGGAGTACCGCAAGACTGGGCAACGCATATGATCGGTCATGAGCTCACTGCGTTATGGCATGTCGACCACGCTCGTTCGCTAGCGATTGTGCAACCTTGGCTGCTACGCAATCAACTGAAGCATAAAAAAGCCAAACTCGAACAGATGGGCAAAAATGTCTTTGGTTTACCGCAATCCGATGATTTAGCGGAAAAAACCATTGCGGCCATTGAAGCTTTTTACCACCAACTGAATGTGGCGACCCAATTTGGTGAACACGGCATGGCAAAAGAGGCTGCCGTCGATGCGGTATTGCAGCAACTGACAGCCCACGGTATGCATAAACTGGGTGAACAAGGCACGATTGACTTACAAGAGTCACGCAAGATCTTAGAAAACGCCTTGTATTAAATCTGAGCCAAGCAGCGCTATTCGCTAAACGATAAATCCTGTTACACTCTTGCAGCACGTCAATCCAATGCGGATGGCGTGCTGCATTTTTTGAGTTTCGTTTATGGTCGTTTTGCGGATGTTATTGCGGATGTTATTGCGGATGTTATTGCGGATGTTATTGCGGATGTTATTGCGGATGTTATTGCGGATAGAGTTATGTGGCTGTTGATTATTGCTCTTTGTGTTGTTCAATTAATCACGATTGATCGCGGTCCACGTTGGATGTTCTATCTCTCGAAGCCCACCCCGATCCTGCTGATGGCCTTGTCGATTGTGATCACCCCTAACCCATTATCCGATTTTGCGTGGTGGATCGTGGCAGGCCTTTTGCTCTCAGCGCTTGGCGACATATTACTGATGCATCCAAAGGATAAATTTGTCTCTGGTTTGCTGGCTTTTCTGCTGGCCCACATCGCTTATACGCTCGGTTTTAGCACCACCATCACCACCTTTACTTGGTGGCCGCTCGCCATTTGGTCAGCACTGGGCGTCATCGCTTTTTTACTGCTACTGCCCAACCTTGGCAAAATGACTTTTCCAGTTGCGGGCTACATTGCCGTTATCGTATTCATGGCGTGCACCGCCACAGAGTACTGGCTAGGTTATAACAACAATGCCTCACGCCTTGCTCTCATGGGGGCGGCGATGTTTATGCTTTCCGATTTGGTGCTAGCCATTGACCGATTTCGCTCTTCATCGCAGTTTTCACGACATGTGGTGATGTTTAGTTACTACAGCGCGCAGGCTTTACTAACCTTGTCCGTCATCCCCTAACCTCGGGCTTTAAACGCATCTTTCTCTAAACCATGCTTTTTCATTCTCAGATAGAGCTTTTTACGCGGCACTTGTAGGTAGTTCGCGGCATCGGCTACTCGGCCAGAAAACAGAAACAGCGCATCTTCAATCACTTGCTTTTCGTAATCGTCCACCAGCTCATCCAATGGCGACAGCATCTCTTCTTGATTGTAGAGACGCTCTTTGCCCGCCAGTTTTACAATGCCAATCGCATACAACTCCGCCACATTACGCAGCTCGCGCACATTCCCCGGCCATTGGTGGGCGCGCAACAAGGCAAGATAATGCGGCTCAACATTGGGCATGGGTTTGCCGAGCTTATAGCAGCTCTGTTTTAGGAAGTAGTGAAACAGCGCCGCAATGTCATCGGGTCTTTGACGCAACAAAGGCACATCGATCTGCCCTTGATTGAGCAAATAGTAAAGCTCTGGCAAAAGCTGGTTTTGAGCAATTAACTGCTCGGGTGGCTGATCAATCACCGCAATCACTCGCGTTCTGGGGCGATTGAGTCGCTCTTGGTTGAGTAAACTCTGTACCACATTGCGCTGCACTTCCTCGCTGAGCAACTCAATATGGTCAATCAACAAGGTTCCACCCGCACTCTCTTGCACTTTAGGTTCAACGGTACTCCACTCGGTTTTGGCCGAAGCGACTAACTCAACCCAGGGCAAGTGACCGTTATTGGTGGTCAGTTGATGGATAAGGTAGGCGATGGTGTGCCGCCCACAGCCCGACTCCCCCACTATCACCACATGGCGATTCAGCAGCGCATATTGCGCCACATGAGAGCGAATTTGCTCCATTTGTGCTGATTTTCCGACTAATTCACGTTTGACTGAACGGGATAACAGCAGCTTTTGCTCGATGAACGAGCGACGCAGCTCAAGATGTTGCTTGATCAGCGTGAGCAATTGCGGAGGATTGATCGGTTTTTCGAGAAAATCACACGCGCCCATTTTGACCGCTTCCACCGCCATCGGGATATCACCGTGTCCTGTGATCACGATGACCGGAATTTTGTCGTCTACGGCTTTGATCTGCTTGAGCAATTCCATGCCATGCAGTTGAGGCATGTACATATCCAGCAGCACGACGCCATTCCAATCGGGTTGGATGTGGCTCATGGCTTGAGTAGGATCGATCACCGCTTTGGCGGTTAATCCGGCAATCGACATCAAATGTAGGTAGGAATCCAACACATCCTGATCGTCATCAATCAGCAGTACGGTACTTTTCATCTTGCTGTAACTCCAAAATAACCATTGCACCTTTTTCCAAATTAGAGGCCAGTGCAATCCGGCCTTGCATCTTTTCCACTAATGACTGGCAAATGCTCAGCCCAAGCCCCAAGCCCACCTCTTTGGTGGTAGTAAATGGGGTAAATAATTTATCAACGACTTCGTGTTCAAAACCCTGCCCACTATCAATCACCGCAATCCGCTGCATCCCTTGCTCTGTGCCTAACGCAATCAGCTTGACCCAAGGTTGCGCGAAGGTTGTTGAAGCATCACAGCCATTCACAATCAGATTGATTAAGACCTGCTCTAAACTCAATGCATCCGCCATTACCATGAGATCATCGGGTAAGGTATTGATAAGTTTGATCTGCTGTCGTTTCGCTTTGGTTTGCACCAATACCAATGCTTGTTCTACAACGCTGTTGAGCCGCACGGGCTGCAACGATTCATCGCTGCTGTTTTTGCGGGCGAAATGGCGCAGACTGTTCACAATCTTACCCATTCGCTCAGTGAGATTTTCGATATGGTCGAGCGATGTTGCCAGTTGAGCCTGTGGTGCCTCCTCTAATGCCAATCGAGCTGAAAACAGATAAGCCGACATCGCACTCAACGGCTGATTCAACTCATGGGCAAGACTGGTCATGGTCTGCCCAACGACCGCCATTTTCGCCGCTTGGATCAGCTCGCCTTGTGTTTTCTTCAAGTGCGCTTCAGCGCGCTGGCGCTCTTCGACCTCCGCTTGTAACTCACGGTTTTTCTCGCGCAGTGATTGGGTTTTCTCTTTGACTCGTTGCTCTAACAAGCGATTGGCGTGTTCTTGGTCGGTCACATCGGTGATGGTGACAATGATTTTATCGTGCAAGCCTTGGCTGTAGCGGCGCAAATAGAGGCGCAAGTAATGAGGCTTTTCTGGATTACCGAGTGATAAGGTTAAACTCTCCGCCCCTTTCTGAATTAAATTCCCTTTCTTATCAAATAATTGACCGACTTTAGGTTGTACGTGTTTAGCAAAACAGCTCCATAGCGTCAAGGGTTGCGCGAGAGATTCTAAACGCAGCGTGGCCATCGCACTCGGGTTGGCGGATTCAATTTGCCCATACCGATCACAGGTGATCAGACTCGCTTGCGTGTTATTGATGAGACTCAACGCGTTAGTGCGTTCCATCTCTTCCACTTTTTTGCCATACAAGATGAGCTGTTCACTCAATGCCCCGATCTCGTCTTTACCATCCACGGTGATCGGGTGAGAAAGATCGTTATGAATAATCGCATCCAAGCTTTCACTTAAGCGGTGTAAGCGTCCGACAATCCGTTTATGCACAAAGTAATACATCAGCAACAAGCTCAAACCGATGGAGAGCCCAAAGCAGATCAGCAGCACTCGGTTACCTTCTTGCACCAATTGAGCCGTTTGTCCTTTGACTTGTACAAACAGCGCATCCGCATTCGCCACCAAATCTGCGATTGCCGTATGCTGTTGATCGAGCTGAATTTGCAGTTGTTCACTCGTGCTCTCTAACTTTTGGGTCAGCACCACCCTATCACGCAGGCTTTGCTGAAAATCGCCCTCTAAACGCAGCACATTACGCCACTCTTCAAGCAGTTGTTGATAGGCAATCGACGATGGCTGAGTAAATAGCGGTTGGCTTAATCGGCTCAATTCATCAAGTCGATACTGCAAAACGCGCATGCCGTTATCCACTTGGGTGAGATGCTTGGCTTTCAGTAGTTCATCCACAAACAAAAAGGCTTGGGTTTCACCATCTAAGATAGTTTGAATAAGATTAATGGTCTGAAACATCACTTGGGCTTGTGGCTGGGCTGCGCCACCTCGCTCTAATTGCCACTGCAGCTCTTGGCGCATCGGCGACAGCTCCATCCCAATATCTTGATGCAGCCAATCCAACTGCTCCGCAAACAGAGCTAAACGTCGGTCGACATCAATCCGAGCCGAAACCAGATCGTTAATCTGTTGCGTGGTTTGCCGCAACTCTGTGTACCCTTGTTGCAGCGCCGCTTGCTGTTCATTTTGTGGCAAACTCGCCAACGCTGCGTGGATCGCGGTGAAATCCTCTTGCAAACGCTGATATTGCTGGTTGAGTGTCACTTTGCTGGTTGCACTGACGATCAGTTGAATTCGTCTGCGAATCTCTGAACTGCGGGTTTCCAATACATAGCTGGTGTTGTACTTGGGTACGCTTTGATTGAGCAGTTCCGCCACTTGATAATCCAGTCGGCTCCATGTACCCCAAGCCACTAAGCTCACGATAGTCAAAAGCGAAGTGCTGAACGCAAATGCCAGCAACAGTCTTGCGCCTATGGTGTGGCGAGTGGTCAAACTCATTGCGCTTCCTCAGCCAGCAAGATTTTCAATTCTTGGTTAGCTTGCTCAAGCTGTTTTTCCAAACGCATTTGCCATTCATGCCCCTTTTCTGCAAGCAGCATGGCAGATTCCGCTTGCTGCTCTTCACTCAGCGCCGAGTTTGGCGCGATTTGTATGGCTAAAGCATCAACCTCTTGCTCGGAAATCGGCATGGTAAAAACCGTGCGTTCAATCTGCTCAATTTTAGCCAATACAGAAGGACGACGTGCAAACTGCGCCTTCGCTTCAAGTACCGCAAGTAGCGTATCTTTTAGTTGCGGCAGTTGCTTGGTGATGGCCAAATCGAATAAATCGTTCAGGCACTCTTCGCGGCGAATAATGCTGCCCATGGGCAAACGGGTGAATCGCTCGTTGACTAGAGACTGATCTTGCACGCTGTGTTTGGCAAAATCGTTGCCTTCCATGTTAGTTTGTACAGCGCTGGACATCAGAAGTTCGATAAATGCTTTAGCGTACTGATCGTTGTGATTTTGCCGAATTTGGGCAACATACGTCGGCATCAAGGTAAAACTTTCATCGTAAACAAACTGTACGTAGTCGAGTTTACGACCAAGGATCAGGGCATAGCTGTCAATGGTCGGGCCCACCGCAAACTGACCATTGGCGATATAGTCACTCACGCCAAAACTTCTGGCCGATGCCGTCGCCAAATTGGCACCGACGCGCAGCAAGATCTCCCATCCTTTTTGCCAGCCATATTTGGCCAGTATGCTTTCCACCATCATCTGCGTGGTGCCAGAGCGTGCTGGTGTACTCATGGTGACATGCCCAAAATAGACCGGTTTCGCCAGATCGCTAAATTGCTTCGGCTCAGGCAATTGATGCGTTTTGAGATAGTCTTGATTCCACACTAATCCCGCCCCTGAATAACCGATCGTCGCCACATGTTCGGTCATCGGCAGTGCGTAAGGTTTCAACCATTCTGGGGTCTGCATCGGCTCTGGTAAGGCGGCCAACTTACCGCTCTGTGCCAAATTCTGCATCAAATATGGCGATGAACTCAGCACCAAATCAATATTCTGAATATAGCTTTTGTTGAGCAGCTGCACGCTCGACTGCGCGCGGCGGTGAATGATCTGCACTTCAATGCCTTGATAACGGCGACTGAACTCCTCCACCAAAGGCAGTAAGGGCTCACGTGAAAATGTAGTGAGGATCACCAACTCTCTCTCGGCAGCCTGAGCTTGAGTGGATACGCCCAAACTCAGTAAGAGGCAGGGCATAATAAAGGCAAAAATCCATCGCGGCATTAGGCAAATCCCTAGTTTTTGTGCGTTCACTCAAATCTCTGTCATTTGTTGAAAAAAAGTCGTCCACGCATTTGGGTCAACTCTGACCTTTTCTGTCATTAATTTTATCAGCAATTGCTTATCCACTGAGGGCAAAATTCCCAGTTTTGACTCACAGCTAACGCGCATTTGGGTCATTTCTGTCCCAAAAAGGTGTTTTTGAGCCACAACTGGCTTTGGCTAATGATGCCTCCCGACAAACAGCTCGTTTGAAATCGTGAACTAGGGAGAGCTCTTATGCTTAATTTCTTTAAAACCCGCCCCGATCTGCCTTTACTCAGCAGCTCAAAAGCGGAAATGTTAAAACGCTACAAAAGCTATCAATGGCAAGTCTTTATTGGCCTGATTTTCGGTTATGCCATGTTCTACGTGGTACGTATGGCGCTCGGCGTAGTGAAAAAACCGATGCTGGATGCTGGCATCGTCACCCTCGAAGAACTCGGCATCATGGGTTCGGCCTTCTTCTTTACTTATGCCTTTGGTAAGTTCCTGAACGGCTTTCTATCTGACTACGCCAACATTGGCCGCTTTATGTCGTTCTCGCTGCTGCTGTCGGGCGTTGCTTCGATCTTCATGGGGATGAACACGGTCGCGTTCTTCTTCGTTCTGCTGTGGGGCTTGAACGGTTGGTTCCAGTCGGTCGGTTCTGCACCATCTTGCGTCTCTATCTACCAATGGTTCTCTCCAAAGCAACGTGGTAGCCGTTACTCCATCTGGGGCGGCTCACGTAACATCGGTGAAGGTATCACTTGGATCCTAACCGCAAGCTTGGTGAGCTACTTTGGCTGGCGTGCAGGTTTCATCGGTGCGGGTATCGCGGGTGTCGTGGCTTCTCTCATCATGTTTAAGCTACTGAAAGACCGCCCACAAACTTATGGTATGCCTGATCCAGGCACAGCGTTTGAGGAAGGCACGGAAATCAAAAAAGCCAACGATCCAAAAGAAACACGCCGTGCGCAAATGTTCATCCTGAAGCAACCTGTGGTATGGCTTATCGCTCTGGCTTGTGCGGCGATGTACATCTCTCGCTACGCCATGTCTTCTTGGGCAGTGCTGTTCCTGCAAGAGCAAAAAGGCTACTCACTGATTGACGCTGGTTTTGCCATGTCCATGTACCCAACTGCGGGTCTGGCTGGTGCGATTCTGTCAGGTATCTTGTCTGACAAAGTGTTCAAAGGTAACCGTAACATCCCTAACCTGCTGTACGGATTGACCAACATCGCTGGTATGTGTCTGATGTTCTTCGGCCCAGATAACCGTATCGTTGATGCTGTAGCACTGAGCATGATCGGCTTCTCGATCGGTGGTCTAGTCGTGTTCCTTGCCGGCCTTATCGCTTGTGACCTAATGCCGAAAAACGCAGTCGGCGCCGTGAAAGGCCTGATCGGTCTCTGTTCTTACATCGCTGCTTCTGCTCAAGAACTTATCTCTGCATCACTGATCACAGTGACTGAAGTCGAAGGCGTAAAACATTACGACTTCGGTAACGCTCAGTACTTCTGGTTGGCTGCTGGGGTGGTTTCAGTACTACTCGCCCTAACCGTGTGGAATGCCAAGAAAGTCGTCGATATCGACGAAGCAGAAGGCAAGCCGTTGAAAACCCAAACCGCTTCTTAATCGATACCCGTCCTACTTGGCGCTGTAGTGCCAAGTAGGACGACGATGCCAGAAGGAGCCTAGCTCCTGCTTACTTTCTCTTTTTTATTTTCTTGTTGAGCGTCGTTATAGGAATTACAACATGTGTAAAACCAAAATTGTGGCCACTTTAGGCCCTGCTAGCCAAACTCGTGAAACTTTGACTCAACTCATCCAAGCTGGCGTGAACGTGGTTCGCTTGAACTTTTCTCACGGCAGCGCTGAAGAACACATTGCTCGCGCGGAAATGGTGCGTGAGATCGCGCAGCAGCTCAATGTGAGCGTTGGCGTACTGGTTGATCTACAAGGCCCTAAAATTCGTATCGCTTGCTTTGCAGAAGGCGCGATTCAACTCTCTGCAGGCGACACATTTATTCTTGATGGCCATTTAGATGGTCAAGCCGGTACGCAAGAGCGCGTGGGTTTAGACTACCCAGAACTAATTGATGATCTAAACGTAGGCAACATCCTGCTCCTCGATGATGGCCGCATTCAACTGGAAGTCACGGCCGTCGATATGCAAGCTCGCCTTGTTCACACCATCGCACTCAATAGTGGCAAACTGTCCAACCGTAAAGGCATTAACTTGCTTGGCGGCGGTCTTTCCGCTCCGGCTCTCACAGAAAAAGACAAGCTCGACATTATTACTGCGGCGGAGCTGCAAGCCGACTTCTTAGCCGTCTCTTTCCCACGCAATGCGGAAGATATTGAATACGCGCGCCAACTCGCCACTCAAGCAGGCTGCCATGCGCACATTGTCGCCAAAGTTGAGCGCGCAGAAGTGGTAGCCAGTGAAGAAGCGATGGACAGCGTTATTCGCGCGTCTGATGTGATCATGGTGGCGCGGGGTGATTTGGGCGTGGAAATTGGTGATGCTCGTTTGCCAAGCGTACAAAAAGCGCTGATCGCGCGTGCTAAGCACTTAGGTAAACCTGTCATCACCGCCACGCAAATGATGGAATCGATGATCGAAAACCCACTGCCGACACGCGCAGAAGTCTTGGATGTCGCGAATGCGGTGATTGATGGTACTGATGCGATCATGCTTTCTGCGGAATCGGCCGCGGGACGCTACCCTGTGGAAACAGTGCTAGCCATGGTGCGCATCGCCCAAGGGGTTGAGCACGAAACTCACTGTGCGCAAAATTGTTGGGATGCGCTACAACATCTGTGCAGCGATGCGGGCAAAAGCTTTGCTCTGTCATCGATGATTTCAGCATCCAAAGTCAATAAAGATCTCGGTGTTGCGATTGTGACTGAGCAAGGTGAAACGCCGCTTTTGATGTCACGCTGTCAAAGCCAAGCCACCATTTGGGCGGTGTCTGATAAACCTGCGCTACTGCGTAAGCTTGCTATTTTGCGTGGTGTCACACCGACCTATTTCCCACATTTAGATAAGCAAGGTGATATTGCGACTCAGCTGATTCATTTGCTGCGTAAACCCGCACAAGAGAAAAAAATCGCCTCGATTTTGGTCACTCAACTGGAATCGGTCGAAGGGGTTGGTCACGTCAACGTGTGCCGACTACTGAATTTGGCGCAGCAGGAAGCCCTGTTCGCCTAACCCAATAAGTAACGCGGAAAGTAGGGTTTCGCGTTACTTATATCCCCCAAAACTTTGTAATTATACTCTCCCAAATGCTACACATAGGGATTTGGCCTGCGCTTGTCGCAGGTCTTTTTTATTCTTTACTCAGCAAATCCAATGCATTACGCAAAGCCTGCTTGGCATTTTCTACCGCATCAACCAGAGGCGTTTGTTGATATGCAGCGGCAGGCGAATCGGCTTTCTCGATTTGCTGGCACAGTTGGTAGAGTTGCGTTAGCCACAATGCGCCAGCAGAACCTTTCAATTTATGAGCTTGGCTTTTGATCTGTGCATCGTTATCACGCTCTGCCTCACACAGAGCGAAAAACTCAGCACACCCTTGTTCAAAATAGCCAACAATCTCACGCATTTTCTCCACACCAAGGATCTGCACATCCTGCTCAAATTTGGCGTGATCCATTACCGCGACCCATTCTTTGCGCACAGCTTGCGCTTCAGGCGAAGGCTCGCCCTGCGGTTGGCCATTATCGAAGATGCTGCTTGTATCATGGCTCTCTGCTTTATCGCGCATATCGGCATCATCTCCGCTCTTCGCCGTTAACTGTTGACGCAACATGGCGGCTAATTGTTCTTTGACCAGCGGTTTAGGCAGATAGCCATCAAATCCTGCTGCTAAATATCCGGCGACTTCTTCATTAAACACGTGGGCAGAAACGGCAATAAATGGGATCACCGCATTGTGAATACTGTCTTCCATTTGTCGCAGGTCGCGCAGCAGATCCACCCCATTGCCATCGGGCAGATGAATATCAAGCAGAGCAATATCAAAGCGTTGCTGCTGAAAGCAGAGTTTCGCCTCTTGCACACTTTTCGCGAGAGTCACTTGATGACCCAGACTGGTTAAAAAACCTTGCGCAACCAAACAGTTGACTTCGTTATCTTCGACCAGCAGCACGTTAGCCACAGGCACATCATCTACGGCTAGGGCGGGCGTTTCAACTGGCTCTCCCACTGGTAGCGGCAAGGTAAACCAAAAACAGCTGCCTTGACCGAGCTGCGAAGCGAGTTGTAACTCGCCCCCCATCGCCTGCACCAACTTACGGCTGATCGCTAAACCTAAACCTGTCCCTCCAAGCTTGCGCCGTCCGGCGTCAGCTTGGGTAAAGGCATCAAACAAGGTCGCTTGCTCTTCCTCAGCAATCCCAATACCCGAATCTTCTACTGCAAAGCGAATGCCTTGCCCATCGGGGGCGAGGCGGATACGAATACGCACTTCGCCCTGGTCAGTAAACTTGATCCCGTTGCCAACCAAATTATTGAGTACTTGCCCGATACGAATCTCATCCCCTTGCCAGTATTGGGTGACATCCTCATCAATGTGGTAAGTGAGGGTGATGCCTTTTTCTCGCGCCCGGCTTTGCATCAGCTCATGGGTTTCACTCACTAATCGATACAAATCAAAATGAGTGTGATGGATTTCCAGATGCCCCGCTTCGATTTTGGAGTAATCGAGCACGTCGTTCAGGATCGCCAGCAGCGACCGTCCGCTGCGGTTAATCACTTGTACATAGTGCTGCTGAGTGGAAGTCAGCGTGGTATCTTGCAGTAGACGCGCCGTACCTAACACCCCATTCATCGGAGTGCGAATTTCATGGCTCATGGTGGCCAAGAAAGCGGATTTGGCACGGCTGGCCTGCTCCGCTTGCTGGCGCGCTTTGGCGTGGTTCAGCACCTCTTGATTGAGCTTATGGTTCATCTCGCTCAATTGACATGTACGCTGTTCAACCAACTCTTCCAAATGTTCTTTGTGCTGTTGCAACTCGCGTTTGGCTAATACTTCACTCTCTGCCACCACTTTAAGCGCTTTGGCGGTATCGCGCGCATGGGCAATCGCCTGCCCCATCTGACCCAGTTCATCATTTCCTTGAGTTGAAACGTCGACGTCGAGTTGCCCTTTTGCCACCGAGATCAGCGCGGCGGTGTGTTGATCGAGACGCTGGATGACCGAGCGATAAACGACCTTCCACACGATCCACACCACAATCACAAGGCCGAGTAAACCCAGCACGGTGAGGATCAATTGCGCGTAATAGAGGGTGTTAGAGAGTTTACTCACCGCTGCGGTGGTCACTTGATTTGACGCATCCACCAGCTGATTGACCGTGTTATTGAGCTTGGCAAATTGGGTCAAGGTATCGTGCTGTAATTGCTGCGCGACTTGTTCATTGCTGTAGCGCTGTTTCAATAGTTCGAATACGATTCGGCGCTTCTCCAACCCTCTCAGCAAGCTCACCATTTGTTTGGAGCGCGTTGGGTCTTCCACCGCTTGCACACGGCGCTGCATAATGCTCAAGTTGGCGGCAAATTCGCTATCTAACGCCAAAATCCGCTCTAAATCGGTCACGGTTTGCGTCTCTTCTATCTCATTGAGCACTTTAAACGCCAACAGATGCAGCTCATGTAAGCGTTCCGCTAAATCCAAATCGACTTCCACCAGATTGTCTAACGCCTGATAAACCTGCGCTTGCTGCTGCTTTTGCAATAAATCGTAGATGTGCGTGACATTGGCGATTGCAATCGTGCTGGTGTTGAGCACTTGGGTGCGGGTTAGCTGCTCCAGCTCTTGTGCCAATTTGCGCATCTCTTTGACGCTTGTACTCAATTGGCTCTCCAAGGTGAGTCGGTGCTCAACGCGCCGTCCTAATTGCGCCAGTGTATCAATCACGTTCTGTACGTCTTGCTCTAATCTATCCAGCAACACGCTATCAAACGCCTCTTCTCCCAGTTGCTGGATATGAGTGAGCAACGTTTCTAATTGCGAGAAAACCTTCTGTCCAGCGGCTTGGTGTTCTTGCTCATTTTTGGCGTTAGAAAGAGTCTGTACAGAAGCAATGATTTGATGACTGAGCTCAGCGACTTGGCGCGCCTCGATCATCGAAGGAATGGCATTATTGACCACATCACGTTCGGTTTTGGCAACCAGAGAAAAACCTAGAACGCCGATCAGCGCCGAGAGAAGCACGAGCAACGCCATCGCGCTAAAAGAAAATAAGAGCTTGCGACCAATACTGGCTTTGGCGAGACGCATGGGGAAAACCTTCTTGTTGACTTCTTCTGCGTGGCGGATTGGGCTATATTGTGCAGTGTTTACTCCGGTTCGCCAACGAATAACCTCATGCCAAATCTGCGTTTGCACTCATTTTCACTGATTTCTGCACTTTTGCTGCTCTCTGCACTGCCAGCGGCTGGCGCGGAAAAACTCTGTGCGCTTTACCCTCATCTTAAAGATTCTTACTGGCTGTCGGTCAACTACGGCATGGTGGAGGAAGCACGCAAGCTCAACCTCAACTTGCGCGTTATGGAGGCGGGTGGCTACCCGAATCACCACAAACAGCAGCAACAAATTGCCCTGTGCGTACGTTGGGGAGCTGACGCCATTTTGCTTGGCACCGTATCACCCGAGCTGTACCAAGATGATTTAGCCCACTACACCCGCTCCGTTCCTGTGTTTGCGACGGTGAATCAGTTGCGGTTGAATGAGCAACAGCAAGAGCATCTAAAAGGCGAAGTGGGCGTTGATTGGTATTGGATGGGATTTTACGCAGGGGAATATTTAGCGCGTAAACACCCTAAAGGTAGCGGCGAAATTAAGATTGTGGTGCTACCCGGCCCCGCTTCGAGTGGCGGAACAAAGCCCGTTTTACAAGGGCTGGAAGAGGCGATTCGTCACAGTGATGTGCGTATTACAGAAATCTTGTGGGCAGACAACGATAAAGAGCTGCAACGCAATTTGATACAGCAAGCCTTAGAGCAACCGGACGTGCGTTATTTGGTTGGCAGTGCGGTGGCGATTGAAGCGGCGATCAGCGAATTGCGTTCACTCAACAAAAGTGACCAAATCGGCCTTATCGCAACCTATTTGAGTCATGGCGTTTATCGCGGATTACTGCGTGGGCGCGTAGAGTTTGCCCCAACCGATCAAATGGTCGAACAAGGTCGGCTTTCCGTACGCCAAGCCGCTGCTTTTTTACGCAACAAACCGTACGCGACACAACAAGCACCTAAGATTGAAGCGTTAACCCCCAAGCACCTAGAGAAAAAGATCATTGCAGATTCGTTATCTCCGTCCGAATACAGGCCAGTATTTCAAGTAAAAGCGGTTGAATAAACTCGAAAATTTGGTTATCAAACCTCTCATCCAAAATCATTAGGAAATGTACCCATGAAAAAAACCACCCGCACTATGGCAGCGCACAAACACGTTGCTCTTGTGGCTCACGATAACTGCAAAGGTGAACTGCTGCGCTGGGTAACAGAGAACAAGGAAAAACTGCAACGCCATTTCCTGTATGCCACTGGCACCACGGGGCATATGCTCAGTAAAGAAACGGGACTGGCGATCAAAAGTATGATCAGCGGCCCAATGGGCGGTGATCAGCAACTGGGCGCGTTAATTTCTGAAGGCAAAATTGATGTGCTGATTTTCTTTTGGGATCCACTCAATGCCGTTCCGCATGATCCGGATGTGAAAGCGCTGCTGCGTATCGCCAGTGTGTGGAATATTCCCGTCGCCACCAACCGCGCAAGTGCCAAGTTCTTATTTTCATCGTCTTTGATGGAGCAGGAAGTGCAAATTGAAATTCCGGATTACCAAGCTTATCTCGCTGAACGCACCTAACACTTGGCCTAATCGCAACCATGGCTATGTCTTGAGATAGCCATGGTTATAAAGCCTGAGGTAAAGCATTAACCGGCAAGCAACTGCTGAGAAGTGATCAACTGACACCCCGCCGTTTGCATCGCGTGCCACGCTGTCGCGCAATCGCCCGCATTCAGCTCCACACCTCGACACGCATCCTGAATGACCCAAGTTTTAAAGTAGAGGGAAACCGCATCCAGCGCGGTATATTTCACACAGTAGTCGGTCGCCAAACCTGCAATGTAAACCTCTGAAATTCCCTGATTACTCAAGTATTCGGCCAATCCGGTAGCATGGAAACGTTGGTTATCAAAAAAGCCACTGTAGCTGTCCACATCAAGATGGGTGCCTTTGGTGACAATATGCGTAATTCGCTGCACATCTAACCCAGCTATAAATTCTGCACCATGGGTATTTTGCACGCAGTGATCAGGCCACATCACTTGTGGAATGCCATTAAGGTCAATGACTTCGCCCGGAGTTTTCCCCTGCACGGACGCAAAACTCGCGTGTTTGGCTGGGTGCCAATCTTTGGTGGCAATCACATGTTCAAAGAGCGGAAGCAATTGATTAATCACAGGGACGATCGCATCGCCATCCGGCACAGGCAGCGCACCGCTGGGTGAAAAATCATTTTGGACATCAACTAACAGAAGTGCTTTGCTCATCGCCTCGTTTCCTTTATCGGGAGTGGGGTATGTATATTTAATGGACCTTATTGGTTTTTACCCAAACTACTTAGCGTTGCAGCTTTAAGTAGGAAGGGTATAGGCCGCCACTTTACAAAACTCATTGCAGAGTGAAAAGGAAATCTTCCCATTTCTCCATACCCAAATGACTTGGCGCTGCGACTTGAGCTTGGGCACAGATTACCGATTTCATCGCTATCTTAACGCCGATTAACACTGCCGATGTTTCCGTTAAGAGTATATAATCACGCGCTTATTTCCACTGACTAACTGAGTTCTCCACATGAAACACTCTCGTACTGGCTTCAGTCGCATTATTTACGCCACTGGATATTCGATGAAAGGCTTTGCCGCTGCATGGAAAAATGAAGCCGCGTTTCGTCAGGAAGTTACCTTAGCACTCCCTTTGATCGCGTTGAGTTTTTTTCTGCCCGTAAGCACGATTGAACAGGTGTTAATGGTGGGCAGTTTAGTGTTGATCTTGATTGCGGAATTACTCAACTCAGCGATTGAAGCTGTGGTGGATCGCATTGGTGCTGAACGTCACGAATTGAGCGGGCGAGCTAAAGATATTGGCTCTGCTGCGGTTTTTGTTTCGCTCTGTTTTGCCGCGTTTACTTGGACGTGGATCCTACTGTAAATATTCCCTCATGTTGATTTAAAGGTTTGCTCAAGCAAACCTTTTTTATTGCGCTACGCTGACTGAGTTCAATTCTGAACCTCCTCTAACTATTCTCTTAAGTATTCTCTTAAGTATTCATTAAGCTTGAATCGGTAGGATGAGATCAATGCATAACGTAAAGGAGCGCATTATGTCACTACTCAAAATTTCTCGTCTGTTCGCTATTACTTCTCTTGGCTTAGTTTCTGCGGCAGCATTCGCTGACCCGACTTGTACAATAGAACCCGAAAGCAGTTGGATTCCTTTTGAACAAGCTCAGCAACAAGTGGAAGATATGGGCTATAAGATTAAAGTGTTCAAAATCACCAAAACCAGTTGCTATGAATTGTATGGTCACGACCAAGAGGGTAAACGAGTCGAAATCTATTTCAACCCAACCAATATGGAGAAAGTAAAAGAGGAAAAAGATGGCTAAACCATACACATGGGATCTTTTTGTTCGAGTAACGCATTGGTTGGTTGCCGCCCTTTTCTTGGCTAATTTTTTTGCAATTGAAGAGGGCAGTGATTTACACGAATGGGTTGGCTATGTGGTTATGGGAGCCATTATCCTGCGTTTAGGCTGGGGGGGAATCACTCACTCCCCTGCTCGGCTAACGGCTTTTACGCCATCCATTCCCAAAGCCATTGAGCACATTAAAGAAGTGGTGCGAACCAAACAAGATAATCACACTGGGCATAACCCTGCTGGTGCGATTATGATTTGGGCAATGTGGTTTTTACTGCTCGCCACCGGTTTATCGGGTTGGATGAGTGAGTGGGATCTGTTTTGGGGTGAAGACTGGATTAAAGAGGTGCATGAAACCTTAGCTAATCTGACCATGGCTGCCGTTGCCGTCCATGTGTCAGCGGTCATTATTATGTCTAAATTTACTGGGCATCCTTATGTGCATGGAATGCTGATCGGGCATAAAACATCTTCACAAAATAGTGAACAGTCTTAATTGAAAAAGGCGAGCTTAGCTCGCCTTTTCTCTCCATTTAAAATTATTCCAAATTCTATTTTTGCTTAACAACCGGATAGTCATCATTCAACAGCTCTTGAACAAAGCTGGAGCCGTTGCCGTTATAAGTCACCCACACTTTCTCTTTGGCACGAGTCAACGCGACATAGAATAAGCGCCGCTCTTCGGCATACGGGAAATCATCCTCACTTTGATTCAACGCATCATCCAAATGCAAAGCTTTCACGCGAGCGGGGAATTGGCCTTCATCGACCGCCAAAATAATCACATAATCCGCCTCTTTGCCTTTGCTGGCATGGCAAGTCATAAAATCGAGCTTGAGAGAGAGATAGCGATTCTGCCAATCTTTCAGTAATTCAGGTTTATGGTAGTGATTACGACCAAGCAGTAGCACGGTTTTCAGCTTATTGGTGGAGCGATTGATTTCATCCAATATTTTTTCAACCGAATGGTTCGGTGCCAGCATGACCGCTTTTTGCTTCTGGGTTTTAAAGCTATTGAGCGTTTTGGGTAACTGATGCGGATTTTGCTGAATAAAGCGGTTGGCGACCGCACCAATCTGATCATTAAAACGATAAGTAGTATCGAGATGGTGCACCGTCGAATGCGCAAAACGCGACGCAAAACCGGTGGTCAAATCCACATCGGAACCCGCAAATTGGTAGATGGATTGCCAATCATCACCGACCGCAAACAGGTTACACTGGCCTTGGTTTTGCTCACACAGCGCTTGTAGCAAGCGTAAACGCTGCGGCGAGATGTCTTGATACTCATCAACCATGATAAATTTCCACGGCGAGCGGAATTTGCCTTTTTCGACATACTCGGTCGCTCTAGTGATCATGATGTTGAAATCAATTTGGTTTTGATCTTTAAGCATCTGCTGCCACGCTTGATAGCACGGCCAGCATAAGGAAAGCTCGCTGTTTAAGCGTGGATAGTCATCGTGATCCACCAGCCGCTCTTGCAGCTCTTTTTTACTCAATCCCATTTGTGCCAATTGATCGAGCTGCTTCTCGAGCCATGCGATCAATTTCGGGTTTTCGACGTGGCTACCCAGCTCATCATCCCCTGCCAGATACGCAATCGGCCATTTGGCGAGATGTTTTTGCCAGCGTTTAAAATTGGTCGGGGTCATCCAGTGGCGCTTTAACCAATCAATACACCAAGCCTGCTTGAGTTTGCTGTCATTCGCGAGTGGCGACATGATCACCGTTTTGCCTTCCACTCGGTTGATAATGCGCAGACCCAACTGATGGAAGGTATTGATGTGCAAACGCTCAGCTTCCAAACCAATTTTGTTTTTTAAGCGCTCGGCCATCTCTTGTGCCGCATCGCGTGCAAAAGCGACCAACAAAATTTGCTCTGGTTTCGCCAAATGGCTCTGCAATAAATAGGAAACGCGCGCAGTCAGTACGCTGGTTTTACCTGAACCTGCGCCCGCCAACACTAAGTTATGATCGTCATTCAGCAGCACAGCGTATTGCTGCGAGACATTGAGCGGCGACGATTCACACTGGGAAAACAAGACTGTCCAGTTCGCGCGTTCTATCTCTAGCCAAGCTTTATTACGCTCATACAGCGTCGCGGAGGTATCGAGCAGCCAAGGCAGTAAGGTATCGAAAACCGTGGGAAGATGTTTTTGCGCTTCATGCAGCGTCATGTCCATCAGTTTTAAATCGGCATACACTTGCGCGACCCAAGCTTCAACGGAGGAGTGGGATAGAAAAGACGGCAGGCGCTTTAGACGAGACAACTCTTGCTGCCAACGCGGAAAATAGAGACTTAATTGCTCACATTGGCGATTGTGCCACGCTTGATAATGCGCCACTAATTGGTGCGCAAAATGGCGACACTCCGGCCAAGGAAGACCTTGTACCAGCCAACTGCGCTGCACGCCCTCTTCGGGATGAGCAAAAAACTGCAACGTTCCCCAAAACACGCCTCTGCGGATCTGCACTTCACCGTTCCAGACATGAAAGGGAATACGTTCTTCGCTACTGAGCGAAGTTAACACCAACCACTCTTTCTCAAGCTGGACTTGGTAATATTCATTGGCAATAAAAAATTGTGCAGTCTTATTCGCATTCAGCTGCATTGGTAAAAGCCCACTAACAAAGTTGTCGGCAATCATACCCCAAACTCCGGTGCCGATGAAAAGATAATGTCAATATTCTTAACGGTTAACGAGCATAGCGCAGAAGCAACAAACCGAGGTTTTCTTTATCTTGATCAGAATCTTATTGGTGTAATCTGCTAGACTTTGCCCTTTCTACACTGATGAATGTGCTGCGCTGTGCCGAAAATTAACCAACTGCGCCTGTATTGGGCAAATAAAACTGTTAACTACAGTGTCTTGATCTTATTGACTTTACTGGGTGTGGTGATCCCCGCTTGGTATTATCAGCTCAACACTTGGATCACCCCTTTGATTCTCGGGGTGATTGCCGCGGCACTCGCCGATCGAGATGACCGCTTTAGTGGCCGTTTGAAATCCATCATTCTCACTTTGATCTGCTTTGCGATTGCCGCTTTCTCGATTGAGATTCTGTTTCAAACCCCGTGGCTGTTTGCGCTTGGTCTATTCACCTCAAGTTTTGGTTTTATCATGCTCGGCGCTATGGGGGCACGCTACGCCAGCATCGCGTTTGCTTCTCTACTGGTTGCCGTGTACACCATGCTCGGTGCCCATCAAAGCACGAATATCTGGTTTCAGCCGTTACTTTTACTCAGCGGCAGCGCTTGGTACTACTTGATGTCGATGCTGTGGCATGCCTTTTGGCCAATGCAGCCCGTACAACAAAACCTCGCTAACGTGTTTCTGCAACTGGCCAATTATTTAGAGGCGAAATCCACCCTTTTCCACCCGGTTTCCAACATGATCCCGCAGCCACACCGGATCATTGAGGCCAATCTTAACGCCGCGACAGTCAATGCGTTAAACCAGTGCAAGGCGGTGTTTCTGACCCGCTCCAAACGGGGGCATGTGGACAGCGCCAGCGATCGCTTTTTAAACATCTATTTTCTGGCGCAAGACATTCACGAACGAGTGAGCTCCAGCCATTACCGTTACCAAGAGCTAGCCGATCACTTTGGCCGCTCAGACATTCTGTTCCGCTTTAAATATTTATTGGAGACGCAAGCGAAAGCGTGCCGCGATATCGCTCAATCGATTCGTCTTGGGCACAGTTACCAGCACGACTCTGCTTCGATTGTCGCGCTGGATGAACTGCAGTTATCACTCAGCTATCTTCGCCAACAAGAGAGACGAGATTGGAAAAGTCTTTTGGGTCAATTAGGCTATTTATTCAATAACTTAGCGACCGTAGAAAAACAGCTCAATAACGTCAGTAACCCGGATGTGGCCAAACCCGAAGAAGGGGTACTGGATGACACTGAAGCGCACACCTTAGGCAGCATGTGGCAACGTATTCGCGCCAATCTCAATAAAGATTCGCTGTTATTTCGCCATGCGCTGCGCTTGTCCATCACGCTCACCTTGGGCTATGCGATCATCCAAGGGTTCGGCATTGAGCGCGGTTACTGGATTTTGCTCACCACCCTGTTTGTTTGCCAGCCAAACTACGCCGCAACCAAGCAAAAACTCACCGCGCGAATCATAGGCACCTTGGCCGGCTTGCTGATTGGCGTGCCGCTACTCACCTTCTTCCCATCACAAGAGAGCCAATTGGTGTTTATTGTCTTCTCCGGTGTGATGTTTTTTGCGTTTCGCCTCAACAACTACGGCTACGCGACCGGTTTTATCACCTTATTGGTGCTGTTTTGTTTCAATCAGTTAGGTGAAGGCTATGCGGTGGTATTACCAAGATTGGCAGATACCCTCATTGGCTGCGCCTTGGCGGTAGCGGCCGTGGTGCTCATTCTGCCAGACTGGCAATCGAAACGGCTGCATAAAGTGATGGCGGAAGCGATTGATGCCAATAAGCAGTACTTGGCGCAGATCATTGGTCAATATCGGATTGGTAAAAAAGACAGCTTGAGTTACCGGATTGCGCGGCGTCATGCCCACAACCAAGATGCCGCGCTTTCTGCCGCGGTCACCAATATGCTGGCGGAGCCGGGGCGTTATCGTGCGGCGGCCGATGAGAGCTTTCGTTTCCTGACCCTTAACCACGCGCTGCTCAGTTATATCTCGGCGCTTGGAGCACATCGAACCCGGCTGGATGATGAAACCGTGCATCAGTTGGTACTCGATTCACATCGCGTGATCCATCAGCATCTCGACTTGCTGCATCAACAGTTGTCCAACCACTGTGAAGAGTGTGATACCAGCGGTATTGATAGCTCAGGGCTAGAGAAACGTCTTGCTGAGTGGCGTGAGGATGATGAAGGCTCGGCGCGCATGGTACTGCAACAGCTGCACTTGATTTATCGCATGCTGCCTGAGCTGCACATGCTCGCCAGCAAGTTTGCTGTCAAGGTCGATTCTCAATCCGACTGAACGCGCCATTCAGATCGCAGGGAACAATAAGGTAAACCGTGTTCCCTGCCCCACTTCTGAGGTCACCGAGATCTTACCTTGATGTTTTTCCACAATTCCAAACGCGATGGATAACCCCAGCCCGGTTCCAACCCCGACCGGTTTGGTGGTGAAAAAGGGGTCAAAAATTTTGGCTAAGTGTTCTGGTGAAATCCCATGGCCATTATCCGCAATTTGCACCTGTACCCAAGCTTTGCCCTTCTCATTCAAGGTATCGGTGGTAATGGTTAACTCGCCGTGCTCATCACAAGCGTGGGAAGCATTGATGAACATATTCATCAGCACCTGCTGTATTTCAGGGGCAATCCCTTTGATCTTGGGTAGATTCTCAGCGAGTTGCCGATCAACCAGCATGGTGTATTTAAACTGATTCCACACAATGCGCAGTGCCGATTCTATGCAGTCGTTGAGATTGCATTCCGCAAAACGGCCATCACTGCTGTGCGAGACACTTTGTAGGCTAGTGACAATGTCTTTAACCCGATGCAAACCACTGGCACTTTCTTCGACAAGGCTGAGCACATCTTCGCGCACAAACGCCAAATCATGCTGCTGTTTAAAGCGCATCCAAGCTTGATAAAACTCACTGCCTTCAAAACTTGGCGCTGACTGCTCAACGAAATCCGCTAACTGAGCAAACACCTCGGTATAATCACGCAAGGTATTCAAATTACTCAGACAAAATCCAATCGGATTATTGATTTCATGGGCGACCCCAGCGGCCAACTGACCGACTGACGCCATTTTTTCTGACTGCAATAGCTGCGCCTGAGCGCCATTCAACTGCTCTAACGTGGATTGCAGCTCCAGCACTTTGTCGTACAAGGCGCGGCTTTTCTCCTCAAGGAGTTTTTCCGCGAGGATCCGAGCTTTACGTTCTCGCTCGTAAATGCGTTGATATTGCGCTTCGGCACTCATGATGGCAAAAATTCCACTACAATCTCACAGTGGTCAGCCCCGCAATGCATGCAGACGGGCTGAGTAATTTTTACCGGCTGATTAAATTGCTTGGCCGCGCCTAAAATTAACCCTTCCGCCGCCGCGCACAATTGTCGTTTCGAGTAGTAACTCATGGTCAGCGTTTTCTCTTCAACTCGGTTTTCAAACTGAGGCAAGTAAGCATTGGGATAGAGTCGTTGCACTTCTTTGTGTATCACTTTATCCACCGAAAGCAGGAAGGTTTTGAGGTCGCTTTTATGCGGGTAGTTTTCCGGCAAGCTATTAAATAAATGGGTAAACAGGTATTCACCATAAGCACGGACTAAATCAGGCGCAGGGATTTGGGCTTTCTCACTCAAATAACCCACCATGGCCAGTAACTCATCGTCGTTGTATTGCTGGCCAGAGGTGTACACCCCTTCTGAGCTGGGTTTCAAATCTTCTAGCATCTGGTCCCAAAACAGCACACCAAACTTTTCAATCACCATATCGGAGAGAACGGTATAGATAATGCCTTGCATCTGGATTGCCTCACTTGCGCTTGTTTTCATTCAAGTGTTGTAGAGATAAGGAAAAGCCGCAAGATCGTCTCCCCCAAAAGGAGTATTTTTCTTATTGCCAAACGAGTTGATGCTGCACAGATATCTGTTGTAGCCAAGGCAGATATCACCAGTTTTTTTGATAACCTTGACACTTTTCGGACAAGAAACCAGCAGCTCAGCGCTAATTTTTGCTTATTGCAATGCGGCAACAGGGAGCAACACCATGAGCACCGATTGTCGAAGACGTCTCAACAAAGACCTCTATTTGTTAATACCGGAACACCCAATGAACCCTAAACAATTTGAACGCTGGAAATCACAACTGAGCCAATTAAGCCCGCAGCAGTTGCGCGCCCTGCAAGGGGAAATCGATCGTTCGCTGCATCAAAATGAGAGTGCGTTGCTCACCGAAGAAGAGCGCGATGCGATTGCGCATCTGTTTTCCTAACTTGAGTAACTCAGGCGATACGACTAAACTTTAATCGTAAAGATGAGGTAAGCGCGATGTCCGTATCAGCAGTTTCTAATGGTTCATCCATGGTCATGCACTCTTCCAAAATGATGGAGGATGCTGCGCGCGAGATCCAACAGGCGAGCTTACCCGTTGAATCCACTATCGGAAAACCGATAGACCCCACGCTGCAACCTGCGCCTCCCGCACCGAAAAAGCAGTACGCCAACCACATTGATGCGCTCAATAGCCTTAACCAAGCCTCACATTACAGCCGAATTGGAACAAACCTGATCCAGCGTGACCAAGATATGCTCGGTACCATGTTGGATGTACGTGTTTAAGCCAAACTGTAAGCTTTTTTATCCTCGCGTTGAAATTCACCTCGTTGGCTTTACAATGCCCAGCAAACTCAATACCAAGAACTGTTATGCCTAAGCTTGCTTTGCAACCTCTTTATTCGCCAGATGTGGCGACGCTAGCTCCCGATAGATTGATAGATCAGCTTGCTCCCCGATTTGATAGACCTAGTGTCCGCCTAACACCAAGCCCGGCTCTTACCGAGCAACAAGTGATGAAGCGTTGGCAAAAACTCGCCGCGCCCGAAGCGCAAGCTCTGCTTTTGGATGAGCAAACCGAGCGCACCATGCAGGCTTACCAAAAAAACATCGAGTATTTCATCGGCACAGTGAAACTGCCTGTCGGTATTGCGGGGCCACTGCGCGTTAACGGCTCTCATGCGCAAGGGGACTATTTGGTTCCGCTGGCCACCACAGAAGCGGCGTTAGTGGCGTTAGTGGCGTCATACCATCGTGGTAGCCAACTCATCACGGCAGCAGGCGGCGCAAGTGCGCTAGTGCTCAATGAAGGGGTGACTCGCACGCCCGTGTTTGCTTTTCTTTCGCTGGCGCAAGCCGGGCAATTTGTCGGTTGGGTGACCAGCCAATTTGAGCAGATGAAAGAGATAGCTCAGTCCACCACCGCGCACGGCAAACTGAAAGATATTCAGGTCAATATCGAAGGGAATCACGTCTATCTGGTGTTTGAATACACCACAGGCGATGCCAGCGGTCAAAACATGGTGACGATCGCCACTCACGCTGTTTTTGAGTTCATCATGCGCCACTCACCGGTTGCGCCAGTGCAAGCCTTTCTCGATGGCAACCTCTCCGGTGACAAAAAAGCCAATAGCTATACGCTGCGCAGCGTGCGCGGCAAAAAAGTCAGCGCTGAGGTGCATCTCTCTGCCGAGTTAGTCAAAAAGTACCTCCACACCACACCAGAGCAGATGATGCAGTTTGGGCAAATGACCACAGTAGGCGGCGCACTGAGTGGCGCGATTGGTGTGAATGCTCATTACGCCAATGCCCTTGCCGCGCTTTATATTGCGTGTGGGCAAGATGCCGCGTGTGTAGCCGAATCCGCAATAGGGATGACGCGCATGGAGATCCACCCTCACGGCGGTTTATACGCCAGTGTCACCCTGCCTAATTTGATGGTCGGAACCGTTGGCGGCGGCACCCATCTCCCTAGCCAACACGCCTGTTTATCGCTGATGGGATTGGCCGGGCAAGGCCACGCACGAGCTTTAGCCGAAGTGGCCGCAGCACTCTGTTTAGCCGGTGAATTATCGATCGTTGGCGCATTTTGCGCGGGACATTTTTCCCGTGCGCACCATAAGCTCGCACGCTGAGCATTGAGCACATTGAGCGTATACCGTTACCTCAATTTGTACTGCGACTGTCCCCTTTCTGCTTGGTGTTGTAAGTAGCAAGGGGATCAAAGAAAGGGGATAACCATCAGTTAGTGCGTTAAAATCACATCACGCTGCGCCACACTCACCCCTTTAATTTGAGCAAAGACCGGCATACCGACCTCTAGCGCGAGTTCGGCGTGAGCCCACTCCGTCACCACCGCCCACAAGTAGCAGTGTGGTGCTAGTTCCAACTTGAGCGAGACACTTTTTTTACTCGGCTGTTGGTGCTCAATCGCGACAATACGAGCCGGTAAAATATTGCGAATCGAGCTTGCGGTCGGTTTATCCAGCGCTATCGACACATCATTGGCGCGCACCTGCATACGCACGCTGCTGCCTACGTCCGCCTCTACTTGCTGAACCCAAAGCCACACCTCCTCCGCCAAGCGAACTTGCGTCAAACCATAGGCTTGGTGATGTTTGGCTACGGTGGCAGAAAACA
Source organism: Vibrio cholerae ATCC 14035 (assembly GCF_000621645.1). GTDB lineage: Bacteria > Pseudomonadota > Gammaproteobacteria > Enterobacterales > Vibrionaceae > Vibrio > Vibrio cholerae. The sequence continues at coordinate 65,547 of NZ_JHXR01000014.1, read as the reverse complement.
GTGTGCTTTGTTCACTGAATGATTGCCAAGGCCGCATCGCTTTGGATAACCAAACTTGCTCAATCGGCCCTGCGCTCAGTACCTTGCCCTGCTCCAACACCACCAGATGATCCGCAAGGCGTAAAATTTCCTGCATGCTGTGCGAGACATAGAGGATCGGCAACCGAAAATGCTGCGCGAGGTTTTCCAAAAACGGCATCACCTCTTTTTTGCGCGGCATATCGAGCGAGGCCAGCGGCTCATCCATCAGCAGTAAATCGGGTTTTGACAGTAGCGCTCGCCCAATCGCTACGCGCTGCTTTTCGCCGCCAGAAAGATCGCGAGGATAACGGGCAAGGAGCGGCTCCAACGCCAATAAGCGGGTCACACTGGCAAAGTATTCAGGATCAGCGTGAGTCACCCCATAATTCAGATTGCCGCGCACCGTATAGTGCGGAAACAGTCGCGCATCTTGAAACACATAGCCAATTTTGCGCTGCTCAATCGGCAATTGAATGCCTTGTGATGAACTAAAGAGCGAGCGCCCTGCGAGGTGAATTTCGCCCACATCGGGCGTGGTTAACCCACTGATAAGGTTAATCAGGGACGTTTTACCCGCACCAGAGCGCCCAAAGATCGCGCAAATCCCGACGGCGGGTAAACGCAAATCCACGTCAAGTTGGGTTTCGCCCAACCGCTTTTGCAGTTGCACAATCACTTCACTCATGATGTTAACCCACTCATGACGTTAAACCTAAGCGGCGTTGCATACGCCGACTTAGCCATTCCGAGATAAATAACGAGCCGAGCGCGATGGCAATCGAGATCGCACACAAGCGTGCCGCTTCCATTTCTGAACCCGGCGTTTCTAAAAAGGTGAACATGGCGAGCGGGATGGTTTGGGTTTCACCGGGGATGTTGGAGACAAAACTGATGGTGGCACCAAACTCGCCAAGGCTACGCGCAAACGCGAGCATGATGCCAGTGAGTATCCCCGGCAAGGTTAATGGCAGCGTGATGGTAAAAAAGACCCGCATCGGCGATGCACCTAAGGTGCGCGCCGCTTGCTCAAGTTTTTGATCGACACTTTCAAGACTGAGACGTATCGAGCGCACCATCAAGGGCAGCGCAATCACCATGCACGCGAGCACCGCACCGCGCCAACTGAAGCTAAAACTGAGCCCAAACACCTGATAGAGCCACTGACCAATAAACCCCTGCCGCCCCATGCTGATCAGTAATAAATAACCGATCACCACCGGCGGTAGCACCAAGGGCAAATGCACCAAACTATCAATCAGCCCTTTGCCGATAAAAGAGGTGCGCGCCAGCACCCACGCCAGCACAATACCTATCGGCAGCAACCACAAGGTCGCATAGCCAGCCACTTTTAAACTCAGCGCCAACGCCGCCCATTCATAATCGGAGAGCCCCATCAATTACTCACTCACCGACTCAAAACCAAAACATTGCAAGATTTGCTGCGCGGCGTCTGAGCGTAAATACGCCACCCATTCGGCGCTCGCCGCTTTATCATTCAATTTCGCCAGCGGATAGCGGATCGGCTGGTGAGACTGCGCCGAAAATGCCGTCACGATCGTCACTTTATCACTGAGCAGCGCATCGGTTTTGTACACGATGCCAAGCGGTGATTCACCACGCTCGACCAACGCCAGCGCCAAACGCACGTTATTGGTTTGCGCAAGGCGAGATTCCAGCTCAGGCCACACCCCCGCATGTTGCAGCGCTTGCTTGGCATACATGCCCGCAGGCACCGCATCCACTTGCGCTACCGCCAAGCGAGAATCGGCCAAGGCCGCTTGCCAAGCCGCGGCATCTTGCAGCTCAAAACTTGCCACCGGCTGCGCAGTCGGGCGAATCAGCACCAAACTATTCGCCGCCAACGTCACCACCATGTTCGGTTTCACTAAGCCTTTCTCGACTAAGTAATTCGCCCACTCTTCATTGGCGGAAATAAACAGATCCGCAGGTGCGCCCGCTTCAATTTGACGCGCCAGCGAAGAAGAGCCGCCGTACACCGTCACCAGCTTCACATCATGCTGCTGTGAGTAGTCGGCCACTAACGCATTGACGGCATTGGTCATCGATGAGGCTGCGTAAATGTGCAGTGTCTCTTTCGCGCTCGCCAGCGGCGCGTTAAGCGCCACACACAGCAGGAGCAGAATGCATTTCAACATCGGCATGTTCCTTATAAGTCAGGCCACAAAAGCGTAAGGTTGAGGTGCTGCTCAATCGCATCCGCAATACGGTCAATCGCCCGCTCTTGCGCCGCTCGGTGATCATACGCTTCAATCTCTTTTGCGCCAGCCCATTGGCAAATGCGCAATGCCGTTTCAGGGCGGTCAAAAATACCATGTAAATAGGTGCCAAAGCCTTGATTACAGTCACTGACTAACCCATCCAAGCTGCCATCACTGAGTATAATCGGGCTTTTTTGATCGGCTGCCCAACTTGAGCGCCCCGCATGAATCTCATAACCTTGCGCGGCCACGGTTTGGCCATCTAAGGTCAAATGACCTTGCACGTTAGTGAGGCGCTTTTCGGCGGTAAGCTCGGTTTGCATCGCAAACAGCCCCAGCCCTTCGCTGCTGCCAGCCTCACCTTCAATACCAAGCGGATCATGCACCCATTCTCCAAGCATTTGAAAACCGCCACAAATGCCCATCACTTTGCCGCCTAAGCGCAAGTGACGGAGGATCTCTTTATCCCAACCTTGTGAACGTAAATAAGCCAGATCAGCACGGGTGGATTTGCTTCCGGGGAGGATGATTAAATCTGCGCCCGACAGTGACTCGCCCTGCCCAACATAACGAAAATCGATATTGGGATTGAGCCGCAGCGGATCAAAATCAGTGTGATTGCTGATGCGCGTAAACACCGGAACCGCCACACGCAATTGGCGATCCGCCGACAGGTTTTGCTGCGCGGCAATCGCATCTTCTGCTTCCAGATCAAAGCCATGCAGATAAGGCAACACACCAATCACAGGTTTACCGGTTTTCTGCTCCAACCAATCGAGCCCTGATTGCAGCAAGCCAATGTCGCCGCGAAAGCGGTTAATCACAAAGCCTTTTACCCGCGCTTGCTCAGACTCAGAAAGCAGCGCCAAGGTGCCGTATAAATGGGCAAACACGCCGCCGCGATCAATATCCGCTACGATGATCACAGGCACATCGGCTTTTTCGGCAAAGCCCATATTGGCGATGTCATTCTCACGTAAGTTGATTTCCGCAGGGCTGCCCGCCCCCTCAATCATGATGGCTTCATACTCTTGTTGCAGGCGCTGGAAGGAATCCATCACTGTATCCATCGCGACCTTTTTGTAGTCGTGATAAGCATTCGCTTCCATGTTGGATAAGGCGCGGCCTTGCAAAATCACTTGCGCGCCCGTATCTGAATTGGGTTTCAACAGCACCGGATTCATGTGTACGCTCGGCGCAATACCACAGGCTTGCGCTTGTACCGCTTGCGCGCGGCCTATCTCACCCCCGTCAGGCGTTACCGCGCTGTTAAGCGCCATGTTCTGGGGCTTGAAAGGGCAAACTTGAATGCCGCGACGCGCCAATACTCGGCACAAGCCGGCAACCAACACGCTTTTTCCCGCATCTGAGGTGGTGCCTTGCACCATTAACCATTTTTTCATGCAATCACTTAATGATGGATTGGAGTGCGCCAGTGTCGCCCACTCCGCAATCACGTTAACCAGAGGAGCAACCTCGCCCCTCGAAAACCAAGAGGCGTTAGCATACCTCAATACGGTCTGCGTCTGGTACTTTGCTGTTTTTAATGGGAAAGCGTTTTGTACAGGCTTCGTTACCCCTCCCCCTTATAAGGGGAGGTTGGGAGGGGGTATTTCGCGCCAGATGTATTAAACGTGGAAAATAAATATTTCAGCGACACTCAAATATTACAGCCCCCTCCCCCTTATAGGGGAGGACGGGTGGGGGTATTTCGCGCCAGATGAGTTAAATAGTTGAAAATAAATACTTCGGCGAAACTCAAATGTTTCACGCTCCTCCCCCTTATAGGGGGAGGTTGGGAGGGGGTATTTCACGCCAGATGAGTTAAATAGTGGGAAATAAATACTTCAACAAAACTCAAATGTTTCACGCCCCTCTCCCTTATAGGGGGAGGTTGGGAGGGGGTATTTCGCACCAGATGTGTTAAACGTGGAAAATACAAACTTCAGCGAAAACTAAAATACCCCACCCTAACCCTCCCCTAAAAGGGGAGGGAACTAGATTTGTAGTCACTTGGAGTTTATCGCTGATTTGGGATGACGCGTTTATGGACAGAAGCGTGTTAAGCTCCCAACTCTAATTTTTGAGTTTCGGATTAAAATTTCTATAGGTTTACCTATCCATTCACCGGAATTTTGGGAGCAAAGCGAGTAAAATTTCCGAGTGTAGTGGCTTGTTAGGCAAATTCTTGGATACCGTATTTTCTCTCTCTTTTCTCAAAAGCATAACTCCCGCCTTCCAGAATGTTACAAATATCAGCTCTTATCCCTGAATTATCTTTGACATTACCGTCTTCAACAGAACCAGCTCTGTAACGTATATTTTCGCCCTGATTATCAGCAACGATAACTTGCTCAGCGTCAGTATTAACGACCAGATTAGCATTATGAGTAACAATAATTACTTGTCGATATTTCTTTATTTTTCTAAATAGTGGCACAAGCTGAGCCATAATAAACTCGTTGTCAAGATCATCCTCAGGTTGGTCAAAGACAAATGGACTGCCGAATGGATCCGTAGCTAATTTCAAACATACGTAAAAAGTACCTCGTTGACCTACTGACAGTTTATTTACTTCTTTCCCTTTGTATTGGAAGTCAGCATTTACATAAAGATATTTTCTAATATTTGAAGGTATATATAGGTAACTCAGCAGCTCGAACCGCCCACCTTTGTTAAAATATTCAGGTTTCCAAAAAAACTCTTCGATACTTGTCGGGGTGCCATCACAGTTAATTATTTTTTCACCTGCCACAAGCTTGAATAAGTCATCGATTGATTTAACACAAAAAGTTTCTTGCAACCTTTCAAAGGTGGATTTTTCACTTGTGTTCCTAAACTTACCTTTATTTAAGCACTCTTCAATCCCTGCATAAAACTGCTCTACATTAAATACCACTCTACCATTGATGTTTATATCGACAAGAATATTCTGAACCAAATCATTTTGTTCATCATTCCAACTCGGCTGTTTCACCTTGAGTCTTTGAAATGCATTATCGATACTTTCTTTTTGGCTATTTAGGTAATTTTTATAGCTAAGTGCCAGCTCGCCACGCTTCTGAACGTACTCATGATATTCAGAAGTTTTCTGATTTATCTCTACCAATTTTGCTGACGCTTGATCTATAGATTTTTGATATTCTGTTACTTTTCCAAGCAGGGATGAAATATCTTGACTGATGCCTTGCTTCTGAAATTGAAGAGCTATTTCTTTATTATTATCTTCCAGAATTACCATTTCATCCTTGCAGTTTTTAATATTTTCATTTATTGGATCTTTGAATATAGACTCATCAACTAAAGGTGACTGATTTACTGAGCAAGCGTTTGAGTTTAAGAGTGCAATCTTTTGATTTAATTCGGTAGCGTAACGATTAATTAAAGCTACCATATTTCTTGCCTCTTCAATGAATCTATTCTTCTCATTAATACTTTTTGAGTTTTTCTGATAACTTTCAATAAGTAATTTGTTCTGAGGATTAGTAAGTGTAGCAATTAACTGAGTGTTACTATCAATAACACTTTGTTGGTAACCTTGTGTATTTATTCGCTGCCCTTGTGAATCAGTATCTTCCCAATATTGAACGAATGTTTGGTACTTGCTTAAATTGTTAACTATTTCAGAGCTGGCAACTGAATCAAATTGAATACCATGTATTCCTAGCATTCTTTTGATTTCGTCACTCAAGTCATCAGGCTTTTGGCTAAAATGCTGAACATCTCCTTGTGATACATGCAAATAGGAATAGGTGTTTGCCGAAGAATCAAATTTCAGCACTGTTCCATCGCCCTGATCTAACTCAACACAAAGACTTTCACCGCTAACTTTTCGTGCATTAGAGTGCTCAGCCCGATGATTAAACCTTGAGTGCATCGCATCTAAAAATAGGCTTTTACCCGTCCCTCTCCCACCAATTATCGTAATAAGGTTGGGGTTTAGTGGAATTTTCTGACTTAAGAAAGTAATTTCCTCACCTTCAAAAACCTTCCCGCCTAGTTCAACCGATTTAAACCATGGTTTAATATACGTTTTTTCAACAAAATCGTCAGTTTGCTGAACTCTTAAATCTGGTTCAATAATGGCTTGTCTTAAACCTTCAAATGTAGGCTTAGCTTTAACCCAAGAGTATTTTTTTCCAATTTCTTCTAATTTATGGGAGTCAGAAGCAAAAAAAACGGGCTTTTGTATAGCAGATTGATATCTGTTTTGATCCAGAAAAAACGGCCGATCTTGAGGTCTTCCAAGTATGATTTGGCACCTTTTCTCTATTTCTAATGCAGCAGCCAAAGACCGCCCTTCAGTTACGTCAGGTCTAAATCCACCATAACCATTTGGACAGGCAGCAATCAAGAAATCTACTCCAAATTTTAAGTTTCTATTCAAATGCTGAATTAGCCCATCGAAATTCACCATCACTTCAGAAATTTTAGTTTGGGCATCAGATAAAGACAGCTGTGAGCAATAAATACTTTTTCGTTCAGCGGTGGTGTTAGAAATTGGGAGGGTAGACAGAATGGTATTTATCTTGCGAGTGGTAATATTTTCCGAAAAAATACAATGCACATTGATCCATTCGCCTTCTTTATTTTGTTGGTCAATACGAAATTCGAGATTACCTAAAACCGTGACTTCAGCACCTTTTTCCTTAAATTTATCCCTAATTTCATCTAGTTCATCTTCTTTAAAAAAGAAGTAATTAGTTATAGCAATCAGACTGAGGTTTGAAGAAATCACCTTATTAACAAACTCATCTATTGTGGTACTGCCGAATTCGTTTGCTTGATGTGTATATGGAGAATGAATATGTAAATCCCATTTAGTCCAAATTGAGCCAATCATGTAATCTCCTTAAAGTAGCAAACGATGACGCATGAGCTGGCATTGCAGCCTAGCAGTAACTAGTGTGCAAGAAGCCAACTAATCACTTCATACAATAATACTTATGCAATTTATAGTCATGATGATTGCATAAGCAATTCATTGCACCTCACGTTTTATACACGACCGGATTGAGCACCGCAACTATTCAGTCTAAGGTTTGTGCTGAACGACAGGTTCAACTTAACACCTTTGCTTGCACACTTTCAGCCGCCCTTCGGGGCGGCTTTTTCGTTTTGGCTTTGTTGGGCTGGTTGTGACTATTTTTTGAGGAGAGCAATGCACTCTTCATAGTGCGGAGTGGTGTGAATATCCCATAACTGTTTGGCGGCGTAGTGAGCAAAATCGTTATTGGCGGGTAAGATTTTTTGGCGAGTGTGTTTGATTTGTAGATATATCGCTTGCAGTTCTTTCTGCTGCTCACCAGTGATATGGCGAGAATTGGCGCACATGTCGGCCAATCCTTCGTAAGCGTAGGCATTCACTTCCGCCATGTTGATTTTGGCAAACGCGAACATCGGAAAAAGCAATATCACGCCTAGCAGAACCTTAAATCGATTTTGCATCTTTCCACCCCACAGACAATGACATTTCTCTCCATAGTATAGGTTGCTACTGGGCCGGCAGTGTTGCGTGAATCAAACCTCGTAAAATGAACCGAATATTAATCGTCGCCTCAGTATTGGTTCAAATCCGATAGCGTTTAATAGCCACATCAAGACAACAAACAGTCTCCTTCGAGACACATTGATGAAAAAGGAAAAACCATGAAACGTACTATTATCGCTCTGACTTCTGCTCTGATTCTGGCACCCACTTTGGTTATCGCGGCGGATAACGCGCAACACATTAAATTTATTGGCGACAACCAAACTCAAGCAGGTGTTCAGTTCCAAGGCCCTGTAGAAGTGGTGAAGGTGCAATCGCTGCTGGATTCATCCAACCCATTTATGGAGAAGAAAGTCGTGGTGGAAGGCAATTTGGTTCGCCAACTGCGCAAAGACACCTTTATGTTCTCTGATGGCAGCAACGAAATTCAGGTAGAGCTGGATGATGATATTCACCTGAACGCAACGCTCACGCCAGAAACCAAAGTGCGCCTGTTTGGGGAATTTGAAAACGGCCGCACGCCTGAGATTGAAGTGGATCATATCGAGCTGCTGTAATCACTGCGCAAACCCTGTATTACAGCGATGTTTTCGGACATCGCTGTACTTTTTTCTCCAAGGTTCACTTACCCGATTTCGCACCGCTTTTTATATTTTGGCTGGTGCGCCTTTCTCTCCTTCAATTTTTTGACGAAAAAGCCTTCAAAAAGCAAGGTATTGAAATAAATGGCCTGTAATTTGCTTCTTGTTACGGTATCTTTGCCACCTATTTGATTGCTTGCGGACAACGTCATTATGCTGAAAAAAACGCACCTGAGCCTACTGCTGGGCCTTACTCTTGCCACTCCTGCCCTTGCCAATAACTTTAACTACAATTTTCTTGAGTTCAGAACCGCAATGAACCCTGAATCTGGCGGTGTGGAATTTAGTACCTACTTTACCGATAACTCGCACTTTATTGCTCGTATTGACTCTCAATTGGATAGTGATTGGGATATCGCAGGCGGCATCGGTTTTAATGGCCCGATTAATCAATTTGCCGATGTGTATGGGCAAATGTTGGTACACAACATTCGTATGCCTAAAGAATTGGGCGGCGAGAAAGATACTCAACTGGAATTCAACCTTGGCGCTCGTGCGTGGCTCACCAATCAGGTGGAAGGACATTTAAGACTTGGCCGTTTAGATGACCATTCGGTATTTATCGCTGGAGTGCGTTTTCACTCAACCGATCAACTTTCGCTAAGTGCTGAAGCGCGTAATGCGGGTGTGTGGGGACCACAAGTCGGTATGGGCGTTCGCTTCCAGTTTTAAGCTTTCTGTTTGAGCCCCCAGCTTAACGTTCCCGTTTAAGCAAGGCTATACCAACCTTTAGAGGTGCCGCCTGCACCTCTTCATCCTATATCGCTGGTATTTTTGAAGTTTGTGAATAGCCGTGGCCATGCTAGGGGCGGTTTTCGTCAACTTAGTGCAAGAATCTTTCTATCCAAGTAGTCAATACCCCGCGTTACGGTGTATAACTTTGTCAATAATAAAAACAAGTTAAGAGTTTTTTGCATGGCTGTCGGTTCTGAAGATCTGAATAAACTGGCGTTGCTTTTAAAACCGGGGATGAAGGTATCGGCTGAAATTCATTTCGGCCCTGAAGATACTTATGCGTTCCACACCACCCTGATTGGCCACAAAATTGAGCAATATATTGTGCTGGATCTGCCGCTCAAGGCGCATCAAGCCTTGGTGATGCGTAAACTCAAGAATGTCGCGATCGTCTTACGCGGTATGTGCGACACTGAATTGGGGCATATTTTGGCGTTTCAAAGTTCCATTTTGCAGCCCAGCACTAAGCCTTTCTGTGTTTTGTTTATTCGACCACCCAAACATTTTGCGACCAAAGCGATTCGTAGCCATGAACGTTATAAAGTGGCGATCCCGGCTGAAGTGAGTGAAGACAACAAAAACTATGCCGGCACGTTAGTCGACTTTTCCATTTCAGGTTGCGGGGTGTTTATTCGTGGTGAAAATGAGCTCCATATGGGCTCTAAAGTGCGAATTAATAGTGAACTCGACCCCTTTCTGCCGAAGCGGCTCAAAAGCCATATCGTCAATATTCGGCGTAAATCGAATGGGCATTTGATCGGCATTCAGTTTGAACAACCGATCACTTTGACGGAAACGCTAAAAAAACAGGTTCTCGAACACGCTTTTCTCGCTGGCTCAATTTAAGCCAGCGTTTTTTTGGCCATGATGATGTTTGAAATGCTCCAGCGCTTTATGCAAAGTCTGCTCTTTCAGTGGCTTCACTAACACATATTCCGCGCCCGCATGGAAAAATGCTTGCCGTGTTTCTTCTAAGCCATCCGCAGTACAGGCATACACCACCACCGGAAGATGCAGCACCTTTTTGATGGTGCGCGTGGTCTCAACGCCATCCAAATAGGGTAACTGGTTATCCATCAGCACTAAGTCGTAGTCATGTATTTTGAGCTCTTCAATCGCCTGTAGTCCATCGGTTACCCAACTCACATCTAAGCCATATTTACGACAGAATGCTTGAGCAATAAAGGCATTGGTGTGGTTATCCTCCACCAACAGTACACGCAGAGTTTTATCAAATAACGGTTGAGGATCAGGAGCTGGTAACAACTGCTGCGGCGCATCCGGTTTTTCTACCAGCTCAATCGGTAACTGAATTTCAAAACGTGTACCAATGCCATACTCGGAGCTGACGTGCAGTTGACCACTGAGCATTTCCACTAAGCTGTGCACAATCGTTAAGCCTAAACCACTTCCGCCGTACTCTCGAGTGGTGGTCGATTCAGCTTGCATGAAAGGTTCAAAAATCACCGTTAAATCTTGTTCGCGGATACCAATCCCCGTATCGACGACTTGAATCACCAGTTGAGCTAACGGATCGCCTTCAATTAATTGCAATTCGACACGTATCGAACCTTGGTGAGTAAACTTGATCGCGTTATTGAGCAAATTGAACAAGATTTGGTTAATCCGGATCTGATCGCTGCGCACAATCGCTGCGGTGGTGATATTGGAATTCACCACCAGTTCCAAGCCTTTTTCATTACATAAAGGTCGATAAATGCGGTCAATCGCGCACACCAACTCTTTAAGGCGAAACTCATTCTTTTGAATACGGAATTTGCCCTGCTCTAAGCGTGAAAAATCCAAGATGTCATTCAGCACCGCGAGCAAATGTTCACCACTGCTGCATAACACAGCCACGTGTTCGCGCTGTTCATCATTGAGTGGGGTCCGTTTTAGCAGTTGGGAAACACCGAGCACACCATTGAGCGGCGTGCGCAATTCGTGACTCATTTTGGCCAAAAACTCGGCTCTGACCCGTGCCGACTCTTCCGCTTCGCGCCTTGCGGCTTGGCTTTGTTTCTCCGCTTCCGCGATGGTGGTGATATCTTGCCCCTGAGTAATGATGGAAATGATCTGCCCTTCCACCATGATCGGCGAAAGGTTCCAGCGGTACACACGACCATCCACTTCGGTTGTGACGTCACTCGGATTATCGCCCTGTGCCGCCTTAGTGATGGTCGGCAACAGTTGGCGTTCAAGAATCTCAAATAAGAAATGGTTTTGCGCATCTTCGCGCAAAAACTGGATTTGCGCTGAGGGGTTCATGCGGATCAGCCGACCAGAGGTATTCCAAAGCATGGTCGGTGAGAGCGCAAAGTTAAACAGATCTTCAAACTGCTTTTCTTTATTGGCGAGACGACGGAATGATTGTTCCAACGTTCGCCCAAAATAGTCGAACTCATAAATTTTTGAACCGATAAACTCACTTTTCGTATCCAGATCCATCAATTTATGGGTGTAATTCATCAAGGTTTCAATTTCACGCTGAATGCGTTTTTGTAGCCACCAGCGTGACGCGATGGAAACACCGATCATACTGATCAGCGCAAACGCCATCCAAAAATAGAAATTATCCCGCAGGGTGAGCACATTTTGGTTGGTCTGAATCGAGTAGACGCACAGATAGGTCGGTACACTTTCCACTTCTAAGAAGGTTTGCCCAACAATAAAGCTGTCGCGCATAGCATCTTTGGCGCTGTGCACCACATAGTCCAGCGAATAAGGTTCATTGCCTTTCAAGGTAGAAACCAGCGGCGTAGTATCGACGGCAAGGACTAGGTTTTCTGAGTTACTGCCACTGCGGATATTTTCCAACAGCGCAAAGTTATCATTGAGTACGATGCCTACATACAGATACCCAACAACCTGCCCGGTTCCCGCTTCAATCAGTGATGAACGACGCATCAAAATATGGACTGATTTTCCCTCGCTGGGCGTTTGAACCAAGTGCCAATTGCCACTGATCGCCACTCTGCGGATAAGCTTATTCAGCTCTTGCTGGGCAATGCCGTAAAAAGAGGCGTTGCCATCATCCCACAAGATGTTGTCGTGACTGGAGATAAAACGCAGATCTGGCGCATTAGAAAGTTCAAGTTCATCGACACTCGAAAAGAATTCATCCAGCCGACTCGAATCTCGGCTGACAAGTGCGTTGATTAAACTGGCGTTCTTGGCTGTGCTGTCCTGGTGAATTCGCAGTGCCGCAAGACGAAAATCAAACAAACTTTGAATCAAGCTGGAGGTTTGAACTGAGGTGCGTTGCCTTTCTTGAGACATCAAGCGGCTACTGATCTGGTAACTTTGGAATAATACACTGACGATCAGAACGCCCATCACCACCACGACAGCATGGGTGATAAATGAAGCGATGCGCTGTTTATGCTTGATTTGGCTAGGTCGAATGTTCAAACACGTAATCCTCTGCCCTAACGATCCGAATAACGGAAAGCCCGAGCTTTCAGTTCTGAAATACGTGCTGCTGAATCTTGTTTGGTGACCACTTCAAAATCGCCTGAATAGACCAAAGGTACGGCTTTCCCTTCCAAATCCCATTTAATCGCTTCAGCCATCGCCACACCCGTATCGTCATTCATACGCATCACAGTGACATCCAATTCTCCTTTGGCAAGCGCTTCAAGCTCTGCCGAGCCGCCTCCCCAACCATTGACCAGAATATCTTGTCGATTCAGCTCTTTCAGTGCCTGGGCAGCCCCCAAAGCGACGTCCGTCGCACAGGCGTAAATAAAGCCAATTTCTGGATTATTCTTGACGATGTTTAGGGTCGCTTCATAGCCACTTTGCTCAGTTGCCTTGGTGTAATAGGAAGAAGCCAACGGAAAATGGTGCACCGCGTTCATATCTTGAATGAAGGTATCTCCCCGCGCTTCACTGATATACCCCTCGGAAAAATAAAGTACTGAGTACGGCTTTTTCGGGGCATGTGCTTGGTAATATTGCGCCAATAATTGCGCACCGTACTCATGATCAAAACCGATGTACATCATGGGCTGCTTGCCTTGCCAATCTTTGACTGGCGTCGTGATGTTTTGCAAAATCAGTTTCGTTTCGGAGGAGTGCAGCACATGCTCAATGAATTTGCGGTGACGGGTGGTATCTAAGGTAAAAATCAGATAGTCGCTCTTATTTTTCAGCGCTTCCATCAAGGAAACACTCTGCTGGCGAGTATCAAGATTCGGGCGAGTAAACACCTGATTGATTTGATAGCGAATCCCTAAAGCGTCCATTCGCTTTTCAAACGCTTTGATATTGCGAACCCAATAGTCAGAAATTTGCTGTCCGGGATAGACCACCGAAATAATGACGGGTTGTTCTTGCGCCACCGTCAACGCACTCGGTTTATCACGAACTGTTTGAGCAAAAAGCTCGGAAATTGGCCGCTGTTCAGGGAACTCAGCAAGAAATTCATCATAATGCCAATAGCCTTTTAATGAATCGGCTTGACCAGTTGAGCTGAAGAGTGCTGCTATCAGAAACAGCGGAGATATTAGCTTTCTTTTCATAGCTTCCTCATGAGCTTTTCTTCCTAATGTTCAATTTGAATGACATTCGCTGGCAAACGCCGACATCTCATTGAATCAAGAAGAACTCTTTTGCCCAGATCGGGAAATCGTTGTCACTGATTATTAAGCATGATTGAGGTAATTCATAGTGCAGGTGTGGGAAAAATAGTTTCTCACACCTGCGACTGCTCACTTATTCAGCAAGTTTGACTTAGAAAGTAAAAGCAAGATTCGCCGAAAGCCCGAATTGGTTATCGCCAGCGTAAGAGCCAGCCAAATCTAAGCTAACAACATCCCACGGGCTGACGCCAAGACCGACAGAAACCGAGTTATCCAATGAGTTTTGTAAGTCCACTTCATAACCGGCTCTGAGCTGCGCCCAACCCCATGCATTCCCTTCCACCCCGAAACGCATAAACTGGGTATCATCGTTGTCACCGTTGAAGCGACGCTGTTTGGTGAGATCAAGATCCACCGCGGCGATAAAGAAATCACTCACATAACTGCCTGACACCGCTATTTGGGTATCTAGCTTGTAAGTGTTGTTTCGGTTCTGGGTTTGAATATCCTTCGCAAACAGATCTTTGGCGACGATACCAACGCGATATTGATCAATAAGCCACACTGCGCCCATATCTAAGTTGAAGGCGTTATCCTTCACTTCGCTTTTATCATAGTCATCAAGGTCGAAAGATTTGACCGATGCATTATCTTGATAAGTTCGCAGTTGCTGCACTTTCGGTGTTACGCCCAGCGCAACCGTCTGCCCACCAAGTACCACTTGTTTACCTACTGCCAAGCCCACTTCGGTATAACCAAACGCGGTTAAATCGACATCGGAACTTTCATAGCGAGTTTTCACCTCATTGACACTGTTGCCAGATTTCGCGGCCACATTGGCTTTCGCAATCACTTCTGCATAGCCGCGGGTAAAAAAGTTGAGGGAGACTGCATCGAGAGGTAGGGCGACTGCAATACCAATCCCTGCTGTGACGGCCAAGGGTTTATCATCCGCCAATTGATCGAGATAACGATTAAGCTGATCTACGTTTTCCTGCGTTGCCGCGCCGACTCCTGCGCGCTCAAACTGTTCAATGGAATCTTGCAAATCATCTATCGTTTTGAGTGATTCATCCTTGTCTTCCGCTCGCAGCCCAATGCTGGGTAGCAAAATACCGAATGAGTCATTTTTACGATACACCGCCGTCAGCGCTGGGTTGTAGTAGGGAGCCAGCAGATAATCCGCCGTAGAAACGCCCGTGTTACCCATACCGGCACCGCGAGCATCCATCAACAAATTAGAAGCCAATGCCGAAGAAGAGAAGGCCATTGCCATGACCACTGCTAAAGTACTTTTTGTTTGAATATTCATTCCGTTACCAACCTCATTTTGGGTTATCCCATACACAAGGTTAATACATGAATGATTTTTTCCCAGAAAATAGAGTGACATGGCTCACTAATTGGGCACGTTCACTGAAAAATAATCTCCAGTTGATCAATTCGCGCCATCCCCGCCACTAGCGCTTCTTTCTGGGATTTGGAGAGCGCTTTAATTCGGTATTCGAGCTTCAATGCCGCACTTTTGCCATCAGCAACGGGCAATGACCACACCAGTTCTAGTGGACCTTTGCCACGCAGCGCTTTCGCACCCCTGCCCTTTTGATGTTGGGCAAAGCGGCGCGATACATCGGTAGTGATGCCACAATAGAGTGCGTTATTTGCACAACGCACCAAATAAACAAACCAAGGTGAAGGCAACTCAGCCAAGGTTTCCATTAGCCTAAATGTCGTTCAATCAGTGCGCGCAACTCGGCCACTTCTTCACGCAGTGCTGCCACTTCTTGTTCTAGCTCAGCGTATTGAGAAGAGGCGTTCGCTTCATTGTCTGAGCTCGTGGCAAAAGCCGCCATATCCACTTCACCGCAAAACAGATGATGGTAGCGGGACTCACGCTTACCCGGCTCACGCGGCAATTTCACCACCAGCGCACCTGAATCACGATTCGCTAAGCGCTCAAGTACCGCTTCAGTCTCTTTCACATCGGTAAATGTACAGAGTCGATTGGTTCGCGTGCGCAGCTCTCCGGGGGTTTGCGCACCGCGCAGCAATAAGCAGCAGATGAGTCCGAGTTCTTGTTGATTGAGTTTGAGATCGCCAAACTCTGTATTACAGAAGCGGTGTTGGTATTTGCTGGTACGGCTATTAAAGCTGCTTTCATCGCTTACAAGGCGACGAGCGATTAACCCTTCCACCGTGTCTTGCACTTCCGCTTCACTCAAGTTGAGTACCGGTTCGCGATTGCTTTTTTGGTTACAAGCGGTGGTTAAGCTATTGAGTGTCAGTGGATAGTGATCGGGCGTGGTGACTTCTTTTTCAATTAAACAGCCAATTACACGGGCTTCGAGTGGGGAGAGTTGAATATTCATCGTGCTGTCCTTCTGCTGGCGGGCGAACCCGCAGTCGGTATTTAATGCTCAGTTAACAGAGGTAACCGAATCATTTTGCCATTCTCATCAATCATAATGATTCTGGCGCGGTTTAATTCAATTTCGGTCAACTCAAGCTGCTGACGCTCTTTAATGTAAGCCTCTCGCAGTTTGATTGCGACAGCATCAAGCTCAGTTTGCAGCGGCGGTGTGGGAACCAAAATCTCAGAATTACGCATGGTTGCTCATCATGTCTTCATGAATGGCGCACATGATATAGCGCATTATTTCTGATGTACAATTGGCTCGCGCTTTGAATGGCGATTTATTGGTCAAGATAAGCCGCATATTGATCTTAAGTCTGTTATGAAAAGAATTGTTGTGTTTTAATCTTCGCAGTTGCATTAAAAGTAGGAAAAGGAACCTATGAACAGCGTATTTGAAATTGTGAGCTTGGCTCGTCGCAAAAATAAACTTCAACGCGAACTCGATGATAACGAGAAAAAAGTACGTGATAACCGTAAGCGTGTTGAACTGCTGGTAAACCTGCTTGACTACATCAAGCCAAACATGAGCCACGAAGAGATTCTCGGCATCATCAAAAACATGAAGTCTGACTACGAAGATCGTGTCGATGACCACATCATCAAGAGCGCGGAAATTTCTAAAGAGCGCCGTGATATCAGCCGTCGTATCAAAGACTTAACTGAGCACGATAAGCAGATGACTCAAGGCAAAAAAGCCTAATGATTCCAGACCCACCGCAAGGTGGGTTTTCTTTAGCGCGCCAATCCGTTTCTCTCATTCGAGTTAAGGTAAAAGCGTTAACGTTTCTATCAATGTCTGCCTTGCAAAAACTGAACGTGATCGACATTAAACGTTTGCGTAATCGCTAACCTTCACCGAACAAAATTCCGAGCCTTTCGTCACATATTTTCCATTGCTATAGTGTCATTAGTGAATCAACAGAGTGCCCTGAAAATCGCAGGTTTGACTAAAATAGCGATAGAGCGGCCTCTTTTCTTGATGGTTTAGCCATACTCAACCCATGGCAAATTCACCAAGAAACCATTCGAGGCATGGAGCTTCCTCACTACTCTCACGATGAGAAGATTGGCACGACACTGACACTGTCCACACTATTAACGAGGGTCAAATAATGGATATGAGTATGGTTGAAATTTTAGGATACGCGGCATCGATCATGGTGGCGGTATCATTGACAATGAAAGACATCGTCAGACTGCGTGTACTGAATTTTATTGGTTGTGCACTGTTTACTGCATACGGTTTGATGATTGATGCTTGGCCTGTCGTCGTAACTAACGGTTTTATTGCCTGCGTCAACGTCTACTTCTTGGTGAAAATGCAACAGGAAAAAAAGCCTGACGCGTCTTCGAGCGCGGCTTAGTTTTCCCTGAAAAAATAATGCCCGGTTTACCCGGGCATTATTGTTATGAAGAAAGAAAAATTTTATGGTGAGAGAAAAATTACTCTTCTTCGTTGTGCAGTACTGCCCACGCTTGGGCACATTTCACCGCACGCTTCCAACCTTTATAACGGCGTTGACGCTTCTCTTCATCATGATGCGGTTTAAAGCTGCGATCGATTTCCGCTTTGCCTTGCAGCTCTTCCAAACCATCCCAGAAACCAACAGCAAGACCGGCTAGATAAGCGGCACCTAACGCGGTGACTTCCGTGACTTTCGGACGATGCACTTCAGTATCCAATACATCCGCTTGGAACTGCATCAGGAAGTTGTTGGCGACCGCACCGCCATCGACACGCAGTGCAGAAAGCTTGATGCCCGAATCCGCTTGCATCGCATCCAGCACATCACGCGTTTGGTAAGCGATACTTTCCAGCGTTGCGCGAATAATGTGGTTTGAATTCACACCACGGGTTAAGCCGACAATTGTGCCACGCGCATACGCATCCCAGTACGGAGCGCCTAAACCCGTAAAGGCTGGCACCACATACACACCATTTGAAGTATCCACTTTGGTGGCGAAGTATTCTGAGTCGCGAGCATCGGAAATCAGTTTCAGTTCATCACGCAGCCATTGAATCGATGCACCGCCCATAAACACCGCACCTTCCAGTGCATAAGCGGGTTCACCACGTGGGCCACACGCTAGCGTGGTCAGCAAGCCGTTGTGCGAGGTCACTTTTTCCTGTCCTGTGTTCATCAGCAAGAAGCAACCCGTACCGTAGGTGTTTTTCGCTTGTCCCGCTTGCACACACATTTGGCCGTACAGCGCCGCTTGTTGGTCACCGGCAATCCCCGCGATTGGAATACGCGTACCGCCTTTACCACCGATGTTGGTTTGACCGTACACTTCAGACGATTTTTTCACTTCCGGCATCATGGAGAGCGGGATATTAAATTCGGCGAGGATCTTTTCATCCCACTGCAAGGTGTTGATGTTGAACAGCATAGTACGGGATGCGTTGGTGTAATCGGTCACATGCACACGGCCTTGAGTCATTTTCCACACTAGCCACGTATCAACCGTACCAAACAGCAGTTGTCCTGCTTCAGCTTGCTCGCGTGCGCCTTCTACATTGTCCAGAATCCATTTAATTTTGGTACCTGAGAAGTAAGGGTCGAGCACCAAACCGGTATTGTCGCGAATGTAACTTTCTAAACCGCGCGCTTTCAGCTCTTCACAAATGGTAGCAGTACGGCGACATTGCCAAACAATCGCGTTGTAGACAGGCTTACCCGTCTCTTTATTCCACACTACCGTGGTTTCACGTTGGTTGGTAATACCGATAGCCGCAACTTCATCACTGCGAATGCCCGCTTTACCTAGCGCTTCAACCAATGTTGAGCTTTGCGTAGCGTAGATTTCCATTGGATCGTGCTCCACCCACCCGGCTTGCGGGTAGATTTGGGTAAACTCACGCTGAGAAACGCTCACGATATTCGCATCATGGTCTAACACCACGGCGCGAGAGCTGGTAGTACCTTGATCGAGAGCGACGACGTATTTTTGCTCAGTCATGTTCTATTCCTTATGGTTTCACGTTCTTGCTTTACCCCAGCATGGCGAACTTAAGCCGCATGGCGATCACACCGAAGTGCTGGGGTAGTCTCTATTGTTATTGAATATACTTTTTTAAGTTTATACCCGCTATGCGCGCGCTTCTTCACTCTCTTCTGCCGTGTCACATTGGTTCGGAATAGTGCAACCCGTACCCGTTTTTGGCAGATAAGCCGCGATAAACTTTGGATATGCCCACGCGCCAAAACATGCGCCCAGAATCGGAGCCACAATCGGTACGATGAAGTAAGGGATCTCTTTTGCGCCAGTTAGGGCATAATCCCATCCCGCGAAGTAGGCAAACAGTTTAGGACCGAAATCACGCGCAGGGTTCATGGCAAATCCCGTCAATGGGCCTAATGAGCCACCAATCACCGCAATCAAAATACCAATTAGCAAGGGGTTCATCGCATTGCGATGCGCGCCATTGTTTTCATCACCCAACGCCAAAATCGCGAACATCAGTACCGCTGTAATGGTGAACTCAACGGCCATGGCTCCCATAAAAGAGAGAGAAGCATGCGGATAAGTTGAGAAGATCCCCGCAGTCGCTAAGGCTTCTTGGCTGCTACGTACAAAATTGTGGGCGATTTCGTAGTCGGTAAAAAGGTTGCTGTACAAGCTGTAGACCAGTGCCGCCGCACAAAACGCACCAGCCACTTGCGAAATGATGTAAGGTAATACTTTCGCTTTATCAAAACCGTGGAAAGCGGCCAGAGCGATAGTGACGGCAGGGTTAATGTGCGCGCCAGAAACCCCAGCCGTACAATAAATGGCAATCGATACGCCAAAACCCCAGACAATGCTGATTTCCCACTGTCCGAATTGAGCACCTGCTAAAACGAGTGCGGCCACGCAGCCGACGCCGAAGAAAATCAGTAATCCTGTACCGATAAACTCGGCGATACACTGCCCGAGCAGAGTATGTTGCTTTGTTTGGTTCATAGTTCAGAGTCCTTTTTGTTATCTTGCTACCAGAGCCGTATCGAACAGCCATCCACACCCGTTATACTTAGAAAGTCAGCATAAATATCTGCAGTCTCACTATTTTTCGGTTTATATTGTAGTCGCCGCCTACACCCGTCGGCTCTAATCGCATCATGAAATAGCCGTTATTGGATGAACAATCTCACTGTTCGCGGTGAATCTGGCACAAAAATATCACCTCGAAAACAAACGACCGCAATTAATGAGTGTTCGAGCACAATTTTGTTATTAACAAATTCGTTTTTTGTTAAACAACGCATCTTTTTTCTCTCTCTTCTCCAGTGTCTGAAAATGGCTAATCTTTTGGTTTAGCAATCACTAAATCATGAGTACAAGCCAGATTTAACGCACGATCGCGCTGAAAAATCGACAGATATTCCCTTATTAAGTCACGAACATATTCACTCAAACGAACATTAAATGTGTCATATATGTTACAAACAGTGTTAATCATCAATAAGTGAATCGCATAAAATTACACCACTGAAAGATTTCATTCACTTCCACCTGCCACTTAATGCTCGTTCGCGCTTTTGTGAGCAAAACAACGAACATGAAATGAAAATAATGGCACACTAACCGTATGTGTTTTGATTGCATAAGGTTGAGCTCATGACGGCTTATCAAAGAATGGAAACCGACGTGGTCATCATTGGCGGCGGCGCAACAGGAACCGGAATCTTGCGCGACTGCGCATTGCGCGGATTGCGCTGTATTCTGGTTGAAAAAGATGACATTGCCGCGGGCACCACAGGTCGCAATCATGGTTTGCTGCACTCCGGCGCTCGTTACGCGGTCACTGACTCTGAGTCGGCACGCGAGTGTATCCAAGAGAACAAAATTCTGAAATCCATCGCGCGCCACTGCGTTGAAGCCACCGATGGTTTGTTTATCACTCTGCCAGAAGATGATTTAGGCTTTCAGGAGTCGTTTATTCACGCCTGTAGTGATGCAGGGATTGAAACGCAGCGCTTAACACCTAAAGAAGCCTTGTTACTTGAGCCGAATGTCAACCCTGCTTTGATTGGCGCGGTGAAAGTGCCTGACGGTACGCTCGACCCTTTTCGCCTGTGTGCGGCCAATGTGCTGGATGCCAAAGAACATGGCGCGCGAATGTTTAACCGCACTATTGTGACCCAGTTGATCCGTGAGGGAGATACCGTGCTTGGCGTGCGTTGCCAGCATTTAGGCAGTGGCGCTAAGTTTGATATTTTCGCTCAACAAGTGATTAATGCAGCAGGCATTTGGGGACAAAACATCTGCGAATATGCGGATCTCAACATCAAGATGTTCCCCGCCAAAGGCTCGCTGCTGATCTTGGATTACCGCATTAATAATCTGGTGATCAACCGCTGCCGTAAGCCATCGGATGCGGACATTTTGGTTCCCGGCGATACCATTTCGCTGATTGGCACCACTTCCGAGCACATTGATTATGACCAGATCGATAATCTGCATGTCACTGAACGAGAAGTGGATATTTTGCTCGCCGAGGGCGCCAAACTTGCCCCCATTATGGCCAACACTCGCGTATTGCGCGCTTATGCGGGCGTTCGCCCACTGGTCGCAGTGGATGATGATGGCAGTGGCCGTAATATCAGTCGTGGCATTGTTTTGCTGGATCACGAGCAGCGTGACGGCTTGAAAGGCTTCACCACCATTACCGGTGGCAAACTGATGACTTACCGTTTGATGGCCGAGTGGGCCACCGATCTGGTCGCCAAGAAGCTTGGCAATACTCAAAGCTGCCAAACGCATCTGCGCCCTTTACCGGGCTCTCAAGAAGCGCCAAAAACGCTCAAAAAAACCGCCAGTATTGCCAAACCGGTTTATGAATCTGCCATTTATCGTCACGGTGAACGTGCCGCGAGCTTTTTAGCCGACGATGCAAAAAGCCAAGCGGTGATCTGCGAGTGCGAAATGGTCACCGCCGGTGAAATCGAATACGCCATCAAGCAGTTGGATGTGAATAATTTGGTCGACCTACGACGCCGTACTCGTTTGGGTATGGGGCCTTGTCAGGGTGAGCTGTGCAGCTATCGCGCAGCCAGTCTGTTTAGTGAATACGGGCAAGTTTCGGGTTGCCAATCGAGCCATTTGTTGGTCGATTTTCTGGAAGAGCGCTGGAAAGGCATCAAACCGATTTTCTGGGGCGATGCGCTACGCGAAGCAGAATTTAGCTACTGGATTTACGAAGGCTTGCTCGGTGCAAGCGATTTACCTTCCTTCGACTCAGCCACGGAGAAACAACAATGATGCATTATGATGTGGCCGTCATCGGTGGCGGAATTGCCGGATACAGCGCCGCCCTGCGCGCACTGCAAGCCGGAAAAAAAGTGGTGTTAATCAACCAAGGGCAAAGTGCGCTGCATTTTTCTTCCGGCTCGATTGATGTGCTTGGCCGTTTGCCGGATGGCAGCGTAGTGAATCAGCCGTTTGACGCACTTTCAGCTTTACAACAGCAAGTACCAGAGCACCCTTACAGCAAAGTCGGACGCAAAAACAGCGAAAAAGGTTTGATGTGGTTCAAACGTACTTTAGACAGTGCACACGTCCCTTTGCATCACGAACCCGATGGGGCCAACCACTGGCGCATTACCCCACTTGGTACTCTAAAAAATACTTGGCTGTCGCAGCCTTTTGTTTACCCTTATCGCGGCAATGCCGACTTTTCACGCATCGTGATTGTTGCGATTGACGGCTATCGCGATTTTCAACCTGCGATGCTGCGTGATAACCTCGCTCAGCGCCCTGAGCTTGCTAACACGCCGATGCTCACGGTGAATGTTTCTATCCCCGGCTTTGAAGGGTTCAGACGTAATCCTAACGAGCTGCGCTCGATTGATATTGCGCGTTTGCTGCGCCAAGAATCGGCGTGGAATGCATTGTGCGACCAACTGATGCGCGTTGCGCGTCCAGATGACCTGGTGATCATGCCTGCCATCATGGGCAACGGTGATGGTTTGCATTTGATGACCAAACTCCAACAGGTAACCCAACTGCGCTTTCATGAAGTGCCAACCATGCCCCCATCACTGCTCGGGATCCGCATTGAAGAAGCGCTGCATCGTAGTTTCATCCAAGGTGGCGGCGTGCAACTCAAGGGAGACAAAGTGATTGGTGGCGATTTTGCAGGCTCTCGCCTCACCGCTATTCATACTCAAAATCTGCGCGATTTCCCAATCAGTGCTGAGCACTATGTGATGGCGACCGGCAGTTACTTCAGCCAAGGATTACAAGCCTCACAACATGCGATTCAAGAGCCGACCTTTGCGCTGGACGTCCAGCAAAACCCTGACCGCGCTCAGTGGCGACATGCCCAATTTATCGCCGCACAATCACACCCGTTTATGACTTTCGGCGTCATTACCGATGCCAATTTGCATCCGTCACGCCAAGGCAAAACCATTGACAATCTATGGTGTTGCGGCGCAATGCTCAGTGGGTACGACCCCGTGTTTGAAGGCTGTGGCGGAGGCGTAGCGATTGCGACCGCTTATCATGCCGTAGAACAGATCCTTGCGACTTATGCGCAAACCAAACAACCGGAGGTGCTGCTATGAACCATGCCTTTATTCACTCTGCACCGCAAAATACCACCTTTGATCAATGCATCAAATGCACGGTGTGCACTGTGTATTGCCCCGTTGCCAAAGCCAACCCAAACTATCCCGGCCCCAAACAGTGTGGCCCAGATGGTGAGCGTTTACGGATCAAAAGTGCTGAATACTATGATGACGCGCTCAAGCTGTGTACCAACTGCAAACGCTGTGAAACCGCCTGCCCTTCAGGCGTCAAAATTGGCGATATGATCGCCGTGGCGCGTGGCAAATACGGCAAAAAACCACTTAACCCTAAGTTGGTGCGTGATTTTGTACTCAGCCACACCGACTTATTTGGCTCGATCGCCACACCGTTTGCGCCACTCGTCAACGCCGCAACCTCGTTGCCATTGGTGAAAAAGCTGATGCACAAAACCATTGGCGTGCATGACCATAAAACCTTGCCCAAATATTCGCACGGCACGTTCCGCCGCTGGTTTAAACAAAACTGCACCAGCCAGCCGCTCTACCAAAGACAAGTGGCTTATTTCCATGGTTGCTACGTGAACTATAACCACCCGCAACTGGGTAAAGACTTTGTGCGAGTGATGAACGCGATGAACATAGGCGTGCGTTTGCTTGATAGCGAAAAATGTTGCGGTGTGCCCCTGATCGCAAATGGTTTTCACAACAAAGCGCGTAAAAACGCGCTGCACAACGTCAAACACCTTACGGCTATGGTCAATGATTACCATGCGCCGGTGCTTTCCACCTCTTCCACCTGCTCGTTTACCTTGCAGCAAGAATACCCGCATGTGCTAGGCGTAGATAACAGCCAAGTGGTGGATCAAATCCATTACGTCACGCGTTTTCTGCTCAAAGAGTTTATGAGCGGTAACGCGCCGAAAATGAAACCCGTGCACAAAAAAGTGGTGTATCACACCCCTTGCCATTTAGAGCGCAGTGGTAATGTGATGTTTACGATTGAGCTGCTGAAAATGATCCCCGGCTTAGAGCTGGTGGTGCTCGACAGTGAGTGTTGTGGCCTAGCCGGAACCTATGGTTTTAAAGAAGAGAACTACGAGGTATCGAAGAAAATTGGTTCGCATCTGTTTGATGCGATTCAAACCTCTGATGCCGATTATGCGGTGACCGATTGCGAAACCTGTAAGTGGCAAATCGAAGAAAACGCGCATTTGGAAACCATTCATCCGGTGAGTTTACTGGCGATGGCGCTAATCGATGAGCCTCGTGCTTGAGCGTGAATAGCCACTTCCTACTTGAAGCCAAAAGCTGGACGGAAATATTAAACAATCACCACTGCTGAAAGCCGTGGTTTAGGGAGGACAGTAAATAGGGCAAGTAAAACTTGCCCTATTCTTATTCCAACATTCAGAAAATCATTCTGATTGATGACGCTTGCAGTGTTCGATCGCCTTGCTCAACAGATCTAACGCAGTGTGATCACAAGAAGGCAATTGCGCATCACTTTTACCCAGAGGCGTTACCCGCTCACCCCAGCGAATATGACCCGCTCCCCACGTTAGCCCTGCGCCAAAAGCGGCGACCAACAGATCATCATGAGGTTTGATTTTGCCTTGCTCTAACGCTTCGCATAGGGCAATCGGCACCGTAGCCGCGGAGGTATTACCGTAGCGATGAATATTCACAAAGGCTTTGTCTTGCGCGATGCCCGCCAAATCACACAGGGTTTGAATAATGCGGATATTGGCTTGATGCGGGATCACCACATCGATTTCTTCTGTCGATAAGCCGCTACGCGCCAACACTTGCTGCGCCGCAGCACCCATGCCACGCACCGCGCGTTTAAAGATCTCTTTACCCACGAAATCAAATGCCCAGTAACCATTGTCTGCATCAAAACGATCCATCGCGGTTCCAAACTTAGGTACCGCTAAAATATCTCGTCCTTGGGCATCACAGCCAATTTGCGCATCTTGCAAGCCCACTTTTTGTTCGGTCTTGCTCAATACCACAGCACCTGCGCCATCTCCAAACAGCACGGCGGTGTCTCGCTTCGTCCAGTCCAGATAGAAAGAGAGGCGCTCAGCACCAATCACCAAAGCATGGCGATAATGGCTCGCTTGCATCAAGCGTGTCGCGGTTTCTAAACCATAGAGGAAACCAGTACAGGCGGCGTTGAGATCAAAGGCGGCAGCAGAAGGAATGCCTAAATTTTGCTGCACTTTTGAAGCAATATTGGGAATTAACGAATCCGGTGAACAGGTTGCCACAATAATCAGGTCTATCTCTTCAACGCTTACGCCCGCACAGGCAATAGCATGCTGAGCGGCAACGGTGGCGAGATCGGAAGTATTCACGTGGCTGATCCGACGCTGTTCAATCCCAGTACGTGATTGAATCCACTCATCGGAAGTATCAAGAAAGGTGCTCAAATCGTGATTGGAGAGCGTCGCAGGTGGCAGACATTTACCCCACCCGGTGATTTCGGCATAACATTGAGTCATAAAAATTCCGTCTATGCTGCTTATTGTAATTTGGCGGAGCGCCCCAAGATATTGAGCAACGCCCGTCGCCATTGTCGGCAATGGGCAGAAGTATACGCCGATTTTCGAACCATGGTTAACCATTGAGCTTAAACTGGTAACGAAAGCGCAAAATAAAGAGAGGAAGTCATGTCAACATTCAATACCCGCTGCCCATCTTGCCACAGCCTTAACCGTGTGCCAGAAGAGCGGATTACCGAAAGCCCAAATTGTGGCAAATGCCAAAGTGCACTACTCGATGGCGCACCAATTGAAGGTACCGAAGCCAATTTTTCCGCGCTGCTGCAAAGCGACAAACCTGTCGTCGTCGATTTTTGGGCACCATGGTGTAACCCTTGTGTCGGCTTCGCACCGATTTTTAGTGATGTTGCCGCCGAGCGAAAAGGCCAGATCCGCTGCGTGAAAATTGATACCGAAGCGCAGCAAAACCTTGCTGCACATTTTCAAATTCGCAGTATTCCCACCATTATGGTGTTCAAAAATGGCCAACGCATCGACATGATCAATGGTGCACTGCCAAAATCTCAATTTGACCAATGGTTAAACCAAGCGCTGACTAAATAATCGCATCTGGCGATCGACAATTAAGTTGGCATTTTCGATAAAATTATGCCAACTTAACTGGCACTTTCCCCGCCCTTTTCTTCAACAAGCAAAGTTTATCGTCAAGAACGCTTTTTTTCGTTTTACTCTGCGCACTATTCGTCTCATATTCGCGCCAACTGTTCCTTCTGCTGTTCCCGAGGCCTGCTGTGGAAATCCATTCTTCTGCACCAAACCGCATTGCGGTGCCTGTTATTGCGTTAACTCTGTATGCGATTGCCGCAGGCTACTTAATGAGCCTAGTGCCTTTAATGCTGCCGCATTACCAACTCGAGTCTGATTTGGCCAGTTGGCTGGCAAGCGTTTTTTATGCCGGATTATTAGCGGGCGCGCTGGTTGCAGAGCCTTTCGTTAATCGTTTAGGCCACCGTAAAGCCTTTGTATGGTGCTTGAGCTTACTGCAACTGTCGATTGTGGTTATGCCGCTATTGCCCTACGCCAGTGTTTGGCTTTTGGCACGTTTGGTCGCAGGTATCGCCGTGGCCGGTATTTTTGTGGTGGTGGAATCTTGGTTACTGCATGGCGATGAACAAGGTCGCGCTAAGCGTCTTGGCATTTACATGGTGTCACTCTATGGCGGTACTGCACTCGGACAAATGGCAATTGGCCAACTGGGTGTGGCAGGTGCCGTGCCTTTTATTGCGATCACCACACTACTTTTGATTGCTTCCATGGTGCTGATGTACGTAGATTCGGATCAGCCTTCCACACAACAAGCTAGCTCACTTTCGTTGCGTCAGATTTTCAAGCTCAGTAAAGCGGCGATGATCGGCTGCCTCGTTTCGGGCCTGACATTAGGAGCAATTTACGGTTTGATGCCGGTGGAACTTGCCAACCGTGGCATTAGCCACACCGATCTGGGTAACTTAATGGCGCTGGTGATTTTGGGCGGCATGGCGGTTCAACCTCTGGTGCCTTGGCTGTCTAAATTTTTAGGCCGCACTCTGCAGATGGCGCTGTTCTGCTTACTTGGCACAGCAGCCATCGCGCTGACCGTGTTCGATGATTCGCTGCTCGTACTGGGCGTTAGCCTATTTATTTTAGGCATGGCGACCTTCGCCCTCTACCCAATCGCGATTAATTTAGGCTGCGACAAATTGGATGCGAGCTACATTGTTTCCGCAACCCAAGTGATGCTGCTCAGCTACAGCGTAGGCTCGGTGGTTGGTCCAGTATTGGCCGATTGGTTTATGCAAGATCGCCACGGCTTGATGGCTTACTTGTTTGCCATCCTACTCGCGACTTGTTTGTATATGCTGATCAAAAGCGTCAAAACCAAACGCCAATGGGTGGCGGGCGAGTAACCTTCTTTTAGAGCAAGTTTCTATCACTCAGCGTGAGGGAGAGAAACTTGCTTTTCCGACCCAAGCTTAATCTAAGCTTCATATTTGCCCCATACAGTCATCATAAACCGAATCATTGATGTCACTGTGAAACCACTCAAACGCTACCAATACGAACGCTACGCCGTTTTGTGCAACCTCGCTTATCCGCGCATTTTTAAGCAGACTCGTTACGGATTTGATCCTAACGGACAGCGTGTGATCACCAATCAGTTTGGCAAAATCATGATCCGAGTATTGTGGAGCCGAGCGAGCGATGAGGTAGTCGTTGTGATTAAAGGCTCACACAGCCTCACCGACTGGTTACTCAACTTCGCGGTTTGGACACGCAGTTGCCGCCATTTAGGGCTGCAATACCGCATTCATGCCGGCTTTTATCACTTACTGCATCAAGAGAGCCAACCGAGCCGCAACCAAGATACGCTTGGCATGACGGTGATTGAAAAACTGGAACAGACCCTACTGCCGCTGATTGAACAAGGCAAACGCATTGCAATCACTGGGCATTCTTCCGGCGGCGCGATTGGCTGCGTGTTTGCGGACTATTTTGAGCGAAAATATCCACGCACGATCAAGCGAGTCGTCACTTTTGGTCAACCTGCGATCGGGGATTGGCGCTTTCCGAAATACTATGGGCTGGCTCATAAAACCTATCGCATCTGCTGCGATCTGGACATCGTAACCTTCATGCCGCCCGTGCCATTTCTGTACTGGCATGCCGGAAAACTACTCTGGCTGTACAACGGCAGAATTTACGAAAATACACCAACATGGGAGCGTTTAGGACGTTCGATCATCAGTTGGTTAATTCGACCGTTCTCTTATCACTTGATGAGTAAATACATCCGCAATAAAGATTTTTTTGATGAACGCTAGAAAGAGTTTTGTATCAACAAGAGAGAAAATAATGGAGGCGCGTCCCGGAGTCGAACCGAGGTTCACGGATTTGCAATCCGCTGCATGGCCACTCTGCCAACGCGCCTAAGTGATGTGTCTTTGAGGATGATGGTGCCCCGGGCCGGACTTGAACCGGCACGACTCGAAAGTCGAGGGATTTTAAATCCCTTGTGTCTACCGATTTCACCACCAGGGCAACGCATACTGCGATGGAAGACACCATCTGTTCTAACGAGCTTTGCCGTGAGAACGAGGTGTACTTTAACGGATTGAGATTTCTGGTCAATAAAAAATTTCAGCAATCAAGTCTGACTGCGCAAGATTTCAGCCACAGGGAGCAAAATGCACTCAAGCCGATGTTTTTACAAGCAGTATCAAGGAGCTTGAGTTCACCAAGCTCCTCAAAAAATGAATTATGCATAGGCTCCGGCAGCATAATGCAGCTCATAACTATGGCTATAAATTTCCAAAATATTGCCAAACGGATCTTCCATATAAATCATGCGGTACGGTTTTTCACCGGGAAAGTAGAAACGTGGCGCTGACATACGCTTTTTGCCACCTGCGGCGACGATTTTCTCCGCGAGCCCTTCGACATCAGGATCTTGCACACAGAAATGGAAAATCCCGGTTTTCCAATATTCAAAATTGTTCTCAGGATTTTGTTGGTTTTTAAACTCAAACAGCTCTACGCCAATGCGATCTCCGGTTGAGAGATGCGCAATACGAAATCGCTCCCACCCTTGACCAAACACATCAGTACACATTTCACCAATCGCGGAGTCATCTTCCACAATGTCAGTCGGCGGCATAATCAGATACCAGCCAAGGACTTCGGTATAGAACTTCACCGCTGCTTCTAAATCCGGTACTGAAATTCCAATATGGGAAAACGAACGTGGGTATGTGCTCATTATGATTCTCTCTTTACGATTCAAAACAAAAGTAGATGTACACGGCCTACTTGAAGCAGCAAAGGTGTGGGCTGTAACTTCAAGTAGCTTTGGTATCGAAAGAATAAATCGGCGTTGAACAGAATAAAAATTATCGTTTATCATTGTTTCAATAATAATTTGTTATCAAAAATCATGCTCAACCCAATCTGGCTACAGACATTCAAAACCTTGGTCGATACTGGTCACTTTACTAAAACCGCCGAAAAGCTGTTTATGACTCAGCCGGGCGTGAGTCAACACATCCGAAAGTTAGAAGAGGCGTGTCAACATCCGCTCATTCATCGTATCAACAAAAGTTTTGAACTCACCGACCAGGGACGCATGGTGTATGAATACGCCACACAACTTGCAAAAAACGAGCGCAGGCTCTTAGAACAGATCCACGAAACTGAGCCGTTTGCTGGCCGTTATCGAATTGCGTGCTCTGGCTCGCTCTCGCTGGTGATTTACCCTCCACTGTTAGCGCTACAACAGCTGCATCCTAAGCTGTGCATCGAGCTTGAAGCGGCACCCAATCACACGATTCTTAAAGCCATCAAAGAGGGAGATGTTGATGTAGGGATTGTGACCTCACAACCCAGCCAAGGTGTATTTGAAAGTGAGGTGTTAGGGGAAGAGCCGCTATACCTTGTTCTACCTCATGATCACCCAACAGAGCCTGACCAACTCGCAGATCACCTACTTCAGCTAGGACTTATTGGGCACCCTGATATCGATCACTATTTTTCGCTCTATCTCGCCAAAAGTACCAACCTTACATTAACGGTGCTGAATAGCGAAAGTTTTCCTCGATCGGGCTATGTGAACCAAATTCAGCAAATTTTGTTGCCTGTCGCGAAAGGCTTGGGGTTTACCGTTTTGCCCAAATCTGCCGTGGAAAACTTCCCGTTACGCGAGCAGATCAGCGTTTTTGAAAACCCAGCTCCGGTAACGGAAACGCTGTATTTGGTTAAGAAAAGGCAGCGCGATTTGCCGCAGCGTTTTGCCGACGTCAGCCAGCAATTAAAAGAGTGGGTTGCGCACTATACGCAACCCTGATGATGTGATGTGAATCAATAATTAAGCCAGAGGCGTGAACTGGCGAGTGAGCCTAATACGCCTCAAACGCTAACGCTTTTTTCTCGATTTGGCGGAAGATCAGGGTCAGAATGCCGTTCACTGCAAGGTAAAATGCCCCGGCAATCCCAAAGACTGTCAACGTATCGTAGGTTTGGGCGTTGATGCGCTGCGCGTAGCCCATCAAATCCATAATGGTGATCGTGCTGGCCAGCGAAGTGCCTTTAAAGACAAGAATCACTTCGTTGGAATAAGCAGGCACAGCTCTGCGTAATGCATAAGGCAGCAGTACTCGCAGCGTAGCGATTTTATTCATGCCTAACGCGCGGCACGCTTGCCACTGTCCGCTAGGAATGGCGTTAAATGCGCCTTTAAACAGTTGCGTGCTGTACGCCGCAGTGTTGAGCGCCAAAGCCAGCATAGCGCAAAACCAAGGTTGGCTGAGCCATACCCAAAGTACGCTTTCGCGGATCCATTCAAACTGTCCAGGGCCGTAATACACCAAGAAAATTTGCACCAGCAGCGGAGTGCCGGTAAACAAGGTGATCACCGCACGGCTAAACCAATGCACGACGGGCGTGCGCATCACTAAGCTTACGGTCATCAAGAGTGACAATATGCAACCCACCAGCAGCGAAGCTGCCGTCAGTTGCAAACTGGTGCCTAAGCCTTCAAGCAGTTGCCATAGGTGTTGCTCTTTCATGCACTGGCTCCTTGGCTATGGCTCATGCCTTGTATCGAAAACTTGTTATCTATGACTTTTACGACGCGTTGTGTGATCAATGTGATCACCAGATACACCACCGCCGCTGTTGCATACCACGTAAAGGCTTCATGGGTGGCCGCGGAAGTGAGCTGCGCTTGTTTCAGTAGATCCGTCACCCCAATCAAAGAAACTAACGCCGTATCTTTAAGTAATACTAGCCATTGGTTCATTAAACCGGGAAGTGCGTGGCGTACCGCTTGCGGCAGCACAATACGAATAAATGCATGGCTAGGCGGAATCCCTAACGCGCTGGCCGCTTCACGCTGTCCTCTGCCCACGGCTTTGAGTGCACCGCGCAACGTCTGCGAAGCGTACGAAGCAAAAATCAGCGAGAGCGCAATCACACCAGAGATAAACGGGCTGATCTCAATAAATTCACCAGTGATGAAAAACAGCACTTGGGTCGAGCCAAAGTAGATAAACAGCACCACCAAAAGCTCAGGCAAACCGCGGATCACGGTGACCAACAAGGTGGTTGGCCATTTGATCAATTTCAGTTTTGCCATTTCACCGCCAGCAAACACCAGTGCCAACAGTAAACCGACCAGCAAGCTGGCCAACGCAATTTGTAGCGTCATCCAGCTTGCTTGTACCAGTGATAAAGAGTAGCCCGTTAACACCATCTTAGTTTCCGAAGTACTTATTGAAGATCGCGGCGTATTCGCCATTTTCTTTCACGGCTTCCAACGCTGCGTTAAGTTGATCAAGCAGCGCTTGGTTATCTTTATTCACCGCAATACCAAAGCCATTACCGAAGTACTGTGCATTCGTGACACGCTCACCGACGTAAGCGAGGTTGTTATCCCCCTTAAACCACTCCGCGACAACGGCCGTGTCACCGAATACCGAATCAATACGGCCATTTTTCATATCGATGAACGCATCTTGGTAGCTTGAGTATGGCACCGCGACCACGTCCGACAGTTGCTCAAGTAGGAAACTTTGGTGAGTCGAGCCATTTTGCACACCAACACGTTTGCCTTTCAGCGCCGCTTGATCCGCCACTTTGCCCGCCAGAGAAACGAAGGCGGCTGAGTTGTCGTAGTACGGATTGGAGAAATTTACCTGCTCTAAACGCGCTTCGGTGATGTCCATTGCCGAAATGGCGGCATCATAACGTTTGAATTTCAGTGCTGGGATCAAGCTGTCAAACGCTTGGTTGTGGAAGCTACATTTCGCTTCAAGTTGCTTACACAGCGCATTGGCTAAATCCACATCAAAACCTTGGATTTGGTTGTTCTCATCCATGTATTCGAACGGCGCGTAAGTCGCTTCCATCACAAACTTGATCTCTTGTTGCGCAGCTGCGCTAGCAGAAACCAAACCAATCAAAGACGCGAGTAGGATCTTTTTCATTGCAATACTCCATGTGTTCTGCGAAATCTGGCGCATCACTGGCCAGAATCTGTGGGCTAATATCAGTAACTTCTTAATGTTTTAAGTAATCGGCAAACTGCTGAGTCTGCGGATGGGTAAAGGAGGCGTGCGTGCCGTGTTCAACAATGCGCCCTTTTTCGAGGTAGAGCACATGGCTGGCGATTTTCTTGGCAAAGTCGACTTCATGAGTCACCACCACTTGCGTGATCCCTGTGCCACTTAACTCTTTGATAATTTTCACAACTTGATTGGTGATCTCAGGATCCAGAGCCGCTGTCGGCTCATCAAACAGCAGTACATCCGGCTTCATCATCAGTGCACGCGCAATCGCCACTCGCTGCTGCTGGCCACCCGAGAGTTGTAGCGGCCACGCATCGGCTTTATCTGCCAGTTGCAACGTTTTCAGGATCTCGATGGCTTGCTGTTTGGCTTGCGATTTCGCCATACCTGCGACTTTCACGGGGGCTTCCACCAGATTTTCCAGCACGGTCATATGCGGCCATAAATGGTATTGCTGAAACACCATGCCCACTTTGCGACGTAGCGCTAAGCCTTGCTGTTCAGTCGGATGCGTTGAGAAATCAAACGATTGATTGGCGATATGCAGTTGACC
The DNA here is from genome assembly GCF_000621645.1 of Vibrio cholerae ATCC 14035. Taxonomy (GTDB): domain Bacteria; phylum Pseudomonadota; class Gammaproteobacteria; order Enterobacterales; family Vibrionaceae; genus Vibrio; species Vibrio cholerae. The sequence goes on along the minus strand of NZ_JHXR01000014.1, from coordinate 31,773 downwards.
GTTATCGGCAGTTTCAAGAAGATTGAGCACACGCAGCAGTGAGCTTTTACCCGCGCCACTAGGGCCAAGTAACACCAAAGTTTCACCACTCGCACATTCAAAGTGGATGTCGTGCAGCACCTGAGTGGTGCCATAAGACTTGTTAATTCCTTTAACTCGAATACTCATGCGGACATACTGCATTAATTATCATCTGGCGTTCATACTACTACGAACGTATTTTTATGCAATAAAAATGTATAAAAACCAAAACCACAGACTATTTGTATAAAAAAACGTCATAAGAATAGCAAAAACGACTGGTTAAACCACAACCAAATGCATAAAGCGTGATAAGTAAACCGGAAATACTCAGTAGGGAGCGATGAGATATAAATAGAATATAGAGTGGGGACTCGATTGAAGAAACGCAGACACAAAAAAACCAGCACTTGGCTGGCTTAAGCGATGACTTCAAAAGAAATGGAGGCGCGTCCCGGAGTCGAACCGAGGTTCACGGATTTGCAATCCGCTGCATGGCCACTCTGCCAACGCGCCTCTGAAGTCAAACGAAGGATTTGCTTCGTTGCTTGCGCTGCGTACTTTACGGATTATGCGAACTGAGTCAAACAAAAAAATGAAATGCCGGATCGTTTGCTGAGATTTAGCGCAATCTGCTCAACTGACCGCCGCAAGCAAACCAACCTATTCTCTTCTGATTTGAAGCAGCAGTGGCGTTGACGACCTGCTACTTCCCGTCGTTGGGTATGAAGCATTCAAGTTACCACTTCTTCATTAGCCGCCCAACCAAGCTCGGATGATAGCTCCAGCAGTGATCAAACATACTCATCAACTGCGGGTTGCCGTATTTTGATAGGCTTATGGCATGAAAACGGTTTTTGCGCGTTTTAAGTTCCGCCACTTGCGCCAGCAGTTCGTCACTTTGTTTGGGTGCAATGAAATCGGACATCACAACCAAATCGCCATTGCGATACTTATCACTGCTCATGAGTTCAATCGATTTGAGGATCACGGGCTCAAAATCTGTACCGCCATGAAACGAATAACTTAAGAAATCACTCGCTTCGCGCAGCCCATCTTGGCGAGTCAATTCGTAGGTAATGAACTCGGAAGAAAACAGCATCACATAACAATCACGATCTTCTGCCAACGCAATTTGCATCAGCGCGTAAGCCATGGCTTTGGCACACTGCTCGGGAAAACCACTCATGGATCCTGAGGCATCAATACAGAGAATGAACGGCCCTTTTTCGATATCAACCTGTTTGTTGTCAGGACGATGGGCACGCACCTTACGCAGAGTGCGTGATTTCCCCTGCATGCGATAGTTCATTAACCGTTTATCGACCAAGTGCTTATAAAACACCACTTCCAGCTCTGGATAAGCTAAAAACATGGTTTCGTTGGGCAGTAGCTTATTCAAATCGTCACTTTCGTGGATACCCACAATGTCATCGGTCGCTTCATCTGAACGCTCTTCGACCATTTGCATCTCTTCAGCGGGCGCACGATTTAGGTCCGGATCGTCAACCTGTCCAGCCATTCGCCCGAGCTGCTCGGCGATTTCCTGCATGCCTTTGTGTTTTTTGAGAAACTCCGCGTAACGCTTCATGACCGTGAGGTCATTGCGGCTCAATTTCGCCGCCGCCATATCCCAAAGTCGGCCGACGATCGCTTCATCCCCCGCTTCAGTGACCTTATCCATATTACGCATGGTTTCCATACGCTGATAGAGATCAGCCAACATACGCTCTTTGTTGGCTTTAAGTTCGATCACCTGCGCTTGGCGAATCGCATCAGACAGTGATTTATACCACTGATCACAAAAGAAATGAGGGAACATGGGGTTATGATGCAGCTTCTCTTTTTCGAGCAAGCGGCGCGCTTCTAAATAGAATGCGGAGTCCCATTCCAGTTTCTTCACCACGTCTGGAACTTGCGTAAAAAACGTCTCTTCATCCCAGTGAATCACTTCTTGGTAGAGGGCTAACTCACGTTGGAAACGTTCAGTTTCACACACTTTGGTCATTCGACGACGAACGCTGGTGCGCCACTTGATCAGATGATTTTTCACTGACGTGCCCACACCACGGTTTTCCGCCATCATCATCACTTGGGAGCGCGCAACCAAGTCATTGACGGCGGTATCAATCAAGCCAGATTCTGCTATGGCAACAACCAGATTAAACGCATCCGCCCCTAACATAATGACACCTAAGCAAAAAATTGGTTGAGGTTACGAATGCGCATCACGTTACGCTCGCATTCAACTTGAGTGGCATCCAACTGCTGCTGCAGCTCATGCAAGGTCGCTTGCATTGCCGTTGGCAATTCAGGATCGATGAAACTGTGCGGCAGCGCATCGTGAAATTTGAGGCGCACTTTACGTAAATGGTGCTCCGCATGAGTGAGCTGCGCCATGGCTTGATCCGCTTTCGTCAACCAATTCTGATACAGCGACTCATCTAAACCTTGTTTGGTGACCATCGCCAGAAGTACGGAGCGGTTGGCAATATCTTTAATCACCAAGTTGTTGCTGGCATCAAGGTCAAAACGTAAGCGACATAGATTGGTGTTTTGGTTCACATAGCCATAGGCTTCGCCGTGCCCTTCTTTAATCACGCGCTCTAATTCACTTTTCTGTACGTAAATCCAACGGCTATCGCCTTTCTCACCTTCAGAAACAGACATATTGCTCTGCAATAACACTAGCTTAATCAAATCAGGCGTCATGCCCACTTTGTAAATTTTGGCATCAGACAGGTCATATTGATGATGAACTTGTTTTTTGATTAAGCCATTGGTGGTTTCCAGTGACAGTACCATGGCAAACTCAGACTCTAGCTCTTCTTGAATTTGGGCAAGTTCAAGTCGGCATACATCGAGCTGTTGCTCCACTTCTGCTTGGTCAAAGGCGTAACGCAGCGCAAATTCGCGGATCACCTCATGCACCACATCATGTGATTCTGGGGTATTCCACAAACAGTTTTGCAGCAGCAGTAGATCTAATGGGTTAATCTCGTCTCGGCCATTAAAAAATGCACTGGCTTTCAAAAGTTTGGCCGCTTTTTTCCAACGGCGGTCAGACACATACATCTCTAAATCTGAACCCGCGCTCTCTTTTGAGCGCTCTTCAACCATGGTTTTCAACTGGTAGAGCTTTTCGAAAACGTCATCACTGAGTTCAAGCTTATCCAGTTGCTGCTGCCATTGGTGATACTCTTCATCGGTGATCGCCAGCCCTGCTGGAATTTGCGCTTCTTGCGCTGTACCAACGGTAAGCATGGATTTGAAATTTTGTTTGTTTTGGATTCGATTTACAAAAATTCGTACCAGCATACGGTCATAGAGTGCTTCGAGGCCGCTGTCTTCGTCTGGGAGTTCATTGGAGGCCGTCACCAAGAGACGCATCGGTACGCGCTCAATATCGCTGCCATTTTTGAAGGTTTTCTCGTTGACAACCGTTAGTAAGGTGTTGAGGATGGCAGGTCCCGCCTTCCAGATTTCATCCAAGAACACGACCTGTGCGGTAGGCAAATAACCTTGGGTGAGGCGCACATAACGACCATTGTCTTTCAATTCTTGAATACTCAGCGGCCCAAACACCTCTTCGGGGGTTGAAAAGCGGGTCATCAGGTATTCAAAATAACTGCTGTTATCAAATGCTTGAATCAAACGCTTAGCGATGAGGCTTTTGGCGATCCCCGGAGGGCCGAGCAAAAACACACTTTCACCAGCCAAGGCGGTCAATAAACAGAGCTTGATGGTATTTTCACGCTCATACACGCCATCAGAGAGCGCCTTGGCCAGCTTATTGATTCGCTCTGAAAGCAGCGCTTTGCGCGCATGTGAGCTGTGGGTGGGTTGCAGCATCTCTTGATTCCTCAGACAAAGCCCAAATTGGGTAACACGTTTTCAATAAGCACTGTTTCTATAAACAATAGCTCTATAAACAATCGCTCTATAAACAATAGTTTCAATAAACAATCGCTTTATACAATTGTTGTCGATTTGTTACAAAGTCTATTTTTTGTTTTGCGCATCCTTATAACAGATCTCATTTCCTTGAAACAATTGGTAATCATTGATTGCACATTTAGCGGCTCAACTTCTCGCCATTTCCACAGACACGACGCAAAAAGTACAATTTATTCTTGGGGATGCCACTGAACCTAAGGTAAGGTGACTCCCTCATCACCGCTTTATTTTGACAAGACACACTCCATGAGCAAAATCATCCATCAATGGAAAAGCATCGCACTGGTCGAGGAGGACGTTTTGCTTCCGAATGGCCACTCGGTCACACATACCACGATTTCACACCCCGGTGCGGCAGTGATTTTGCCACTGACTGACCAAGGCGAGATTGTCGTGATACGCCAATTTCGCCCTTCGCTCAAAAAATGGTTACTCGAACTTCCTGCTGGCACTATAGAAGAGGGGGAACCGCCTCTTTCCTGTGCGCAGCGCGAATTGGAGGAAGAAACCGGCTTTAGCGCTCAGCAATTTATCGAACTCGGTCAAGTCACGCCGCTCGCGGGTTTCTGCGATGAAATTCAACATCTGTTTGTCGCAAAAAACCTAAGCAAAACGGCGCGCTATTCTTGCGATGAGGACGAAGTGATTGAAGTCCTCTTTCTTACCCCACAAGAATTAGAACGTAAAATTGTTTTCGGCGACATCACCGATTCCAAAACCATTGCTTGTTTAAGTAAAGCCAAACTTTGCGGATATTTGTAGGAGAAAATATGGACTTTCGATCGGATACCGTTACCCAACCGACCGACGCGATGCGTCAAGCGATGGCACAAGCCCCTGTGGGTGACGATGTGTATGGCGATGACCCCACCGTCAACGAGTTAGAACAGTGGGCGGCAGAGCGCCATGGCTTTGAAGCCGCGCTGTTTACCACCTCAGGCACTCAAGCCAATTTGTTAGGTTTACTCGCCCATTGCGAACGCGGCGACGAATATTTGTGTGGCCAGCAAGCCCATAACTATCGTTATGAAGCTGGCGGTGCTGCCGTACTTGGCTCTATCCAGCCACAACCGATTGACAATGAACCGGATGGCACACTCGATTTCGCCAAACTCAAAGCCGCGATCAAACCGGATGATGCACATTTTGCCCGCACCAAACTGCTCAGCTTGGAAAACACCATCAATGGTAAAGTGCTTCCACTCAGTTATTTGGCGAAGGCGCGCGAGTTTGTTGATCAACATGGTTTGCAACTGCACCTTGATGGGGCTCGGGTCTACAACGCGGCGGTCGCACTGGATGTGGATGTCAAAGAGATCGCGCAATATTTTGATTCGATCACCGTGTGTCTATCCAAAGGCTTAGCCGCGCCAGTCGGTTCGTTACTGCTCGGTTCCAAGGACTTTATTGCCAAAGCGAGACGCTGGCGAAAAATGGTCGGTGGCGGTATGCGCCAAGCGGGCATTTTAGCCGCAGCGGGGAAATTGGCGCTCACCGAGCAAGTCATGCAGCTCAAGACCGATCATGATAATGCTCGTCATCTGGCTTTGGGGCTGAATGCTTTACCGGGGTTTTCGGTTAATACCGAATGGGTACAGACCAATATTGTGTTTGCTAAATTGGACTCGACAGTCGATATCCAGTCCATCGCCCAGCAACTTCGCCAAGCAGGCATTATCATCACCGCGGGTAATCCAGTGCGCTTCGTGACACATAAAGACATTACACGTCAGGATATTGATACCCTACTCGCCAAACTGCGCACCTTACTGGCTTGAGTGAAGTTGAGAATGCCAACAGGCTCCTAAACTCTCTTTATTCTCGCTCGCGACCTCTTGAGCTTCCCCTTAGGGGAAGCTTTATACTCCACGCCACTGATTTACACCCTCTTGTTTGGAGTTTATTGATGCGCGTTGTGTGCTCTCTGCTTTGTTTAACCCTTGTTTCGACTCCGCTTTTCGCCAGTGGCGACCCGGTACTCGGTAAACAAAAAGCGCCAAGTTGTGTGTTTTGCCACGGCACCGACGGCAAAGCTACTCAGGTCAGCTATCCTAACCTTGATGGGCAAAGCGCAGAATATCTGTATAGCGCGATGAAGGCTTATCAACTAGGTGAGCGCACAGGCCCAATGGCGGAGATGATGAGAGCTCAGTTGCAACGTTTAAATGATCAAGATTTGCGCGACATTGCTGCTTTTTATGCCTCATCCCAATGAGTTTTTCCCAAAAATTCCACTTTTAAGCACAAGAGTCATGAAAAATCGGCGCAGATCTGGTAAAAATCGGGACGTCTCAGTGACCGTTATACATTAGGTTGACATGATTGAAAAAAAACAGGGGCGTCGTAGTGCGCAAGATGCCCAAAAAACGCGTTATCACATTATCACCATTGCGGCAGAGCTGTTCTGTGAGCTCGGTTATTCACGCGTTTCTCTGCGCCATATCAGTGAAAAGGCTGGCGTCTCACATAGCTTGATTCGTCATCATTTCGGCAGTAAAGAAAAGATCTGGCACAGCATCAGCGATGGCCTGCATGATTATATGATTCGCTACATGCAGACGGTGCTCCAAGCCATGCCAGCAGAAACTCCCGTCAATGTAAAGCTGTACACTTTCCTCATGCGCATGTTGGCACATGGCTTAATCATTAAACAGCCAATCCAATTGATTGCGGATGCCGTACGCCAAGAAGATAAATTATTCGATTATTTCCTCGATACTTCTGGAGAGATTGAACGCTTGGTTGAATCCTTGGCGGACGACTACAACCGTCAGTACCCCCAATCTCCGATCCATTTGTGGGAAATCAAATGGCAGCTGATTATGTACACTCACAGCGCCGCCAGTTTGACGCCTTTTATGCGTGCAACTTGGGCCCCGGAAATTGAAGACGTTTCCGCCTGTTTACTCAAACATTGGCAGTTGTTTAACGCTTTGATGGTTGAGAAGTTTCATGTCGCCAAGCCTTACATTATGCAGCCCAACTCGGTGGATGAGCTGGTGTATACCCTCAGTTGCGACTGGCGAGATGTCTATAAAGAGACGGAAGAGTAATAGGCGATGTGAGCTATCCCCTTCCGATGCACTATTTGCGATGTGCTGTGATTGGGGATAGCAAACGGGATATCGATGGGTGCTACTTATTGACCCTACTTAACGCGCTTTTTTACCGCGCTGCGCATGGATTTTCAGTTGTGCTTTTAGTTTGCGTTTTTCTGACGAACGGCCAGCCGAGCGACGCGGTGAATTTTCCTCATGCACCACAGGGCTAGGCTCAAAACCTTTCAACCATTCTTGAGGAAGACGTGTATTGAGTAAACGCTCAATCGCTTCGAGTTGTGGCTGTTCATCATGCGACAGCAAAGAGACCGCCAATCCCGCTAAACCTGCGCGTCCCGTACGCCCAATACGATGCACATAGTCTTCCGCTTTAAATGGCATATCGTAGTTCACCACTTGCTCAAGCTGGGCAATATCTAACCCACGTGCGGCGACATCGGTCGCAATCAAAGCACGCACTTTGCCTGCTTTAAAATCATCCAAAGCCTTTTGGCGTGCACCTTGGCTTTTATCGCCATTAATCGACACCGCTTTTATACCATCCAACTTGAGTTCTTCCGCAAGTGCATCACTGCCTTGACGGGTTTTGGTAAACACCAACACTTGCTGCCAATTTTTCGAGCCAATCAGATAAGAGAGCAGTTCGCGTTTGCGCTTTTTATCCACCGGATACACCATCTGCTGCACGGTTTCTGCCGTGGAATTGGATGGCGTCACCTGCACTTCGATAGGATCACGCATGATGCGATACGCCACCGCTTTGATTTTGCTATCAAACGTTGCAGAGAAAAACAGCGTTTGACGCAGTGGCGATAAACGGCGCAGCACGCGCTGCAAATCTGGCATAAAGCCCATATCCAGCATGCGATCCGCTTCATCGAGTACCAACACTTCAACTTTGCCCAAAAACAGCGATTTCACATGGGCGTGATCGAGCAAACGCCCCGGCGTCGCAATCAAAATATCCACACCACCACGCAAATGATTGAGCTGTACCTTCATGCTCGTGCCGCCATAAACGGCTACGATCTTAAGCTCCGTTCCTTTCGCGTAGGCTTGTAGGCTATCCAATACTTGCTGAGCTAACTCACGCGTTGGCACCAGCACTAACGCCCGGATCTCTTTGCTGTTTGCTTCACGCTGCCAAGGCTGCTCAATAAAGCGTTGGATCAAAGGTAAGCCAAATGCCGCCGTTTTACCGGTTCCGGTTTGCGCCCCTGCCAGTACATCTTTTCCTTGCAATACATGAGGAATAGCTTGCTGTTGGATTGGCGTGGGATTGGCGATCCCAAGCTCGCTCAATGTATTCAGCAGACGAGAATCCAAGCCTAATTGCGAAAAAGTGATGGAGAGTTCTGACATGTCGCGTACCTAATAACTTTTGGGGCGCGGATTGTATCAAAGTGAACGGCGTTTGGCTTTCTCTAAAACATCCGGATACAGCACCGCAAACAGTGCTTGTAACTCGGTGTAGTTGTCCTCTAATCCCTGCGCGCTATAAGCCAAAGGCTGCATGCGAGGGCTGCGCTGCGCCATCTTGCTCAACGCATAGCGAATATTAGCCAACTCCGCATAGGAGGCTAACCATTCTCCTTGCCACATAGCGCGATTCACTCGCACAAAACGCTCAGGCAGCGCCGATGTACTTTCTTCGGCTATCCCTTGTTGTGCATGAGTCAGAAACTGCCCCAAGGGCTCGGCATGCCAATTCGACCAAGTATTGACTAAACAGTGATCCCAAAACAGGTCGAGGGCAATCGGCGCAAAGCGTTGTTGTTGGGAAGGAAACAGAGATTTCGCCGCTTTCATCACTGGGTGGCTATCGGTGTAAGCATCAACCCAGCGATGTAAACGGATTCCTTGCACTAAAGATTGCGGGTACTGCTCTGTCGGATCACCTTTGACAAAATCTCCCAGTAAATTACCGAGTAAGCTACTTTGGCAGTGATGAGCAATATGCAAATGGGCAAGGAAATTCATGGGATAAGAGATTCGGTGTTACACCGAGATGGGAGATTATGACACAGAGACGTCGGTTTGCTCTGATTCAACCGCTTGGTAATCGCTGAGCGTAAAACCAATCTCCATCGCATCAAGCAGCTCTAGACATTCATCATTGTGATTGTGGTCACTCATTGTTGACCTCCTTAATTCATACTTATTTCATCCTTTTATACCCTTTCGACTTGAAGGTTCAGCTTCACGTTGAATGGGGATAACGGTTTCTGGTGAGACGTTCATCGTAAGCGCTTCCAGAAACGCCAATAAGGTTTACCACAGCTTGTAGTAAGTACCAAGGTTTCTTTGTGGTAAAAACCTCAGTTACATGAAGTGTAAATTATTAATTACAAATTCGGATTTAAATTTTTACAAACAGATTGACGCAAATCGAAAGCTTCTACAGAATAGCCAAAAACTAGTGAAATGAGATTATTAATCGGTCAAATTTCGCACAAATCACTAAGCGCAACATCTAACAACGTATAAAAGAGTTTACACATGACGCAATCGAAGCTTTTAGGCAGTACTTTGATTATCGCGGGCACCACGATTGGTGCAGGAATGCTAGCTCTGCCTCTAGCTTCCGCCGGTATTGGCTTCTCAACCTCATTGATGATTATGCTCGGCTTGTGGATGCTGATGGCATTTACTGCATTGCTGATGGTAGAAATCCACCAGTACGCGGATAAAGAAGCAACTTTGCATACTCTCGCCAAACAGATTTTAGGCGATAAAGGCAAATGGGTTGCGACGTTCGCTATGTTATTTTTGTTTTACTCGCTGTGTGCGGCCTACATTGCTGGCGGCGGCGCACAATTTACCCAACGAATTACCGATTTCACTGGCGTGAACGTTGAAAGTTCGAGCGGTACTTTGCTGTTTACCTTGATTGTCGCTTTGGTCGTCACCGTTGGAACAGGCACAGTGGATCGCGTCAATCGTGTATTATTTGCCGGCAAGATGATCGCTATGGTAGCGGTACTGTTTTTCCTCGCGCCCAATGTTTCGCAGTCTTACTTACTGAGTATGCCGATTCAGCAGGGCTTGATTGTCGCGGCCATTCCCGTCATTTTTACTTCCTTTGGTTTCCACGGCAGTATTCCTGCGATTGTGAATTACTTAGATGGTGATACCCCTGCGCTGCGCAAAGCGATTTTGATCGGCTCTGCGATTCCGCTAGTGATTTACATTTTCTGGCAGCTAGTCACTCTTGGGGTAGTAAGTCAATCTGCCCTACTCGACAATATGGGGCTCACAGCGCTCATCGGTGTACTCTCGACCACGGTTCACCAATCGAATCTTGGCAACATCATCGGCGTATTCGCTGACCTTGCTCTACTCACCTCGTTTTTGGGTGTTAGTCTAGGTTTGTTTGAATTTATGGGGGATTCTCTACGTAACCAACAAGGTAAAATGAACCGCCCATTAGCGTCTGTCGTCACTTTCTTACCACCGCTGATTTTTGCACTGTTCTACCCGCAAGGCTTCATTATGGCGCTAGGCTATGCCGCGATTGCGCTCGCCATTCTGGCCATCTTTTTACCTCTGGTGATGGTGATCAAAGTGCGCCAACAAGCCACTGAGCAACACTATCAAGTTACAGGGGGCAATGGGGCCCTGCTTGTGACAGGTTTGGTCGGGCTACTCATCATCGGCGCACAGCTATTGATTACGTTAGGCATACTTCCCGCTCTCGGTTAACCCTAACGCTCCTCTTATGACTTAGGTAGCGTTTAAAGATAAAAGCAGATTTTAAGGGCGAATAGGCTTCTATTCGCCCTATTTTTATGCAACTCAACTTCTTGATGTAAATCTCATTATTGAAATAATCCTATCTTATTCTTTCATTTTTATTGAACATGAATCTCACTTTTGTCACTTGAATATGATTAACTTGTGCCAGCTATTTTTGCTATGCAGGAGCCATCATGAGAGAAGTTCAATTCAGGACGATTGACCGAGTGTTCATTCGCATGTCGATTAACGACAAAATGTGGGTGATCTTTTTACTGTTTTTAAGCGCAATCACCACCATTGCAGGTATGCGCTATTGGCACACCCTTGCCAGCATTGAGCAGCAGTCTCAATTGGCAGTGGAATACAAATTACAAGGGCTACTCAACCATCCCGACCCTAGCCAACTTTCCGTACTGAAAGTACAAAATCGCGTAAGCGACACGATCTATTCACAAGGTGTCGTCACAGCCAGTGCCACTAGCGCAAACGGTCAGGTCTATGCCTATACAGAGTCAATGAAACAGTATGAGCAGCCGGCTCGCGAGCAAGCCCTGCGCAGCTTTTTACTCACCTATTTGTGGGCCATTCCTTTTGCCATTTTCACTTACTGGGTCGCGACCTTTATTGGTGGTGCCTTGTGGGTGCTTTATACCACCACCCAAAAAATCGCTGAAGGCGATCTTACATCACGACTCGGTTTCCATCCCGGACGTGATGAGTTCGGGACGATTGGTTGTGCGCTCGATAAAGCCATGGATACACTTGCAGAGCTGATTGTGGCCGTAAAACAAAACAGCGCCACACTGCGTGACACCGCAATGACTTTTGCTCACGAAGTGAAAGAATCGGAAGTACAGATTCAGAATCAATACAGTTCGCTCGATTCGGTGGCCACCGCGATGGAAGAGATGACGGCTTCAGCAGCCGAAGTTTCGACGACCTCACAGCGTGCCACCGAACAAACGGAACAAGACACCAAGCAGGTTGAACGCAGCCAGCAGCGAGTGAGAAAAGCGATTCAAGATATTGAACAGCTCTCACGTTACATCGCCCAAGCGTCATCCTCAGTCGAAACCCTCAACACCAATGCAACGCAGATTAATGCGGTGATCACCACCATCAATGCCATTTCAGAGCAAACCAATCTTTTGGCACTCAATGCCGCCATTGAAGCAGCTCGCGCCGGTGAACAAGGTCGAGGTTTTGCGGTGGTTGCCGATGAAGTCCGCACTTTGGCCAGTCGCACTCAATCGGCCACGGTGGAAATTCAAGCCATGATTGAAAAGCTACAGGTGGAAAGCCAAAACATCGCCAAACTTACCGAGCAGACGGTGAGCCAAGCACACACCAGCAGCCAATTGGTAAGTGAAGTGGGTAACGATGTACAAGCCATCGCGCATTCGGCGCAGCTTATCAATGATCTCAGTGTGCAAATTTCCACTTCAGCCAGCGAACAGAGCTCGGTTGCCCACGATATTTCATCCGAACTAAGTGATATTCGCAGCCAGTCCAACACGCTGCGCCGTGTTGCAGAGCAGACGTCGCAAGGTGTCAGTGAAATTACTCAAGCGACACGCAATTTAGGGGAAATCCTCGCGCGCTACCGCACCTAATTTAGGTTTCAACTCAGCGAAGCGCATAAGCAAACGCCCATCAATCATGATGGGCGTTTGTATTCAATAGCAACAGTCACTAATGACTGTTTAAGCTTCTGGGTAACCTTGCGGATTATTCGACTGCCAGCGCCAAGTATCTTGCGTCATTTCATCTAAGGTTCGGGTTGCTCTCCAGCCGAGATCTTGCGCAGCTTTTGTCGGGTCAGCCCAGCACTCCGCGATATCCCCCGGACGACGTTCCACCAGTTTATAAGGGACAGCGCAACCCGAAGCCGCTTCAAACGCTTTCACCATTTCAAGCACGCTGTAGCCATTCCCTGTGCCTAGGTTGTAGATATGCAGACCCGCACGAGTGCCGACTTTTTGCAGCGCGGCAATATGACCGTCCGCCAGATCCATCACATGGATGTAATCACGCACCCCAGTGCCATCTTTGGTCGGATAATCGCTACCAAACACGGAAAGATACTCGCGGCGCCCTACCGCAACCTGAGACACAAACGGCATCAAGTTATTAGGGATGCCTTGTGGATCTTCACCCAACTCACCAGAGGGATGAGAGCCAACCGGGTTAAAGTAGCGCAGTAGCGTAATACTCCAGTCTGGATTGGCTTTTTGAAAATCGGTCAAACACTCTTCCACCATCAACTTGCTGCGCCCATATGGGTTGGTCGCGCTGGTTGGGAAAGATTCAGTGATCGGCACAGACGCAGGATCGCCATATACGGTTGCAGATGAGCTGAACACCAGCGATTTCACGCCCGCTTCACGCATCGCCGCCACCAAAACTAAGGTGCCATTCACGTTGTTATCGTAATATTCGAGCGGTTTTTGTACGGACTCACCCACCGCTTTGAGGCCCGCAAAATGCACAACCGCCTCAATATTATGCTGTTGCATGAGATCAACCAGCAAAGCTTTATCACGAATGTCCCCTTGCACAAACTGAGGGCGAACACCAATCACTTTTTCAATACGATCAAGGACCGTTACTTTACTGTTGTATAAATTATCGAGGATCACAGGGGTCATACCCGCTTGGATCATCTGAATACAGGTGTGACTGCCAATGTAACCCATGCCACCTGTAACCAATACTTTCATGCCTAGCCTCCTTCATGTTTTCGGCGATTGTAACGGCTTTTCAGCGATCGCCAAAACATTGATGCCTCTGGATTTAAAAACAGGCTCTACTATACCTGAAGCAAATGGATCAAATCTGAGATCCAGATTTAAGCTCTAAAATATCCCCTTGTGGCGAAAAGTAGGCGAGAGGCGGGCAATCCGGAACATTTGTGGCATTGCATTTGATTCAGAATGCTCCAAAACACGCAAAATTTATTGACCAAACCCTAATTTCGGCTGACGAAATCACTCTTTTTCGCTACTTTAGCGGGCAGAGTTTACAGAAGGATGTACATCAGTGAGCAAACGGACAATCCAACTCAATTGCGATATGGGCGAAAGCTTCGGCGTCTGGACCATGGGGGCCGATGAAGAAGTGATGCCTTGGATTGATATGGCCAATATCGCTTGTGGCTTTCACGCGTCCGATCCTCATGTTATGAGCCGTACGATAGATTTAGCGCTTGAGCATGAAGTGATGATAGGTGCCCATCCTAGCTACCCAGATTTGCAAGGATTTGGGCGCCGCTCGTTGGCGATGAATGAGCAAGAAGTGAGTGAAATCATTCTTTACCAAGTCGGCGCACTGAAGGCGCTGTGTGAAAGTAAAAATGGCCAATTGAGCTATGTGAAGCCTCATGGCGCGCTGTATAACGACATGATGAGCGACCCGAGCATCTTTCGTGCGGTGGTCGATGCCGTTTCCTGTTTTAACCTGCCTCTGATGGTGCTCGCTTCTGCCAACAATCAAGACTATCTCGATATTGCGGACCGTTTTGATGTACCACTGCTGTTTGAAGCTTTTGCCGACCGTACCTATCTCGCCAATGGCAAGCTGACACCGCGCTCACAACCCAATGCGGTACTCAGTAGCGAAGAAGCCATTCTCAACCAAGTGCGACAAATCGCCCGTTATGGCAAAGTCACCAGTTCTGATGGGTTCGTTATCCCGATTGAAGCAGATACTTTATGTGTGCACGGCGATAACCCAAACGCCGTGTCGCTCATTGCCAGAATTCGTGCTGCGTTGGATGAGTAGGCCATGTCCATCCCATTTGAAATTGAGCCGATTGCGGAAGGCAGCATACTGGTGCGCTTTCAGCATCCGGCTGATGCAACCTTAGCGATGCATATTGGCCAATGTGCGCATGACATCATGCAGAGTTTGGCCTATGGACTGATGAACGTCACTCCCTCTTATACCACCTTGCTGATTGATTATTTACCCTACCGTTTAACACAAAAGGAGCTGGTGGCGCAGTTGACTTTACTGCTTAATCAACCGCGACAGGCTAACCACGCGAACGCCAATCTCATTGAGCTCCCCGTGTACTACCATCCTGATGTAGGACTTGACCTCATTCGCTATCAGGAACAAGGGCTTGCATTAGCAGAAGTGATTCAGTTGCATACCTCTGTGACTTACACGGTGGCGGCGATTGGCTTTGCTCCCGGGTTTGCCTTTATGACTCAAGTCGCCGAGCCGCTGCGCCGCCCCAGACGCACTACCCCGCGCCTAATGCTCCCCAAAGGCAGCGTAGGGATTGCCGAGCAACAAACGGCCATTTATCCCAACGCCTCTCCGGGCGGCTGGAACATTATCGGTAACTGTCCGCAAACCTTGTTTGACCCGAGACAAGAGCCGATGTCACCTTGGCAGATTGGCACTCAAGTGCGATTTCGCTCGATTGAACGTGATGAGTTTATTCAGTTGGGCGGTGTGATTGAGCCGTACTCAATCCACAGAGCTTAAGATGGCCAACACCCAGAGCTGCCTCAGATAACAGCTGCCTCAGGTAACAGTTGCCTAGGGTAACAAAGGAATAAGCAGGGAATATTTTCCATAAGGAAGGAACATGCTAGGTAAGCTACACGTGATCAAAGCGGGACCACTCACGCTACTTCACGACTTGGGTCGCTATGGGTTCAGTCATTTCGGGATCACCCCTTCCGGCCCTCTCGATGAATACGCCTACAGCTGGGCTAACCATTTACTCGCCAATACCGTCAATTGCGCCACCTTAGAAATCACGCTCGGTCCAGCGGAATTTCTTTTACGCAGCGACGCGCAATTGGCGATTGCCGGTGGCGATCTCAATGCCACGCTAGACGGTCGCCCCATCGCCAATTGGAGCCGATTTTATGCCAAGCAAGGACAAACGCTGCGCTTTGGTTTACCACGCAACGGGCTACGCGCCTATCTTGCGGTTCAAGGAGGGTTTACGGTCTCTCCACAACTGGGCTCTGTATCTACCCATGTTCGGCAAGGCTTAGGTGGACTAACGTCGCAAGGGCTGGCGCTACAAACGGGTGATGACTTAGCATTTTCCGCGCAGCAGATTGCCCAGAAACCGGTGCTGATGACGTTTCGCTTTCGACCTGATTACAACTTACCTCTGCGACTGCGCGTGATTGAGAGTTACCAATATCAAGCGTTTTCACCATCCGCGATGGAAAGCTTCTACCGCAGCGAGTTTATCGTGACCCCAAACAGCGATCGCATGGGCTATCGCTTGCAAGGTGAAACCATATCGCCACCGGATCAAACCATTCTCTCTGAGGGGATTGCCTTGGGGGCGATTCAAGTTCCGCCGAATGGTCAGCCAATCATTTTGCTCAATGATCGGCAGACGATTGGCGGGTATCCCAAGCTAGGTTGTGTAGCGAGAATCGATCTGCCCCGTTTAGCGCAAGCCAAGCCGGGACATTCCGTACGGTTTGTCGCTGGCGATCTCGCTGGGCTTCAAGCGGTGTGGTGTCAGTGGGCGCGATTTTTCGGTTACTGATCCTTTCCGTTTTTTGAAACTTCCGTTTTTAAAACTTCCGTTATTGAGACTTTAAAGCCCATACACCTTGGCTAACGCGGCAGGATAACCACGCGCGTGGCATAAGCGTATCGCCTTCTGCTCCACCTGCTGCGCAGTAAAGGCCATACTGCATGGGTGCTCAGCCTCAATCGATAGCTCACCAGCATCTGGCTTGAGTTGCCAAACCGCAACCAATTGGCGAGCGGCTCTCAGCGCCGATGAGCCTTTGACCACTTCGAGTCTCGCGTACTGATTGGCTTCAAAACTGACGTCCGCCGCACGCAGTGTCACATCGTCACCGGGGATCTGCTGCGCACCAAATAGCGGTGTACCCGCAAACTCCGCATTATCAAAACTGGGCACAAAGCGGCTCATATGCTGTATCGCACGCATAGTGCGCTCTTTTTGTGCCGACATCGGCCAGCCACGCTCAATCTTGTGTTGCAGATACACAGGCAACTGTGGCTGCGAGGATGTCGGAGTCGAGGCGACCAAACCATCCGCAAACAAGGTGATGGATTCCGTCATGCCATGCAGTTGGAACGTGCCATCGGCATAAGGGGTAAGCTGTGCCATGCCATCTTCGCTACCACGTGGGCCATGGAAAATCACTTCTGGCCACCACTGATGACATGCAGGCCAGTGAGTGACATACGCCGCTTTAAACTCCACCAAACGCTGTCTGTGGTGGCGAGCCATATCGTCCACTCGTCCGGTCTCAAAACCACAAGCATTGACCAGATAATCCACAGTTTGAGTATGGCGCTCCCCTTGCGCATCAAGATAAGTCAATCGCCACTGGTTGTCTTGAAACGTGGCATCCACCAGTTCAGTGTGCAACATCACTTGGCAATTGGGTAAGGCTTCGAGAGTCAGATCGACGCTGGCTGCTAAGCGAAACACACTCCAACCGTATTCTTGAACCAACACGACAGGGTATTTGAGCTGTGCAAGATCGGCATGCTGAGCAAACGGAATCACCCACTCATCATCGCTTTGCGGTGGATTGGCTTGTTGCTGCTGCGCCAAACGCTCTAACTCTTCACGCTGATACAAGCGATAGTAATTATCGACTGCGCCAAGCACTTGATTGGCCGCATCTTGCTCCACCAACTTACGATACGCGTTTTGAATGGTCACTAAGCGCGGCAGAATTTCTTCGGGTTGACCCGGATCGGATTGCGGGATAGCAATCAAGGTTGGGCGAACATTTAAAGTGTGTGGATAAAGGCGTACCGTTTCAATTGACTGCTCCAATAGGTCGATACACTGCTGCTCGGAAATTTCTCGATAGAGATTGCCCCCGGCATGCAGATGACAAATCGGTGGCCCACTGACTAAACCAGCACTTTTTTCCATCAGGACAACATTGAGTCCCAGCTCACCCAAATGGACGGCCGCCGTCGCACCAGCAATACCGCCACCTATGATAGCAATTCGGGGATCTTGAGATCGCAATGTCATATTTTACCTACTGTTACATCAAGGCTAAGAAATGTGGTCGCCATTCTAAAGGGTATGAAACGTTAATAAAATCACATTTTTTACGCGGACTTATCCTCGGCCGATCACTCAATCCTGACCAAACAGGTCACGGGTGTAGATTTTTTCCGCGACATCCTCCAGCTCAGCCACCCGGCGATTGGTCACTATCACCTCGGCCATCGCTTTAAACTGGGCAAGATCGCGAATCACAGGTGAGCCGTAAAAGGTCGATTCATTGAGCACAGGTTCGTAAATCACCACTTCAACCCCCTGTGCCTTGATTCGTTTCATGATGCCTAAGATGGATGAAGCTCGAAAATTGTCAGAGCCCGACTTCATGATTAAGCGGTAAATACCAACCACTTTCGGGTTGCGGTTCAAGATGGAAAACGCAATATGGTCTTTGCGTGTGGTATTGGCATCGACAATCGCACGGATCAGGTTATTAGGTACATCCTCAAAATTGCGCAGTAACTGGCGAGTGTCTTTCGGCAAGCAGTAACCACCATAACCAAAAGAAGGATTGTTGTAATGATTACCGATGCGAGGATCTAACCCAACGCCTTCGATGATCTGTTTGGTGTCTAACCCATGGGTTTCCGCGTACGTATCCAACTCATTAAAAAACGATACACGCATTGCAAGATAGGTGTTCGAGAAAAGCTTGACCGCTTCAGCTTCGGTCGAGTGAGTCAACAAAATCGGAATATCCATTTTCTTTGCCCCCTGAGCCAACAAGGTTGCAAACGCTTGGCCGCGCTCCGACTTTTCCCCAACAATGATCCGAGATGGGTATAAGTTGTCATACAAGGCACGCCCTTCGCGTAAAAACTCTGGCGAAAAGATCAGGTTGTTACAGCAGAGCCGTTGTTTGATGCGTTTGGTGTAACCCACAGGCACAGTGGATTTAATCACCATGATGGCCTGTGGATTGATCGCCAACACATCATCAATCACCGCTTCCACGGTTCGTGTATCAAAATGATTGGTTTGTGGGTCATAGTCGGTAGGCGTGGCGATCACGACAAACTGTGCGTCTTGGTAGGCGTCTCGTTTATCGCAAGTCGCTCGAAAATTAAGGGGTTGATGCTGTAGAAAAGATTCAATCTCGGGATCGGCGATCGGTGAAATCTTATCATTGAGCTGCTCTACTCGGCTGACCACGATATCCAATGCGACCACTTCATTGTGTTGAGCAAGCAGTATTCCATTCGATAATCCTACATACCCCGTTCCTGCAATGGCAATTTTCATGGCGGATCCCTTTCACTTGATGCCCTTTCTCCCGACCCAAGCGGTTATCGGGAGAGATTCAAGTTTTACCATGCCATAGAAAATTGACGATTTAGTGACTGCAAATGGCTTGCCTAATTTGACCTTAAGTAACAAAAACAACCTGTAACATAAGGTTTTTTGATCAAACGCACTCATGGCTCACAAAGCGGATTTTTAGCCGAAAAAAGTCAAAAAAACGCTTGACTGAGATTTGCCATTTTTCCCTTTTCACCACTTTGTGAATAACCGATCCTCGCAAACCTCGGCCACTACGGGGCTGACAACCCAACCCCCTTCATCCGCTACTTTACTTATCCCAAAAGTTATCCACTGATTTTGTGGATAACTAACCCATTTACCCCAATGCTCAATCGCTGAAGGCTTTATTGACGGGGGCTAACAGGCGTTTCAACAAACTGCTCACAACCGCAGCAAGTGTGCAAAAAGTCAACGCAGGGAGCACAAACCACAGCGCCATATGCAGACTCGGAGTCAGGCTAAATCCCCATTTCATGACCGCAGCGACGACTGCATCAGCACTCACGCTGGCCACTAACCCTCCGACTAACGCCATCACTCCATACTCAGCCCAAATGGTGTGCATAACTCGGCGGCGACTCGCCCCTAACGTGCGATACAGGCGGATCTCCTGCTGACGCTGACTGAGGCTTAAGCGCAGCAAAGTAAAAATCAGCAATACCCCTGCTAGCACACCCAGTGCCGCCAACACCGTCACAGACCAAACAATTTGGGTCAACAAGGCTTGGATTTTGGCTCCCATGGTGCGAATGTCCATCAAGCTCACCGTCGGGTGTTGCCGTGAGAGCTGACCGAGCAACGCATCATGTTCGGGCTGAATGCGGAAACTGATCAAATAACTGGCTGGCAAGTTTTGCACCACGTCCGGACTAAAAATGAAGTAAAAATTGGGCTTCATTTCACGCCACTCGACCTGACGAATGGTGTTCACTTGCGCGCTCACTGTTTGACTATTGATCATAAACGTCAGCGTATCCCCAAGTTTAAGCCCGAGGTCGCTCGCCACTTCCTGCTCAACCGATACGCCATTTTGGCTTTGCCACTCTCCTTGCAAAATGGGGTTGTAATCGGGTAACTGCTCTGCCCAGGTTAAATTCAGCTCACGGCGCAGCGCATCTGAACTCTCTTCACCATTTTGCGCGTATTGTTTCGCCTCTTGACCGTTAATATGCGTTAAACGCCCACGCATGATGGGATAAGCAGCAGAGCGCTCAATGTTTGCTGTATCTAATGCCGCAAGGTAACTGGCCTTTTCGGATTCACTGATGTTGAGTGCAAACGCATTCGGCGCATTTTCCGGCAAGGTGCGCTGCCAATCTGAGAGCAAATCGGTACGCACTAACCAGATGATGGCGAGCAACATCAAAGAGAGAGCTAACGCGCCAAACTGCAAACCACTTGCTGCAACAGAGCGGTTAATTCGGCTCAGAGCCAATGCCATCGCAGGATTAAGCGGTAGCTTAGCCAGCAGACGAGTCACCAAAACACTGACCACCGCTAACACCGCAAACAGCACCACAATACCGATCAGCACAATCCAGATCAGTTGGTTTTGCCCATACACCAGCAGTAGCGGCACAATCGGTACCATGATCAGCAGTAGATTGCGCTGCCAACGAGTTTGCGCCGCCACCGGCTGCATGACCGCAACCGCACTCACGCTCAATAGACGTCCCAGCGGGATCCCCAGAGCTGGCACCGCAATCAATAAGCTGCTGGCAAGTGCAATCCACAGCGGACGCAAACCGTAACTGGGGAGCGGGTCGGGCAACAAATCTTTTAGTGGCAAACGCAGCAGCGACTCCAACCCAACACCAATAACGCTGCCCAACACCACCGCAAATACCAGTAACAATCCGACTTGCAACGCTAGCCAATGGCGTAACCAGCGGCGACTTGCTCCGAGACTTTTTAACATCGCAATCGTATGCGTGCGGGTGGAAACGTAATGCTGACAGGTCAGCACTAAGGTGGTCGCGGCCATCAAGATCACAATTGCTACAGTCAGCGATAAGTACTGTTGAGTGCGTGCAAACACCTCATTAGTACGGCTGCCACTTTCTTGATCACGCCAGCGATCGCTCGCCGTTAAGCTCACTTGTTGTTTTATCGATTCAATCGCAGAGTCATCACCAGTCATAAATAGGCTAAATTGCACCCGACTCCCCGGCTGAATCGCGCCAGTTTTATCCACATCAGAGGCATGGATGTAAACCGATGGCATTTGCTGGAATGGGTTAAAGCTCAGTCCTGGCTCTTCCAACACTTCACCGCTGACCACAAAATCCGCATCACCAATCGTGACATTGTCACCGATATCCACCCCTAACTGATCTTTTACTCGCGGTTCAAGCCAAAGTTGGTTGCTCACCACATGATTAAAGGTTTGCTGACCATCACTTAAACGCATCTCGCCACGCAGTGGATAAGCACTATCTACCGCTTTGACAGTGACTAACTGCATGCCTTGATCGCTAAAGGCCATGGTCGCAAAACGGGTCATTTGTGAAGTTTGACTAGCTTGCTGCGCGGTCAGGGTCAATAAGGACTCAGGAAGTGGGTTGCCCGAAACAAATACCGTATCAGCGGTTAACGCATCACGCCCTTGTTTCACAATCACTTGTTCCATACGCTGCGCGAGCGCGGTTAATGCAAAAATCGAGGCAATGATTAAGGTTAGCGCAACAGTCACCGGCCATAACTGCCCGTGACGAATTTCACTTAAGCTCCAACGCAGTAAGCGGCGATTGAGCGATGCGGGAGGCAAGGCCTTCATACGCGCTCCTCCAGCTCACCCGCTTGCATAAAAAATCGTCGCTGACAACGCTGCGCGAGTTTAGGGTCATGCGTCACCAGCACTAGTGTAGTGCCGTGTTCACGGTTCAGTTCAAACAGTAAATCAATCACTTTTGCAGCTGTTTCTTGATCCAAATTGCCCGTTGGCTCATCAGTAAACAGCACTTGGGGACTTATCATAAATGCGCGAGCAATCGCTACGCGTTGCTGCTCTCCGCCCGACAATTGTGCGGGCGAATGGTGCATTCGATGCTCCAAACCGACCGCTTTGAGCAGCTTCTGGGCGCGCTCGCGATCCTCCGCCTCACCTTTTAACAAACAAGGCAGAGTGACATTTTCCAGCGCCGACAGGCTCGGAATAAGCAGAAAACTTTGGAACACAAACCCAACGGATTCACTGCGCAGTGCGGCGCGGGCTTCATCATCCAGTTGTGAAAGCGGTTTCCCCAACAGATACACTTCCCCTTCACTTGGCGTATCTAACCCCGCCAGTAGCGTCATCAGCGTCGATTTTCCCGCGCCTGATGCGCCGACAATCGCCACACTTTCTCCCGCTTGAATCGAGAGATTCACCTGTTTAAGGATTGTTAAATGCTCCTGATTAGTGGAGACTAATTTGGATAGTGATTGCGCTGAAATGATGGATGTTTGCATGACTCGACTACTTTCCTTTTTGTTTGTTGTTCTCTTTTCTGCTGCAGCCAGCAGTAAAACGTTATTGGTACTCGGCGACAGTTTAAGCGCAGGGTACGAAATGCCTATCGAACAAGCTTGGCCAAGTTTACTGGCCGAAGAGCTAGTGGAACAGGGTCAAACCGTTACCGTAGTTAACGGAAGCATTTCTGGTGATACCACAGGCAACGGGCTCGCCCGCCTGCCCTCTCTTCTGAGCCAACATCAGCCCGATACCGTACTGATAGAATTAGGAGCCAACGACGGTTTACGCGGTTTTCCACCGCAAACGGTCACTCATAACCTCACCACCATGATTGAACAGATCCAAGCTAAAAACGCAAAAGTCATCTTAATGCAGATCCGTATCCCACCTAACTATGGCAAACGGTACAGCGATGCGTTTTACCAGATCTATCCTAGCCTAGCTGAGCAGTTTTCTATCCCGCTTATCCCGTTCTTTCTTGAGCAAGTGATCCTCAAACCAGAATGGATGATGGCAGATGGTTTACACCCCAAACCTGAAGCGCAGCCTTGGATAGCCAAGTTTGTGGCCGAACACCTTGCCGCACATTTGTAACACCATCCACCGATTTACTGGTTTAGCTCAATAAAATTTACTCAGCTTTACGTTATTTTTGAGCCCTTAACTAGAGAATAGGTGACCCTATGCACATCAAGCCAATCATTCAGGGCGTTGTGGCGCGCAGCGCCCATCCTTATGGCTGCGAACAAGCCGTCCTACAACAGATCCAGTACGTAAAACAGGCGAATCCGATCAAGTCAGGTCCAAAACGCGTTCTGATCCTCGGAGCATCGTCGGGATTTGGGCTCGCGGCAAGGATTGCGCTGACCTTTGGTGGCGCGCAAGCCGATACGATTGGGGTCTCCTTTGAACGTGCTCCGAGTGAAACACAAACCGGCAGTGCAGGTTACTACAACAATCTCTTTTTTAAACAGCATGCCGAGCAAGCAGGTCGCATCGCGGTCAATCTCGAAGGCGATGTTTTTTCTGTCGACATGCGTGAGCAAGTGATTGAAGCGATAGAAACCTATTTTGAAGGGGAAGTGGATCTCATCATTTACAGCATTGCCAGTGGCATGCGCCGCAAGCCCAGAAGCGAAAAGGCTGACCCTGAATTTTGGCGATCCGCGATTAAGCCGATTGGTGAAGCGGTCTCTGGTGCAACCCTCTTGCTTGAAAATGACACGTGGATTGAAACCACCTTGCAACCGGCCAGCGAAGAGGAAATTGAAGGGACATTACGCGTCATGGGCGGCGATGATTGGGAAAACTGGATTGATACCTTGATCAATGCCGAATCACTCGCCGAAGGGTGCAAAACGATCGCGTTTTCTTACATGGGCCCTGACGTTACTCACCCTATCTATCTGGATGGTACTTTAGGCCGCGCTAAAATCGATTTACACCAAACGAGTCATGCTTTGAATCTGAAACTCGCCAACTTTGATGGCGGTGCGTATGCCGTTGTTTGTAAGGCGTTAGTGACAAAAGCCAGCGTATTTATTCCCGGTTTGAGTCCTTACTTACTCGCGCTGTACCAAGTAATGAAAAATAAAGGCACCCATGAAGGTTGCATTGAACAGATGCAGCGCCTGTTTAGCGACAAGCTGTATGGCCATTCACGAATTCCACTCGATAGCGAACGTTTGATCCGTATGGATGATTGGGAGATGAACCCCGATACGCAAGTACAAGTTCGTGAACGTTTACAACAAATGAATGCCAGCAATTTTCAGCAGTTAGGCGATTATGCGGGTTTTAAACGTGAGTTTATGCAGCTTAACGGGTTTGAATTTGACCAGATCGATTATAGCCAATCTGTTGATATGCATAATTTTATTAATAAAAAGTGACACGCCCCGTTGTTTTAGATTTGAGAATTCACACAAGCTAACTCAATTCGCTCTGCCATTCTGATCGGCATTTGTTAGAGTGACTGACCACTGAAGTAAAGGTGTGACTTCAGACAGGCAGTCGCTCTAGTCACACCCCAAATCCATGCCGCAATCAAGGACCTCTTAATGGCACCGATCCTTTCACACTCGATCCCGATCCCTTCTAGCATGCAGGCAAATTGGCAGCAGATGCTCAACCTGCTGGCCGAAGTGCTGAAAGTCTCAGCCACCCTGATCATGCGTTTACGCCATCACGATCTTGATGTGTTTTGTACCAGTGTCGGCAGTGACAATCCATACCAAGTCGGCATGACCGAACGATTAGGCACAGGCTTGTATTGTGAAACTGTGGTCAATACTCGCCAGATATTGTTAGTCAGTAACGCCGACCTCGACCCATTGTGGAAGGATAACCCAGATCTGGAATTGGGCATGCGCGCTTACTGTGGCGTACCATTGCAATGGCCAAACGGTGAGCTTTTTGGATCTTTGTGTGTCACCGATCGTCAAGCTCGCCAGTTTCTTAGTACCGATCAGCAATTGATAAAAACCTTTGCTGAATCGATTGAAGCTCAGCTTAAAACCCTTTACCAACGCGAAACGTTGTTGCAAATGAACCAAGATTTGCACTTCAAAGTTCGTCATAAAATGCAAAGCATCGCCTCGCTGAACCAATCTCTCCATCAAGAGATCGATAAACGCCGTGCCGCAGAACAGCAGATTGAGTATCAGCGCAGTCACGACCTTGGGACTGGCTTTCTGAATCGCACGGCATTGGAGCAGCAGCTCGCGATGCAGCTGGCTCAATTGGCGGAACACGAAGAGCTCGCTGTGATTCATATCGGTTTTGCCAATGCCCGCCAATTACAGGCGCGGCTGGGTTACCACCTTTGGGATGATGTGCTAAAGCAGTTACGTGAGCGACTTGGTCCGGTGACGGAGGGGGAATTACTGACCGCTCGCCCTAACTCGACCAATTTGACGCTGATCTTAAAAGCCCATCCGCTCGACACCCAATTAAATCAGCTTTGCCATCGTTTAATTCACGCTGGGCAAGCGCAATTTGTGACGGAGGGGCTGCCCGTTCACCTCAACCCTTATATTGGTGTGGCCCTTAGCCGTGAAACACGCGATCCGCAGCAGCTACTGCGCCATGCCGTCAGCAGCATGTTGGCGTGTAAGGACTCGGGATACAAAGTGTTTTTTCACTCTCCCGCATTAGCCGATAACCATGCACGGCAAAATCAATTGGAAAACTATTTACTGCAAGCGGTGCGCAACAACGATCTGCTGCTCTACTTCCAACCTAAAGTCAGCATGAAAACCCAGCGCTGGGTCGGTGCTGAGGCATTGTTGCGTTGGAAGCATCCGGTGTTGGGTGAATTTTCCAATGAAACCTTGATTCATATGGCAGAGCAAAATGGTCTTATCTTTGAAGTGGGGCATTTTGTTTTGCACCAAGCTTTAAAAGCCGCCAGTGATTGGTTAGCGGTGTGCCCAACCTTTTGTATCGCGATCAATGTCTCTTCCGTACAGCTCAAAAACAGTGGCTTTGTCGAGCAGATTCGAGATCTGCTGGCGCTGTATTGCTTCCCTGCGCATCAGTTGGAACTGGAAATCACCGAAAGTGGCCTGATCGTCGATGAGCCGACCGCGAGTGATATTCTCAACCGACTACACACATTAGGCGTGACATTATCACTCGATGATTTTGGTACGGGTTACGCTTCGTTTCAGTATCTAAAAAAATTCCCATTTGATGGCATCAAGATTGATAAAAGTTTTATGGAGCAGATCGAACACAGCGAAAGCGATCAAGAAATCGTGCGTTCTATGCTGCATGTAGCGAAAAAACTGAACTTAAACGTGGTGGTGGAAGGTATTGAGTCGACGCAGCAAGAGCAGTTCATTCTGGAACAGGGTTGCGATGTCGGCCAAGGCTTTTTATATGGCAAACCTATGCCCAGTGAAGTGTTTACCCTCAAGCTCGAAAGCCACGCTCTGGCGTAATCGAAGGTATCTCCTGCTCTGTGGTTGTCGAGCATAAAGAGATTGGCTTATCATTCCTTTACTCTTCCGTGGGCGCTACCTATAATCGCGCTCCTCTTTTTCTTTCCCTATGAGCGATAATCGAGATGGATCGACTAATTGCAACACTCAAGAAACTCGAAAAGCAGAACTATCGTGCTTATCAGCAGATCAAAGGTCAGTACGACTTTGGCGACTTTACTCTGTTCATCGATCACATTCAGTCTGATCCATACGCTTCAGCCTCTCGCCTGCGTGCTACGCGCGCTTGGTCGTTGACGGGTTTAGATTGGCTGAAAGAGAAATCCCCTGCTTATCAAATGGCTGCGCGTGATTTTATCGCTCGTGCTTTTGCAGAGTTCGCCAAACAAGACAACAGCTTATCGATCGCGATTAGCGGTCAAACGGTTCTCGATAGTACCTCTGTTCTGTTTAACGAACACGGCATCGAACTGCGTTTTCGCATGAGTATGCCAGCGGAAGGACGCGATATTCTGGCGAAAAAAGCGCTGAATATCTTAACCTTTCACCTGCCGAAATACATTCGCCGTGCCACGCTTGAACGCGAGTTAGATAAAGCCGCGCTACTGCATCATTGTGAAATCGTAGAAGATCAGGAAGCGATGCGCGCTCAACTGGACGATCTCGGTCTTGTCGCTTTCATCGCTAACGGCAGTGTATTGCCACGATTAGCCGGTAACTGCGATCTGCCAATGAAAGAGGCTGTTCCTTTCATCGCCCCAAAATCTCTCGAAGTCACCCTCTCAACGCCTAACCAAGGTGAACTGGTGGGTATGGGTATTCCACAAGGGATTACCTTGATCGTGGGCGGTGGGTTCCATGGTAAATCAACCTTGCTGACCGCGCTTGAGCGTTCGGTCTACAACCATATTCCGGGTGATGGTCGTGAGCGCATGGTCACTGATGTTAAAGCGATGAAGATCCGCGCGGAAGAAGGCCGTTGTGTACACAATCTCAATCTATCGAACTACATCAATCATTTACCTATGGGTAAAGACACGACCGATTTCAGCACGCAAGATGCTTCTGGCTCTACCTCGCAGTCGGCTTGGTTACAAGAGTCGATTGAAGCGGGTGTCACAACTCTGCTGATTGATGAAGACACTTCTGCTACCAACTTTATGATCCGTGATGAGCGCATGCAGGCACTGGTCAGCAAAGGTGAAGAGCCGATCACACCGTTGGTGGATCGTATCGGTCAGTTACGTGATGATCTCGGCATCTCGACACTGGTGGTGATGGGGGGCTCTGGTGACTATCTGGATGTAGCCGATACCGTCATTCAGATGCACGACTACCAACCCGTCGACGTAACAGAAAAAGCGCGTGAAGTGATTGCCCAGCACCCAACGCTGCGTCGTAATGAGTGTGAAACCCCACTCGCGACCTTTACACCACGAGCTCTCAACTGTGCCACTTTGCAAAAACTGCTGCTGGATGGCAAATTCCGTGTGTCGGCTAAAGGCTTGGATGCTCTGCGTTTTGGTAAAGAGTTCACGGACATTTCCGCACTGGAGCAGTTGCAAAGTTCAAGTGAAGTGAATGCCATTGGTTGGCTGTGGTTCCAACTGGCACAACTGCCAGGTTGGACAGACAACCCAGCCAAAGCCATGACTAAAATGCTTGAAGGTGACTGGTATCAAGCCATGCCAAACCACGGTGATTTAGCTAAGCCGCGAATTTTAGATGCAATGGCAGCCCTAAACCGGATGCGAAAAGCACAATTTAAAGCCTAATTCCCACGCAGGGGCAAAACCACTTGCTGCAGCAGCTTCAAGTTGGAAGAAATCCCTAGAAAACAGGTTTCAAAGGTCATGCAACTGACAAAGGGCTGCATGACCTTTTCGTTATTCGTTTTTCTCGTTTTTTCACTTTTAACTTAAAGAGTCTTTTTTAAACTAAAGAGTCTTGTCTGAGCACATTCCACGCTTCACATAAGATCCGAAAACGTTCGGCATTGCCATTTTCTCGATCGGGATGCCAACGCAAAGCCAGCTTACGCCACGTTTTACGGATCTCAACGGCGCTCGCCTCTTCGGTTAATTCAAACAGACGCAGAGCTTGTCCTCGGGTTAAATCCTTACCATTATGGCTGCCCACTGAGTGTCGATATCGCGTCCAGAATTCATTGAGCAAACGCTTCACTTCCCCCTCATTCGCTTCATAGTTCATCCACTGAGTGTAGTAATCTCGCAAAGGATCATTGACATCAATGTCGTGGAATTCACTACGCATCATCGGAGTTAAAATGATGTTCATCGCTTCCACTTGCAGCCATTTTTCTGGGTGCAAGGTTTCTTGGAGCTGATAGAGCGCATTCATGATCAGGAAATTTCGCTTGAACAGATCTTTTTCCGGCTGAGGGTCTAAGACCGGCATGATGCCTAACTCACTCAAGTGAGCGGCTAAGGTATGCACTTTCCATCCTGAAGGCTGGCGTTTCAGAACCTCAAAAATCGGCCACAACAGCGGATTTTCCATATAAGTCTGAAACGTTGCAGCAAGCTGGTGACTGTCTGACATAAGGCTTCCATTCCCATGAAATACTCTAATTCAAGATCAATCTAACCCATTTGTCACGGCGGCGAAATGGCAAATCTTGATTGTGTGAAGCTCAATGCGCATAAGGCTTGCAGGCTGTTTTTCTGACACTGTAAAAGCCAGATTTCTGACGCAACCTTAGCTCTGAATATTTGGAAATTGAACAATGTTCATAATGATGGCAGGATAGTGCCCATTCCATTGACGGAGATTCACTATGCCCTTGTCGCGACCTCTCATCGGATTGACCCTTTTTTATAGCTTAATTTTTGTTTTTTCAGCCATAGCACCTACTTCACGTGCGGTTTGGTTTGCCGAAATCATCCCCGCCATTCTGGTTCTGGCCACAATTTGGTGGGTCTCATTGCGCTGGTCAATGAGCACGACCGCCTATGTCTTGATGTTTGTTTGGCTCTGCTTGCATACCATAGGCGCAAAATACACCTTCGCTGAAGTCCCTTTTGACTGGTTCAATACCTTGATCGGCTCTACACGCAATCAATTCGATCGCGTCGCCCACTTTTCCATCGGTCTTTATGCTTACCCTATTGCGGAATGGCTGTTACGTAAGCAACAAACGAAACCTTGGCTAGCTTACAGCTTTGCACTATTTAGCTTGATGAGTCTTGCAGCGGCTTACGAAATTATCGAGTGGTGGTACGCCGCGCTCGCTGGCGGCGAAGAAGGGATCGCATTTTTGGGCTCACAAGGGGATATTTGGGATGCTCAGAAAGATATGCTGTGCGATACCTTAGGTGCCATCACCGCACTTTGCCTACTTGCGTGGCAGCGAGCCAGAGGCTAAGGCCGCATATTGTTCCTAGTTGTTTCTTTTATTGCGCAATCGCATGCACAGGTTCTGACAGAACTCGATAAGAGTATGATCGATGACAATTTGTGCATGTATTTTCTATGAATTGCATCTCTTTTCTAAGACCCAACAAGGTAATTCTTTCATAAACAAAGAGTTACCGTAAGATGACACATCAAGAAAACCTCTCAAATCCTCAAGAAGTCAACAAAAAGGTCACTAAAAGAAGTCACTACGACTCTTTGTCTCTATCTGTATTTTCAAGTAATCCAATTAACCCTGACTGTAGGAACGGAATAAACCCACACATTAGGGATACCCAAAAGATTTACTTCACGACACTAAAGAAGCACAACACGTTCTATCTACGAGTCTCACAGCGAGCGAAGCAAGCACAACGAGCAAAGCAAGCACACCGAGAACATTTAAAGAATGAAAGTGTTACTGTGTCACTAAGAACAGAAAGCAGACGAGAGGCAAAGATGAGAAGTGATTACCTAAAGGATAGACTTTTAGAGCAAGCAGGAAGCTTTATTGACTTTAACCATATGCGAGAAACCTTAAAGGAAATCGCAAAGGCTGAGCTATTGAGACGTCCCAAAGTTGATTGGTTTTACCGTGGTAATATCATCGTTGCACAAGAAGCCCTCCAAGAAGCTCAAACAGTCGAACAGGTGAGATTCATACAATCCTATTCGGACATCATGAAGAAGGGCTTACAGAGCGATACAGAAGGTTTATTGTCGATTGTTGATAGCGAACAAAGTAAGCACAGCGAACCCCAAGACCACAAAGAACACAAAGAACACAAAGAGTCACTAACCATAGATGAACTTATTGATAACTACATTGCTGATAAGATAAGTAGCGGTGAATGGATGGAGTCAACCAAGGAGAAGAAAGGAGCAAAGCTACAGCATCTTAAAACCATCTTTGAGGCTTGTTCTCTTAAAGATAAACCGATTGATAAGCTTACTCGAAATGACCTGTTAGAAGTGCGTACAGCGCTAATCAACAGAGGATTAAAGACACTAACCGTAAATGGTTATATGCAAGATATTAGAGCAATCTTTAACAATGCTGAGGCGTTAGGTCTAATCGGTAAGTCTCCTGCCGTTAAGTTGAACATCAAGGACAGGGACATTAAGGAACCTAAAGCTTTAACAGAGTCTGAGGTAATAGCTTTGATTGACTATTTCAAACATGGTTATTTCACAGAAGCAAGAAGAAGCAAAAAGACACTTGAAGGGATGAAGTATCTTAAATGGGTTCCTCAGATAGCAGCCGTTACAGGTGCACGACTTAATGAAATCTTACAGCTACGTAAAGGTGATATTCGTCAATCTGCAAATGGTCTTTGTTGGTACATAGACATTAACGATAGAGGCGATAATGTAGTTAAAAACAAATCAAGTAATCGTATAGTCCCTCTCGTAGATGGGGCTTATGGATTCGACTTAGAGCTATTCTTGAGTGAAATTGTGAATACCTGTAACGAGGACTCAGACAATATATTCAGACTTGTAGTGGCATAGTGAATTTGGTCACTTAGTTAGAGGTGATATCATCACCTCATAAGTTAACAGGTGACATTATGACAAAACGTACAAGACGACTATTTAGCGCAGAATTTAAGTTAGAAGCAGCGCAGCTAGTCTTAGACCAAAATTACTCAGTGACGGAAGCAGCCCAAGCCATGAATGTGGGCAAGTCCACGATGGATAAATGGGTTCGCCAGCTTAGAGAAGAACGCCAAGGGAAAACACCTAAAGCTTCACCTATGACCCCTGAGCAAATAGAAATTCGGGAATTGAAAAAGAAGCTGGCTCGCCTTGAAGAGCATAATGAAATACTAAAAAAAG
>NZ_KK211324.1:28920-169112 GCF_000621645.1 Vibrio cholerae ATCC 14035 | reverse complement strand
GGGTTGTTCGAGACTAGAACGTTGATAGGCAGGGTGTGTAAGCGTTGTGAGGCGTTGAGCTAACCTGTACTAATTGCCCGTGAGGCTTAACCATACAACACCCAAGGGGTTTTGTAGTGGACTCAAAGCTAAGCGCATAAGAATGTGTGTGAGAACGAAGACAGCTTTCCAGAATTGTTGGTTATCACTTTTTTTAAGAAAAAGTGAAATCAAAAACAGAATTTGCTTGGCGACCATAGCGTTTTGGACCCACCTGATTCCATCCCGAACTCAGAAGTGAAACGAAACAGCGTCGATGGTAGTGTGGGGTTTCCCCATGTGAGAGTAGAACATCGCCAGGCTTTTAATCTCGCTGATAGTGTCACCACGCTATTAGCACACAATTTGCGGAGAGATGGCTGAGTGGTTGAAAGCACCGGTCTTGAAAACCGGCGATGGTTAATAGCTATCCTAGGGTTCAAATCCCTATCTCTCCGCCACTATTAAGAAAGGCCGCTGACAACTCAGCGGCCTTTTTGCATTCTGTCATCTTGATTTTCAATATCTAGATTATCGATACAGTACCGATAACCTATTCTTCTAAAGTTCTTTATTTATCAACAACGCTTTTCTTTGCCGAAACGACCCGCCACAGTGCTTGGACAAGCGGATTATCTAACTGTGAACGCTTGCAGCAAACACCGAGCATAAAGGGTTTGATGGGGGTGACGCTTAAGCGCTGGATCTTGTCACGCACAGGGCTGTTATTGATAACCACATCCGGAGCAATCCCTACTCCACATCCAAGAGCCACCAAGCTAACAATCGCTTCATGTCCTGCGATCTGAGCATAGATATTGGGCTTTATCTTCATTTGCTTAAACCAGGTATTGGCTCTATCGCGCGCGGTTCCCGACTCCGGAACAATAAAGGGTATTTCATTCCAATCAGGCTGCTCTTTTTGTAGCTCATCCATAAAGCTGCTGATCCCAAGTGGTGCGATGACGGAAAGAGGGATCTCACTGATTGTGGCGAATTCAATGCGGCTTGGCAGTTGTTCAGGCATCGCAGAAATTGCTATATCCGCTTCATCGTGCAGGATTTTATCGATCGCTTGTGCCGGATCGCCTGTTAGCAGTTTAAATTCGATATAAGGATGCTTGAGGCGAAATGAGCTGAGAAGCTCAGGTAAGTGGCTATAACTGGCCGTAACAGAGCAGAATAGCTTTATCTCTCCTCGCAGTTCTTGGCTGTCATCGTTGAGTTCGGTAGTGAATTGTCGCCAGTCGTGAATGATGCGTGCCGCAACGGGCAGTAATTGGTGGGCTGCGGGAGTGAGTTCAACACTGCGGTTGTCGCGCAGAAAAAGTGTGTGACCTAAATCTTGCTCCAGCTTCTGTATCTGCCGACTGAGTGCGGAAGGGCTGAGATGCATTGCAGAAGCGGTTTTACTGAAATTTTTGCAGTCACATAGATGCATGAATAGCTGCAGAGTTTTGATGTTCACAAAAGTTCCTATGTTGCATTTGTTGCAATAACTAGTTGTGAATATATCACTTTGCGCAATTTTGTCTCTGGCTTAGTATGAGTTTATTCGGTCATATCGCACCGACTTAACGGAATCACTTATTAAGGAGCACCCTCATGGCGAATTATTTCAATACGCTGAATCTGCGTGAACAGTTGGATCAACTTGGTCGTTGCCGTTTTATGGCGCGAGAAGAGTTTGCAACCGAAGCTGATTACCTAAAAGGTAAGAAAGTGGTGATCGTGGGATGTGGGGCTCAAGGCCTAAACCAAGGCCTCAATATGCGTGATTCAGGTTTGGATGTTTCTTACGCTCTGCGTCAGGCTGCGATTGATGAACAGCGCCAGTCATTTAAAAATGCCAAGAATAATGGCTTCAACGTGGGTAGTTATGAACAACTCATCCCAACCGCAGATTTGGTGATTAACTTGACGCCAGATAAGCAGCACACCAGTGTGGTCAATGCGGTGATGCCTCTGATGAAGCAAGGTGCTGCCTTGGGTTACTCACACGGTTTTAATATCGTTGAAGAGGGCATGCAAATCCGTAAAGACATCACGGTTGTGATGGTGGCACCAAAATGTCCGGGTACGGAAGTTCGTGAAGAGTATAAGCGCGGTTTCGGCGTTCCTACTCTCATCGCAGTACACCCTGAAAACGATCCGCAAGGTGAAGGTTGGGAGATTGCTAAAGCGTGGGCTGCGGCAACGGGTGGCCATCGTGCGGGCTGTTTAGCTTCTTCTTTTGTAGCGGAAGTGAAATCCGATTTGATGGGTGAGCAAACCATTCTCTGCGGTATGCTGCAAGCGGGCTCTATCGTTTGTTACGAGAAAATGGTTGCTGATGGCATCGACCCTGGTTATGCGGGCAAGCTTTTGCAATTTGGTTGGGAAACCATTACCGAAGCACTCAAGTTTGGCGGTATTACTCATATGATGGATCGCCTGTCTAACCCTGCAAAAATCAAAGCGTTTGAGCTGTCTGAAGAGTTGAAAGATCTGATGCGCCCGCTGTACAACAAGCATATGGATGACATCATTTCTGGCCACTTCTCTAGCACCATGATGGCGGATTGGGCGAATGATGATAAAGACTTATTCGGCTGGCGTGCAGAAACCGCTGAAACGGCCTTTGAAAACTATCCAACAACCGACGTAAAAATTGCTGAGCAAGAATACTTTGATAACGGTATTTTGATGATTGCCATGGTGCGTGCTGGGGTTGAGTTGGCGTTTGAAGCGATGACGGCTTCAGGCATCATCGATGAGTCGGCTTACTATGAATCACTGCACGAACTCCCACTGATTGCCAATACGGTAGCGCGTAAGCGCCTGTATGAAATGAACGTGGTCATCTCTGACACCGCTGAGTACGGTAATTATCTGTTTGCCAATGTGGCGGTACCACTGCTGCGTGAAAAGTTTATGCCGAAAGTGGGCACCGATGTGATTGGTAAAGGATTAGGCGTGGTCTCTAATCAAGTCGATAACGCAACGCTTATCGAAGTAAACAGCATCATCCGTAACCATCCGGTTGAGTATATCGGTGAAGAGCTACGTGGATACATGAAAGACATGAAGCGCATCGCCGTGGGTGATTAATCCCTATATTGATTTCCAAAGCAAACACAACAACACACTATAATAAAAACCAAGAAGGCTTAGTCGAATGACTAAGCCTTTCTTTATTGAGTGCTAAGTGGCTTGTTTACTGTATGAACTCAGCGCTTATTTATCCGCTAATTTGGCTTCAAGCTCAGCCATTTTCTGCTCTAACTCAGTGAGCTTTTGGCGAGTGCGTAACAGCACTTGAGTTTGCACATCAAACTCTTCGCGGCTGACGACATCCAGTTTGTTCAGTTGGCCTTGAATGACCTGACGCACTTTCTGTTCTACATCAGCACCCAGTTCTTTCACGGGTTGTGGCATGGCTTCATGGATTTGCTTGGCGATCTGCTCGAGTTTTTTGGCATCAAACATAGTAATTCTCCTGTTAAGTTGCCAACATTCTATGCAATTCAGCTAGCGATGTCGTTAGATTGGATAATAAAAAAAGGCCATCGAAATGGCCTTTTGTGATGAGACTGAATATTGGATTACAGCTGACGATGAGCCGCTTTGGCTTCATCAATGCGGGCCAATTTCTCCAGATCTTTATCCTCAACAAACACCGGTAGTGGTTTGTGTTTCTCTGCAAGGTAGCTGTAAATCACCGGCAGTACAAACAGAGTAAACAAGGTACCTATTGCCAGACCAGAGACGATAACAATACCGATACTGAAGCGCTGCGCAGCCCCTGCACCGGTGGCGTACATCAGTGGGATCAGGCCTGCGATCATTGCTGCAGTGGTCATTAGGATTGGGCGCAGACGCACTTTAGCGGCATGCATGACAGCCTCAATCCGGCTGAGTTTGTTGTGTAACTGCTCCTCTTTGGCCACTTCACAGATCAAAATACCGTGTTTAGTGATAAGGCCGACCAGTGTGATCAAGCCAACCTGCGAGTAGATGTTCATGGTTGCCGTACCCCAAGCCAGTGCGATCAAGGCACCACAAATGGCGAGTGGTACAGAGACCATGATAACCAAAGGATCTCTGAGAGATTCAAACTGAATCGCCAACACCAAGAAGATGATCGCCAACGCTAGGCCAAATGTGGCATACAGCGCGCTACCTTCGGTCACATACTGACGAGCTTCACCCATGTAGTCATGGCTATAGCCTTTAGGCAGTTTGCTGCTTGCCAAATTCTCAAACCAGTTGATGGCATCCCCCATAGCCGTGCCCGGTGCTGGCACCGCACCTACGGTGGCAGAGTTGAGCTGGTTGAAGTGGGGTAGCGAGCGAGGCTCTGCAACCACATCAATCGTCACTAGGCTACCGAGTGGGATCACTTTGCCATCTGCCGCGCGAACGTAGTAGCTGTTCATCGATTCAGGGTTGAGACGCCATTTACGTTCCACTTGCGGGATCACTTCGTAAGAGCGGCCGTTGAGGTCGATACGGTTGACATAACCGTCGGCCATCATGGTGCTGAGCGTGATGCCAATATCTTGCATGGTCACGCCGTAGGCACCGGCTTTATCTTTATCGATATTGATCTTCATCGTTGCCGAATCGAAGTTCAGATCCAGATCCGAGTAGACGAACATCGGATTGGCTTTGACTTCGGTCAGCACATCGGTGGCGATGGTAAACAAGCTTTCAAAGTTGCTTGGCGTGGTGATCACAAATTGGATCGGTAAGCCAGAGCCTGCACCAGGCAGTTCTGGCATCTGGAATGCCGTTACCGCCATACCTGGGATATCTTGTACCAAGGTACCCACGCGGTTGGTTACTGTGGCTTGGCTAGCTTCACGCTGGCTCCATGGCACCATTGACGCAATACCAAACGCCTGGTTTGAGTTAGGAACACCAGTAAACACCTGAGCGAACTGAACTTCTGGCTGATCAGACAGAATTTTATTCACATCATCCATCGTATTCGCCAGATAATCGAGGTTGGCATTCGACGGGCCTGTACCCATCAGCATGATTACCCCTTTATCTTCCGATGGCGCAAGCTCACTTGGAATGAACTTAAACAGCATTGGTAAACTTGCAAAAACGATAAACGCAAAGGCAATAACCACAGGGCGATGAGCCATTACCGCGGTCAGCATGCGTTCATAGCGTGCCGTCATGCGATCCAGTAAATGGTGCACTTTCAGTTCAAATTTGTTCGGCGCTTCATTGGCTTTGAGCATCTTTGAACACATCATCGGCG
The DNA here is from genome assembly GCF_000621645.1 of Vibrio cholerae ATCC 14035. GTDB lineage: Bacteria > Pseudomonadota > Gammaproteobacteria > Enterobacterales > Vibrionaceae > Vibrio > Vibrio cholerae. Next base: position 163,840 of record NZ_KK211324.1, on the reverse strand, counting down.
ACAGAGTCAATGCAACAATACCGGATACAAAAACAGAACCAGCCAGTGTGAGCGCAAACTCTTTAAACAGTGAGCCGGTGATACCGCCCATCAAAGCAATCGGCGCATAGACCGCACCCAACGTCAGTGTCATCGCAATAACTGGGATGGCAATTTCACGGGTACCGATGATCGCCGCGCGGAAAGGGGATTCCCCTTCTTTGATATGGCGGTCAACGTTCTCTAGAACGACGATCGCATCGTCAACCACAAGACCGATCGCCAGAACCATCGCCAGTAGCGTCATTAGGTTCCAAGAGAAGCCCATCATCTGCATCACCATCGCAACACCAATCAGTGAAAGCGGGATAGTGACAATTGGGATGAGTACGGCACGCAGTGAACCCAAGAACAGAGTGATGACCACAAGAACGATCAGCGCCGCTTCTACGATGGTTTTGATAACCTCGTGGATCGATTCATTGATCGCAACCGTTGAGTCGTACAACACGTTCATTTCAATGTTGCTTGGCATGTTTTTCTGCAGCTCAGGGAGCATCTCAAGCACATCTTTGGCGATGTTGATAGGGTTCGCACTTGGGGCCGCATTAATCGCGGCAACGACCGCTTCACGGCCATTAGCACTCGCGCGATAGGTATCATGGCTCTTAGCCAAGGTAACTTTCGCGATATCACCTAGGCGAGTCACGGTACCTTTCTCAGCTTTCACCACCAGACTTTCCAAATCTTCCACGGTGGAGACTTGGGTATCGGCGCTGCCATTATAAAGAACGAATTCACCAATCGCCTGACCGGTCGCTGACTGATAGTTGTTGGCATTCAGAATGCTCATCACATCCGCTGCGGAGAGGTTTAGTGCCGCCATTTTGGCTGGATCGAGCCATACCCGGAGCGCGTATTTCATACCGCCATACAGATCGATACTTGATACACCATTGACTGCGTAAAGCTGTGGATTAACCACGCGCTCTAGGTAATCAGTGATTTGGCTGGATGCCAATTCATTACTGGTGAAACCAATATACAGAACCGCAGTGGTTGAACCGGTCGACATAGTGACGGTCGGATCTTCTGCTTCTTTAGGCAACTGCGAGCGAACCGAGTTGGTCTTGGCCAGAACGTCAGATAACGCGGCGTTGGGATCCGTATTCAATTTCATGGTCACTGTGATGGTCGAGCGACCCAACACGGACTGTGACGTCATAAAATCAATGTTATCCGCCTGTGCTACCGCTTGTTCCAAGGGTTGAGTAATAAAACCTTGAATCAAATCGGCACTGGCACCGTAATAGCCGGTGCTCACCGTAATTACGGTGTTGGTCATTTCAGGGTATTCACGCACCTGCATTTTGAAAATGGCTTGTAGACCAAGCAACACAATCAAAAAGCTGATCGATACCGCTAAAACTGGACGTTTTATAAAAACATCAGTAAAGCGCATGATGCCTCCGCTTACAGCATTGGGGTTTCTGCTGGTGGTGTAGTCGCATCACTTTCGACGATACGAACTTTAGCACCGTTACTCAGACGTACTTGACCTGTCGTGACAACCACATCACCCGGTTTTACGCCTTCCAGAATGTGAGCAATAGATTCAGAGCGCTCACCCACTTTCACGACATGTTGCTGGACGCGCTTCTCACCATTTTCTTCGCTGACAATGTAAACATTGTCACCGTAGAGGGTATAGGTAATCGCGGTTTGCGGCAGAGTGACTTGGTTTTCCAGCTTAGGCAGAATGATGTTGGCACGCGCGAACATACCGCTTCGCAGTTTGCCATCACTATTTGGGATATCCGCTTGCACTTGGATCAGGCCGCTTTGTACGCTCACTGCAGGTTCAATCGCTGAGATGGAGCCTTTAAATGAAGTCTGTGGATAAGCATCCACAAAAATATCGACTTCTTGATCCAGTGAAATACGCGAAATATCTCTTTGTGGCACGGTAAAACGCAGACGCATCACGCTGGTATCTTCCAAGCGCACAATATCTGTACCAGGCTGCAAATATTGACCTAAGAACACATTACGAATACCGATCACACCAGCAAAAGGCGCTTTGATTTCACGGCGAGCAATGGTGGCTTTTAGGCTTTCAATATCAGCGGAGAGCGCATAGTAGCTCGCTTCTGCTTCATCATAAGACTCTTTAGAGATAGAACCTTTAGCGAACAGACCCTTGTAGCGTTCATATTTGGCTTTCGCTGCAGGCAGGCGCGCTTCAGTGCTTTTTAAATTGGCTCGTTCTACCGCTGAATCCAGTAGCACTAGAGGTTGGTCTTTTGCGACTTGCGTGCCCGATTCAAACGTAATTTGGTCAATCACCCCTGCTGTTTCGGTCGTTAATGTCACACCTTGATTCGGCTCAATAAAACCGATCGCTTCAATCACGGGTACCCAATCAACCGGATTGGCGGTCACTACGGTAACCGGAAATTCTGGCTCAGGACGATTGGCGAGGTACTCGGCAATTTTCTGTTGTTTGAAAAGATTGAAACCTATCACGCTGCCAAACAGCAGGATCGCGATAAGCAACATAAAAAATGTCCACTTTTTCATTCTGGTGCGAACTCCAAATTAGTGTTGAGTAATTGCATCCCAACTGGCTTGAATCATTGCATCGAGAGTTGAATCATCCAGTTGATAAAAACCTAAAGCGTATTGACGAGCAAGAGTGACGGTTGTTTCAAAACTCAACGCAGAAAGAAGATGGTTATCGAGAGGTTTGAAAATTCCCTGCTGCTTTCCTTGGTCGAACAACAGTTCGACTTTGGCAAACATTTTTTGCTCTAGTTCCCTTACATTGCAACAAGTTGTTGTTGGTAAAGACTCATACTGCACTCGATTACTAATAATGTCACGACAAGAGCCAGCCAACGTCCAAATATTCAGCCACATAGTACGGAAGCGTTCTTGCAAAGACATGTCATCTCTAAGATTAGCTTGTACGGCTTCGGCGATTTTTTGACTAACGTGCAAACGCACTTCAATCAAGAGATGATCTTTATCGCGGAAGTAACGATAAATCGTTCCGGTTGCCATATTCGCTGCTTTCGCCACTTTATGCATCGAGAGCCCTTGAAAGCCCTGTTCTGCAATCAGTTTTTCAGCCGCGATAAGGATTTGGAGCTGTTTATCGCCGTACACTATTTCAGACATCACATTTCTCTGCAAATGAACGGTTGTTCATTATAGCGGCTAATACCCCCTGTTTTGCAATACACTTGTGCAGTAAATTTTTGTAAAGGCAGTTTCTTTGTTGGTAATCCTCGGTGAGCGGATTATTATTGGCGGCTAAATAAAGAGGATTGAGAGCGCTATGAAGCTGAACCCAAGACAAGATGAAGCGGTCAAGTACGTCTCCGGACCCTGTCTGGTATTGGCGGGGGCGGGTTCGGGTAAAACACGCGTCATCACCAATAAAATTGCCTATTTGGTTCAGCAATGTGGCTATAAAGCACGCAATATTGCTGCGGTTACGTTTACCAATAAAGCGGCGCGTGAGATGAAAGAGCGCGTAGCTCAAACACTCGGTAAAGGTGAGTCGCGCGGCTTAATGGTGTCGACCTTCCATACTCTTGGCTTAAACATCATTCGCCGTGAGTTTAAAGCTTTGGGCCTCAAAGCGGGTTTTTCACTGTTTGACGACCAAGATCAGCTCGCGTTACTTAAAGAGCTGACCGAAAAGCAGCTCGACGGCGATAAAGATCTGCTGCGCTTGCTACTGAGCACCATTTCCAACTGGAAAAATGACATGCTGACTCCGCCGCAAGCCAAGGCAATGGCGAAAGGGGAACAGCAGCTGCTTTTTGCACACTGCTTTGAGCTTTACCAAAAACAGATGCAGTCTTACAACGCACTCGATTTCGATGATTTGATATTGCTGCCGGTGTTACTGCTACGCAGCAATGAAGAAGTACGCCAACGCTGGCAAAATCGGATTCGCTATCTGTTGGTGGACGAATATCAAGATACCAACACCAGCCAATATGAGTTGGTCAAACTCTTAGTGGGTGAGCGTGGCCGTTTAACTGTGGTGGGAGATGATGACCAATCCATTTATTCATGGCGTGGTGCAAAACCACAAAACTTGGTGTTACTTGGGGAAGATTTTCCGAGTTTAAAGCTGATTAAGCTCGAACAAAATTATCGCTCGACCAGCCGCATTTTGCGTGCGGCGAACATTTTAATTGCCAATAACCCCCACGTTTACCAAAAGGCGCTCTTTTCTGAGTTAGCGGAAGGGGAAAAGCTCAAGGTCATACTGGCCAATAATGAAGATCATGAAGCAGAGCGAGTGATCGCAGAAATCATCGCCCATAAGTTTCTCAATCGAACCGAATACCGAGATTACGCGATTCTTTATCGCGGAAACCATCAATCGCGACTGATTGAAAAATCGCTGACTCAAAACCGTGTGCCGTACAAACTTTCCGGCGGCACTTCGTTTTTTGCGCGCGCAGAGATCAAAGACATCATGGCTTACCTGCGAGTGCTGGTGAACCCTGATGATGACAACGCATTTTTACGCATTGTGAATACACCGAAGCGTGAAATCGGCCCAGCTACGCTCGAAAAGTTAGGCAGTTACGCCAATATGCGGGGCAAAAGCCTATTTACCGCCAGTTTTGAGCTCGGTTTAGAGCAGCATTTGAGCGGGCGAGGGCTTGAGAACTTACGCCGCTTCACTGAGTGGTTGGTGGCGATTGCCGATAATGCTGAGCGGGGTAACACGGTGGAAGCGGTGCGCGCATTAGTGCGTGATATTCGTTACGAAGATTGGTTGTATGAGACTTCCGCCAGTCCGAAAGCGGCCGAAATGCGCATGAAAAACGTCTCCGATCTCTATTCATGGATCGTGGCCGATTTGGAAGGCGATAATCCCGATCAGCAAGAGAAAACTCTGAAAGAGGTGGTGCAGCGTTTAACTCTGCGCGACATGATGGAGCGTGGCGAAGAGAACGATGACAGTGATGCGGTACAGCTGATGACACTGCACGCCTCAAAGGGCTTAGAATTTCCGTACGTGTATTTGATTGGAGCTGAAGAGGGCATTTTGCCGCATCAAACCAGTATTGATGAAGAGAATGTCGAAGAAGAGCGCCGCTTAATGTACGTTGGGATCACCCGAGCACAACGCGAGCTAACGTTTATCGTGTGTAAAGAGCGCCGTCAGTTTGGTGAACTGATCAAACCTTCGCAAAGCCGCTTTTTGGATGAGTTGCCCCAGGACGATATCGAGTGGGAAGTAAAGAAAAAGCCCGTCACCCAGGAAGAGCGTATGGCCAAAGGCCAAGCGCATATCGCTAATTTAAGAGCGATGTTTAAGAAGTAAATAAAGAAGGGCTTGTCAAAACAAGCCCTTCTTTATTATCAATTGATGGAATGGTAAGCCCGCTTATTACAGGCCTGCGATCATATGCTCAATCGCAGCAACGATTTCATCGTCAGAACAATCCATACAGGTGCCTTTTGGCGGCATGGCATTGAAGCCGTTTAGCGCGTGGTTTTTCAACACATCCTTACCTTGGGCGATACGCGGTCCCCAATCGGCAGCATTGCCTGTTTTCGGTGCACCAGAGATCCCCGCTGAGTGACAGGCAGTACAAAAAGTACCGTAAACCGTTGCGCCATCACGAGGACCTGTAGGAGCGGCTTGTACTGGTTCGCTACCCGCCAGATACACATCACCTACCGGCTTAATGCGTTCAGCAATTGCATTTTTATCGGCTTCAGTTAGAGCAAACGCTGCAGTAGAAAATGTTAGAGCAGCGAACAGTACGCTTAAGAGTGATCGAGACATATCCATTAACTCACTTTACATTCCGAAGGTAAGTGCTGCTTACCTATTATTTTTAGAGTGTTTCAATTTAACGGGCGGTAATTGCTGTTAAATCAATGTAAATTTTGGGTGATTATATCCTGAGAAGTTGTTGCAATAAACAACAAGTTGCGATCTTCCGGCGGTGAGTCACATCCTTTATAAGGGAATAGTAGCAAGCATCTGATGAAAAAGGCGTCAAACAGTAAAAAAAGTAAAAAAAGTACTAGACGCCCTAATGTGATATACGTATTATTCCACTCCGCCGATAGGGCATGCGCCCGTAGCTCAGCTGGATAGAGCGTTGGCCTCCGGAGCCAAAGGTCGAAGGTTCAAATCCTTTCGGGCGCGCCATTTCGCCCGGGGAATATCGGTAAAGAATTTCAGTGGTGGCTATAGCTCAGTTGGTAGAGCCCCGGATTGTGATTCCGGTTGTCGTGGGTTCGAGCCCCATTAGCCACCCCATTTACTTCGGTGATATTCAATTATCTCCAGTCTTAAGATAGACTCTTAAGCAAAACATAGTCGGTGAATAGCGCAGTTTGGTAGCGCATCTGGTTTGGGACCAGAGGGTCGGGGGTTCGAATCCCTCTTCACCGACCACTTATTGAAAGACTAGGCAAGAGCGTAGTCTGAAATAACGGCAGACAAGCGGTTATTACAACTTTCAGTGGTGGCTATAGCTCAGTTGGTAGAGCCCCGGATTGTGATTCCGGTTGTCGTGGGTTCGAGCCCCATTAGCCACCCCATTTATTTCGGTGATATTCAGTTATCCCCAGTCTTAAGAAAGACTCTTAAGCAAAATATAGTCGGTGAATAGCGCAGTTTGGTAGCGCATCTGGTTTGGGACCAGAGGGTCGGGGGTTCGAATCCCTCTTCACCGACCACTCTTCAAAGCCTCAGCATTTGCTGAGGCTTTTTGCATTTTATCTCTTTAAAACTCATGTTTCCTCGCCAAGTTGTCCTGTATTGACACTGTCTACCGATGGCTGCTTTTTAATCATTACGTTGTTGGGCATATTTCTCTCTAGTAAATTGCGATCTTACCGACAATTCATCGATATTTTCCCGCTAAGACATCTGTTCACGACTATGGTTACTGAAGTGCTCAGTATGGCTCAATGAACTATTTTTATGATTTATCTGAGTTAAATTGGGAGTTTTTTGGTTTTTATGACTGGATAGATGCTTATCATCCAGAGTTTTGCTTTGTTGTTTGCACTCAAAATTTGGCAGTTGTTTCTTTTTTGTTAATTGTTCCATTTTTGCGTGGAGAAAAGTTATGCGTTGGTTGTTTTATCTCCTGTTATGAATCACGTCGTTTACAGTAACAAATACCAATCATACTGAGATTTTTTCAATTTTTTAAAAATGGTAAGACCAATAATATATGTGATTTTTTTGCATATTAAACGATTTGTGGAAATTGTTTCTGGGTTAAGGCGCTTTTTTATCCTCTCTTTGTTGCTTTTGTGTGAAAGATTTGCCAAATTGAGAACCTTATAAATTGTCAGAATATTGTTCTGATTGGAATGGATGCAAAATGTACATCAGTCTCGCCTTGTTCGCTGATGTGCTTCAGACAGGGCAGAATGCTGCCACAGCAGTAGAGGTCTGATGGAATGTCACTTTTAGAAGTCAAAAATCTTAGAATTGAATACCCTTCTCGTCACGGTGTGCACGCGGCGGTGAAATCACTCACCTTAGATATCCAACGTGGTGAAATTGTCGGTGTGGTTGGGGAATCGGGCGCCGGAAAATCGACGGTCGGTAATGCGGTGATTGACCTGCTCAGCCCTCCGGGAACTATTGCGGGCGGTGAAGTGTATTTAAACGGTGAGAAGATCTCTGGTCTTTCTCCGCAAGCGATGCGTGAAGTACGTGGTAGTAAAATTGGTTTTATTTTCCAAGATCCCATGACCTCACTCAACCCGCTGTTTACCGTCGAGCATCAGTTGACCGAAACCATTCATGCCAACATGCAGGTGAGTGCCGAAGAAGCGTATCAACGTGCTTTATCTTTGATGAAGCAAGTCGGTATTCCGCAGCCTGAAAATCGCCTTAAACAGTATCCTCACCAATTTTCTGGTGGCATGCGTCAACGGGTGGTAATTGCGATCGCGTTGGCTGGTGAGCCTGATTTGATCATCGCCGATGAACCTACCACCGCGCTGGATGTGTCGATTCAAGACCAGATCCTGAATCTGATTCGCGAACTGTGTAAGAAGAATAATGTGGGTTGCATGCTGGTTACTCACGATATGGGTGTGGTTTCTAACGTTACTGATCGCGTAGCGGTGATGTACCGTGGTGATTTGGTGGAGTTCGGTCCGACTGCCAAAGTGCTTGGCACACCTGAGCACCCTTACACCCGTAGTTTGATTTCAGCGGTACCGCGTTCTGATCGCAAACTCGACCGTTTCCCTCTGGTGAGCTATATCGAAGAAGCGAAAGAACTCAAGCCTTTGGATGTGAAAAGCCATTGGTTGGGGCAGAGCCAAGATCACCGCAAATACACAGGGCCGCTGTTAAAAGTCGAAAACGTCAATCTACGTTTTGTGACCAAAGATTCGCTGTTTGAAAGCCGCCGTGAGTATGTGCAAGCGTCGAATAACGTCAGTTTTGAAGAACATGAAGGGGAAACCTTTGGTCTGGTCGGCGAATCGGGTTCAGGTAAATCGACCATTGCGCGCGTGATTGCCGGTTTGTATCAACCCAATGCGGGGCGAGTGACTTTTGAAGGTATCGATTTAACCGCGCTGAAATCGGAGCACGAACGTCGCCCACTGCGTCGTCAAATGCAGATGGTATTCCAAAACCCATACACCTCGATGAACCCGCGGATGAAGATTTTTGACATCATCGCCGAGCCGATCCGCTTTCATAAATTGACACGTAATGAGAGCGAAACCCGACAAATCGTTAATGATCTGCTCGAGCATGTCGGCTTAGGTAAGATGGCGGGGTTGAAATATCCCCATGAATTTTCAGGTGGTCAGCGTCAACGGATCTCGATTGCGCGCGCACTCGCGACGCGACCACGTCTTTTGATTTGCGATGAACCTACCTCGGCACTGGATGTGTCAGTGCAGGCGCAAATCCTCAATTTGCTGAAAGATCTGCAAGATGAGCTCAATCTCACCATGCTGTTTATCAGCCATGATTTGCCCGTGATCCGCCAGATGTGCGATCGCGTTGGGGTCATGCAGATGGGGACGCTACTGGAAGTGGCACCCACCGAGCAGCTGTTTACCGATCCGCAGCATGAATACAGCAAGAAGTTGATTTCCTTAATGCCTGAATTTACAGGCTTACGCGAAAGCACTACGGCAGCATAGCCGTTAACCATGGACCAACTTGGGTTGGCGATTGTTACAAAAGCAAATACAACAAACTAGGGATCTGGATTCCCGCATAAGGAGTTATGCAATGAAAACCATGAAAAACAAACTGGCGTTGGCTTTGATAGCGGCTGGCTTGAGTTTTGGTGCGATGGCAGCGGATATTACCGTGGCTTACGACGCTGACCCGGTCTCAATGGACCCACATGAGCAGCTGTCAGGCGGTACTCTGCAACTGTCGCACATGGTCTTTGATCCACTTATTCGCTTTACACAAAAAATGGAATTTGAACCTCGTCTGGCCGAATCTTGGCAGCGTGTGGATAACGAAACCATGCGTTTCACTTTGCGCAAAGGCGTGAAGTTCCACTCTGGCAATGATTTTACCGCGGATGATGTGGTATGGACGTTCAATCGTTTGAAAGAATCGGCGGATTTTAAAGGGATTTTTGAACCTCTGGTCTCTTTGACTAAGGTGGATGATTACACCATCGAAATCAAAACGGCTGGCACTTACCCGCTGATTGAAAACGTGGCGACCTACATTTTCCCGATGGACAGCAAGTTCTACACCGGCACCACGGCGGATGGTAAAAACAAAGCAGAAATAGTTAAGCACGGTAACTCTTTCGCCTCTGAAAACATCTCTGGTACCGGGCCATTTACGGTGACGGCTCGTGAGCAAGGCGTGAAACTTGAGTTCCAACGCAACCCTAATTACTGGGATAAAGCGTCGAAAGGCAATGTGGACAAACTGACGCTGGCGGTGATTAAAGAAGATGCCACTCGTGTTGCGGCACTGCTGTCTGGCGGTGTGGATATGATTGCGCCGGTTTCACCGAATGATTACCAACGCATCAAAGATGCGAAAGGCGTGGATCTCTTCACTATGCCGGGCACTCGCGTGATTACCTTCCAAATGAACCAAAATAGCAACCCAGCGTTGAAAGATGTGCGTGTGCGTCAAGCGATTGTCTACGCCATCAACAACGAAGGGATTGTGGATAAGGTCATGAAAGGGGCGGCTACCACGGCTGCGCAGCAAAGCCCAGTCGGTTATGCCGGTTACAATGAGAACCTAAAACCACGCTTTGATCTCAACAAAGCGAAAGAGCTGATGAAAGAAGCAGGTTATGAGAAAGGCTTCAACCTGACCATGATCGCGCCAAACAACCGTTACGTGAACGATGAAAAGATCGCGCAAGCGGCATCGGCGATGTTGTCAAAAATCGGTATTAAAGTTGACCTAAAAACCATGCCAAAAGCGCAATACTGGCCTGAGTTTGATAAATGTGCGGCAGATATGCTGATGATTGGTTGGCACCCAGATACCGAAGACTCAGCAAACTTTACTGAGTTCCTGACCATGACCCGTGATTCAAATACGGGTAAAGGCCAGTACAACTGTGGTTACTACTCGAATGCGGAAGTCGATAAGTTAGTCAATGCCGCGAACGAGGAAACCGATCTAGAAAAACGCAGCACCATGCTGAAGAAAGTGGAAGAGATCCTGTATAACGAAGCGGCGTTTGTGCCTCTTCACTTCCAAGATCCGTCATGGGCCGCGAAAAATACGCTCGATATCGCACCTATCATCAACGGTATGGACTTCCCATACTTTGGCGATCTGGTGGTGAAAGAGTAATCTCGGACCACTCTGCTCTGTAGGCGTTGGTCTACAGAGCTTCTCTTCGGGTACAGGGTTTTGTTTCAGTCGGGCCCCGTACCCTTTTTCAGACTGAAAGGTTTTGGGGCTTCATCGCGCCCACAGATTCACATGGAAAGTTAAGGGGCAAGGAATGTTTTCGTTTCTGGTCAAGCGCCTGTATCAGGCACTGATAGTGATGTTTGTGATCAGTTTGGTAGCGTTTGCCATTCAGGACAACCTGGGTGATCCGCTGCGCGAGCTTGTGGGTCAGTCCGTTTCTGAAGCAGAGCGTCAAGCACTGCGTGACGAATTAGGCCTCAATGATCCCTTCATTATTAAATATTCTCGTTTTGTGACTGCGGCGGTGCAGGGGGATTTAGGGACCTCCTATTTCTTTAAGCGTCCGGCGCTGGAAGTGATCTTCGATAAGCTGGTGGCGACACTGGAGCTGGTGTTTGGTGCCACGTTGATCATCATAGTGTTTTCAATCCCGCTTGGGGTCTATTCGGCGATTCATCCGAAAAGCTTGTTTACCAAGATAGTGATGGCGGGCAGCAGCATCGGCATTTCGATCCCGGTCTTTTTAACCGCGATCATGCTGATGTATGTCTTCTCGATTGAGTTAGGTTGGTTGCCGTCCTATGGTCGTGGCGAAACCGTTAACCTACTGGGCTGGGAGTCCGGCTTCTTTACCCTCGATGGCTTGCGCCATCTGGTATTGCCTTCTATCGCACTGGCTTCCATTATGTTGCCGCTGTTCATCCGCCTCGTGCGCTCGGAAATGCTCGAAGTACTGAGCTCGGAATACATCAAGTTTGCGCAAGCCAAAGGTTTGCCACTCAACAAAATCTATTACCAACATGCGCTGAAAAACACCATGTTGCCGGTATTGACCGTGGGTGGGGTGCAGATTGGTACTATGGTGGCCTACACCATTTTGACCGAAACCGTATTCCAGTGGCCGGGAACGGGCTTCTTGTTTTTAGAGGCGATTAACCGTGTGGATACGCCACTTATCACCGCCTACGTCATCTTTGTTGGGTTGATCTTTGTCGTGACCAACACGATTGTCGACCTCTTGTATGGCCTGATTAACCCGACCGTCAACCTCACTGGCAAAGGAGCTTAACCATGAGTGCAGTATCGATCGCTCCTTCACGTTGGGAGCGCTTTAAGCAGTCCGATTTTCTCTATTATTTCCTGCGCGACAAAGTGGCGATGAGCAGCTTTGCGGTGTTTGTGCTATTTGTCATCGTGGCAATCAGCGCGCCCTTGATTGCGCCCACCAACCCGTACGATCTCTCGTCGATTGATATTATGGATGCAGAGCTTCCACCCTCATGGATGGAAGGGGGCAATGAACACTTTTTGTTGGGCACCGATGAGCAGGGGCGTGACATTTTCTCGACCATTCTGTACGGCTCACGCTTATCACTGACCATCGGCTTTTTGGCGGTGGGCCTACAACTGACACTCGGCATTGTGATTGGTTTGTCGGCAGGCTATTTCGGTGGCCGAATTGATAGCTTTTTAATGCGTTTTGCCGATATTCAGCTCTCATTCTCCACCATGATGGTGGCGATCATTGTGTCGGCGATCTTTAAAGCCAGTTTTGGTGGGGAGTTCTTCAGTCAATATGCGGTGGTGATGTTGGTGGTGATCATCGGTGTGGCGGAATGGCCACAATACGCGCGTACGGTGCGTGCTTCGGTGCTGGCGGAGAAGAAAAAAGAGTATGTGGAAGCGGCACGCGTGATGGGCTTTAAAGCGCTGCGTATCATGTTCCGCCATATTCTGCCCAACTGTTTATCACCGATCCTGGTGATTTCAACGGTACAGGTGGCAAACGCGATCATGTCAGAGGCGGCACTCTCCTTCCTTGGCTTAGGGTTACCGGTCGATCAGCCGTCATTGGGCTCTCTGATCAGCATCGGTTTTACCTACATTTTCTCGGGTGCATGGTGGATAACCGCCTTTCCCGGGATTGTATTGGTATTGTTGGTATTAGTGATTAACTTGCTTGGCGATTGGTTGCGTGATGTGTTTAACCCGAAAATTTACAAAGGGTAAGTAAATCCGATTGATTTGCTTCACAAACTCTCCATAAACTAAGAGCCGTATTTGAATGCGGCTCTTTTTTTGCATTTATTTTTGCTATACCGGATCCCAATAAGTGTTCGAGGCGAGATCACTTGCCTGATTCGAACCCTGATTTCAGTCACAGAGTATTAAGGAGACAAGCGGATGCCGAAATGGATTCTATGCTGCAACCTGAGTGTGGCTTTACTGTTATTCGCCCCCATTGCTTCAGCCGAGAGTGACTATTTGTGCGATGCGCAGCAGGCGGCGGTTAACCAATTACCTGTGCTGGATGAGGCTTGCCCAATTGGCGATGGCTTGTGGGGCAAAAAGCCCAAGCGGGGAGACTCTCTGTTTTGGATCCAATGTGGCATGTTAAGCAAACCGATGCCGCTCACCACAGTAAAAACCCTTTATGAACATATCTCGACCGATATTTGGGTCAAACCTGAGCCCAAAGGCGCGCGCTGTTTGATCGGCCCTTATAGCGATTTTGCTCTCGCCAGCAAGGAGCTGAAAAAGGTCAAAAAACTGGCGACCTTTGAGCAAGCATTCATTCGCCAAGTGGTGAAAACTTCAGCGCAGCAGCCGGTGATGAAAGCCAAACCCACAACCGCTGCGGTGGCTCCGGCTGCCAACACAGCGGTATCAGAAGCTTCAGCACCTAAGCCCGCGAGTAAACCGAAAAGCGAAGAAAAATCCGCTCCCACTGTGGTACCCGCCGCCGCGCCAACCAAACCCGTAGCAAAACTGAGCAGCACACCTAAACCTTCGGGAAACAGTGGTTTTGTATTGCGCCAGCAAGTGAAAGTAGGCAGCCAAACCTTTGCTGTGCCGTACAGCGACAATCCGAAAGTGCAGTTTTACATGGAGCATGATCAGGCGTGGAATCGCCTCGACTATGATGCCGCGCAAATTGTATGTAGAGATCTAGGGATGCGTCTCGCTACTGAACAAGAGTGGTCAGCGTTATTAAAATCGAAACAGATGCAGCAACATCAGTGGCCAGTACAGTTACCGTATTGGGGAGAAGGGCGCAAAGGGATGTTCACCACCGGCAAACTCAATGTGTTAAAAGGCTCATCACTACTCAATGTAGTGTGTGTAAAGTAAAGCTTTTCGGCATGATTTTCTAAAAAAGAAAAATCGATAAAAAGAAAGCGGCGATGGCCGCTTTCTTTTTGAGCAGAACGGAATCTCGATGCCGCTACCGCATCGTAACAAACTCTTCCGAGCCCGTAGGGTGAATTGCGACCACGGAATCGAAATCGGCTTTGGTTGCGCCCATTTTCATCGCGACACCAAAACCTTGGATCATCTCATCAACCGCAAAACCGATGCCGTGTAGACCAACCACGGTCTCTTGTGGGCCTGCGCACACCAGCTTCATTTTGCATGGCTGACGGTGAGAGGTGACGGCGGTGTACATGGCGGTGAAGCTGGATTTGTACACTTTCACATTCTCTGCGCCGTATTGCGCAATCGCTTGTGGTTCAGTAAGGCCAATGGTGCCGATCGGTGGGTGGCTAAACACCACGGTTGGTACCAACTGGTAATCCATCTTGGCGTTCAGTTTGTTGTTAAACAGGCGCTCAGAGAGTTGGCGACCTGCTTTTACGGCCACCGGAGTCAGCTCAATGCCGCCTTCCATGATATCGCCGACACAGTAAATGCCTGCAACGTTAGTGTTTTGGAACTCATCGACCTTGATGTAGCCTTGCTCATTGGTCGCAACGCCCGTTGCCGCTAGGTTGATGGCATCGGTGGCAGGGTGGCGACCGATCGCCCAAATCAGAGTATCCACGTTGTACGTCTGACCATTTTCCAGATGCAGCGTCAGGCTACCATCGGCTTCTTTCACCACTTGTTTTGGCACGCTATGGGTGTGCAGTTGTGGTCCTTCCGTATTCATCACTTCCACTAAGGTTTCGATGATCATGGGGTCGAAACTACGCAGTGGAGACTCTTTGCGGCAGAACAGGTGGGTTTCTGTACCTAGCGCATTCAGCACGCCCGCGATTTCTACTGCGATGTAACCAGCACCGATCACCGCAACGCGTTTTGGCTGCTCGCTCAGCTCAAAAAAGCCGTTCGAGTCGATGCCGTATTCTGCGCCTGGAATATTTGGAATGCTTGGGCGACCACCTACGGCAATCAGAATATGGTCAGCCGTGTAAAGTTCGCCGTTCACTTCGACGGTTTTCGCATCAACAAACTTAGCGAAGCCCTTAATCACGTGAACTTTGTTGTTGCCCAGAACACGATCGTAAGATTGATGGATGCGGCCAATGTAGGCTTGACGGCTTTCCACCAGCTTTGCCCAGTTGAAGTTTTTCACATCGACATCAAAGCCGTAATCTTCTGCATAAAGGTGCATCGCTTCTGCGATTTGCGCGCCGTGCCACATCACCTTTTTCGGTACGCAGCCAACGTTGACACAAGTGCCGCCGAGATCTTTGGCTTCGATGAGAGCGACTTTCGCGCCATACATCGCCGCGCGGTTAGCGGAAGCGATACCACCGCTGCCACCACCAATGCACAGGTAGTCAAAATGTGTTGCCATTACTTTCTCCAATTATGTCTGGCGAAGATGCTCTTCGCTCTTTTCTTGTATTCCTTATATCAGGGCTAGGGCGTCACAATCCACCCGCCTTGATGAAAAAACAGCTTATTCTGGTACCACCCACTCGACTTTATAGTGTCCAGTAGCGGGGGCAATCGCCTGTTTGAGGAAAGGCAAAATGGTCTGCATCTGGCTTTCCAGCGTCCATGGCGGATTAATCACTATCATGCCCGAGGCGGTCATGCCGCGCTCATTGGTATCTGGCGCGACACCGAGTTCAATTTGTAAGATTTTACGAATCTCTAAGCCTTGCAAGCCTTCTAACATGTCATCGATATCGCAGCGATTGACCACTGGATACCAAATCGCATAAATACCCGTTGCCCAGCGTTTGTAACTCTGAGCGATAGCGCGCACCACATCGCGGTACTCTTTAGCCAGCTCATAAGGCGGGTCAATCAGCACTAAACCGCGGCGTTCTTGCGGCGGCAAACTGGCTTTCAGGCGTGCGAAGCCATCTTCTTTATAGATAGAGACTTGGCGATCGCGGTGAAACTCTTGCTCCAGCAATGGGTAATCGCTTGGATGCAGCTCAGTCAGTACCATGCGATCCTGCTCACGCAGATGGGCGCGGGCGACTCGAGGTGAACCCGGGTAGTAACGCAGTGTTTCCCCTTGATTGAGCTGGCGAATCGCATCCAGATAGCTATCGAGCTCCGCCGGAATGTTGTCTTGTTGCCAAACGCGGGCAATGCCTTGCTTGTATTCGCCGGTTTTTTCCGACCACTCATGGGTCAGATCGTAACGACCTACGCCAGAGTGAGTATCATGGTAGACAAAAGGTTTCTCTTTTTGTTGCAGAGAATTGAGGATCAGGCTCTGTACGATGTGCTTGAGCACATCCGCATGATTGCCTGCGTGGAAACTGTGTCGGTAACTTAACAAAATAGACTCTCAAACCCGCTTGAGGGGCGCTGTACTGACCGCTGATTGACTTGCGTCCAGTAATAGAAACAAAAATATTGGCTCGATTATATACCGATTTTACGTGCAGCGCGCAGCGTAACGGCGTGGTTTTTTAGGGGATTTAAGGCGCGAGTGAGTCGTATTTTGCAACGCTTTTCCTTGGGTCAGCTATTGAAAAATCGTTCTGCTACCTATATTTACTTATACAACTCACAGGTCAAAATTCGGCCTGTCTCTATGCTGAAAAGGAATCTTTTTATGTCAAACCCACTTCTTACCTTTACGGATCTGCCGCCGTTTTCTGCGATTAAACCGGAGCACGTAAAGCCAGCGGTTGAGCAGGCGATAGCGGATTGTCGCCACACCATAGATAAGGTTTTAGCCGAAAATCCACAACCGAGCTGGGAAAGTGTGATTGCGCCGATTGAAGAGGTCGATGATCGCTTAAGTCGTATCTGGTCACCGGTCAGCCATATGAATTCGGTGGTGAACAGTGATGAGCTGCGTGAAGCCTACGAAAGCTGCTTACCGCTGTTGTCCGAGTACAGCACTTGGGTTGGTCAGCATAAAGGGCTGTTTGAAGCCTACAAAACCATTAAAGAGAGCGCGGAGTTTGCCAAGCTCGATCGCGCGCAGCAAAAAACCATCAGCGACAGTCTGCGTGATTTTGAATTGTCAGGCATCGGCTTGCCACTGCAAGAGCAAAAGCGCTATGGCGAAATCAGTAAGCGTATGTCTGAGCTTGGCTCTAAGTTCTCCAACAACGTGCTGGATGCCACCATGGGGTGGACCAAGCAGATCACCGATGTAAACCTGCTCGCGGGCATGCCGGAATCGGCACTGGCGGCGGCACAAGCAGCAGCCGAAGCCAAAGGTTTAGAGGGGTATCTGCTGACCTTGGATATTCCGTCTTATCTACCAGTGATGACTTACTGTGATAACCAAGCACTGCGCAAAGAAGTGTATGAAGCGTATGTCACGCGCGCTTCGGATCGCGGCCCGAATGCGGGTAAATGGGATAACAGCGAAATCATTGCTGAGCAGCTCAAACTGCGCCATGAGATCGCGCGTATGCTCGGCTTTAGCACTTACAGCGAAAAATCGCTGGCGACCAAAATGGCGCAAACCACTGACCAAGTGCTTGGTTTCTTAAATGATCTCGCCAACAAAGCCAAACCACAAGGTGAGCGTGAAGTGGAAGAGCTGCGCCAATTTGCCGAAAGTGAGTTTGGCGTCAAGCAGCTTGAGCTGTGGGATATTGCTTACTACAGCGAAAAGCAAAAGCAGCATCTGTTTGAAATCTCCGATGAAGAGCTGCGCCCTTACTTCCCAGAACAAAAAGTAGTGAATGGCCTGTTTGAAGTGCTGAGCCGTTTGTTTGGCATGCAAGTCAAAGAGCGCCAAGGGGTAGATGTATGGCACGAATCGGTGCGCTTTTTTGATATTTTTGATGCGCAAGGAACGCTGCGTGGCAGCTTCTATCTCGACCTGTATGCGCGTGAACACAAACGCGGTGGCGCGTGGATGGATGAGTGTCGTGTACGTCGCACTACCGACAGTGGCGCACTGCAAACACCAGTGGCTTACCTGACGTGTAACTTCAACCGCCCAGTCGGCGATAAGCCTGCGCTGTTTACCCACGACGAAGTGACGACTCTGTTCCACGAATTTGGTCACGGCATTCACCATATGCTGACGCAAGTGGAAGTGGGCGCGGTATCCGGCATCAATGGTGTGCCTTGGGATGCAGTCGAGCTGCCAAGCCAATTCTTGGAAAACTGGTGCTGGCAAGAAGAGGCGCTGGCGTTCATTTCTGGTCATTACCAAACGGGTGAGCCACTGCCGAAAGCCATGCTCGATAAAATGCTGGCGGCGAAAAACTTCCAATCGGCGATGTTTATTCTGCGTCAGTTGGAGTTCGGATTGTTCGACTTCACGCTGCACACCACTTACGACCCAGAAGTGGGGCCCAAAGTGCTGGAAACCTTGGCGGAAGTGAAAAAGAAAGTAGCAGTGCTGCCGGGCTTGGAGTGGAACCGCTTCTCGCACAGCTTTAGCCATATTTTTGCGGGTGGCTACAGCGCCGGTTACTACAGCTACTTGTGGGCAGAAGTGCTTTCGGCGGATGCATTCTCACGCTTTGAAGAAGAAGGCATTTTCAACCGTGAGACTGGCCAAAGCTTCCTCAACAACATCCTTGAGATGGGTGGCAGCGAAGAGCCGATGGAGCTGTTTAAGCGCTTCCGTGGCCGCGAACCACAAATTGATGCTCTGTTGCGTCATGCCGGAATCGCCGCGTAATCGATAGTACTTTCAGCCCACCTCGTGTGGGCTGAAATTTTTCCGGCCACCGCTGCGCCCATTCAAGACGTTTGGGTATCTGCGACACTTGGGGTTATAATCGCCGCCATTATGTATAAATAACCAGTGGCGAAGTCATGATCGATCCCTCTCTATTGCTCGACGGTCTCAACGATAAACAACGCGAAGCGGTGGCAGCGCCACTGGAAAACTTACTGATTTTGGCCGGTGCTGGCAGTGGTAAAACCCGCGTACTGGT
Organism: Vibrio cholerae ATCC 14035; assembly: GCF_000621645.1. Taxonomy (GTDB): domain Bacteria; phylum Pseudomonadota; class Gammaproteobacteria; order Enterobacterales; family Vibrionaceae; genus Vibrio; species Vibrio cholerae. Next base: position 144,862 of record NZ_KK211324.1, on the reverse strand, counting down.
GCACCGGATTGCGTGGCTGATGTCGGTGGAAGAAGCCTCACCGTTTTCGGTGATGGCGGTGACCTTTACCAACAAAGCTGCAGCCGAAATGCGTGGCCGAATTGAAGAGCTGATGCATGGCACCGCCTCTGGCATGTGGTGTGGTACTTTCCACGGTATTTGCCATCGTATTCTGCGCGCCCATTATCTCGACGCTAAGCTGCTGGAAGATTTTCAGATCATCGACAGTGACGATCAGCAGCGTCTGCTCAAACGCCTCATCAAAGCGCACAATCTGGATGATAAACAGTGGCCGGCACGCCAAGTCGCGTGGTGGATCAACAATCAAAAAGATGAAGGATTGCGCCCGACGCACATCAACGCCTTTGATCCGGTTACTCAAACTTATCTCAAGCTGTACACCGCTTACCAAGAAGCGTGCGATCGCGCCGGCTTGGTCGATTTCGCCGAAATTTTGCTGCGCGCCCTAGAGCTTCTGCGTGGTAATCAGCACATTCGCGAGCATTATCAGGCGCGCTTTAAGCACATTTTGGTCGATGAATTCCAAGACACCAACGCGATTCAGTACGCGTGGCTACGTATGATGGCGGGTGCTCAGTCGAACGTGATGATCGTGGGTGACGATGACCAGTCGATTTACGGCTGGCGTGGCGCGCGAGTGGAAAACATCGAAAAATTTACCCGCGAATTCCCGAGCGTGAATACCATTCGACTGGAGCAAAACTACCGCTCCACCAAAACCATTTTGGAAGCCTCAAATACACTGATCGCCAATAATAGCGAGCGGATGGGCAAGCAGCTATGGACTGACGGTTTGGTCGGCGAACCCATTTCGGTGTACTCGGCGTATAACGAGCTCGATGAAGCACGCTTTGTGGTCAGCAAAATCAAAGGCTGGCAGGAGCAGGGCGGCACACTGACCGATTGCGCGATCTTGTATCGCAACAACGCCCAGTCGCGGGTATTGGAAGAGGCATTATTGCAAGCGAGTTTGGCCTACCGCATTTATGGCGGGATGCGCTTTTTCGAGCGCCAAGAGATCAAAGATGCGCTGAGTTATCTGCGTTTGATTAATAACCGCAATGACGACACCGCCTTTGAGCGAGTGATTAATACGCCGCCGCGCGGTTTGGGTGATAAAACCCTAGAGACCATTCGCTTTGCCGCGCGCGATCGTGGCTGCACCTTGTGGGATGCCAGTGTCGGTCTGCTCAATGACCAAGTGCTCACTGGGCGTGCTGCGAGCGCGCTGAGCCGCTTTGTTGAACTGATCAACGCCTTGGAAGAGGAAGGCATCGACATGCCGCTGCATGTGCTCACGGACCACGCGGTAAAAACCTCTGGTCTGCTGGAGATGTATCAGCAAGAAAAAGGCGAAAAATCCAAAGCACGGATTGAAAACTTGGAAGAGCTGGTGACGGCGACGCGCCAGTTTGAAAAGCCAGAAGAAGCGCAAGAGATGACCATGCTGACCGCATTTTTGACCCATGCGGCACTGGAAGCCGGTGAAGGTCAAGCCGATGAGCATGATGATGCGGTACAACTGATGACCTTGCACAGTGCCAAAGGATTAGAGTTTCCGCTGGTGTTTATGGTCGGTGTGGAAGAGGGTATGTTCCCGAGCCAAATGTCTGCCGAAGAGGCGGGGCGTCTCGAAGAGGAGCGTCGCCTGTGTTACGTCGGTATGACCCGCGCGATGCAAAAGCTCTACATCACCTACGCGGAAATGCGCCGTTTGTACGGGCAAGATAAGTATCACAAACCCTCACGCTTTATTCGTGAACTGCCAGAAGGCTGTTTGGATGAAGTGCGCATGAAGGCGCAAGTCAGCCGTCCAACCAGTACAGGGCGCTTTAGCCAAACCGTAGTCAAAGAAAGCTTTAACGAAACCGGTTTTAATTTGGGCTCACGAGTCCGTCACCCGAAATTTGGTGAAGGCACCATCATTAACTTTGAAGGCAGTGGCCCGCAAAGCCGAGTGCAAGTGGCGTTTAATGGCGAAGGTATTAAGTGGTTAGTCACGGCTTACGCGAGATTAGAGAAGGTGTAGATAGAATAGTGCGGCGACGTGGCTCCCCCTTTTAGGGGGAGGTCGGGAAGAAATTGCCAATTTGCCCCTAGATACGAAGTAACGATTAACGTTTCTGTTGAGGAGTTAAGTGGTGATGACTTTTCGGGAGAAAAAAGAAAACCCCGGGGGCAAGCCCACCGGGGTTAGAGTCTTACTCGCAGCATTCCAGCTACTAAAAGGTGCTCCCTGCATCTAATCCTTGATAGTACGCTGCAATCCGTCAGCTCAATCCTTGCATCGCCATCCTAGCGGTGTCCTGTGTCTTCCATTACAACTCACAATCCTAGCGAGTTCACATCACTTGTTCCCTGAGCGGTGTCCCTGCCATCATCCTGATGTTCAGTCCTTGCCTCGTCCAGAGGTGTCCATTTCCCATCCTTGTCGTTACCATCCTAGCAACGATTGCGTCCGTTCAATGTCCAATTACGCTTTCCTTGCCGAGCATTCATCCTGAATGTTCGATTCTTCTTCCTGAAGATCACCAATCCTTGGTGCTTTCCTGTTCCGTGTCAGTATCCTTCCGACGAGATTCATCTTACTGAGCTGAGCTTTCTGAACAAGCAAAGCGAAGCGATTTCTTGATGTTCGAAATGATGAAATTTTGAACATTTTATTTAAAAACAATTGCTTATGTTGTTTTTGTCAGTGTTTTTTATCGCAGAAAGCGAATTTGTCCTACCGCTTTGTAAGAGATCTCGCACAGCATGATCGGCCAAAGTCGGATCATAGCCATCCGAAGGTTTGTGCTATAGCGCGGCTTGCTTGCCATAAAATCACGCCACCGGCCAAGATAAACACCGCAGCGCATATGCTATCGACGGATCGCGTAATGCGCTGCATGCGTTGTTGCATGGCAGACGTGGTAAGCAGCCAAGCTAAACAGGAGAACCAAGTTAGGGATAAGCCAACCAAAATCGCAGCGGCACTCACCTTGCCAGACACAGACATGCTGGCTGGGATCAGGCTAGATAACAGGCTGACAAAAAACACGAGAGCTTTGGGATTCAAGAGATTGGTCATCATGCCTTTTGTGAAGGCTTGACGGCGGTTGCCGAGAATGGAGGGCGCAGGGCTGTGCGTCGGTGTGCTAGCGTTTTTTTGCGCCATCACTGATTGCAAAGCGCCGGCCCCTAAATAAAGCAAGTAGCTGCCGCCGGCCAGTTGTAACAGGTTAAACAGCATTGGCTGCTGTTTGACTAAGTAGCTAATGCCGGACAGGCTCAAAATCAAATGGACTAAAATGCCGCACGACAAACCTAACGCGATCATCACGCCAGTTTTACGCCCGTGCTGTGTAGCGTTTTGCACCACTAAGGCGACATCAGGCCCCGGGCTTAATAAGGCAATAAAATGCACACCGGCTAAGGTGGCTAAAATGGACATTTCGTTCATGCTTTCTCCTCACATTATTCACCCAGTATGCCGCGCGGCGAGCGCGAGGAGCTTGTAAATTTTTGACAGCGTGGTTAAGAAAAGCGAGTGATCAAAGAAGGCGAAAGGCCATAAGTGGCTTTGAAGGCTTTACTGAAATGGGCCTGATCGTAAAAGCCGACCTGATACGCGACATCTGTGCCTGGTTTGCCACTTTGCAGCAGTTTCATTGCTTGCTCTAGGCGTAGCCGTCGTAACCAAGCGTAAGGCGTGAGCCCCGTTTGCGCTTTAAAATGGCGCTGAAATTGAGTTGGGGAGAGTTGGCACAATTGCGCTAACTGTTCGAGCCGGATCGGTTGGTCAAGCTGGCTGAGTACCCACTCTTTGAGTAGGGCGAGATTGTGTTGGCCAAGCGGTTTTACGGTGGGTTGTTTTAGGTAGCTATAACGCTCAAGCAGCGGAGCAAAGCCTTGATAAGGTAAGCAATCTTTGGCGAGCTGGCTGAGGTTGTCCTGTCGCAGCAAATGGTGAAGTTGCTGCAAGGAGTGAAATAGGGTCGGGTCTTGTACAATCAACTGCTCAAAGCCGATCACTTGCTCAATCTGGTTGGCTTCGAGCGTCTGCTGTAACCATTCAGGTTCAATGGAGAACACTTGTACTTGATAGCCCGTATTACTGTGCGCGTGGCCATCATGCAATTCATCGGGTGACATCAGTACCACACCACCTTGTCCCACTTGATGCCAAGCCCCTTGGTGATAAAAACGTTGTACACCTTGGGTGATGAGACCGATATGGATATCCAGATGGTAGTGACGCTCAAACGCAAACTGGCGATAGTCGGCTTCAATCAGACTGATCGCGGGGTAAGCGCTGGGGCGATAATTCACTGTATCCATAGAGACCAAAAAGTAGGCTAAGTTACCAAAATCTTAAGCGGTGAGTCAGAGCTTGTCTTGTAAAAAATGATCAGTGCCTCTTCGCGTGGGTGGGAAAAATGAGGTGCGAGTAAAAAATGATGGGCAGACTCTGCCCATCACTTTTTGAGTTAACGCTTACTCGCCGATGGCGACGCCTTCACGGCGAGGGTCAGCGGCTCCCTCAAGACCTTGTGCAGTAATACGAATGGCGTGCAGGCCAGAGTTGAGCTCTTTGATCCCGACCTTTGCCCCCAAACTTTCTAGCGCTGGCTTGAACTGCTCGGCGGAGGTGCCTTGTTCGAGCTCGATTTCGCCAAAACGATTCAGCACATGCGGTTGATTGATCGCGGCTTGAATGTTCATGCCCCATTGGGTGTGAGCAACGATTGCTTGCGCCACATAGCCAATAATTCGGCTGCCACCGGGTGAGCCAATCGCCAAATAGGGTTGGTTATCCTGCAAGACAATGGTCGGTGCCATCGATGAACGTGGGCGTTTGCCCGGCTCTAAGCGATTGGCAATCGGGCGACCTTCACTTTGCGTGGCAAACGAAAAATCGGTCAGTTCGTTGTTGAGCAAAAAGCCGCGCACCAACAAGCGTGAACCGAACGCGTTTTCGATCGAGGTGGTGAAGGAAACCACGTTGCCTTCACGGTCAACAATGTTGAAGTGGCTGGTGGAGGGCAGTTCTATCGACTGATCGGGGCTGCGTAGCTGCGCATGATGCCAAGGCGGATTGCCTGCTGGCGCACTGGTCAGCGCTTTGCCGGGTTGGATCAGTTTAGCGCGCTCGGCCAGATAGGTTTTATCCAATAAGCCTTGGGTCGGAACGGGCACATAATCTTGATCGGCCATGTACAAGCCGCGATCGGCAAACGCCAGTTGTGAGGCATCCCCCAGCACTTGCCATGATTTCACATCCTGCGCGCCCCAACCTTTGAGATCGTATTGTTCGGTGAGGGCGAGAATTTGTCCCACCGTCAGGCCACCTGAGCTGGGTAACCCCATGCCGCAGACTTGATAGCTTTGATAAGCCGCACACACGGGCGCACGCTGTTTGACTTGGTACGTATCAAAATCTTGCTGAGCGAGCACTCCGGGATTGCCCGGCGCATTTTGCACCGTGGCGATGATGTCTTTGGCGATGTCACCTTGATAGAAGGCGGAGGCGCCTTGCTGTGCGATGGCTCTGAGTGTGGCGGCGTAGTCCGGGTTTTTCAGTAAAGTGCCGGCTGTGAGGGGTTCACCTTGTGCATCAAAGAAATAGGCTTTGGTGGCAGGAAAACGGCCTAAACGCTCTTTATCTTCTGCAATGAGTGCCGCGAGGCGAGGACTTACCTCAAAGCCTTGCTCGGCGAGTTTGGCGACAGGTTCAATCAAGCGCGCCCATTCCAGCTTGCCGTATTGACGATGGGTTTCCCACAGCAGTTTGACCGTGCCGGGAGTACCAACCGAGCGACCGCCGACCACGGCATCGTAAAATTTCATTGGCTGACCTGTACTATCTAAAAATAGTTCAGGTGTGGCGTTGAGTGGCGCGGTTTCGCGGCCATCGAACGTAGTGAGCGCTTTTTTCTTGGCATCCCAGTAGACCAAAAACGAGCCACCGCCAATGCCGGATGATTGCGGCTCAACCAAGCCCAGCATCAGTTGTGTCGTCACCATGGCATCTATCGCATTACCGCCTTGGCGTAAAATCGAAGCCCCTGCTTCGCTCGCCAGTGGGTTAGCCGCCGTGACCATCCAGTTTTTGGCTTTGACTAACGATTTGTGCTCAAAGCCAGTGGCTTGTTCTGGCGCAACCGCATCGGTGGCTTGATTCGGGGTAGCTTGTGCAGCCATCGCAAACATCAGCGCAGAAAGCGCCAAGGGGGTATGAGTCCAATTCATGCCCATCTCCATTTTCGTTGTTATGAAGAGATCATGTTAACGTTGGGTTAAAGTTTTGTTCTAGCGGCTTGTTGGCTAAATCGATGATTTATGCAGCAATGTCTCAGGATTGAACGAGTTAGACGAGGTGGAATAGGGAGGTAAGCCGGGATAGCTTACCTCGGTAGCGAGCTCTAACGTGCACGCCGTGCGGCGTGTCCTGCTTTTAACCCATCAACACTGAAGATGACCAAGGCACTCCAAATAAAAGCAAAGGTGATCGCCTTATCGCTGGTAAAGGCTTCACCGTAGACCAAAACTGCGAGCAAAAACATCAAACTCGGGCCGATATATTGAAAAAAACCAAGCGTTGAGAGTTTGAGACGCGCTGCGGCTCCGGTAAAACAGAGCAGGGGCAAGGTAGTCACGACGCCAGCGCAAACCAAGAGCAGATTGAGCTGCCAAGTGTTGAGTGCCATATCACTGGTTGGCGTATCGGCGAGCCAGATTAGGTAGATGGCGGCGGCAGGCAGCATAAACAGGGTTTCAAGGAACAAGCCTGTTTGCGCATCGACTTGGATCTTTTTACGCAGTAGACCATAAAAACCAAAGCTGGTGGCAAGGGCAATCGCCACAATCGGCACTGAGCCAAACACCACTAACTGAATGCCCACGCCAATCGCGGCAAGCGCGACCGCAAACCACTGCAATTTACGCAGGCGCTCGCCGAGAAACAGCATGCCGAGCAGCACGTTGAGTAGCGGATTAATGTAGTAACCCAAACTGGCATCCAGCATATGGTTAGCGTTGATTGACCAGATAAAAATCAGCCAGTTACCCCCCACGAGCAAAGCGGTCACTAACAGCAGCCAAAATTTGCGCGGAGTGTGTACTACGCCAACGACGCTGCGCCAACGACGACCGAGGTGAATCAGAACCGCGAGCAACACAAATGACCACACCACCCGGTGGCTAAGGATTTCCAGCGCCGATACGGCGCCAAGTGCTTTGAAATAAATCGGCGCAATGCCCCACATGGTGTATACGCTGATCGCGAGCAAAATTCCTTTTTTGGCATCTTGTTGGTCGGGTGTCATGAACAACTTCTCTGGTTATGGTGATGACCGCTTTGGCGGCGGTAGCAGCGAAGTATAACCTGAGAATCGTACACTGTACGTATTTTGCGGTTTTATTCACCGAGTAACCCCTCTACAATAGCCAGCTTGTTGGCGACCCATGACTCTTACTTTGCACTCTATCGATATGACCGCGACTTTAATGGCTGAATCTTCTGCTCTCTTTGCCACTCCTGAACGTGTTTTGCACGAGGTGTTTGGCTATCAGCAATTTCGCGTCGGTCAGCAAGAGGTGATTGAGGCGGCGCTGGCTGGGCGTGATAGCTTGGTCATTATGCCGACTGGCGGTGGTAAATCGCTCTGTTACCAGATCCCTGCACTGGTGCTGGAAGGGGTCACGTTAGTGATTTCTCCCCTGATTTCGCTGATGAAAGATCAGGTTGACCAGCTTAAAGCCAACGGTGTCGCCGCCGAGTGTGTCAATTCCACCTTGGCGCGCGAGGAACTGATCGCGATTTATAACCGCATGCATGCTGGCCAGCTCAAGCTGCTGTATGTGTCGCCAGAGCGGGTATTGACCGCCGAGTTTATCGAACGGCTCAGCCATCTGCCGTTAGCCATGATTGCGGTCGATGAAGCGCACTGTATTTCGCAATGGGGACACGATTTTCGCCCTGAATACGCCTCATTAGGCCAGCTTAAGCAGCGTTTCCCGAATGTGCCGGTGATGGCGCTGACGGCAACTGCGGATGACGCGACCCGTCACGATATCATGCAGCGTTTGCAGCTCAAGGAGCCGCATCAGTATCTGGGCAGCTTTGATCGCCCGAACATTCGCTACATGCTGGTGGAAAAACATAAGCCGGTTTCACAAGTGATCCGTTATCTGGAAACGCAGCGTGGGCAGTGCGGCATCATCTATTGTGGTAGCCGTAAAAAAGTCGAAATGCTCACCGAAAAGCTGTGCGGCAACCACATTCGCGCCGCCAGTTACCATGCCGGGATGGACGCCGATGAACGCGCTTGGGTGCAAGAGGCGTTTCAGCGTGATGACCTGCAAATTGTGGTGGCGACCGTGGCATTTGGCATGGGGATTAATAAACCCAACGTGCGCTTTGTGGTGCATTTTGATATTCCACGCAACATTGAATCCTACTATCAGGAAACTGGCCGCGCAGGGCGTGATGGCCTGCCTGCTGAAGCCATGATGCTGTACGACCCTGCTGACATGAACTGGCTGCGCCGCATGCTGGATGAAAAGCCCGATGGCGCGCAAAAACAGGTCGAAAGCCACAAGCTCACCGCCATGGGCGCGTTTGCTGAAGCGCAAACTTGTCGCCGCCAAGTGTTGCTCAATTATTTTGGCGAATATCGCGATAAGCCATGTGGTAACTGCGATATCTGCCTCGACCCGCCCAAGCGTTTTGATGCCACGGAAGAGGCACGCAAAGCCTTGTCGTGTGTCTATCGCGTCAACCAAAACTTCGGGATTGGCTATGTGGTGGAAGTGCTGCGTGGTATGCAAAATATCCGCATTCGCGAGCATGGCCACGACAAAATCACCACTTACGGCATTGGCCGCGATCACAGCCACGATTACTGGGTGAGTATTTTTCGCCAACTGATCCACAAAGGCATGCTCTACCAAAACATCACGCGTAACTCGACGCTGCAACTGACTGAAGAAGCGCGCCCGCTGCTGCGCGGTGAAATGAATATTGAGCTGGCGGTACCGCGTTTAGATACCGCGGCGCGCGCCGCGAAATCTGACAAATTGTCGGGCAAAAACTACGACAAAAAGCTGTTTGCCAAACTACGTAAGCTGCGTAAATCGATCGCTGATGATGAAGGCTTACCACCGTATGTGGTGTTCAGTGACGCCACCTTGATTGATATGGCGGAGATCATGCCGACCTCTTACGGCGAAATGTTGGCGGTGAATGGGGTTGGGCAGCGCAAGCTGGAAAAATACGCCGACCCGTTTTTGGATCTGATTCAGGAGCATTTGACCTATCATGGCTGAGTTTGGTTTAGGCGACTATCTTGCCGCGGAAGGGCGCTTGATTGTGCGCGCCGAAAACTTCGATTTTGAGGCTTTTGCTGAAACCGCTTTGCGTTTGGTGAACTTACTTTCCGCTCGGGTGTTGGAAAAGCAGTGCGATGCAGATCTGCACACTTGGCTGATCGATTTCGAAGGCTGCCATTTGCTGCTGCGCGGCGAGCATTACAGCCAATCATTGTGGCTGGAAACCCTAACCGCAGGTCAGGGCGATGAGGAGCTTGCGTTTATTGCCAAGCTCTTGCAGCGCATCTAAGCCAGTAAAGTCGAGCGTTGTTCCATCGCGCGCAGTCTGTGCTTTCCTTTTATTTTTCGCCCCTTATGCTAAGACTCATGCACTTATGGGTGTTAGCACTTATGGTTTTTCGCGCCTATAGGTCTTAGCACTTACGGATAATCCACCTATGACCAATGGAGGAGAGGCGAATGCGTTTAGAGTCGGTTCATCAAGAAGTCATTTCGTTTGAGCGGTTTGTGTGGCGTTGCCTGCGCTATGCGTTGATTGCTTTATTGGTATTGCTCGTTGGTCTGCTGCCAGGGGTGATTGGCTTTATGTTGCTGGCGGAGCTGGCTGCTGCTCAAGCTTGGCTTAATGCACTCTCGATGGTGAGCGGCCTTGAGCTCCCTTATCCGGTGGCGGATTTCCACCAATCTGCAGCCTTACACCTCTTTTTGGCTTTTTATAGCTTATTCATTGATACAGTGTTTTTTGTCTCTCTTGCTACTTTATTTGCCCCCGCTATTCACCGCGTGTTTCACCGTATGCACTGTGCCGAAGAGGCGCAGTAAAAAGCCCCTTGCGGGGCTTTATCGTGTCTCAAGAATTAGGCTTCGCCAATAAAACCGCCGGTCTGGTGCGCCCATAACTGGGCATAAATCCCTTTGTGCGCCAGTAGTTCTTGATGTCTACCTTGCTCTACGATTTTCCCTTCATCCATCACAATCAGCCGATCCATCGCGGCAATTGTCGATAAACGGTGCGCAATCGCAATCACGGTTTTGCCTGCCATCAGAGTGTGCAGATTCTCTTGAATGGCCGATTCCACTTCAGAATCGAGTGCGGAAGTGGCTTCGTCCATGATCAAGATTGGCGCGTTTTTCAGGAGCACGCGTGCGATCGCAATACGTTGACGCTGGCCGCCAGACAGTTTTACGCCACGTTCACCGACTTGAACATCATACCCAGTGCGGCCTTGTTCATCGTGCAACTCCTGAATGAAATCATGAGCATGCGCTTGGCGAGCGGCTTCTTCGATGGCGGCTTGATCGGCATCCGGGTCGCCGTACAAAATGTTATCGCGGATCGAGCGGTGCAGCAGTGAAGTATCTTGGGTGATCATGCCGATATGGCGGCGCAACGATTCTTGGCTAACATGGCTAATGTCTTGCCCATCAATTTGAATTTGGCCGCTTTGCACATCATAAAAGCGCAGCAGTAGATTGACTAACGTCGATTTGCCTGCGCCAGAGCGGCCGACAATGCCGACTTTTTCTCCGGCTTGAATCACTAAGTTTAGATTATCAAACACGGTTTTTTGCGCGCTGTAACCAAAACGAACTTGCGCGAAGCTCAGCTCACCAAATTTCACTTGGAGCGATTTTGCTTGTGGGCGATCCTCAATTTCCACTGGGTTCGCTATGGTGTTCATGCTGTCAATCACGGTGCCAACGCTTTCAAACAGAGCGCGAATTTCCCACATGATCCACTTCGACATGCCTTGCATGCGCAGCGCGATCGTAATACCAATTGCGATCACCCCGACGGTGACCGTTTCCGCGAGCCATAACTGGATCGAGAGAGCAGCAATGCTAAACAGCAACAGATAGTTGATCAGATCCACACTGTAGAGAAGCGAGGTTAAGGTACGCATCTGGCGGTAAACCGTGTGTAGAAACTGCTTCATGCCCGATTTTGCGTAGGTGGTTTCGCGTTGAGAGTGGGAGAACAGCTTTACGGTGGTGATGTTGGTGTAGGTATCAACAATCCGCCCAGTCATTTGCGATTGTGCGTTGGCTTGATCGGTCGAAATGGTTTTCAAGCGGGGTACGAAGTAGACCTGAATCGCGATATAGAAGAGCAGCCAAACGAGGATCGGCACCACCAAAACTTTGTCAGCCTCGGCAATCATCACCAGCATCGACACCATATACACCGCGATATAGACCGACAGATCGACCAATTTCAGCACTGTTTCGCGCACGCTATTCGCATTTTGCATCACTTTTGTCGCAACGCGCCCAGCAAAATCACGTTGGAAGAAGCCGATACTTTGTTTGAGTAAATAGCGATGAGTCGACCAGCGGATCGACATCGGATAGTTACCCAAAATGGTTTGATGCAGCAACATCGAGTGTACGAGTGCCAGAATCGGCATCACTACCAGTACCAGTGCCGCCATCGTCCACAGCCGTTCGCCGTGTATTTCCCAAAACTGGTGGCGCTCTTGAGTACTGAGAATATCAACAATCTCCCCCATGTAACGTACGAGAGTGACTTCCGCCATCGCTACGCAGGCGCTGAGTAGCGACATCAATAACAGCGGTTTTTCAAAGCCTTGCGTGTAGTAACGACAGAAAGCAACCAAAGATTTAGGCGGTGTTTGCGGCTCTTGAGCCGGGAAAGGTTCGGTCAGTTTTTCAAACCATTGGAACATGAACAAGGTGCCTTAATGAAAGTAATTGAGAAAGATTCGCAATTTTTTGCTTTTAATTAAGATAATTATCACTAAAATTGCGTAAAATTAATACTAATAAAAACGATTCTCAAATCTATAGCAGAGGTTTTATCATGCGCAATATTCGCCCGAGTCAGCTCGGACAATACATTCGTCGTGCGCTTCGCTTGCACTTCATCCCTGTTGTTTTGGTTGCCGCACCGAGTGTAATGGCCAATACCAACCAAGAAACTGAGCAGTTAGAAACCTTAGTGGTGACCGCTTCAGCCTTGAAAGTGGAAACACCCGCACAAGAAACGCCAAAAGCGCTATCGATTGTCACTCAAGAAGAGATTGTGGCTCGCGCGCCACAAAAATTGGATGAAGCGCTGCGCTATACCTCCGGCGTCACCGCTCAACCTTATGGCGCGGACAATGATACTGATTGGCTCAAAGTGCGTGGTTTTGATGCCGCAACCTACCAAGATGGCAGCCGCCTGTTCCGTGATGGTTACTACACTTGGCTTATCGAACCTTACGCTTTAGAGCGTATTGAAGTGCTGAAAGGTCCCGCTTCGATTTTGTATGGTGAGGCACCTCTAGGTGGAGTGGTCAATGCGGTGCAGAAGAAACCGACCGACATTCCACAAGGTGAGGTTGGCCTACAAGTGGGTAATGATGCGCTGCGCACCTTAACCTTAGACATTTCCGATTACGCGAATCAAGACGGTTCCGTGCGTTACCGTTTAGTCGCGTTGATGAAAGAGAATGATGGGCAGTTGAACGGTACGCAAACCAGCCGTAACTACCTTGCGCCAAGTCTCAGCATCGATATTTCTGAGCAAACCCGTTTAACCCTGTTGGCGAGCTTTTTGGAAGACAGCGGTGTGCCGACTAACCCATTTTTCCCTGCGGCGGGCACCTTAATCGATTCCAACTTTGGTCATATCGATCCCTCTACCAACTTAGGGCAACCGGATTACGACAAGTATGAGCGTCGTCAGGTGTCATTGGGTTACTTGTTCGAGCATGATCTTAATGATGTCTGGGCGCTGTCACAGACCTTCAATTACGGCGATAACGATCTCTATCTGCGCAGCAGCTACGCTTTTTCGAATGATGACCCAAGTAAAGACACATTAACGCAAGGCATTGTGTTCCGTGATGGTTCAACCGAAAGCTTGAGCTTAGATAACAAAGCGGTGGCGAAGTGGGATTCTGCCCGTGTTGAAAACACGCTGTTGATGGGCTTAGAGCTGCAACGCCACCAGACTCAAGGTGTTGAGTTAGATAACTACAGCTTCGGCACCATCAATCCGTTCAACCCGATTTATGGCAATTACACGCCTATCGATGAATCTTCCGCAGCGGATCGCACCATTACCAAAGAGCAAGCGAGTTTGTACGCGCAGTACCAAATCAAGCTGGATCAGCAGTGGATTGGTCTGATTGGCGGCCGTATGGATTGGGTCGATACTGAAAACGAAAGCCAAAAAAACGCGCAGCGTAAAAGCCGCAGCGATGCGGAGTTTTCATTCAATGCGGGTTTGATGTATCTGGCCAGTAATGGTGTATCGCCTTACCTCAGCTATTCACAATCGTTTGATGTGCTCAGCACTATCGATAGCGCGAAGGGTGAGTTGTATAAGCCACTGAAAGGCGAACAAACTGAGGTTGGCGTGAAGTACCAGCCAGAGTTTTATGATGGTTACATCAATCTAGCTTGGTTTGATATCACCCAACAAAATGCGCTGGTGACCAACCCAACGACTTTTGTGGCGACGCAAACGGGTGAAATGACCGCCCAAGGTATTGAAGTCGAAAGCGTAGGTTATGTCACTGATAGCTTGAAACTGACCGCCAGCTACACCTTCACCGATGCCAAAACCGATGAAACGGGTGGCAAGGGGACGCAACAAGCCGGTTTGATCCCGAAACATCAAGCGTCAGCGTGGCTGGATTACGATGCGGCGCAGCTTGGTCTGCAAGGTTGGACGTTTGGCTCCGGCGTACGTTACATCGGTGAGTCGAAAGATAATCCGCGTTCGAGCGATCGTACGGTGCCGAGTGTAACCTTGGTCGATCTGATGGCGGGCTATGAAATCACTGAAAACTGGCAAGTGCAGCTCAACATCAACAACCTGTTTGATCGCGAGTTCGTTTCTGGCTGTGATTACTGGTGTTACTACGGCCAATCACGCAGCGCGGTACTCAGTGCTAACTATCGCTGGTAATCGGCAATTGTTGTGAACTTGCCGTTTGGGGTCGCCGATTGTCCGTATTCTTGGATGATTGGCTGCAAGACAACTCCCGCTTCTGGCGGGATTTGTTGTTTTTATTGAATGTCAATTATTAGGGGGATCAATGTTTCAGTTGGCTGATATTCAAATGGTTCGCGGTGGGCGCACCATTTTGGCGATCGATCATTTGACCATTCCGACCCATGAGCTGACAGTTGTGCTCGGTCACAACGGTTCTGGCAAATCCACCTTAGTCAGTTTACTGTCGGGCCAACAGTCGCCCGATAATGGTCAAGTGACCCTCAATGGTCAATCACTCTCATCGCTGCCGAGTAAAACCCTCGCCAAAGCCGTGGCCTTTTTGCCGCAGAAATTGCCGACCAGCGCTGGATTAACCGTGCGTGAGTTGGTGCGTTTAGGGCGCTTTCCGTGGCGCGGCACCTTGGGCCGATGGCGCAAGGAAGATGAGCTGATTATCGATGCGGCACTTGAAAAAACGGGTGTGAGTGGTTTTGCGCATAACTTGGCGGATGAGCTTTCCGGCGGTGAGCGTCAACGCGCTTGGGTGGCGATGCTGCTTGCGCAGCAATCTCCGGTGTTGATTTTGGATGAGCCGACGTCGGCGCTTGATGTGCATCACCAATATCAATTGATGGCGCTGCTGGCGGAGCTCAATCAAACCCAAGGCGTGGGTATTATCGTGATTTTGCATGATCTCAATTTGGCGCTGCGCTACGCGACCCACATTGTGGCGCTTAAGCAGGGGCAGATCGCCTTTGAAGGCGGTGCTGAATTGTTGCTCGATGAGCAGCGGTTGTCGGATCTGTATCACTCACCGATCCGTTTGATTGATCACCCGAATCCCATTTCCCACTCTTCTACTAATAAGGTTTCGATCGTATGTGCTTGATGAGTCTATGGAATGTTCGTCTGCGGAACATTTGCCGACCAAAGGCCGTTTTTGGCTGGCTTGCCGCGCTTTGTCTATTCGCACTGCCCGTGCAAGCACAAATTGTGCTGACGGATAGCCAAGGGACGCACACTTTTGCTGAGGTTCCACAGCGAGTGGTGGTGCTGAACTGGGATCTGCTTGAACAAGTGCTTGAACTGGGCATTCAGCCCGTTGGCGCGCCGGAATTGAGTTCTTACGTGCAGTGGGTTGTGCAACCCGAGGTGCCAAGTTCGGTGCAAGATATTGGCACTCGTACTGAGCCGAATTTAGAGAAAATCGCCGCACTTAAACCGGATGTCATTTTAGCCGCAGGGCCGCAACAAGATTTGCTGGCCACCTTAGGGCGCATCGCGCCAGTGGTGTATCTACCCAATTTTTCCGAGCAAGATAACGCTGCCCAAGTGGCGATTTCCCACTTTAAAACCTTAGCTACCTTGTTTGGTAAAGAGGCGGTGGCGCAGCAAAAACTGGAGGCGATGTATGCCCGTTTTTCTGAGCTGAAAGCTTCGCTACAGCACGCCTTTGGTGACACTTTACCTGCGGTGGTGACACTGCGTTTTGCCAACCCAACCTCGGTGTTTCTGTATACCGAAAACTCCACGCCGCAATATGTGCTAGAACAGCTCGGTTTATCGTCAGCGCTGCCGCAGCCGCCGAAAGAGTGGGGCATAGTGCAAAAACGCTTGAGTGAGTTGCAACACGTTGAGCAAGGCTATGTGCTCTATTTCTTGCCGTTTGCGGAAGAGAAAAAAGTGCAAAAATCGGTGTTGTGGCGCGCGATGCCGTTTGTGCAGGCGGGGCGTGTCAATTCCGTGCGTCCTGTGTGGAGCTACGGCGGGGCGATGTCGCTGCGTTATAGCGCAGAAGCGATCACCGAAAGCTTGCTGGCGGTGGCTCCGCAATCATGAGTGTGCTGCGTTTAACTGGTTTGGGGGCGCTGACTCTACTGTTGGCGCTTGTTAGCTTACAGTGGGGGCACAATTTAACCCTCAATGAGCAGTGGCAATTGGTGCTCGGTCATCAAGCCGCGCAAAGTTTCGCGCAGGTGAATTTTATCTACGCGCAGCTACCCCGTGCGGTGATGGCCATAGTGGTCGGCGCGGTGCTTGGGTTGGTGGGCAGCTTGATGCAGCAGTTGACCCAAAACCGACTCACCTCACCGCTGACGTTGGGAACCTCATCCGGTGCTTGGTTGGGGCTGATTATCGTCAATATCTGGTTCAGTGATTGGGTGGCTGATTACAGCGCACTGGCTGCGATGGCTGGAGCACTGCTCGCTTTCGCACTGATAATCTCGATAGCGGGGCTACGCAATCTCACCGGATTACCGCTAGTCGTTTCCGGCATGGTGGTGAACATTTTGCTGGGTTCGATTGCCACGGCCTTGGTACTGCTGAACGAAGAGTTCGCTCAGAATGTGTTTATGTGGGGCGCAGGTGATTTAGCGCAAAACGGCTGGGAGTGGCTCACTTGGTTGCTGCCGCGTTTGGCTTTGGTGTTCCCGTTACTGCTGTTTGCACCTCGAGTGCTGACTTTGCTTCGGTTAGGCCATGAAGGGGCGGCGGCGCGTGGTTTAGCGGTATTGCCTGCTTTCTTGTTTCTGATGGCAGGCGGGATTTGGTTGGTCTCTGCTTCAATCACCGCAGTTGGGGTGATCGGTTTTATCGGTTTATTAACCCCGAATATCGCCCGTTCACTGGGGGCGCGCACGACCAAAATGGAGTTGTACAGCAGTGCGCTGCTTGGCGCTTTGTTGCTGCTTGCCACTGACATGCTCGCCATGGGGCTGAGCGTGTGGGCTGAGGAAGTGGTACCTAGCGGCATTACTGCCGCCGTGATTGGTGCTCCGGCGCTGATCTGGTTTAGTCGTCGCCAGCTCCAAGCGCAGGATTCGCTCTCTATCTCCTTGTCTTCACATCGCCGTTCGCCTTCTCGATGGGCGGTGATGCTCATTGCGGCAGCTTTGTTGTTGGCACTGAGCCTACATATTGGTTGGCAGATGGAAAGTGCAAGCTGGGCGCTGCCGAGTGAGTTTCAATGGCCGCTTCGTTGGCCGCGCATGCTCACCGCGCTGTTTGCTGGGGTGGGATTGGCGATCGCGGGAACGTTACTGCAACGGCTGATTTATAACCCGTTAGCCAGCCCCGATATTTTGGGCGTCTCTTCGGGGGCTACGTTTGCTTTGGTGTTTGCTAGCTTGTTTTTAGGGCAAAGTTTGCAGAGCACCCACTGGATGACAGCACTGCTTGGCAGCGCTGCGGTATTGGTGGCGCTGTTGCTGCTTGGGCGGCGCCATCATTACGCACCATCTAGCTTGATCTTGACTGGGATTGCCATCACTGCACTGTTGGAAGCCTTGGTGCAATTTACCTTGGCTAAAGGAACGGGCGACAGCTATCAGATTTTGCTGTGGCTATCGGGCTCAACTTATCGTGCCACGGGCGAGCAAGCTTTGCTGCTCAGCGTGGGTGTGGTGGGGTTAACACTGTTGGCGCTTGGCTTGTCTCGTTGGCTTACCTTGATCTCAATTGGGCGCGGCTTTGCTTCTGCTCGCGGCTTGAGTGCGAGTCGCGCCAGCTTAGTGTTGCTGATCTTGGTCGCGCTGTTGTGCGCTTTGGTGACCGCGACCATGGGCCCCGTCAGCTTTGTCGGTTTGATTGCGCCACACATGGCGATGATGCTCGGCGCGCAGCGTGCTCCATCTCAACTTCTGCTGGCCGCCTTGGTCGGTGGTACTTTGATGTTGTGGGCAGACTGGTTGGGGCAAGCCTTGTTATTCCCCGCGCAAATTGCCGCAGGCACGCTAGTGGCAATCATTGGTGGCAGCTATTTCCTGCTGCTGTTACTCAGTCAGCGTGCACGCTAAACCCGAAGTTGAGAGGCGTTCGCCTCTCAACGCATCTGGCGAATGTCGGAAGAAATGTCATCGATCAACTGCCGCGCGGACGTTTCACGCTGCTGAGTGAGGGTGAGAAAAATCAGGTCGGTCAGCACGTTTTGCGCAGTTCGTGAAGCAATCGCGGAGCTGCGGTGCTGCGTTTCATCGGCAATTGTATCCAGTGCCAGATCGGCTATCTCACGTAAGCGATTTTTGTTCGGTGTGGTCAGGGCAATCACTTTCGCACCTTGCTGTTTGGCCGCTTCCGCTGCAATCAGAATTTCGCGCTTTTCTCCCGAAAATGAAATCGCAATCAGCACATCTTGGCTATGTAAGGTGCGAGCGGTCGCGATCTGCACATGGCTATCTTGCTCCGTGAGCGCGGTAATACCGAGCTTGAGCAGCTTAAATGCGAGATCTTTGGCGACCAGTGCTGAGCCACCAATCCCGATGATCTGTACCCGCACCGCTTGCTGAATCCAGCTGATCGCCTCACTAAACTCATCCAAACGCAGGGCATTGGTCGTGTGAAACATCGCTTCGGTTTTGGTTTGCACCAGTTTTTGGGCAATCACGGCAACGGGGTCATCGGCCAAGATGTTGCTGTGTAAAGGCTGGTTGACCATGACTTGTTTGCGTCCCAGCTCTTCGGTGAGGGCGAGTTTAAATTCGCTGTAGCCTTTAAAACCAAGCCGTTGGGTGAATTTGACTATACTCGATTGGCTCACATTGGCCCATGCCGCCAAATCTTGGCTGGTCATCGCTGCCGCCTGAGGTGCATTCGCAATCACCCAATCGCCAATTTGGCGGCCACTCTCGGAAAGTTGGGTTCGGCGACTGACGATGCGTTGTAGAACTGACATTTTTCACACTCCTTGCGAATAAAATATTCCAAAATGGGAATAATGCACGCCACACTTCACTCTTTCTCAATCAATGACTTCATGGTTGCGTGGTTATTTTTTTCGATGCTTTTCACAATTATTCCAAAAAAAGCCTGCTTAAAGAATAACCTTAATTGTGATTTCTATCACCAAAATGGAATATTTTATTCCATAGAATCGCCTCAATTCGAAATTTGCCGAGAAGCCTTATGAAGATTGATTTAACTCGTTTAGTGACCGAAAGCCGTAATCCGGCCAGTGAGCAGATTGATACCTTACCCACTTTGGACATGCTGAAAGTGATTAACCAACAAGATCAGTTGGTTGCCTTGGCGGTTGCACAAACTTTGCCGAAAGTGGCGCTAGCGGTGGAAGCGATTACCGCTGCTTTTGCTCAAGGTGGACGCTTGATTTATATGGGCGCAGGCACGTCTGGTCGTTTAGGGATTCTCGATGCGAGTGAATGTCCGCCGACCTACGGTAGCAAGCCTGAACAGGTGATTGGCTTGATCGCCGGTGGACATACGGCGATTTTGAAAGCAGTCGAGAATGCCGAAGACAACCGCGAGCTAGGCCAAAGCGATCTTAAGGCCCTGAACCTTAATGAAAAGGATGTGCTGGTTGGCATCGCCGCCAGTGGCCGCACACCGTATGTGATTGGGGGAATGGAGTACGCACGCTCGGTCGGTACCACCGTAGTATCACTGGCGTGCAACCCAGGCTGCCCGATGGAGGCGTGCGCGGATATTGTGATTACCCCCGTAGTCGGTGCGGAAGTGGTTACGGGATCATCACGTATGAAAGCGGGCACTGCGCAGAAACTGGTGCTCAATATGCTGACCACGGGCGCGATGATCAAAAGTGGCAAAGTGTTTGGCAACCTGATGGTGGATGTGGAAGCGACCAACGCCAAGCTCATCCAACGGCAAACCAATATTGTAGTAGAAGCGACAAGCGTAAGCGCTGAGCAAGCGGAAGCGGCATTGGCCGCGTGTGGTCGCCACTGCAAGACTGCGATTTTGATGATTTTGGGCGGTTTTAGCGCAGAGCAAGCCGCACAAAAACTGGCGCAGCACCAAGGTTTTATCCGCGCAGCGCTCAACCAAGAATAAACAGCAGAGAGAAGGAGCCGATGATGGCCAAAATAACCCAAACCATGATGGCACAAGTGCTGTCTCTGGTGGGCGGCAGTGGTAACGTCGCCAAATGTGGCAACTGCATGACTCGCTTGCGTTTAACGCTGAATAATTCTGCGCTCGCCGATCATGCGGCATTGAAAAAAATTTCCGGAGTGATGGGCGTGGTTGAAAGTGACGCGCAACTGCAGATCATCCTCGGTCCCGGTAAAGCACAAACGGCCGCGGATATGATGAATGCCTTGATTGAATCGGGCGACAACGTGGCACCTGCAGTGAGCGAGGCGGATCTCTCCACGATTGCCGCGCAGCAGAAAAAGCAGATGAAGAGCAAGCAAACCAGTGCGGTACAACGCTTTTTGAGCAAGTTTGCCACCATTTTTACCCCGCTGATCCCCGGATTTATTGCCGCAGGCTTGCTGCTGGGCATTGCGACTCTGCTTGAGCAAATCTATGTGGTTGGCCAAACCCCGAGCGAGTTTATGCTCGATCTGGTGGCTTATCTCAAAGTGTTTGGCAAAGGGCTGTTTGCGTTTCTCAGCATCTTGATTGGCTATAACGCGCAGCAGGCATTTGGCGGCTCTGGCGTGAACGGGGCGATTCTGGCTTCGCTGTTTGTACTCGGTTATGACCCAGAAGCAACCAAAGGCATTTACTCGGGGATGAGTGAGTTCTTCGGCTTTGCAATTGACCCGCGTGGCAACATCATCGGGGTATTACTGGCGGCAATTTTAGGCGCGCAAGTGGAACGTAAAGTGCGTGAATACATGCCGGATGATTTGGATATGATCCTGACTTCGGTGGTGACTTTGCTGATCATGGGCGCGGTGACTTTCCTCATCATCATGCCTATCGGCGGTGAGCTGTTTAAAGGCATGTCATGGCTGTTTTTAAACCTCAACGATAACCCACTCGGTGCTGCCATCTTGGCCGGTTTGTTCTTGATCTCGGTGGTGTTTGGTATTCACCAAGGGTTTGTGCCGGTTTATTTCGCACTGATGGAAGCGCAAGGCTTTAACTCACTGTTCCCGATCCTTGCCATGGCAGGCGCTGGGCAAGTAGGTGCCTCACTGGCGCTGTACGCGAGAGCCAAAAAAGAGACCACGATTCGCACTCAAATTAAAGGGGCGATCATCCCGGGCATTCTCGGCATTGGTGAGCCACTGATTTATGGCGTGACGCTACCGCGAGTGAAACCTTTTGTCACCGCCTGTATTGGCGGTGCGGCGGGCGGCTTCTTTATCGGTCTCATCTCTTATTTAGGACTGCCCGTTGGCCTCAATACCGTGTTTGGCCCATCCGGTGTGGTGGCGATTCCCCTGATGACGTCAGCCGAAGGTATTTTTGCGGGTATGGCGGTGTTTGTCGGTGGTTTGCTCATCTCTTATACCGTTGGCTTTGCGGCTACCTACTTCTTCGGTTGTAAAGACGTCGATCTGAGCTAAGTTGGTTCCCTGTAGGTTATCCCCTTAACGAATGGGGGATAGTAAAAGCGCCCAATCTAGGGCGCGTTCTTTTCAACGATTGAAGCTTTTCAACGATTCAAGACGCTACTTCTTGGTTATTTTATCCAAGTAGCCCATCGCAAAAGCCGAGACCACAAAAGTAATGTGCAGCAGCAAGTACCATTTGATTTTGTCACTTTCGATGTTTTCGGTATTCATAAACACTTTGAGCAGATGAATTGATGAGATGGCCACAATCGAAGCAGATACTTTGTTTTTCAGCGAGCTGGTATCAAGCTTGCCCAGCCAACCGAGTTTATCTTCACTCTCATCGACATCGAGTTTAGACACGAAGTTCTCATATCCGGAAAACATCACCATCACAATAAGGCCGCCCACCAGCGACACATCAATCAAAGAGAGTGCGACTAGGATTAGGTCCACTTCTTTGATAGTAAAAATGTTTGGCAGTAGGTGGAAAATTTCTTGGAAGAATTTAATACCTAGCGCGAGCAGCAGCAGGCTTAAGCCAAGATAAATCGGCGCCATAATCCAACGTGAAGAATAGAGAAGTTTTTCGATCAAACGTTCCATAGGTTTCCAAGTACTAATAGCTAATAGGTTAGGGGATTAAATAAAAGCCCCGAATCAACGAGGCTTTAAGGGTTATTCGATGTTTTGGATCTGTTCTCTCATCTGCTCGATGAGTACTTTCAGCTCCACACCGGAGGCGGTGATATCGGTTGAGATGGATTTAGAAGCCAAGGTGTTCGATTCACGGTTGAACTCTTGCATCATGAAATCGAGTTTTCGGCCACATGAGCCGCCTTTTTTCAGCACTTCACGCGCTTCTTTGACATGAGAGTCGAGACGATCCAGCTCTTCGGCCACATCCGATTTTTGTGCCAGCAGGATCAGCTCTTGCTCTACACGGCTTGCATCAAGCTCGATTTTCGCCTCTTCAAATTTGCTGAACAGACGCTCGCGTTGCCATTCCAGAATTTCTGGCATGCGTGCGCGTACTTTGACCACTTCGGCGCTGATCGCTTCCAAACGCTGCTCAATCAGCGCTTTCATGTTATCGCCTTCACGGCCACGCGCGGCGATAAATTCGTCCACGCCTTCATCAAACGCACTGAGTAGTGCTTGGTTGATGGCGTCCATATCCTGCTCAGGCGTTTCCATCACGCCCGGCCACTGCATCACTTGGAATGGGTTAATGCGGCTGAGTTCACCGGTCATGTGCATGATCTGGTTAGCGGCATTAATCACTTGCTGGGCGAGTCCTTCATTGATGGTGAGGTGGCTTTGCGCGGCTGGATTCGCTTCAAAGCGCAAATGACACTCGATCTTACCGCGTGACAGGCGCTGACGAAAACGCTCGCGCAGCAGTGGCTCTAAACCACGGAACTGCTCAGGCAGGCGGAAGTACGTTTCTAAATAGCGTTGGTTAACCGAGCGAATTTCCCACACGGCGCTGCCCCAATCGCCTTTGACTTCTTTGCGTGCGTACGCAGTCATGCTGTAAATCATCAGGATGTCCTTTGCTTTCATCTCTTTGTGACTGGCGCTAATAGTAGCAAAACAGGCAAAACGGCGCTACCGTGCTGAATTCGTTAACCTAGCGCCTGTAGGGGCTTTGGGCTATAATCCTGCCCCAACCGAATTGATACAGCCACAAGAAGGTCGAGACCCTATGCGTCCAGATAACCGCGCTGCGGACCAAGTTCGCTCCATCAAAATCACCCGTCACTACACTGCGTACGCAGAAGGCTCGGTGTTGGTGGAATTTGGCAACACCAAAGTGTTGTGTAATGCCAGCATTGAAGAAGGTGTGCCACGTTGGTTAAAAGGCCAAGGTAAAGGCTGGGTGACAGCGGAATACGGCATGTTGCCGCGTGCAACCCATTCACGCACGCGCCGTGAAGCGACCAATGGTAAGCAAGGCGGTCGTACCATGGAAATCCAGCGTCTGATCGCGCGCAGCCTACGTGCTGTGGTGGATCTGGAAGCGATGGGCGAAATCATGATCACCGTTGATTGTGATGTGATTCAAGCCGATGGTGGTACGCGTACCGCTTCGATTACTGGTGCAAGCGTGGCACTGGCCGATGCTTTTGCCCATCTGATCGCCAAAGGCCAACTGAAGAAGAACCCGATGAAAGGCCATGTGGCTGCGGTTTCGGTTGGTATCCTAGGTGAAGATGTGCTGTGCGATCTGGAATATGTCGAAGATTCTGCCGCTGATACGGATATGAACGTGGTCATGACCGAAGAAGGCAAAATGATTGAAATTCAAGGCACTGCTGAAGGTGAGCCGTTCAGTCATGAGCAGTTGCTGGAATTGCTGGCTGTCGCGAAAAAAGGCATTGCCGATATTGTCGCAGTGCAGAAGGCATCGTTGTTAGATTGATTAAGTAGCTCCCAATTGGGGGCTATTTTTTTGCCTAGGAAATCCCTTTTTGGACGATGCCTGATCCTCATCGCCTTCTAGGGGGAGTTAGCCTTAAGTGTGATGGCTCTTTTAGGGGTGCTAGCCTTAAAACTCCTCCCCCTTTTAGGGGGAGGTTGGGAGGGGGTAGATCACGAGCAGATGCGTTTGTTGCTGGTAACCCCACCCTGACCCTCCCCTAGAAGGGGAGGGGAAAAAGACAACCCTACTCAAGAAGGGAGGGAGCACAGAACACCACCCCCTCTTCTAAAAAGAGACGGAACAATGTTTGAATTTCTCCCTGTGGGGAGGAAGTAAGTCCAAGTGTATGAGTTAAGAGAGAGAAATGATGAAAGCTTACCAGCGTGAATTTATTGAGTTTGCCCTAGAAAAACAGGTGCTGAAGTTTGGCGAATTTACTTTGAAGTCAGGCCGTAAAAGTCCTTATTTCTTTAACGCTGGTCTGTTTAATGCTGGCCGTGATTTAGCGCGCTTGGGCCGTTTTTATGCGGCAGCGCTAGTGGATTCAGGTATTGAATTTGATGTGCTGTTTGGCCCTGCTTACAAAGGCATTCCGATTGCTACCACCACAGCAGTCGCATTGGCGGATCACCACGATGTGGATACGCCTTACTGCTTTAACCGCAAAGAGGCCAAAAATCACGGCGAAGGCGGTAATCTAGTGGGCAGCAAGTTAGAAGGCCGCGTGATGTTGGTGGATGATGTGATCACCGCTGGTACGGCAATTCGTGAATCGATGGAGCTTATCCAAGCCAACAAGGCTGATTTAGCCGGCGTGCTAGTGGCGATCGATCGCCAAGAGAAAGGCAAGGGCGAGCTCTCAGCGATTCAAGAAGTGGAACGTGATTTTGGTTGTGCGGTGATTTCGATTGTGAGCCTGACCGATCTCATCACCTATCTTGAACAGCAAGGTAACAACACTGAGCATCTAGAGGCGGTGAAAGCGTATCGTGCACAGTACGGAATTTAAGCGTATTCATCCAACTAAGCCTAAAACGAAAAAACAGCCTCAAAATGAGGCTGTTTTTCTAGCATTAAGCTCAAGAACAAAACACTTAGCTTTGATCGCCATGATGGGAGTTGTCGTAAATCTCTCGTCCATCACGCTGAGTTTTCAGCAACGACAAGTTCCACATGTACTGCTCCGGCTGTGGCGTGACCAGCGCTTCAATCGCACGGTTCATCGCCAGTGCATCGGCTTCTTCATCGCCGGTTGGGAAGTTTTGCAGCGCAGGCAAAATGTGCACTTCATAACGGCCTGAATCACTGTTGTAGCATGACATCAAAGGCACCACGTGTGCTTTGCACAGCTTAGCCATTTTGCCAAACCCTTTGAGCGTGGCTTTTTCGGTAGCAAAAAACGGCACAAACACGGAGTTTTGCGGGCCGTGATCTTCATCCGGTACCCAGTAGCCAACATAGCCGGATTGAATGGAACGCAAGAAAGGTTTGATGCCCGATTCACGAGTGAAAATACGGCCACCATACTGCATACGTTGGACGTGCATCAGCCAATCGGCAATCGGGTTGCGCTGCGGTTTCATGATGTTGGCGACTTTGTAGCCGCGAGCCGCCAGCATAACGGCGGCGTAATCAATGGCCCAAGAGTGCGGGACTAACAAAATCACGCGCTCACCGCTATCCAGCAGTGGCAGCAAGTTCTCTTCGCCAATCAGTTCGCCCCGTGCGTTGTTGTAGCGGGTCGAGCGCACCAACAGCTCTGAATAACCGAGCATAAACTGCGAGGCTTTCACAAACGTATCGTGCAGGATCTGCTCGCGCTCTTGCTCGCTTTTCTCTGGAAAACAGTAGGCGAGGTTAACCCGAGCGCGGCGTACTACGCGGCCATTTTTCTTGATGATGAGTGGCACCAAAGGTTTCGCCAGTCGATCACGCAAGCGCCAAGGAATAAAGGCTAACAGTGCTGCGAAAGCGATGCCAATCCAAGTGCCCCAGTGTTTGGGGTGCAGAAAGCGCCACTCAAATTGCGGGTTATGTAGATGGCGTGCAATGCCGTTGTCTTGATCGCTCACAAATTCACCTTTACTGATAGCGCGAGTTGGTCAGTTCGTAGTCCGGCAAGGATTTGAAGCGTTTGTGCAGCCACATCCATTGCTCGGGGGCGCGCAGTATAATCTCTTCGACAAATTTATTCATGTAAGCCGCGGCAGCGGTTTCATCTTTTTGTGGGTAGTCCGCTTCAATTGATTTATCAGCCATGATCTCATAACGCCCTTGCGCGTTACGGAAACCGGAGCCGATGACAATCGCGCAGTGGCTGGTGTAAGCCAAAATACTGGTGCCGGTGGTGGTACAAGCTTCTTCTACCGCAAAGAAAGGCACAAACACCGACTTATTGTGGCCATAGTCTTGGTCTGGCAGGTAGAACAGACGCTCGCCTTGGCGTAACACGCGGATCATCTGCTTAATATCGGTTCGGTTGATAAGCTGATTGCCATTGCGTGTTCGACCACGGTACTGAATGAACTCATAGGCAGGATTACTGTGCGGACGATACACGCCATAGCCACCGATGCCTAGCACAGCAAACGCGCGCGCGGTGATTTCCAGATTGAGTGCATGTACGCAACACAGCAAAACGCCTTTGCCTGTTTGTGCATGTTGGCGAATGGCTTGGGTATCTTTATCAATCAAAATGCGCTTAAAGCGCCAGGTTGGCCAGAACCAAGTGATCCCAGTTTCAATGAGAGCCGCACCGGTGTTTTTGAAGTTTTCCAAGACAAACGCATCGATCTCGCTTTGGCTCATGGTTGGGAAGGCGAGTTCCAGATTACGTCTGGCGATGTGGACACGCTTTTTACCAAAGCGCATCGAAAATTGGCCTAAACTGCGGCCGATTTTTAGCAGCACAGGATAAGGCAGCAGGTTAACCAGTAGGGCGAGTAGGCCA
This sequence comes from Vibrio cholerae ATCC 14035, assembly GCF_000621645.1. GTDB lineage: Bacteria > Pseudomonadota > Gammaproteobacteria > Enterobacterales > Vibrionaceae > Vibrio > Vibrio cholerae. The sequence goes on along the minus strand of NZ_KK211324.1, from coordinate 117,944 downwards.
AAACCAAGCCAGACTCCCCAGTATTTTGGGTGCAATAAAGAGAAGGAGAATTCAGGTTTGCTGTATTTATCTTGACTCATTGTACTCACTTAATCTGTGCACTTAGCAGCGCCCAGTATTCATCAAAATTCGCGGTTGGCAGGTATTTGAAATCAGAACGCACAAAGCGATTCAAGCTGCCTTCCACCTGACCGAGCAGCTGCGCGGCGAGGATATTTTCATCCACCGGGAAGGATTTGCCTTCGCGGAGTTTACGTTCACGCAGAATTTGGCGCAAAGAGGTTTCAATCCGTTCAAACAACTGATTGATGCGATCGCGCAAGCGCTCATTTTCAAACATTAAAGCATGTCCTGAGAGAATGCGTGTCAAGCCCGGGTTACGTTCGGCAAAGGCAAGCAGCAGTTGCATCACCAAACGAATGCGATTGAGCGTGTCTTTTTCTTCATCAAAGATGCGGTTGATACGCGACATCAAGGATTCTTCAATAAACTCAATCAAGCCTTCAAACATACGAGCTTTGCTCGGGAAATGGCGATACAGCGCGGCTTCGGACACGCCAACTTGCTTAGCGAGTTTTGCGGTAGTGATGCGTGAAGCCCCTTCATTGGATTCAAGCATCTCGGCTAGAGCTTGCAGGATTTCTTCGCGTCGATTGATTTTTTTATTGCCGGCCATGCCCCGTTTTTCCTTTTGGTTATCACTGCTGATGAACAACAACTACGTCGCAGACTCAGCGCCTGCGACAAAGATGAAACCTTTGAAGTGTAACTAAGCTCAGAGGTTGTTCGAAGCGTGTTGATAAAAATGGTTGAAGTAGGTGGCGAAAATAACGCCTACATTTGCTCATGAATCAAATGCATTACTGCGCTAGCGAGCGCGTCTTTACTGGTTAAAGGTAGGCTGTGTTGCCCTTCTTTCCAGAATAGGGTCAAGGCATTGTCATTGCTGTTAAAGCCTTGGCCAGCAATCGAGACGTCGTTAGCGCAGATCATATCCAGATTCTTGCGCACGAGCTTGCTACGCGCATAGGTCTCGACATCTTGCGTTTCTGCCGCAAAGCCAACGGTAAACGGTCGATTCTCAGTCAGAGCCGCAACGGACGCCACGATATCGGGATTTTTCACCATCTCAATGGTCAATGTGTCGTTATCACGGCTCTTTTTTATCTTCTGTTCGGCCACGGTTTGTGGGCGGTAGTCGGCTACCGCGGCGCACGCGATAAAGATCTGGTGTGAGGTTGCCTCTTTCATCACCGCGCTGTGCATTTCTAATCCACTTTGCACATCAATGCGATTGACGCCCACCGGCGTTGGCAGATGCACCGGACCGCTGACCAGCGTGACGTCAGCGCCGAGCTGCGCGGCGGCTTTGGCGAGCGCAAAGCCCATTTTTCCTGAGCTGTGGTTGGTGATGTAGCGTACTGGGTCGAGCGCTTCACGAGTGGGGCCCGCGGTGATCAGCACGCGTTTACCGACAAGAATTTTCGGGGCGAAGAAGTTTTCACAGTGCGCCACTAATTCCATCGGCTCCAACATACGACCTGGGCCGACATCTCCACAGGCTTGTTCGCCAGCCGCAGGACCCCAAGTCAGATAACCACGGCGGATAAGCGTTTGTAGATTTTCTTGGGTCGCGATATTGCGATACATCTGCTGATTCATGGCTGGCGCAATCGCGACTGGTGCGCTGGTGGCCAGAATGAGCGTGGTGAGCAAATCATTGCCCATGCCTGCGGCCATGCGCGCGATGAGATCGGCAGTCGCCGGTGCCAGCAGCACCAAATCGGCCCATTTAGCGAGCTCAATATGCCCCATTGAGGCTTCTGCCGCAGGGTCAAGCAAGCTATCCGATACGGGACGTCCGGAAACGGCCTGCATGGTCAGCGGAGTAATGAATTCTTTGGCGGCGTGGGTCATCACCACTTGCACGGTCGCGCCGCGCTCCACCAATCGACGAGTCAATTCTGCACACTTATACGCTGCGATACCGCCACTGATACCGAGCAGAATCTTTTTGCCTGCCAATGATTGCATTTGGGATCCCTCAAAAAATCTGCGCGCTATGTTAGCACAGCTCTTAATAAATGTCGGAGTGGTGTCAATCTTGTCTTTTTCTTGAACTGGTCAAGCTGCAAAGCATCGGTCATTTCACAGACAATAGACCATGAATATGAGATAAGTCATTCACAAAGCTAACAATAATGAAAGGGAATCTTATGCTGTCTTCTCTACGAAGCCGTACCAAATTACTGCTATTGACGGTCATTCCTCTGATCGTCATTACCGCCTTGGTCATGGCGGTGAATTATCAGAGTGGGTTATCTACCTTACAAAAAGAGCTAGAAAACTACCGCACCGATCTGATTGATGCCAAGAAAAAAGAGCTGCAAGCCTATCTCATGATGGGGGTGACGGCGGTGAAACCCTTATATGAGAGTGATAAAGCCGGTGAAAACCAAGCGCAAGCCAAACAAATCCTCAAAGCGATGCGTTTTGACAGCGATGGCTATTTCTTTGCTTACGACTCACAAGGGGTCAATACCCTACATGCGATTAAGCCTGAATTAGAAGGCAAAAACCTCTACGGCATGAAAGATGAAAATGGTGTGGCGGTGATTGCTGGCTTAATTGATGCCTCGAAAACGGGCGATGGATTCCTCTATTTCTCTTGGCACAAACCGACGATTAATGCGCAAGCGCCGAAACTGGGTTATGCCGAATACCTGCCGAAATGGGATTGGGTATTGGGGACGGGCATCTATATTGATGATGTCGATACCCAAGTGGCAGAGTTTCGCGCGCAGCGCGAGGCGGATCTCTACGATCAAATGATCTCCGCGATTGGGCTTTCGGTTGTCGGTTTGGTGTTCACTATTATTGCGGTGAGTGTTTTGGTGTCTCGCGGCATTGCACCACTGCAACATGTGGTGAGTTCACTACAGGCGGTGGCTGCGGGTGGCGGCGATTTAACCGCGCGGATTAAAGTTGAGAGCCAAGATGAGATTGGCGATGTAGCGAAGGCGTTTAACGCCTTTATGGATAAGCTGCATCCGCTTATGACTGATATCCGCGCCTCGGCCAATACGGTCGAAGCGGCTGCGCAGGAATTGGATCAACAAACCTCGCAAGCCAGCCATAAGATGGACGGTCACTGTTTAGAGACCGATAAAGTTGTCGCTGCGGTGACTGAAATGAGCGCCACGGCGCGCGAAGTGGCGAGCAACACTTACTCGACCGCGCAAGCGATTGAGTCGGCTAACAGCCAAATTGCTGTCGCGCAGAAAGAGGTGAATCTGGCGATTGATGGGATTGGTGAGTTGGTCAACGAAGTGAACCAAACCTCTGCTGCGGTAGGCGATCTCAGCCAACAGGCGGCGAAGATCACCCAAGTGCTGAAAGTGATTGGCGATATTGCTGAGCAAACCAATTTACTGGCACTGAATGCGGCGATTGAAGCGGCGCGAGCGGGTGAACAGGGGCGCGGCTTTGCTGTGGTGGCCGATGAAGTACGCTCACTGGCGAGTCGTACTCAAAATAGCACTAAAGAGATTGGTGAAATGCTCAATGCGCTGCACCAAGGGGTCAGTAAAGCGGTGCAGAGCATGAACATCAGCCAAGAGCGTGGTGAGAAAACCGCGCTGGAATCGGTGCAGATTAAAGAGAGCTTAGCGGGGATCTCCAAAGCAGTAAGCCTAATTCATGATATGGGCATTCAGACGGCTTCTGCGGCTGAGCAGCAAAGCGCCGTAGCAGAAGACATCAACCAAAATCTGGTCGCGATTCAGCAGATCGTCAATGAACTTAGTGAAAGCTTTAAACAGACCGAAAGCGTTAGCGCAAGTTTGTCCCATTCTGGACAACAGATGGGCACTTTGGTTGGGCATTTTAAGCTTTAATCAACAGTGAAATTGCATTGCCGCTTGAGGTGATTCGAAACTTTATTAGGGCCGCTTGCGGCCCTTTGCTTTCTCTGTTTTGTGTAAGCAAAACCGACCCAGAGAAAAGATATGAGCCTAAAACAGTTACCCACCGAATCCATGCCGCGCGAAAAATTGCTGCAACGCGGTCCACAATCATTAAGTGATGCGGAATTGCTGGCGATTTTCCTACGTACAGGCACCCAAGGCATGAACGTGCTCGCCTTAGCTGATCTGCTGCTGCGCGATTTTGGATCGCTGCGCGCACTGTTTTGTGCCTCCAAGGAGCAGTTTTGTCGCCACAAAGGGTTGGGCGAAGCCAAATTTGTTCAATTACAAGCGGTATTGGAGATGACGCAGCGTTATCTCGCTGAAACCTTAAAGCGCGGTGATGCCCTCACCAGTCCGCAGCAAACCAAACTTTATTTATCGAGCGTGCTGCGCGATCGCCAACGAGAAGCCTTCTATATATTGTTTTTGGATAACCAACATCGTGTCATTCGTGATGAGATTTTATTTGAAGGGACGATTGATGCGGCGAGCGTTTACCCACGAGAAGTGGTTAAGCGGGCGCTGCACCATAATGCCGCTGCGGTAATACTGGCACACAACCACCCATCGGGTGTTGCGGAACCGAGTCAAGCCGATCGAAGGATCACCGATCGCCTGCGTGATGCACTCGGTTTGGTTGAGATTCGTGTGCTGGATCATTTTGTCGTCGGTGATGGGGAAGTGGTCTCTTTTGCTGAACGTGGCTGGATATAGTCAACACTTATGGTTTGCGGCATTTTTAAGCTTGTGAGTTAGCGAGAATCTGCTAATATGCCCCGACATTTTTTAACCCTGATTCAGCTCGCACCGTAAAAAGATCAGCAAATCCTGCGAAAAGGATCTGTTCGGGTCTTGAGCAATGTGCGGCAAGTTAGTATAATGCGCGACCTTTGATAGCCTTGTATGGGTATTCCATAACGGTTTTTAACCTCAACTTCTGATTTTGGAAAGAGAGAGGTTCGGCCACCAAGGTTGATATCGAGCTGAAACGATTTGGAGAAGACATTCATGTCACGAGTATGCCAAGTAACTGGTAAGCGTCCTGCAGTTGGTAACAACCGCTCACACGCAAAAAATGCTACTAAGCGTCGTTTTCTGCCGAACCTACAAACTCATCGTTTCTGGGTAGAGAGCGAAAAACGTTTTGTTAAACTACGTCTAACTGCTAAAGGTATGCGTATCATCGACAAGAAAGGCATCGATGCTGTTCTTGTAGAGATCCGTGCACGTGGCGAAAACGTTTAAGAGGAATTGAGCAATGGCTAAAGGCATTCGCGAAAAAATCCGCCTAGTATCATCTGCAGGTACAGGTCACTTCTACACCACTGATAAGAACAAGCGCAATATGCCTGGCAAGTTCGAGATCAAGAAATATGATCCTGTAGTTCGCCAGCACGTTGTGTACAAAGAAGCAAAAATCAAGTAATTGATTTAGCTCTTGTTTACAGTGTTGTAAAAAAACCCAGCCTTTGGTTGGGTTTTTTTCTGCCTGTTATTTGGGTTTTGGCTGCCAATAACAGAAAGCCCAAGGTATAGAGCTCCTCTTATACTCAAACTACTTGGTGTTGCAGCTTCAAGTAGCAAGGGGATGACTAGGATCTCACTAAGCACTTTGTTAATCTCAAAACGTTTGCTTATCGCAAGGAGTGATTATGCGCGTTTCTCCCAATCGACGTCGCCGTTGGAACAACATTCTGATTTTGTCTGTGATTGCTTTTATCGCGGTGATTAATCTGCCGACCGTGATTAAAAGCTATTTATTGCCCGATCCGGCGAGCCAGTTTCCAAGCTTACTGAGAACAGACGCCACCTTACAGGCGTTGTATTTCCCTGCGTTTTCATTAGAAAAAAGCCGCGAAGAGTGGCAGTCGGAGCCTGAGTTGAGTGTTGATGGGCAAGAATTAGTGCAGCGTTGGCATGCACTCACTGGGACAGAAGTGGATGAGGCGACGTATCGCGCCCTGCAACCAACGTTGCCAAACGCACAAACGATAGAAGTGTGGTATGCCGATCGCGAAGAGCCACAAAGGATCACCTTCTATCAAACCCCACAATTTTGGTTGCTAAAAAACTGGCAAGATCGTTGGATTGCGGTCTCGGCCGAAGCGAGTTATCTATTCCCTGCGCCATTGTAAGAGGTTGTCATGCCTGAATTACCTGAAGTTGAAGTCAGCCGTTTAGGGATCTCCCCACATTTGGTCGGTGGCACCATTCAATCCTTAGTGTTACGTACGCCCAAGTTGCGCTGGCCTATCCCTCAAGAGCTGAAACAGCTTGAAGGGCAGACCATTCTCGCGATTCATCGTCGAGCCAAGTATCTGATTATTGAAACCGCCGTCGGCAGTGCGATTGTGCATTTGGGTATGTCTGGCTCGCTGCGTATTTTGGATGGCGATTTTCCTGCCGCGAAACACGATCATGTGGATCTGGTGATGACCAGCGGCAAACGGCTGCGCTATAACGATCCGCGTCGCTTCGGGGCTTGGTTATGGTGTGCGCCTGATGAGAGCCATGAAGTGCTCGGGCGTTTGGGGCCTGAGCCGTTGACCGAAGCTTTTAACGCTGAATATATGATGGACAAAGCGCGCAACAAACGCATTGCAGTCAAAGCTTTTATCATGGACAACGCAGCGGTCGTGGGTGTGGGGAATATCTATGCTAATGAATCGCTGTTTACATCACGCCTCCATCCACTACGCCCCGCTCATTCGCTGAGCTTAGAGGAGTGGCAAACCTTAGTGGCGAACATCAAACAAGTGCTGCAAGTGGCGATTAAGCAAGGCGGCACCACACTGAAAGATTTTACCCAAAGCGATGGTAAGCCGGGCTATTTCGCGCAAGAGCTGCAAGTGTATGGCAAAGCCAAACAGCCTTGCCCCCATTGTGGAGAGCCGCTTTGCGAGCAGAAAATTGCTCAGCGCAATACCTTTTTCTGCCCGCAGTGCCAGCATTGATATACCCAAACGACTTAGAGTTGCAGGTAGCCAACATCGCTGCAGCTTCAAGTAGGAAGGGGATTGAGGGATGTGAGCTTGCATCCCTTTGAAGCGCTAGATTTTTTTCTTTTGATGTAGAGCGTTAGCGACAATAGCGGGCACAAACTCATCCACATTACCGCCGTGGATTGCCACTTCCCGGACTAAGGTCGACGAGATAAATGCGTGCTCTTCGGCGGGCGTTAAAAACACACTCTCTAAGCCCGGCATTAAACGGCGATACATATTGGTGAGACCAAATTCGTATTCAAAATCGACTGTGGTACGCAAGCCGCGGATCAATACATTCGCTTTTTCGGCTTTGGCAAAATCAACTAACAATCCGGAAAAGCCTTTCGCGCTGACGTTATCCAGATGTGAGGTGACTTGGCGCGCGAACTCGACGCGCTCTTCGAGCGTAAACAGAGTATTTTTACTCGGGCTGGCGGCTACGGCGATGATCACTTCATCAAACATTTGCGCGGCGCGCTCAATCAAATCCAGATGACCGTTAGTGATGGGGTCAAAAGTGCCAGGGTAAATCACTCGGGAAAGACGTTTTTGGCTCACAATCCGTTACTCATCAATCAGGGAAGTGGCCTCATCCTAACAAAAAGCCTCACATTTACCTATGAAGTCGGTATGATGAGCACGCAAAATTTCACACCTTATCGAGCACAATGAAAAAGTTACTGGTTATTCGCAACGATAAAATTGGCGATTTTATGCTGGCTTGGCCAAGTTTCGCCATGCTGAAAGCTTCTCTGCCGGATTGTCATATCACCGCGCTGGTGCCGAAATATACCGCCGCATTGGCAGAGCTTTGTCCATGGATTGACGCGGTGATCATCGACCCCGGCCAACAGGCTGATAAGGCGCAGCATAAGCAACTGGTGCAAACAGTTAAAGCACAGCAGTTTGATGCTTCCATCAACCTGTTTTCGACTATGTATAACGCACTGTTAGTGTGGAAAGCGCGCATTCCTTACCGTTTAGCGCCGGCGACCAAATTGGCGCAGATTTTCTATCAGCACCGCATTAAGCAAAAGCGCTCGCAATCGGCCAAACCGGAATATGAATACAACCTCGATTTGGTACGCGCTTTTTTGCGTGATATCGGCCAGCCGATTATTGAACCTAATGCACCGTATCTGACCTTTCCAGCAGAGCAATTGGCAGCGCAGCGCAGCAAACTTGCTGAGCAGTTAGACATTGGCCCCGACAAAGCGTGGCTTTTTGTGCATGCTGGCAGTGGTGGTTCAGCGAATAATCTCTCCCTTGAGCAGTACTGTGAGTTAGTCACAGGAGTGATGGATGAGCACAAACAAGTGGTGCTCACCGCAGGTCCCGGTGAAGAAGAGAAAGCGGCGCAATTGCAAAGTTTACTTGCTGAGCAAGGAGTATTGGCAGCCTTGTACGCCAAAAATGACGGGTTGGTTGATTTCACCCGCTCACTGGCGTGCGCGCAGCTTTTCATTGCGGGCTCGACAGGGCCTTTGCATATCGCGGCAGCCTTGGATGTGCCGACGGTCGGATTCTTCCCAGCCAAGCGTTCAGCAACGCCACTGCGCTGGCGACCACTCAACTCGCAAGGTAAGCACATCGCTTTTTGTCCGCCGCCTGCAGACGATAAAGCAAACCAAGAGAACATGGGTCGGATTGATATGAAGAGCGTATTGACTGAGCTTGCGCCTTGGCTGCGTAGTGTGCAGCTTTAATCATTAAAAAAGGGAGCTGCGGCTCCCTTTGTCTTTGTTACTTTACTCGATAGATATCGACTTAGCGTTTGTAGTGCTCGTCATTATCACGTGCCCACAAGTCTGCGTATTTTACAAAGGTAGAGTGTGCAGAGAGCAGTGCAATTAAAAATCCCTGTTTTCCATCTAAAAAACCGCGCTTGAGCAGATACATTTTCAGAAAACAGCCCACAGCATGGACGATGCCTTGAGAAAGGGAAGCCTTCTTGCCTTTCGCTTGACGTTGATCCGCCCACGCTTTGGCGTAACCCGCGGATTTCACCAGATAGTGATGCACATCGTTATAGGTGTAGTGAATCGCATCGCCCGCTAAAGTTTCGACTTTCATGCTTGGTTCAACGTGCACCTTTTCATGCACTAATGCGTCATTGTAGCGAGTCAGTTGAGTTGGATAGAGGCGCAGTACGCGATCAGGGTACCAACCGCTATGGCGGATAAAGCGACCAAACACCCAACTGAGGCGTGCAAATTGATACAAGGTATCGGGCTTATTGGCAGCAACGGCTTGCAAAATGCTCTGCTTGAGCTCTGGAGTCACTCGCTCATCGGCATCCAGCCACAGCACATAATCCGATTGGACATAAGATTGTGCCAGTTGGCGCTGCGGGCCAAAGCCCGGCCACTTTGCATTCACGTAAAAATTTTCAGTGTAACGACGCGCGACCTGCTCGGTTTCATCGTGACTGCCAGAATCGAGCACTACGATCTCATCAACCCAGTCGTGCACGGTTTGTAAGCACTCATCCAGATGACGCGCTTCATTTTTTACTATCAATGCGACAGCAAGCGTTGGTTTACTCACGAAAAATCCTCGTTACGAATAAATCTGGGTATAAAAGGTGTATCAATCGTTCACCTGTGTGGCCATGATGTCAGCAGCGGCACGCTCAAACATCGCAATCACTTGTTGCGCAGTGATGCGCTGCATCGCATTGGGGTCTTTAACCCGAGTGCGCCAATCAACCTGCTGCGGCGTTTTACCGGTTTCCGCAAGTAAAGCTTCTTGGTAAACGGAAACGACATAGTGGCGATAATGGTATGGACCTGTGCGCTCAGGATTATGGTGAGCGTAGAGACCAATGATTGGTGTATTCATGGCATTAGCCATATGCGCAGGGCCTGTATCGGGAGCGATCACCAAATCTGCCTTTGCGATCAGTGCGAGCATCTGTTGCAGCGTGCTTTTTCCCACCAAGTTTAAGACGGGGTGAGCGAGTGCTTGCTCCACTTGCGCGGCCAGATCGCGCTCAACTTGTGCTGGGCTTCCGGCCAAGATCACTTGCCAGCCTTGTTGTTGGGCATGTTCAATAACTGCTGCATAGCCCTCTGCCGTCCAATTCTTATAAGCTTTGCTTGCTCCGGGCACCACAACTAAGCGAGGCTGCTCGGGCTGAAACTGCGCCTCAGCCCATGTCAGATCGTCAGGTTGGCAGGTGAGTGACCACTTAGGCTCAATATCGCGAATACCTAAGTGCTCAACGAATGCCAATAAACCATCTAAGACGTGCATTTTGTCCGGTGAGGGAACTTTGACATTGGTAAACCAAGTTTGAAAATCTTGGCTGCGCGCTGCATCAAAACCCAGTTTATAGCGCGCTTTGATCCCCAAAGTCGCAATGCTGGCGCGAAAAGCGTACTGCATGTGCAGCAGCGCATCAAAACGCTCGGACTTTAATTGCTGCCAAAGCTGAGTATAAGCACGCCATCCGAGTTTTTTATCAAACACGATGACCTGAATATCGGGCAGAGATTGGATAAGTTCTGCTTCCAGTTTACCCGTCACCCAAGTGATGCGTGTTTGCGGCCATTGGCGTTGAATCGCTTGTACGGCAGCTATCGTATTACAGACATCACCAATCGCCGATAAACGCAGGATACAGAGGGAGTGTGGGGCTGATTGAAACAATGCCATAGCCAAGCCTATTCGATAAAACTATTCGATAATTGAGCCAGAATTATGCAGAGCTGACCAGAAAATGTAAAATGCAGCACGCCAGATGCAGAGCAAAACTGCAAAACTACCGGATAACGATAGGAATCGCCCCTTGATACAGACGTTCAACGACGCGCAGCAGAAAGTTTGGTTTGACGACGCGCTTTTGCATGAAGACCCAAGTCAATGCTGCAACCCCGAGTTTTGGCAGCAAAATGGTAAAGTGCTCGGAAGCGCGACAGGACGAGGCACTACGTGGTTTGTACAGTTGCAACAGACACAAGGTGCGTTGCGTCATTATCGCCGCGGTGGTTTGTTTGGAAAGCTGGTGGCCGATTCTTACTGGTTCACCGGTTGGGAAAAGACTCGCAGCTATCAAGAATTTATGCTGCTCAATCACTTACGCGATGCTGGCGTCAACGTACCACGCCCGATTGCCGCTCGCGTACAAAAACATGGACTGCTGTATAAAGCCGATCTCTTAAGTGAAAAAGTGCCGAATGCCCGCGATCTGGTGAGTATCTTGCAAGAAAGCCCGATCAGCGATGAACTCTATCGTAAAATCGGCCGTGAGATCCGCAAAATGCACGATGCGCAAGTCAACCACACCGATCTTAATATTCATAACATCTTGATTGATGACCAAGAGAAGGTATGGATTATTGATTTTGATAAGTGTTATGTGCAAATTGGAGATTCTTGGAAACAAGGGAATCTCAAACGATTGAAGAGGTCGTTTGAGAAAGAAGTCTGCAAGCGAGGGATTAATTGGAGTCTTGAAGCGTTTGCTATTATTTCTAGCTATAAACATGAAGAGTAAAATATGCTATTCGATCAGATTACATTCGTAATTCAAGGACCTATTACACCGTCCATTACCTCCACATCTGTTCGACGTTTACGATCAATTTTCCCAGGCTGTCAAATTATCGTATCTACTTGGGAAGGAGAAAATACGCAAGATATTGAAGCTGATCTTATTATTTATAATAAAGATCCAGGTTCAACTATATTTGTATATAGTAAACGAAATGATGCTATACCTGTTAATATAAATCGACAAATTGTGTCAACTGTTTCTGGATTACGCCATGTAAAAACTAAATTTGCAGCGAAATTGAGAGCTGATAATATTTTAAACAAAAGAAGGGTGTTAGAAATTTTTGAGCAATTTCCTTTACGTAAGGAGGGTTATGCAGTTCTGAATAACAGGCTTGTTTGTTCTAATTATTTCGCGAAGGAGTTTGAGAGGGGGCTAAGTGTACCTTTCTTCTTCTCTGATTTTTTCCAATTTGGTGAGGTTGAAGATCTACTTAAAGTATGGGATTGTGATTTATATAGTGATTATGATTTCAAATCAACATTGAGCGGTAAGAAGCAGCACAAATATTATCCAAATGACAGTGTTAATGTAGAGCAGAAAATTTGGAGCAATGCAGCAAGAAAACTATATCCTTATGAATTAAAAGATGAACATGGTGATCATTTTGCAAGGCAACAATCGTATAATTTTATGATAAATAATCTTATCATTGTTGACGGAGATGAACTTGGATTAGACGTACCACAACGTCTTCGACACTCAAATAGCTATCCCTACGATTTTTTTACGTTTCAAAGATGGAAATGGTTGTATGAAAACGAGTTTTTAAAAACTAAAAACACTCCATTAAACTTCAAATTTTTTTGGTATTTGTCACTTATAATTAAGACTATTAGGAAAGGAGTTAGGCTAAAATTAAGAAAAACCTTAACTCCTATTTTTATTAAAGTTAGAGAGTGATATTTAATTAAAAGAATGGATCTTTTTGAGTATACGGCCTATTTGATTTCTATAGTAACGGTATAGACGTTTCTTATCATATGGTATTGATGTTATTTGATTAAGATGCAGCCAATCCTTAAGGTCATATTCAAGCGCCAGATTACCTCGTTTATAGAAGCGCTCAGTGACATCCAATCCAATATTTTCTGGACAATCCATGAGTAAGTTATTGGCCATAAACTGTGGCCAAAAGTTTTCACCTAAGCCTGCGTGATCGCAGGTTTTACTCTCGATATGGTGCTCTTCATCGAGTAGTGCGGAGATCCAATTCAGACATAAAACTTGCTCCGTTGCTGGGTGGCGTGCTTTGTAGCCCGGCTTAAGCGTGAAGTGTAATTCTGGTATCCAGCGATCAGACCAAATAGTCAGAAGATCTTGGGTCAGTCCAAAATCAAACAGATCGCTTTTATGAAAATGCACCGGATGTCCGTAGTGGCTCGAAATAAAAAACGTACTGCTGGTGAGCACTCGCTGAGTCAAAAATTGATAATTCTGAGCTCGGGGGAGATCGGCATATCGTTCATACAACTCAACAAATTGGCGACCCGTCAGTAGGTTATCGGTACGTAACTTAACCGCATAAGGCGTTTTTACCGCTTTCAGCCCCATGTGGGTGCTGTACATCTGACGGTTATTATTGAGTTTAATTGGCTGACCGTCATAAAAAACGGTATTTGCGCCGGGATCATCCAATTCCAACACTTGGTCGTAATCGAGCCCATCCAACGGCTGCCCTTTCCAAGTAGACAGAATGATGGTCGATTTAGGAAAAAAGCGTCGTATGGAGTTCAAACATTGCTCTGTGATGCCCGCGATTTGCTGACGACTGGCGCTGGCTTGCACTGGCCCCTGTACAACAAAGGTGATCGCTTCATCATCAATCTTGATCATGGTTGTGGCTGCCTCAAAAAGTCAGTGTACTCATCTGGCACGCCACAAAAAATGACCTCATGACGTGCGATCAAGTGGTAGTGAATATTTAACCCTTTTTGAATGAGTAGGTTGTAGAGTGGCGCAATGTATAGCTCGCCTCGCTCCCATTCTTGGCTAGGTCTTGCAACATATTCGCGATACGCCTCCAAGTAATCCTCTTTACGATTAAAGTGATAAAGCCCGGTACTACAGAGATCGGAAATCGGATTTTTCTCGGCTGTCTGAATCACTTTGGTGCTGCCAGCATGTTCTGGTTTGGCGAAAGACCAGTTGTCACCACCGCCCTGAAACACTTCTAGGTAGCCATCGCTGTGTTGGCTAATGTCAGGAAATACAAAATTCGGACGAAATGTGTCGATGTTAAACACCGTGATCGAGCCTTGGTAGTCCACGCCTTGCTTTGCTAATTCCTCTAACCCCAAAGTCACCGTTTCTGCTTGGCCGCGAGTTTCGGTATGCAATTCAGCAATGTAAAACTGTTTAATGCCAAGTTGAGTCGCTTTTTCACGCACAAAGGCCGCTGTGTCGTAAACATTGCGCACAATAAACAGAAACGGAGTGCTAGCAAAATAGGCGGCAAAGCTGTTGACCGAGTGTTCAAACAGGGTTTGACCATGGGCTTCAAGCATATATTTAGGCTGGGTATAGCCGGCTTTAAAGAAGCGAGAACTCATTCCCGCCATTGGGATTACAATCATTGATCAAGCCTCAGTAAAATTTGATGGAGACGAAATGCATTCGCAAATAAGGCATCTTGGCGGCGACGATCATCGGCATGCAAAGGCAACATGGAGAGGAATAGTTGAATTTGCATCGCGTAGAGATTTTTCGCCGTGAGACCGAAGGTCTGTTCAATAAGCTCGATAAAACCTTGTTGCGTCTCTTTATGATGGCTCTGTTCGGCAATCTTTAATTCGATCGCGTTATCGGCAATCTCAACATGGTAGTAACCGGCAATAATCCAGTCATATAAACCAAGAATCGAATGACTCAGCTTAGCGAGATCGTAGCGGATATCACCATATAGTGTTTTCTGCCCGTCAGGCGTCATCCCTCTAGGATCAATGGTCTTAATCTTGTTGGCTCGGAAGTCATACAAAATGTTGCTAAAGCAAAAGTCACCGTGTAAGACCCCTAGCAAAGGTTTGCCATCAGGCAGATGTTTTTGGCTATCACGTAGAATTTGCGCTAGCGAAATATCTTGTCCAGCAAACTGCCATTGATCTTCTAAAGTGATGTGTCGCGCTGCACAGAATTCGTTGAGGCGTAGAGCGGTTTTATCGGCAAACAGTATGTCGAGAGTATTGATAGGAGCATTGGGCTCGACTGCTTGCTCAAGGCATAGGCTTAAAAACTCCACCGCGCTAGCTAAGATTTTCTGCCAGATTTGGCTCGGTAATCTGGAAAAAACGAATAACTCGTTCAGTGCTGTTAGGTAGAGATATTCTAAGCGATAGGAAATTTTCCCCTCGCTGTTTTGGCTGCCTAAATATTGTGGAATGAAACCACGCATCGCCATCGGCAGATTGTCAAACCAGTAAGCTTCAGCGGCGATTTTTTGGTTTTTGATGCTCGATTTTTCAATCCATTTAGCGGTGATGGTCAGTTCATTAAAGGCGCGCTGAGTGGTGAATTCGGCTTTGGAGTGATAGTAAGTATTCACATGGCCAAAATCGAGCCAACCGATGGAGTTGACCGCACTTAAGCCGACGCTTTTATGATAGCGATTGAGGCCTGCAATAAACTTCCATTCACTCTGTGTGATACAACGAACCAGTTCCCGTGGGTGGCTGAATTTGAAGTAACCATCGATAATTCGCTGACTTTCGTGACTCATGGGCGTATTGGCATCTTGTAGCCAATCGACGTCATCATTAGTTAATACGGCCCAGTTATAGCTGTCTTTTGCCGTGGAAACGCTGACGATATCATCGCCAACGGGCAGTTGGTTAAATAGCGTATCACCGTAGAGGATGTGCAGTGGTGCATTGAGTGAGTGCCCACTAATATTGAGTGCCGCCACCAGTGATGCCCCTAAGCTGAGTCCATCTGGTGTAGCGATAATTGTCACCTGATTTTGTTCAAGCCACTGGAGGTCAATCTCTGAGACCACATAAGACTCAGGTAAAGAGAGGTAGACTTTTACGCCTTGTGGTGCCAAAGCGACTTGATGCTGAAATAGGCGACGATTGCCTAACGGCAGAAAACTCGGAGGAATACGCCCAAATTCAGATTCCAACTCTTGGCCAACATAGGCACCAGACATAATTAGGAACATGATTTTTCCTTCTCAAAGAGTTGGTGGATCTCTTCTAAATTCATCGAGGCAAATTCGGAAGGGCGCACGGCGCGATCATCAATGTAAAAGCCATCGTGCCCACACCAAGGTTTTCCTACTAAAATTTCATCATAAGGCACTTGGTGTTTATCCAGCCACTCAGTAATGATAGGAAGCGTGTGGATATTGATTTTGCCGACGTTACCTTCATAAGTGCGCATATTACGCGCCGTCGAAATCACAATCTCAAACCCTAGTTGGTGATATTCGCGAAGTTGCTCAATCACATCAAGCCGAGGTAGCACGTTACGATAATCTGAAGTATTAGCTTGGGTGAGAGTGCCGTCGAGGTCGACGATCAATTTTTTCATTGGGCGAATTCCTTAGTAAAACCTAATTCGGTCAAGGTATTTTCGAGAGCTCCACGATTTTGCATTACAATCGCTAAGGCATTTTTTCCGCATTGCTGCCGTTCTTGAGCATCAGAAAACCAATGGTTCACCTGCTTGGCAATGGTTTCTGGTTGGTCAGCAATCACACAGGCATGTGCATTGATGAGTGCGTGGGTGATATCGGTAAAGTTGTAAAAGCTAGGGCCTGTAACGATGGGTTTTGCCAGTGCAGCAGGTTCAAGCAAATTATGCCCGCCGACTTTTTTGCCCACTAAACTGCCACCCATAAAACACACATCAGAAGCGCCGAGCAAGACCAGCATCTCTCCCATGGTATCGCCGAGATACACTTGAGTGTCGGAGGTTATGGTTTGTTGGCTGCTACGAGTTTGCACTGAAAAAAGGCTAGCTGCGAGCTTATGCACCGCCGCAAAACGTTCAGGATGGCGCGGCACTAAAATCAACAAAGCATTAGGATGCTGCTTGAGGATTTCTTGATGTGCCGCAAGCACAATTTCATCTTCACCTTGATGTGTGCTGGCGGCTATCCAGACTGTACGATGTTTACCTAAAGCCGTTCTGAGCGCTTCACCTTGAGCAATCACCTCATAGGTGATGTTGATATCAAACTTAATCGAACCGGTAATTTTGATTTTTGTCTCAGCCACACCGAGCTGAATAAAACGCTGCGCATCGTCTGCAAATTGACATAACACTAGGCTGAGAGGTTTCGCCATACTGTTAAAGAACGGGTGAATACGCTGATAGCCGCGATAGGATTTTTCCGAAAGTCGTGCATTCACGAGTGTAATCGGCAAACCCGCTTTGGCAACGGTATGCAGAGTATTTGGCCACAGTTCTGTTTCCACTATGATCAATTGGCAAGGTCGTACACGACGCAAAAAGCCTCTCACCGCAAAGGAAAAATCAATCGGGGTATAACGATGCTCAACCCAATCCGCCAATTTTTCCGCTTGTTCAGCACCCGTCGGGGTCGTGGTAGTCAGCAGAATTGGTGTATTCGGTGAACGTTGCTTAATTTGTTTTATGAGTGGCGTTACCGCTAGGGTTTCACCCACCGACGCGGCATGGATCCAGATCGGTGGGGTTGTGGTTTTTAGTGGTGGGGTAATGCCGAAATGCTCTTTCCAACGTTTTCCGACACTGGGTTTCCCCTGTCTACGGCGATAGAGGCCATACAGTAAAAACGGTGCAGCTAAAGTGAGTAAAAGCGTATAAAGCGTACGGAGCAGCATTATTTTTTCACGAGATCTTCGGGATTGATGTGTGTCCATTTACCACGAGGTTTATCAATGTACTGGAAGTGTTCATTGGTAAAGGTGCCCTGAATACATACGTATTTACGGTCTTGAGTGTGAATCACCGCTTTAGCTGACAAGATGTTATTGAGTACCGTTGGTCCTGTGGAGTGATACACCCCCATGGAAGGCTCGTAGTGATTCACGTTATAAACCACCTGTTCAATGGTGGCCTGTAGATCTGGATTGTTTGGTGCAGTTGCAATGAAGTAGTTAGTGATCTCGGTATTATTTTTAATGCGAATATACAGCTCTTGTGAGTCGCCGAGCAGCTTATCGAGCGGCCATACTAGCGTGGCATCAATATCCATATACACACCACCATAGGTATTGAGTACCACTAAACGCCATAAGTCAGCTTGGGCTGCACCGTTAGTGAGGCGAGAGTAAGCATCATAAACTTCTGGTGATGTATGTTCTTTTAAGAATTCCCCACGTGCTTCGGTACTCACATAGCGATAGTCACAGTTGAGCGACATGAGGCGGTTAAACAGATAGTTAAGGTAAACCGGTAGTGAGGCTTGATCGGTAAAGTTGGTTTGCCAAATAGTGCGTGGAATGGTGGCATTGGCGCGCATTTTTAGCTTAGCTGGTGAGTAAGCGGGAATCGTAAAACGCAGCTTTGGAAACACCCAATGAAATGGGTAAGAGAGCATTTTAAATAGGTTGCCAGTCAGACGAATCAGTCGGTTGGCGATCAATACGGTTACTTTGCTCATATTCATTGTTCCTGTGTGTTTTTGGCTGCAGCCAAGCGCATTTTTAATGTTGTATCAATCGCTGAGGTAATTTGCTCAGTAGACGGCTTTTCACCATTCGCATTCATCACGATAGTATGCGCTTCATAGAGAGGGGTGTAACGAAAGGGAACCGTAGCATAAAAAATTCCCACCGTTGGTGTGTGAGTTGATATTGCCACGTTTCGGATGCCCGTATCGGGGGCAATCACCAGAGTCGCTTTCGCAATGAAGGTGACTAAGTCATCAAGAGGCAAACATGGTTGAATCGTTAACGAGCCATTGTCGGCTAGGTCTTGTAAATACTCACCTTTTTCAAACTCATTCTTTCCTTCAAGAAAGACATGTTTCACATTCGGTTGTTGTTGAATGGTTTGCTCAATCACTGCCCGCATCTCAGGCTTAGTTAAAATTTTGCGCAGTTGGGAGGCACCACTGAAATAGACGATATACGGAGCGGCATGATCGCAGATTTGTCTATTGTCAGGGTAAGCAAAATCAAGCGGATAACTCGGGTTGTGGCCAAGGATTTTCAGCATGTCGAGCATGCATTCCACTTCCGGTTGAAAATCAGAGCGAAAGACTGCCAAGTTATACAAAGTGCCACATAAAAAGGGTTTGTAAGGAAAGCCCACTTTGAGTTTCGCTTTAGTCAGTAATGTCATCCAGTAAGAGCGATTCGTTCCTGCCACATCAAAGATAATGTCTTGTGCTTCCAGTTGGTTATAGTCTTGCCATTTTTGCCTGAGTGACAGCTGTTTTGAATCATCGCGGCTTTTCATTATTACTGTTTTGTCCGCTAGGTCTGAGGGGGTTCCATAGAGGTAGTTTGACACGGTGACCAAGGTGATTTCGGCATTAGGAAAGAACTTTCTAGCCTCAACTAAAAAGGGGCGCACAATGACTTGGTCGCCAAGCGCTGCATGACGAATGACAGCGGTTTTCTTAACTGCTAGAGGGTTAAAATGGTCATTTAAGTATTGGCGTGCCGCTTTCGAAGCATAAGCACCTTTTTCAAACCAGAGGTGTTTCATGAATCTTTTCCAATAAATTTATCTAAAGCTTTAATGACTTGTGCAGGTTTTAGTTGATTTAAGCAATTTAAATGTTCTAACGGACATACTCGCTTAAAGCACGGACGACATTCGATCTCTGTATGTACGACTGCCAGTTTATCCGTCAGTGGTGGTGTATATTTGGGAGAGCTTGAACCATAAATTGCCACAATGTTACAACCAACAGCGGCTGAAACGTGCATTAAACCAGAATCGTTACTGACCACAGTATGGCAAGCTGCAAGAAGATCAACGGCTTCGATGAGGGAGGTTTCTCCGGCGAGATTGGCGCAGTATTCCCGCTGTTCTTCACTTAAAGCCTGTTGAATTTGGGTGGTGACGGAGTGATCTTTTGCTGAGCCAAAAAGCCATACTTGAAAACCTTGCTCAATAGCATAACGAGCGACTTCAGCGTAGTAATGATCAGGCCAGCGTTTCGCGGGGCCAAATTCTGCACCAGGACAGAGTCCAATGACGGGACGTGATGAGACTAAGCTGAGTCGCTGTCGAGCGGCTTGCTGCACGATGGCGTCGATGACGAGTTTAGGTCTTGGGCAATGTTCTAACGAAACATCGGCAAGCATTGTGGCTTTTGGGTGAGCCAAAGCAACATACCTTTCCACCATATATTGGAAAACACGCTTATCTGGGCGCAAATCATTGAGTAAGCCGTAGCGAAATTCCCCTTTCCAGCCGGTACGTTTTGGAATGTTAGCAAACCAAGGGATCAAGGCTGATTTAGCTGAATTAGGCAGCACAATGGCATGGGTATACCGATTATCGCGCAGCTCACACCCAATCGCACGTCGCCCAAGCAGATTGAAAGCACCGTGACCTATGGTCATTTCAATCGCTTGATTGACCTCAGGCATGCGTTCCAAAATGGGCTTACACCAAGCAGGAGCTAAAACGTCAATTTGTGCATCAGGATGCTGTTGTTTTAGGCGCTGGTACAAGCTTTGTGACATGACCATATCGCCAACCCAAGAAGGGCCAATAACAAGAATTTTCATCAATTTTTTGCTCTTTTGGCTGCGATGTAAGCATAAAAAATTGCCACCATAAAGCCATAAAAAGTTCCAATAAGGTTGGCTTGTAGTGGTGCTTCAGTTAAACAGAAAATGATAAACCCAAAGGCAAAAAGGTATCCAGTTTGGCTGATTGGAGAGCCTATTTTTCGATAGTCGTTTAAAAATACCCCAAATGGTAAGATAAGCATCGCGAAAATCGCCAGAATTCCCAATGTTCCATTACTAGCTATAGCTTCAAAATACTGGCTATGTGCATGACCTCTGGGCACCGTGCTCGTCCATTCATCCACTTTTCCTTCTTTAAAAAGTTCAATATTTAAGCTTTCTCTTTCCGAATACGTAGTACCCCAAATTGGATTGTGTTTAAATGCTTCAACAGCGGCATACCAGAGTTGAAGTCGCCCCCCTGATGAAGCTGCAGCGTGAATATTGTTACTGGCAATGCTGGATATTTCAAAAATTGTAAAATCAACCCGTTCTTGTATACGCGGTGAAAATTGATAACTGACTGAGACTAATAAAAAACTGATTAGAGTAAAAACAAGGGTTTGCTTAAATTTTATTTTTCTTACATTGACGATAAAGAACAAGATGAAAACAAAGAGTAGCGTTAAAATGGCTCCTCTTGTTAAGGTTAAGATTGTCGCCACTGTTGCAGCTACAACTGAGAGATACAAATAATATTTGAATCTTGTTTGTGTAAATGACAAGCCAAAAGATAAGATAGCTAAAGCTGCTGCGAGATAACCGAAGTTGATACTAAATAGAAAACCATCAACGCGTGGCATGTTTAATATGAAAAATTGATAAAAAGCAAACGCTAAAGCACCAAAAGAAGCCAATATGGTTGATGTGCATAGTGTGTTATCTAAATTTGCGCCTTTGGAAATTTCATTCTTAATGAAAAAGTACATAGGTATACATAACAGAGCACGAATGCCTGCATCTAAATATCTTAAAGTATCACCATCAATAATGGTAATTGGTAAGTTTGACAAAAAATACGCACTCAGGGTTATAAGAGGAATAATGTCGAATTTATTAAGGTTTAAGCCATTTTTAATTAATTTAACACTAGAGTAGAGAGTCAGTAATCCTACCGCTACAACAGAAAATCCCGGTGTAATTAAAAGTAGTGAGATAGTAAGGAAAATTGAGGTTTTAGTTATTTTATTATTCATTTTAATAGCTCAGGGTCGTGTTCCAACTAATATTGTCTTTGATTTTTCTCGCTGGGTTGCCCGCGGCAATGCAATACTGGCCAATCGATTTTGTTACCGTAGAATTGATGCCAATAATCGAACCAGAACCGATATCCACTCCTTTTAAAATAGTGACGTTATCCGCAAGCCATACATGAGAACCTATATAAATACTTTTAGCCGGATTAATCCTTTTTCCATCACGTAAAATATCATGTCCATCACTGGTCATTAGTTTTACATTGCGCGAAAACATACATTCCTTACCAATCACTAATTTTGTTCCGGATTCTCGGCATGATAAAAAACAATTTTCGCCAATCACGCAATTTTCGCCAATTTCTAAGAGGCAATTGTTGCCATTGAGCTCGATAGAGACGCCTTTTAAATTTGCACCATTATGGATAATCAGTTGGTTATTATTACCATTAACATAAATGTCGCAATAGCGGATACGAGTATTTTTACCTATTTGAATCTTGTTGTTAGGTTTTACCCGAATTTTATTACGTAATTTTGCAATTAAACCAAAGCCAGCCATCTGCAACCTCTTATTATTTTTTGTTCATTTTTCTAAATAGATAATTCCCTTTCACTTTTCGCCACAGACCAAAAGTGTCGGTTCTTGGAAAAATCGCAATCCGACGAATTTGATAGGGATCTTGATGCATCAAAAGTGGACCACTGTTGGTCGCTACGGCAAATGGGTAACCCAGATCCTGAGCCAGTTGTTTAGAGGTTGCATCATGGTCACCATAAGGATAAGCAAAGGAGGTCAGTGGCTCTCCGATTAGCGCTTCAAGTTCGAGTTTGTTGCGCAATATTTCTTCGCGTTGTTCCGATTCACTGAGCTTACTCAAAAAGGGATGAGTCATCGTATGACCACCAATCTCTACTAATCCAGAGTCATGTAACGCTTTAACTTGCTCCGGTGACATCAAAGGGACCACTTTTTCAGGGTTGTCACTCACTTCGACATCCCAGCGATTAAAATTCTCGCCAGTCACCACATACACCACGGCTTTAAATTGATACTTTTTGAGCAGTGGCAGTAACAAGTCATAGTTGTCGCGATAGCCATCATCCACGGTAATTATGATAAAACGCTTACCTGGTTGTAAGCGATGAATAAATCCCTTCTCAGAGAGATCTTTGAAGGTCAGAGTTTCAAAGCCCATCTTTTTAAGCAACTGAAAATGTTTCTCAAGCTGCTGAACATGCAAATAAGTACCATGTACACCTTTTTCGCTGTCATCACGAATAAAGCGGTGGTACATGATGATGGGGACTTCTCGTTGTAACTTGTTGACATAAAACGTTTGATAAAGGTTTTCAAGCTCATTCACAATCACTTGTAAATCATAGTTAAGCTTGATCTGTTCAGTGATCTCTTGAGTGCAGTGCGGTTGACTTAGGCCTTGCTCAATCAAAGCGGGGATTTGCTGGAAATCTATCGCCAGATCGTGTGGACCGATGTCGCCAAAATTGGTTGCCATGGCTTGGTTTAGATTATCCAGTTCGATAATCCCCACGCAGCTTGCTTCACCAATCGCAAGGGTCGGGCGGCCACATAGGAGTGCCTCCATCGCGACTCGTCCTGCACCAATCACCAAATCTGATTGAGCCATGATCTGTTCAACGTTGGCGCTGTAGCCGGGAAATGAGACTTTATCTTGCAGTGCGCTAAAACGCTCAGTTAACGGTGTACCTGTGATCACTTGTACTTGGTAGCGGTCGAGGTCTAAACACTCGGTTAGCAACCTATAGCAAAGTTCACCTTTAGGGCCACTGAGTCGGCCAATGATAGAGATAACTGGCTTAGGATTATTGGGTGCTGCGCTGCGTTTAAAGATACTTGTTTCTATCCCATTACGGCTTACGTGCAGTTGGCTCTCCGGTACATTGAGATCTTTGATTAATTGCTCTCGTATCGCTTCACAAACCGGAAGCGCTTTATCTCCCATTGCATGGAATTTTTTGCGCGAAACATGTACCGGTTGACGACCATGGACCGTGGTAACCATAGGGGTATTAGTCAAGCGGCAGGCAATATGGCAACTCCAGCTTGATGCTCGTGAGTGAGCATGGACTAACTGGATCTGATGTTTCTTGATCAGGTAAACCAGATAGGCGACATGCCAAAAGCGCCGCGGGATGCTGCGTTTATTAAAGCGCAGTTTAAAAAACAGGCCATCGTGAGCTTTGGTGAGCGTATCGGAAACATAAAATACCTGATGGCCACGTCGAGTGAGCTCATTACCTACACTAGTGGCATACACCTCAGCTCCCGTTACTTCGAGTTGGGATAGGGCCATCAAAATATTCATCTAAACTCCAATTTCCACATCTGATAATACACCCCTTACAGGGCTAATTTCTTACATATTCTCTTTTGGAAGGTAATTCATCTATCCCCTCTACAAAGAGGCAATCCCTTTGTTCCTCCCCCTTTAAGGGGGAGGTTAGGAGGGTTTAAGGGTTTCCCTTACTTACGATTAATCAGCGCCATATATTCAGCGACACCTTCAGCCACGCTCTTGAACTGTACATCACAGCCAGCAGCGCGAAGTTTGGTAAGGTCAGCCTCAGTGAACTCTTGGTAAGCACCTTTAAGATGGTCTGGGAATGGAATGGTTTCGACTTCGCCGCGACCATGGAATGCGATCACCGCTTTCGCCACTTCGTTGAACGATTCCGCTTTACCAGTACCACAGTTAAATATGCCGGATACGCCATGATCTAAAAACCACAAATTGACCGCAGCGACATCGCCGACATAAACGAAATCACGTTTGAAGTTCTCGCTGCCAGCAAACAATTTTGGATTTTCACCCGCGTTCATTTGATTGTTCAAATGAAAGGCAACCGAAGCCATCGAGCCTTTATGCTGCTCACGAGGGCCGTATACGTTGAAGTAACGAAATCCCGTTATTTGCGATAGGGTTTCGTCGTGTTGTTTTGCATCTAGCCATAGGCGGCGTACATAGTTATCAAATTGCTGCTTCGAATAGCCGTAAACGTTGAGTGCACCTTCGTATTGCGGTTCTTCAATAAAGGTATCGGTTTCACCATAAGTGGCTGCTGAAGAGGCATACAGGAAGGGTATTTCACGATCTAAACAGTAGTGCAGCAGCTCTTTAGAGTATTCATAGTTGTTGAGCATGACATATTTGCCATCCCACTCTGTGGTCGCAGAGCAAGCTCCCTCATGAAAAATGGCGTCAATGAACCCAAAATCATCACCGGCCATGATCTGAGCTAGGAAGTCATCTCGATCCATGTAGTCAGCGATCTGTAGGTCAACCAGATTTTTGAACTTACGACCATTTTTCAAATGATCGACGACCAGAATGTCTGTGATACCGCGCTCATTAAGCGCTTTGATAATGTTGCTGCCAATCATGCCAGCGCCGCCAGTTACGATAATCATTATGAATTCCTATAGATGCGAACAGTTGCACGCATTATAGCCTGTCATTTTCTTACTGTAATCACAAAATCTAAGCTCCGCCTTTTGAGGGCTCGCCCTGTAAGGGGTTTTGGTTTAGACTTCGTTGCAAAAGAGATCCTACAGAACGCTATTGGGAGCGAGACCCAAGGGCGGTAGCATACTTGAATGATAACAGCAGGACTCTGATGTTCTTCACTCTGTCGGACCCAATAGCATAAGTTGTTATTGATAATTAAGATGGCTATAAACTACCACTATATTATCAATAACCTGTGTTGCTTAATGCTCCTAACGTATCTATAGATTATTTTGTTGGCTAAGTATTTCCATTTCTATCAATGGTTTATCAGCTTTTCAACAATGCTCTAATCTAGGTTTGAGAACAAATAAAATCATAAAACTAATTGTTGTGAGAGAAAGATGTTTATACCTGTAATTATGGCTGGTGGCTCCGGCTCTAGGCTTTGGCCCCTTTCACGTTCGGCTTTTCCAAAACAATTCTTATCCTTAGATAGCAGTAGTCAGCATACTATGCTACAAGCCACTATTGAGCGTTTACAGGGGCTACCTATTGCTGAACCCATTGTTATTTCGAATGAAGATCATCGTTTTATCGTTGCGGAACAAATTCGTCGTTATGGCAAAAAGTCTCGCATTATCTTAGAACCAGCAGGAAGGAACACTGCACCTGCGATCGCCTTAGCAGCATTTACGGCAATCGAACAGGAGGATGACCCCGTATTGCTAGTATTGGCTGCCGATCATTTTGTAAAAAATAAAAGTGCATTTCAGGCTGCTATTTCACAAGCAGCTCAACAGGCAGAGGCTGGTAAACTTGCTACTTTTGGTATCGTTCCCACCACTCCTGAAACAGGTTATGGTTATATTCACCGGGGTGAAGAGGTTACACAAGGCACTTATGAAATTAACTCATTTGTTGAAAAGCCACAGTTAAATATTGCTGAGCAGTATTTAGCCAGTGGTGAATATTACTGGAACAGTGGTTGTTTTATGTTTAAAGCTTCCGTGTTCTTAAATGAGTTGAAGCAACATTCTCCAGAGATCTATCGCCAATGTGAACTTGCAATGCAAGGCCTTTCTCACGATTACGATTTTATTCGTGTCGGTGTAGAAGAGTTCCTTAAATGTCCTGATGATTCAATCGACTATGCCGTTATGGAGCACACTAAACTAGGTGTGGTAGTATCTATGGATGCCGGATGGAGTGATGTAGGTTCTTGGTCTGCATTATGGGAAGTATCTGATAAAGATGCAGACGGTAACGTATGCCAAGGTGATGCCATTTTAAGTGGCACCTCTAATTGTTATATCTACGCCCCAAATAAACTGGTTGCTGCGGTTGGCTTGAAAGATATTGTTGTGGTGGAAACTAAAGATGCCGTGTTAGTTGCAGACAAAAACCAAGTACAAGAAGTCAAGAAGATAGTTGAACATTTGAAGGCAGAAAACCGAGCTGAATATCGAGAACACAGGGAACGTTATCGCCCTTGGGGTAAATCTGATGCGATTGATAAAGGCGAGCGTTACAAAGTAAACCGTATTACGGTTGAGCCTGGTAAAAAGCAATCATTGCAGATGCATTACCACCGAGCAGAGCACTGGGTAGTGGTCTCTGGTACTGCCAAGGTAACTTGTGAAGGTAATGTTAAAGTAATCACGGAAAACCAGTCCTTGTATATCCCTATTGGTACAAATCATATGATAGAAAACCCAGGTAAGATCCCGCTAGAGCTTATTGAAATTCAATCCGGTTCATACCTAAACGAAGATGATGTAGTACGTTTCGAGGATAAATAAGAGTGAAAGAGTTAACTTGTTTTAAAGCCTACGATATTCGCGGACAATTAGGGAGTGAGCTTGATAATGAAATTGCCTACAGAATTGGTCGCTCGTATGGGCAGTTTTTAAAAAGCGAAAATGACGCAGATAAAACAGTTGTGGTAGGTGGTGATGTTCGTTTAACCAGCGAAGCGCTTAAACAAGCACTAGCTAATGGCTTAATGGATGCAGGTATTAACGTTATTGATATTGGCGTTACTGGTACCGAAGAGATCTATTTTGCAACCTTCTACCTTGGTGTTGATGGTGGTATTGAAGTTACCGCAAGTCATAACCCAATGGATTACAATGGTATGAAGCTGGTTCGTGAAGGTTCAAAACCCATTAGTGGTGATACTGGTTTACGAGAAATTCAAGCTTTGGCTGAAAAGAATGAATTTATGGACGTTGAAGTTAAAGGTAACTACAAAAAGGTTTCTTTACTTCCAGAATATGTAGATCACTTAATATCTTATATTACACCCGCGAAAATTAAACCAATGAAGTTGGTCATCAATTCAGGTAACGGAGCTGCAGGCCACGTGATTGATGAGTTGGAAAAACGATTTATTGAATTGAGTATCCCGCTAGAAATTATCAAAGTGCATCATGAAGAAGATGGTAACTTCCCGAATGGTATTCCTAACCCATTGTTACCTGAATGCCGTGCTGATACCGCAAACGCAGTAAAGGAGCACAAGGCTGATATGGGCATTGCCTTTGATGGTGACTTTGATCGCTGCTTTTTGTTTGATGAAAATGGCGATTTTATTGAAGGTTACTACATCGTAGGTTTATTGGCAGAAGCGTTTTTACAGAAAGAGCAAGGTGCCAAAATTATTCATGATCCACGCTTAAGCTGGAACACCATTGATGTGGTGACTAAGTCGGGTGGCGTGCCTGTAATGTCTAAAACAGGGCATGCATTTATAAAAGAGCGTATGCGCAAAGAAGATGCTATCTACGGTGGTGAAATGAGTGCCCATCACTACTTCCGTGATTTCGGTTACTGTGATTCGGGGATGATTCCGTGGCTTCTGATTACAGAGTTACTTTCCTTAGCCCCGGATATTAGCTTATCTAAGCTGATATCTGCAAAAAGATTTTTGTTTCCATGTAGCGGTGAAATTAATTTTAAGGTCAAGCAGGCAAAGCTAATAATGGAGCAAGTTTATTTACATTATTACGAGAATTCTATACATTTCTCTGCCATTGATGGTATCTCTCTTGAATTTGAAGGATGGCGTTTTAATCTTAGAGATTCAAATACTGAGCCCTTATTAAGATTGAATGTGGAATCTAAACAAAATATCGCGTTGATGAATGATAAAGTTGAAGAGCTTACTAAATTAATTAAGAAATTGGATATTTAACAATGAATAAAAAAGTTGCGTTAATCACAGGCATTACTGGACAAGATGGTTCTTATCTAGCGGAGTTTTTGCTAGAAAAAGGGTATGAAGTACATGGAATTAAAAGACGTTCATCTTTATTCAATACACAACGTGTTGATCATCTTTACAAAGACCCACATGAGGAAGATGTAAATTTCAAACTACATTACGGAGACCTTACGGATTCCTCTAACTTGACTCGTATATTAGCGGAAGTACAGCCAGATGAAGTCTATAACTTGGGCGCGCAGTCCCATGTGGCGGTTAGTTTCCAGTCACCGGAATATACAGCGGACGTAGATGCTATTGGAACTTTAAGGCTACTAGAAGCAATCAGATTTTTAGGTTTGACGAAAAAAACTAAGTTTTATCAAGCCTCAACTTCAGAGCTTTATGGCTTAGTACAAGAAATACCTCAGAAAGAAACTACCCCTTTTTATCCTAGAAGCCCTTATGCTGTGGCAAAGATGTATGCGTATTGGATAACAATTAATTATAGAGAATCGTACGGAATATACGCGTGTAATGGCATACTTTTTAACCACGAATCCCCTAGACGAGGAGAAACTTTTGTAACTCGCAAAATAACTCGGGGGATGGCAAACATTGCGCAAGGGTTAGAAAAATGCCTTTTTATGGGAAATTTGGACGCTCTTCGAGATTGGGGGCATGCTAAAGATTACGTTAAGATGCAATGGATGATGTTACAGCAAGATGAACCTAGAGATTTTGTTATTGCTACAGGTGTACAGTATAGCGTAAGAGAGTTTATTGATATGTCAGCACGAGAACTAGGCATTGAGTTAGAATTTGTCGGTAAGGGTGTAGATGAAAAAGCTGTAGTGAAGTCAGTTATTGGAACGAAAGCTCCTGCAATCAAGGTTGGTGACATTATTGTAGCTGTGGATCCTGCATATTTTAGACCCGCAGAGGTAGAAACGCTGTTAGGTGATCCTAGCCTAGCTAAGAAGGAGCTTGGATGGGTGCCAGAAATTACTTTACAACAGATGGTTTCTGAAATGGTAGCTTCTGATTTAGAACAAGCTCAAAGTCATGCACTATTGAAAAAACATGGCTATAACGTAAATGTATCTGTAGAGTGAGGTCCTTTAAATGATTCCTGTATACGAACCAAGTTTGGATGGAAATGAGCGTAAATATCTAAACGATTGCATTGATTCCGGTTGGGTATCCTCAAGGGGGAAATATATTGATCGCTTCGAAACTGAGTTTGCGGAGTTTTTAAAAGTAAAGCACGCCACAACAGTATCTAATGGAACAGTTGCGCTACATTTGGCAATGAGCGCGTTGGGAATAACTCAAGGCGATGAAGTGATTGTACCAACATTCACTTATGTTGCCTCGGTTAATACCATAGTCCAGTGTGGTGCGTTACCCGTTTTTGCTGAAATCGAAGGTGAGTCTCTACAAGTGAGCGTAGAGGACGTTAAACGTAAAATAAATAAAAAGACAAAAGCAGTTATGGCCGTTCACATATATGGACAAGCTTGCGATATTCAATCTTTAAGAGATCTGTGTGATGAGCACGGCCTCTATTTAATTGAAGACTGTGCAGAAGCAATAGGTACTGCTGTTAATGGCAAAAAAGTAGGTACATTTGGCGATGTGTCAACGTTTAGTTTCTTTGGAAATAAAACCATCACATCGGGCGAGGGTGGTATGGTTGTGTCAAACTCAGACATAATTATAGATAAATGTTTACGCTTAAAAAACCAAGGGGTAGTGGCAGGGAAGCGCTACTGGCATGACCTAGTTGCGTATAACTATAGAATGACGAATCTATGTGCTGCGATTGGTGTTGCTCAGCTTGAAAGAGTTGATAAAATTATAAAGCGCAAGCGTGATATAGCTGAAATTTATAGGTCTGAACTCGCTGGACTACCAATGCAAGTGCACAAAGAGTCTAATGGAACTTTCCACTCATATTGGTTGACGTCTATTATATTAGACCAAGAGTTTGAAGTGCACCGCGATGGGTTGATGACCTTCTTAGAAAATAATGACATCGAGTCTAGACCATTTTTCTATCCTGCTCACACGCTGCCAATGTACGAGCATTTGGCAGAAAAGACAGCTTTTCCGTTATCAAATAGCTACTCTCATCGAGGTATTAATTTACCCAGTTGGCCAGGGTTATGCGATGATCAAGTAAAAGAAATTTGCAACTGTATTAAAAATTATTTCAACTGTATTTGAATATCATGACAGAAAAAAAGAAGCTAGTAGTTTGGGTTCCCTTACCTCCTAATTCATCTTGGCGTGGAGAGGGAATTGCTCAAACAATTGAAAATATTGTTAGAAACATCTCGCCAGAACGTAAAATTGAAATTGTAGTCTCGAGTAAACATGCCGAAATGTTAGTGGGGCTGGAAAAAAGTAACCCTAATATATCTGTTCTCACATTAGGTTTTCGGGGTAAGTCTACTAAAAAAACGATAGGATATGTATCACTAAATGAAGTTGAAAAAGATAGTTTATGGGATTTGGTAATTGCAAAACTGCCAATTATCCCAGCGATTTTCCGAAAGGTTGGGATGTATGTATCCCAACTTGAATATTTATTATCTTTATATATCTACTCTCATCTACAAAGAAGGGGGCGATTCTCAAGCAATAACTGTAGGGTTTGGCTACCTACTCCAATCATCCCGTATACTCATCTTTTGGGTGGTGAAAAGTTCGTTTCATTCTGGGACCCGTTTGTTTTCGAGTATAACAAAGAATTTCCTTTGACTGCTGAATATTTTGTAAAGAAACTGAGTAAGCATTTTTCTAACGCGAGTGCCATTATTACTCAATCAAGAGCAAATAAAGACTATTTAGAAACAGTAATGGGAATTGAATCTTCGAAGATAAATGTAATCTATAATGGTTCTCCAGATTATTCTGAGTTTAAAAAGCAACAAAGTAATCTTTCCTTTTCAGAGGTTTGGAGTAAAAGCGAGTTTTCAGGAGCCTCTAAGAAGGCGGCATTTGAAGCTTTAGTTAATCATCAGCTGAATTTTTCTGTATTATGGAGACTCCTTACGAAAAATAAGGTTTCCAATAGAAAAATTGTTCTCATATCAACCCAAAACCGACCATATAAAGGTTTTGACCAGCTATTCGTGCTAATCAATGAGCTTTGTTTACGAAGAGATAACTACGATTTTATTTTTACTTGCAACGTTCCAACGAAACTAAAAGAGCGGTATCCATCACTTTATGAGAGAATCCATGAAGTTACACGTGTGGATAATTATTTACATGCCTCTCTCTATTTAATGTCAGACATTGTATTGCATCCAAGTAATGTCGAAGGTGGTTTAGGCGCATATCCGCAATATGAGGCCTCTTCTGTAGGAAAGCCATCTTTGATAAATACTGGTCGCCATGTCAATGAAATGGCGGAAGAAGGCTTTGATGTTGATTTGTTATCCTCAAATTTCGTAAATACGAAAGAAACAGTTGATAAAATTGAGAAATTGATAAACTCTGAGGAATATATGAGACAAAATATAGATGCAATTAATAGATTGAAAATTAGTTGGAAAGAATCAGCAAGTAACTACGAAAATGTATTTTTTGGGAATGAAAATGCTTAAAGATATAGTTTCGGTTTTTTATAATTGGCGTATTGTGCATCTATTGGGGGTTTCTACACTTAGAAGTAGATACTCTCGGTCTAAATTTGGACAAACTTGGTTAAGCATCACAATGTTCGTACAAATTCTCTGTATAGGGCTAATTTGGTCTTTAATATGGAGAATGGGAGTAGATGATTATTTACCATATGTCGGTGTTGGACACATAATTTACTTGTTTTATACTCAAACAATTAACGAAAGCACAGGAATCTTCGTTGCAGATGCTCGAGTATACCTAAATGATAGGCAACCTTTTATGCTTTCAGTCGGTGCTCACATATATCGGAACGTGCTGATTCTTCTTCATAATATACCAACCATATTTTTGCTTGTCATATGGTCTAGCTCGGCAAACTTTGAATTTAGTTTTATGTTTGTCATTTCGTTGAGTTTAAGTCTGTTTTTCGTCCTATTTGCTAGCTATTTTTGTGCTGTTATTTCAACGAGATTTAGAGACTTAATCCAGCTGATTGGGCTTTTGATGCAGTTAGCTTTCTTTGTAAGTCCTGTCATGTGGAAAGTAAGCTTTCTACCCGAACAATATCAAAACTATGTGTACATAAATCCATTTGCTTCGCTATTGGAATTAATTAGAAATCCGATAATAGGAATCGACGTTAATCCTTTAGCATTTGTTTCGTTAGTAGCATGGACTTTTATAATTGGTATGGTCAGCTACTTCTCGTACAAAGTACTCGATAAAAAAGTCATTTTTTGGGTGTAGTATGATAGAGCTATCTAATGTTAATTTGCACTACCCTGTGCCAGGGCATTTCTCACATTCTTTGCAAACAACAATATCCAGCAAAATTGGTGGTGTACTGGGTTCTAGTTCTGCAAAAGATAAAGAAATGAAGTATGTTCATGCACTAAGAGATATTAATCTAAAGCTAGAAGATAGCAGTAGGTTGGGTATTATTGGGCATAATGGTGCTGGCAAAACGACTCTACTTAGGTTACTTTCTCAGGTTTATCCACCAACGTCAGGAAAGGTTACTATCGAAGGAAAGATTTCAGCATTGACTGACTTCACTCTTGGAATGGATCCCAATGCAACAGGTCTAAAGAATATCGAATTTAGATTAGTATTTATGGGATGTACATTTAAGGAAGCGCAACAAGCAGTTGAAGAAATCGTTGCTTTTTCAGAACTCGGCGAATTTATCAATCTACCAGTCAGAACTTATTCTACCGGTATGTTCTTACGTTTGGCTTTTGCAATTTCTACACATTTCACTCCGGATATATTGATTTTAGATGAAGTTATTGGGGCTGGTGATGAAACTTTCCGTGAGAAAGCATTATCACGTTTGGAAAGTCTGATCAAGAAGTCAAGAATGGTTGTTTTGTCTTCTCATGATTTAAATGCTATTAAACAATATTGTGATCAGGCTATTGTAATGGAGAAAGGTGAATTTGTTTTCAATGGAACACCACAATCATGCATTGACTACTATTTAAACAGTGTCAAAAAATAATCAACTAGATAAAAAATACAATCTTTTAACTATATTGGATGGTTTATATGTCTATCTCTGAAGAAAAAATTATCAATCTTATTGCAGGAATTCTTGAAGTAGAAATTGGTATTATTAATAAAGAACTTGCCGTTGGTGATATCCCTGAATGGGACTCGTTAGCTCACATGAGAATAATTGCGGCTCTTGAATCGGATTTGGGAGTAGTTTTGGATATCGAACAAGTTCTTGAAATAGAAGATGTTGAAGATATTATCGATGCTGTAATTAATAACGAGTAAATATTATGTCTGTGGTTGAGAGAATATTTAACCATTCCGAGTCAAGACCGGATTGTATAGCGGTCTATGAAAATGATCGAACAATTAGTTATGAAAATCTTGCTTCGGATATAAAAAAAACCGCTGCCAAGTTAGTATCCTTAGGTGTAACATCTGAGGATGCTGTACTTGTAAGATCTAATAATAGCTATAGTTTCATACTGCTTTATTTTTCTATTCACTATGTCGGTGCTAAATTTGTTAATGTTGCTCCTGACTCAGACGTAAGCTACGTGTCTTTTATTGAAGATAAAGTAAATCCAAAACTATTTATTGAAAAAAGCCAGGATTTTATTAGAAACATAGATAGTTATACATTTGATAATATATTTCCCCCTCAGGCGAGGGGGATCGCAGATATTATGTTCACGAGTGGTACTACTGGTGAGCCGAAGGGAGTTTTGTTAAGCCATAAAAGTTTAGTGTTAGCAACTGAACACATTATATCTCATGTAAAAAATACCAATGAAGATGTTGAGCTTTTGTTAATGCCACTAAGCCACTCATTTGCTATGGCTAGAATGAGGACTAGTTTATTTGCAGGTGGTGCTATCGTAGTTGGCTGCTCTTTTAAGCAATTAAAGTCGGTATTCAAAGCTATAGAGTTTTACAAAGTTACAGGGCTAGGTCTCGTTCCTTCGGCTTGGTCATATATTACTTTAATGACCAAAGACCTCATACGTAAGTATTCAGAACAGCTAAATTTTATAGAGTTCGGAAGTGCACACTTCCCTTTCGAGGATAAAAAGCAGGTCGCAGAGTGGTTTCCAAACACTAATGTAGTTATGCACTATGGCTTAACGGAAGTGTCTCGAGCAACTTTCATTGATTTTCATAATGATGATATCAACGCGGTTGGTCATAGATATCGCGGAGCTGATTTTAAGATCATCGATAATAAAGGAGCGGAAGTAATTGAAGGAGAAGAGGGTGAAATCGTTTTTAAAGCACCATGGATGTTGGATGGCTATTTTGAGAACAGCCAATTAACGTCAGATTGTTTTGTAGAAGGTTACTTTAAAACAGGTGATTTAGGCCGTGTTGTTGGGGACTACCTATTTTTAACAGGCCGCTTAAAAGAAATAATTAACGTTGGCGGCAAAAAAGTAAGCCCTGATCAGGTGGAGAAAGTATTATCCGAAGCTCTAGGTGTTCAAGAATGTGCATGCGCTGCTTTATCAGATGCCAATATGGGTGAAGTGGTTCAAGCCTATATTGTTGTAAAATCTGGTTGGGATTGCGAAAATGTAATTTCAAATATAAAAGAGACCATAAATGGCCAGTTGCCGATGCATATGAGGCCTAAAAAATATAGTATAGTCAGTGCTTTGCCAAAGACCGTTTCAGGGAAAGTGCAAAGATACAAACTGTCTTCTGAATAGGAACATTCATGCTAAAACTACGTTTCCCACTACCTGTATTCCGTAACGCCCGAGAAATCGCTAATGGCAGGAATGCCCGAATGGCGTTAAAAGGTTTAGTAGCTAACCGAGCTGCACTTATTATTAGCCCTTCCTTTGGGAGTTCTCAGTACTTTGAACAAGTCGTTCGCCTTATTAACGCACAAAGTGTCCGGGTGATAGAGCGCTCTTGGCAAGGAGAACCAAGTGTAGAGGAACTTTCTGGAGTTATTGGAGAGCTTGAAGATTTTAAGCCAGACTATATTCTTGCACTTGGCGGCGGTTCTATCATTGATGGAGCTAAGCTCGCTTGGTTATTCTACGAATGCCCAACTCTTGAATCAGAACTTCTATATCGACCATTTGCATTGCCATCCCTTCGTGGTCGCGCAAAATTTGCTGCAATACCAACAACGGTAGGGGCTGGCTCTGAAGTTTCATCCGCTGCTGTCATGCTTGATAGTGTTACAAACAGCAAAAAGGCAGTTGTCACTCATGATTTTTTACCAGACTTAGTGATCCTTGATCCTGACTTGGTTTCAGAAGTTCCACCTAAGGTATTGAAAACAACTGTGGCCGATGCTCTCTCTCACGCCATTGAAGGTTATGTCTCTTTGATTGATAACCCTTTGATGAATACTTTTGCTGAGCAGGCGGTATCAATAATCTACCGCTATCGACATCAATTTTCCAATGATAATTGGAGCAGCGAAATGCTTTCTGAACTGCAACAAGCTGCTATGTTTGCAGGGTGGGTTCAAAATCATTGCATAGTTGGTCTTTCACATGCCATTGCTCACCAGCTAGGTACGTTTAATATAGGCCACGGATTGGCGAACGGTTTATTAATGCCTGCGGTGATCAACTTTAATTACCGCGAACATACAGCTGCAACTAAGTATGAACAATTGATCTATAAATCCGGGTTACCTAATAAAGAAGCATTATTAGAACTTTTTGAAGTATTGGTAGGAGAACAGAAAACTGATATGCATTTTTCAGAACAACAGCTGACAACGATCGCTGAAAATGCTTTACTTGACCCTGCTGCTAAGTCAAATCCTGTTCGATTTACAGAAAACGATGTGAAAGAGATTGTGAAGCAATGCCTGTAAATAACGAAAATCTGACCAGTGTACTTGATGCTCGCCCTTTTGAATTATCAGAAGAGCAAAAATCTCCACTATTTAAAGCGAACTTACTTGCAGAGTTAGTACATCATTATCAATGCAACGAGATGTATCGCAAATTTTGTCAAAAAAACAAATTTGACCCTTTGGTATTTGATGGTGAGGTTGCAGATATTCCACCCATACCTGTGCACATCTTCAAAGCAATAGGACATAAATTATCTTCGGTAAGCGATGATACGATAAAAGCGAAGCTTCAATCTTCTGCTACCAGTGGCGTACCCAGTACCATATTGTTAGATAAGGTAACCGCTCGTCGACAGACTCGAGCAATGGCAAGAGTTATGCAGGAGGTGTTGGGGCCTAAACGTCGCCCGTTTTGCATTATGGATATTGATCCGACAAGCCCAAATGCCACTAACCTTGGGGCTCGTATTGCGGCGGTAAAAGGTTACCTAAACTTCGCCTCAACATCGAAGTATTTTATAGATGCTGATAGCCCAAGTGCTCCACTTGAATTTCTGGAGCAAAAGTTTGTTGAACATCTGAATTCACTTGCGAGTGAAGAGCCGCTCATAATTTTTGGATTCACGTTTGTACTTTATCACACGGTTTTTAAGACCCTTAAAGACAAGGGGATCTCGTTTCAATTGCCTAAAGGTTCTCAGGTTATTCATATTGGTGGTTGGAAAAAACTTGAGTCAGAGAAGGTGGATAAAATTACCTTTAATCGAGATATCGCCTCAGTATTGGGTATTTCTCCTGATGATGTTGTGGATATCTATGGTTTCACTGAACAGATGGGGCTTAATTACCCAGATTGTAAAGCAGGATGGAAACATATTCATGCCTATTCTGACGTAATTATTCGTGATGAATCGAACCTAGAAGTGTGTGGGCCAGGTAAAGTAGGCTTACTTGAGTTTGTAAGCCCACTACCGCATTCATATCCGGGGAATGTTGTACTTACAGATGACCTTGGTGTGATTGAAGAAAGTCTTTGTGAGTGTGGTAAAGCTGGAAAAAGATTCAAAGTCATTGGACGAGCAAAAAAAGCAGAAGTAAGAGGCTGTGGTGATGTTATGTCTGAGAAATTGACTAAAAAGCCATCGTATAAGCCACTTTCTCAACAAGAAGAGAGGTTGACTATCTACCACTCACCGATATTTCTCGATGATACTATGTCCGCATCTCAGCAGCTTGATCAAATCTTTTGTTCTTTAAAGAGGAAGCAAAAATGGCTGGCTAACCAACCATTAGAAGCTATTCTTGGTTTAATCAATGAAGCGCGCAAAAGCTGGTCGAGTACGCCGGAGCTTGACCCTTATCGACATACTGGATTGAACTTCCTAGCTGATTGGTGTGAACCCAATCGTTTGAAAAACCTGCTTGATTCAGCATTGAATGGTCAGCGAGCTTTTTTGGATAATTTTTTACCTCGTAAAGATATTAGCCATAGCTCTCAAAAAGCAATGCCAAGAGGTATCGTATCTCACTGGCTGTCGGGTAACGTACCGTTACTCGGCATGTTTGCGCTGGTACAGAGTATTTTAAGTAAAAATGCCAACATTCTGAAAGTTTCAGCAAGCGAATCGCAAGCTTTGCCAGTATTATTGGCGACTTTTAAAGGCCTTAGCTACACTACCCCAGGTGGTTACACTATCCACGGTGATGACTTATTAGGGACTCTCGCTGTTGTATATTTTGATCGACACCAAACTAAAATTGCAGAGAAGTTTTCGGCCAATGCTGATGTGCGTATAGCTTGGGGGGGACGAGAGGCAATCGAGTCTGTAAGTGGCCTTCCAAAGAAATATAATAGTCAAGATATCCTCTTTGGACCTAAGCTTTCTATGATGGTTGTTGGCAGCGATGCTCTAGACTCTGACAAGGCAATCAGAAAGTTGATTCGTCGGGCTGCAACTGACTCTAGTGTGTTCGATCAGTTTGCTTGCGCTTCTCCGCACACCATTTTTGTTGAGAAGGGCGGTCTAATAACACCTAAAGAGTTTGCAGAGAAGCTTGCCTCAGCAATGGATAAGGCTCTTGTACGCTTACCAACTCAAGTACCAGACATTGGGCAAGCAAATAAGATTCGCTCAAAGATAGCGGAATATGCATTTATTGGCGAATATTGGCATGACAAGCACTTACGTTGGACGGTGTTGTTTGATGAAGGGATAGAGCTTGTTGAGCCGACATATCAACGTGTTATTACAGTAAAAGCAGTTGATAATGTATTTGATGTAGTCGACAGTGTACATGAAGATATCCAAACGGTCGGGTTGGCGATGAATGGTGAAAAGCGTCTTCGTTTTGCTAACGAGATAATGTTAAAAGGTGCGATGCGATGTCCAGATGTCGGCTACATGACCCATTTTGATTCCCCATGGGATGGGGTTGTAGCGCTAGATAGAATGGTTCGTTGGGTAACTCTAGGAGGACCGCTGTGAGTTCTCAACAGAATAGACTCAAGAAAAATTCGTTTCAATAAGTCGATGTTCCAAACTTAGGGTGTAATTATGAGCGGTAACGGTTACTACAGTGAAGATGTATTGAAACAAATGGGTTTTTCTTCTTTAGGAAAGAATGTAAAAATTTCTGAAAAGGCTTCACTTTATGGCATCAGTCGAATTTCTATAGGTTCAAACGTTAGAATTGATGATTATGTCACGATATCAGCAGGTGTCGGCGGCGTCGAAATTGGCTCTCACGTACATATTGGAGTATACAGCAGCTTGATAGGCGCTGGAAAAATAACCCTAGAAGATTTTGTAGGTGTATCAGGAAGAGTATCTATTTACTCTTCCTCTGATGACTACACCGGAATGGCTATGAGTAACCCAACTGTTCCAGAAGAGCTTACGAAAGTTACGTCACTCCCAGTTTTGATCAAAAAGCACTCAATACTTGGGGCTGGATGTGTTGTTTTACCTAAAGTCATTGTGGGAGAAGGTGTTTCAGTTGGAGCATTATCGTTGGTGAATAAGTCTTTGGATGATTGGCATATATATTCTGGTAATCCAATACAGAAATTTATCAGAAAGGCCCGTAAACCATTGGAGCTTGAAAAGAAACTTATTTTGTAGAAAAGTATCAGAAGATACTTGATTTTTATTGTCATCCCTAAACCACCGCTTTTAGCGGTGGTGATTGTTCCTAGGGGCATTTTTCCCGAAAATGCGCCCATGTTAGAAGACAAACTCTTATTCACCATAAGTAAGAGGATTCAAATAACATGGGCGACTACAGAAGTTCATCACACGTCTATTGGCGTTGCAAATATCATATCGTTTGGACACCCAGGGAAACCGCATGAAGGTCGTTGATATATAAGGGCTGCGGTGATGCTTAGAATAAGTTACCAATGCTTCATTAATCTCAGTTTTTAGATGTAATCCGATGAAATTTAAGATCGCCTTGTAGATCATTTCTGTTGTTTTGTAATAGCTCCTAGACAATATAGGAGCCTAAATATGAGCGAGTCAATCAACCCATTTATGCATTTCCAAATCATTAAAGACTATCGACAAGAAAGCAAAGTAGAACACAAATTATCAGACATTATTTTGCTGACAATATGTGGTGTTTTGTCGGGTCACGATGGCTGGGATGGCATTATCGATTTTGGTCATGCTCGCTTAGATTTCCTTAAACGATATGGTCACTTTTAAGCTGGAATGCCTTCTGCGGATACGCTTTCTCGTGTGATGGGTATGATTAATCCTGTAGCTTTGCAAAGAAGCTTCATTACCTGGATGAAGGACTGCCATACACTAACGGATGGTGAAGTTATTGCCATCGACGGTGAAACATTACGCGGCTCTTATGACCGCTCGAAAGGCAAAGGAACAATCCACATGGTGAACGCTCTTGCTACAGCAAATGGAATGAGCATTGGGCAACTGAAGGTTGATTCTAAGAGCAACGAGATTACCGCGATCCCCAAGCTACTTGACTTACTAGATGTGCTTGATTACGATTGATGCAATGGGCTGCCAAAAGAAAATAGCACAGAAAATTCTTGATAAAGAAGCGGATTATTTATTGGCGGTCAAAGGTAATCAGGGAATGCTTGAGCAAGCCTTTGATGATTATCTTCGAATGGACATGCTTCACGACTTCGACGGTAGTTCTTATAGTACACAAGAAAAAAGTCACGGAAGAATAGAAACGAGAGTGGCTTTAGTGAATCGCGATTTGTCGGTTTTGGGTGATATTGAACATGAATGGCCTGAGCTTAAATCAATGGGCACCGTGGCTTCAATTCGACAAGAATCGGCAGTCGCAACAGAGCAAGATGTGAGTATTCGTTACTACATATGCTCTAAAGAATTGGAAGCTCAAACGTTACTTGAAGCGACTTGTTCTCACTAGGGGGTAGAGGTCATGGATTGGTCACTTGATACCGCATTTTGTGAGGACAATTCACGCATTAGAGCGGACGATCGAGCAGAGGCCTTTGCAAGGATCAGGCAGATATGTTTGAACCTATTAAAGAGCGAACCCACGTTTAAAGGTGGTATCAAACGTAAACGGATGAACTGCGCAATGAACGAAAAGTACCTAAGTAAGGTTCTTGAAAGCCTTACGTGACGGTGATGTTCATGCGGTTTCCGTGCTAAAGGCTTTGGATGAAATTCCTTCTAAATGTCAATAAAATGGCAAATCCATTATTGGTCAACAATGCCCTTTCAGGTCCTCAAACCTGCATCTGCAAGTTGATTCTGTATGTTATTTTTTACGCTAATATTATTTAAAATTGAGGTAGTAATGAAACATCTAATAAAAAACTATGTACAAAAATTAATTAAAACAGAGCTTGATGCTATTCAGTCAAAGTCTGTTCATGATAATCGAAACTTCATTTACAATGGAGAGTTTTTAATTCTTGAAAGCGAATTTGGATTGCATTGTTTTCCCAGAGTGCAGTTGAACCATGCTTTAAGCTACAAAAACCCAAACTTTGATTTAGGTATGCGTCACTGGATTGTTAATCATTGTAAGCATGACACCACTTATATTGATATCGGTGCAAACGTTGGAACTTTCTGTGGAATCGCTGCTCGTCATATACACCAAGGAAAAATTATAGCGATAGAACCACTCACAGAAATGGAAAATAGTATTAGGATGAATGTTCAATTAAATAATCCACTAGTTGAGTTTCATCATTTTGGCTGTGCAATAGGTGAGAATGAAGGGGAAAATATTTTCGAAGTTTATGAGTTTGATAATAGGGTGTCATCATTATATTTTAAAAAAAATACAGACATAGCAGATAAGGTTAAAAATAGCCAAGTTCTGGTTAGAAAGTTAAGTAGTTTAGATATATCGCCTACTAACTCTGTAGTTATAAAAATTGATGCTGAAGGCGCAGAAATAGAGATATTAAACCAGATTTACGAATTCACAGAAAAGCATAATGGAATTGAATATTATATTTGCTTTGAATTTGCAATGGGTCATATACAGAGGTCTAATAGAACTTTTGATGAGATTTTTAACATAATAAACTCAAAATTCGGAAGTAAGGCATATTTTATTCATCCATTATCATCCGCTGAACATCCTGAGTTTAATAAAGCAACGCAGGATATTAATGGGAATATCTGTTTTAAATATGTATCATAAAATAATTTAATATATTCCGTATGTCATTGCAAGTTCAACAGACATTTCCGAAGAGTTCACTATACAGTTTAGTATAGCTTTGTGCATAGCGATGTGCTGTGAATTCCTGTTCAAAACGTTTGCGAGCATTAATACCTAATTTTTCACAAAGTTTTGTATCATGTTCTATTTTTAACATTGCATCGGAAAAGCTTTGACTGTCAGCTGGCGGAACAACTAACCCTGTTTCGCCATTGATGTTCACATAAGATGAACCTGTGCCAATATCACTACTAATAATGGCTTTACAGTACATTTGTGCTTCGATAAGTGATATACCAAAAGCTTCTGAGCGTAGGTGAGATGGGAAAACAAAAGCTTTAGAAAGTAAATGTAATATGACTTTGTCTTCCTCAGAAATGAATCCTACTAGCTTAACGTTTTCAAGATTGTGTTTGGCAATATAAGACTCTAGTTTTACTCTTTCCGGACCGTCACCAGCAATTATAACAGGTAGCTGGTTGATTTTTGCTGCTTCAAGTAAGAAATCTAGACCCTTGTAGTACCGTAATACGCCAACAAATAAGAAAAAACCTTCCCCTACTTTTTCTCGCCATTTATTAATATTATCGTTTGATGGGATAGGATAAGTATTCTCATCAACGGCAAGTGGAATTATTTTTACCTTATTTTTATGCCTTAACAAATTCTCGCTTGTGTGTGCATATTGTGGTGATGTTGCCACAAGGATATTTGCTTGATTTAAAAAATGACTCTCAAGTGGTTGATATAATTTCTTTAAGCACTTTTGACGAATAATATCGGAATGATACGTTACAATACTTGGATTCGATGAGCCAAATAAAGAGAGAAAGTCTCCGGTTGGCCATGGATAATGGTAATGGATTATGTCAGCCCATTTTGAAAGTTTCTTGAATTGTCTAATTAGCTTCCACGAGAATCCATTTGAAGAGATTTCAATCGATTTTTTTACTGAGATTATTTCTGTTCCTTCACAATAATAAGAAGAAGTTTGATTATCAGATAATGTAAGTATTTTAGTTTCTATTCCTAACGGTTTTGTTCCCGATGCTATAAATCGAATAACTTGCTCAACACCGCCTTTTGTTTCAGGATAACAGGTTCTATATACATGCAATACTTTCATTTTATTCTCATTTTTGTGGCGAATAACCCGTAGGTGCATCAAGTAAAATTCGCTTAATACATTCAACATCAAAGTTATGACAGCATACATCAAGTTCCGTGAGTAGGTCTTCCATGGCATCCCAACTCAGTTTTTCTTCACATGCTGTCATGATCTTTTGATGGCTAGTGCCTTCCACATTCTCTCCGATAAGTAGCTCTTCATAGAGCTTTTCTCCTGGGCGCAAGCCAGTAAACTTGATCTCGATATCGCCTTCATCACTTCTTCCATCGCAGAATTCTTTCATGCCCATAAGATGAATCATACGTTTGGCGAGATCGACGATTTTTACTGGTTCACCCATATCGAGGACAAAGACTTGTCCATTATGACTCATCGCCCCAGCTTGAATGACAAGCTGAGCGGCTTCTGGAATCAGCAT
This sequence comes from Vibrio cholerae ATCC 14035, assembly GCF_000621645.1. GTDB lineage: Bacteria > Pseudomonadota > Gammaproteobacteria > Enterobacterales > Vibrionaceae > Vibrio > Vibrio cholerae. The sequence continues at coordinate 74,678 of NZ_KK211324.1, read as the reverse complement.
GAAATATCGGATGATATCAGGGTGAGTTACCGTTACTGGCCCACCTGCGCGGATCTGTTTTTTGAATAGAGGAACGACCGAACCTGAAGAGCCTAAGACATTCCCGAAACGTACCATGGTAAAAATGGTTGTACTGTTTTTATCGGCTAGGGCTTGTAGTACCAGCTCTGCCATCCGCTTGCTTGCTCCCATGATATTCGTTGGCCGCACGGCTTTATCCGTTGAAATCAGAGTAAAGTTTTTTACGCCAGCTTCTATAGCTGCATTAGCACAGGCTAATGTTCCAAAGACATTGTTGCGAATGCCTTCGATAACATTATCTTCAACGAGAGGAACGTGTTTATAAGCTGCAGCATGGTAAACCGTTTCAACCTGATGAGCTTGCATGAGTTTTTTGACGCGGTTTTCACGTTGTACTGAGCCAAGTGCTGCAACTATTTTCGTGTTGAGTTTTAAATTCTGTTTGATCGCTTGTAATTCCTGATCGATGGTATACAAGTTATATTCATTGAGCTCAAATAACACTAAGGTTTTAGGTTTTTGAGCCAAGATTTGTCTGCATAACTCTGAGCCAATCGAACCTCCCGCTCCAGTGACCATGACGGATTTTTCAGTAATGTTTTTTTGTAACAGCGCTAAGTCGGGTTCAACCGGTGCGCGGCCAAGCAAATCTGCGATATCAAGATCTTGTACATCAGTCGCTTTTGCGCGTCCCGCAGCAATATCTTCCACTGAGGGGACAGATTGAATCTCAATGGGCCAATGAGAGAGTCGTTCAAGTAATTTTATACGTGTATTTTTACCGATATTATTTATGGCGATCAGCATCTTTACGGGTTCATAAAGATTTCTGAGTGATTCAAAATCACTACTATGGTGCACTCGCAGCCCAAATATAATTTGTCCTGTTTTAGCTGGATCATCATCTAAGAAGATTACCGGGTGGTACTCATCACCTTGAATGAGAGCATAGGCCAGATCTCGCCCTGTTGAACCTGCACCATAGATAAAAACATTTGGTTTCTGACGCTTGTAATAATGGTAATAGATGGTGCGAATAAAAATTCTAGGCCCACCTAAAGTCAGCGTTGCTAGGCCTGCATAAATAAAGGGGACACTGCGGGGAATAAAGGCCTGAAAGAAAAAGCCGCTTAGTGCTAGCGTCACCGCAGAAATGATGACAGACAAAAAGATATAGCCGATCGCAGGCAGCATCATATAACGTAGCACTGCGCGATACATACCGAGTCGGACAAAGCAGTAGAGAGTGACCCCTACCGTTGTCATCATGCTCAGAAACTCTGGGAAGCTAAACGTGAATGCTAAAGTATCTAAGCGTAGTGCGATGGCAGCATAAAGGGAAAACATCAGCGCAAATACATCATATAGCAACGTTATCATACGCTTATGATGACGCTGTGCGCTTAAGAGCAGTTGAATAGGGGTAAACATTGCTTAGCAGCTCGCCTTATAATTAGCCAACCCAACGGGTTGATATTGTTATGCGTTATATTAGTATCGCCCGAATTGTAGTTTGCTTGAGTAGCGTTTGCCAGACTCATGATGCTGATCGTTGGCATAGTTTTGTAAAAAGATAGGGTAAGATGGAACCAGATAATCAAACACCATTAAAAATACTTGTGACTGGAGCATCTGGCTTTGTCGGTTTGCGAGTACTCACCCAAGCGCAAAATATAGGGTATGCACTGGTTGCGCAATCGCGCAGCCAACAACCCTATTCATTTGAGCAGGTATTGCTTGATATCACACCAAATACAGATTGGGAGAGAGCTTTAGTCGGTGTCGATTGTGTAGTTCATTGCGCCGCTAGAGTTCACCAAATGCAAGAAACAGAAGCGGATGCCCTTAAAGCGTATCGTGATGTGAATACACAAGGCACTCTGAATTTGGCGAAGCAAGCAGTATCTGCTGGAGTCAAAAGATTTATCTTTTTAAGCTCAATTAAAGTCAACGGTGAGCAAACCAAAGCTGGGTCTGCTTTTCAGCATGATGATCAACACATTCCCTCTGACCCTTACGGCTTAAGTAAATATGAGGCGGAACAACAGTTATTAGAGCTCGCAGCAGAAACTGGACTTGAAGTTGTGATCATTCGTCCACCGTTAGTGTATGGCGAAGGGGTTAAGGCTAACTTCCTTTCTATGATGAATTGGGTCAAAAAGCAAATTCCCTTACCTCTTGGTGCGGTGGGGAATATGCGTAGTCTGGTGTATTTGGACAATTTAGTCGATCTAATCTTAGTTTGTTGCCAGCACCCCAAAGCCGCAGGGGAGATTTTTTTAGTTTCTGATAACCACGATGTTTCTTTGACCACGCTTCTTAGAACTATCGCCCAAGCAATGCAGATTCGACCCAGATTATTACCCATTCCACAAACCGGACTGCAGTGGTTACTGAGGCTATTGGGTAAGCCAGAGCTGGGGCAGCGCTTATGCGGTAACTTACAACTGGATATCGCTCATACCCAAAAAACACTACACTGGTCGCCACCTGTGAGTTTCGAACAGGGCATAGCGCGCACGGTAAATTTCTACTTATCTCAATCATCTAAGTGATAAAGACATGGTTATTCGATTTCTTGATTTTATTTTTGCTCTAGTTGGGCTGTTGTTACTCTGGCCTGTGTTATTGATTGTGTGCATTTTGGGCTATTTTGATACTGGCTCCCCCATTTTCTGCCAACAGCGAGTCGGTAAGAATCAGCGTCCATTTACCCTCATTAAATTTCGAACCATGCCAAAGAATACTGCGTCGGTGGCAACCCATTTGGTTGGTGCTTCTTCTGTCACTAGGCTTGGTCAGTTTCTGCGCAAAACCAAGCTTGATGAGCTTCCACAATTGATCAATGTGCTGAAGGGGGAAATGAGTTTAGTTGGGCCTCGACCTTGCTTGTTTAATCAACAAGATCTGATTGTTGAACGAGAAGCCCGTGGAGTGTTTACTGTTCTCCCTGGCATTACGGGACTGGCTCAAGTAAACGAAGTGGATATGTCGACACCGGTAAAGCTTGCAGAGCTTGATCAACAGATGATTCAAACGCTGAATTTAAAAAACTACTTTACGTATATCATTCAGACCGTTTTAGGCAAGGGAGCGGGTGATCGTGTTAAGCCATAACAATCAAGCCGTCCAGTTGGACGGCTCGATTGTTATGGCTTTTACTCTTGTCGATGTAGTTATTTACGCACTGATTTGTCGATGGGCTGTTGCTTATCGCTGAGTTTGTGGTGATTGGCTCGCAGTTTGGTGGCTCGGTGCGTTGCTGAGGCGAGCTAACCACGGCAAGGTGGCGCAAAACAGGAGAAACAACATGGAAGTGGTTCATCACGGAGGGAAGGCGAGTGTCACGGGTTCATGCCATGAATTGCGAGCCGATGGGCAAGCGCTGCTGATTGATTGCGGCTTGTTTCAAGGGGCGGATGAACGCCCGTTGGCTGTGGAGTTTGCGCTGGGGCATGTGGATGCTCTGATCTTAACTCATGCGCACATCGACCATATTGGCCGTTTGCCTTGGTTATTGGCGGCGGGCCTTAAGCAGCCGATTTACTCTACGGCGGCAACGGCGGAGCTGGTGCCATTGATGCTGGAAGATGGTTTAAAGCTGCAGTTAGGGATGTCTCCCAAGCAGAGTGAGCGCGTACTGACTGAGGTGCGCCGTTTGCTGCGGGTGCAAGATTACCAAAAGTGGTTTGCAGTGCAGCCTAAGCGTGCTGATTCGCTCTGGGTGCGCTTTCAGCCTGCGGGGCATATTTTGGGCTCGGCGTATGTGGAAACCCGGCGTCCGAATGGTGAGGTGGTGGTGTTTTCAGGGGATTTGGGGCCAAGCCATACGCCTTTGTTGCCTGATCCGCAGTCGCCAGAGCGGGCAGATTATCTGTTTATTGAAACCACTTATGGCGATAAGCAGCACGAGGATGTGCAGAGCCGAGGGCAGCGGCTGCGCGCGATGATTGAGCGCTCACTGACTGACGGCGGTGCGATTTTGATCCCGGCGTTCAGTGTCGGTCGCACGCAAGAGCTGCTCTTTGATATTGAGCAGCTCATCTTTTCTCAGCAAATCGATGCTAACTTGCCGATTATTCTCGATTCGCCGATGGCGCAGCGAGTGACGCGTTCTTATCGTCGCTTTAAGCAGTTATGGGGACGAGAAGCCAAAGCGCGGCTGCAAATGCATCGGCATCCGTTGGCGTTTGAGCAGTGTATTACGGTGGAAGATCACCGAACCCATGAGCGCTTGGTCAACCGTTTAGCCTCAACCGGAGAGGCGGCGATTGTGGTGGCGGCGTCGGGGATGTGTCAGGGCGGCCGCATTATGGATTATTTAAAAGCGCTGCTGCCGGATAAGCGCACTGACCTGATTTTGGCCGGCTTTCAAGCAGAAGGCACGCTTGGGCGCAGTATTCAAAGTGGTCAACCTTCGGTCTGGATTGAGGGGACTGAAGTGGAAGTCAACGCGCATATTCATACGATGTCCGGTTATTCCGCTCACGCCGATAAGGCCGATTTGCTGCGCTTTATTACCGGCATTCCTGAAAAGCCCAAGCAAGTGCATCTGATCCACGGTGAAGCCCCAGCCAAGCAAGCGTTCGCGGCTGAGCTTACTCAACTCGGATATTCGGTGCTTTGACTGGGAAGCTTGGTTTGATGTGAAATACCCCCTCCTGTCCTCCCCCTAGAAGGGGGAGGTGCAAGAGCCATCTCTTTATCAATCAGCAAGATTAAGCTTGTTTCCCTCCCCTTTTAGGGGAGGGTTAGGGTGGGGTATTTGGCGCTTGCGGATGCTTATATTGTGCATTTTCTGTTTGGCTTGGTGTGAAATACCCCCTCCCGTCCTCCCCCCTAGAAGGAGGAGGGGTAAGATCGATGCGCGCGAATGGAGGGGCGGTGTTTAGCCTCTCAGAGCGCGAAAGTCATTGCCTGTGGGGGCTTGCGAGACGCGCAGGTCAAACTCAGGCAGTACCGCGTAAATATGATCAAAAATATCCGACTGAATACGCTCATACTCCACCCACACTGTGGTGCTGGTAAAGCAGTACACCTCTAGCGAAATGCCATCGTGAGTGGGCGCTAACTGACGCACCATCAGCGTCATATCTTGGTGAATATTGGGGTGAGTACGCAGGTAGCGCTCTAAATAAGCGCGGAAACTGCCGATGTTGGTCAGGCGGCGGCCATTGATACGGCAGGCCAAATCCCAATGTTTTTGTTGGTTGTAGCTGCTGATCTCTTGCTCTTTCTCGACCAAGTAGGGCTCAAGCAGTTGCGCTTTTTTCAGCGCTTGTTTCTCTTCTTCTGTTAAAAAATGCACGCTGGTGGCATCAATCAAAATGCTGCGTTTGATACGGCGACCGCCAGACTCTTGCATGCCTTTCCAGTTTTTAAAGGAATCTGAAATCAGGGCGTAGCTTGGAATGGTGGTGATGGTTTTATCCCAGTTCTGCACTTTGACTGTGGTTAGGCTGATATCAATCACAGAGCCATCTGCGCCATATTTGGGCATTTCCAACCAGTCACCGACCGAGAGCATTTTGTTGGCCGAAAGTTGTACCCCTGCAACTAAGCCGAGGATCGGGTCTTTAAATACCAACATAAAGACGGCGGTCATCGCACCTAAGCCGCTGAGCAGAATCACTGGCGATTTACCGATCAAAATTGAGGTGAAAAACAGCGCCGCGATAATAAACACAATCAGCTTGATGCTTTGCAAAATGCCGCGTGTCGGCAGGTTTTTACCCACTTGGGTTCGGCTGATCAGCAGTTCCAGCACGTTGAGTACGGAGTAAGTGGCCAGCATGCCAAACACCACAATCCACAATGAGGTTAGGGTGTGCAGAACATCGTAAGCAAAGGTGTTAGGGCTTAGCCACAACTGGGTTTGCACCGCAATCACCACACCTTGGATCAGTAAGGCAACGCGGCTAAATAGGTGCTCTTTAAACAGAGCATTGCGCCAAACGCTTTGCTCATGGTGGGTATGGCGTTTGAGCCACAGCAGCACTCCACGGTGTAACACGAGATGAATGGCAATCGAAATGGCTGCGATCAGCCCGAGCGCTTCCGCAAGCTGGATCACGCGTTCAATTTCAATATCAAACTTCTGTAACCACAAGGTTAATGTTTCAAGCATGGCTTACTCCTTAATCAATCTGCGCGCCATACTACCTCAAACCCTAACGGCTTGCTATGTAAGTACTTGCTTCACTCGTTGGCGTAGGTAGGGCACGATGTCTTGCTCAAACCAAGGGTGATTTTTCAGCCATAAGGTGTTGCGTGGAGAGGGATGCGGTAGCGGTAAGACCGAAGGCGCCCAGCGTTGCCACTGCTGTACCGTTTCGGTCAAGGTGCTGGGTTTGTCCGACAGATAATAATGCTGTGCATATTGTCCAATCAGGAGAGTGAGTTGCCGATTGGGCAGTTGTTCCAGCACTTTGGCATGCCACAGTGGCGCACACTCTTTACGTGGCGGTAAATCTCCGCTGCGCCCTTTGCCCGGATAGCAAAGCCCCATCGGCATGATGGCGATGTTTTCTTCGCAGTAAAACGCTTCGCGATCTAAACCCAACCACTGACGCAGCCGCTCACCGCTGGCATCATTCCACGGAATGGAGGTTTGGTGCACCTTAGTGCCCGGTGCTTGGCCAATAATTAAAATCTTCGCCGCCGGATGGGCGCGGATCACCGGATTCGCGCCCAAGGGTAAATGGGGTTCACACACTGTGCACTGGCGAATTTCCGTCAGCAGTGACTCAAGCATCAGTAGCCTTTTTCAAAATCAATCTGATTACGCAGTGGCAAGTTATCGCACCAACGTTGGTAGTTATCGGCGAAGATATCGACCACTTGCTCTGGAAAGCTGACCGCCGCGATGTGTGGTGTGATGGTGATCGCCGGATTGTCCCAGAATGGGTGATCTTGAGCGAGTGGCTCTTTGATAAACACATCCAAAAACGCGTGGCGAATGTGTCCTGCTGCAATTAAATCCGGCAGACCCTGCTCTACTAACGTTTTGCCACGCCCGACGTTAAACAGCAGCGCTTGGTGGCAGTGGCGAAGATTTTCTTGATTGAGCAGCCCTTCGGTTGCGGGGGTGTTGGGCAGCGTATTCACCAGTAAGTCGGCGCGCATTAAAGCGGCTGGCAGCTCACTGATGTGATAAGTGGCATCAAAATGCCCTTCTTTGGCCGGAATGCCGGTGCGATTGACGCCCACCACTCGCAGCCCAAACTGTTTAGCCACATGGGCTAAATGGCTACCAATCGAGCCAGTGCCCAAAATCACTAGGGTTTGATTGGCAAGTGAAGAGTAAGGGCGCGGCTGCCAAAGGCGCTCAGCTTGTTGGGTTTGATACAGGCGAAAATCGCGCTGATATTGGATAGCGTAACCCATCACATACTCGGCGATCAGGTGCCCGAAGATGCCTTTGACGTTGGTCAGCAGATAGTTTTTGCGCAGTTTGGGGTCCATCAAGGTATCGACGCCGGCATAGGCGGAATGCAGCCATTGCAAGCGCGGAAACTCATCCAAACGGCGGGCGGCCATCGGCGGTGCGGCCAACAAAATCGTGGCCTTGGCGCGATCTTCGGTCAAGGCGAGCCCTTCCAGTTGGCGCTCAAGGATCTGCTCGCGGTAGTGTTCATCATGTTCAGTCAGAATATACAGCTGGTGGAAATTGTTCATAGGCGCGTCTTTTTTCCCTTATGGTTATCCAGTACACTTCCGCTGTCTTTTTCCGCAACGATTTGAAGTGACTATGTTACAAAACCCTCTACAGCTTCGTCTTGAGAAGTTTGAACCTTGGCAACAGATTACCTTTATGGCCTGTCTGTGTGAACGTATGTATCCGAATTACGCTATGTTCTGTGAGCACACGCAGTTTGCTGAGGCGCGTATCTACCGTGACATTCTCGACAGCGTGTGGGAATTGATGACGGTAAAAAATGCCAAAGTGAACTTTGAGCATCAGCTTGAAAAGCTCGAAGAGCTGATCCCAACTTCGGATGCGTTTGATTTGTACGCCGTGTATCCCGCGATTGATGCCTGTGAAGGCTTGGCAACCCTGCTGCATGGTTTGTTGGATCGTGATGATTTAGCGGAATCTATGATCAAAGTGAGCCAGATTTCGGTACAAACCGTCGCTCAACTGGAAGAAGCACAAACCGGTGAAGCCATCACCAACGATAACCAAAAAGAGAATGAAGCCGTGTGCGCCGAGTGGGATGTACAGTGGGCGATTTTCCGTCCGCTGCGTGAAGCGGTTGAGCGTGACATTGACCTCATCAAAGACCTACGCAAAGAGCTGCGCGAAGAAGGGGTCAGCAATATTGGGGTGGAGTTGTAATTTCCTCGCGATTGAAAAAGAATTCTCAGAGATAGTCCCCTGTCTATTGAACACAATTTTTGTTCAATAGACAGGGGGGAAATTCTTATCCGTCAAGGATGGCTTACAATTTGAGTCATCTTTCCCAAAGCGTCTTAGGCAGCTTTTTCGTTTATTTTACTATCTTTCCAACCTCCAAGTAGTGTAATGATGTTCATAAGCCTATTTCTTTGTTGGTGTTTCGTTTGGAAGTAGTATCTTGATTTTTTTCTGCCAAAGCAGTTTCTATATTTTAGGTAGGAATCTAAATGTTTTGATATTGCATGCTGTAATTGAATATGTGCAGTTTATAATGCAAGTATTTTTTTGACTAGGGACCATATATGAACACCGCAATTCCAGCTCCATTTTTTATTATGCATAACGTTATCCAATCATACGCATGGGGCAGTATTGACTCAATAAACCAGTTGTTTGACATTCCTAATCCAAAGGGAGAACCTCAAGCTGAAGTATGGATGGGTACTCACCCGAATGGTTGCTCATACGTCGAATTTTCTGGAGAAAAAATAAAACTCAGTACTCTAATAGAACAAAAAAAAACTGACTTTCTCTCAATCCAAACAGTAGAACAGTTTGGTGAGCTACCTTATTTGTTTAAAATTCTTGCTGCAAATCAAGCGCTTTCGATTCAAGTTCACCCAAGCAAAGCAGAAGCAGAGGAAGGATTTGCTCGCGAAAATGCCCAAGGAATTTTGATAAACGCTACAAATCGAAACTATAAAGATCCTAACCATAAACCAGAACTGGTTTACGCGCTTACCAATTATCAAGCCATGAATGGTTTTCGTCCATTAAGTGACATTATTTCACTATTTAGCGCCTTGGCTATCGATGAAATAGCTTCGCTATTGAGCCACCTTAAACGAAACCAAAACGAAACAGGGCTCGAACACTTTTTTACTAAATTACTCTCACTCTGTGGTGAAAAAAAAAGACGCGTTTTAGAACAATTGCTTAGCTATGCTCGATCGCATGCAAAACAACCTATATTTGCCTTAATCGAAGAACTAGCGACACAATACCCAAATGACATTGGCCTTTTCGCGCCTTTGATGCTGCATGTTTTAACCCTTCAACCTGGCGAAGCAATGTTCTTAGATGCGCGCACACCTCATGCTTACTTGAAAGGTACAGCTTTGGAAATCATGGCTAATTCCGATAATGTGCTGCGTGCTGGGCTCACTCCAAAGCATATTGATGTGGTAGAACTTGCTAAATGCACTCTATTTAAGGAAAAATCTGAAGCCACCTTATTGCTCACACCAATTCAACAAGGAGATATGCTCAGTTTCCCAGTGCCTGTAGCGGATTTTAAGTTCGCGATTTTCCCACGACCGCAGCAAGCTAATATCACAGTTAGTAGCGCCGAAATTTTACTGCCAATTGATTGCGATGCTACTTTAGTTAGTCCTTGCGGCACCGTTCTTACAGTACACAAAGGGCAATCGGTCTTTATTCCCGCCTATACGGAAAAATACTGCTTAAGTGCAGCAGGACGTGTCGCGCGAGCATACAATTAATAATGGTTCGAGCATGGCGGACCATGATGAGCATCCCATAGAGCAAAAGGAATTCTACATGCTGATTGGATTGGATATTGGTGGCACAAAAATAGAAATATGTGTGTTAGATAAGCAAGGTAGTATGCTCTATCGACAGCGTATCGCAACGCCAGATAATTATTCTCAGTTTGTCGATTGTGTCTGTAGTCTGATTGTGGATGCTGAGCAAGCCACCCAACCTGTTGATTCGATTGGTATCGGCCTACCTGGTGCAGTCAGTCCAGTTACTGGCCTGATCAAAAATGCCAATTGTACCTTCCTCAATGGGCAGGACTTATCAAGTGACTTGCAGTACCGTTTAGGTCGCGAGGTCAAACTAGCTAACGATGCAAACTGTTTTGCTCTTTCAGAAGCAATCGATGGGGCTGGTAAAGAAAGTATGGTCGTTTTTGGTGCGATACTCGGTACAGGTTGCGGGGGTAGCATTGTAGTTAATCGTCAGGTATTAGTTGGGCCAAATGCCATATGTGGTGAATGGGGGCATAATCCACTCCCCGGATATCATCTCGAACAGGATGGGGCAGCACGGTACTGTTATTGTGGTCGACAGAATTGTATTGAGAGATTTATTTCAGGAAGTGGTTTTCAGGATAGCTACCAAGCTTTAACGGGTGAATGTATTACCGCTTCAGAAATCATGAAGCGGTATAAGCAACAAGAACCGGAAGCTATACATTGTTATACACAACTAATTGATCACATGGCACGTAGTTTTGCTGGATTAGTTAATGTGCTCGATCCAGATATAATTGTTCTTGGTGGCGGACTTTCTAATATTGATGAGTTGTATCGAGATTTACCCACTGCAACTGCAAGACATGTGTTTTCTGACTCAGCTCAAGTACATTTTGCAAAAGCAGTATTTGGAGACAGCAGTGGCATTCGTGGTGCAGCTTGGCTTTAGCACTGAATAATTCGCAAACGCCCTGTTGATTAATGGGGCATTTACTGAGCAATAATCCCTCAAGCTTATTTCTGCTATTTTGCTTCTTTGTCGACGCCACATGAAATATTTTACGGTTTTCTTTTGTCTCTGATGTTCTCCACATCGCGCCTTTACACTCAAAAACTTAATCCACACCAAGCTGGTCGGTATTGTGGCGTAGCCTTGGCAAGATTAAGTGCGTTGGTAAGTTGAAAAATAAAGGCTCTAAGTGCTAATTCTAAGAGCCTTTATCCGTCATTATTTACATCGTTCAACCGATCATTTTTTGCTTAACTGATCGGCATTAGAGCGTAAGCTCCCGTTTTTTATTCCACTTCGTCGCGGCTTTCGATCATGCGATGCTGGCGCTTCCAGTGCTCCCAGCGTTCGGTGGCTAGTTGCTGCATATCGGTTGTGCGGTCGGCTTCATCGATAATCTCTTCGCCGAGCAAGTGCTCGAAGATGTCTTCTAAGGTAAGCAAACCCTGCACTGAGCCGTATTCGTCTACCACGACTGACAGTTGCAAGCGCTTTTGCATCATCTGGTCGAAGGCTTTTGGTAAGCTCAAGGTGTTGAGCACCACATGGATTGGGCGCATCACATCACCCAGTAGCAAGTTTCCTTGGCCATTTTGCTGCTCTTTAAACAACTCAAGGCGGTGCACAAAGCCGACAATGTTGTCTTTCTCTTCGCTGTAAATCAGCGGGCGCGAGAACGGCGTATCGCGGTGCTGCTCGATAAATTCATCAATCGTTAGATCCGCGGAAACGCGAAACAGTACCGGGCGCGGCGTCATAACTTGCGTTACTGGCACATTTTGAATCGCCAGTAAGTTGTTCAGCATTTTTGATTCGCCTTCTGCAAACTCACCGTTTTCATTGGCCAACATCGCCATCGCGGAGATCTCGTCACGTAGCTTTGGCGCTTCAACTTTGCGCGCGAGGCGCTTAGTGATCTGCTCTGAGAACCAGACGAACGGCGTCAGCGCCCATACCATCCAACGCAGCACGAGAGAAGCTTGGGGAGCGAGTTCACGCCAGTAGGTCGCACCTATGGTTTTGGGCACGATTTCCGACAGCACCAGAATGCCTAGGGTGAGCACAGCAGAGAACAGGCCAAGCCACTGGCTACCAAACACCACCGCCGCTTGTGCGCCAGCCGTCGCAGCACCTATGGTGTGCGCAATGGTATTGAGGGTCAGAATCGAGGCGAGTGGGCGGTCGATGTCCGCCTTTAGGCCTGCTAGGCGATTAGCCGCAGGGTTGCCTTGTTGGCGCAACTGGGCTAGATAGCTTGGGGTAATACTTAAGAGTACCGCTTCTAAAACTGAACAGATAAACGATACGCCAATCGCGACAGAGATATATATCGCAAGCAGAAACATAAAATTCCTTTGTTTTAAAGTGCACGTTCGAACTCTTTTCTTCTCACAATCTTCGCGGTAAAGGCCGCAAAGTACAGGGAGAATATGAAGAAAAATCGCTTCGCCTGAAGGAGCCGAAAGTGCTTTTTTCAGTCACTAAATCGATTGAAATGACAGGCTTCCCAGTCGATTAGCCCTTTTTAAATAAGGTTTCTCTCACTCAATTACAAGTAAACCTGTGGCTGGATTAGTAACAAATTGTGAGTTGTTACTCAGATTACGGTTAAAAGTGCGTCATAAAAGCGAAAGTTGCGCGACAAACCTTTGCCAGAGCGGGCATTTATGTTTTAGAGTGAGCTCGATTCGATAACCTATTGAGAAGGGAAACCTAAATGAACAAGACCCAATTGATCGACTTTATCGCAGAGAAAGCGGACCTGACTAAAGTGCAAGCGAAAGCAGCTCTTGAAGCGACTCTGGGTGCGGTTGAAGGTGCTCTGAAAGACGGCGACCAAGTACAACTGATTGGTTTTGGTACATTCAAAGTTAATCATCGTTCTGCTCGTACTGGCCGTAATCCAAAGACCGGTGAAGAGATCAAAATTGCGGCAGCTAACGTTCCTGCATTCGTAGCAGGTAAAGCGCTGAAAGACGCGATCAAGTAATTCCTTTATACTACGCCGAGATTGAACATCTCGGCGTTTTTGTTTATGAAGCAGCAGTTATCCTTCCTCTTTTTGCTCTCTGGCTTATTGGCTGGGTGCTCGTCTACTCCTACTCCTAATCCCAATCTTGAGCAGATCAATCAATTTACTGGTGGTAAAACGATTGGTGATGCGACCAGTTTTTACTGGTATACCGAACGCTTTCAAAAACCGAGCTCAGCCTCAGACTACGTGACCTCCGGTGACTACGGCAGTTATCAAACCAGCTATCGCTGGGAAGAGGGACAAGTGCGTGAGATTCGCCGTGAAGGTGAGCATCTGGATGGTAAGAAGTTGGTGCCGTTTCGCGTCCATATTCGTTTTAGCAAAGAAGGCGAAGCGGTGTATCAGCAGTATCGGTTGGGCGGAAAAGTACTGCCGATGAATGAAGAGCAACTGGCTCACTACGTTTTGCAAGCCAAAGCGGTGGCAGAGGCAACCAAAGAGCAGGACAAACAAGGTTTAGAGCTGATCCAAGGCTACTGGAATGGTAAAACCTTTGAGACTTGTCAGGGCGTTGAGTATCAGCGCGTCGAGTTTAATCAAAGTTTGCCCAGCTTTGCGTTTAACCGCCTAGCTTCTATCGAAAGCTATGTGGCGTTTTTAGGCAAGATCCGTAACGGCAAAGTGCATATCGACGAGCTGCTGTTGCTCGATGATGCGGGTCACGATTGTGTGAAAGAGCCGGAGTTGCTTGATTAAATCGGCCCATGTTTGCCAATCTAATCGAATAAAAAACCTATCGAATAAAAAAGCGCGAAGTTCGCGCTTTTTTCTATTGATAAGAAGATGGATGCCCGCTTACTTGGCTTGCTCACGCGCAATCGCGCGATAACCGATATCGCGGCGGCAGAACATACCATTCCAGTGGATTTGATCCGCCAGTTGGTAAGCGCGTTGCTGCGCTTCTAATACGGTATTGCCCAGCGCCGTGGCACACAATACGCGACCGCCATTCGTAACCACTTGGTCGCCTTGGGTTTCGGTGCCTGCGTGGAACACTTTTTGTCCTGCGCTTTCTTGAGTCGGTAGACCTGAAATCACCTCACCTTTGGTGTAATCGCCAGGGTAGCCGCCAGCGGCGAGAACCACACCGATCGAGGCGCGTGGATCCCACTTCGATTCCACTTGATCCAGTTTGCCCGCAATTGCTGCTTGGCACAGCTCAACCAGATCCGATTGCAGACGCATCATGATCGGTTGGGTTTCTGGGTCACCAAAGCGGCAGTTGTACTCAATCACTTTCGGTGCACCAGTGCTATCTATCATCAAACCCGCGTAGAGGAAGCCTGTGTAGGTGTTGCCTTCGGCTGCCATGCCGCGCACGGTTGGGTAAATCACTTCACGCATTACGCGATCATGGACGTCCTGTGTCACCACTGGCGCTGGTGAGTAAGCACCCATACCGCCGGTGTTCGGGCCAGTATCGGCATCGCCCACGCGTTTGTGATCTTGGCTGGTGGCCATAGGCAGGACGTTTTCACCATCAACCATCACGATAAAGCTCGCTTCCTCTCCATCAAGGAATTCTTCAACCACCACACGGCTGCCTGCTGAACCAAAGGCATTGCCAGCTAGCATGTCTTGAATTGCGTTTTCGGCCTCTTGCAGAGTCATCGCAACAATTACGCCTTTGCCCGCCGCTAAACCGTCGGCTTTCACGACAATCGGCGCACCTTTTTTACGCACATAAGCCAGAGCTGGCTCAATTTCAGTGAAGTTGGCGTAAGCCGCTGTTGGAATGTGATGGCGAGCGAGGAAATCTTTAGTGAAGGCTTTGGAGCCTTCTAGTTGCGCCGCGCCTTGGGTGGGGCCAAAAATCGGTAAACCTGCAGCGCGAAACGCATCGACCACACCAATCACCAGTGGTGCTTCTGGGCCAACGATGGTCAGCTCAATCGCTTTATCTTGAGCAAAGGCAACCAGTGCTGGAATGTCGGTGATGCCAATGTTGACGTTTTGCACCTTGTGCTCAAGGGCAGTACCCGCATTGCCGGGCGCGACGTAAATAGTGTCAACTTGTGGGTTTTGTGCCACTTTCCACGCCAGTGCGTGTTCGCGACCGCCAGAGCCGATGATGAGAACTTGCATTGTGAAATCCTTACTTAAACAAGATGGGGCGCGTTGCACCCCATACCAATCATGCCAATTAATGACGGAAGTGACGCATACCGGTGAAGATCATCGCCATACCGTGTTCGTTGGCCGCATCAATCACCTCTTGGTCGCGCATTGAGCCGCCCGGTTGGATAACACAGGTAATGCCCGCTTCGGCCGCAGCATCAATCCCATCACGGAAGGGGAAGAAGGCATCCGATGCCATCACGCTGCCCGCGACTTCCAAGCCTTCATCGGCGGCTTTGATGCCGGCGATTTTCGCGGAGTAAACACGGCTCATTTGACCCGCGCCGATGCCGATGGCCATGTCGCCTTTGGCGTACACAATCGCGTTGGATTTCACGTATTTCGCTACTTTCCAGCAGAACAGAGCATCTTTCAGCTCAGCGTCGCTAGGTTGACGAGTCGAAACCACTTGTAGGTCATCTTGTGCCACCATGCCTTGGTCACGATCTTGCACCAATAAGCCACCATTCACGCGCTTCAAATCAAATCCTGTGGTTTGGCCTTGCCATTCACCACACTCCAGCAAACGTACGTTTTGTTTTGCTGCGACGATGTCGATCGCGGCTTGCGAGACTTTCGGCGCAATGATCACTTCCACAAACTGACGCTCGATGATCGCTCTTGCGGTTTCGCCATCCAGCTCGCGGTTAAAGGCAATGATGCCGCCAAATGCCGAGGTTGGGTCGGTTTGGTAAGCGCGATTGTAAGCTTGCAGAAGATCATCGCCCAGCGCTACACCACATGGGTTCGCGTGTTTCACAATCACACAGGCTGGCTCGCTGAACTCTTTGACGCACTCTAGTGCGGCATCGGTATCGGCAATGTTGTTGTAAGAAAGGGCTTTACCTTGAATTTGGCGCGCGGTGGCGACTGAGGCTTCTTGTGGATTGGCTTCTACATAAAACGCGGCCGCTTGGTGGCTGTTTTCGCCATAACGCATATCTTGCTTTTTGATGAACTGCGCATTGAACGTGCGAGGGAATTTGCTCTCTTCATCCCCTTCTTTGTTATCACCATAAGAAGGTACGAGTGTGCCGAAGTAGTTCGCAATCATGCCATCGTACGCCGCGGTATGTTCAAAAGCGGCAATCGCCAGATCAAAACGCGTCGCTAACGTCAGGGAGTTGTGGTTGGCATCCATTTCGCGGATCACACGGTCGTAATCGTGCGCATTCACCACAATGGCCACATCTTTATGGTTTTTTGCAGCAGAACGCACCATAGTCGGCCCGCCGATATCGATGTTTTCCACCGCATCAGCCAGCGTGCAATTTGGGTTAGCTACCGTTTGGGCGAAAGGATAGAGGTTCACCACCACCATATCGATTGGCTGAATGCCGTGGGTATTCATCACCGCGTCATCTTGGCCGCGACGGCCTAAAATACCGCCATGCACTTTCGGATGCAGGGTTTTGACGCGTCCGTCCATCATTTCTGGGAAACCGGTGTAATCGGAGACTTCCGTTACCGTCAGGCCTTGCTCAGCCAATAGACGAGCGGTGCCACCGGTGGAGAGAAGTTCAACGCCGCGCTCTGCAAGCGCTTTTGCGAACTCAACAATGCCGGTTTTATCTGATACGCTGAGAAGCGCACGGTGAATAGGACGAGCGTTGTTCATGCTTCCATTTTCCTTTAAAAGATATTTGCCGAAAGTGATCTGCTGTGCGGTGTTGGGGAAGCTCGCTGCAAAGCCTCACCGCGCAAAAAACAACAGAGCTATTTGGGGAAATACCTTATCCGCCGCGATTTGAATGGCGCGTATTCTAACCAATTTATTACAAAAGATCTCGCGCAATCGTTTGGCATGGGAAAAATAATCGCTAAAAAACGGTTTTTCAAGCACAAATTTTAACGAAAGCTTAAATTTCCCCAAACTACTCCAAGTAGTCAGGGAGGAGGAGGAGTGATGTTTCAGATTGGAGAGTTAGCCAAACGCTGCGGCGTTTCCACCGATACACTGCGTTTCTATGAAAAAAATGAGCTGATTGCTCCGGCAACGCGCACCGAGTCGGGCTATCGACTGTACGATGAAAAGAGCCAGCAACAAGTCACGTTTATTTTAAAAGCCAAAGAGTTAGGGCTGAGCCTCGAAGAGATTAAAGAGCTGCTGGAAATTCGTTTGGAAGCGACCGAACACAGCTGCGCCGAGGTGAAAGCGATCACCAGCGCTAAGCTGGCGGTGATCGACCAAAAGATTGAAGAGCTGACCCGTATTCGCAGCGCGCTGAAAAAAATCAATGATGCCTGCTGTGGACATGTCGAAGATAATGCCAGCCACTGCTCGATTTTAGCCGCGTTAGAGTAGAGAAATAACGCCTAATTTATATTCTGATTGATAAGGGTAATTTAGTTTTTACCACTAGGAATGACGTTGTCTGATGGTTAAACAACCTAAGTTTGCAATTTTTAGCCTTATCAATAGTAGGTGAAATAGATTGGTGCACTTATAATTTCGCTCTTCATCGGTGTGTGGTGCTCGAGCATATTCTGCCTCTTACCGATGCTATCTTCCTGATACAAAGAGCTATTCTATGATTGGAATCTGTTTTCAAATCAATGACTGGGTTCTGTGCATTGATGAGAATAAGCTGTATCGCCAAGATAGGGAGGTCTCGGCCGAGCCGCGTCTTATTAACTTGCTGCATTTTCTTGCGGAGCATGCCGGAGAGGTATTCGGCCGTGAGGAACTCATTCAACATGTCTGGGACGGGGCGATTGTCACCGACCAAGTGGTCACTCAATCCATTTTTGAGTTGCGTAAGCTATTGCGCGATGGACGCGAAGAAAACCTCAGCTATGTGGTGACGGTGCCTAAGCGTGGCTATAAGTTAGTCGCGAATGTGCAGCGTCTCGATGGCAATCCCTATGTTTCTCGCCAAGAAGAGTCGACAGCCAGTGATGTCTGTTTGGCGGACGATATCGACGACGTGGAAGACGCCGTTCCCGAGATCGTATTTCCTGCCGGCCCGTTAACGCGCGCTGTATGCCAAAGTCAGCAGCCGAAGAAATCAAGCAAGCCGAATGTGAGCCGTTGGCGCTTAAATCTGCTCAATGCGATCTGGATTGGCTTAGTGATTGTAGCGATGGGCTTTTTTACTGTGCAGCAGTCGCAAGTGCGCATCACTCAAGTGGTGGATACCCATCTGATTGAATTTAAATTCCAAGACGGTTTTCATGCTCAGGCGCTCACGCATGAGCTTGCCGATGGTATCGCACAAAAGCTGATGGCCGATCTGACCCAAGTGAGTGATTATCGGGTGATTCTCGGTAAAACGGCTTACAGCTCAGGCATTTTGCCCGGTAAGTCAATCATGGTGCGAGTCAATGACAAAGACGGCCATGAGTTTTTAGATCTTGAGCTTAAGAACAACTCTTCCGATGCGGTGCTGTTTAGTCGCCAATACCCGCTCGATAGCCAGCATCTGGCCTCTGTGCTGAAAAGTGCCGAGTGGGATGTAATGCAAGCGTTGAAAATCCCGAATGCAGAGCAGCAAGCACAGCGTTTGTTGGTGGATTTTCCGCGTCAACCTGCGGCGTTAGGGCTGTATGTGCGCGCCAATCATTATTTGAACGTTGCCGATCGTCAGCAGTTCCAAAAAGGCATTTATTTATTGGAGCAAGTGCTGAAATTAGAGCCGGACAACCATTATGTCCAAGCCGAATTACTGATTGCCTACCATGTGCAGCAAGCGCTCAGCCCAGATCAGGCGCTCAATCAAGATCGCATGCTGGTGTTGAGTGAGCAGTTGCAGCAGGTGAGTTATTCCCCTCAAGCGGTAGTGCAGCCACGCATTTATGAGGCGTTAGCACTGCAAGCGACAGTCGAAAACCAAGTGGAAGCGGCCACGCGCTATTTGGCGCAAGCTCAGGGTTTGCGGGAATCGGTGCTTTCATATGTGCTGCAAGGCAAGCACGCTGAACTCAAAGGCGATCTGGATGGCGCAAGCGATGCCTACAGTGAAGCGTTTTATATGGACACGTCGCTGGAAACTTATCTGCTGTGCGAAAACTTGGTGTTCCACTCCAACTTAAAATCCATTGATTACGCCATGTACCGCTCGGTGCATCCTTCGGTGGTTCGTTTACTGTAACGCTCGTCTACGATCAATCTCATCTCTCTATCCCCAAATGACTTGGAATGACCGGTAAGAAGGGGATAGAGCGAACTTGCGCCTTCTTTCTCCGAACTGGCTTTATCACGGTTTAGAGGGGAGGGCGCGCCGCTTTATCTCTCGAATCCTTCTGACTGAAAAACACCGCCAATCACATCGAACGATGTCTATGTACTCACTAACCGTTTAACTTCTCATCGCCATTAATGGCCATTCGTTTGAGCCTATTCCCCAAGTCAAATTCAGTGAGCGTCATTGGCATTCTGTGCCGATGGATGTCGCTTCATCGGGCGTCTTGCCAGTGGAGTGACAAATCTTATGGCAAGACCAACAGTTTTTTGGCGATAAACCTTCCTCCTGATACCTCCACAGAGCAGCATTTAGCGTGATGTTTTCACCTTGATATTTTTAGTTGTCTCTCCTGATATTTTTAGGTTTTTTATTAACTGTATGAAAATAAAGAGTTTTATTGGTGGTGTTTATCAGGTTGATATCAAGAAACTCATGCTTGGCTCATCATTTTATTGATAAGCGGAAGTTTATTTTTTTTCGTTTTTTTGGGCGTACTCTGCACTTCGAAATTTAGCGAGGTAGCGCAGGTGATTGCACTCATGACATCTCGCTAACCCATTCAGTTTGAGTTTTGTAACTTAAGTAGAATCGATTTGGAGATGTTATGTCATCAAATGCAAAAAAAATCGGCCTGATCGCCTGTACGGGTGTGGTGGCTGGCAACATGATGGGCAGTGGTATTGCGCTGCTTCCTTCTACGCTAGCGAGCGTAGGTTCAATTTCCATTTATAGCTGGCTGATCTGCATTGTTGGCGCACTCAGTTTGGCGTTTGTGTTTGCTCGTTTGGCAACCAAAAACCCGCAAGAGGGTGGCCCGATTGCTTATGCAGGGGAAGTGTCACCGGTGTTTGGTTTCCAAACGGGCGTGCTTTACTACCACGCTAACTGGATTGGTAATTTGGCGATTGCGATTACCGGAGTTTCTTACCTTTCGGTGTTCTTCCCAGTGCTGAATAACCCGATCCCTGCTGGTTTAGCGACCATTGCTTCGGTTTGGCTATTTACCTTAGTCAACTTGCTTGGTGGTAGCTGGGTAAGCCGTTTATGTACCATTGGTTTGGTGCTGATTTTGATCCCTGTAGTCGGTACGGCTCTGTTTGGTTGGACGCACTTTGACAGCGCGCTCTACAGCCAAAACTGGAACGTGTCTGCCGGTAGCGATGGCCATGCGGTGATCACCGCAGTGCTGATTTGTCTGTGGTCTTTCGTGGGTGTCGAATCGGCGGCGGTTTCTTCCGGTATGGTCGAAAACCCAAAACGCACGGTGCCACTGGCAACCATGTTAGGTACTGGTCTTGCGGGCCTTATCTATGTGCTATCAACTCAAATGATCAGCGGCATGTTCCCTGCGTCTGAAGTGGCGGCATCCGGTGCACCTTTTGCACTGGCGACCACGGCACTGTTTGGTAGCTGGACTGCGCCATTCGTGTCTGCCTTTACTGCACTAGCGTGTTTCACGTCACTTGGCTCTTGGATGATGCTGGTCGGCGAAGCGGGCAAACGTGCCGCTAACGATGGTAACTTCCCGAAAGTGTTCGGTGAAACCGATCGCAACGGTGTGCCGAAAAAAGGTCTGCTGATTGCTTCCAGCATGATGACACTGCTGATGCTGGTACTGATGTTCTTCAGCTCAGAAACTGCACACGCTTCCGATCTGTTTAACCAACTGACTACCGATGCGGTTCTGCTGACCATGCTGCCTTATTTCTACTCCAGCATTAACCTGATCCGCTTCGAAGGCATGACCACTCGCAATACGTTTGTGATGTTGTTCTCCGGTATTGCCAGCCTGTTCTG
Organism: Vibrio cholerae ATCC 14035; assembly: GCF_000621645.1. GTDB lineage: Bacteria > Pseudomonadota > Gammaproteobacteria > Enterobacterales > Vibrionaceae > Vibrio > Vibrio cholerae. The sequence goes on along the minus strand of NZ_KK211324.1, from coordinate 53,617 downwards.
TATGGTGGCGCTGGCCGGTGCAGAGGGTTCAACCCTGACTGCAACCTTCATCATGTCGCTGATTATTTTGATGTTCTACAGCAAAAAAGCGGGTCTGGATAAATATCTCGAGACTCATCCACAACAAGCTTCGGCTCAGTTCTGATTGACCTTGCTGGCGTCTGCCACGCCAGCTTTCTGAATTCACTATGGCGCTCGTCTTACTCACTGTGCAGTGCACAGAGAGCGCCTTTTTTCGCCTTGGAGATGTCCAAATGAATATTTTCGCTATCTTGAACCACATGGGTGTGTTCTTTAAAGAAGAGCCTGTTCGCCAACTGCATGCAGCATTAGAAAAAGCCGGTTACGACGTGGTTTATCCGGTGGATGACAAAGATCTGATCAAGATGATTGAGATGAACCCACGCATTTGCGGCGTGCTGTTCGACTGGGATAAATACTCGCTAGAGCTGTGTGAGCGCATCAGTAAAGTCAATGAAAAACTGCCAGTGCACGCCTTTGCTAACGAGCAATCGACATTAGATATTTCGCTAACCGACCTGCGCCTCAACGTGCATTTCTTCGAATACGCTCTGGGCATGGCCGACGATATCGCCATCAAGATCAACCAAGCGACCCAAGAGTACAAAGACGCGATCATGCCTCCGTTTACTAAGGCGCTGTTCAAATACGTGGAAGAGGGTAAATACACCTTCTGTACTCCGGGCCATATGGGCGGTACTGCGTTCCAGAAAAGCCCTGTTGGCAGCATTTTCTACGATTTCTACGGTCCAAATACTTTCAAAGCGGACGTATCGATTTCGATGCCAGAACTGGGTTCACTGCTCGATCACTCCGGCCCACACAAAGAAGCGGAAGAGTACATCGCACGCACGTTCAATGCCGATGCCTCTTACATCGTGACCAACGGTACATCGACCTCGAACAAGATCGTCGGTATGTTCTCCGCGCCTGCGGGTAGCACAGTGCTGGTGGATCGTAACTGCCATAAATCATTGACTCACTTAATGATGATGACGGACGTCACCCCCATTTACTTCCGTCCAACCCGTAACGCTTACGGCATTCTCGGTGGTATTCCACAGAGCGAATTCAGCCGTGAAGTGATTGCAGAGAAAGTGGCAAACACTCCGGGGGCGAGCGCGCCAAGCTACGCGGTGATCACCAACTCGACTTACGATGGCCTGCTGTACAACACCCAGTTCATCAAAGAGTCGTTGGATTGCAAACACATCCACTTCGACAGTGCATGGGTGCCTTACACTAACTTCAACCGTATTTATGAAGGCAAGTGCGGCATGAGTGGTGAAGCGATGCCGGGTAAAGTGTTCTACGAAACGCAGTCCACGCACAAACTGCTGGCGGCGTTCTCGCAAGCCTCGATGATTCATGTCAAAGGTGAGTTTGACCGCGAGTCGTTCAACGAAGCCTTTATGATGCACACCTCAACCTCACCACAGTACGGCATTGTGGCATCGACGGAAACTGCCGCTGCAATGATGCGTGGCAACACTGGTCGTAAGTTGATGCAAGATTCGATTGATCGTGCGATTCGCTTCCGTAAAGAGATCAAACGTCTGAAAGGCGAGAGCGAAGGCTGGTTCTTCGATGTGTGGCAACCCGAGAATATTGAGACCACCGAGTGCTGGAAACTCGATCCAAACCAAGATTGGCACGGCTTCAAGAATCTTGATGACAACCACATGTACCTTGATCCAATTAAAATCACTCTGCTCACTCCGGGAATGAGCAAAGATGGCGAATTGGAGCAGAGCGGTATTCCGGCATCACTGGTCTCTAAATACCTTGATGAACACGGCATCGTGGTTGAGAAAACCGGCCCTTACAACCTACTGTTCCTGTTCTCTATCGGTATTGATAAGTCAAAAGCAATGCAGTTGCTGCGTGGCCTGACTGAGTTCAAACGCGGTTACGATCTGAACCTGACCATTCGTACCATGCTGCCTTCACTGTACCGTGAAGACCCAGCTTTCTACGAAGGCATGCGTATTCAAGAGTTGGCGCAAGGCATTCACGATTTAACCCGTAAATACCAACTGCCAGAGCTGATGTACAAAGCGTTCGATGTGCTGCCAGAGATGAAAGTGACGCCACACGTGGCATGGCAACAAGAGCTGCGCGGTCAAACCGAAGAGATCCTGCTTAACGAGATGGTGGGTCGCGTGAGCGCCAATATGATCCTGCCTTATCCTCCAGGCGTGCCATTGGTACTGCCAGGTGAAATGGTGACAGACAGCTCTCGCCCTGTGTTGGATTTCTTGGAAATGCTGTGTGAAATCGGCGCGCATTACCCAGGATTTGAGACAGACATTCATGGTTTGTATCGCCAAAAAGATGGCTCTTACACCGTAAAAGTGCTGAAGGACTAAGCCAGCTTTACCCCATAAAGACAGCGTAATTCCCCAATGGACGCTGATACACAGAGAGAGCCGAACGGCTCTCTCTTTTTTATGACTCAATCTAGGCTGAAAAGCGTGGTCGCGGGATCAGATTTTAAACACCGCTAAGCTGCGAGCCAGATGCTGGCCATTTTCCATCAACTGTTCACTGGCGGCTGCCACTTGGTTAGCTTGAGCTGAGGCTTGGGTGCTGTGCTCGGCAATCTGGGTGAGGTTACGGGTAATTTCGTCGGTAGCCTCGGATTGCTGGGCGCTCGCGCCTGCGATATGTTGGTTGAAGGACAAGATGGTTTTGATCTGCGCTTCAATCTCATTGAGCATCTGCTGCGCTTGCTCGGCTTGCTGTTGCGTCACCCGTGATTGCTGCTGGGTTTGCGTCATGGATTGGCTGACGCTCTGCGCTTTTTTCTGTAACTGAGCAATGATTTGCTCAATCTCATTGGTGCTGGCTTGGGTGCGAGTGGCGAGGGTGCGCACTTCATCGGCGACCACAGCAAAGCCGCGGCCTTGCTCACCAGCACGCGCCGCTTCAATCGCCGCATTCAGTGCCAGTAAGTTAGTCTGCTCGGCCACACCACGGATCACTTCCAAGACCGCACTGACCGATTGCGTTTCACTGGCCAGCACTTGAGTTTCTTGTTCGGTACGGGTCAATTGATCGCGCAAGCTCTGCATTTGAGTCGAGGTGAGTGTGATCATTTCGCGCCCTTGGCTGGCCGCTTGATTGGCACTGTGCGCCGCTTGTTCAGCCTGATGGGCAGATTGCGCGACTTCTTGATTGGACGCATGCAACTGATTCATGGCGGAAGCGACGGTATCCACCGCTTGGTGCTGGTCATACGCTTTGCTGGATGCACTTTGCGCTACTTGAGTCAGTTCATCGGCAGAGCCCGTCACGCTCTCGGTGATTGGAGTAATTTCTTGAATAATATGTCGAATTTTATTGGTGAACAGGTTAAAGGCTTGCGCGATTTGTGCCAGTTCATCTTTTCCCGTCACGGTTAATTGGCGAGTAAGATCCCCTTCACCTTGGGCGATATTTTTCAGCGTTGCGAGTGTCTCTTCGCAAGGTTGAGTGATGCTGCGCCCAATCAAGCTGGCAAGCGTAATCAAGACCAGCAGCGTGCCCACAACCCAAACCAATATTGAGCTCAGGCGCTGCATCACCAGCGCATTCACATCATCGACGTAGATGCCCGTGCCGATAATCCAGCCCCAAGGTTTAAACAGTTTGACGTAAGAGACTTTATCGACAGGTTGCTCGGCACCCGGTTTAGGCCACTGATACTCGACCACACCTTGCTGATTTCTTTGGGTGATATTGACCATTTCGACGAATAAAGCTTTGCCGTTCGGGTCTTTAAAGCTGCGCAGATCTTTGCCATTCAAATCCGGTTTCATCGGATGCATCACCATGGCAGGCTGCGCATCATTAATCCAGAAGTAGTCGTTCGCGCCATAACGCAATTGAGCTATCGCTTGTTTTGCCGTGTTTTGCGCTTGTTCGGTCGTGAGTGTGCCTTGGGTAGCTTGCTGAGCATAGTGCTCAAGCAGTGTGTAAGCACTTTCGACTAAATGCTGAGTTTGAACTTGCTTTTCTTGCATCAGATCTTGTCGATAATCTTTGACCATAATGGCAAACGGTATCGCCAGCAGTACCAGAATCACCACAGTGAGCAGAAATAAGCGATTACGGATTGAGAGGTAGCGCAGGCTAACGGAAGTCATAAACATCACTCCTTGAGATATGACACGCATGATGAATATTTCATGGTACGCAAGACTGTAACAGATTGTTTTCAGAGCGGTAAATGCGACTAAAGAGGCAAAGTGGTGAAGTTGTGCACGATGTCGAATTTCGCTTCAAGTCCGCAGCAGAAATGTGAAAGCGCGCAATCAGTGAGCGCCAGCGTCACCAAAGGTTGCAGCGACGTGGGCTGCAACCTGTGTGGTTAGATTGTCGGGTGCGACGAGGTCGCCGCGTGGGGAGTCAATTAACCAAAGATAGCGAACAGTGTGGTCGCGACACTGCCACCTATCAATAGCCATCCTGCTCGTTTCGGGGAGCCGTGGAGTTTGGTCCACATCAGTAAACTGGTCAGGGCAAGCAGGAGCATGGCAACCGCCGCAAGGTCGGAAAACAACTGCCAGCCAAGACCCGTTCCCATTCCGCGATGCAAGCGGTTAAGCACAGCGGCCCAGTTGGCTTTTTGATGCTGAGCTTGAATGACTAAGGTACCGGGCACGTATTGGGCGCTAAAGGTATCGGTCACGCTGGTGGCGCGCGCTTCCCAGCGGGCTGGGATCAATAACGGCTGTTGTGGCGTGGGCAACTGCTGCGCGGCGATTTCGCGTATCGTCCACTCATGTTCGCCATATTCGGTATTGAGCTGCGCTTGAAAAGTGCTGACTGAATCGATGGGTTCAGTGAGCGAGAGTTGCCATTCACTTTTGCTGGTGTGTGGCCCGGGCAGTGGCCAGACAGCGCGGTGAGATAACCAAAGGCCAGTGAGGCCATACAACAGCATTAAGAGTAGGGTAAAGAAGCCGCACCATGCATGAAGGCGGCGGATCCATTTATTGTTGTGTAGAGGCAGGCGTCGACGTTGCATAATCAAGCTGGCCGTTAGGCCAGCTCTCCTGTGGTTATCCCCTTTGACTTGCCGCTGCATGCCAAATGGGGATCAATCGTTTAGAACTGGTAAGACGCTGTGAGGTAGAACTCACGCGGTGCACCCGGCTGAATTTGTGTGCTGCTGGTGGCACTCAGGTAGTAATCCTTATCGAGCAGGTTTTCTACGCTCAGTTGAGTGCGCCAAGCTTGCCATTGGTAGCCGAGACGCGCATCGAAACGGGCATAACCGGGTAGTTTGGTGGTGTTAGTACGATCGGCATAGCGATCGCCTACCGCCACAAAACCGGTCTCACCAAACCAACCATCGCTTGCTGATTGATAAGCGACAAACAGCTCACCATTGAGGCGCGATACGTTGGTTGGGCGTTTACCTTGCTCACTGGCATCAGCTTCGACGTATTTTGCATCTTGCAGACCAATGCCGCCACGCAGAGAAAATTCATCGGTGAGAAGTGCACGGCTGCTCAGCTCAATACCATCGGTACGTTGTAATCCGGTGAGAATAATACGCTCCTGATCATTCGGATCACGCATACGGCGGTTATACATTTCTAAGCGATAGACGGATAAAGTGGTTGAGATGCGTCCCTCTAGCCAATCGCTTTTGACGCCAGTTTCATACAGACGTGAGTGCTCAGGATCGAGGTGGTTATGTTTGTCTCCCGGCGTAATGCCAATAACGCCACCACCAACCGGAGAATAGGTTTGTGAGTAGGAAGCGTACAACGCATGCTCTTGCACAGGTGTCCATACCACACCTAAACGTGGGCTTAAGCTGTTGGATGAGATGGTCTCTTCTTTGTTGGTATCGTGGCGATGAGTCGTGACGGTGAAATCATCGTGACGCAGACCTGCCAACACAATCCAATCTCCCCATTGCAGTTGATCTTGGACATAAATACCGTAGCTCCGCACTTTATGAGTGGCATCACTAAATACTGACATAGGTCCGTTGTAGGTCGGCAGTGACTCAGGTTGGTACAGGTTGCCACTTGGGATGCTGTTGGCGTTGCGATACAGTTTCGGCGAGCGCTCTTGCCAGCCTTGCTCTAGACCTATCAGAATTCGGTGAGCAATCGGGCCCGTATTGAAGGTGCCTTCGGTTTCGGTATTGCTGATCAGGTTGTTGGCTTGCAGATCTTGTTGGAAGCGTTGACGCGTGACTTGGTCGCCACTGACGCGAGCTACGTAAGTGTTATCAAACTGACTATCGAGCTTGGTGTAGCTCAGTTGTTGGCGCAGTTGCCATTCTGGGTGGAATGCCCAAGTAATGCGTGAGCGCGTGGTGGCCACATCATCATCAATAAAGTCACGGCTGGTATCGCTGTAAACACTGCTCGCAGGAACCTCAGCAGGAGAGCCGTTCACCGCCGGAATACCACGATCTGGCACGCGATTATGGGAGTGTTGCTCATACTGGATAAGCCAGCTCACATCATCATTGATGTCCCAGTTCAGAGACGGAGCAAGCAAAGTGCGTTTGCCTTCCACGCCATGGCGGAAACTGCCGTAATCTTCTTGAGCAATATTGAGGCGAACTTGTACTTGCTGATTGACCTCACCATTGAGATCGGCGGCAAGGCGTTGGTAATCATGGCTGCCAATGCGTGCAGAAACGCTCGCGGCATCACCTGCGTGTGGCACTTTGCTGACGCGGTTGACGATCCCCCCTGTACTACCACGGCCATACAACACCGCCGCTGGGCCTTTGAGAACTTCGATACGCTCGATGTTGCCGAGATCGCGGGTGTACTGCATATCATCACGAAAACCATCGAGATAAAAATCGTTGCTGGCGGAAAATCCACGAATATTGATGCCGTCAAAACGGGTATCGCCGTTGGCGTTGACCCCCGGTACCCCAGCTAAAGCTTCGCTTAGGCTGGGAGCGCCAAACGCGGTCAACTCTTCCGCAGAAAGTGAATCAATGGTTTGCGGCACCAGTTTAGCCGGAGTGGCGGTGCGGGTTGCGGTGGCGACTTCCGGCAGTTGGCTTTGTTGACTGGTGATGACCAAGGTTTCTTGTTCGGCATGGGCGGGGGCACAAGCGGCGAAAACGGCCAGACTGACCCAGGTTCTTGAGCGAGTAAAATGGGACATGAAGGATTAACTCTATTTATTATTGACGAATAATGTCAGTGGCAAACATTCGCCACAAAAATGAATCACAAATGATAGTAATTTTCATTATTGATTCAAGTGTTATTTGTGCATTTCATCCTTGTAGGTGATATCTCATTCTGCTCAACGAGTTAACGCGCAATATAAAAAAGACCAAACGGAGCGTTTGGTCTTTGGTGGGGGAACGAGCCGAAAAGGCTTATACGTTGCGTACGAGTTCGGCGAGGGTGTCCCAGTCGCCTTTGTCCATCAGGTCAGTTGGTACCATCCAAGTGCCACCACACGCGACAACCGATTTGAGCGCCAGATACTCTTGCGCATTGTTTGGATTGATACCCCCCGTTGGCATAAAGCTCACTGGGTACACCGCGCTCAGCGCTTTCAGCATCGCAATGCCGCCAGATGGCTCGGCCGGGAAGAACTTTAGGGTACGCAGACCCATTTCCATGGCCTGTTCCACCAAACTTGGGTTGTTGACGCCCGGAATGATCGCGATATTGCGCTGTTGGCAGTATTTCACTGTGGTCGGGTTCAGACCCGGGCTCACGATGAAATCAGCTCCCGCCGCAATCGCTTCATCCACTTGCGCTGTCGTGAGTACAGTGCCTGCGCCAATCAGCAGGTCTGGATACGCCTCACGCATGATGCGAATCGATTCCGCGGCCGCAGCGGTGCGGAAAGTGACTTCTGCACAAGGCAAACCGTTTTCAACCAGCACTTTGGCCAGTGGCAGTGCGTGGGCGACATCATTAATCGCAATAACAGGGACAATTTTGATCGCTCGTAAGCGTTGTTCAATGGTCATGAGTCCATACCTCTACAGAATAAAGCTGAGTGTTGCCACAATCAGGAAGGCGATACCGCCCAAAAGGGTTTCCATCACAGTCCACGTTTTTAGAGTGGTTTTCTCATCCATCTCCATCAAACGCGACACCAGCCAGAAACCAGAATCGTTAAAGTGTGAAAGCACAGTAGCACCGCCGGCAATCGAAATCACGATAAAGCACAGGTCAAGCTCAGACAGGCCTGTGGTCGCTGCCACCGTCGGTGCAATCAGGGCGGCGGTCGTGGTCAGAGCGACCGTGGCCGAACCTTGCGCGACGCGTAAACAGGTCGCAATCACAAACGCGGCGACCACAACGGGCATACCGGTATCCGACAGCACGCCAGCCAGTGCGCTACCAATGCCGCTTGCGCGCAGTACGCCACCGAACATGCCGCCCGCACCGGTGACTAAAATCACCGCGCAGATGGGGGCAAGCGAATCACCACACAGTTTTTCTAGGCGTGCCATGCCGTAATCTTTGGCGAACGCTGCGATACAGACGAGCAGAGTGATCAGCAGAGCAATCGGCGTTTTACCCAGCATACGCAGGAATTCGACTGCGGGAGCTTTACCATCAATCATGCCCGCGACCGCAAGGGTGTTCAAACCGGTATCCATAAAAATCAGCAGCACCGGCAGCACCAGAATAGTCATGACCGTGGCAAATTTGGGTAGCTTGGCTTCGTCAATGATCGCATCGGTATTGAAGAAGGCTTTCGACAAAGGAATATTGAATTTCTTACCGGCATATAGACCAAATAGGTAAGCGCCCAAGTACCAAGTCGGGATGGCTACGAGTAAGCCAACAATCAGCAGCAAGCCGATGTTTGCGCCGAGCAGTTCTGCCGCTGCAACCGGCCCCGGATGCGGTGGCACAAAGGCGTGCATGACCGCAAACGCACCTGCTGAAGGCAGCGCGTATTTAAGAGGTGAGCCACCAAAGCGTTTCGCGACGCTGAAGATGATCGGCATCATCACAATCAGGCCCGCATCAAAGAAGATGGGGAAGCCAAACAGCAGCGATGCCACGCCGAGCGCAAACGGTGCGCGCTGCTCGCCAAAGCGGCCGATCAGCGTGTCTGCCAGCACTTTCGCACCGCCCGTCACTTCCAAGATTTTACCAATCATAGCGCCAAGGCCGACCAGCAGCGCGACCGAAGCCAGCGTGCCACCAAAGCCTGTCATCATGGTCGACACCACTTTGTCAGACGCCACGCCAGTGGCAATGGCGGTGCCTAAACTGACTAAGGTCAGTGAAGCAAAAGCGTGGATTTTAAAACGAATAATCAGCAGCAGTAGCGCAATAATGGCGACCGCCGCCACGGTTAATAGATACGTAGGATCAGAGGTTTGTAGTAAGGGGTCCATGAGTTCACCGTCCAGATTTATAGTTTGTGTTATAGCTCACATTTAGTGAAGTTACCGGTAACATGTTACCCATAACATGAATAAGATAAACCCATATTTCGAAGTGAATTTTAAAAATGCGATCATGCGCAAGTTTGGTTTTAAGGAGTCGTTATGGCTGGTAGTAGCATCATTGTGATGGGGGTTTGTGCTTGCGGTAAAAGCACCATTGGTGAGTTATTGGCAAAGCAGACTGGGCGAAAATTCATTGATGGCGATGATCTTCATCCGCGTGCCAATATTCAGAAAATGGCCTCCGGCCAGCCGCTCAATGATGAAGATCGTAAACCTTGGTTAGAGCGCATCCGCGATGCCGCTTACAGCCTCGAAAGCAAAAACGAACATGGGGTGATTGTCTGCTCGGCACTCAAAAAGCAGTACCGCGACCAGATCCGCGAAGGCAACCAAAACGTGACCTTCTTGTTCTTGGATGGCTCGAAAGAACTGATCATGGAGCGCATGCGCGCTCGCCAAGGCCATTTCATGAAAGAGAACATGGTCAACAGTCAGTTTGAAACCTTAGAGCGCCCTGATGGTGAGCCGCAAACCCTGATTATCCCTATTGATTGCTCAGTGCAGGAAGTGGTGAGCTGTGCCATTCAAGCGCTGCAAGAGCAGGAGGGGCTATGATTCATCCTATTTTAGCCAAGGTCACTCAAAACCTGATTGAGCGTAGCCGTGAAGCACGTGCGGCCTTCATTGCACGCAGTCAAGCACAAGAAAAAGCCGGCAAAGGTCGCACCTCACTCTCTTGCGGTAATTTAGCCCACGCAGTGGCGGCTTCTTGCAGCACAGAGAAAAAAGCGATCCTCGATTTCACGCGCAGTAATGTGGCGATTGTGACGTCCTATAACGATATGCTCAGCGCGCATCAGCCTTATCAGCACTATCCAGACCGCATCAAGATGGTGTTAGCCGAGTACGGCCATACCGCACAGGTCGCCGGTGGCGTACCCGCCATGTGCGATGGCGTGACCCAAGGTCAGCCGGGGATGGATATGTCGCTGTTTTCCCGTGATTTGATTGCGCAGGCGACCGCACTCTCCCTTAGTCACAATGTGTTTGATGCCACTTTGCTGCTCGGGATCTGTGACAAAATCGCGCCGGGGCAATTGATGGGCGCGCTCTCGTACGCCCATCTGCCGACTGCGTTTATGCCTGCGGGTTTAATGGCAACCGGCATCAGTAACGAAGAGAAAGTGGATATTCGTCAAAAGTATGCGGCGGGTGAAGTGGGTAAAGACGCACTACTGAATATGGAGTGTCAGGCTTACCACGCGCCGGGTACGTGTACTTTCTACGGCACCGCCAACACCAACCAATTGGTGTTTGAAGCCATGGGGCTGATGTTGCCGGGTTCGGCGTTCGTGCATCCTCATTCGGCGCTGCGCCAAGCATTGAACGATGACGCGACGGTAAAAATTGCCAGCATGACCCAAGGTTCAGCGCAGTATCGTCCGCTCTATCAAGTGGTCACCGAGAAAAGTCTGCTCAATGGGATTGTCGCTCTGCTGGCTTCTGGTGGCAGTACGAACCACACCATTCATATGTTGGCGGTGGCACGTGCCGCGGGGATTTTGCTGACCTGGCAGGACATCAGTGATCTGTCGGATGTGGTTCCACTGTTGGCGAAGGTTTACCCGAATGGCCCCGCGGATATGAATGCCTTCCAACAAGCGGGTGGTGTACCCGCGCTGATGAAGCGTTTGCATGAAGCCAAGTTGCTGCACTCGGATGTCACACCGGTATTTGGTGAGTTTAGTGATCAACTGACGCTGCCTGAGTTGGTGGATGGCGAGCTGCGTTGGGTTGCGTGTGATGGCACGCATGATGCGCAAGTGATCGCGGCGAGTGGCGAGTGCTTCCAAACCACTGGCGGCACTAAAATGCTGAACGGGAACTTAGGCCGCGCGGTGATCAAAGTTTCGGCGGTGAAAGAAGAACAACGCATCATTGAAGCGCCGGCGGTAGTTTTCCAGTGCCAGCACGAAGTAGAAGCGGCTTACCAGCGTGGTGAACTGAATAAAGACTGCATTGTGGTGGTGACCCACAATGGCCCGGCAGCCAATGGTATGCCTGAGCTGCACAAATTGATGCCGATTTTAGGTAACGTGCAAAAAGCCGGATTCAAAGTCGCGCTGGTGACCGATGGCCGTTTGTCGGGCGCGTCAGGTAAAATTCCATCGGCGATTCACGTGTCACCAGAAGCGGTACGCGGCGGTGCGATTGGCTTAGTGCGTGATGGGGATTTGCTGCGCTTGGATTGCACAACAGGCACGCTTGAGAACTTAACCGACATGAGCCATCGCCAAGCTCTCGCTTTAGATACCGAGCGCGATCAGCAAATGTGGGGACGCGAATTGTTTAAAGTGATGCGCCAAGCGGTCTCTTCCGCCGAACAAGGGGCGAGCTTTATTGTTTAACCTTGCTGGATGTACAACATAGAAAAGGCGGTGTATACCGCCTTTTTCATCTTTATCATTTGTGGAGTGCTGGTGTTACACACTTTCACCCGCAGTAAAACGATAACCCATATCCACTATATGTTCTTCAGCGCGCTCACCTTTGAGTGCGGCAATCAGTAGCTCAGCGCTTTTTTCACCAATCGCATAACGTGGCGAATCAACGCTAGTCAGCTTTGGCGTGATGGTGCGGCCGATGTCCAGCGCGTTATAGCCAATCACGGAAAGCTGTTCGGGTACCCGAATCCCACGCTGCTGCGCCACAAGTAGAGTACCAATCGCGATGTCATCGTTGGTGCAGAACACACCATCCAGATCGGGGTAACGCGCGAAGGCTTCATCAAGCAACTGAGCGGCGAGAGAGAAACTGGAGTGTGAGCCAGTCAGCACGTGCTTGATAGGCAGCCCGGCTTCTTGCATCGCTTGGTCATAGCCCTGCATACGCAGTTTGGTGCGGGTATCAAGCCGTGCGCCGAAATAGGCAATCGAACGTTTACCCGCCGCGATAATTTTTTTCACCGCTTGATATGAGGCTTCAACGTGATCCATGCCTACTGCCATGTCAATTGGGTTGGCGGGAAGCTCCATGGTTTCTACTACCGGCACGCCAGAGCTGGCAATCATCTGCAAAGTGCGCTGAGTGTGATGACTTTCGGTGAGAATAAGACCATCGACTTGATACGCGAGCAGCGAAGCAATTTTGCGCTCTTCTTCCTCCTCATCGTAACCAAAGTGGGCGAGTAGGGTTTCATAGCCATTGGCTTTGGTCACCGCTTCAATCCCTTGCACAAAAGAGGCAAAAATTTGGTTCGACAAGGAAGGAAGCAAAATACCAATCGCCTTACTGGATGATTTAGAAAGCATCGCAGGGGCTCGATTTTCAATGTATCCCAAAGCCTCAACGGCGAGCGCTATCTTCTCCCGCGTGGCCGCAGCCACGGAATCAGGGCTTCTCAGATAACGCGACACAGTCATTTTTGTTACGCCAACTTGATCCGCCACATCTTGCAATGTCGCGCGCTGTTTTTTTGTCATAGGTTATTGAGTCTTTTATAAAATGTTATGAGTAACATTATGAAGAAGTGACGGTATGGGTACAACCATTGTGTGTGGTGAATAAAAGGTAATAAAAAAGCCCTGACAAGGTCAGGGCTTAAAAACGTCGATGAAGATTAGTTCATGCCGTAGAAACTAAATTGCTGTTTTTATTCGTTTTCATTTGTTTCTCTGTTCTGTATTTTTATTTTAAATTTCAGTTATTTAAATTTATTTTTGTTTTGGTTTGTCTTCTCTTGTTTCTGGTCTTATCATGATCTCGGGGTACATGTGGGGGTACATGGAACCTAGCCATGTACCCCGAGGAAAAGGACGTTATGGGCAAACTCTACGACAAGCATTTGAAGGCTGTTTTAAATAAATCTCACCTTAAAGTGTTCACTTTGACCGATGGTGATGGATTGGGTGCAAGGGTCTCTTTACAAGGAAACGTGCGTTGGCAGTTTCGCTATAAGATTAACGGCGCAAGCAAACGTGTCGATCTCGGTGACTATCCTGATTTATCGTTGTTAAAAGCCCGCGAAGAAGCGCAAAAGTGTCGAGAATGGTTGGCGGAAGGCCATGACCCGAAACTGCAACGTTCCGTGATTCGACAAGAAACCCTTAAGCCTGTTTCTGTACAAGATGCCCTAGAGTACTGGCTGGTGGAATATGCAGAATCGAATCGTGCTAACGCTGACAAACATCGATCTCAATTTCAAAAACATATTTATCCCTATATTGGCGCTTTGCCACTCGCACAGACGGAAACGCACCATTGGATTGAGTGTTTTGATCGCGTTCGCAAGGGCATTGCTGGTAAGCAGCGTCCAGCACCTGTCGCAGCAGGTTATGTGCTGCAAAATGCAAAACAAGCGCTGCGTTTCTGCCGAGTTCGCCGCTATGCCACCAGCCGTGTTTTAGATGACCTTACCGTAAATGATGTTGGCAAGAAGCAACGCAAAAAAGACCGAGTGCTCACAGCACAAGAGCTCTCAGATTTATGGAATGCAGTCCAGACACCGAACAAGTTTCTTCCCTATTACTGCCATTTAGTTAAGTTTCTCGTTGTGTTTGGTGCTCGCACTCAAGAAGTCCGTTTATCAAAATGGAAAGAGTGGGATTTTGAAGCGTTGATTTGGACAGTGCCAAAAGAGCACAGTAAAACGGATGAAAAAATTATCCGTCCCATTCCTGATGAGCTGGTGCCTTGGTTGCTTCAACTAAAAGAAGACAGTGATAAAGAAACGTTGATTTTGGGAGAAGAGAAAAGCCCTGAAACAGTGAGCCAACAAGGTCGCTTCTTCTGGCAGCGCTTAGGCCATGAAGAGGCGTGGACCCTGCATGATATTCGTCGAACACTCGCGACGCGCCTTAATGAGCTTGGTGTTGCGCCTTATGTTGTCGAGCAGCTTTTGGGTCACAGCTTGGGGGGCGTAATGGCGATTTATAATCGTAGCCAGTATCTACCTGAAAAAAGGGAAGCACTCACAATGTGGCTCGAACATTTAGACATTATGACCAACAAAACAAATAATGTGACGTCGATTATTTCCAGCAAAAGAACCGCGTGAGTTTGATGAGCTACCAACCACCTTACACCATTACCAATCAGATTCTTTCGCTGGTGGCGCAAATCAGCGAATGCTTGGGGCGCCTGTCTGTCAATTGTGCTTCACCTCGTGAGCTGAAGCTGCGCAAGGTTAACCGAGTGAGAACGATTCAAGGCTCCCTTGCTATTGAAGGGAATGAACTCTCTCAAGAGCAGATAACCGCCTTACTGAATGGTAAGCGGGTACTCGCGCCCAAAAAACAGGTTCAAGAAGCACTGAATGCGATCAATGTTTACCAAGAGTTGAATTCATGGTCTTCACATCGTGAAGTTGACTTGCTGCAAGCCCACGAAGTGTTAATGATTGGCTTGCAGTCTGTGATTGGTCGTTATCGTATGGATGGTGTTGGTGTTTTCAAGGATGGGCAGGTATTGCATATGGCCCCGCCTGCGGAGCGCGTGCCAAAACTGATGAGTGAGTTATTTCAGTGGTTGGCCAATGACAATAGCCACCCGCTTATTCGCAGTTGTGTGTTTCATTATGAGTTTGAATTCATTCACCCATTCTCGGATGGAAATGGACGCATGGGCAGGCTTTGGCAAACCTTGATATTGTCCGAATGGAATCCTCTCTTTGCTCATTTACCTGTTGAAAGCTTTATCTATGAGAATCAGCAAGCCTATTATGATGCGATTAATCGCAGTACGCTGAAAGCCGATTCAGAGCCGTTCATTGCCTTTATGTTGCAGATGATCTTGAACGCTTTGCAAGAAACAGAAGCGACCACCCCTCAAGATGCCCCCCAAGTTGCCCCTCAAGTTAAACAACTGTTGGACGTGCTTGAAGGGGAAATGCTTAGAGAAGAAATTCAAGCAATGCTTGGGCTGAAAGATAGAAAATCCTTTCGTGATCGCTACTTAAAACCTGCACTTGAGGCTGGCTTAATCGAAATGACCCTCCCAGATAAACCCACCAGCAAGGTACAACGGTATAGGAAGAGGGGCGTTTGAGATTAATGGCCACCAGTCATATTGGTGGCTATTTCTTTTACCTATTCTTTGCTGCTACGAGCATGATTCTCAGTCGTTCTTTTCAATTAAATTATTCATACATCTCCTTTCTTAACAGCATGTTGTAAAAAATGTGCTCGGTGCTTATTTTCTGAAAATTGTTGATTGGATGCATATCACTAAAATTGTAGTGTTTGAATATCTATTGTATGCATATCGGTTTGTGAGCTGATTCGATACGTCATTATTAGTTTTAGGTTGTGCACAGTCAGAACCTGGCCGTATCAGATAAGTTGTTGGGTTCGAGATATCGGAGAAAATAGTGAGAGGGCGAAATAAAAGAAACACGGGGAAGATTGAGATTTCTGCCATCGACTTCGAACGATGCCCAGCCAAAACCTGGCAGCAGGTAAAAGGTGTAGTGATTCCTGGACGTAATGTCCCTGAACATTGCCAAATTGTTGGTGAAATTGCCAAAGTGCTGATTCAACGATTTCCTCCCGCAATACAGAGAATCTTATTTCCTGTTGGGAGTGAGTTGGCTGCAGCTTGCCATGATATTGGCAAAGTCAGCCCAACGTTTGTTGCCAAGATTTTTAAAGCGTGTGGAATCGATACTCAAACGCTACCCGCTTTAGCTAATGTGAATCCGTCTCTGGAATCGCAATGGGGTGGCCATGCAGGTGTAAGCCAAGCGACCGCAGAAGAAATCATGGCGCCCAAGTACGTTGCGCATATCCTTGGACAACATCATGGCTTTAGCCCAAGTGGTGTTGATGATAAGCGAGGAAATGCGGCGGTATTTGGCGGAGAGTCGTGGTTTGAGGAACGCCGTAAACTGGTGAACCATCTAAAGGAAGTATTGAACACGGAGTGGCCTAAATTTGAGCGAGCAGAACAAGCTAGAGTTGTTGCTGGTTTAACCTCTGTTGCGGATTGGATTGGCTCCGGCAGCTTTTTTGAAGATCCCACTCAAGCATGGAAACCTAATGTTATTAAAGCGCTAAATTGTGCTGGTTTCATAACGCCCTCAATTATCAAAGACATGTCTTTTACTGATATTTTCGATCCAGCTAAACGTAACATGAAACCCAGAGAGGCCCAGATTCAGTTTGTCAATCAGGTTACAGGTCCTGGTGTGTATGTGCTTGAAGCGCAGATGGGAATGGGAAAAACTGAGGCTGCACTCTACGCCGCCTATCGATTGCTTGCTGAAGCCAAAGCCACTGGGATTTATTTTGCGCTACCGACACAACTGACCTCTAATAAAATTTATGACCGTTTTAATTCATTTCTAGAACAAATTATCGCGGCTGAAACACCGAACCGTGCAATGTTACTTCACTCTGGTGCATGGTTGCTGAAACAAGCAGATATGGGTGAAGAGGGCAGTCCAGGTGGCGCTTGGTTTAATCACAACAAGAGAGGTCTTTTAGCGCCTTTTGCTGTTGGGACTATTGATCAGGCGCTAATGGCCGTGATGAATGTAAAACATGGTTTTGTGAGAGCTTTTGGGCTCGCTGGCAAGGTGGTGATCCTTGATGAAGTCCATAGCTATGATCTCTACACAGGCACCATCTTAAATGAGCTGGTGGCGTTTCTTCGGCAAATTGGCTGTACCGTCATTATATTAAGTGCCACGTTGAGCCCTGCTCGCCGTCACTCCCTACTACAACAACGCACTTCCAGTTCTGAGTATCCATTAATTACCGCATTGCATAATGACAGGGATTCTCCCAGCGAAGTTGCTATTCCCTGCGTCGATGGCGCAAAGGTGGAACTGACACATTGCTCCAACGACTTGCAAGCTATCGAAGAGGCGATAAACCGTGCAGCTATGGGGCAACAAGTATTGTGGATTGAGAATACCGTGGCAGATGCCCAACAGCGCTATTTAGATATGGCGAGCAGAGGCGTGGGTTTAGGCTGTGAAGTGGGATTATTGCATTCAAGATTTACTCCGCAAGATAGAGAGAAGAATGAACAGCACTGGGTGAGTCTCTTTGGTAAAGCGGGTTGGTCGCAGCGTCGGCAATGTGGTCGTATCTTAATTGGAACTCAAGTTCTCGAACAATCGATTGACATAGATGCTGATTTTTTGATTACCCAATTTGCTCCGACCGATATGTTGTTGCAGCGAATTGGTCGGTTATGGCGTCATCTTGATGCTCCTAGAGCGACATCAGCACGTTGTGAGTGTTGGTTGTTGGCTCCCAACCTAGAACAAGCACTGAGTTCGCCCTCTTCTGCCTTTGGTCTTAGTGCTATGGTCTATTCGCCCTATGTGTTGTGCCGCAGTTTGGAAGTATGGCTTGGTCTATCTCACCTTGCGCTGCCTTCCAGCATCCGCCCACTGATTGATCAAACCTACTGCGAGCGTGATGAGTCAGCACAGTGGGCATTTTTACTCCACCAGCTCAAAGCAGGCTCACGGTATAAAACAGGTGAAAAAGCGCTGCAAGCATTAGCCAAAATCACCTTAGCAAAGGCGGGAAAAACCTTACCCGAACATAAAGCCGATACCCGCTATAGCGATCAAGATACTTATGAAGTATTGCTTCTACGAGCTATTCGCACTAGTGAGGGTCATACCTACATACGATTGTTGGATAACCGTGAATTGATCTTGCCGCATGCTCGCTACCAATTAAGCAAAGCACAATGGCGAGAACTGGCTGTTGAGCTTCACCAGTCTCTGGTCAAAGTGAGCCCCAAAAATTGTCCAGACAAAATATCCAAACACCAACTTGAGCAACTGCATTTACATCATGTTTTTTATCTCGGTAATCCGGAGGAAGATGAGGCGTTACTCAGAATTGCTTTAGTTAGCCCCGTAGGGGAGTTGCTAACGTTGGATGGGCGCAGAGCCAGCGACAAATATCAGTTGGAATACCGACACGATCTGGGCTACCGAGTCATTGTACAAAAGGAATAAGGATGGAAAATTGCTTTAATTTGATTGATGAGCCCTGGATACCAGTTACAAATGCTGGGCTGGTGAGTTTGCGTGAGATTTTTCTAAACAACGCTCTACGTTCTTTGGGGGGGAATCCCGTGCAAAAAATAGCGCTGACTAAATTGTTGTTGGCGATTGCTCAATCTGCGGCTACGCCAGAAGATGATGAAGATTGGCGACGTATGGGCTATTTAGGTATGGCGGATAAGTGCCTGAGCTATTTAGACCAGTGGCATAACCGATTTTACTTGTACGGCAATATGCCATTTTTACAGATGCCTGCCATCCAGAGTGCGGAGGTAAAATCTTTTGGTGTGCTCTCACCTGAGGTCAGCACAGGCAATACTACGGTTCTCACCGAGTCTCAACAAGAGCAGGCCCATAGTGATGCGGATAAAGCCCTTTTGCTTGTCGTGCAGATGGCTTTTGGATTGAGTGGTAAGAAAACCGATAACTCAGTGGTCTTATCTCCCGGTTATCAAGGGAAATACAATGACAAAGGTAAAGCGGCAAGTGGTAAAGCCGGATCTGCCGTTGGTCATATGGGGTTGTTGCACTCTTTTTGGTTAGCCGAATCGGTGGTTGAGAGCCTTTGGCTCAATCTTTTGACTCAAGAAGACATTGGCGATTTGCCGATGTATTCCATTCTAGGTACAGCTCCGTGGGAACTGATGCCAAGTGGAGAAGCGGATTCTGTAGCCGAGGCCTTAAAAACGTCGCTGATGGGTCGGCTTGTGCCATTAGGTAAGTTCTGTTTGCTGACAGATAACGGTATTCACTACTCCGATGGTATCGCACATCCGAGCTACCTAGAGGGTAAAGCCGATCCTAGCGCATCGGTCGACTTCTCCCAAAAGAAACTGAAGGCATTGTGGGTCAATCCTGATAAAAGACCATGGCGAGAACTGACCGCTTTGTTGCAGTTTATCGAAAGCGGAAAAAGCATTGGTTATGAGACGCCGCAATTGGCACGAACCATCAGGCGAGTCAAATATGGGGTTGAGAGTTTTGCCATCTGGTCGGGTGGGCTGCGAGTGAGCAGTAATGCCGGTGAACAATATGCATCCGGCACCGATGATTATGTTCAGTCAGAGTTTTGGTTACTGTCGAGTGAATTAGGCGATTCTTTCCTTGCCCAACTCAAACAGGAAATGTCGGAGCTTAGTGCACTTCAAAAAACCTTATGGGGTGCTGTCGTCCGTTATTTTAGACAGCTTTCTGATATAGACAAAAGCAGTGCAGGGAAAGCACAGCCTTTTGTGGCGAATCAAGCAGAGCGAGCTACCCATTTATTTTGGCAGTTGTGTGAGAGACAGGCGCAAGCCTTGTTAGATGCTTGCAACGATGACATCGATGCCAAAATTGAACGCCAACGTCTACGAAAGATCTTCGCTGGATATGCCTTGCGAGTCTTTGACCAAGTATGCCCGAACGACAGCACCCGGCAGTTAGATGCTTGGGCTCAGTTTCGGCCAAATTATCATCAATACCTCAACGTCGAATAAGGAGTACGCCACAATGGACAACAATCCTGTGGTAACGCGTGATAGCGCCGTTGCTCAGACATCCAAAACAGGTCGATTTATCACTTATGTTATTGAGCGAATTCAAAAAGACAAAGGGTTTGCGGCTCGTTTGAAACGAGCGGACAACCAGACTACCGAGTACCAAAGTTGGGAGTTATTAGCGAGCTTCGACGTCGATTTAGAAAAAGAGTGGGAGCGCCTGCCCTATTGTATTGTTGGGGCGGCGCTTGCTAAGGCAAAACCGAAAAGTAACGGCCATCTTACCCTTGGACAGGCGATAGCTGCTTGCTATGACGATGGGAATCAGTCCGAGCAAGCCAAAGCACGTTTACGTCGCTTGCTAGCGTGTTCGAGTTCGACAGAAGTGTGCCGTATTCTGCGCCCGCTACTTACTTTGATTGAAAGCAAAGGCGTTGCATTGAATTACCACCAGCTACTGGAACAACTGCTCTGGTATCACGGCAAAGCGCAAGACTCGATTCGTGCACGCTGGGCGCAGGATTTCTATCGTCGATCTGCCAGCACCCAGGCCCATGAGGTGAACTATGAGTGAGCTGTTTGCCAGTGCCCTCCACTTAGATAGACGCGCGGTTAAGGCGCTGAAGATAACGGATGCCTACTCCCTACATCGAGTGGTTTATAGCCTTTTCCCGGATGTGAGATCACCTGAGGAAAAAGGAGGTCATACGCAAAGTGGGATTGTCTATGCCGATCAAGGGGGCGATTTTCATGGCCGCAAAGTGCTGGTGGTTTCGGATCGTATGCCGAACGCTAGTGTAGATGGTGTACACGGTGAAGTAGTGAGCAAGACAATTTCTGAAGCGTTTCTCCACCATCAAACTTACCGTTTTAAAGTGCAAGTTAATCCCGTCAGGAAAGACAAGCAAAGTGGTAAACGTATTGCGGTGAAAGGTCGCCAAGATATCGCTCAATGGTTTATTGAAAGGGCCGCGAAAAGTTGGGGCTTTGAAGTGCATCCACAGCATCTGCAAATCGATAGCATTGAGGTACAGCAATTCAACGATAAACACGGCCGTAAGATCACCCTCGGAAAAGCTCATATTCAAGGGCAACTCCGCGTGACGAATGAACCGCAATTTCACCACAGTTTTAAACATGGCATTGGTAAAGGTCGGGCATTTGGCTGCGGCTTACTGCAAATCGTACCAATCATAGAAAATCCATTTGCCTGATCTGATTTAAGGATAATAAAGATGAACCACACACTAAAAAATACGCGCATTGAGTTCCATATTTTACAGTCATTCCCGGTCACTTGCTTAAATCGAGACGATGTCGGCGCGCCGAAATCAGCCATTGTTGGTGGTGTTTCGAGAGCGCGAGTCTCCTCTCAATGTTGGAAGCGCCAGGTTAGGTTGGCCATGTCGGAGTTTGGTATTCAGTTGGGTGTGCGCAGTAAAAAAGTCGCTGCACTGTTGCAACAGCACTGTTTATCTTTGGGGGCGAGTGAAGATCAAGCCAACGCATGTGGCGAGGTGATGGCTGGATTTTTTGCTGACGATACCTTGTTGTTTATTAGTGACAGTGAAGCAAAAGCCTTTGCCGCGTATGCACAAGAAAAAGAGTTTGACGCCAAATCACTCAAAGACAAAGAGTTAGTAAAAGTGGCTAAAAAAGTTGTGAATAAGACGCTTGATGCGCTCGATATTGCCTTGTTTGGTCGGATGGTCGCAAAAGCTGCTGAAATGAATGTCGAAGCGGCCGCCTCATTTGCTCATGCCATCTCAACACATAAAGTCAGCAACGAGTTAGAATTTTTTACCGCAGTTGATGACCATAAAAGTGAAGAAGAAAGTGGCTCTGCACACATGGGCACTTTGGAGTATAACTCTGCAACCTATTACCGCTATGTCAGTTTAGATTTGGGTCAACTTCAACAAACGCTCGGTGATGATGCCGATCTCAGTACCGCGCTCGAAGCGTTTGTTAAAGCACTTTATGTTGCGGTGCCTAATGCTCGTCAAACCACGCAATCAGGCGCTTGTCCTTGGGAATATGCTCGCGTATTGGTGCGTAAAGGACAACGCCTACAAGCCTCGTTTGAACAACCTGTTCGTGCTGCAGGGGAAGGGTATTTATTACCGAGTAAAAAAGCACTTCAAAACTGGCTAGAGCAGCGTGAAAAACTCTCCGGTTCTCTATTTGCGAAGCAGGGCGATTATGAATGGGGTGATGACTTAGACTACAGCATTGATCATTTGATTGCCGATCTTCAATCTCACTTAATGGTGAGGTAAGTCATGTGCGAAAAAAACGCCTATTTGCTCCTGTGGTTGGAAGGACCATTGCAAGCGTGGGGGCACGATTCTAAGTTTGGAGTACGCAATACACTTAATTTCCCGACTCGTTCGGGGATCTTGGGCTTGCTTTGTTGTGCCCGTGGAGCTGGTGGTGAGCAACGTGAGTGGTTAGAAAAAATGTCGCCCATGGCGATGGAGGTTTTAGCCTTTGAGCGTAGCGATGCTGAGGGAGAACCGATAATGCGGGAAGCTACATTGAGAGATTTCCACATGGTAGGCAGCGGTTATGATGATGCTGACCCTTGGCAAAATTTGCTCATTCCTAAAACAGCACAGGGAAAGAAGCCTAATGGGGCAGGTACTAAAATGACTTATCGTTATTACCTGCAAGATGCCCTCTTTGCAGTGATTCTAGAAATTCCTGCTGATGACAAGGAAGCTTTGGAGGATGCGCTACAGAATCCAAGATGGGATCTCTACCTTGGCCGTAAAAACTGCGTACCGACAGAGCTAATCTACCAAGGTGTTTATCATTCAACTGAGACAGCAAGGCAGCGTGCGCAAGAGCTGGCGGAGAATAAATGCCGTCACTTGAGTTATACCATTGTCGAAGGTGAGCAGGAGGGCGGAGAAGTGTTCACTCTTAATGATGTTCCCGTGCAATTTGGCGTGTCTAAACGTTATCGAGATCGGCGTGTGACGTTATTGGAGCACTAACAATGGCAAAGGGAGAGCGGCTGTTTGTTAAAGTAACGCGTGAATCCTTGCCCCAAGTGAAAGATAAATATCCCTTTATTTATCTTGAACGAGGACGGCTGGAAATTGACGACAGTAGTGTCAAGTGGATTGATGCCGATGCCAACATAGTCCCGATTCCAGTAGCAACGATTAACACATTGCTACTAGGTCCGGGAACCAGTGTAACTCATGACGCAATCAAAACCGCAACTGCGGCAAACTGTTCCATCAGTTGGGTGGGGGAGGATAGTTTACTGTTTTATGCAGCTGGTTTTCTTCCCACTGCAGACACAAGAAATCTAAAGAAGCAGATGTTGTTAGCGGCCAGCGAAGAGAGTGCATTGAAAGTGGCACGCATGATGTTCGCTAAGCGTTTTCCTGATGCAGACCTTGAAGACAAAACCCTAAAAAGCATGATGGGGATGGAAGGAAACCGTGTAAAAGCGCTCTATCAACAAAAGGCCGAGCAGTATGGTGTCGGCTGGAGAGGGCGACAGTTTACGCCAGGTAAGTTTTCTTTAAGTGATCTTACCAATCAAATCATGACGGCTAGCAATGCTGCCTTGTATGGCATTTTGTGTTCAGCTATCCACTCAATGGGCTACTCACCACATATTGGATTTATCCATTCGGGCAGCCCATTACCTTTTGTGTATGACATGGCAGATCTTTACAAAGAACACCTTTGTATTGATTTAGCTTTCTCACTTACACGAGATATGGCAGGTCACTATGACAAACACAAGGTCTCTGATGCGTTTCGAAAACGGGTTATCAGCATGGATCTGTTACAACAAGTCTCCTCGGATATCAATGAGTTGATGGGAGGGGGAAATGCTCGTCGTACTAGCAAATGATTTACCCCCGGCAGTCAGAGGGCGTATGAAGCTATGGTTTGTTGAACCCAGAGCCAATGTGTTTGTTTCTGGCGTAAAAGATTCCGTTGCAGTGACGGTTGTCGACTACTTAATGCAGCATTGCCCAGCAGAATCGGGCTTGATGTTATTTCGCAGTATTCCAGATCCCCCTGGTTATGAGATTCGTTACAAAGGTGAAGTGCGCAAACCCGTGATTCAGCTCTCTGGATTACAGTTGATTGTCGAAACCCTTATTTTGTCAAAATAGCAATATATGGGTTTATTACTGTGCTCTTTAACAATATATTGGTGTCTTCCCCACGCAGGTGGGGGTGTTTCCGCTTCTGTAGAGGTGATGGGTCCAAAGATGTTGTCTTCCCCACGCAGGTGGGGTGTTTCTACATTCGTGATATCAGCGGATGCGCTTGGTCAGTCTTCCCCACGCAGGTGGGGGTGTTTCCAAGGAAATTTGCTACCAAAAGACGTGATCGAGGTCTTCCCCACGCAGGTGGGGGTGTTTCCCAAGCAGCAATAAAAATGGAGAGCAATCCTATGTCTTCCCCACGCAGGTGGGGGTGTTTCCCAAAGCAATTCAACAGAGGCCATCAATCGCCTGTCTTCCCCACGCAGGTGGGGGTGTTTCTATTGCATTGAATTGCCCCACTCTTTGACCACAGTCTTCCCCACGCAGGTGGGGGTGTTTCTCAAAATACTTCTCGCACATCCTGCAAGCGCTGGTCTTCCCCACGCAGGTGGGGGTGTTTCCCGAATACAACGGGCAAGCCTGCGCTAACGTTCGTCTTCCCCACGCAGGTGGGGGTGTTTCCGGTTGATAAAACGCTGCGTAAGTTTTTCGAAGGTCTTCCCCACGCAGGTGGGGGTGTTTCTAA
>NZ_KK211324.1:0-27577 GCF_000621645.1 Vibrio cholerae ATCC 14035 | reverse complement strand
CGATTGTCTTCCCCACGCAGGTGGGGGTGTTTCTACAACATCCATGCAAGCGGCAAAGAATACAAAGTCTTCCCCACGCAGGTGGGGTGTGTTTCCTCTTTAATCGAATTCCATAACGGTGACGTTAAGTCTTCCCCACGCAGGTTGGATTACAGAGTTTTATATAGGCTTAATCTTTGAGTTATCAGTGAGCCGGATATGGAAATGACGGATAAGTTAGGAAAGTTATTGCGAATTAAATGTTGAATTTACTGAATAGAGGGGCGATATGATGATTCTACTACAGGGTTATTTGCTTGGGGCTGCGCTGGTGGCGTGCGGCTTGCTGTGGGTGATGGTCAGGCACTTGGATAAGCATGATTGGCAGTGGGACAAAGGCGACATCTGGTTTCATTTTGTGTTTATGGTGTTGTTCTGGCCTTTAATGCTGTTTGGTTGGGTAAAACAGGGCAGGCCTAATTGGGCTGATTGGCTGAAACCTACGGCTAATCGTGCCGATTATTACCGAGAAATGGAACGTGCCTATCGAGAACTGAAAACCTGTGGCGCTTATGTTAGCTATAAACCTAAACCAGAGGGGATTTGTGACAACAGCTACGGTGAGTTTATTTTTCCTAGCGCTTTGCTTGAGAAGCAGTTAATTGAGCGACTGCGTCAATCGCCTCATCTACAAGGCAATGATGAGGGGAAACTGTTGGCTTGGGTGCAAAGCCGTGATGAGTCGCTGCAAGAGCCTGTCGATGTGCCGCCAATGTGGTCGAGGTTTTCTTACTTGGCGGATGATTTAATTGCACACAATATCGGCCTTGTACGCTGTTCTGTCTGCCATGACGAAATTGAAACGGGTCAACTTCAAGAGAAATCGGTCAACCTTTGTGGGCGTGTAGAGCGGAAGTATCTCTGCCCCAATGGTCATGCTCTGCTTGCTTTTGAATTGATGAGGTTTACTTATTCAAGCCGCTAATTTGGGCTCAAAATCCCCTAAAAATGCGCAAATACACTCTCACGATGTGTACTTTTTTAATTTTGAAACGGTGACGAAAAAAGTGACCAGTAGTGATGGTTTTTGTTTATGTGATTGTTTGTAATATGATTTTCAGAAGTGATCAGTAAAATTTGCGCAGTTTAAAAGTGATCAGTTCAGATGATCAGTAAAAGTGATCACTGGAACTGATCACTTTTGCATTTTTCAGTGTTTTTGCTTGAGTTGTCGTTTTCAAAAGCTGGCTGCGACCGTAGCTATTTCGCGAAGGGCTGCGGCTTTTGGTGTCGTTTTTGGCGAAGTAGCTTAGTCGAGTTAGCAGGGATGGCCATTCCTTATCGAAGCCATAGCGATTAACTTTGTAGATTCTATTTTTGACCTGATAACTAAAATTGCGCTCGTCTTGCTGCTTCCAAAGTGTGTTGGCGAGTGTATCTATGGTGCCGCTGTGCTGGCAGCAATGACCACTGATAAATACGGCCAGATGATAGTGTTGTTTATCCCTGCCACTCTGTTCACGAATCCAGAAGTAACCGATATTGGGCGTGTTGTAATGTTTCTGCAAAGCTTGCATCAGCTTGATGAGGAATGTGCTTAATTGCTGGTTGTTGTCACTGGGCTGATTCTGGTGAAGTTGTAGGATGACCCCGCAAAACTTGGAATAGTGATTTCTCCAACTTTTTGCCAAATCAAAACTGGATTGGAGGATGTTTTGATCAACACCTGTTGCGCGGTGGAAAATTTGATACACCTGATCACCGTGACGGTAAAGCGCTAGTTTGGATTTAGTCGGGTGAAGAAGGATGCGAGCTCTCATAACAATATCTTTATACCTGCGAACTTTGTCGCCAGTATTTCACGCAGTGCCGCGTTTTTACTGGGTTGTTCTCATTTGTGCTTATCTAGAAACTTCGTGTTTTTATAGACAATTCCGGCCTAAAGCGGACATCAGTATATAAAAAAGGGCGATTAATGCCCTTTTTGACTTTTTTGCCACTCTAGGATTGTAGTTAGAAGCCATCCACCATTATTGCCACCTACGGTACGCATAGGCTCAGGTAAGCGCTTATCCTTGACCATGCGATGGATTGTGCGCTCATTGACATGCAGCAGATTGGCGAGCTCTTTTTTGCTGATGATGTGTAGTGGCATTGCCGCCTTATTACACTGACGAGAGAGATCGAAGGTCATTATGCTTCTTCCGAATATTGGCCTGCTTGTTTGTCTAGCCACTGTGTAAGGTCAGAAAGTCGCCAAACGACGGAACGGCTACCTAACTTGATACGAGGAGGGAAGCGACCTTCTTTTTCAAGCTTCCAAGCTTGGCTGCGTGAAATGGCGGTGATACGGCGACGTTCTGCTTCTCGGACAAATCGGTCACAAGAGAGTTGGTTAGGTTGGGTGAGTTTTTCTATGGCAGTCATACTGTGCTCCGTGGTTGAGGTTCGTATATAGGCTGCCATAGAGGTTTTAATTATTCATGTCGATCGCTATGCCAAAGCGGGTTCAGGGTAAAATTCGATAAGTTTTGAGGCAATAAACTGATCAACTAGGATTTCTGCGCCCTTGCCACTTTTTGATTCACAATAGCTCCCTCCTTCAAGTACCGCTCTCAAACCTTCCGCTAATTTTCTCTCGGAACGTTGGAGTAATGGTTTTAGGGCAGGGGGAGTGGGGTGCATTTTAGATACATGCTCAACTAAACGCTCTACAAATAAACCGATAGCGACAATGACACTGCTCTGGTGACTAAAAAACGCTTTTGCTATAGGAATGATGACGTCGAGAGCCCGGTTTGTATGTGGCTTCTTTGAAGTGATACCCGCCCATTTTTGCTTGATCAAAATCGTCAGCTCTTTCTTGGTCGCTTCATCTAATGATTGGTTGAACATGCACATTTGGTGAAACCTGTCGGACCTATCTAAGGAGATGCACAGTTTGTTTGTCGAGCTAGCATCATGGCTGTAGCCCAGTGCATCAGCAGTCTCAATGACAAATCGCTCTACAGGATTACAAGAACGCTTCCATGTGTTAGGTCTTAAAAAAAGATCCTCAACTAGACGAAGAGGTTCTCGACTTCCTAATCCTGAGATAATCACCATTGCTCGTTCAATTAGTGATGACATAGACAGTACCCGTGTTCATTTGGTTTTCAAAGTAGCTAATTGTTCCCATTAGTAATGGTTATTTCAGTGATCTGGATGCCGAAATTGAATAAATTATTTATGGATTTGTTTTTGTTAGTTGTTGTTTTGTATGATTATTTATCCTAATTTACTCTAGAATCCTCTAGAATCCTCTAGAATCCTCTAGAATCCTCTAGAATCCTCTAGAATCCTCTAGAATCCTCTAGAATCCTCTAGAATCCTCTAGAATCCTCTAGAATCCTCTTAGATCACTTGGTTAACCTTAATCATTGTGCTTTGACGGCTTTTGCTTGAACAAAATGGAGGCTTGTTGGTAAAGGCTCTAAACGATGGGTCTTTAAAAGTCTGTCAGTAAGATTTAGATGGTGAGGGGGAATTAGGAAAACGTCTGGGGTACATATGGGGGTACATATAACAAAAAAGTCGCTCTCCATTAATGAAAAGCGACTTTAAAATCAGCTAGTTAACTAATGTTAATTAGTTCATGCCGTATTTTTTCAGTTTCTTACGAAGAGTGCCGCGGTTGATACCCATCATAGTTGCTGCGCGAGTTTGGTTACCGCGAGTGTATTGCATGATGGTGTCCAGAAGTGGTTGTTCAACTTCAGCTAGAACTAATTCATACAGTTCAGTCACTTCTTGGCCATTCAGTTGAGCCAAGTAGTTTTTAAGAGACGCTTTAACAGAGTCACGCAGTGGCTTTTGCGTGATTTGGTCTTGTGAAGTTACGGTAGTAACGGTTAAAGCTTCTGAAGTCAGATTTTGTTCGAACATATTCGGTCTAGCTCTTCTCTTAATTATGATGCAACGTTATCAAAATACCCTTCGAGCGCATCGAGTTGCTGGTCAGCAGTCTCAATGGCGTTGAAGGTACGGCGAAACGCACTCGCTTGTTCATGCTCTTGCAGGTACCAACTCACGTGTTTGCGCGCAATTCGTGGGCCTAAGTACTCTCCATAAAACTGATGGAGTGCGGTTACATGACCAAGCATGATGTCTTTCACTTCCGAAATTGGAAGTTCTGGCATTGTGGTGCCGTGTTCCAAAAAGTGTTGGATTTCCTGAAAAATCCATGGTCGTCCTTGGGCAGGACGGCCAATCATTAAAGCGTCTGCACCGGTGTACTCCAGTACGTAGCGTGCTTTCTCCGGGCTATCGATATCACCGTTAGCGATAACCGGAATGCTCACAGCCGCTTTGACCGCTTTAATGCTGTCGTATTCC
The DNA here is from genome assembly GCF_000621645.1 of Vibrio cholerae ATCC 14035. Taxonomy (GTDB): domain Bacteria; phylum Pseudomonadota; class Gammaproteobacteria; order Enterobacterales; family Vibrionaceae; genus Vibrio; species Vibrio cholerae. The sequence goes on along the minus strand of NZ_KK211324.1, from coordinate 23,224 downwards.
GCCTCACCTTTGTACATGCAGGCACGAGTTCGTCCATGGAGAGCCAGTGCTTGTATGCCGCAGTCTTCGGCTAATTGAGCAATCGAGAGACAGTTTTTATTGTCTGTATCCCAACCCGTTCGGGTTTTGAGTGTGACTGGCACATTCACTGCATTCACTACCGCTTTCAAGATGTCTTCAATCACATCCGGATAGCGCAGCAGTGCAGAGCCCGCGAGCTTTTTATTTACTTTTTTGGCTGGGCAGCCCATGTTGATATCGATGATTTGCGCACCGTTTTCAACGCTGAACTGCGCTGCTTCGGCCATCAGCTGTGGATCGCTGCCCGCAATTTGTACTGAGCGAATGCCCGATTCGCCTTCATGTACCATGCGGTTTTGCGATTTGGCCGTTTTCCACAACGCAGGATTGCATGACATCATTTCACTGACCGCCATTCCTGCCCCGTAGCGTAAACACAACTCTCGAAAGGGTCTGTCGGTGACACCCGCCATCGGGGCGACGATCAGATTGTTCTTAAGTTGATGATTTCCGATTTTCAAAACGTCTTCACAGCTTCGTACCAGCAAGGGCGCGCATTTTACGCATTTTTTTGATGCCTGAAAAGACTAATATTTGAGCATTGGCAAATTGTTTTGCCAAATAGTCGATTTATCAGTCAATTAGGCCGCAAAGTCTTATCTAGCCTAGCTTGCGGCCAGAAATGCGGCACCATTCGCTCTTCTCTGCGATTGGGTCAAGTTCCAGATCGTCACGGTAAAATTCCGCCACGCTTTCGGCTTGCGTATCCAGAATGCCAGACATGGCCAGTTGGCCACCGGGCTTCAGGAGTCCTTTGATGGTGGGCGAAAGCTCACGCAGTGGGCCAGCCAAAATGTTCGCGACCACCACGTCAGCCACCAAGCCTTCGGGTTGATCTTTTGGCAGATAAACTTCGATTTGATCTTCCACGCCGTTACGCGCAGCGTTGTCTTTGGACGCGAGTAGAGCTTGTGGATCGATATCAATCCCGATCACTTTTGCGGCACCAAGCTTGATGGCGGCAATCGCCAGAATGCCCGAGCCACAACCAAAATCGATCACGGTTTTGCCAGTCAGGTCGAGGTTATCCAGCCACTCTAGGCACAGTGCGGTGGTTGGGTGCGTGCCGGTACCAAAAGCCAAGCCCGGGTCGAGCATCACGTTCACCGCTTGTGGGTCTGGCACTTCACGCCAGCTTGGGCAAATCCAGAGGCGACGGCCAAATTGCATTGGGTGGAAGTTATCCATCCATTCGCGTTCCCAGTCCTTATCTTCCACTTGCTCCACTTTGTGAGCAAAACCTTCAGCCAGCATGTTGCTGGCTTTGATTTGCTGAAGGATCAGCGAGGTATCCATATCCGCTTCGTACAGTGCGACGACATCGGTATCACCCCATAGGCGGGTTTCGCCCGGTAGAGGTTCAAATACAGGGGTATCTTTGGCATCGAGGAAAGTGACTGACACAGCACCAGTTTCTTCCATCAGCATATCGCCAATTGCTTCTGCATTGTCGTTGGTCGCATTGAGTTTAATTTGAATCCAAGGCATGGCTTAAGATCTCATCGGGTTTAGATTGGCGCAGAGTGTAGCAGATTTGCCACTGATGTTCAGGCCAGAAAGTGGGCGGATTTAAAACAAAAAGCAAAACAAAAAGCCCACCGGAGTGGGCTTTATCGTATTCCTAGTGCAATCAGCCAATCCAAGTAGTTTGGGTATGATTGATTGGGTTATGCGCGATGAGAGTAAAAACGGCGGCTTACTTGATGCCGAGTTTTTTCTCCAGATAGTGGATGTTGGTACCGCCTTTCTGGAAGTTCTCATCTGCCATGATAGCTTGTTGTAGTGGGATATTGGTTTTGATCCCTTCCACAATCATCTCATTGAGTGCGTTACGCATACGAGCAATCGCCACATCGCGGTTCTCACCGTAAGTGATGAGTTTGCCGATCATCGAGTCGTAATGCGCGGGTACGGTGTAGCCAGAGTAAATGTGTGATTCCCAACGCACACCCATGCCGCCAGGTGCATGGAAGCGTTCAATCTTGCCTGGGCAAGGTAGGAAGCGCTCTGGATCTTCCGCGTTAATACGACACTCAACGGCATGGCCGCGAATTTTGATGTCTTCTTGTTTGAAAGACAGCGGTTGACCCGCGGCGATTCGCAGCTGCTCTTTGATCAGGTCAACGCCAGTAATCATTTCTGTTACTGGGTGCTCAACCTGAATACGCGTGTTCATCTCAATGAAGTAGAATTCACCGTTTTCGTACAGGAATTCAAAGGTACCAGCGCCGCGGTAGCCGATTTCGATACACGCACGGGTACAACGTTCACCGATGAACTTACGCATTTCTTCAGTGATACCCGGTGCGGGTGCTTCTTCCACCACTTTCTGGTGACGGCGCTGCATGGAACAGTCACGCTCAGCGAGGTGAATTGCATTGCCTTGACCGTCAGCGATCACTTGCACTTCAACGTGACGTGGGTTTTCTAGGAATTTCTCCATGTACACCATGTCGTTGTTGAAGGCGGCTTTCGCTTCCGCACGCGTCATCTGGATAGATTTGGTCAATTCGGCTTCGTTACGTACGACACGCATACCGCGACCACCGCCGCCGCCAGAGGCTTTGATAATAACTGGGTAGCCGATGCGTTTTGCGTGAGCTTTGTTTTTCGCTTCGTCGTTATCCAGTGGGCCGTCTGAACCCGGTACACAAGGTACGCCCGCTTTTTTCATCGCGTTGATGGCGGAGACTTTGTCACCCATCAAACGGATGGTTTCGGCGCGAGGGCCGACAAAAATGAAGCCGCTGCGCTCCACTTGCTCAGCAAAATCCGCGTTTTCAGACAAAAAGCCGTAACCCGGGTGGATAGCTACCGCGCCCGTCACTTCCGCCGCAGAGATAATGCGTGGAATGTTCAGGTAACTGTCGATGCTTTTGGCAGGACCGATACAGATAGACTCATCCGCCAGCAGTACGTGTTTTAAGTCGCGGTCAGCCGTGGAGTGCACGGCAACCGTTTTAATGCCTAATTCTTTACAAGCGCGGAGAATACGAAGCGCAATTTCGCCTCGGTTCGCGATGACAACTTTATCTAACATAAAGGTGGCCTCGATTATTCGATAACAACAAGCGGTTGGTCGAATTCAACGGTCTGACCATCTTCAACAAGAATCGCGGTCACAACGCCAGATTTGTCGGCTTCGATCTGGTTCATCATTTTCATCGCTTCAACGATACATAGGGTATCGCCAACAGAAACGCTTTGGCCCACTTCAATAAACGCTTTCGCATCTGGGCTTGGTGAACGGTAGAAAGTGCCTACCATTGGAGAAAGCACTTTATGGCCTGCTGGCACTTTTGCGGCTGCTGGTGCTTCTGCTACCGCGGCTGCTTGAGCTACCGGTGCTGGTGCAGCCACTGGCGCTGGAGCGGCTGCGTAGTGCACTTGAGGTGCTGGAGCTGGTTGGCCATAACGACTGATGCGTACTGACTCTTCACCTTCAGAAATTTCCAGTTCTGCGATGCCAGACTCTTCAACTAACTCGATAAGCTTCTTGATTTTGCGGATATCCATGTTTCTTTCTCTTTTATCTTGTGAATAAGACAGCCCAAATGGGCCGCAGAGTGTCTTTATTGCTTGGCCTGCAATGCTCGGATTGCAGCAGACAAAGCGAATTCGTAACCTTGGGCACCTAAACCGCAAATCACCCCTTGTGCTTTATCAGACAAGTAAGAGTGATGACGGAAGGGCTCGCGTGCATGAACGTTGGACAAATGCACTTCAATAAAAGGAATCGCCACCCCAAGCAGTGCATCGCGTAACGCCACACTGGTATGAGTAAAGGCCGCCGGATTGATAATGATGAAATCCACTTTGCCGAAGGCTTGGTGAATGGCTTCAATCAACTCATATTCGCGGTTAGATTGCAGATGTTCTAACTCAATGTCTGCTTTTTGCGCTTGATCGCGCAATGTTGCTACGATCTGTTCTAAGGTTTGTGAGCCGTAGTGGGTAGGTTCACGCAAACCTAATAAATTGAGGTTTGGTCCGTTAAGAACAAGAATGCGAGATTTTGCAGTCATTGTGTAGTCATCTTCCTTTATTGTGTGGTGAATAAGCAGTTTCCCACAAATTTACTTATTCGACATAAAGTTTTTGTCAAAAGTTCGCGGATTTTATTAAATTGCCCACGATTATAGCCAATTCATAACAAATGGCAGCAATTTACTGGTCTAATCACCTAGTTTCGGGCGTGAAATGGGTAAGGAAGTGAACAAAATAGGGGGCTAGAGGGATTTGCCATCGCCTAATCGGCTTGAACAGGAAAGTTCAGCGCATGTTCCCAGAAGATAGGCGAGAGAAAACAAAAACTCCGGCCATGAGGTGCACCGGAGTTTGAAAGCGCAAGCAAATGTGTATTCCCTTGTGACTTGAGGCTACAACCTCAAACCACAGGGTTTGTTATTTAAGTTGGGCTTTTTCGGCAATCAGGCGGTCAACCACGCTTGGATCGGCCAGCGTTGAGGTATCCCCCAAGTTGCTGGTATCGCCGGTGGCAATTTTACGCAAAATACGGCGCATAATTTTACCTGAACGGGTTTTCGGTAGCGCATCGGTCCAGTGTAGGACATCCGGTGTCGCGATAGCGCCAATCTCTTTGCGTACCCAATCTTTCACTTCTTTATGCAGTTCAGCGCTCGGATACACCCCATCATTGAGTGTGATGTAAGCGTAAATCGCTTGGCCTTTGATATCGTGTGGAACACCGACCACGGCGGCTTCTGCAATCTTATTGAATGCCACCAGTGCGGATTCAATTTCTGCCGTTCCCATACGGTGACCCGAAACGTTGAGTACGTCATCGACACGGCCTGTGATCCAGTAGTAACCGTCTTCATCGCGACGCGCACCGTCACCGGTAAAGTACATGCCTTTAAAGGTAGAGAAGTAGGTTTGTTCAAAGCGGTCGTGATCGCCATACACAGTGCGCATTTGACCCGGCCATGAATCGAGCAGCACCAAGTTGCCTTCAGTTGCGCCTTCCACGATTTCGCCCATGTTATCGACTAACGCTGGCTGCACACCAAAGAAGGGGCGTGTGGCCGAACCCGGTTTCAACGCCGTTGCCCCCGGCAGTGGTGTGATCAAGATACCGCCGGTTTCGGTTTGCCACCAAGTATCGACAATCGGCGATTCTTCGTTACCGATCGTGCGGTAGTACCACTCCCACGCTTCTGGGTTAATCGGTTCACCCACAGAGCCCATAATGCGCAAGCTGTCACGGCTAGTGCCTTTAATCGCTTCATCACCTTTGGCCATCAGCGCACGGATCGCCGTTGGCGCAGTGTAAAGGATATTGACCTTATGCTTGTCTACCACCTCGCTCATGCGTGCGGTGGTGGGGTAGTTTGGCACGCCTTCAAACAGAATGGTTTTTGCGCCATTCGCCAATGGGCCATACACCAGATAGGAGTGACCCGTTATCCAACCCACATCAGCGGTACACCAGAACACTTCATTGGGCTGATAGTCGAATACATATTTGAAGGTCATAGTCGCATAAACCAAATAACCGCCAGTGGTGTGCAATACGCCTTTCGGTTTACCGGTTGAGCCAGAGGTGTAGAGGATAAACAGCGGATCTTCGGCTTTCATCTCTTCTGGTGGACAATTATCGGAGGCTTTTGCGGTTGCTTCATGCCACCAAATGTCACGGTGTTCATGCCAAGCGACATTGCCGCCAGTACGCTTAAGAACCATCACTTTACTGATGTTTTTGACTTCTGGATTGCACAGTGCTTCATCGACGTTTTTCTTTAGGGGGACGGCGCGGCCGCCGCGAACACCTTCGTCGGCAGTGATCACTAATTTGGCGTTCGAGTCGATAATGCGTCCAGCCAGTGCTTCTGGCGAGAAGCCACCAAAGACGATAGTGTGCACTGCGCCAATACGGGTACAAGCCAACATAGCAACCGCCGCTTCTGGCACCATAGGCATGTAGATACAGACAACATCACCCTTGCGTACGCCTTGCTCTTTCAGCGCATTGGCAAAACGGCACACTTCTTGGTGCAGTTGCTTATACGTCAGAGTTTTGTCTTGAGTCGGGTCGTCGCCTTCCCAAATGATCGCGACTTGGTCGCCACGGGTCGCCAAATGGCGATCAATACAGTTGGCAGAAACGTTTAACGTGCCATCTTCAAACCAGCGGATATCGATGTGCCCTGGGTCAAAAGAGGTGTGTTTCACCTTGGTGAAAGGTTTAATCCAGTCGACGATTTTGCCGTGTTCGCTCCAAAAGCCTTCCGGATCTTTGATGGACTGTTGATACATCGCCAGATAGGTGTCGTTATCGGCATGCGTATGCGCTTTGATGTTCTGTTTGACCGGATAAATATGGGCTTCACTCATTACGGGTTCTCCTTGTGAATTCGGCAAATTTCCTGAAAGGGCGCGTTTCAAACACGAGAGGAGGAAATTCGTTTCGTTTATAACTCTCAGTCAGAGCAGGGATTTCTACAATTAGACTTTAGGATGAAAGCCTGATGGGATATGTGTGCAAGGCGAATAAGCGGCAAACAAGCGGGAGAGATCTCGCCGCCGACTTTCGGCGTTACACACCCGGTGCAATAAATTGTGGCAGATCGCCTTTGGTTAAACGCACAAACACCAAAGCGGCGGCAATCGCATCTTGCAGCGCATCATGTTTGTCTTGCAGTGGCAGATCCAGATGGCGGCAGATCGCCTCTAAACTGAGATCGAAATAGGCATTGGGCAGGTGTTTTTCCAGTTTATCGTGATAGATCTGGCTCACCTCAATCAGTCGGTTGGGGAGTGGAAACCCGAGATGTTTACGACAGGCGATATCCAAAATCGTCTTATCGTAACGAATGTGGTAGCCGACCAAGGGACGATTGCCAATAAACTCAATCAGTTGGAGAAGCGCCTCTTTTTCGCTCAGACCATCGTGCAGATCTTGGTGGCGGATACGGTGAATCCGCACTGAACCCGAGTCGAGCGATTGTGGCGCGCACAGGCGCACCTCAAAGGGTTGACTGGTGATAATGCGGTTATCAACGATCTTGGTTGCGGCGATGGTCACTAACTCAGCGCGTTTAGGATCTAAGCTGGTGGTTTCACAGTCGAGCGAGACGTACTCGTGATGGCGCGCGGTTTCAAACAGCCGTTGATAGGGAGAACCTTTGAGTTTCGCGTGCCAATAACGGCGTAATAACCAGTTCATCAGCCACCTCAATCGCGAATTTGATAGTGATAACCGAGCCACTGCTTAAATTTTTTCACCACATGCAGGCTATGGCGCAATAAATCGCGTTCAGTGCGGTCGAGTTGTTTGAAGTCGAGTTGGTTGGTGCTGTGCTGATTGCCAAGCTGCTGGGCAAGGCGCAGTTTTAAAAACAGCTTAAAGGCTTCACTTAAGTTATCGCCAGTCTCTTGTTCTAAAACTCGTTTTTTGACTAAAGCTTCAATCCGATCAAAGGTGTTATTGGCATCAATCGCGTGCTCCAAACTTAAAGCGCGCACGCCGTGTACGATAGGGAAAATCCCGCCTTGCTTTATATCAATCCCTTGCTTGCTGCTTTTTACGTTACCAAACAGGGTCAGCGGTACGGAAAAATTGAGTGCTGGGCGAGTAAATTCCGCCAAGATGAGCTCTTGACCGGCCATCAAGTGCTGCAAATGCGCTTTCACAGGCGCAAGCAGCGCACGATTTCCTGCCACCGCATGCGCGTCAGCAAAAATGGCAATATCCATCACTTGTTCGGGGCGAGCGGCTTTTACCCAATCAGTCAGAGTGCGTTTCCAATCGCTCTGGCTGCGCACCCATTTCGGGTTATTGACCATCACTTTGCCGGGACACAGGGGATAGCCGAGCTGCAGCAGGGTATGGGTGAGCGTCTCCATGATGGGCTGGCACTGGTGCCATTCCAAACCATCTTGAATGATGAGCGCGTTGTCTTGATCGGTTTTGAGGATCTGCTCGCCACGTCCTTCCGAGCCGAGCACTACTAGGCAGCACTGATCGTGCAACGCTGGAGGAACCACTAACTCAAAGGCTTTCTCGATGATCTGCTCATTGACTGCGGCAATCAGTTCCATCACAAAACGGGTGCGAACCCCTCGTGACATCAGGCTTTCGACCAGTTCGCGCTGTTTGTTGGCGGCAAGTGCCAGTTCATCAATCGAGGCTGCACGCGCAATCGCCAGTGTCAAAACATGAGAGTGAGTAGAGAAGGCGCTCAGTATTTGAATCAGCGACAGTAAACCCACGGCTTGATTGCCCAGGCACACCATGACTCGCTTGATGCGTTGGCGCGTCATCATCACCATGGCATTGAACAAGAAGTCACCCTCATCCACGTGCAATACCGGAAAAGTGGCAATCTCGCCGACGGGCGTATCCAAAGGGCGGCCTTCAAGCATCACTGCATGCAGCATATTGGTTCGCGTTACAATCGCATAAGGGTGAGCGTGGTTGTGCGCCAATCTTGGGTCGCTGGGATGGAGTTCGACTAAAGCCGCATCAATCCCGCGCTCTTTGAGTTGTTGTGTGACGCTGTGGATCGGCTGCTCCGGCGACAGAATAAAAGGCGGGTGATAAATGGAACGGTCGACTTTGGTCAGAATGAATTCGGCAATGTTTTTCTGCTGAGCCGCGGCTTCAATCAACTCTTGCCGTTTGGCGAGGTTATTATCGAAATAGGCGGCGAACTCGCCATTTTGCTCGTACAGCTGCAAAAAAATCGATTTGGGCAGCAAGTAGGAGAGGGTGTCTTCGAGCGCCATATATTGATGTTTGCTCAGTTCTTCAAACATGGCGCGTACATCAAACAGATCATCATTGGCGTAGTGTGCAAACACCTCTTTGCCGTCGGGGCTGCGTTCCTCTACCGTGCCTTTGATCAGAATATGCAGATGAGTCACAGGGTGCTGCGCATCAATCAACACATCGCGTTGGCGGAAATAGGCGACATCCAAAGCACTGCGCAATTGATGTTGCTGCTCAGCCGTCAGTCGATTAAACGGTGGTGACTGCATATTGAATTTATCAGGCATGAGGTGGCACTCATCATCGGGACAGGTTCACTAAGTGTGACAAATTTCCCCTGCCCCTCCAGACGACTTTGGTCTAATGCAGGCAACAAAGGCTTTTCTACGCTGCGATGATCCGCCGATTGGCACCGGTAACTTGACGGTGAATCTGTTGATATAAGCAATCGGGAAACGATGAGTTGCGTAATCTTCCCTTTTTTAGACGCGAATCCACATGCATAATGTGCGCGCTTTATACCTCCCTTTTTGATTAGGAACGATCATGTTTACCCCCACTCCCTATGGTTGGATTTCGCAATATTTCATCGGTTTTTTCTTTGCTTACGGCGTGTATTTGCCATTTTGGTCACTCTGGTTTGAAGACCAAGGCGTTTCAGCGACCGACATAGGTGTCTTGGTTGGGATAGGCTTTGCGACGCGCTGTGTAGCGAATTTGGTGCTGACGCCGCGTTTACACCGTGTTGAGCAACTGATGCCCGCGCTGCGTTGGCTCAGTTTCGCGGCAATGCTGTTTGTCGGTTTTCACTTTTTTACGGGCGGCAGTTTTTGGCTGATGGCGCTGGCCACTGTGCTGTTTAACTTATGCTGTGGCCCTGTGGTGCCGATTTCTGATGCCATGGCCAACTACTACGCCAAGCTGAAAATGCTCGACTATGGCCGTACTCGTTTGTGGGGGTCGATCGCGTTTATTGCCGGATCGACTGTGGTCGGATTCTTGGTCGCCAAGTGGGGCAGCTTGATGATTTTGTACACGGCGCTGGTGGGGGTCGCCGTCTCTTGGCTGTTGAGTTTGCGCCAAATTACACCGATGCCAGTCACTGAGCACGAGGCTCATGCGGTGCGCCCGAAGCTGAAGGAGCTTCTTACCGAGTGGCCTGTGGTGAAATTTCTGCTGCTGGTGGCCTTAATCCAAGGCAGTCATGCGGCGTATTACAGTTTCGGCTCGATTTATTGGAAACAAGCGGGTCACTCAGAAGATATCATCGGTTACTTATGGAGCTTAGGTGTGGTCGCGGAAGTCTTGGTGTTTGCTTTCAGTAAGCGCTGGTTCGCGGGCTGGAGTTTGCGCACACTATTCTTCGTAGCGTCGTTGGGGGTTATTGCACGTTGGGGTTTAACCGCCTCCACGACCACCATTCTGGCCTTAGTGGCGATTCAACTGCTGCATGGGGTCACGTTTGCTATCGCGCACATCGCCGCGATTCAGTACATCCAGCATGCGCCGCAAAATAAAATGGTGGCACTGCAAGCTCTGTATAACGCGATTCCACTCGGCGCGGTGATTGCGGCGGTGACCACTCTCAGTGGTTGGGGCTATGAGCATTGGGGCGCAGCCGTATTCTGGGCGATGGCCGCAATGGGCGGATTGGCATTATTGATCCGCGTTGATACTCCGCCTTCAACGGTACAAGATGGCAATGCACTGAAAGCGGAGCCTGAAGCACAGAATTAAGTCGTGCTGATTGAGTTCAAAAAACAACCTCGTTTTAATAGAAGCCTCTCAATCGAGAGGCTTTTTTCATTTCGCAACAGCAAGGATGTCTGATGCAAGGTTGGTTGGTAATTCCCGTTTCGCTCGCGTATCTCGGCGTGCTGTTTTTGATTGCGTGGTATGGTGACAGGCAAACTCGTTGGCTCGCCAATTGGCGGCCGTGGATCTATAGCTTGTCGATTGCGGTTTACTGTACCTCGTGGACGTTTTACGGCACAGTCGGGCAGGCGAGTGTCAATCCTTGGTCGTTTCTGCCTATCTATATCGCCCCGATCTTGATGTTTGTGTTTGGTTGGCGAGTTTTAGCGCGGCTGATTTTGATTGCTAAACGTGAGCACATTACTTCGCTCGCCGATTTTATTGCCGCCCGTTATGGTAAATCGCAGGGTTTGGCCGTGGCGGTGACGGTGATCGCGGTCTTGGGTATTTTGCCGTATATCGCGCTACAACTGCGCGGCATTACGATGGGATTGAACATTGTCGCTCCCGATTTAATGACAGTGTACGGCTACCAAGAATCGCATGTATCTTGGTTTGTGGTATTGGCGCTGGCTCTGTTTACCATGCTGTTTGGCACTCGGCATATTGATAATACCGAGCATCACCGCGGAATGATGATGGCGATTGCGTTTGAATCGATCGTCAAATTGGTGGCCTTTCTCTGCGTTGGGGTATTTATCGCGTATCTGGCGTGGCGTACCGATGGATTAGAGCTTTCAACAATTGCGGCCAGCACTTACCAAGCCCCAAACTGGCCGACCTTATTGATTCATACCTTGCTGACCATGATTGCGATTGTGTGTCTGCCGCGCCAGTTTCATACCATGGTCGTTGAAAACGAGCGCCCGCAAGATCTGCACACCGCGCGCTGGCTCTTTCCCGTTTATCTTCTCTTAATGAGCCTGTTTGTGTTGCCGATTGCTTGGACGGGACAAGGTTTACTGCCAAACACCTCACCCGATACGTTTGTGATTAGCCTACCTGTGTTTGCTGGGGCTCACGATATAGCATTGTTGGCTTTTTTGGGCGGAACATCGGCAGCTTCGGGGATGGTGATTGTCTCGACCATTGCCCTTGCGATCATGGTATCCAATGATTTAGTGATGCCTTTACTACTACGCCGGATGCGCTTGTCGCAGCGCACTCATCGACATTTTTCCGGTTTGTTGGTGGTGATCCGCCGCACCTTAATCCTACTTTTGCTGTTCGGTGCATGGGGTTTTTATCTGGTACTCGACAGCATTCCTTCGTTATCGGCGATTGGGTTTCTATCGTTTTCAGCGATTACCCAGTTTGCCCCTGCGATTTTTGGCGGTATGTACTGGCGAGAAGGCAATCGTAAAGGGGTTTATGTTGGTTTAGCGGTCGGTTTTACCCTGTGGCTTATCACCTTGATGAGTGCCACCGATATGCTGGCGGGCGATGCCAGCAATAACGTCTTGCTGTGGGTGATCACTCCACCAGATTGGTTGGTGGCTCTAGGGTTAAAAAGTGCGGATTGGGGCATGCTACTGAGCGTGACCCTTAATACCTTGTGCTATATCGGTGTGTCTTTGGTGACGCGCGCCAGCTTAAGTGAGCGTTTGCAAGCCGCGGCGTTTGTCGGTACTCCGCTGCCCGAAAACGAAAACATGAGCCTTTACCAAAGTCGCGTGACTGTGGGTGAGCTTGAAATGTTGGCCTCACGTTTTGTGGGGCGGACTCGGGTACGCAACGCCTTTGCTCAATACTGGAGTCAGCAGCGTGAAACCTTGCTACCGAATCAGCAAGCCTCTTCCGCCTTGATCCGCCATACCGAACGCGTACTGGCTGGGGTATTTGGTGCTTCGTCCGCTAAGTTGGTGCTCACCTCGGCGCTGCAAGGACGTAAAATGCAGCTTGAGGAAGTGGCGACCATAGTCGATGAGGCGTCCGAGCTGTACGATTTCAGCCGCGGCTTGTTGCAAGGGGCGATTGAACACATCGGCCAAGGTATTGCCGTGGTGGATAAACAGTTACGTTTAGTGGCATGGAACCAGCGCTATCTTGAGCTGTTTGAGTTTCCGCCGGGATTGATTCAAGTGGGACGGCCGATTGCGGATGTGATCCGCCATAACGCGCAGCAAGGTTTATGTGGGCCGGGCGATCCAGAAGATCACGTACGGCGACGGGTCTACCACTTAGAGCAAGGGACAAGTCATACCTCCTCGCGAGTGCGGGCGGATGGGCGAGTGATTGAGGTGCAGGGGAACCAGATGCCCGGCGGTGGATTTGTGATGAGCTTTACTGACATTACGGTGTTTAGAGAAGCGGAACAAAGCCTGAAAATGGCCAACGAAACGCTAGAAGAGCGTGTACTGCAGCGTACCTTGGAGCTAGAAAAGCTCAATAAACAGTTAGTCACCGCGACCCAGCGTTCGGAGCGCGAGTCGCAATCCAAATCGCGCTTTTTGGCGGCGGTCAGCCATGATTTGATGCAGCCATTGAATGCCGCACGCCTGTTTGCCTCATCTTTATCTGAAGTGGCTAAAGAGGCGGAGGTGCAGAAACTTGCCCACCATATTGAAAGTGCTTTGGGCGCGGCGGAGGATTTGATCAGCGATTTGCTGGATATTTCGCGTTTGGAGTCCGGCAAAATCGATCTGCATCCGCACAGTTTTGCGATTATGGATGTATTGTCGAATCTCAATGCCGAGTTCAGTGCCCTCGCCGCTAAACAAGGTGTGCAATTTAGCCTAGTGCCATCATTACTTTGGGTGCATTCAGATCCCAAATTGCTGCGCCGAGTAATCCAAAATTTCCTGACTAATGCGTTTCGTTATAACCCGAACGGCAAAGTGATTCTCGGGGTGCGCAGAGTCGCCACCGGGCAAGTGCGTATTGATGTGTGGGATAATGGGATTGGTATTGAGCAAGATAAGCAGCAGGAAATTTTTGAGGAGTTTAACCGCGGTGGGCAGGTACGCTCCGACCAAGGTCTAGGGCTTGGGCTGGCGATTTCGAAAGGGATTGCCCATGTACTGGGTCATCACATTTCGATGCGCTCTTGGCCGGGGCAGGGCAGTGTTTTCTCGATTACTTTAGATCGCGCTCAACCCATGCCGTCGTCACTCACTCAGACGGTTGCGATGGTCAATGAGAAAGGTTCAGAGCTGCAACATCTGCGTGTGCTGTGTGTCGATAACGAGCCAGATATTTTGGTTGGGATGCGTGATTTGCTGGAGCGTTGGGGGTGTGAAGTCAAAACCGCGACCGATATTCATGGCAGCCTCAAAGCCTTGGAAGGGCAATGGATCCCCGATGTGATTTTGTCTGATTACCGCTTGGATAACGGACGGACAGGGCTTGAAGTGCTGCAGCAGTGCCGCTTGCGTTTGGGGGATTGTTTCGCTGGCGTGATCATCAGTGCCGATCGCAATCCCGATATCTTGGATGGGATTGAATCAAGCGGTTTTCGCTTTATGGCTAAACCCATTAAGCCCCTCAAACTGAGAGCCTTACTGAATAGTCTGTCTTGAGCCGATGGTCTGTTCAAAACAACCGTCTATACGCTGCCTACTTGCAACTTCAAGTCGTTTAGGAATATTGAAGGTACAGTAAGTATTAAGCCCTCAGATGAGGGCTTAATACTTATGAGTGCTTAGTGGCATTCAATCGACAGAGGCCAGCCAATATCGGTTTGACGGTTGGCTTCTAACTCTAACTCTGTACGAGTCAGTGGATTTTTTGCCAGCCATTCACCGTCAAGCGTGAGCGTCAGCTTGTCCTCTTGTGCGCTCAATTCTACCATCGGCTCTAACGCCGGGCTGCGTCGATGGCTTAAGAGGACAGCAAGGCGCAGCAAACGCAGTACGCGTTTACCACTGGTGCCTGACAGTGCATATTGTTCAGGTAACGAAGTTAACTGTTCGCGATAGCGACGTACGATTTCACCTAAATAATGTTTTTGGGCGCGGGTATAACCGGGCAGATCAAGATGTTGGAGTAGGTAAGCGCTGTGCTCCCCCCCTTTTTTGAAATCGATGGTGAGACCAATTTCATGCAACTTAGCTGCCGTACGCAGCAACATCTCTGCTTGTGGTTCATTGATCCACGCTTCACCGCCACATTGCGCGAGCAGTTTACTGGCGAGAGTGGCGACTTGATCACCATAAGCGCTATCGATCTGATAACGGGTTTGTACACAGCGAATGGTGCGCGCTCGAATATCTTCTTGGCGTAGGTCTTGAACCATCTCATAGACGAGACCTTCACGCAGAGCACCGCCCGCTAGCGTCATCGCTTCGATGTTCAGTGATTCAAAAATCGCAATCAGAATCGATAGGCCACTTGGGAAAACCAGAGCACGTTCCAGCGTTAACCCTTCGATATCCAGCTCTTCGAGATGATCGGCCAGCATGGCTTGCTTTTGTAAACGCTTGAGTTTGGTCAGCGTAATGACTTCATCCATGCCTTGCGCCAGCATGATCTCTTGCAGTGCTTGTACCGTACCACTGGCTCCAACACACACATTCCAGCCAAGCTCAGTGTATTGAGTGAGGATCGGATCCAGCATCTGTTTGGCGGCTAAAATGGCGTTATTAAAGTTGGTGGCCGTCAGCTGACGATCTTTGAAATGGCGCTCTAACCAAGTCACACAACCCATTTTCAAGCTGGTGAGGGCTTTGGCTTCAAAACCTTCACCGATAATCAGCTCGGTACTCGCACCACCAATATCCACTACTAAGCGACGCCCTAAACCTCCCGAAGTGTGCGCGACTCCTTTATAGATAGTGGCCGCTTCTTCTTCACCGGAAATAACGTCGATCGGATGGCCTAAAATCTGGTTCGCTTTAGCGATAAATTCACCGGCATTGGTGGCGGTACGCAGGGTTGCGGTCCCTACAATTCGGATATTCTCTGCGGGAATATCTTGCAGTCGCTCGGCAAAAAGGCTGAGACAATCCCACCCTCTTTGCATCGCATCTAAGCTCAAGGCGTTGTGTTCATCTAGACCGGCTGCCAGACGCACCTTACGTTTGATTTTTGCCATTGTCTGCACACTGCCATCGATATGACGCACGACCAACATGTGAAAACTGTTGGAACCTAAATCAATGGCAGCATACAAGGGTGAAGAAACGGCTTGGCTCATAGCGAAATCAGGCTTCCTTTTTCGGGCGTGGTGCGCGTGGGCGGCGTTGCTGAGGTTTGCGATTGCCACCATTATTGCTATTGCGAGAACCTGCGGTATTGGTGCGGCGCTGTTGTGGCGACGAACGTAGGCTCAGAGGCGCAGGTAAGTCCGTCAGCAGAGCTGAAGGATCGTAGTCTGAGGTTGGAATCGCATGCTCAATGTAGCTTTCGATCGCCGGCAAATTAATCGCGTACTCTTCACACGCAAAGCTTATCGAGTGGCCACTTGCGCCCGCACGACCCGTACGGCCAATACGGTGTACATAGTCTTCACAATCGTCAGGCAAATCGTAGTTAAACACGTGGGTCACTTGAGGAATGTGCAAGCCGCGCGCCGCAACGTCGGTCGCAACCAGAATGTCCACATCACCTTGGGTGAACTGCTCTAAAATACGCTCACGTTTTTTCTGCGGTACATCACCAGTCAGTAGGCCAACACGGTGGTTATCGGCCGCCAAATGTGCCCAAATCTGTTCACAGCGGTGCTTAGTGTTAGCAAAAATGATTGCGCGATCTGGCCACTCTTCTTCGATAAGAGTCTGTAGCAGCGCCATCTTGTGTTCGTTCGATGGGTAGAACAGCTCTTCCTGAATGCGATGACCGGTTTTTTGCTCAGGTTCTACCACCACATGTTCAGGATTGTTCATGTGTTCAAAAGCCAGCTCTTGCACGCGGTAAGAGAGGGTGGCAGAGAACAGCATGTTGAGACGATCTTTGGGCTCAGGCATACGGCGGAACAAGAAACGAATGTCTTTAATAAAGCCGAGATCAAACATGCGATCTGCTTCATCCAGTACCACTGCTTGAATGTGATTGAGGTTGAATACACGCTGTTTGTAGAAATCGATAATGCGGCCGGTGGTCCCGATCAGAATATCGACGCCACTTTGCAATTTTGCGAGTTGCTTATCATAGCTTTCGCCACCATAAGCCAAAGCTGCTTTCAGACCAGTGGAGGCCAACAAAGGCTCGGCATCATTAAAGATCTGAATTGCCAGTTCGCGAGTCGGGGCCATAATAATGGCGCGTGGCTGAGTTTCTGCTCGGCCTTCAGCGGCTGGTGTGGTCAATAAATGGTTGAAGGTAGCAGTAAGAAACGCGAGCGTTTTACCAGTCCCTGTTTGGGCCTGGCCTGCGATGTCTTGGCCGGAGAGCAGTACCGGCAACGCCAATGCTTGGATAGGGGTGCAGTAAACAAACCCCTTTTTTTCCAGTCCATCAATAACTTGTGGCTGTAAACCAAAGTCGGCGAACTTATGCTCTGTGATATGCGTCTTTTTCATGGCTATAGAATATCAGCTTACGCTTGCAATACGGAAGTAAATACATTCCAATAGAGCATCTATTTACTGGTTGAGTTATCACCAGTGCAGAAAATCACATTGGAGTGAAAGATGAGTGACAAAATTTTGCAGCTGACCGATGACGGTTTCGAGAACGATGTAATCAAAGCTGCAGGCCCGGTTCTAGTTGACTTTTGGGCGGAGTGGTGTGGTCCTTGTAAGATGATTGCCCCGATCCTAGATGAAGTGGCTGACGAATACGCAGGCAAACTCACTATCGGTAAACTGAATATTGACCATAACGCGGGAACACCACCTAAGTTTGGTATCCGCGGCATCCCAACACTGCTGCTGTTTAAAGATGGCAGTGTGGTAGCGACTAAAGTTGGTGCGCTATCAAAGACTCAACTGAAAGAGTTCCTAGACGCGAACCTGTAATGAGTCAGACCGCCAAGCCGTACATAGCAATATGTACGGTTTTGTTTTTGGCAAAAAACAATTTCTAGACTAGGCTAATATTTAGTGCTAGTTTATCGCACGTTAATTAAACAGTTGTTCACTTCTTGGTCAATCCTGAGACCATATCCATCTTAACTTAACAACGATCCTTTTTGACTAACTAAGTATCCACCACAATGAATCTAACAGAACTGAAGAACACCCCTGTGTCTGATCTGGTTAAGCTTGGCGAAAGTCTGGGCCTTGAAAACCTGGCACGCCTACGCAAACAAGACATTATTT
The DNA here is from genome assembly GCF_000621645.1 of Vibrio cholerae ATCC 14035. Classification (GTDB taxonomy): domain Bacteria; phylum Pseudomonadota; class Gammaproteobacteria; order Enterobacterales; family Vibrionaceae; genus Vibrio; species Vibrio cholerae. The sequence goes on along the minus strand of NZ_KK211324.1, from coordinate 5,458 downwards.
TCGCAATCCTCAAAGCACACGCAAAAAGTGGTGAAGACATTTTTGGCGATGGGGTTCTGGAAATTCTTCAAGACGGTTTTGGTTTCTTACGTAGTGCAGACAGTTCATACCTTGCTGGCCCTGACGACATCTATGTGTCACCTAGCCAAATTCGTCGCTTTAACCTACGTACAGGCGACTCAATTGCCGGGAAAATTCGTCCGCCGAAAGAGGGTGAACGTTACTTTGCATTGCTCAAAGTGAACACTGTAAACGATGACCGTCCAGACAACGCCCGCAACAAAATCCTTTTCGAGAACTTAACTCCTCTACACGCCAATGAACGTATGGTGATGGAACGTGGCAATGGCTCCACAGAAGACATCACGGCGCGTGTTCTCGATTTGGCAGCACCGATTGGTAAAGGTCAACGTGGTTTGATCGTTGCTCCGCCAAAAGCGGGTAAAACCATGCTGCTACAAAACATCGCTCAAAGCATCGCCAGCAATCACCCTGAGTGTGTGCTGATGGTACTGCTGATTGACGAGCGTCCAGAAGAAGTGACTGAGATGCAGCGCCTAGTAAAAGGTGAAGTGGTTGCTTCAACCTTTGATGAGCCAGCATCGCGCCACGTACAAGTGGCAGAAATGGTGATTGAAAAAGCCAAACGTCTGGTTGAACACAAGAAAGACGTGGTGATCCTACTGGATTCAATTACTCGTCTAGCGCGTGCCTACAACACTGTGGTTCCTGCATCAGGTAAAGTACTGACCGGTGGTGTGGATGCGAACGCATTGCATCGTCCTAAGCGTTTCTTTGGTGCGGCACGTAATGTAGAAGAAGGTGGTAGCTTGACCATCATCGCTACTGCACTGGTTGATACCGGTTCTAAGATGGATGAAGTGATTTATGAAGAGTTCAAAGGTACAGGTAACATGGAACTGCACTTGAACCGTAAGATTGCTGAAAAACGTGTTTTCCCAGCTATCGACTTCAACCGTTCAGGTACGCGTCGTGAAGAGTTACTGACTAAGACCGATGAGCTACAAAAGATGTGGATTCTACGCAAGATCGTTCACCCAATGGGCGAAACCGATGCGATGGAATTCCTGATTGATAAGTTAGCCATGACCAAAACCAACGATGAGTTCTTTGACGCGATGCGTCGACAGTAATTGAACGTTATCTCAAACACCACCCTTGCGGTGGTGTTTTTGTTTGCGTTCTAGACCAGTGGTGTCCACACTGATGTAGAACGAACAAGGAGGAGTATATGCAACAAGGATGGTTGTGCCTCGTTCTTCTCTTTTTGTTAGGTTTGCCGCCTTACGCGCTTGGTGGTGATATCACGGCAACAGAGCGTGAGCTTTGGCTTGCGGAGCCACAGACCCAACAGAAAGCCGAAGAGCTTTATCTGCTCGCACTGCACAATGAAGTAGATCGCTTACAGTTCAATTTGCAGCGTATCAGTTATCCCGCACAAGAAGTCGTGCGTTTTCTTCTATTGCAAAAATTTGAACAAGGCCAGTTGATCTTAACGGAGGAGCTTGCCGTATTCATTGCTGCTCAAAAATCACAGACACCCAATTATTTGATTGCTGAACGGGGCGACGGTTATGAGTTCTCTGTCCCCGCTTTTGATTATGCCGCTATCGCCCATCGACTGTTAAAACAAGCACAGCAGCAACAAGATATCATGATGTTTGTGTTACAAGCAGAAAATGGCGAACTCAATCTGCGTGAGTAGTGGATTTCTGGTTCTTCGGCTCAATCAGTAGATGTTCGTCAGCGCTTATTACTCACAGAGTTGCATCGTTTATCACCGCAAGCCATGGAGCGTTTGATTGCCCAAATTACTACTGAGCAGGTGACGAGTTGGCTGCCCTCGGCAACGGTGATGGTGCAATTTGCGCGGCGTAGTCAAAGCCATGCCTTGTATCAAAGGCTTTGGTTAATGAAGGCTAATGATGAAATTAGGCAAGAGGTTGCTCGTTTAGGGGCGCAAGCCGATGGTTTTGCTAAACAGCAATTAATGCTTGCTGTCGAAAATCCCAGCCTTAAGCAAGAGGCACTGCAAGCATTGATTGAAATACGCCCTATGTCGATGGAGGTTGAGCAATTCTTAATTGAGAAACTAGGACAAAGTGAAAATGCCTCTCAGGTTGCGAGTATGCTTGCTCAATCGGGTTATCAAGGATGGTTGCATGAGTTAGTCAGCTCGAATCGAGCGGTGAAACAGCAAGCGATTTTAGCGGTACTGAATCCATAACCAACAAATGTAAGAAAATGGCGCAGAACAATCTTGAGGTTTGTTATACTGCCGCTATCGCTGTCAACGAGTAGTAGACCTATGAATTTTAAGGACTTACGGGATTTTCTTGACTATTTAGAGCAACGTGGTGAGCTAAAACGTATTACCCATCCGATTGATCCGCATTATGAAATGACCGAGATCAGCGACCGGACGTTACGTGCTAAAGGCCCAGCGTTGTTGTTTGAAAATCCGCTAGGTTACGACTTTCCAGTGCTAACCAATTTGTTTGGTACGCCAGAACGCGTTGCTATGGGCATGGGGCGACAGCAGGTTCAAGAGCTGCGTGATGTCGGTCAGTGGTTGGCTTATCTTAAAGAGCCAGAACCGCCTCGTGGTTTAAAAGAGCTGATTGAAAAGCTGCCCGTTTTTAAACAAGTGCTCAATATGCCAGTTAAGCGCTTGCGTCGTGCTCCTTGCCAAGAAATCGTGTGGCAGGGTGATGCGGTTGATCTCGATAAAATCCCTGTGATGAGCTGCTGGCCGGACGATGTTGCACCACTTTTAACTTGGGGTTTAACCATTACGCGTGGCCCACATAAAAAGCGCCAAAACCTTGGGATCTATCGTCAGCAAAAAATCGCCCGTAATAAAGTCATCATGCGTTGGTTAGCCCATCGCGGAGGGGCATTAGACTTGCGGGATTGGATGGAAAAACATCCCGGAGAGCCTTTTCCTGTCAGCGTGGCGTTTGGTGCCGATCCGGCGACCATTCTCGGTGCAGTAACACCCGTCCCAGATACCTTATCTGAATACGCGTTTGCTGGACTGTTGCGTGGCAGTCGTACTGAAGTGGTCAAGTCGATCAGTAACGATCTGGAAGTGCCCGCAAGTGCTGAAATCGTGCTCGAAGGCTATATCGATCCTAACGAATTTGCAGATGAAGGTCCTTATGGTGACCACACGGGTTATTACAACGAGGTTGAGCGCCATCATGTGTTCACTGTCACTCATGTGACCATGCGTAATAAGCCGATTTATCACAGCACCTATACAGGGCGTCCGCCCGATGAACCCGCCGTGCTTGGTGTGGCGCTTAACGAAGTCTTCGTACCTATCTTGCAAAAGCAGTTTCCTGAAATTGCCGATTTTTATCTGCCGCCAGAAGGCTGCTCGTATCGCATGGCGATAGTGACACTTAAGAAACAGTATCCGGGACACGCTAAGCGGGTGATGCTGGGTGTGTGGTCATTCCTACGTCAATTTATGTACACCAAGTTTGTGATTGTGTGTGATGAACAAGTGAATGCGCGCGATTGGCCACAAGTGATTGCCGCTATGGTCAATCACATGTCGCCTCTGCGCGATACTCTATTTATTGAGCATACGCCGATTGACTCGCTGGATTTTGCTTCACCAGTGGTGGGTTTAGGCTCAAAAATCGGTTTGGATGCCACCGCCAAATGGCCTGCAGAGCTGGCGGTTTCTAATTCTGACCAGAGTGACAAGACAACGGAACTTTCACTGGAAGCGCTAAAAGCCTGCTTGAGTGATGAAGCGGATGTGTTGGATGTTGCATTACCGGAGGCGGCGAATGATAAGTTGGTTCTTCTACTTATTAATAAGCAGGAAGCAGGGCAGGCACAGCAACTGTTACAGCGTGTAGTCGATAAACTCAATGGTGACTCGCCGCTTAAGTTTGTGATCTTGTGCGATGATGACGTGAATATCCATGACTGGAATGATGTGATCTGGGCAATGACCACACGCATGGATCCGGCACGTGATAGCTTACGAATCGTTGGCCAAGATTTGATCTGCTTTGATGCAACCAATAAACTGCCTGACGAAGTCGAACGTGAATGGGGTACTCCGATCCGAAAAGATCCTAAGCTAGTCGCGAAAATCGATTCGTTATGGGATGAGTTAGGCATTGTATGACCTATACCGTCCGCATCGTGCCTAATGATAGACAATTTATAATTCACTCAGGTGAAACGGTGCTTGATGCTGCGCTCAACCAGCAAATAGCCTTTCCCCACCGCTGCCGAATCGGCGCCTGTGCCGCTTGCTTATGTAAGTTGGTTGAAGGTGAGGTGGAGTATGAACTCGAACCGTTATTGACCGAACAAGAAAAAGCGACAGGGTGGATATTTGCCTGCCAAGCCTGCGCAATTACTGATTTAGTGCTGACTTTTGAAGAGTAAGCCAGAGGAAGTTCAATGATAATTCAATGCCAAGTTAAGTCTGTGCAGCCGCTGGCGACGCATACTTACCAAATCCTATTACAACCCGAGCACGCGGTGGCTTACCAAGCCGGGCAGTATTTAATGGTGGTGATGGGCGAAAAAGATAAGCGACCATTTTCACTTGCCAGTAGTCCTTGCCGTAGCAATGGCGAGCTCGAACTGCATATTGGTGCGGCGGATCACAGCGCCTTTGCCCACCAAGTCGTGGAAAAATTTCAGCAAGCCCATCTTAATCAGACATGGGTTGAAGTAGATGTGCCACATGGCAATGCCGCATTACAAGAGAGTGAGCGACCTCTACTCTTAATCGCTGGCGGGACCGGCTTTAGCTATGTGCGTTCCATCTTAGATCATTGCCTCTCGCAAGGTAAAACTCAGCCTATCTACCTGTATTGGGGCGCGCGTGATGCAGCTCAGCTGTACGCACTGAATGAGTTGCAAGAGCTTGCCAAGCAACATGCTCATTTGCAGGTTGTTCCAGTGGTCGAGCAAGCACAAGATGACTGGGCTGGAAAAGTTGGCAATGTACTGCAAGCGATTAACAACGACTTTGCAAGTTTAGAAGCATTTGACATCTATATAGCAGGTCGCTTTGAGATGGCTGGAGCCGCACGTGAGCAATTTACTCAAAACAAACAAGCTCGACGCGATCGAATGTTTGCCGATGCTTACGCCTTTATTTAACGCGCAGCTATAAACAAGATACAAGACAAAGCCCAACGCTAAATCGTTGGGCTTTTTTATGACTTTCTCTTTATAGATAGACTAGAGCAAAAGCTTAAAAAGAATAACTCTGTGGATAAGTTGTCATCAAACTCTGAGTAAAGTGGGATAAATAAGCCCTTGCGCGCAAATGCAGCGATTAAGCGCTATTTCTATAAATCTTCTCAAAAAACACTTGCCAGTGTGAAGCGGATCTCTATAATGCGCCCTCGTTGACGCAGCAAGGGCTCACAGCCAAATCGATGCCTCAACAGGC
>NZ_JHXR01000011.1 GCF_000621645.1 Vibrio cholerae ATCC 14035 | reverse complement strand
GGAACTCAATGTTCAGCCAGATCATGTCCACTTAGTTGCGATAATTCCGCCCAAAGTATCGATTTCGACGTTGATGGGAGTTTTAAAGGGTAGGAGTGCAATTAGGCTATTCAACAAGTTTCGACATATCAGGAAAAAGTTATGGGGAAATCATTTTTGGGCGCGAGGCTATTTTGTGGATACGGTAGGTGTAAATGAAGAAATCATTAGACGGTATGTACGGCATCAAGACAAAAAAGAGCTTGAGCAAGAGCAGCAGTTAGAGTTATTGAGAGACTAACAGCGCCGTGGCCCCCTTTTAGGGGGCTTATATTAAAACCGCCTTCTAAGAAGGCGGATTTTTATTAAACTATCTCACATCCAAGGTTTCGGTCTGAACCTTCGAACCGAATAAGAAAATACGTTACGCGCCATTTATGGAGAGTGATCATGCACTATCGTTTTACTGCCTTACTTATTTCGACGCTCGCCAGCACATCAGCTCTGGCTTTCCCTGACCTCAAATCTTTAGGTTCAAACGACCTCGCTGGATTAGTTGGTGAAACCCTCTCCCAATCCAAAGCAACCCAAGAGTTACTGACTCAATTTACCAGTCAATTTCCTCTTTCAGCGCAACAAGCGGGAGGTGGCGTAGCGACCTTGCTTGCACAGGCTCAAAACAACCTAAATGCCGATCAAAAAAGCGAGTTGCTCCAATTAATCCCAAACCTTAATGATTTGAATGGTCTCATCCCAAATCAAAACCTCAGCACAATTTTGCAACGCAAAGAAGTGAACCAAGCCTTTAATACATTAGGACTGGATGCCAGCATGGTTGAACAGTTCGTGCCTGTTTTGATGCAATACCTGACTCAGCAAGGTGCGAGTCAAGACCTATTGGCGTCATTAGGTAAGCTATGGCAGTAATGCCATGCCCACTATCGATATACAGTGTGAAATCGAGATACAGTGTGAAAAAGCACAACACCCACTTTTCACACCCAGATAAAGCAGAAAATAGAAATAAAAAAGCCGGGCTAGCCCGGCTCTTTTATTGCATGACGAACTGATTACTCAGCAGCAGCTTCAACAGCAGCTTCTGGGCGATCAACCAGCTCAATGTATGCCATTGGAGCTTTGTCACCTGCACGGAAACCACACTTCAGAATACGAGTGTAGCCGCCTTGACGTGCAGCGAAACGTGGACCTAGTTCGTTAAACAGTTTTGCTACCACTTCGTTATCACGAGTGCGAGCAAATGCTAGACGACGGTTAGCAACACTGTCAGTCTTAGCTAGTGTAATCAAAGGCTCAACGACGCGACGCAGCTCTTTCGCTTTTGGCAAAGTAGTCTTGATAACTTCATGACGTACTAGAGAGCTAGCCATGTTGCTGAACATCGCTTTGCGATGACTGCTGTTGCGGTTGAGTTGACGACCACTCTTACGATGGCGCATGACCTAATCCTTCTAACTAATATCGATTAATCTTCAGCGATTGACGCTGGTGGCCAGTTTTCTAGACGCATGCCCAGAGACAGACCACGTGATGCAAGCACGTCTTTAATCTCTGTAAGAGACTTCTTACCGAGGTTTGGCGTTTTAAGAAGCTCAACCTCAGTGCGCTGTACCAGATCACCGATGTAGTGAATCGCTTCTGCTTTCAGACAGTTAGCAGAGCGAACTGTTAGTTCAAGATCGTCTACAGGACGCAGTAGGATCGGATCGAATTCTGGCTTCTCTTCCTTCTCCTCAGGTACACGTACATCACGAAGATCTACGAACGCATCCAATTGCTCAGCAAGAATTGTTGCTGCGCGACGGATTGCTTCCTCAGGCTCAAGAGTACCGTTAGTTTCCATATCGATAACAAGCTTGTCCAAGTCAGTACGCTGTTCAACACGAGCTGCTTCAACAGAGTAGGCAATTTTGTCTACTGGGCTGAAAGTCGCGTCAACAAGCAAACGACCAATTGGACGCTCATCTTCTTCAGTATGGATACGGGCAGAAGCTGGAACATAACCACGACCACGTTCTACTTTGATACGCATAGCGATCGCAGCATTGTCAGAAGTTAAATGACAAATAACGTGTTCAGGGTTTACGATCTCTACATCACCGTCATGGGTGATGTCACCTGCAACCACAGGGCCCGAGCCTGATTTGTTCAGTGTAATGAACACTTCATCTTTGCCTTCGGCAACGCGAACAGCCAGACCTTTCAGGTTCAAGAGAATCTCAAGGATATCTTCCTGAACACCTTCTTTGGTGCTGTACTCGTGAAGAACGCCTTCAATCTCTACTTCAGTCACAGCACAACCTGGCATTGAAGATAGAAGAATACGGCGAAGTGCATTACCCAGAGTATGGCCGAAACCACGCTCTAACGGCTCAAGAGTTACTTTTGCGTGTGTCGTGCTGATTTGTTCGATATCAACAAGACGTGGCTTAAGAAATTCTGTTACAGAACCCTGCATTGTGTCCTCTCTTTAGTTTAAACCTTACTTAGAGTAAAGCTCGACGATCAATTGTTCGTTGATGTCAGCAGACAGATCGGAACGCTCAGGCATACGCTTGAAAGTACCTTCCATCGTGTTTACATCGACTTCAATCCAAGTTGGTTTTTCGCGTTGTTCAGCAACTTCTAGAGCCGCTTTGATGCGAGATTGCTTTTTCGCTTTCTCACGAACTGCAACAACGTCGTTTGCCGCAACATTGAAAGAAGGAACGTTTACTACTTTACCGTTTACTAGGATAGCTTTGTGGCTAACCAGCTGACGTGCTTCAGCGCGAGTTGCACCAAAACCCATACGGTAAACTACGTTATCCAGACGACCTTCCAGAAGCTGAAGCAGGTTTTCACCTGTGTTGCCTTTCAGGCGAGCAGCTTCTTTGTAGTAGTTACGGAATTGTTTTTCTAAAACGCCATAAATACGACGAACTTTTTGCTTCTCACGAAGCTGAACGCCATACTCAGACAGACGACCGCGACGAGCGCCGTGTACGCCTGGTGCGTTATCAATTTTACACTTGGTATCAATCGCACGAACGCCTGACTTAAGGAACAAGTCAGTACCTTCGCGGCGGCTAAGCTTCAGCTTAGGACCCAAATATCTTGCCATGATCTTTCTCCAATCTTCCTAGAAACGTTAAACGCGACGTTTCTTCGGTGGACGACAACCGTTATGAGGGATTGGTGTAGCATCAACGATGTTCGTGATACGGAAACCAGCTGCATTCAGAGCGCGAACAGTAGATTCACGACCTGGACCAGGACCCTTAACCATAACCTCTAGGTTCTTTAGGCCGTATTCTTTAGCCATTTCAGCACAACGCTCAGCAGCAACCTGTGCAGCGAACGGAGTAGACTTACGAGAACCGCGGAAACCAGAACCACCAGCAGTTGCCCAAGCAAGAGCATTACCTTGACGGTCCGTAATGGTTACGATTGTGTTGTTGAAAGATGCGTGGATATGCGCTACGCCATCAGCAACTTGCTTGCGTACACGCTTACGTGCGCGAGTTGGTTGTTTAGCCATTGTACTCTACCCTTCCCGATTATTTCTTGATCGGCTTACGCGGACCCTTACGGGTGCGAGCGTTGGTTTTAGTACGCTGTCCACGTAGTGGTAGACTGCGACGATGACGAAGACCACGGTAACAACCAAGATCCATTAGGCGCTTGATGTTCATGGAAACTTCACGACGTAGATCACCCTCTACAGTGTACTTAGCTACACCATCACGCAGTTGATCGATCTGCTCTTCAGTTAGTTCACTGATCTTAACACTCTCAGCAATACCCAGGTCAGCTAGAATAGCTTTTGAACGAGTTTTGCCGATACCGTAGATCGCAGTTAGAGCGATTACAGCGTGTTTATGATCAGGAATGTTAATGCCTGCTATACGGGCCACTATGCACTCCTAGTACTTTCATCAAAGAATTACCCGCAACAAAGCCCGTCGAGGATACGTTGCGGTATACTACTTCTTTTGCACGCAAAAGGTAGGCCGAGGAATATACTCGACACTACCTTAATTTTCAAGTAAAAAATTTCTGCTAATTAGCCTTGGCGCTGCTTGTGCTTTGGCTCACTGCAAATCACGCGAACGACACCGTTACGCTTGATAACTTTACAGTTACGGCAGATTTTTTTAACGGAAGCACGAACTTTCATTGCTAAACTCCGTAAATCTATCTGAACTGCCTGCCGTATTAACGGCCGTAGCCTTTCAGATTTGCTTTTTTCAACACAGACTCATATTGATGAGACATCAAATGGGTCTGTACCTGTGCCATAAAGTCCATGATCACGACAACTACAATCAGTAGTGATGTGCCGCCAAAGTAGAAACGTACGTTCCAAGCGACCATCATGAACTCAGGGATCAGACAGATAAAAGTAATATACAGTGCACCTGCAAGGGTTAAACGTGTCATTACTTTATCGATGTATTTCGCTGTCTGCTCACCTGGGCGGATACCGGGTACGAATGCACCAGACTTCTTCAAGTTATCTGCCGTTTCACGCGGGTTAAACACCAACGCGGTATAGAAGAAACAGAAGAAGATAATCGCCGCTGCATAAAGCATTACATACAGAGGCTGGCCTGGGCTCAAAGCTAAAGACACATCAGTTAGCCAACCGAATGTGCTGCTTTCGCCGTTCTGACCAAACCACTGCGCCAATGTTCCTGGGAACAGGATAATGCTTGACGCAAAAATCGCAGGAATTACACCAGCCATGTTGATTTTCAACGGCAAGTGAGTGCTTTGTGCTGCGAACACCTTACGACCTTGTTGACGCTTTGCGTAGTTCACAACGATACGACGTTGACCACGCTCCATGAAAACAACGAAGTAAATCACAGCAAAAGCTAACACTGCGATTAACAGCAGAAGAAGTACATGCAGTTCACCTTGACGCGCTTGCTCGATTGTTTGACCGATTGCTTTAGGCAATCCAGCAACAATACCTGCGAAAATCAGTATCGAAATACCGTTTCCAATTCCACGCTCTGTAATTTGTTCACCTAACCACATTAAGAACATGGTACCGGTTACTAAACTCACGGTCGCAATCAGGGTAAACATGGTTTGGTCGATAACGACCAGATTGTTGACCATGTTTGGTAAGCCTGTTGCAATACCAATCGCTTGGAATGTTGCAAGTACAAGCGTGCCGTAGCGCGTATATTGGCTTATCTTACGACGGCCTGCTTCACCCTCTTTCTTGAGTTCCGCTAACGCTGGATGAACTACTGTTAGCAACTGGACAACAATTGACGCCGAAATATACGGCATGATGCCCAGTGCTAAAATAGATGCACGCTCAAGAGCACCACCGGAGAACATGTTAAACATTTCTACGATGGTACCTTTTTGCTGTTCGAACAATTCGGCAAGTACAGCAGCGTCAATACCAGGAATCGGCACAAAAGAGCCGGCTCGGAATACTAAAAGTGCACCAATTACGAAGAATAAGCGCGACTTCAGTTCACTTAAGCCGCTCTGAGCACTACGAAAATCTTGTCCTGGTTTTCTAGCCATCTGTACCTCAATCCTCGAGATTATTCCTCGATTTTACCGCCTGCAGCTTCGATTGCAGCTTTAGCGCCTTTAGTCACGCGCAGACCTTTTACAGTCACTGCTTTGCTGATCTCGCCAGAAAGAACGATTTTTGCAAACTCGATGTTTTTAGTAACAAGGTTTGCCGCTTTCAGAGCGTTCAGATCAACTACGTCACCAGTTACTTTCGCCAGTTCAGACAGACGAACTTCAGCAGACACAAAGCTCTTACGAGAAGTGAAGCCGAATTTTGGTAGACGTTGTTTCAGAGGCATTTGACCGCCTTCAAAACCTGGACGTACTTTGCCGCCAGAACGTGACTTTTGACCTTTGTGACCACGGCCACCTGTTTTACCAAGGCCTGAACCGACACCACGACCTAAACGCTTAGGAGCATGTTTAGAACCCGCAGCCGGTGATAGAGTATTCAATAACATTATGATTACTCCTCAACTTTAACCATGTAGTAAACCTTGTTGATCATGCCACGAACACATGGCGTATCTTCAAGTTCTACTGTGTGGTTGATTTTACGAAGGCCTAAACCGCGCAGTGTAGCTTTATGCTTTGGCAGGCGACCAATTGAGCTTTTAGTTTGAGTTACTTTAATAGTTGCCATGTGTTCTTACTCCGAAATCGCTTCAACAGTTAGACCACGTTTAGCAGCAACCATTTCTGGTGACTTAACGTCTACTAGCGCATCAATCGTTGCACGAACGATGTTGATTGGGTTAGTAGAACCGTACGCTTTAGACAAAACGTTGTGTACACCAGCAACTTCAAGTACTGCACGCATCGCACCACCTGCGATTACACCAGTACCTTCTGCAGCAGGCTGCATGTAAACTTTAGAGCCCGAATGGCGACCTTTCACTGGGTGGTGAAGAGTACCTTCGTTCAGCGCGATCGTAACCATGCTACGACGTGCTTTTTCCATTGCTTTTTGGATCGCAGCAGGTACTTCACGGGCTTTGCCGTAACCGAAACCTACACGACCGTTACCGTCACCAACTACAGTCAGTGCAGTAAAGCTCATGATTCGACCACCTTTAACCGTTTTAGAAACACGGTTAACTGCGATTAATTTTTCTTGCAAATCATTCGCTTGAACTTGTTGTTCTTTAGCCATCTTCCAACCCTACCTTAGAATTTCAGACCAGCTTCGCGAGCAGAATCTGCTAGCGCTGCTACTCGACCGTGGTATTGGAAACCAGAACGATCAAACGCAACTACAGTTACGCCTTTTTCAAGTGCGCGCTCTGCAACAGCTTTACCCACTGCTTTCGCTGCATCGATGTTACCGGTGTATTTCACTTGCTCACGGATCGCTTTTTCTACAGTAGAAGCGGCGGCGATAACCTCAGAGCCATTAGCTGCAATCACTTGTGCGTACACATGACGAGGAGTACGGTGTACTACTAGGCGAGTTGCACCCAGTTCTGCAATCTTACGACGTGCACGTGTAGCACGACGGATGCGAGATGCTTTCTTATCCATAGTGTTACCTTACTTCTTCTTAGCTTCTTTACTACGCACATTTTCATCTGCGTAACGAATACCTTTGCCTTTGTAAGGCTCAGGCGCGCGGTAAGAACGAATGTCAGCCGCAACCTGACCAACAAGTTGTTTGTCACAACCAGTCAGTACGATTTCAGTTTGGCTTGGACATTCAGCTTTAATACCCTCTGGCAGTTCATGCTCAACAGGGTGAGAGAAACCCAGAGTCAGGCCTACAGCGTTGCCTTTCATAGCAGCACGGTAACCAACACCCTTTAGAACGAGTTTCTTAGTAAAGCCTTCAGTAACACCAACAACCATGTTCTTAACTAGAGCACGTGCAGTACCTGCTTGTGCCCATGCATTGGCTACGCCTTCACGTGGGCCAAAAGTCAATTGGTTGTCTTCTTGTGCGATCACTACGCCTTTGTGGAAAACGCGAGAAAGTTCGCCTTTAGCACCTTTAATAGTGATCTCTTGGCCGTTCAGTTTCACCTCTACGCCAGCTGGAATAGCGACAGGTGCTTTAGCAACACGAGACATGTTCTACTCCTTAATTATGCTACGTAGCAAATGATTTCACCGCCAAGACCTGCTTTACGAGCAGCGCGGTCTGACATCAGACCCTTGGAAGTGGAAACGACAGCAACGCCTAGACCACCCATTACAGATGGCAGCTCGTCTTTCTTCTTGTAAACACGAAGACCTGGACGAGAAACGCGTTTGATTTGCTCGATTACTGGTTTTGCTTGGAAATACTTAAGAGTGATTTCCAGCTCTGCTTTCACTTCGCCTTCAACAGCGAAATCAGCGATATAACCTTCTGCTTTCAGAAGTGCAGCAATTGCAACTTTCAGCTTTGAAGAAGGCATTTTTACAGCAACTTTGTTTGCTGCCTGACCGTTACGAATGCGGGTCAGCATATCCGAAATCGGATCTTGCATGCTCATAAACTTTACTCCAAATGATTAAGTGGCAATTACCAGCTAGCCTTACGAAGTCCTGGAATCTCGCCTTTCATGCAAGCTTCACGAACTTTAATACGGCTTAGACCGAACTTACGTAGGAAACCGTGTGGGCGACCAGTTTGGTTGCAACGGTTACGCTGACGAGAACGACTTGAATCACGTGGAAGAGATTGCAGTTTAAGAACCGCGTTCCAACGATCTTCTTCAGATGCGTTTACATCGCTGATGATAGCTTTCAGAGTTGCACGCTTTTCAGCGAACTGAGCTACCAGCTTCGCACGTTTTTCTTCACGTGCTTTCATTGATTGTTTAGCCATAACAGTAACCCTTCACCTTACTTACGGAATGGGAAGTTAAAGGCAGCCAGCAGAGCACGGCCTTCCTCATCGGTACCAGCGGTAGTCGTGATAGTGATATCAAGACCGCGTACACGATCGACTTTATCGTAGTCGATTTCCGGAAAGATGATTTGCTCGCGAACGCCCATGCTGTAGTTACCGCGACCGTCAAAAGACTTGCCGTTAACACCGCGGAAGTCACGTACACGTGGTAGAGCGATAGAAATCAAACGCTCCAAGAAATCCCACATGCGCTCGCCACGCAAGGTTACTTTACAACCAATTGGGTAGCCTTCACGAATTTTGAAACCAGCTACAGATTTGCGCGCTTTAGTGATCAGTGGCTTTTGGCCAGAGATGATCGCCATATCAGACGCTGCATTTTCAAGTAGTTTCTTATCGTTGATTGCTTCACCAACGCCCATATTGAGGGTGATTTTCTCAATTCTAGGGACTTGCATGACGCTTGTGTAACTGAACTGTTTGGTCAGCTCAGCGACTACAGACGACTTGTAGTAATCATGCAGTTTCGCCATAGTAGAACTCCAAATTACTTCTAATTAGTTAGAAACGATTTCGTTGTTAGATTTAAAGAAACGAACTTTCTTACCATCTTCGAAACGGAAACCGATGCGGTCTGCTTTACCAGTTTTTGCGTTGAAAATCGCAATGTTAGAAACGTCGATCGCTGCTTCTTGCTCAACGATGCCACCTTGGACACCCATCGCAGGAACAGGTTTCTGGTGTTTCTTAACTAGATTGATACCTTCAACGATAACTTTACCAGTTGCCAGAACCTTAGTTACTTTACCTTTCTTGCCTTTGTCTTTCCCAGCAAGAACGATTACTTCGTCATTTTGACGGATTTTAGCTGCCATTGTTGCCGCTCCTTACAGAACTTCTGGAGCCAGTGATACAATCTTCATGAATTTCGCATTACGAAGTTCACGAGTCACTGGACCAAAGATACGTGTACCGATAGGTTGCTCACTGTTGTTGTTCAACAGAACGCAAGCATTACGGTCGAAGCGAATGACAGAACCGTCTGGACGACGTACGCCTTTACGGGTGCGAACTACCACCGCCTTTAATACATCACCTTTCTTTACTTTACCGCGAGGAATTGCTTCCTTAACGGTAACTTTGATGATGTCGCCAACGTGGGCGTAACGACGGTGAGAGCCACCCAGAACCTTAATACACATTACGCTGCGAGCGCCTGAGTTATCAGCTGCATCCAGCATAGTTTGCATTTGGATCATGTTAGTGCTCCGCTAAATATTAAAAAAACTAGACCCATCTCGGGTCGGGCTGCCTCTTTAAAGGGACGCGAATTGTACCACCCTTTTTTTTGATTGGGTAGTCAAAAAACAAGCGGCCCCAAAAATAATTGGAGCCGCCTGAATTGCGAGAAAGAGAGGAGATTACATCTTCGCTTTTTCTACAATTTTCACCAGAGTCCAAGACTTAGTCTTAGACAGTGGACGACATTCACGAATTTCAACAGTGTCGCCAATGCCACACTCGTTGTTTTCGTCATGTGCGTGTACTTTAGTCGTGCGCTTAACGAATTTACCGTAGATAGGGTGCTTCACCATGCGCTCGATAGCAACAACGATAGACTTGTCCATCTTGTCGCTAACAACACGACCTAGTTGAGTACGAATTTTGTCGCTCATTATGCGCCTGCCTTCTCAGTCAAAACAGTTTTCACACGTGCGATATCACGGCGTACAGCTTTCAGAGTATGAGTCTGCTGCAGTTGACCAGTTGCAGCTTGCATGCGCAAGTTGAACTGCTCTTTCAGCAAATTCAGTAGCTCAGAGTTCAGCTCTTCAACGCTTTTTTCGCGTAGATCTTGTGCTTTCATCACATCACCTGCTTAGTTACGAATGTAGTCTTGAATGGCAGTTTGCGAGCCGCTAGGCGGAACGCTTCACGTGCCAATTCTTCAGGTACACCATCAACTTCGTACATAACCTTACCAGGTTGGATTTGGGCTACCCAGTACTCAACGTTACCTTTACCCTTACCTTGACGAACTTCTAGTGGTTTTTCAGTGATTGGCTTGTCTGGGAACACACGGATCCAGATTTTACCTTGACGCTTGATATGACGCGTCATAGCACGACGTGCCGCTTCGATTTGACGAGCAGTCAGACGACCACGGCCTACAGCTTTAAGACCAAAAGTACCGAAGCTTACTTCTGTACCTTTCGCTAGACCACGGTTACGACCAGTCTGAACCTTACGGAACTTAGTACGTTTAGGTTGTAGCATCTGTCGACTCCTTACTTACGGCCTTTACGCTGCTTCTTCGGCTTGTCAGCCTTTGGCTCTGCAGCTTCAGTTGCTGCTGGCATACCGCCTAGGATCTCACCTTTGAAGATCCAGACTTTAACGCCGATTACACCGTAGGTGGTGTGAGCCGAAGAAGTTGCGTAATCAATGTCAGCACGCAGAGTGTGTAGAGGTACGCGACCTTCACGATACCACTCTGAACGAGCGATTTCAGCGCCGCCTAAACGACCGCTTACTTCCACTTTGATACCTTTAGCGCCTAGGCGCATTGCGTTTTGTACTGCGCGCTTCATAGCACGACGGAACATTACGCGACGCTCTAGTTGAGACGCGATGCTATCAGCCACAAGCTGACCATCCAGCTCAGGCTTACGTACTTCAGCGATGTTGATTTGCGCTGGTACGCCAGCAATTTTTGCTACTGCTGCACGCAGTTTTTCAACGTCTTCGCCTTTCTTACCGATAACAACACCTGGACGAGCAGTGTGAATAGTCACACGGATGCTTTTCGCAGGACGTTCGATAACGATGCGTGACAGAGACGCGTTTGCCAATTCCTTAGACAGGTATTGACGTACCTTGAAGTCGCCGTCTAGGTTGTCAGCGAAATCTTTGGTGTTAGCAAACCATGTAGCATTCCAAGGCTTAACGATGCCTAGACGAATACCATTTGGATGTACTTTCTGACCCATTGCTTACTCTCCTAGTCTCTTAGCGATCTGCGACAACCACAGTAATGTGGCTTGAACGCTTCAAGATACGATCCGCACGGCCTTTAGCACGAGGCATAATACGCTTCATGACTGGGCCCTCATCTACGAAGATTTTAGCGACACGTAGATCGTCGATGTCCGCACCTTCGTTGTGCTCTGCGTTCGCGATTGCAGATTCCAGAACTTTCTTAACCAGTTCAGCCGCTTTTTTGTTGCTGAAAGTCAGAAGTTCTAGCGCTTGATCCACAGATTTACCGCGGATTTGGTCTGCAACTAAGCGAGCTTTCTGAGGAGAAATACGAGCAAAGTTATGTTTAGCGATAGCTTCCATTATTTACCCCTTATTTCTTCTTAGCTTTCTTATCCGCAGCGTGACCGCGGTAAGTACGAGTAGGTGCAAATTCGCCCAATTTGTGACCGATCATCTCGTCAGTTACGAAAACTGGAACGTGTTGACGACCATTATGGACAGCGATGGTCAAACCGATCATTGTTGGAATGATCATTGAACGACGGGACCAAGTCTTAATAGGCTTTTTGTCTCCGCTTTCCACCGCTTTCTCTACCTTCTTCAGCAAGTGTAGGTCAATAAATGGACCTTTCTTGAGAGAACGTGGCATGGCTTATCCTCTTAAATAGATTACTTATTACGACGACGTACGATGTACTTGTCAGTGCGTTTGTTACTACGTGTCTTGTAGCCTTTGGTTGGAACGCCCCAAGGAGATACTGGGTGACGACCACCAGAAGTACGGCCTTCACCACCACCGTGTGGGTGGTCAACCGGGTTCATTACCACACCGCGAACGGTTGGACGAACACCGCGCCAGCGTGCTGCACCAGCTTTACCTAGTTCACGCAGCATGTGCTCAGCGTTGCCTACTTCACCGATAGTTGCACGGCCTTCAGACAGTACTTTACGCATTTCGCCAGAACGTAGACGTAGGGTCACGTATGCACCATCACGAGCAACAAGTTGCGCGTAAGCACCAGCAGAACGAGCCAGCTGAGCGCCTTTTCCTGGAGTCAATTCAACGTTGTGGATTGTTGAACCAACTGGGATGTTGCGCATTGGCATTGCGTTACCCGCTTTGATCGGCGCATCTGGGCCAGATTGGATAACGTCACCCGCTTGCAGACCTTTCGGTGCAATGATGTAACGACGCTCACCGTCTGCGTACAGAACTAGAGCGATGTTTGCGCTACGGTTTGGATCGTATTCTAGACGCTCAACTTTCGCTGGGATACCGTCTTTAGTACGTTTGAAGTCAACCAAACGGTAGTGTTGCTTGTGGCCACCACCGATGTGACGTACTGTGATACGACCGTTGTTGTTACGACCACCGTTCTTAGAGTTTTTCTCTAGAAGAGGTGCGTATGGCTTACCCTTGTGCAGGTCAGCGTTAACAACTTTAACAACGTGACGACGACCAGCCGAAGTCGGCTTACATTTAACAATAGCCATTTTTCAACTACTCCTGTTATTCCGCGCCGCCAACGAAGTCAAGATCTTGACCTTCATTCAAAGTCACGTACGCTTTTTTCACGTCTGAACGACGGCCTTGGCGCAGACCTTGACGCTTGGTCTTACCCTTGATGATCAGGGTATTTACAGACTTAACTTCAACTTCAAATAGCTTTTCTACAGCTGCTTTGATCTCTTTCTTAGTGGCATCTTTTGCTACTTTGAAAACGATAGTGTTCGATTTCTCAGCAGACATAGTTGCTTTTTCAGAGATGTGCGGAGCACGTAGAACTTTTAGTAGACGCTCTTCACGGATCATGCCAGCATCTCCTCAACTTGCTTAACTGCAGCAGCAGTCATTAGAACCTTGTCAAATGCGATCAGGCTTACTGGGTCGATACCAGTTACGTCACGCACGTCAACTTTGTACAGGTTACGCGCAGCTAAGAACAGATTTTCGTCTACTTCGCCAGTAACGATGAGAACATCGTTCAGCTCAAGTTCTTTTAGCTTAGCTACCAGAGCTTTGGTCTTTGGAGCTTCAACTGAGAAGTTTTCAACAACGATCAAACGCTCTTGACGAACTAGCTCAGACAGAATGCTCTTCATAGCACCACGGTACATTTTCTTGTTTACTTTTTGGCTGTGATCTTGTGGTTTCGCAGCAAAAGTAACACCACCTGTACGCCAGATTGGGCTACGGATTGTACCAGCACGTGCACGGCCAGTACCTTTTTGACGCCATGGCTTAGCGCCACCGCCAGAAACTTCTGAACGTGTCTTTTGAGCACGAGTACCTTGACGAGCACCTGCTGCATAAGCAACAACTACTTGGTGTACAAGAGCTTCGTTGAACTCACGTCCGAAAGTAGTTTCGGAAACAGTTAGTGCGTTAGCACCTTTAACCATCAATTCCATTACTTACTCCTAGACGTTACGCTTTAACAGCTGGTTTGACGATCACGTTACCGCCAGTTGCGCCTGGGACTGCACCTTTAATCAGAAGCAGATTGCGCTCAGCGTCAACACGTACGATCTCTAGGTTTTGAGTCGTTACACGCTCAGCACCCATGTGACCTGCCATTTTTTTGCCTTTGAACACGCGACCTGGAGTTTGACATTGGCCAATTGAACCAGGAGCACGGTGAGACAATGAGTTACCGTGAGTCATATCTTGAGTGCGGAAGTTCCAGCGCTTAACAGCACCTTGGAAACCTTTACCCTTAGATGTACCAGTAACGTCTACTTTTTTTACTTCGTTGAACAGTTCAACAGTCAGTTCAGAACCTACTGCAAACTCTTCACCGTTTTCCAAACGGAATTCCCAAAGACCGCGACCAGCTTCTACACCCGCTTTCGCGAAGTGACCAGCTTCTGGCTTAGTAACACGGTTAGCTTTCTTAGAACCAGTAGTGACTTGGATTGCAGCGTAGCCATCAGTTTCAAGAGTTTTCACTTGAGAAACGCGGTTTGCTTCAACTTCAACAACAGTTACTGGGATAGAAACGCCGTCTTCAGTAAATACGCGGGTCATGCCCACTTTACGACCGATTAGACCAATCATTCTTCTAATCTCCCTTAACCTAGGCTAATTTGTACGTCAACGCCCGCAGCAAGGTCTAGACGCATCAGAGCATCAACAGTTTTGTCTGTTGGTTCAACGATGTCGATTAGACGTTTGTGAGTACGGATTTCGTACTGATCACGAGCATCTTTGTTAACGTGTGGAGAGATAAGAACAGTGAAACGCTCTTTACGAGTTGGCAGTGGGATTGGACCACGAACCTGTGCGCCAGTGCGCTTAGCTGTTTCAACGATTTCCGCTGTAGAAGCATCGATCAGTTTGTAATCGAAAGCTTTCAGGCGGATACGGATACGTTGGTTCTGCATGAGACAGAGCTCCAATATTAAAAAATTACACAAACAATATCGCCACTCAAACTCGATAAGACGAGAGAATGCCGATTGATTTATGTGAAACCGTAGCATCCAAGATTAGGACGCATTGTCAGCTAATAGGTGATTAACCTGAACTATCGCAAGATAGTAGAAAGCTAAATTTTTATTAACTGCGAACATAAGCTGAGTATACATTACCTGACCTATCAATAAGATGGGACAGCTCCTCACTGCTCATTGGTTCACAACTGGCTAAACCAGTGCCGGGCATTATACCGATCACAGTTTCAGTTGCAAGGTATGTTTGAAAAATAAACGGAATTAAATCTCTGTTAACGATAACGTCACTGGAGTGTTTATGCATGCGCCAAACAATCACGACCGCTAAATGCCGTGGTTTAGGGATGATAAGAAAAACGGGCACTCTCAAGTGCCCGTTTACGATGATGGAATGATTGAACTTACCGATTCGCCATACGCTGGCGTACTGCTTCAAATAAACAGACACCACAAGCTACAGACACGTTTAGACTTGATACGCTGCCTGCCATCGGGATTTTAATCAAATCATCACAGGTTTCACGCGTTAAACGACGCATGCCATCCCCTTCTGCGCCCATTACAATCGCCAGCGGCCCGGTCAGTTTGCTTTGATAGATATCATGAGTCGCTTCGCCTGCAGTCCCTACAAACCAGACACCTTTTTCTTGCAGTGCGCGCATGGTACGCGCCAAGTTAGTAACGCGCACGAGCGGTACCGTTTCCGCCGCGCCACACGCCACTTTACTGACGGTCGCGGTCAGTGGTGCTGATTTGTCTTTCGGAACAATGACTGCCGCCACACCTGCCGCATCGGCATTACGCAGGCAAGCCCCGAGGTTGTGCGGATCAGTTACCCCATCCAGTACTAACAACAGGGGTTGCTCATGCTGAGCGAGGATATCGTCAAGGTCATTTTCATTGAGTTGACGAGCAGGTTTAACACGGGCAATCAATCCTTGATGATTGGCGCCTTCCGCTTTGTCATCCAGCGCTTTGCGGCTCATCTCTTGAATTGAGACGCCAAGACGCATCAATTCGTTGAGTACCGGCAGCAGGCGATCGTCCTGACGACCTTTAAGCACATACGCTTCGACAAAACGCGCGGGATCGCGTTGTAGTACCGCGTTCACGGCGTGGATGCCATAAATCAATTCATTACTCATGTGTTACCTATTTGGTTTTATCTCGTACTTTGCCGCTTTTCTTACGAGCTTGGTCTTTGCGTTTTTTCGGCGCTTTGGTCTTTTTCGGTTTGCTACGGCCTTCACTGTCTGGACGGCGCGTCGCTTCTACCTGTGGTTTCAACTCTGATTTCGTTGGTGATTTGCCACGGGCACCTTTAGTGGCCGCTTCTTTTTTACCTTGCGCTTTGGCTCGAGCTTCATCGGCACGTTTCTTGGCGGTTTTACCTTGGCCGCGTAGCTTACGACTAGTTTCGACCAATTCAAAGTCAATTTGGCGATCATCAAGGTTTACCGCCAACACTTTTACTTTTACCGCATCACCAAGACGATAGATGGCACCAAAACTTTCCCCCACCAGACGCTGACCAATCGGATCGTAGTGGTAGTAGTCGTTAGCCAGAGTCGAAATGTGTACCAGGCCGTCAATGTGCAGCTCAGTGAGACGGACAAAGAAGCCGAAACTGGTGACGTTCGCGACGACGCCTTCTAATTCTTCACCCACATGATCTTGCATATACTCGCATTTGAGCCAGTCAGACACTTCGCGCGTCGCATCATCAGCGCGGCGCTCAGTCATGGAGCACTGCTCACCGTAGAAGTCCATGTCATCGAAGGAGTAGTGATAGCCACCGGTTGGAGTCCAACGGTCTTGGTTGCGCCCTTCTTGCTTCGCGATCAGATATTTGATCGCACGATGCAGCAACAAATCCGGGTAACGACGGATTGGCGATGTAAAGTGTGCGTAACGTTTCAACGCCAAGCCAAAGTGACCCGCGTTATCCGCGTTATACACCGCTTGCTTCATCGAGCGCAGCAACATGGTTTGGATCAGCTCTTTATCTGGACGTTCACCAATTTGCTTCATTAAATTGGCGTAGTCGGTCGGTGATGGCTCAAGGCCACCGGAGAGATCGAGCCCCAACTCACCGAGGAAATCACGGAAGCCAGTGAGACGTTCTTCACCTGGTGGCTCATGGACACGGTACAACGCCGCTTCTTTGGCTTTTTCTACCAAAGAGGCAGAGGCGATGTTGGCGAGGATCATACACTCTTCAATCAGCTTATGCGCATCGTTACGTACAACAGGCTCAATGCTTTCAATCTTGCGCTGAGCGTTGAAGATGAATTTGGTTTCAACGGTTTCAAACTCAATCGCGCCACGCTCATCGCGTGCACTTTTCAGCACCTGATACATTTTGTGCAACTCTTCAAGATGAGGAACCAGCGCTTTATAACGCTCGCGCAGTTCTTCATCCCCTTCGAGGATTTCATGCACTTTGGTGTAAGTCAGGCGAGCGTGCGAGTTCATTACCGCTTCGTAATGCTTGTAGCCCGAGAGCTTACCCGTTTCCGATACGGTCATTTCACACACCATGCACAAGCGATCGACTTGTGGGTTGAGTGAACAGAGGCCGTTCGACAGCACTTCCGGCAACATTGGGACAACTTGCGATGGGAAATAGACCGAGTTACCGCGGTTGATCGCTTCTTTATCGAGAGCGGTATCGGGACGTACGTAATAGCTCACGTCGGCAATCGCGACCCATAAACGCCAGCCACCGCCTTTTTTCGCTTCACAATAGACAGCATCATCGAAATCTCGAGCATCTTCGCCATCGATCGTGACTAATGGCAAAGCACGTAGATCGACACGGCCTTGCTTGGCTTCTTCAGGTACTTCCTCGGTCAATCCCGCTACTTGCTGCTCAACTTCTGCGGGCCATTCATGGGGAATTTGGTGAGTACGAATCGCAATTTGCGTTTCCATACCCGGGGCCATGTTTTCACCCAACACTTCAACGACTTTACCCATCATGCCGCGGTTACGCGTGCCACGGTCGGTAATTTCAATCACGACCACGTTGCCCATGCGAGCGCCGGCACGTAAGTCATTGGGGATCAGAATGTCATGATGAATGCGTGAGTCATCCGGCACCACATAAGAGTAACCGTATTCAAAGAAGAAACGCCCGACAATTTGGCCATTGCGCTCTTCGAGAATGCGTACTAAGCGCCCTTCTTTACGGCCTCGTTTATCAGTACCGCTCGGCTGCACTAAGACAAAATCACCATGGATCAGCGTACGCATCTGGTGGTGGGGCAATAAAATATCGCCTTCTTTGTTTAAGCTTCCTTCTGGACGAACCCAGCCGTGGCCGTCTTTGTGGCCAATCACATAGCCTTTCACCATTTCCAGTTTTTCTGGCAAGGCATAGCATTGACGGCGCGTGAACACCAGTTGGCCATCTCGTTCCATTGCCCGCAGGCGACGACGCAACCCTTCATATTGCTCTTCGCCTTCTAGTTTGAGGGCTTCGAACAGATCGTTGCGATTCATGGGAACATTGGCTTGGGTTAAAAATTCGAGAATGTACTCACGACTCGGAATTGGATTGTCATAATTGTCGGCTTCGCGATCAGCGAAAGGATCAAGATGTGTGGTATCAGACATAGGCAGACCTGCTTATCTAGGAAGGTGTTAGTTATATCCTACTGCTTTGTCACTACGAACAACTAATGACAACGCACAGAACTCTTTCATCATTCTAGGTAATGTGACATAGGTCAACTTTTAAGTTATTATTTGCAGCAATTTTGCTGTCCAACCAATCCCATTTGCTACGGGGATTCCACATGTTATTGATGATAAAAAAGAATATAGAGTGGCTTTTTAGTCACTTTATTTTGAATGCTGTTTTATTAGCTGTATTGGGCCTCCCCTATTTGCAATGGATGGAGGTCAGCAGCAGTAATAGGGTAGCGTACGCTTATCTTTCGGCCACCCAGTTTGGCTGGTTTGGGTTATTTGCCTTTGCCATCACGCTGGTTTCACTCGCTCTGGTTTGGCTCCCGAGTCGCCTACTGCACGGTGTTGTGTTTGTAGCCTCTTGGGCCGTGAGCATTTTGTTGATGGTCGATATTGAAGTGTATCAACAGTACCGATTCCATCTGAGTGGCTTTGTGTGGGATTTGCTGTTGCATGGTGGACAGCAAGTGATCAGCGTGTCGTGGTATACCCTTGCGATGGCAGGCTTTATTGTCTTCGTGGTCGGCTTTGCCCAATGGCTCATCATGAAACTGGCGCAACGCATTCAACATTCACGTGGAGTTCGCTGGGTATCGGCGGTTTGGTTACTTTCATTGCTGAGTAGCCAGTTTATCCACGCTTGGAAAGATGCCACTTATGACAGTGAGATCCCAAGCTACAGCTATCACTGGCCGCTCTATTATCCGTTGACCGCAAAACGCTTTTTCGACCAGCTCGGTGTTGTTGATGCGCAATCCGCCCGCCGTCAGCAGGTGGATTTTCATGCACCAACCAGCAGTACTCTCAACTATCCGCTGCGACCTCTGCACATTGAACCGCCTGCAGAGCGCCCAAACATTTTATTGATTGGGATTGATGCTTGGCGTTTTGATGATGCCAATCGCGATGTGACGCCCAACATTGCTCACTTTGGTCAACAAGCCACGCGCTTTACTCATCACTTAAGTGGTGGAAATTCAACCCAAGCTGGCTTATTCAGTCTCTTTTACGGCTTACCCGCTACCTATTGGGAGGAGTTTCAAACCAGCCAAACTCGCCCACTGCTGATGCAAACTCTCGCAGATTTGAACTATCAGTTTGCTATTTACGGCTCGGCACCACTCAATAGCCCACCGTTTGACCGAACGATATTCAGCAAAATTGCCCAGCTACGTACAGTCACGCCTGGAGAAAACTCACCACAGCGTGATGAACGTATTACTGAGGATTTTTTGCACTTTTTAGAGCAACGGGATCGTAGCAAGCCCTACTTCGGTTTTCTGTTTTACGATTCAGCGCATGCGGCTGATTTCCCAAGCTCGATGACACCACCTTTCACCCCTTATTGGGAGCGAGTCGATCACATCAAACTCAACAACGATTTTGATCCCGAGCCGTACCATAACCGCTATCGCAATGCCCTCTATTACGCTGATAGTTTGATTGGCAAAGTTCTTGAGCAGTTGCAAGCCCGTGATGAGCTGCGCAATACCATAGTGATCATCACATCCGATCATGGTGAAGAGTTTAATGACAATCGACAAAATTATTGGGGACATGGCAGTAACTACAGCATGGCGCAGATCCATGTACCACTTTACATCTACATTCCTGACAAAGAAGGAAGCGTATTAACGCACAAAACCACCCACCTCGATATTGCGCCTATGTTGATGCAAGAAGTGTTAGGGGTACAAAATCCACTCAATGAATTTGCGTTAGGCTACCCGCTTTGGCAAGAGAGCCCACAACGGGAATGGACGATTATCGGTAGTTACTTTAACTATGCGTTAGTGAGTGATAAAGAGATGTTGGTGAGCTACCCCACCGGGCGAGTCGAGACTCTCAATTCAGAACTTGCCCCAGAGAAAGAGCGTCAAATTTCGACTCAGCAGATCATGCAGGCGCTTGAAGAGATGCGGCAATTCTTGCGCTAAAGGGAACCAGTTCTGGTAAAGCGGCTTTACCAGAACGTTTCTCGGCGTTTGGCTCGCGCGATGATATTTTCCGGCATCCTACGCTCTAAACCTTGACGCAGCAGAGCGATACGATTGTGAGTACGCTGATCGGCAGTGACCGAGTTATACAACCAGCGGTAGGCATCTTCATAATCGAGCGGACTGCCGTAATCACGCAGTAACAGTTCAGCGAGCTGAATACGCGCATTAAGATTGCCCATTGCCGCTGCTTCACGCAGATAGGGGATCGCGCGTTCTTTGTCTTGTTGAACTAAGGTGCCGCGTGAGTAGTAGCGCCCAAGCTGCTCCAGAGCAGCAGGCAAACCTTGATGCGCCGCATTCTCCATATAGTAGAGACCCAGCTCAACATCCTGATCCACACACACTCCCCAAGCCAGCATATCGCCATACAGAAACTCATAAGAGGGCAGACTGATACGTGTCGCACGTGCGACAATATCTTCCACGATCTGGCAATTATCCGCTTTTACGCGCTCAAGATGCTTATTTTCTTCAATCAGTTTGATTAGCTCAGCTTCCGAATAGATAGGCACTGGCTCTCCTAAATCCGCTGCATAAGCAGGATTGTAAGAGGAGTGCCATGCAAGCAATAAGGAAGCGGCTACCGTTCGTAGCTTCATACCCGCACTCTTATAAACACCGGCAGTCACCACGCGCCGCATTGCACGTTGACCCGGATTGCTTTCTATATCGGCATTGAATGCAATCGCTTTAGCCCCGTTTACCGTTTTGCGGCAACTTTTTGCCACAGGCGCACAAAATACCACCAAGAGTATGGCAAAAAAAAGCCGACTCGGTGAGTCGGCTTACTGTTTTTTATCTCAAGATCACGCGCTGAATGGGTGAACTTTGATGATGGTTTCGTTGCGGTCTGGGCCAGTAGAAATGATGTCTACCGGAACGCCAGTCAGCTCTTCTATGCGCTTGATGTAATCCAGTGCTGTCTGTGGCAGTTCAGCCAGCGTTTTTGCACCGAAAGTCGTTTCAGACCAACCAGGCATAGTTTCGAAAATTGGCGTCACGTTTTCAAATGCGTCAGCGGCCATAGGTGAAACTTCAGCAATAGAACCGTCAGGCATTTGGTAACCCGTACAGATTTTGATCTCTTTCAGACCATCTAGAACGTCCAGTTTGGTCAGGCAGAAGCCGGTGACTGAGTTGATTTGGATCGCGCGGCGCATTGCCACTGCATCAAACCAACCACAACGACGCTTACGACCTGTGGTTGCACCAAACTCATGGCCTTTAGTGCCTAAATGATCGCCCACTTCGTCAAACAGTTCAGTTGGGAACGGACCGGCACCAACACGAGTGCAGTACGCTTTCGCGATACCAAGGATGTAACCTAGGTGACGAGGACCAAAACCAGATCCCGCAGCAACACCACCAGCAGTGGTGTTTGAAGACGTTACATATGGATAAGTACCGTGGTCGATATCCAGTAGTGTACCTTGCGCGCCTTCGAACATGATTTTGTCGCCACGCTTACGCGCTGCATCCAGTTCGTTGGTTACGTCGATAACCATAGAAGTCAGCAGTTCTGCATAACCCTTCGCCTGCTCCAGTACCGCTTCGTAGCTTACTGGTTCTACTTTGTAGAAGTGCTCAAGTTGGAAGTTATGGAATGCCATCACTTCTTGCAGTTTCTCAGCAAAAGAAGCCATATCGAATAGGTCGCCAACACGCAGACCACGACGAGCTACTTTATCTTCGTACGCAGGACCAATACCACGACCAGTAGTACCGATTGCTTTCTTGCCACGAGCGGCTTCGCGCGCTTGGTCAAGAGCAACGTGGTATGGCAGGATCAGAGGACAAGCTTCAGAAATGAAAAGACGCTCGCGAACAGGAACACCACGCTCTTCGAGACCAGACATTTCTTTGATCAATGCTTCTGGTGAAAGTACTACACCGTTACCGATGATGCATTTCACGTTATTGCGAAGAATACCGGATGGAATTAAGTGGAGAACGGTTTTTTGACCGTCGATTACTAGTGTGTGACCTGCGTTGTGTCCGCCTTGGTAGCGAACCACGTATTTTGCATCTTCAGTTAAAAGGTCTACGATTTTACCTTTACCTTCGTCACCCCATTGGGTGCCAAGAACGACAACGTTATTACCCATCTTTCCAAGTCTGATTGCTAGTTAAAAAAGGATTCTAGCACCGAATTTGAATCCTTGCAGTCATTTTTTAAGCATGAAAAATTCATATAAAACGGCTTTGAAAATCCATTCAGTTATTAAGAAAAGGTTATTCGTCAGCGTAAATTTTCACACTGAATTGACCATGGCGATCAATCCCCGCGCGATACATGCCAGAACTGTTCATGGCAAAGTGAAGATCGCCCTGCGCATCAATCGCAATTAATCCCCCTTCACCACCTACACTTTTCAGTTCACCTTGTACCACGGTTTCACAGGCGATATGGACATCTTCTTTGAGATAACGCATGCGTGCTGCAATATCGCCTGCGACCGCATAACGGATGAAGTACTCGCCCATTCCAGTGCATGAAATGGCGACATTGCCATTTTCAGCCAGCGTTCCAGCGCCGATGATTGGCGAGTCGCCCACGCGACCAAAGCGTTTATTGGTGATCCCACCCGTACTGGTCGCCGCCGCCAAATTGCCCTGTTGATCCAGCGCCACCGCGCCTACCGTGCCAAATTTCTTATCATCGGGATATTCACTTGGCGGCTCTTGTTCAGCAGACTCTGATTGATAGGAAGCTTCTGAAAGTGCAAAGCGATCTTGCTGCTTCATGTTTTGCAGCTGTTCATAACGGCGCTCAGTGAAAAAATAGTCTTGCTCGGTATAAACATGCCCTTGCAGGAAAGCAAATTGCTCCGCCCCATCACCAATCAAAAACACATGATCACTATGACGCAGCACATCGCGCGCGAGTTGAATTGGGTTGCGAACATGACGCACACCCGCAATCGCGCCAGCCTCTCGGGCTGCGCCATGCATCACCGAGGCATCCATCTCCACCATTTCATTGTGCGTCAGTACTGAGCCTTTGCCGGCATTAAACAGTGGCGAGTCTTCCAATACTGTCACCGCTGCCACCACCGCATCTAAGGCATCGGCTCCTTCAACCAGTAGCTGATGCCCGGCTCGCACGGCTTGCTCTAAAGTCGCGAGGATGTCCATGCGCAATGCATCACTCATCTGCTCACGCAAAATCGTGCCGGCACCGCCATGGATGGCAATCGCAAAAGGCTGTGTCATGACTTGTGTTCTCCAATAAGGTTAACCGTTTCATTTCGGCGTTTAGAATGGGCGTATAGTGCCAAAGTTCGCAATAAAAAAGCGCTAACCGGATCGCGGTTAGCACTTTCAAATCTGTCGTACTACGAAAATAACGTACTACTTAGCGAGATGGGCTCACTATTAGTGAGAACCACAACCGCCGCCGCCACAGCAGCCGCCTTCTTTCTTACCGTGACCATGGTGATCGAGACCGTGGCCTTCGCCACCGCAGCAACCGCCTTCATGATCATGGTCGTGATCGTGACCACAGCCACCCACTTGGTGGATATGACCGTGAGCAATCTCATCTTCCGTCGCTGCGCGCACGGCAACCACGTCTACGGTGAAAGTCAGTGACTGGCCAGCCAGCATGTGGTTACCATCAACCACGACTTCATCGCCATCCACTTCAGTGATTTCAACTGGGATTGGACCTTGGTCTGTATCGGCGAGGAAACGCATACCGACTTCCAGCTCATCCACTCCTTGGAACACGTCTGCAGGAACACGCTGTACCAGATCTTCGTTGTGTTCGCCGTATGCATCTTCTGGTGCGATAGTAACGGTGAATTTATCACCAGCCACTTTGCCTTCCAATTCACGCTCAAGACCTGTAATCAGGTTATTGTGACCGTGCAGGTAATCCAGCGGCGCATCAACAGTAGACTGATCCACCACCACGCCATCTTCGATAGTCAATTGGTAAGCAAGACTTGCTACCGTGTTTTTTTCAATTTTCATAACTGCTCCAGGGAGGTTGTCTCTTGACTGCCAAATGCAGGCCAAGAGAAGAATGTTGCCGATATTATGAAGATCACACGCAGAAACTCAATTACTCCGGCTTAAAAATCCCGATCATCTGCTCATTCGCATGCTCACTCTGCTCGACGGATTTGGGTTTACGCTGTTCATGGAACCCACATTCGACGCACTCAACCAGCTCAATGCTGTTCTCTACCCACCATTGTAACGTATCGGCGGTCTTGCACTGTGGGCAGTTTGCGCCAGCGATAAAACGTTTTTTCTGTTTCACGAGATTGTACTACTCCTTTTCCCAATATCGGCGTGAGAGCTGATCACTGTCCATCTCACGGCTAAATATTTCTTCAAGTTCGGTACGCGCTTCTTTGGCGCGCAGTTCGAGTTGTTTATCTTCATTATGTTGCGGTAGCAATTCTTTGAGCATAGTTTTATCGAGACGATGAAAATGCTCTTCGGCACGTTTCGCTTGATAAGGATGCATGCCAAGTTGAACCAAGGCTTTGCGCCCCAAGTCGAGTGCGCTCAAGAAGGTTTCTCGGGTGTAATTTTGTACTCCGAGACTCATCAGTTGATAAGCTTCGACCCGACTGCGTGCTCGCGCCAACAATTTCAGATTCGGAAAATGCTGCTGACACAGCTCTACTATGGTGATCACTTGCTCAGGGTCGTCAGTACAAACCACCAAGGCCTCTGCTTGCTCAACACCCGCAGCGCGTAATAGTTCCAGATTGGTGGCATCCCCATAAAAGACTTTGTAGCCGTATTTACGCAGTAAACGTACTTGGCTGGCGTCACTTTCCAAAATAGTGACTTTGATTTTGTTGGCGTACAGCAGACGCCCCACTATCTGACCAAAGCGGCCAAAACCGACAATGATCACTCGCGGCTCTTTATTTTCGACATCCGGCGTCAGTGGGTTTTCTTCAATATTGAGCTGGCGGGCAAACCAGTATTTTTGGGCAGAGAGTAATAACGGCGTGGTCACCATAGAAAGGCTCACCACCACCAGAAGGAAGGAGACTTGCGAAGCCGTCAGCAAGCCCTCCGCACTGGCGGCGGTAAAAATCACGAAGGCGAATTCCCCCCCTTGGCTTAAAATCGCCGCCATTTTGCTGCGCGCTTTGGCAACCGTACCCGACAGGCGTGCCAGCAGATAGAGCACTAGACTTTTGACAATCACTAAGCCCAACACGGCCAGCATAATCTGCAGAGGCTTGACGAGTAACAAACCCACGTCCACTGCCATACCCACCGAAATAAAAAACAGACCAAGCAATAAGCCTTTAAAAGGATCGATAGCGATTTCTAGCTCATGACGAAACTCGCTTTCTGCGAGGATCACCCCAGCTAAAAAAGTACCTAGCGCCATCGAAAGACCAACCTTCTGCATCAGCAACGCGATGCCAACCACCAAGAGCAAAGCCGCGACAGTAAACAGTTCGCGCACGCCACTTAATGCGATGTATCGAAACAGCGGGTTAAGCAGAAAATGTCCGCCCAGTAACAAAGCAGCAATTCCTCCCGTCATCCACAGGGCATTCAGCCAATCGCCACTGCTGTTTCCAGCGAGGATTGGCAGCAGTGCCAACATGGGGATCACCGCAATATCTTGAAACAGCAGCACCGCAAATCCCGATTGTCCCGCCTCAGTACGCGTTAAGCCGTGCTCTTCAATCACGCGCAGAGCGATCGCGGTCGATGAAAGCGCCAGCGCCATACCGATGACTAACGCACTTTGCCAACTGACACCCAGTAAATACGCGACACTGGAAAGCACCGCAGTGGTCACCACCACTTGCGCGCCGCCTAGCCCTAAAATGGGGCCGCGTAGATTCCACAGTTTTTTCGGGTTGAGCTCTAAGCCAATCAGAAACAGCAGTAGCACCACGCCAAACTCAGCAAAATGCATGATGGCTTGCACATCGCGGATCAAGCCCAGTCCCCATGGACCAATCGCAATCCCCGCCAGCAAATAGCCAAGCACAGAGCCTAATCCCGCGCGCTGCGCAAGGGGGACGGCAATCACCGCAGCGCTAAGAAAGACGACACTGCTACTGAGAAAATCACTGGTCAGTGGCGTCATACGGCTCTCCTTGCCAGTGGGCGATCTCTTGTAACCATTGCCGATAACGCTCTGCATGTTGCGCACGCTCTTGATCACTGATGTTGCGTGACCAATACAGCACCAAAGGCTCAATCCAGTGCATCTGACACAAAGCCGCACTGAGCTCGAACGGCTGCAGGATTTCATTCAGCGGATAACGGTTATAACCGCGTTGATCGTAGGCGGTGTGGTTGCCGCCAGTGGTAATCACACTGCGCCAAAGTTTCCCTTTCAGCTCACTCTGTTTACCGAAGGCGAAACCTTTGCTCAACACGCGATCAATCCACTCTTTTAAAAGAGCAGGGCAGGAATACATATAGAGGGGATGTTGCAACACCAGCACATCATGTTCCCGCAAGCGCTGCTGCTCGGCATGCACATCAATAAAGAAATTGGGGTAAGTGGCGTAGAGGTCGATAATCGAAACATGCTCTAAATCGGCAATCTTTTCCATCATCACCTGATTGGCAACGGAGTGTTGTGGATCTGGGTGCGCATACACCACCAGCACTTTGGCTTTCGTTTGCTCTCGGTTGACCAAGTTGCGCACTCCGCTGATTTGTTACTAATCCGTTACTCAGCATCATAACCCAATTTGTATAATGATCGACATTTATCCTTATTCCACCTACTATTCCGAGCGAAAATTCAACGGGCGATAAACGATTTTTTATGATTACCTTTTCTGAGATTCAGCTACTGCGTGGCGGCAAACCACTCCTTGAGCAAGCTTCAGCCACCATTCATCCCGGCGACAAAGTCGGCTTAGTGGGCAAAAACGGCTGCGGCAAATCCACTCTCTTTGCACTGCTGAAAGATGAACTCACCATTGATGCGGGCTCCTTCAGTAAACCAGCGCACTGGGAGCTGGCTTGGGTAGCACAGGAAACCCCGGCGCTGGATCGCACAGCATTGGAATACGTCATCGATGGCGATCGCGAATACCGCGAACTTGAACGCCAATTGATGGACGCAGAAGCGGCCGACAACGGCACCAAAGTGGCCGATTTGCATGGCAAAATCGAGATGGTCGGTGGTTACAGCATTCGCGCTCGCGCCTCAGAACTGCTTGACGGTTTAGGCTTTACTCAAGAGCAGATGAGCTGGAGCCTGACCCAATTTTCTGGTGGCTGGCGGATGCGTTTAAACCTCGCGCAAGCGCTGATTTGCCGCTCAGATTTACTGCTGCTCGACGAACCGACCAACCACTTGGATTTGGATGCGGTGATGTGGCTAGAGCGTTGGCTGCAAAGCTACCCCGGCACGCTGATCCTGATTTCCCATGACCGCGATTTCCTCGACCCAATCGTCAATCGCATTGTGCATATTGAAAATCAGACGCTGAATGAATACACGGGCAACTACTCGTCGTTTGAAACTCAGCGCGCACAGAAAATGCTTCAGCAACAAGCCATCTATCAAAAGCAACAAAAGCAGATGGCGCACATGCAAAGCTATATTGATCGCTTCCGCTATAAAGCGTCGAAAGCTCGCCAAGCCCAAAGCCGGATTAAAGCGCTGGAGCGGATGGAAAAAGTGCTGCCCGCCCAGTTTGATAACCCGTTCAGCTTTGAATTTCGTGAACCTGCCGCGCTGCCGAACCCGATCCTGATGATGGATCAGGTCGCAGCGGGCTACGGCGATAACCTCATCCTCGAGAAGATCCGCCTCAATCTGGTGCCGGGCAGTCGCATCGGTCTGCTTGGTCGTAACGGCGCAGGTAAATCCACCTTGATCAAACTGCTCTCGGGTGAGCTCAAACCGCAATCGGGTGACTGCACATACTCGCAAGGGGTGAAAATTGGTTACTTTGCGCAGCATCAGTTGGAAACACTGCATCCAGAAGAAACGCCGCTGCAACACATGATGCAAATCGCGCCAGACAAAAATGAGCTCGAGCTGCGTAACTACTTAGGCAGCTTTGGTTTCCATGGTGAGAAAGCACTCGAAAAAGTCGCGCCCTTCTCGGGTGGTGAAAAGGCCCGTTTAGTGCTGGCACTGATTGTGTGGCAAAAGCCCAACTTACTGCTGCTTGACGAACCCACCAACCATTTGGATTTGGATATGCGTCAGGCGCTAACCCTTGCGCTACAAAGCTATGAAGGCGCAATGGTCATTGTCAGCCATGATCGCTACTTGCTGCGTGCCACCACCGATGATCTCTATTTAGTGCATGATCACCAAGTCGGCCCGTTTGATGGTGACTTGAATGACTACTACAAATGGCTTACCGATCAGCAAAAAGCCGAGCGTAAAGAAACCCAACCGACCAATACTGCGAATAGCGCGAACAGTGCCGCGGCGAAAAAAGAGCAAAAGCGCCGTGAAGCCGATTTTCGTAAGCTCACTGCGCCAATTCGCAAAAAGCTGACACAGTTAGAAGAGAAACTCGATAAGTTGAACCACGTTGTCAGTGAGATGGAAGCACAATTGTCGGACACCTCACTGTACGAAGCACAGAATAAAGCGACACTGACTGAGGTGTTGGCTAAACAAGCCGCCGCCAAATCCGAGCTTGAGCAAGTCGAGCTAGAATGGATGGCCGAACAAGAAACCTTGGAAGAGATGGAACGGGAGTTCAACGGATAAATGAGTGATGAGCACGCCAAACCAAGATTAACACTGGAAAGACTCTGGCAATTCAGTTTGCAGTATTACAGTGTGCGCGAGGTAAAAGAGGCGTGCTTACGATTGCAAAATAGCCATCACGGCAATGTCAATCTGCTGCTGTTACTCAAATGGCTAGATGAACAGCAGCTCACTTTTGCGGAAACTGACTGGCCGACGGTGCTGGAATGTTTGAGTCATTCGGAAACTCTGCTGCACGATTTTCGTGATTTGCGGCGACGCTTGAAAAGCCATTTGCCAGACACGCTCTATCGCGAGGCTCTGCAGTTTGAGCTGCAATTAGAAAAGCAACAGCAAGCGGATTTGGTCCATTGTCTCAATCGAATGACACTTCATCCTGCGCAAGATCTATCGCTCACTCTGCAATACTGTAAAATGCTTGGCGCAGAATACTTAGCCGAGCTTTTTTCAGCTCCGTACCGAGAATCCGATACTCCAACATCATGATCACGTTTATTGCTGCTAAGGGGCTGAAAAATCCCCACTTACAAACTCTGCTGCCTCGCTTGCTGCGAAAACAGCCGCTGTTTAGTGCCGAATGGCAAACGCTATTCACGCCTGATGGTGATTTTCTCGATCTTGCTTGGAGCGAAGATTGGCGCACACCACACGCGCAGCGTAAGCCGCTGTTTGTGTTGTTCCACGGCTTAGAAGGCAGCTTCAAAAGCCCTTACGCGAACGGCTTGATGCACGCCTTTGCGCGGCAAGGCTGGCTCTCGGTGATGATGCATTTTCGCGGTTGCAGTGGTAAACCCAACCACTTAGCACGCGCTTACCACTCTGGCGAAACGGGCGATGCGCGTTTTGTGCTGGAGTATCTGCGTAAACAATTACCAGAGCGTCCGATCGTTGCCGTCGGTGTTTCACTAGGCGGTAACATGCTCGCCAACTATCTTGCGCAGTATCGGGATGATCCTATCGTCACGGCCGCCACCTTGATTTCTGCGCCACTCGATTTAGCCGCCTGCTCACAACGTATCGAACAGGGCTTTTCCAAAGTGTATCGAGCCTATCTGCTCTCTTCATTGAAGAAAAATGCCATCGCGAAATACCCACTGCTGGAAAACGCTTTGCCACTGAGCCCTGAGCGAATCCGTGCGATCGCTAAACTCGCCGAGTTTGATGATGTGATCACCGCGCCGCTGCACGGTTTTCATGATGCAGCCGATTATTACCAGCAGTGCTCTGGGATTAAACAGCTGACTCAGATCCGCGTCCCGACTCAGATCATCCACGCCAAAGACGATCCTTTTATGACTGAAGCGGTGATCCCCAATTTTCCGCTACCTGACAATATCCGCTATCGTCTCTTCGAGCATGGCGGCCATGTGGGTTTCCTGAGCGGTTCATGGCTTAAACCGTATTTTTGGTTAGAGCAAGCTCTACCCGAGTATTACGCACCGCTGCGAGATGATTTTCTACAGCCCAGCTAATCCACGATTCCTTCTCCACAGATGAAAGCGACATTCAAACGACTGAGCGTGGCGGCAACTCGTCGTTTCTTTCAGTCATACAAAAGAACCGTCATAAAAAAGCGCCATCATAAAATAAAGAGGTATTTATGATCATTCCATGGCAAGAGATTGCGCCAGACACACTCGACAATTTGATCCGTGAATTTGTGCTGCGTGAAGGCACCGACTATGGCGATATTGAAGTCTCGCTAGAAGAGAAAATTGCTCAGGTACGTACTCAATTACAATCTGGACAAGCTGTGATCGTCTATTCAGAATTGCATGAAACCGTGGATATTAAATGCCATCCGTTTTAGCCATGTCGTGACGACAGCATTTTCCGTGCTATAGTCATTTTTCGGAAGGTGTCTAAGTTAGCACCAAAATCAAGGACTTAAAGGACAAGGTTTGTCATGTCAGCCAAACATCCGATTATTGCGGTGACCGGTTCTTCCGGCGCCGGTACCACCACCACCTCAGAAGCCTTTCGCAAGATGTTCAATATGATGAACATCAAACCCGCTTGGGTGGAAGGCGACAGTTTCCACCGTTTTACTCGCCCAGAAATGGATGTGGAAATCCGCAAAGCGCGTGAGCAAGGCCGCCATATCAGCTACTTTGGTCCGCAAGCCAACGATTTCCCTACACTGGAAGAATTCTTCCGCCAATATGGAAAAGTAGGCACCGGCCAAGTACGCCGCTACTTGCACACCTTTGATGAAGCGGTACCGTATAACCAGATGCCCGGTACATTTACCCCTTGGCAGTCGCTGCCTGAAAACTCCGATGTGCTGTTTTATGAAGGCTTGCACGGCGGCGTCGTTGATGGCGATGTTAATGTCGCGCAACACGTCGATTTTTTGATTGGCATGGTACCCATAGTTAACCTTGAGTGGATCCAAAAATACGTGCGCGACACGCGCGATCGCGGCCATTCACGCGAAGCGGTGATGGATTCGATTGTTCGCTCAATGGACGACTACCTTAAATTCATCACCCCGCAATTTTCGCGCACCCACATCAACTTTCAACGTGTGCCTACGGTCGATACTTCGAACCCACTCAATGCCAAAGGCATTCCAACGCTGGATGAGAGTTTTGTGGTGATCCGTTTTCGTGGCATCAAAAACGTCGATTTCCCGTACTTGCTGGCGATGATTGATGGCTCGTTTATGTCACGCCACAACACCATTGTCGTCCCCGGCGGTAAAATGAGTTTTGCGATGGATTTGATTGTGCGCCCGCTGCTGCAACAACTGATCGAAACGGGAAAAATTGGCTAGATCCGACCAGTGATGAATGCTTACTTTTCATACCGTGATCATGTGCACAGTTTTGCGTAGCAAATCGGACTACTGACACGATTAAAATCAAGAAATCGATTTCGAAAAAGGATACTATTCTTAACCGAAACACAAGATAGCTTGCAGCCTTGGGTAACTCCTCTTATTCTAGTAAGCCCAATTGAGGCTTCGCTAAAATATGGATAGCGGCAAGCGTACCCTGCAGAGGAAGTGAGATTATTATGGTTCTAGGTAAACCTCAAACCGATCCAACACTAGAGTGGTTTCTTTCACATTGTCACATTCATAAGTACCCATCAAAAAGCACGCTGATCCACGCGGGTGAGAAGGCGGAAACGCTGTACTACATCGTAAAAGGTTCAGTTGCGGTACTGATCAAAGATGAAGAAGGTAAAGAGATGATTCTCTCTTACCTGAACCAAGGTGATTTCATCGGTGAACTCGGCCTGTTTGAAGAAGGTCAAGAGCGTACCGCTTGGGTTCGTGCCAAAACACCGTGTGAAGTGGCTGAAATCTCATTTAAGAAATTCCGTCAGTTAATCCAAGTTAACCCAGACATTTTGATGCGCCTTTCAGGTCAAATGGCTCGTCGTCTGCAAATGACCAGCCAGAAAGTTGGCGACCTTGCGTTCCTAGACGTAACTGGCCGTATCGCACAGACTCTGCTGAATCTTGCACGTCAGCCAGATGCGATGACTCACCCTGACGGTATGCAAATCAAGATCACTCGCCAAGAGATCGGTCAAATTGTTGGCTGTTCTCGCGAAACCGTTGGCCGCATCCTCAAGATGCTGGAAGAGCAGAACCTGATCTCTGCCCACGGTAAAACCATCGTGGTTTACGGCACTCGCTAAGTGCCCCGATAACCCGTCTCGTGTTATAAAAAATAGCCACCCTGCGGTGGCTATTTTTATTTGTATGATGCGTTAGATTTAACGGTTCGTGCTTTCAAAAATCTTATCCGCCGAAGCTTCGACAAATCCGGGATAGAGCTGACCATTGGCCATAGGGTAGCGTTTGGCAAACTCATAAAAGCCACCGGGGATCATCTCCGCGCCTTCGTTAAAACGCACTAACACTTTATCAGCCATGGTTGAAGACTGTTCGAGCAAGACTTCTGGTGAGCCTTTTACTTCCCCACCCGATTCATTGATGCTAAAGCCATGTTGGCGCAGATGGTCATTGACCTGTTTCACTTCATGCAGCGCATTGAGCTGATTCACGCTGACTGTAAAGTGGTTTGCACCATAACCATGCGCCGCAAGCCAAGCGGCATACTCACTCTCTTTCGCCAAAGTAAGATAGTCGGCATGGCTTAAGCTCCATAAGCGACCGCCATACAAAAAAGCCTCACTGGCTAATGCTTGTGGCTGAACTTGTGCCACCAGCTTTTCAACAATCGCTTGCAGCTCAGGTGAACACTCTTCCACTTTCAGCTCACTAATGAAAACCTTAGGCTGCAAAGGATCGGGATGTTCAAAATGCTTAGCAAAGAGTTTTTTACTTTTGAACTCATACTCACCACACGCTTGGTAGCCGAGTGCCAGAAACGGTTTAGCCAGCGTCTCTAACCCCAGTGGCGCCAAATTAAATGTGCGCAGCGCAATATGGTCATTAATCAGCGGCTCATCTTCTTGTAGGAGTTGATGCACTCTGTCTGCCGATGGGCAGAGGCGCTCAATATAATCATTCCAGAGCGATTGGAATAAAGCTGTTGGCGTCATAACGCCTCCTTGTTGATCCTAAGAAACGCAAAGGGATTAAGGTTAAACGCCGTGTAATTTACCCAGCGCTAACACGATAAAGCTTTCAACCTGTGACGAAAAAAGTGCCTACTTGGCTGCGCAGGCACAAAATAAATTATGATTAGAGTTCAACACCCGGGCTCAAGGTAGCAGGAAGCAGCGTTGTATCCCCTTCCATTGAGGCCATCGGATAAGCGCAATAGTCGGCGGCATAGAAGGCACTGGGGCGTAAGTTGCCCGATGCTCCTGGGCCACCAAATGGCGCATCTCCACTGGCTCCGGTTAATTGGCGGTTACGATTGACGATACCCGCACGAATATGTTCGACAAAATAATCCCACTCGCCATCATCCGTCGAGACAAGCCCAGCGGATAAGCCAAAGCGGGTATCATTGGCAAGCTCTACCGCTTGCGCCAAAGTCTGGTAACGCACCACTTGCAGCAAAGGCCCGAAATACTCATCATCCGGTAAGCGCTCAATCGCCGTCACATCTATGATGGCCGGAGTGATAAACGCCGCATGCAAGGCGCGAGCTTCAAGTAGACTTTTTCCACCTAGCGCTTGTAGATCTGCTTGCGCCTTGAGGATCGCTTGTGCTGCCGCTTCAGAAACTAACGGCCCCATAAAGGGTGCGGGTTCAGCAAAGGGCTGATCAATACGCAGCTTGGCCGTTACGGAAACCAGTTTATCGAGCAGTGCATCGCCTTTCGTCCCTTGTGGCACATACAAGCGACGCACACAGGTGCAGCGTTGACCACTGCTGATAAACGCCGATTGAATAATGGTGTAAACCGTGGCATCCAGATCGCCATAGTGCTCTGAAATCACCATAGGGTTATTGCCGCCCATTTCCAGCGCCAGCATTTTGTCCGGCTGACCTGCAAATTGGCGATGCAGCAGATGCCCAGTATTGGCACTCCCCGTAAACAGCAAACCATCAATCCCGCGGGATTGCGCGAGCGCAATCCCCGTCTCTTTTGAGCCTTGAACCAGATTGATGACACCAGCAGGCAAGCCAGCCTGTTGCCATAACTGCATCAAAACTTCGCCAGTCCACGGCGTTTGTTCGGAAGGTTTGAAAACCACGGTATTGCCCGCGAGCAGAGCTGGCACAATATGCCCATTGGGCAAGTGGCCGGGGAAGTTATACGGCCCAAACACCGCCATCACGCCCAGCGGCCGATGGCGCAATACCAGCTGATTACCCGCCGCTTCACGCACGGTTTCACCGGTACGCTCATGATAAGCACGAATCGAAATTGCGATTTTTCCGGCGATCGACGCCGCTTCCGTGCGCGTTTCCCACAAAGGCTTGCCCGTCTCTTTAGCAATCACTTGCGCAATCTGTTCGCTGTTGGCTTTCACCAATTCCGCAAAGGCCAACACCTTCTGTTCACGCTCAGCAAATGGGCGTTTTTTCCAGTCGAGAAAAGCGCGGCGAGCGGCCTTCACCGCCGCGTCGACTTGCTCGCCACTAGCGCTGTAACCTTGCCATAAAAGCTCATGGCTATAAGGCGTATGTGATTCCAGCTTTTCACCGGTTCCCGCAACCCATTCACCGGCTATCCAATGTGTCATGGCTATCCCCTACTGCGCCAAAATCCGTAAATAATCCCCCGTGCTCACTTCTAACGCCGCGGCCACTTTGGGGGAGATGATCACCGCGTTATCTTCTTGGCTGTATGCGGCTTTGGCCGCCGTAGCCCGGAAGTTCTCAAACGAGGTGTTACACATAATGAAATTCTGCGAGCTCGAATGTTCTGCCACTTCAACAATGGCGCGTACTGAGTGGCGCACCGATTCGATATTGTTCAGCTCACATTCCACGGTTGGGCCCGCATCAAAAATGTCGACGTAATTGCGACAGGTGAAACCCTCTTTCTCAAGCAATACCAAGGCAGGTCGCGTGTTTTCATGCACCTGACCAATCACCGCTTGCGCTTCTTTGCTCAGCAAGTTGACGTAAATTGGCAGTTTGGGCATCAAGTCAGCGATAAAGCCTTTTTTGCCAATTCCAGTCAGATAATCGGCCAAAGTGAAATCAATCGAGAAAAAGTGCTCTTGTAGCCACTTCCAAAATGGTGAATTGCCATCGGCATCGGAAACGCCGCGCATCTCAGCAAAAATGGTTTTGGAAAAACGGTGTGAGTGTTCCGCCATCATCAAAAAACGGCATTTCGACATCAAACGACCATTTAAGCCTTGGCGATACTGTGGGCGCAAAAACAGAGTGCAGATTTCACTGCATCCGGTGTAGTTGTTACCAAACGTCAGCAACTTCACTACATTATTGACGCCCAATTTAGGCGAAGAGTGAACTATGGTGCTGATGTGATAAGAATAAAACGGCACATCCCAGCCAATCGAGGCTTCAATGCCCGTGGTTCCGGCCACTTGCCCAGTTTCAGTATCCACACCCACCATCAAATAGCCTTCATCACCAGGCATTGTGACGTTCGGTTTGCTGAAGCTGTATTCTGAGTGGGTAATACGATTAGTCAGTAGCTCTTGATCTACTGGTAATGATGTGAAGCCATGGCCGGACTCGACAGCGCAGGTATGTAGCGCCTCATAGTCGGCCATGCTAATCGGACGAACAACTAGCATCTTTACTCCCTCCCGATGCGTAATCTCTGCATTGTACACGGGGCGAGAACCTTTCGCCCCTCACGTCATCCTGCAGTTTGCGATAGCGTCGAACCTCCGAGGTTCGTCAATCAGGGCTTGCGATGCAAACCCTTCGCTATCACATCAGTGTGGCGATCGCTTTGTCTAAGCGAGCCATACCTTCTTCGATTTCTTGTTGGCTGATGATGAGAGATGGCGTAAAGCGAACCACGCTCGCCCCGGCCACCAACACCATCAAGCCTTGCTTACCCGCAGCGACCAGAATGTCACGCGCACGGCCTTGCCATTCATCGTTGAGTGCCGCACCAAGTAGCAAACCTTTACCGCGGATCTCTTTAAACAATTGATATTTCTGATTGATTTTCTCTAGCTCAGCGCGCATCCACTGCTCACGCTGTTTCACACCAGCCAGTATTTCTGGTTGCGCGACGAAATCCACTACCGCTTCCGCTACGGCACACGCTAATGGGTTACCGCCATAAGTCGAACCGTGTACGCCCACTTTCATGTGCTCAGCAATTTTCGCCGTGGTCAGCATGGCACCGATTGGGAAACCGCCACCGAGAGATTTTGCGGTCGCCAGAATATCTGGCGTCACACCAATCCCTTGGTAGGCATAGAAATCACCGGTACGGCCGTTACCCGTCTGCACTTCATCGAAAATCAGTAGTGCATTGTGTTTGTCACACAACTCGCGCACCGCTTGCACAAATTCAGCACTCGGAGAAACAATGCCACCTTCACCTTGCAGCGGCTCCATCATCACAGCACAAGTGCGATCGGAGATCTGCGCTTGCAGTGCAGCCAAATCGTTATAAGGCAAATGAACAATATCACCCGGTTTAGGGCCAAAACCATCCGAATAGGTCGCTTGACCACCGACCGATACGGTAAAGAAAGTACGACCGTGGAAACCTTGGTTAAAGGCAATAATCTCGGATTTCTCAGGACCATACACATCGGCCGCATAACGACGCGCCAGTTTGAGTGCTGCTTCGTTGGCTTCCGCGCCGGAGTTGGCAAAAAAGACCTTTTCGGCAAAACTCACTTGAGTCAGTTTTTTCGCCAAGCGCAACGCTGGCTCATTGGTCATTACGTTACTTAAATGCCACAGCTTATTGGCTTGGGTGGTCAAGGCTTGCACCATCACTGGGTGGCAATGCCCTAGACAACTCACCGCAATCCCGCCAGCGAAGTCAATGTACTCATGACCCTGCTGATCCCAAATCCGTGAACCAAAACCTTTTACTGGGATAAACTCCATCGGGTTGTAACAAGGCACCATCACCTCATCAAAAGAACTCCGATCTACACTCATTTCCACCGTCATTACCCATTCCCTCTCGATACCGCATGCTCAGAGATAAGCGATTCTTCCACAAAATGGCTCTGTGTTAGATTATGTATTTCCTTAAAGCATTTGCAGCATTGTATTTACATTTATTTAACTATTTCAATGGTGAAAGATCTCGTATGCACAGGCAAGTGAGATAAACCCCACACCACGAACGACTATTTATGCAATAAAAAAGATTATTTATGAAGTGATTTTTATGAGGCGATAGGAAATGAAGCAAAGAGGCAGCAAAATCAAGGCATGTCGCGGGTAGCACAATCCTCTATGAATAAGCTTGAAAAATGATAGCTTGCGGATAAATCTTTGATAGAAAGCAAAAAAAGTGATCGCAGTCAGTACGATCGGCACTGGTTACGCATCGTTTTTGGGATTAGGTGCGGTTTAAAAAATTCGCCAACAATTGATGGCCTTGTTCTGTCTTTATCGACTCAGGGTGAAACTGCACCGCTTCAAGGGCTAGGGTTTTATGTTGAAAACCCATGATTTCGTCAATGCGGCCATCAATAAGCTCAGTCCATGCGGTTAACTCAAAGCACTCGGGCAGAGTGTCATTTTTCACCACCAAGGAATGGTAACGCGTCACCGTTAGCGGGTTATTCAATCCGCTAAATAAGCCTTGTCCCTTATGACGAATGGGTGAGGTTTTGCCATGCATGACCTGACGAGCGCGTACCACTTGCCCACCAAACGCTTGCGCAATCGCTTGATGCCCTAAACAAACGCCAAGGATGGGCAGTTGGCCTGCAAACGCTTCAATCGCCGCGAGCGAGATCCCCGCTTCATTAGGCGTGCATGGTCCCGGAGAAATCACCAAATGTGTTGGTGCCAGCGCGCGGATGCCATCCAGATCGATCTCATCATTACGTACCACTTTGACCTGCGCCCCTAACTCACAAAAGTATTGGTACAGGTTGTAAGTAAACGAATCGTAGTTATCGATCATCAGTAGCATGCATACGACCTTGGGATGGAAATAAAGTGCGCGTTATTGTGCAGCACTCCACTCTAAAGGCAAGCATTAAGCAAAGTTAACCGACTTGAGCAGACGTTTGCGCGCATTTTTTGCGCAATTTTCCTTTCTCTCCCCTATTCAATTTCCTAAGCTCAGTTATAATTCGCCGACTTTTATACCCGTCCCCTAGCCACGCTCTGCACAGAAGCGATAAGGACGGTGATTCGATAATTATCAGGTAGCACACAGAGCAATGACAGTTCAGACTTTTACGCCAAATCAAACCACGACACTGGAAACGGCGAAAAAAACCATCGCCGAGCAAAGCCAAAATAGCCAAACCACAGGCAATAAAATTGGCTTTGTTTCCTTAGGTTGCCCAAAAAACTTAGTGGATTCAGAACGCATTCTGACCCAACTACGCACTGAGG
This sequence comes from Vibrio cholerae ATCC 14035, assembly GCF_000621645.1. Classification (GTDB taxonomy): domain Bacteria; phylum Pseudomonadota; class Gammaproteobacteria; order Enterobacterales; family Vibrionaceae; genus Vibrio; species Vibrio cholerae. Next base: position 138,892 of record NZ_JHXR01000011.1, on the reverse strand, counting down.
GGTATGAGATCGTCAACAGCTACCACGACTCCGATGTGGTGATCGTTAACACCTGTGGTTTTATCGACAGTGCGGTGCAAGAGTCTCTGGATACCATTGGCGAAGCGCTGAAAGAGAACGGCAAAGTGATTGTGACGGGCTGCCTCGGCGCGCGTGAAGATGAAATTCGCCAAGTACACCCCAATGTGCTCGGTATTACAGGCCCACACGCTTACCAAAACGTATTGGAGCACGTACACCAATACGCGCCAAAGCCAGCCCACAACCCGTTTACCAGCTTAGTGCCGGATCACGGGGTGAAACTGACGCCAAAGCATTACGCTTACCTGAAAATTTCTGAAGGTTGTAACCACCGTTGTACTTTCTGCATCATCCCTTCAATGCGTGGGGATTTGGTAAGCCGCCCAGTGGGTGAAATTATTGGTGAAGCGGAACGCCTGAAAAATGCGGGCGTAAAAGAGCTGCTCGTAATCAGCCAAGACACCAGTGCTTACGGTGTGGATACCAAACACAGCCTAGGTTTTGCCAACGGCTCACCGGTGCGCCACAACATCAAAGCGCTCAGTGAAGAGCTTGGCAAAATGGGCATTTGGGTTCGTCTGCACTACGTTTACCCTTACCCACATGTGGATGAAATCATCCCATTGATGGCAGAAGGAAAAGTGCTGCCTTACTTGGATATTCCATTCCAACACGCCAGCCCTCGTGTTCTGAAAATGATGAAGCGTCCGGGGCAAGCGGAGCGCACTTTAGAGCGCATCAAAAAATGGCGTGAAATCTGCCCAGAGCTCGTGATCCGCTCCACCTTTATTGTGGGCTTCCCGGGCGAAACTGAAGAAGATTTCCAAATCCTACTCGATTGGCTGAAAGAAGCACAACTCGATCGCGTGGGCTGCTTTAAGTATTCGCCCGTTGAAGGCGCTGCAGCGAACGAGATTGAAGATCAAATCCCAGAAGACGTGAAACAAGACCGTTTCGAGCGCTTTATGCTCGTGCAGCAAGAGATCAGTGCTGCCAAACTGCAAAAACGCATCGGCAGCACCATGCAAGTGCTGATTGATGAAGTCGATGATGAAGGCGCGATTGGCCGTACTTACGCCGATGCACCGGAAATTGATGGCTTGGTTTACCTCAACGGTGAAACCAACCTGAAACCGGGTGAGCTGGTTAACGTTGTGATTGAACACGCCGATGAATACGACCTATGGGGCAGCGTACTGCACGACGCGCAGTAAGTTCACACCACCAACGTAAGAAACTAAAAAGGCTAGCGTACTACGCTAGCCTTTGGTTTATCAAAAATGCCACTTTCTAGCGACGGCGGCGCCAAATACCAAGTCCCAATAAGCCAAGCAGTGCGCCTAAACCTAATGAACCACCGTAGATGTTAAGCTCCAGTACCGCTGGGTCATGATCTGAGGCGCGGAATTGATCCTTGTATTTCGGCAGGTTGCCTTTGAACTCATCGTTGTAGTCAAACAAGGTCGATTCTGCACCGTTAATGTGCCAATCGGTCGCATCCACGACTTTATGTTTCAGGCTTGGACTGACTAACAGATGATCCAACGCGCCGACTTCATCATTAAATGAGTAGCTCCAACTGTCTGGATGTTTCATTGCAACTGCGTTGAGATAACCGTAGCTGTGTTTGATCTCTGCGCCTGAATCTCCAAACTGCTCCACACCGGCAATGTAGGTATTGCGTGCGGCGCGAATGGTTTTGCCGTATTTCTCTGGTGTGTAGTCCGTCAGCACCAGCATAGGATCTTCCATGCCGTACGAGTTCATATCACCGAGAATCACTTTGTGCCCATCGATTTTCGCCAGCGCATCACCCAACGCTACCGCGGCGGCGACGCGGAAGTTTTCACATGCGCCTTGGTAATCGAGATCTTTGCCTGCTTGTCCGCCTTGCTCAACGGGCGCGGCATCTTCCCAACACGCTGATCCTTTCGATTTGAAGTGATTCACCGCGACAGTGATTTTCTCGTTGCCACCTTTGACTTTAAAGGTTGGGGCAAGCGTATCACGCTGATAGTTTTTGCCATCTTCAATCACTTTACCGTTGGCATTTATCACCTCTGGTGCTTGCTGGCTTGGCATTGGGATGACACGATTTTGCGCCAGCTTCACCACTTTATCGCGATAGATAACACCTGTGGTGATCACATCAGTACCCAGTGAATCGGCAGCATCGGTTTTGCCATCACCATTCGAGTCAATCTCCACAAAGCGGTAGTGTTTTTTCTTATCCGCGATTTGGCTATTGATCTGATTCACCAATTGCGCAATCGCCGAACCTTCACCAAAGCCGTTGTTCTCAATTTCCATCAAACCCACGATATCGGCATCCAAACGAACAATCGCATTCACAATCTTGGCTTGCTGCACTTCAAATTCAGCCAGATTGTTGGCGCCACGGTTATCCCCATGTTGGTTAGCATCACCACCAAACGGCGAGTTGAAGTAGTTGAGTACGTTGAACGTGGCAATGCGCAGATCGCCTTCATCCAGATCTGGCTTGACTTGACGCGGTGCGTTATGCACCAGATTTTCTGCCGAGATGGTGTTGGTTGCAATCAGGCGATATTCGTTATAGCTGTAGCTCACAACCCCTTCGAGGCCTGAAACCGTATCATCAATTCGGATATAGTCTTCGGTTGAACCATCTTGATCGACATCGGTGCGGCCAAATGTCGGGTAATACGGAATTTGTCCATCAGGTGCTTTGGCATCGGATTCCACAAACAAGCGGCGCTGCGCGTTATCCAGCTTCTGCTGCGAAGCTTGCTCTGAACCGGCAGGATGCTGCTGGTTTGGCTGCATATTGATGCGACCTTGTGCCAGCACCATGTTGTTACGGCGCGAAGCATAGTCATAACCAAAGGTGCGAGTCACACGCATATCCAGCTCAGGTGTGGTTTTCACTAGCATGCCTTCGTAACGCTCTAGCGTCTGAGCAAAGTGTTCATCGGAAGGTAAGATCTCGATGGCTTGCGCTTGTGGCGCAGCTTGCTGGCCTTGTTTCACCCACTGATTGTTTTCCGCTTTGAGCTGCGTCAGGTTGTAATACTCCTGCACTTTGCCTTTCACGCACACCACATCGCCCGGTGCTAAGTCCGAACTGCTTTGGTTGGTAAACACGAACAGGCCTTCTGAGGTATTCGGGTTGTAGTCATCTTCCAGCGATTGCAGATAGAAGCCTTTAGTCAGTCCTGTCGTTACTGCACTCACCACACCTTTGACAAAGAAATCCTCATTGGTGATGTAGGGATAGCCTTGGATATAGGGAGAAGTACTGCCTTCACCTTGAATTTGTTGGATGGTGGTAAAGCTTGGTTCAGCACCATCTAGCGTACAATTGAATGCACTCGGTGGCGTGGTGGTATCCAGTGCGCCAAGCCCATCAATATTGTCTTTGCCTTGGGTCGCCCAATCGGAAGCTTGGTAAGTAGCGCTTGGGGTGAGTGTTGTTCTGGCGAGCGTGTTGTCTTTCGCAAAATCTGCGCCGCCCATACTGCCGACCACGTCATGCACCGAACCATCGCTATTAAGCAGCGCAATCGGATCATTGCCATTAAAGTTAACCACTGTGTTGTTGGTTAGGTCGGCGGTCGCCAGTATCGCACTATTGGCGCTACCGTGGGCAATCACCAGCACATCGCGCGCCGCAATCACTTGGCCATCGAGCGGTAAAGTTTTATCCCAAGTGCCGCTGCCGTTGGTCGACATCGCCAGTTGGTAGCCATTCAGGCTCACCGTTTGATCGGACGTGTTGGCAATTTCAATCGCTTTATTGAAGCTACTGCCTTCAACGTATTGAGAAATCAATAGGTCAGCGTAGCTTGGCGCCACTAAGCCAAAACTAATCGCTAAAGCTAACGTTGAGCGCGTTAAATTCGGGGTTGTTCTCATTTCCATGATGTACCTTCTCCTCCCTATTTGCGGTTAACAGACAAAACAGGGTGTATTGAACCAGTATTGTGTTAAAGAAAAACGACTTTACGCGATGAGTGTTACTGTTTTTCATGCAACACAAAAACATTCAGCATTGATATCGAGATGTTCATCTCATCAATAGAGTAAATACTTGAATGCATCGCAAAGTTTCAACATGCGGGGTAAATAGTCAGAGCGGCGAATGAGCCGCTCTGGGAGGAGAAAGAAGCCATAACGGCCACGGCGTCGATTTATTCGGTTTGCGTTATCGACAAGAAGCGATCAAAAACCGCTTGCGCATGTCCGCTGGATTGGGCTTGTAAAATGTACTCATTAAGGCCATTTAAGAGTGGCATCGCGTTCGGTAGGCTACGCCGCACCTGCACATGGTACTCCTTGGTTTTGCCTAAAAAGTGATGCTGAATCGGTCTATCTAACTGATAGAGCCCTAACATGATCCCGCCATAAATTGGCTCAATTTCACTCACGAACCAATCACAACGCTCTTTTTGCAGCATATTTAAGGCTTGCTGGACAGAATTGAGTGTCAGTGAAGGCTCTCGTGGTAATGCGAAATTTTGGTAGTTAAAACCATTGACCCCACACAGTACATCGCTGTCGGTAGCCAGATTCAAATCCTTACTGTTTTCCGGCAAGGTGAAATAGCCCAACTGGATCGTATAGAGCGGTACCGAGAAATAGCTGTATTCCGCCCTTTCGGCTCGATAGCTAGCATCCCAAGTTAGGTCACAGCGACCTGTCGCTTGCGCCAATTCTTGTTGAACCCGAGCCCATGGCATGAAATGCAGTTGGTATTCGATCTCTTGTTTTTTCAGTGCTTCGAGCACCAAGGTCGTGGCTGATCCCGTCAATGATTCTGCCTTTTCTTGTGCAGAGCTGCCTTGCCAATAGGTAAACGGTGGCCAGACATTAACGTCCCCAACGCAGACACGTAAGGGGTTGGCTAGCGCTCCATGCGCCATCCCAACTAGCATCAACAGCAACATGAATCTCATGGCTAACACTCTTTTAAATTTCGGTGTTTTAAGTGTAGCCGTGTGAAACGCAGATGGGAGAATTCCTCACACACTTTCGCTCTGTGCAAACCTATCTCGCGTGCAAAAAATAAAGCTAGGAAACCCTAGCTTTATTCACTGTGACTTGATTGTGCTCGCTTTGGCTTAAGGACGCGCCACAAAACCAACCGCCGCATAGACTTTTTTCAGCGTTTGCAGCGCTTTTGCCGAGGCTTTTTCTGCGCCATCACGCATTACACTGTTCAGGTATTCGCGATCGTTACGGATGCGTTGGTATTCTGCTTGCACGGGTTCAAGCATGGCCACCACAGCCTCACCCACATCTTTCTTAAATGGGCCGTACATTTCAACGCCTGCGTACTGAGCTTCGATTTCGGCGAAGGTTTTACCTGTCGCGGCAGAATAGAGTCCCATCAGGTTCGCGATGCCTGCTTTGTTTTCAACATCGTAAGCGATACGCGGTGGGGTTTCCGCATCGGTCTGCGCCTTATTGATCTTCTTGATGATCGATTTCGGATCTTCCAACAAGGTGATCACGTTTTTGCGGTTATCGTCTGATTTGGACATTTTCTTAGTCGCATCTTGCAGACTCATTACCCGCGCATTCACGGTTGGGATGTAAGGCTCAGGAATGGTAAAAATCGGCTGTTCTGGGCTGTAGATATTGTTGAAACGGGTCGCGATATCGCGTGCCAATTCCAGATGTTGTTTCTGATCGCTGCCCACTGGCACTTGGTGCGCGCCATACAGCAGAATATCTGCCGCCATCAGTACCGGATAACCAAACAGACCAGCATTCACATCGTTGGCGTAACGTGCTGATTTGTCTTTGAATTGAGTCATGCGGCTCAGCTCACCCATCTGGGTGTAGCAGTTCAAAACCCAACCGAGTTGAGCATGCTCAGGTACGTGTGACTGAACAAATAGCGTGCTCTTTTTCGGATCAACGCCAACGGCGAGACAAATAGCCAAAGCATCTAATGTCGCTTCATGCAGTGCTTGCGGATCTTGGCGAACCGTAATTGCATGCAAATCCACAACACAGTACTGGCAGTCATAATCATCTTGCATCTGTTGCCATTGACGTAGAGCACCCAAGTAGTTACCGATACTTAGTTCACCTGACGGTTGAACACCACTCAATACAATGGGTTTGCTCATGGGTTTGATTTCCTTGTGACTGAAATTGAAATTACACAAAACAAAGGGACAAAAACCGCGCACGGAATCGGCGCGGTTCAAGCAGTGTACTCATTAACGAGTATTTTACTAGTGCGAACGGCAACTTTTACGCCGAAACGAGCACCACTTCAAGCAGCGTGCCAATATCATCGGAGACGAAGTCTGGCTCCGCATTGGCAATCGGTTCGCCGTGGTTATAACCGTAGGTTAAACCGAAGGAATAACACCCAGCATTTTTTGCCGCCAGAATGTCGTTTTTCGAATCCCCGACCATCAACATTTGCTCAGCGCTTAACTGATGCTTCTCTAATAACCAATTCAGCGCCATCGGATCCGGCTTTTTATTCGGGAAGGTATCGCCGCCAATCACATCACTGAAAAAGTGCGCGATGCCGTGTTGCTCTAGAACATCTGGCACAAATTTAGAAGGCTTATTGGTCACGAGCGCCAGAATAAAGCCCGCTTGATGCAGCTCTAAAAGCGTGGTTTTAACATTAGGATACAGGTGGCTCAGCTTGTGCCCCGTTTGTTCATAAAACTCATCAAACAGGTGACGCGCTTGAGCACGTAGCTCTGGGCTTAATTCAGGATTGATCGTTAAGCTCTGGCTGAGTGCGCGCGCAATCAACACATCCGCACCGTTGCCGACATAATCACGCACCTGCGCTTCGCTCACCGCCGGATAGCTGACCGCACGCGCCGCTTGATCCGCCGCTACCGCTAAATCCGGCACACTGTCGAGCAGCGTACCATCCAAATCAAAAGCAATTAATTTTATGGATTTCAAAACACGATCCTAAATCAGATTAAATTTTGGCTTTCGCCAGTTCAGCACGCATCTGCTCAATCACCGCTTGGTAATCAGGCTGACCAAAAATCGCCGAGCCTGCCACAAACATATCGGCACCCGCTTCCGCGATTTCCCGGATATTCTCCACTTTCACGCCACCATCAATTTCCAAACGAATTTGACGCCCGCTTTGCTTGATACGTTCACGCACCGCGCGCAGTTTATCTAAGGTATGCGGAATAAAAGATTGTCCGCCAAAGCCTGGGTTCACCGACATCAGCAAAATCAAATCGACTTTATCCATGATGTAATCGAGATGGTGCAGAGGTGTCGCTGGGTTCAGTACCACGCCCGCCTGACAGCCGCACTCTTTGATGAGCTGCAAAGTGCGGTCAACGTGCTCTGAGGCTTCAACGTGGAAAGTGATCATGGAGGCGCCTGCTTTGGCAAAGTCCGGAATGATGCGATCCACCGGTTTCACCATCAAATGCACATCAATCGGTGCCGTAATGCCGTAATCGCGCAGGGCTTTACAAATCGGTGCGCCAAACGTCAGGTTCGGTACGTAGTGATTGTCCATCACATCGAAATGCACCACATCCGCTCCTGCGGCGAGCACTTTGGCAACATCTTCGCCCAGACGGGCAAAATCAGCGGAGAGAATGGATGGTGCAATGAGAAAATCTTTCATACCGACCTCGTTAGGAATTGAATGCAAGCTGAACACAATGTGGCCGCCATTCTACCTAAGCTGGTGACGAGATCCTAGCGCGTGACTTGAGGCAGGGAGAGGAAATCCACCATTCAGCCCACAAGATCACGCTTGCGATGAAAGATGAGGCGTGAAGAGTGCTAAAAGCTCATCCACTTTATTGCGTCCGGCACCATTACGACTGATGGTACGGTTAGCTTTGACCACATTGAGCTGCGCACCGCGATACAAACGGCGAGTATGGGTGGTGTCGTGATTGGAAATCAGCACCGAAATTCCACGCTCTTTGGCGGTTTTCTCGGCGATATCGGCTAACGCAGCTTGATCGTCTAAGGTAAAACCATTGCCCGCATAAGAGGTAAAATTGGCCGTAGTCGACAGCGGTGCGTAAGGTGGATCGCAATAAATCACGCTATCGCTTTGCGCGCGAGCGAAGGTTTCGCCATACGACGCGCAAATAAAGGTGGCACGCTGCGCTTTTTCAGCAAAAAACTCTAACTCTTGCTCAGGGAAATAAGGCTTTTTGTACGAGCCAAACGGCACATTAAAGCCCCCTTTTTTGTTATAACGACATAGGCCGTTAAACCCAAAGCGGTTCATATACAAAAACGCCAACGAGCGAAACATCGCATCGTCACTCTGGTTAAACTGCTTACGAATATCGAGGTAGACTTCTTTGCGGTTATTTTCGGGCACAAACCAACGCTTAGCTTCGTGAATGTAAGCTTGAGGTTCGGTTTTGAGCAGATTGTAGAAATTGATCAGATCCGGATTGATGTCCGCCAGCAGATAGCGTTCAAAATCCGTATTCAGGAAGACCGAGCCTGCACCAACGAAAGGCTCAACCAGCTCACGAGCTTCTGGTAGATGGCGTTGAATATCCTCGACTAGGCTATATTTACCCCCAGCCCATTTCAGAAAGGCGCGCTGCTTTTTCATCTACTGCTCTAATCGTTGGCCACAAAATAAGGCTGCGGAATGTAACATATTTTTCAGCGAAGCTCAGGTTTATTTCTTACGCTCGATTTCTCGCTGAACTTGGCTAAGTGATTTAGCCCAAGGACCTAACGCTTGTAGCGAAGCAGAGAGTTTTTCTGAGGCATCACGCGCCATTTGGATGGTGGGATAGTTGCCCATAGTGACAATAAACCACTCGACATCGTTACGCAGTGTTGGGTAAACGTAGACTTTCCCTTGTAGCTTGTGCTCGTCGATAAAGCCTTGCACATCTTGCAGAGAATTCATCGCCGCCAACTGCAATGTGTAGCTGCGTGGTGACATGGCTTTCAGCTCATCACGCGCAAAAGAGAAACTCACCGATTTAGGCTGAGCATTCTGCACTTGTGTTTGCTCTAACGTTTGCGTTTTCAGCTCCGTCGCCGCTTGAGTTGACTCTACTAAGTTGTTGATCGCCGAAGTATCAGCGGTGTCTGCTTTGCCTTGCAGCAGGGCATCCACCACATCAGAGTTGATCACGACGCGCTTACCGTCATCGGCAATGCCGACACTGGCTGTGGTATCCACCACATCCGGTGGCAAAGCAGAGGTATCATCGTCGGCACCAAAGTTATCGCCTTCAGCATCAGAAATGCCATCGCCATTTGCGCTTGAGGTACCGTCTTGAGCTAGAGGGTTTGCTTCGGAGTTGAGGGTTGGAATCGCGGTTTGTTCTGCGACCTCGCCTTCAAGCAGGCTACCCTCTTGTGGAACAGGCTTAGACAGCAGCCACCAATAACCTCCGCCCAGCAACAACAAGAGAAGTAATACGACCAAGGCAATATTAAACGGAGAGCCAACAATCGAGCGGATCACCACCCGTTTTTCATTTTTCGTTTCCGCCAACGCCATAATTTCCCCCGGTAACGGATTGATCTTCTTATAAGCATTACGCACTTTACGCTCAACTTGTGGATCAACATAGCGCATGACGCGATTTTCGAATAAACGATCTGCTTCATCTTCGGAGAGCATCTCAATTTCTAAATCGACAGGCTTATGTTCTTGCCCATAACTTAAACGCGTTAATAACGCATCCAGACCATTGTCTTGAGCAAACAGCACCACATTGACGTTCCAGCGTGGATTGGTTTGTGCTTCGAGTACCAACATCCACAATTCGGAAACCAAAGACTCAGAGAGTAAATGGGCATCATCGACCACAATCACGATATCGCAATTTTGATCTTCAAATAGACGCGCGAAGCTTTCCGCTAAGGCGTCTTTGGAATTGTAAAGTGGCTCAGAAAACAGCTGTGACAACATCGTCACGCGACGCTGCTCGTCACTTTGGTTAGGATGGCACATGAGCAAAGATTGGTTTTTATCTTGCGCCCAACTGTCTAAAAATCGTTGCGCGAGCCACGATTTCCCCGCCCCTTGGCGACCACAAACATTCACCAAGTTAGAACCAAAACGGGTCAGCAGTTGCAGCCGTTCCAGTAACTCAGTTTGCGATTCTAAATCCAGTTCATGTGCCAAGCTCATTGGGCCATCCTAATGACAATTGTCTGATATCAAAATGTTCTGCAAGTCTCTCGATTACACCGTGCGACAATACTCTATCGCTTGGGCAATCACGGCTTCAGGTACCCCTTTTACGACCGCTGACGTGCCGATACTGGTCGGTAACACCAAACGCAGTTCCCCTGCCAACACTTTTTTATCGCGCATCATGTGCTGCATGAAATCGGCAAAGGTCATGTTCTCTGGGGTTCGCACAGGCAAATGCGCTTTTTTCAGTATAGCTAGGATACGTTCAAATTGAGATGCATCGATAAGGCCTTGTAATTGAGCCGTTTTCGCCGCCATTACTGTACCCGCAGATACGGCTTCACCGTGCAGCCAATTGCCATAGCCCATGTGTGCTTCAATTGCATGGCCGAAGGTGTGACCAAGATTGAGTAACGCACGAATGCCCGACTCTTTCTCATCTTGCGCGACCACCTCGGCTTTGATTTGGCAGCAGCGCGCAATTGCGTAAGTGAGCGCTTGTTCGTCCAATGCGTACAAGGCCTCCATCTGTGCTTCTAGCCAGTCGAAGAAGGCTGAGTCGTAAATGATGCCGTACTTGATGACTTCCGCCATGCCAGCGGCAAATTCACGGGCGGGCAGTGTAGTCAAACAGTCCGTATCAATCACTACCGCTTTGGGTTGATAAAAAGCACCAATCATGTTTTTACCGAGCGGATGATTGACCGCGGTTTTCCCACCGACCGAAGAATCCACCTGCGACAGCAGTGTGGTCGGTATTTGAATGAAATCAACGCCACGCTGATAACAAGCCGCCGCGAAACCGACCAGATCACCAATCACTCCCCCACCTAAAGCAATGACAACCACATCACGGCTGTAGTTATGCTCAAGCAAAAAGCTCATCACAGTGTTGAAGGTTTCGAGAGTTTTGTACTGTTCGCCATCGGGCAGTTCCAGCAAAGCATGCTGGCAACCGATGTGATCAAGTAATGAAATGATCGCAGGCGCATACAGCGGAGCGACAGTGTGGTTGGTGACTATCACCACCTTCTGCTTAGCAGAGAGGGAAAGAAGAGCCGGATTGGCAAACAATCCGGCACCGATTGAGATTGGGTAGCTACGTTCACCTAAGTTGACCGTAATCCGCTCCATGGTTTTGCACTCCAATTCGAAGAAACATTACATTATGTGTTCTTCTAGCATTTTTACGATCTGATTGGCTACCACTTTTGCACTTTGATCGTCAGTGCGTACCGTGATGTCCGCAATCTCTTCGTACAGAGGATTACGATCTTCAGCCAATTGCTCTAGCACTTCACGCGGGCAATCCGTTTGCAGCAGTGGGCGCTTTTTATCGCGATTGGTACGTGCTAATTGTTTTTCGATAGTAGTTTCGAGGTATACAACGATACCGCGAGCAGACAGTCGGTTGCGGTTCTCTTTACTAATTACTGAGCCACCACCCGTCGCCAGTACGATACCCTGTTGCTCGGTTAGATCATTAATAACGGCTTCTTCGCGCTTGCGGAAGCCTTCTTCACCTTCAACATCAAACACCCATGCGATATCCGCTCCGGTACGTTCTTCGATAACCGTATCAGAGTCGATAAACTCCATGTGCAGTTGTTGAGCTAGGTGTCTACCAATTGTGCTTTTGCCAGCGCCCATAGGGCCAACAAGGAAAATATTGCGTTTCTCAGCCATGTTCAGCAGTAATTTACAACGTTAATTCAATGACATCGCCACAAGAGTTGCTGGACATACGCCAACCATAGGAATGCTTGTGGCACCTATTCCTCACCGATATTTCGTGATAAGACCCGAAATTATCTAGATATGGTGCCACTATTGCAACTTTAATTTTTGTTCGCTTGTTACGCACACGCTAAGTTATTGAATGACCACTTTCGGCGTGACAAAAATCAGCAGTTCACTTTTGCCCATTTGCTCATAGGTTCGTCTGAATAACGCCCCCAAAACAGGCAAGTCCCCCAGCAGTGGCACCTTATCTACCGAATTATTGATGCTGTGTTGGAAAATGCCACCCAACACCACAGTTTCTCCGTTATTCACCAACACTTGAGTGCCAATACGCTGAGTATCGATCGATACCGCTTCACCCGTACCGGTTTTCACCGTTTCACCGCGTCGGTCTTGGGTCACACTCAAGTCGAGCACCAAGCGGTTATCTGGGGTGATTTGTGGTGTCACCTTCAAGCTTAATACCGCTTTTTTAAACGCGACCGTAGAGGCACCACTGGAAGACGATTCCAGATAAGGGATCTCAGTACCTTGCTCAATATAGGCAGGCTGTTTATTAGTGGTAATCAAACGAGGGCTAGAGATGATTTCGGCCTTCGATTCATTTTGTAATGCTGAAAGCTCCAAATCCAACAACGTACCTGAGCCCAATTTAGCGACTTGGAAAGCAATCGAAGACGCATTGGCAGAGGTGGAAGCCAAATTCACATTTAAGAATTCATCCACCGGAAATTCATCATCCGCCAATAACCCTTTTTGCCATAAGTTACTCTCTATGCTTCCTCCGACCGAGTGGCTACCATTGGTCGACATCACGCCCCAGCGTACCCCCAGCTCCTCCAAGTTACCTTCTTTGACGGTGACAATCCGCGCTTCGATTTGAACTTGTTTGACCGGAATATCCAGCGATTCAATGATCTCGCGGATCACAGCAATATTATCGGGCAGCTCTCGGATCAATAGCGAGTTAGTTCGTTCGTCGATGCTGATCGAACCTCGTTCAGACAACATGTTAACGTTGCCTTCACCGCCGATCATCGCCGCAATGTCAGACGCTTTGGCAAAGTTAATCTTGATGATTTCTGATTTTAAATCGCCCAACTCTTCTGCTAAACGGGCTTTTTCGAGCGCTTGTTTCTCGCGCAAGTCGAGTTCCTCTTTCGGCGCAATCAAAATCACATTACCATCGACCCGTTTATCGAGCCCTTTGACTTGCAGAATAATGTCCAACACTTGCTGCCAAGGCACGCCATCCAAGCGTAAAGTCAGGTTACCCACCACCGAATCGGAAACCACTAAGTTGAAACCGTTATAATCGGCAATCAGCTGCAGTACGTTACGCACCGGAATATCTTGGAAGTTAATTGAAATCAGCTTGCCTTCTTTTTCCAAGACACTCTTGGGCTTAGGCTTTTCATCGGCTTTGAGTTTACTGATCACGACCTCAAGGTATTTTCCTTTTAAGGTATAATCGTGCTGAAACTCCCCATCGACAGTCACAACCAGTTGTGTGCTTGGCTCTTTACGGAATACTTCCACGCTCTCAACAGGGGTCGAAAAATCTTTCACATCAAGCAGATACAGCTTGTCATCCGCCACATCGGTTTTCAGGAGTTCAATGCTCAACCCTTCTTGGACTTTTTGCACATCCACGACCGCCGATGGCGAAGCCAATTCGACAATTAAGACCGCCGCCTTCTCTTTGTTGACCCGAAAGTCGATGTTTTCCAACTGGTTGGCGGTAGCGGATTCAGCACTAAACACCATGGAAGAAGCACAAAGTGCCAAACCAACCCACAAGGTCAGCCAAGTCTGTGCGACATAAGTTTTCAATCCATTTTTCATCGTTATATCTCTATACTTCAACCGATTATTTTAAAGCCAGCTTGACGTTACGCTGATTCCAACACCCTAAGCCATCAGGCAAAGTTTCATTAATTAACAAATAGTTGTCGTCGACTCGGGTGACTTTGCCATTATTGATTCCGACATATTGACCCGCCTTAACCTTGACCACACTCCCTGCCGGCGTTTGCACTAAGGCAGAGATACTGCCCCCGCTGCTCATCACCCCTTTTAAGCGCAATTGGTGCAATGGATAACGCTCCAACGGCCCATTTTTCGCACGTGGCACGGGTTGCCAACAGTCGGCTTTGGCCAGCGGTTGGTTTTGCACTAACGCTTCTTTCGGTAAGACAAACGGCTCACGCCCCTTGTGCTGCTGATAGGGCGTGGCTTCAAACTCTAAAATGGGTTTGAGCTTAGTTACTTCTTTGCGCGCTTCACGCTCAACTTGCGCGACGTATGAGGTCAAATCATCTTGGTTCGCCTTACACCCGACCAACACCAGCAAACTCATCAGCCATAATCCAAGTGGCTTATTTTTCATCATCCACCTCCTGCTTAAATTGGTAGGTGTAGGCTCTGACTCGAAAGTGCAGCGTGCTACTCTCTTGGCTGACACGCTGCCAGTCCACATCGTCGAAGTTGATGATGCGCGGTAACTTGGCAATCGCTTGCGAAAAATCGCCAATATCGTGATAGCTCCCCGTCAGTTCGATATTGAGCGGTAAGCGGTAAAGAAACTCTTGGCTTTCACGCTCCCCCCAATCAATCCGCGTAAAGGTAAGCGAACTATCGAGCCCAAGCTGGTTGACTGACGCCAGCATGCTGGCTAACTCTTTTTGCACCGGTAGCTGGCGCAGTAAAAAATCGTAACGCTCTTTGAGCTCGTCCAACTGAGCTTGGATCTGCGGCAATACCGCCACTTTATTGGCTTTGATGCGCAGTGTCGCCTTGACGGTTTCCTCTTCCTGCTTTAACAGCGCAATCTCGTCTTGTTTGGGCATGAGATAGAACCAATAACCAGCACCTTGGATCAGTAGCATGATAAGCAGAATCACCACCAACTGAGGCAGCAGCGGCCATTCACTAATTTCATCCAGTTCTAGCTCTTGTAGACTAGCCATTGTGTGCACCTCCCGCTTGCGGGTTAGAGGCTGGGGTTAAAATTTGGAAGGAGACTTTAAAGCTCTGAAATTGCTTACCAAATCGCTTATTCCCTGAAACGATTTCATGCATTTCAACATCGGTTAATTTGTCCGACTTCTCCAAGTTATCGAGCATGGTTGCCAAGCGAGCGGTGGAATCGCTAATCCCGGTTATTTCTATCTGATGGCCATTCATCTTGATCTTGTCGACATAGACGCCTTCAGGGATCAGGTTGGGCATTTGGTTCATAAACTCAGTCGTTTTATTGCGCTTTTGCTGCAGTTGCTCCACCACAGTCAAACGGGTCAATAACGCCTTATGTTCTTCTTCAGCGATCTTCAACTTAGCGATCTGCTGATCCAGCGAGAAGATATGTTGTTGCAAATAACCAATCCGCTCTTGTTGCAAAGCCATTTGTCCGCCCAAGTATTCGCCTGCTGCAAATTGCATCAACACCGCCAGCAAAACACCGAGTGTCACTAACCCCAAAAAGCGCCGCTTATGTGCTTCACGCCGTGCATCACGCCACGGCAGTAAGTTGACCTTATGCAACATGCTCACTCTCCAACCAAGCTAAGCCTCGCAATGCAAGACCGGCGGCGGTACTAAAACGCTGGCCATCAACCAGTGGGCGTTTGCGTTTTGCCACATTGTTTTTGAACAGTGAAAACGGATTGAGCACTTCGCAAGGCAGTGACAAGCGTTGATAAAGCGCGTCCTCTAAACCAGAAAGCGTGGCACCGCCACCCGATAGCCATAACCCGCCAAGACTTTGAGTCCCGTGCACCGAAGTAAAAAGCTGGATTTGCCGCGCAATTTTGTCGACCAATTCTTGAATAAACCGCTGCGTGGGATCGTGTAACAGTGGATGATTCAATGAGTTCACAGCACTGGGTTCTGATTCCAATTGACGAGTTCCTAATGGCACGTCTTTGTAAAAGGGCATTTTTTCCGGAAAATCGAGGCACAATGAACTTTGGGTGTAGCCAATATCCACCAACATCCAGTCTGGACGTCGATACGCACGGCTAGCGAGTTGCCATAAATGCAACAAACTATGTACTTGCACATCCATCAACACTGGTTCAAAACCCGCTTTTTTAACGGCATGCAAACGACTGTCGACCACGTCTTTTTTGGTGGCATACACTTGGAAGGTCGTCGTGCTGCTGCGGGCGAGGCTTTTTTCCGTCACTTTGACGAAATCGAGGCTCAGCTCTTCAACGGGGAATGGAGATTGATGCGAAAAGGCTTGATAGACAGCAAATTCCAGCTCGCGCTGCTCAAGATCGCTATCTATTTGTAATACTTTGCTAATCACGGCGCTATCCGGGATTGCTATCGCGACTTTATGACTAAATAGAGGCAAACCCTTTTTTAGTTCTTTTAGTTTCTTTACAATTTTCTGATAATCGAGCGTGTGATTATCGGTGAAAATATCAGCGGTAACGAGCAACTCCTCATACCCCACAAGCGCATAAGTGTCGCCCATAGGTTTGAGCACCGCAGCTTTAATGCTGTGGTGGCCGATATCAATACCCGTAACTAATGATTTACCCATGAGGCTAAGCTCCAGTAAAGAGGTTCAGCTCGATAGACCTATTTTCTCAATAAATAGGCAGATGATATTTTGCGAGCTAAGGTTTTAGCCTAGAGTACAAGGGTTTGCATTAGTGCAGCCTCAACTAAACAGGGATTCTCCGGTGAAGTTCATAAAGCGTTTATTAGTATTTTCATTGATTTGCATTATTCTTGGAGTCACTACAATCTTTGGTTTCTATTTTTATGTGAAATCAGATCTGCCAGATGTAGCCACTCTACGTGATGTCCAATTACAAACTCCGATGCAAGTCTTCAGTCAAGACGGCAAACTGATCGCCCAATTTGGTGAAAAGCGCCGCATCCCGCTCAAGCTGGAAGAAATGCCTAAAGAGTTGATCGAAGCGGTGATTGCGACCGAAGACTCTCGCTACTACGAGCACTACGGTTTTGACCCGATTGGTATCACGCGTGCCGCCTTTGCTGTACTCGCCTCGGGCAGTGCTTCGCAAGGTGCCAGTACCATTACTCAGCAGCTTGCGCGTAACTTTTTCCTCTCTAATGAGAAGAAGGTGATGCGTAAAGTCAAAGAGATCTTCATTGCGATCCATATTGAGCAACTGTTAAGCAAGCAAGAGATCTTAGAGCTGTATCTCAACAAAATTTACCTCGGCTACCGTTCTTATGGCGTCGGCGCGGCTGCGCAAGCGTATTTCGGCAAAGAGGTGAAAGATCTGACCTTAGGTGAAATTGCGCTGATTGCAGGCCTACCAAAAGCCCCTTCAACCATGAACCCTATCTATTCCGTCGAGCGTGCGACCAACCGTCGTAATGTGGTGCTGCAGCGTATGCTGGATGAAAAATACATCACTAAAGCAGAATACGATGCTGCGCGTGCCGAACCTGTGCTGTCGAAATACCATGGCGCAGAGATTGAGTTAAACGCACCGTATGTGGCTGAAATTGCTCGCGCATGGATGGTTGAACGCTACGGTGAAGAAGCTGCTTACACGTCAGGCATGAATGTCTACACAACGGTCGACTCTAAGTTGCAAAGAGCCGCCAACCAAGCCGCGATCAATAACCTGTTGGCTTACGATGAGCGTCACGGTTATCGCGGTGCAGAAAAAGAGTTGTGGCAAGTCAATCAACCGGCTTGGAGCAGCACTCAGCTGTCTGAATACCTGAGCAATGAACCTACCTATGGCGATATGTTCCCTGCCGCGGTTCTCAGCGTTGAAGAAAAATCGGCCCAAGTGTGGGTAAAAAGCTATGGTGTGCAAACCATCGCTTGGGAAGACATGAATTGGGCGCGCCGTTTTATCAACGACGATCGCCAAGGCCCACTTCCGAAAAGTGCCAATGAATTTTTAGCCGCAGGACAGCAAATTTGGGTTCGTCCACGCACCCAAGATGGCGCGATTACCGCTTGGAAGCTAACTCAAGTTCCGAATGCCAACACCGCATTTGTCGCGATGAATCCAGAAAACGGCGCGGTCACTGCGTTGGTTGGTGGTTTTAACTTTGTGCACAACAAATTTAACCGAGCTACCCAGTCAGTGCGTCAAGTGGGTTCAAGTATCAAACCATTTATCTATTCTGCGGCACTGAATAAAGGACTCACTTTAGCCACGCTGATTAATGATGCGCCGATTAACCAATGGGATGAGAGTCAAGGCACGGCATGGCGTCCGAAGAACTCACCACCAACCTACACCGGCCCAACACGACTGAGAATTGGTTTAGCCCAATCGAAAAACGTCATGGCCGTGCGCGTTTTGCGTGAAGTGGGTTTGGATGAAACACGCGAATACTTAACTCGCTTTGGTTTCAAATTAGATCAGTTACCGCGCTCTGAGACGATTGCGCTCGGTGCAGGCAGCTTGACTCCTGTACAAATGGCACAAGGCTTCTCGGTTTTTGCTAACAATGGTTACTTCGTTGAACCTTTCTACATCAGCCGCGTCGAAAATCCATTTGGCAACATTGAGTTTAGCGCAGAGCCGAAAGTCGTCTGCCACCGTGAATGCTCATCGGAACTTGATGAGTTTGCCGAGCAAGACGCAGCAAGCCCTTATGCCCCGAAAGTGATTTCCGAGCAAAACGCTTTCTTAACGCGTGAAATGCTGTACAGCAATATTTGGGGTGGCGGTGAGTGGAGCTCAGATACCGGTTGGAACGGTACAGGCTGGCGAGCACAGGCACTGAAACGCCGCGACATCGGTGGTAAAACCGGTACCACCAACGACTCAAAAGATGCATGGTACAACGGTTATGCCCCAGGCATCGTTGGTGTGGCTTGGGTGGGCTTTGATGATCATAGCCGTAACCTAGGGAAAACAGCGCCGAATAGAAACATTGAAGATGATGTTTCCGGTGCCGAATCGGGTGGTAAAACCGCCTTGCCAGCTTGGGTTGAGTTTATGTCTCTCGCGCTACAAGATGTGCCCGTTCAACAGAAAGCGGTACCGAACAATATCGCTCGTGTTCGCATTGACCGCGATACGGGGTTACTGACCAACAAACTCGACTCCAGCTCGATGTTTGAGTATTTCGAAGCCGGCACTGAGCCGACAGAGTACGTCAGCGAACATGTCAATGAGTCCATCTATTCGACCAGCTCTGGTGAAGAGCTGTTCTAGTAAACTCTGGTACAGAAAACCGAATAAAAAGAGGCTGAATCATCAGCCTCTTTTTTGTATTCGATTCGCCGTCTTACTCGCTTTGCTGTAAGCGATGTTTAATCACTTCTGCCAACTGCTCAAACCGCTGGCGTAAAGGCGAGCCTGGTCGATAAGCCAAGACGAGTCGACGCGATGGAATCGGGTTAACCGCCCGCAGGTAACAAACCCCATCTTTGGTTTTATCTTCAGGTAAGGCTAGCTCAGGCAATAAGGTGATCCCCGCGCCTGCAGCCACCATATTGCGCAACGTTTCTAAACTGGTGGCTTTAAAGCGTTCATCATCTTTCGCTCCCGCAGCAAAGCAAAAACCTAACGCTTGATCGCGCAGGCAATGCCCATCTCCTAAAGCCAATACGGTCTTACCTTTCAGCTCCAGCATGTCCACTTCGTCACGCGCCGCCCAAGCATGATCGCAAGGCACTGCAATGCTCAACACTTCGTTATACAGCTCAATTTCTTTAAAAGGTGCCGTCTCTTCCACCGAAGCGAGCACCAAGCAATCCAGTTTGCCCTCTTCGAGCTGACGCACTAACTGGTTAGTCTGCGCTTCATGCAGATACAGCTCCAATTCAGGGAAACGTTCTTTCAAAGTAGGAATGATCTTCGGCAGTAAATACGGCCCTAAGGTCGGAATAAAGCCGATGTGCAACGGCCCAGTCATGGCTCCGGTTTGCTGGTTAGCCATATCTTTAAACGTTTTCACTTCCGAAAGGATTTTCTTTGCCTGATCAACCAGTTGTAGCCCCGCTTCGGTAAACAGAACTCGACGACTGCTGCGCTCAAGCAAAGTCGTTCCAATTTCATCTTCCAACTTACGGATCTGGCCACTCAAGGTGGGTTGGCTGACAAAGCACGCTTCTGCCGCTTTACGGAAATGCTTGTGGTCAGCTAATGCGACCAAGTATTCAAAATCACGAATGTTCATAGCTTCCCCAGATAGAATGCATCTATTAAAACCATAGCATTAAACGATTAGAGCTATCAAAGCTTTTCTTTAACAATAGCCATCAACAACGAAACACATCCTATTGATTTAAAATTAAATTTCACAAATGAGGAACACAATGTTTACATCTAAAGAAGGTCAAACCATTCCACAGGTTACTTTTCCTACTCGCCAAGGTGACGCTTGGGTCAATGTGACTAGCGATGAACTGTTCAAAGGCAAAACCGTTATCGTGTTTAGCTTGCCGGGTGCCTTTACTCCAACCTGTTCATCCACTCACCTACCGCGCTACAACGAGCTGTTTCCTGTCTTTAAAGAGCATGGTGTCGACAGCATTCTGTGCGTATCGGTCAACGATACTTTCGTGATGAATGCTTGGAAAGATGACCAAAATGCCGACAACATCACCTTCATTCCTGATGGTAATGGTGAATTTACCGATGGTATGGGCATGCTGGTGGATAAAAATGACCTTGGCTTTGGTAAACGCTCATGGCGCTACAGCATGCTGGTTAAAGACGGTGTGGTAGAAAAAATGTTTATCGAACCGAATGAGCCGGGCGACCCGTTCAAAGTATCGGACGCCGATACCATGCTCAAATACATTGCCCCTCAATACAAGGTGCAAGAATCAGTGACTATTTTCACTAAGCCAGGCTGTCCTTATTGCGCCAAGGCGAAACAAGCGCTGATTGATGCCGGTCTACAGTATGAAGAGCTGATTTTAGGTAAAGACGCTACCACAGTGAGTCTGCGCGCCGTTTCTGGCCGTACCACGGTGCCGCAAGTGTTTATCGGTGGTAAACACATTGGTGGTAGCGACGACTTAGAAGTCTACCTAAATCAATAAGTTTCTAGGCTTCCATCCGGGAGCCTAAAACTGCCCTTTCAGACTGAGAACAAACCGATTGAGGATCCATAATGAAACAGATTCACGTTGATGTCGCCGTAATTGGCGGTGGTACTGCTGGCCTTGGCGCTTATCGTGCAGCGAAAGCTTACACTCCGAATGTGGTGATGATTGAAGGCGGCCCTTACGGCACCACCTGTGCGCGAGTGGGTTGTATGCCTTCCAAACTGCTGATCGCCGCGGCAGAAAGTGTACACCAGATTGAAAAAGCGCCCGGCTTTGGGGTTTACCCGCAAGGTGAAATTGTGATTAATGGACGTGAAGTAATGGATCGCGTCAAACGCGAACGAGATCGCTTTGTCGGTTTTGTGCTGGAAGGGGTGGATTCCATTCCTGAACAAGACAAGATTACAGGCTACGCCAAGTTTATTGATAACCATACGCTGCAAGTGGATGATCACACGCGTATTCATGCCAAACGTATCGTGATTGCGACGGGTTCTCGCCCTGCTTATCCAGCAGTATGGAATGAGCTCGGCGATCGCCTTGTGGTCAATGATGACGTATTTGAGTGGGATGACCTGCCACAAGCCGTCGCGGTGTTTGGTCCGGGTGTGATCGGTTTAGAGCTTGGCCAATCCCTGCATCGTTTAGGGGTAAAAGTGAAAGTGTTTGGCTTAGGCGGTCAAGTAGGACCACTCACTGATCCTGACGTCATGGCTTACGCGAATCGTGCTTTCCAACAAGAGTTTTATCTTGATGCAGACGTCAAAGTCGAAAGCATGAAACGTATTGCTGGCGATAAAGTGGAAATCCAATTTATCAACCAACAAGGAGAGCTAGAAACCTTCATCGTAGATTATGTACTTGCCGCAACAGGTCGTCGTCCCAACGTTGATAAGCTCGCACTGGACAATACCGATGTGGCACTGGATGAGCGTGGTGTACCCAAAGCAGATCACTACACATTGCAAACCTCGGTACCTTCAATCTTTATTGCAGGCGATGCCAGCAACCAAATCCCGCTGCTGCATGAAGCCGCAGATCAAGGACGCATTGCCGGCGATAACGCAGGCCGCTTCCCTGACATTCGCGCGGGTTTACGCCGCTCGCCAATTTCTGCGGTGTTTTCTGATCCACAAATCGCTATGGTCGGGGAAACCTATAAGCAGCTGACTCAGCGTCTGGGTAACTGTGGCTGCTTTGCCGTGGGTGAAGTGTCGTTTGAAAACCAAGGCCGTTCACGTGTGATGCTGCGCAACAAAGGCTTGCTGCATGTGTATGGCGAGCAAGGCACTGGCCGTTTCCTTGGTGCGGAGATGATGGGACCGAATGCTGAGCATTTAGCACACTTGCTGGCTTGGGCGCATCAAAACCAGATGACCATTTCGCAGATGCTCGATATGCCTTTCTACCATCCGGTAATTGAGGAAGGGGTACGCACTGCTCTGCGTGATTTAAACGCGAAGCTGCACTTAGGCCCTGAGATGATCAAACACTGTTTGGATTGTGGTCCGGGCTGTTAATTTCCCGCGCACTCAGAACCGATTCTTTCTGTAAAAATGCCAAAGCCTGAGATCAACCTCAGGCTTTTTTGGATTAGATTGAATTTGCTGTTGAGCTCATTCAATTCTCACTGCCCTTAACTCTGCACTCAAGCTTCGGCATCATACTTGCGCTGAGTTATACTCCTTGATGTTTTAGCAACTCGGTGTTGTTCACCGACTGATAATCACATCTTTTGGCTTAAGGTGAAGCGTATGGCTTGTGGAGAGTGTAGCGAACATTGGTTTTGGAAAAAAATTGGTCGCTGTCAACGCTGTATGGATCAACTCACGGTGTTGTCCGTTGTCGTGTGGATCATTTGGTTTTGGGGCTTTAAAGAGGATCCCGCCAGCATCGAGTCGATCAGCTTGATCCTTGCGGGGTTTGCCTTTAACGGCTTACTGTTTCTGCATTTATGGATAAAGTATGTGATCTTGCCTTGGCGTAAACGACAAGGAAAAGAGGATTAGAACCCGAATTAAACTTTCTGCTACGCAGAAAAGAAAAAAGCCCTAAACCTAGTACAGATTTAGGGCCTTCTTAGAGTCTTCTAAGAAAAAGCAGTGGTACAGTAATAGACAGAGCTCTAAGCAAAAGGTTCATAAAAAAATGATCTTTTTTACGATCTTTTTTCTCCGAGATGATTCCTCTTATTACTCAAATAGTTGCACCACTGTTTTTTTCCATTTATCTCATAGGATCGACCAGCTCGCTGAAATGTTAAGACTTCACGCGCGCTTGAGCTTGCTGAAGAGCATGCGCCACTTGTTTGGGCGATACCCCACCGAGTGCGCAGCGTTTCTCTAAACAAGACTCAATAGTCAGGATCGGATAGACATCCTGCTCAATCAAAGGCGAAAACTGTTGCAGCTCCGCCAGACACAACTCTTCCAACGCTACACCCTTGCCAATAGCTGCGACTACCGCTACCCCGACAATATGGTGCGCCTCGCGAAATGGAATGCCTTTCGCAACCAGATAATCCGCCAATTCAGTCGCGTTCGAGTAGCCTTGCTTGGCCGCTTCTAACGTACGCGCCGCATTGACTTTAATGCCATCAAAGCAAAGTCCCGCCATTTGCAAGCAATCAAACCAAGTGTCGAGCGCATCAAACAGCCCTTCTTTGTCTTCTTGCATGTCTTTGTTGTACGCGAGAGGCAGAGCTTTGACTGTCATCATCATCCCAGCCAATGCACCATAGACGCGTCCGGTTTTGCCGCGGATCAATTCAAGTGCATCGGGGTTTTTCTTTTGTGGCATCAGTGAAGAACCAGAGGTCACCGTATCAGCCAATTCAATAAAGCCCGCTTCACCAGTGGTGTAGAAGATCATATCTTCCGCCAGACGCGACAAATGCAGCATAGAGATCGATGCGACTGACATCAGCTCCATCACATGATCGCGATCGGAGACCGCATCCAGCGAGTTACGTGTTGCGCGAGTGAAACCAAGATCCGCCGCTAACACCTCACGATCAATCGCGTAAGCGGTTCCCGCTAATGCACCTGAACCCAGTGGTGAGGTGTTTAAACGCGCTAGAGCATCAGTCAAACGGGACTCATCACGCTCAAACATCTCCAAATAAGCTAAACACCAATGAGTAAAAGTTACTGGTTGCGCGCGTTGCAAATGGGTGTAGCCCGGCAAAACTGTCGATTGATGTTCAGCAGCCACCGCCACCAACTGTTGTTGCAGCGTTTTCAGAGCAAGCAGCAGATGAACGCCCTGATCGCGACACCAGAGCTTAAGATCGGTTGCGACCTGATCATTACGTGAACGCCCTGTGTGCAGTTTTTTACCAAGATCACCGACTTGCTCAATCAGCTTCTGCTCGACCCAAGAGTGAATATCTTCTGCATCAGAGGCTAAGATTTGCTCCGGATCTTGCTGAACCGATTGCAATAGGTGATTTAACGCCTGCTCTAACTGTTGTTGCTCCTGCACGCTCAAGACATTGACGGAGACCAAGGCTTTTGACCAAGCGATTGATCCAACAATATCTTGCTCAGCCAATCGATAATCAAAACGTAAGGAATCGTTGAATGATTTGAACCGACTGTCTGCCGCTTGGGTAAATCTTCCGCCCCATAATGCCATGCTTAATCTCCTGTTTTCCTCTCACCGCAACCGCCGTCGAGGATGTGATAACTGAAAATGTCCCCCAAACTCATGGAGTGGCAGGTAGGCGGCAAGTGAGTGAATCCCCATGAGCATAGATAAACTATGTGATTGGGGTGAATGAACGTAGCCAACACCGCTGCAACTTCAATTAGGAAGGGGATAAGGATCGCAGTGCGATCCTTATTATATAAACCGATGACTGCGCTGATTACTGCTTGTTTTGGCTCAGAGCGCGGATGCGGCTTGACAGCGAATAGAGACGGATGAAGCCGCCTGCGTGGCTGTGGTCATACACTTCATCGGCACCAAAGGTCGCGAAATCTTCTGAGTAGAGGCTGTTAGCCGAACGTTTTTGCGTTGCAACGGCTTGGCCTTTATACAGTTTAATCACCACTTCACCGTTGACATCTTTCGCTAGCTCATCGGCTGCCGCAAATACCGCCTGACGTAGTGGCGTGAACCAACGACCATCATAAACAAGGTGTGACGCTTTAATACCCAGCTCTTCACGGAATTCGAATGAGGTTTTATCCAGCACCAGTTGCTCAACCGCGCGCAGCGCTTCCATGATGATGGTGCCTCCCGGGGTTTCGTAGCAGCCGCGAGATTTCATACCCACCAAACGGTTTTCCACGATGTCGATACGACCTACACCATGCTTTGCACCTTTTTGGTTGAGGTACAGCAAAGCGTTGTAAGGGGTCATGGCTTCACCATCAACAGCGACCACTTCGCCATGAGCCACTTGCAGCGTGACATATTCCGCTTCGTTAGGCGCTTGCTCAGGATCGACGGTCCACACCCAGCAATCTTCGTTTGGCGCATTCCATGTGCTTTCCAGAACGCCACCTTCGGTAGAAACGTGCCATGCGTTGGCATCACGCGAGTAGATCTTGGTTAATGACGCGGCACAGGGAATGTTGCGCTCGGCAAGGTAATCCAAACACGCTTCACGGCTACGCAGATCCCACTCACGCCAAGGCGCAATCACATGCAGATCTGGAGCCAGTGCCGCAAAAGCACCTTCAAAACGCACTTGGTCGTTACCTTTGCCAGTACAACCGTGCGCCAGTGCATCCGCACCCACTTTACGCGCGATTTCAACTTGTGCTTTAGCAATCACCGGACGCGCCATGGAAGTACCGAGTAAGTATTTACCTTCATAGTAAGCGCCAGTTTTCAGCGTTGGGTAGATGTACTCTTTTACGAATTCTTCTTTCAGGTCAACGATGTAACATTCAGAGGCACCCGATGAGAGTGCTTTGGCTTCTACGCCTTTCAGCTCTTCATCACCTTGACCAACGTCAGCCACAAACGCCACCACTTCACAGTCATAATTTTCTTTTAACCATGGAATGATCACCGACGTGTCCAGACCGCCAGAATATGCCACAACTACTTTTTTAACTTGTACTTTACTCATTGATGTATCTCCATATTCCTGGCTCTGCGCTTGGCGGTCAGTGCTCAGGTTTAATCAAATTAGTGACTTAAAATCTTAAGGTAGAAAACGGGTGCCGATGCTTTCGCCGCCAAATAACTTGGCGAGCTTCTCTGGGTAACGCCAGGTAGCCACTTCAATCGGACGTCCTAAATCTTGCGCCGCTTCCAATGCCGCTTTCACTTTGACGATCATGCCGTCGGTAATCACTTTGCCGGCAATCAGTGCATCCGCTTGTTTAGCATCTAAGGTGGCGATGAGGTGGCCTTTGCCATCCAGTACACCGCTGACATCCGAGAGCAGGACCAATTCCGCATCCAGAGCACCCGCCACAGCCACCGCCGCTTGATCAGCGTTGACGTTCATCATCTGCCCTTGCGCAGTTAGGCCAATCGAGCTAATGATGGGCATCGCACCGGTAGCCAAAATCGCTTGCAGCAAAGTGGAATCTCCCGGCGTGGCTTTACCGACTGCGCCCAGTTCAGGATCTAATTCCTCGACGTGGCACAAACCACCATCCGCCAGTGACAAACCTACGGCATTGATGCCATCTTTGATCGCTTGGCCTTGCAGCATCTTGTTGGCTGTACCTGCGAGAGCGCCGGCAATGATCGGAATTTGATCATACGGAGTGACGCGCAAACCGTCTTTCTTGACCGATTTGAGTTGCAGCTTCGCCATCAAGTCGTCGACCAGATAACCACCGCCATGCACGATCACGATGCGTCGTTGGGCTTGGTTCTGGTATTGGGCAATCGCACCAAACAATTTGCTAAGTGTCTCTGCGCAATCGAGCGCCGCACCGCCTAACTTAATCACTAAAGGACTGAGCTTAAGATCTGACATGTTGAACCCTTACACCAACGCGGTTAATTCATCGAAACCGTAGTGAATATTTAAACACTGCATCGCTTGACTCGATGCGCCTTTCAATAAATTGTCGATAGCAGACACCACTATGATGTGACGTCCTTGTACCTTCCAGCCGAGGTCACAAAATGGGGTAAACTCGACATCTTGAATCCGTGGTAAACCATTGCTGAAACGCACCAATGGCTTATCTTGATACGCCTTGCTAAAAGCTTCTGCGACTTGCTGCTCGGTGACACCATCCGCTAATTTCATTGTGATGGTGGCCAGAATCCCGCGCTTAAAGTTGCCAAGATGCGGGGTGAAGATCACCTCACAGCCTAGATGAGTCGCAATTTCTGGTTGATGACGGTGGTTAAACACACCGTAGGGCTGCAAGCTCACTTCACAGAAGCTGTTGGTCATGGTGGCTTTACGCCCCGCACCAGAGACACCACTCACCGCGTTAATCACTGGCCATTGGGTAGTGTCGATTAACCCATCCACCAACAGAGGCTTAATCGCCAGTTGCGATGCCGTTGGGTAGCAACCCGCAACAGCAATCATAGGGCTGGTTTTGATTGCTTCCGCATTCCACTCAGCCAGGCCATACACCGCTTTTTCCAACCATTCAGAATGCTGATGCGCAAAGCCATAAAAGGTTGGATAAAACGCTTCGCTCTGCACCCGAAATGCACCAGACAGATCAAAGACCTGACAACCTTGAGCGAGAAATTGCGGCGCGAGGTCATGACTCACTTCATGCGCGGTGGCCAGAAAGACCACATCACACTCGGCCGCAACAGTATCCACATCAGTCAAGGCTTGCACTGGCATATCAATCAGCCCTGCCACTCGACCATGCAACTGCGCCAGCGATTTGCCCGCATCCACACTGTTGGCGGAAACGTATAAACCTGATAGCGTGAGTTGTGGGTGTTTGTGCACCATAAGAGCCAGTTCTGCTCCGGTGTAACCGCTTGCGCCGATGATGGTGGTTTTTAACATCAAAAACATCCGTATTAAGTGGTGAAAGAGAGCGAACAACGCTGACTATTCATCTTTCAAAATTGCGATTAATTGTTTTTTTATTCACTTAAAGTGATTTAATATGTGTTTTACCGTTTCACCGACACTCTGTCAATAGCAGGAGCAAAGATAAAATGCCGTTACCCAGTTTCCTTGAGGTCTATGAAGGCCTGATTTCAACCTCTTCAATCAGTTCGACCGATGCGCGCTGGGATGAAGGTAATGAGCAGGTGATCGCAAAATTAGCCGATTGGCTCAGCGCGCTCGGTTTTTCGATTCAAATTGAGCAAGTCGCCCCGAATAAGCAGAACTTGATTGCCAAACTCGGTAGCGGTGAAGGCGGCTTATTATTAGCAGGACACAGTGATACTGTGCCGTTTGATGAGGGTCGCTGGAATTACAACCCGCATGCGCTCACGCAAGTCAATAATCGCTTCTATGGATTAGGGACCGCGGATATGAAAGGTTTCTTCGCCTTTATTTATGAAGCGGTGAAAAACGTCGATTGGAGCAAACAAACCAAGCCGCTGTATGTGCTGGCGACCTGCGATGAAGAAACTACCATGCTCGGTGCACGCCACTTTACCGAAAACGCCCCATTTAAACCGGATTACTGCATCATCGGTGAACCCACCAGCTTGGTGCCGATCCGCGCGCACAAAGGCCATGTGGCGAATGCCATTCGCGTGACCGGTAAATCTGGCCATTCATCCAATCCAGCGCTGGGGGTTAATGCGATTGAGATCATGCACGAAGTGCTGTTTGCTCTTATGCAGCTGCGCGATCGCTTAATTAAAGAATATCACCATCCGGGATTTGAAATTCCGACTCCAACGCTGAACCTTGGTCACATTCATGGTGGCGATAGCCCAAACCGAATTTGTGGTTGCTGCGAACTGCATTATGACGTTCGCCCTCTTCCAGGCATTAGCTTAGATGGTTTAGATAACCTGATGCATGACGCTCTACGTGAGGTACAGCAAAAGTGGCCGGGGCGCATTGAACTCGTCCCGCTGCATGACCCGATCCCCGGTTATGAGTGCGCGCATGACCATCCGTTTATTCACGGTATTAGCGAAATCTGCGAGCAAGAAGCGCAAACCGTGAATTACTGCACCGAAGCCCCTTTCTTGCAGCAAGTTTGCCCGACCTTAGTGCTTGGCCCTGGTTCGATCGATCAAGCTCATCAGCCGGATGAGTTTTTGGCGTTTGAATTTATTGACCCAACGGTACGCGTGCTATCACGAGCCATGCAGAAATATTGTTTCTAAATTGATCGCCCTGAGTTCAACCTCAGGGCTTTTTTGTAAGAAATTTTCAATAATTTGGTGTTTTTAGTTAAACAATCTCTGCACCAACGCGGATGACAATAAATGGAATCTTAGTCTTAACCGCAAGTCCACTGGACAAAATGGTCAAGATTGTGTAATTAACTGAACTCACATTGGATGTAATTTTTTTTCAAGGCAGGATGACAATGAACGAAAAATACGCTGCGCTCAAAAGTAACGTAAGCATGTTAGGACGACTACTCGGCCAGACAATTCAAGCCGCCGATGGTGACGTTATTTTAGCGAAAGTGGAAACCATCCGAAAACTTTCCAAATCTGCCCGAGCGGGCAACCAAGCAGACCGCGAGCTGCTGATCGAAGAGATCAAAAATCTTCCTAACCACCAACTGACTCCCGTGGCTCGCGCCTTTAACCAATTCCTGAACCTGACCAATATTGCCGAGCAGTATCACACCATCTCACGCCACTGTGAAAGCCACGTGAATGAGTTGGATGCGATTGGTAGCCTGTTTGCTAAACTGGCGCAGAAGTCGGTCAGTAAATTCGATACGGCGCAAGCCATTCGCGATCTCAACATTGAGCTGGTATTGACCGCTCACCCGACTGAGATCACTCGTCGCACTATGATCAACAAGCTAGTCAAAATCAACGAGTGTCTGTCCAAACTTGAGCTCAGCGACCTCTCTCCGAAAGAGCGCCATAAAACCGAGCGCCGCCTTGAGCAATTAATTGCCCAAAGCTGGCATTCGGATGTGATTCGTCAGCAGCGTCCAACGCCATTAGATGAAGCCAAATGGGGGTTCGCAGTCGTAGAAAACTCATTGTGGCACGCCGTCCCTGAGTTTTTGCGTGAGCTGGATGAACAGGTGAAATCTTACCTAGGTGAAGGTTTACCGATTGATGCACGCCCTGTGCATTTCTCATCTTGGATGGGTGGAGATCGCGATGGTAACCCCTTTGTGACCCACACTATCACTCGCGAAGTGCTGTTACTGTCACGCTGGAAAGCAGCCGATTTGTATCTCACCGATATCAATGAACTGGTCAGCGAACTTTCGATGACCAAGTGTAATGAAGCCGTACGCGCTTTAGCCGGCGAAGAGCACGAACCTTATCGCGCCATCCTCAAGCCAATACGAAGCTTGCTGCAAGAGACGATTGAAATTCTTGATGCAAAACTCAACGGCCAAAAACTGGCAGTAAAAGCTCCTTTGCAAACCGCAGATCAGTTGTGGGAACCGCTCTACGCGTGTTACCAATCACTGCATGAGTGTGGCATGGGCGTAATCGCAGATGGTTCCTTGCTCGATACCCTGCGCCGCATTAAAGCCTTTGGCGTGCATCTGGTTCGCCTCGATGTTCGTCAAGAGAGCTCACGCCATGCAGAAGTGATCTCGGAACTGACTCGTCATCTCGGCATCGGCGATTACAATCAGTGGAGCGAGCAAGATAAAATCGCGTTCCTGACCACAGAGCTGAACTCGAAACGCCCACTGCTACCACGCGATTGGCAACCGTCGCCTCAAGTCAAAGAGGTGTTGGATACCTGTAAGATCATCGCTGCGCAGTCCAAAGATGCCTTTGGCGCTTATGTCATTTCGATGGCGCGTACTGCATCGGATGTCCTCGCCGTGCACCTGCTGCTGCAAGAGGCAGGATGTCCTTATCGTATGGATGTTTGCCCGCTGTTTGAAACCTTAGATGACTTGAACAATGCAGAATCGGTGATCCGTCAACTGATGAACATCGATCTGTATCGCGGCTTTATTCAGAACCACCAAATGGTGATGATTGGTTATTCCGATTCCGCCAAAGATGCGGGGGTGATGGCGGCAGGCTGGGCGCAATACCGAGCGATGGAAGCGCTAGTGAAAGTTGGCGAAGAAGCGGGGATCGAACTCACTCTATTCCATGGTCGCGGCGGCACAATTGGTCGCGGCGGTGCTCCTGCACACGCGGCACTGCTTTCTCAGCCACCAAAGAGTTTGAAGGGCGGTCTGCGTGTAACCGAACAAGGCGAAATGATCCGCTTTAAACTGGGTCTACCTGAAGTGGCGGTCAACAGCTTTAACATGTACGCCAGCGCTATTTTGGAAGCCAACTTGCTCCCCCCACCAGAGCCTAAAAATGAGTGGCGTGCGCTGATGGATATTCTGTCGGAAATTTCATGTAATGCTTACCGAAAAGTCGTGCGTGGTGAACCAGACTTTGTTCCTTACTTCCGTCAAGCCACACCAGAATTAGAACTCGGCAAGCTGCCATTGGGTTCCAGACCCGCCAAACGTAATCCTACTGGTGGAGTCGAGAGCCTGCGAGCCATTCCATGGATCTTCTCATGGAGCCAGAATCGTCTCATTCTTCCTGCTTGGTTAGGTGCGGGTGAAGCGATCCAAATTGCCATTAATGAAGGACACCAAGCGCTACTTGAAGAGATGTGCCGCGAATGGCCATTCTTCTCAACTCGCCTTGGCATGCTGGAAATGGTGTACACCAAATGCAGTGTAAGCATCGCGCGTCATTATGATGAGCGACTTGTTGAACCGACTTTGCGTCCATTGGGTGAGAAATTGCGTGCTCAATTACAGCAAGACATTAAAGTTGTTCTGAACGTTGAGAATAACGAGAACCTGATGCAAAGCGATCCTTGGGGACAAGAGTCGATTCGTCTGCGTAACATCTATATTGAACCACTCAATATGCTGCAAGCAGAACTGCTGTATCGTACCCGTCAATCAGAACTTCCTGCTCCAGAACTGGAAGAAGCCTTGATGGTGACCATTGCGGGAATTGCGGCGGGAATGCGCAATACTGGTTAACAAATCGCTAAATGTCAGTATAAAAAACTAAAAGGTCACAACTTTGTGGCCTTTTGTTTTACATTTTTGCATTATTTAGAATAATGTCAGTTTTTCGACTAATCAGCATATTTGTATTCCACTTTATGCTTATTATTTAGATATACTACGTTCCCTCTGTGATAAGTAATGTAAAGCAATCTCACAGTTAAAGTATGCAAAGACATACGCCACTCTAGGTGATAACCGGCTTTATAAGGTGACATAAGCAGCCGAATTTTGCGCTGCAGGTATTTAAATGCGTTGATATGCGTGCCATTAGAAGCACAACAACCGTTTAGATAGAAGTTTATGTTGACTTAATTTTTGGATTGAAGACATGTCATTACCACACGTTATCCTTACTGTTCTTAGCACACGCGATGCAACCGGGTACGATATAACCAAAGAGTTTTCTGCTAGCATTGGCTACTTCTGGAAAGCCAGCCATCAGCAGGTATATCGTGAACTCAATAAAATGGGGGAACAGGGTTTAGTGACTTGTGTTCTGGAACCACAGGAAGGCAAACCAGATCGCAAGGTTTATTCTATAACCCAAGCTGGCCGCAGCGCTTTAGGTGAGTGGTTTGATCAACCAACCGCACACCCAACCGTGCGTGATGAGTTTAGTGCGAAATTGATGGCTTGTTCAGTACAATCGGCAGAACCTTACCGTCTGCAACTGGCTGAACTGGTTGAAGAATCGCGTAAATTGGTCGCTCACTATCAGGAAATCGAAGCCGCTTATTACGCTAACCCAGCCGTGTTAGACAAGCAGCAACGTTTAGAGCGTTTAACGCTACGTCGTAATTTACTGGTTCGCCAAGCATGGATTCAATGGGCGGACGAAGTGTTGGCAGAATTGAACGCGATGGCATAAGCCAAGCCAAACCTGTCGATGTAAAAAAGGATGATGTCACCATCATCCTTTTTATTTTTTGCTCAAGCGCGGAATGAGTACTTAAATACCGTGAGAGCAGAGATAGAGAGAGCCTCTAGATACCATCACCGCCGATAAACGTCTGCGAACGACCATTAAACTGCTGATCCATATCCAAAGAAGGCTTATCCGATTGTGGCCGCCCCACAATACGAGCAGGTACTCCAGCGACTGTGGTATGGGGCGGTACAGCTTGCAACACGACCGATCCCGAGCCAATTTTCGCCCCTTCTCCAACTTCGATGTTGCCTAATATTTTCGCGCCCGCACCAATCATCACCCCTTCCCGAATTTTCGGGTGGCGATCGCCGCACTCTTTACCGGTACCGCCAAGCGTAACGTCCTGCAAGATCGATACATCATCTTCTACCACGGCGGTTTCACCAATCACGATCCCCGTCGCGTGATCGAGCATGATGCCGCGACCAATACGCGCTGCAGGGTGAATATCCACCTGACACGCCACTGATATCTGATTTTGGAAATAGGTCGCGAGCGCCTTACGCCCTTGTCGCCATAACCAGTTAGCCACCCGATAGCCTTGTAAAGCGTGATAACCTTTTAGGTAAAGTAGCGGCATTGAGTACATCGACACTGCCGGATCGCGGTTGACTGTCGCGCAAATATCACACGCCGCCGCTTCTGAGATACTCGGATCGGCAGCAAACGCTTCTTCAATCACTTCTCGTACTGCCATCGCAGGCATGGAGGCAGTGTTCAAACGGTTGGCCAGAATATAGCTCAAGGCCGCTTTTAAACTGTCATGCTTAATAATGGTGGCATGGTAAAAACTGGCGAGCATCGGCTCTTGCTCGGCTTGCTCGCGAGCTTCAGCGACAATGGTTTGCCAAACCTTGGTGTGGGCGCACTGTTTCATTACTTACTCAGTCCTAATCAAGATAGGGCAAGCTATACCCTATCGATTCAATTCCATCTCTTGCGCTGCGGATTAACGCTCCATCTTCTTATCTCGTGCCAGCAAATCCTGAGCGGCGAGTCGCGCATCTTTTCCTTGATACAATACTTGGTAAATTTGTTCAACTATCGGCATCTCAACGCCCATGCGTTTCGCTAACATCCACACTTCTTTGGTGTTGCGATACCCTTCAACCACTTGGCCGATATCGGTTTGCGCGGTATCCACATCTTTACCTTGACCTAGTGCCAAACCAAAACGGCGGTTACGCGATTGGTTGTCAGTACAAGTCAGCACTAAATCACCTAATCCTGCCATACCCATAAAAGTTTCCGGCTGCGCGCCTAAAGCGGCGCCTAAGCGGCTCATTTCAGCCAAGCCACGAGTGATAAGAGCGGTTCGCGCATTCGCGCCAAAGCCAATACCATCAGACATCCCCGCACCAATCGCAATCACGTTTTTTACCGCGCCGCCAAGCTGCATACCGATAAAGTCACTGTTGGCGTACACTCGGAAAGTTTTGCTGCAGTGAATTTTCTCTTGCAGGTCACGTACAAATTGCGCATCCGGCGAAGCCACTGAAATCGCGGTTGGCATCCCCATCGCCAGCTCTTTGGCAAAAGTAGGACCAGAAAGCACCGCAAGGGGGTAGCTATCACCAAGTACATCATGGGCGACATCTTGGAGTAGCCGTCCAGTCTCAGGCTCTAGCCCCTTGGTTGCCCAACAAATGCGGCTATCCGCACGCAGGTGTGGCTGCAAACTTTTCAACACGATACCAAACACATGGCTAGGCACTACCACCAGCAGATCACGGCTCGCTTGCACCGCTTTTTGCAAGTCAGTTTCCACAATCAGAGTGTCAGGAAAAGCAATTCCGGGCAAAAATTCATGGTTAGCGCGGTCAGCGTCAAGGCGCGCCATATGCTCTGCATCATGTCCCCACAGGACGATATTCGCGCCATTGCGCGCCAAAGAGATCGCCAGTGAGGTACCGTAGGAGCCCGCACCTATCACGGTCATTTCAACAGGTTTTCCGTAGCTATTGTGGTTCTGTGTTTCGCTCATTGTTCCGCCTATCGATAACGAAGTTGTGCTCTATTCTATACCCAAACATAGGCTATTGCAGTCTGCACCTTCTTCGCCAAGGCTGCCTTAGATAAAGAGTGCAAAAACCAATACTCGAGTGATAAACAAAAAATGCACATCGCGGTGGCGCTGTGCATTTTATTCTTACTGAAAACTCAATCGCGCGAATTATGCGTTCGCCGTTGCGCCTTCTTGAGCTTGCTGTTGCAGGTAGTTCATGAACAGCGCGTCAAAGTTAACTGGAGCAAGGTTCAGTTGTGGGAAAGTACCTTTCACCACTAGGCTTGAAATGGTTTCACGTGCGTATGGGAACAGGATGTTCGGGCAGAAAGCACCCAAGCAATGGGCCAATTGGCCTGCTTCCATCTGCTCTGCACTGAAGATACCCGCTTGTTGTACTTCACACAGGAATGCGGTCTCTTCTGCGTTTTTCACAGTCACTGTCAGGCGCAGTACCACTTCGTAAACGCCTTGGCCCAGTTCACGGCTTTGCGTGTCGAGATCCAGTTTGACATCTGGGTTCCACTCTTTTTGGAACATCACTGGTGAGCTTGGCGCTTCAAAAGAGACATCTTTTAGATAGATACGTTGGATAGCAAACTGTTGTTGTGGGGCTTGTGCTGCTTCAGCCATGATTTCATCCTTAATTCAGATAATTCGGTTCAAAGGTCAATGTGTCCTGAGACTAACTGAGAGTGTGTGCGATCACTAGGTGGGCAAGCCATTACGTGGTAGATATCACAACTCTGAGCGTCAAGCGCTGATCTTTTCACCAGCGCCGACGGGGTGCTCTAAGGATTTAGCGTTTACCGCGTACCAAAGGCAGGTTAGCTTCATTCCAAGCAATCAAGCCATTTTTAAGAAGATTGACCTTCTCAAAACCGGCTTTGGTCAGTAAATCTGCACTTTCACGTGCGGTTTGACCTGTTTTGCATACCACAATAATGGGGTTCGATTTATGGCTTTCAAGGCCAGCCAAGTTACCCGCCTTGATGTCTGACGGCAAAATGTGAATTGCGTCGGTAATGTGGCCTTGTTTGAATTCATCTTTACTACGGATGTCGACCACGATGCCGTTTTCACGGTTAATCAACAGAGTGGCTTGGGTGGCCGTAACTTCTTGATAAGCCGCGGTGGCCGATTTGTAGATGCTGGCGATTAACGCGACCAAAATACCGATCCAAGCCAGTGAAAGGATCATATTTTGCTGAAAAAACTCAATGTACTCTTGCATATCCTGTGCTCTTGCAATGGGGATTCAAATCAGACAAGGAGTATAACGAGGTTGGCAGCATGACGCGAGCGCTTACCTCGTTAAAACTGGGTCTGAACAGGGTGAATATGTTGCAAACTGAGAATCCGATCAGGCTCGAGGAAATGGAAATGCGGTGACCTTATCAATATGATCCTCGCCAAGCGCCAACATAATCAGACGATCAATACCCAAAGCCACCCCAGCACATTCTGGCAAACCGGCCTCCAGCGCCGCAATCAGATGGTAATCAATCGGTTGCTCTGTCAGTCCCATCTCTAAACGCTTGGCATTATCCGCTTTAAAACGGGCTAACTGCTCGGCAGGGTTATCCAATTCATGGAAGCCGTTCGCGAGCTCAATCCCTTTAAAATAGACTTCGAAGCGATCAGCCACGCGCGGATCCGCCGGATTAATTTTGGCCAGCGCCGCTTGTGAAGCCGGAAAATCATACACAAATGCTGGTGTGATTTGGCCAATTTTAGGCTCAATGCCAATGCTAAACAGCAGTTGTAATAAGGTGTCACGATCCTCTTCAGGCTCTGCGATATCACTTAAACCCAGCGTTGCAGCCACTTGCTTTAACTCACGCATCTCCTCTTCGAGTGGGCAAACGCCAAGCACATTCAAAAACGCTTCTTGGTAAGTCATTCGCTCGGCACTGCCGCAACGCAGCACCAATTGCAATAAGGCATCCATTTCATCCATCAAGGCATGGTGATCAAAACCAATCCGATACCATTCCAACATGGTGAATTCTGGATTGTGGTAACGGCCATTTTCTTCGTTACGAAAAGCTTTACCCAGCTGGTAAATACAACCACTGCCCGCGGCCAACAAACGCTTCATATGAAATTCAGGGCTAGTCATCAGATGCAGCGCGCTGCCTTTGGCATAACCCGGCCCGACAAATTCCGTTTTAAACGTGTGCAGATGGATGTCCGTCACCGTGGCGTGGCTCATGGCTGGCGTTTCGACTTCCAGCACATTGCGCTCAGCAAAAAATTCACGAATCTGACGCAACAAGGTCGCGCGTTGTTTTAATTGGCTTATTGATGCGGTCGGCATCCAATCGGAATTAGTCATGGGTGGCTCATCACAAGAAACAGAGATAACGAATTGTACTCTTTCAGAACAAAAAGCCAAACTCAATTGTGACACCAGTCACATATAGGGCAAATAGTATGCTTAAGTTTGCAATACCGAAGCAAAAGCCCAACAGAATCAATTTTTCATTCTTCAAGCTCTCCTACACTACCCCTACCACTTAATGGGTGGTCAGGTGTTGAGTCAGTGAGTTCCATCTCAGTAACTTCCAAATCAATGCTTTGAAAACTCTAGGTACTGAAACGAACTCAGTCCATAAAATAATCACACTGGAGGATAACTGTGCAAATTCTCACCACAGATATCGCAGTCATCGGCGCTGGTGGCGCTGGTCTTCGTACTGCTATTGCAGCGGCAGAAGCAAACCCTCATTTAGAAGTTGCTCTGATTTCTAAAGTTTATCCAATGCGTTCTCACACAGTCGCAGCCGAGGGTGGCTCCGCAGCAGTTATCAAGGATGAAGATAGTCTAGATAACCACTTCAACGATACCGTTGGCGGTGGTGACTGGCTATGTGAACAGGATGTTGTTGAATACTTTGTTGCCAATGCAACCCGCGAAATGATCCAGATGGAACAATGGGGTTGTCCTTGGAGCCGTAAAGAGAATGGTGAAGTCAACGTACGTCGCTTCGGCGGCATGAAAGTTGAGCGCACATGGTTTGCTGCTGATAAAACCGGCTTCCACATGCTGCACACCCTGTTCCAAACTTCAATGAAGTACCCACAAATCAAGCGATTGGATGAGTACTTTGTGGTGGATTTGCTGGTTGATGAAGGTGAAATCCAAGGTTTGATTGCGATTCATATGTCGGAAGGCGAGCTGGTCACCATCAAAGCTAAGTCGGTTGTTCTAGCCACTGGCGGTGCGGGTCGCGTTTACCACTGCAACACTAACGGCGGCATAGTGACCGGTGATGGTATGGCGATGGCTTTCCGTCACGGTGTTCCTCTGCGTGATATGGAATTCGTTCAATACCACCCAACAGGCCTACCAGGTACTGGTATTCTGATGACCGAAGGTTGTCGTGGTGAAGGCGGTATTATCGTCAACAAACATGGCTACCGTTACCTGCAAGACTACGGTATGGGCCCTGAAACTCCAGTGGGTCAACCAAAGAACAAATACATGGAACTGGGTCCACGTGACAAAGTTTCCCAAGCTTTCTGGCATGAGCAGCAAAAAGGCAACACCATCAAACACCCACTGGGTGATGTGGTGCACCTAGACCTGCGCCACTTAGGTGAAGAATACCTGCAAGAACGTCTGCCATTTATCTGTGAACTGGCAAAAGCGTATGTCAACGTTGACCCAGCAAAAGAGCCGATTCCAATTCGTCCAACCGTGCACTACACCATGGGTGGTATCGAAACCAATGGCGAATGTGAAACCCGCATTAAAGGTCTGTTCGCCGTGGGTGAATGTGCGTCTGTTGGTCTGCATGGCGCGAACCGTTTAGGTTCTAACTCACTAGCGGAATTCGTAGTCTTTGGCCGCGTTGCTGGTGAAAAAGCGGTTGAGCGCGCTGCAGAGTTTAAAGGCTGGAATGAAAAAGCCATCGCCGCACAAGTCAAAGCGGTTGAAGATCGCATCGCAGCACTGATGCAGCAAGAAGGTGATGAAAACTGGGCAACCATCCGTACAGAAATGGGTCACACCATGGAAGCGGGTTGTGGTATCTACCGTCAGGAAGATCTGATGCAAGAAACCATCGACAAATTGGCCGAGTTGAAAGAGCGTTACAAGCGCATCAGCATCAAAGACAAAGGCAAAGTGTTCAACACTGACCTGCTATACGCGATTGAAGTAGGTTACGGTCTAGACGTGGCAGAAGCCATGGTTCACTCCGCTATTCTGCGTAAAGAATCGCGCGGCGCACACCAACGTCTTGATGAAGGTTGCACCGAGCGTGATGACGTGCAATTCCTCAAACACTCTTTGGCATTCTATCAAGAAGGTCAAACACCGAAGATCGATTACAGCCCAGTGAAAATCACCAAGTCGCAGCCAAAAGCGCGTCTGTACGGTGAAGCAGCCGAAAAAGCTGCCGCAGCTGAAGCGGCCGGAAAAAGCGTAGAGGAGCAAAAATAATGTCAGCACAACGTATTCAAAAAGTGGACATTCTGCGCTACGACCCAGCCAACGATGCAGAGCCACACATGCAACGCTTCGAAGTTCCGTTTGATGAAACTATGTCGGTACTGGATGCGATTGGCTATGTGAAAGATCACTTAGATAAAGATCTTTCTTACCGCTGGTCATGCCGTATGGCGATTTGTGGCTCTTGCGGCATC
The DNA here is from genome assembly GCF_000621645.1 of Vibrio cholerae ATCC 14035. Taxonomy (GTDB): domain Bacteria; phylum Pseudomonadota; class Gammaproteobacteria; order Enterobacterales; family Vibrionaceae; genus Vibrio; species Vibrio cholerae. The sequence continues at coordinate 99,280 of NZ_JHXR01000011.1, read as the reverse complement.
ATGGTTAATGGCGTGCCAAAACTGGCATGTAAGAGCTTCTTACGTGATTACCCAGAAGGCGTAAAGATCGAGCCACTGGCCAACTTCCCCATCGAGAAAGACCTGATCGTGGATATGACGCCGTTCATCGAGCGTTTGGAAGCGATCAAACCATACATCATAGGTAACGATCGTAAGCCTGAAGACGGCACTAACCTGCAGACTCCAGAGCAAATGGCACGCTACAAGCAGTTTGCTGGTTGTATCAACTGTGGTTTGTGTTATGCAGCTTGTCCACAGTTTGGTCTAAACCCTGAGTTCTTAGGCCCTGCGGCACTCACTCTGGCGCACCGCTACAACCTCGATAGCCGTGACAACGGTAAAGCCGAGCGTATGAAGCTTATTAACGGTGATAATGGCGCTTGGGGTTGTACCTTCGTGGGTTACTGCTCTGAAGTGTGTCCAAAACACGTTGACCCAGCGGCAGCCGTAAACCAAGGCAAAGTGGAGTCCTCATTAGACTTCGTGATCGCGATGTTGAACCCAGATGGTTCACCGAAGAAAGTGGAGGCCTAAGGATGAGTAACCGTAAACCTTATGTTCGTGAAATGAAACGCACTTGGTGGAAGGATCATCCTTTCTACCGCTTCTACATGGTGCGTGAAGCGACGGTTCTGCCATTGATCCTGTTTACCCTGTTCCTCACCGTTGGTTTAGGTTCTCTGGTGAAAGGCCCTGAAGCATGGCAAACCTGGTTGGATTTTATGGCTAACCCACTCGTCATTGCGATCAACCTAGTGGCGCTGGCGGGAAGCTTATTCCATGCGCAAACCTTCTTTAGCATGATGCCACAAGTCGTGCCTATTCGTTTAGGCGGCAAACTGGTTGATAAAAAGATCATCGTGCTAGCACAGTGGGCGGCCGTGGCCTTTATCTCACTGATTGTTCTTATTGTGGTGTAAGGAGCTTATTGTGATTAATACCAACCCAAAACGTTCAGACGAACCCGTATGGTGGAGCCTGTTTGGTGCTGGTGGCACTTGGTTTGCCATGATCACCCCGATTACCGTTCTGGTACTGGGCATTCTTGCGCCACTGGGAGTAATTGATGCCGAAGCACTGAGCTATGAGCGAGTGTCTAGCTTTGCAACTAGCATCATTGGTGCACTGTTCATCATCGGCACTTTAGCTCTACCAATGTGGCATGCCATGCACCGTGTTCACCACGGGATGCATGATTTGAAATTCCACACCGGTGTGGCAGGGAAAATCGCTTGCTACGGCTTTGCAACCATCATCTCCGCACTGGCGGTCGTGTTTATCTTCATGATCTAACATGAAACATAAAAAAGCTGGCTGACAACAGGCCAGCTTTTTGATTGCAAGGCTAAAACTACACGCATAAAAAAACCAACCGCAAGGTTGGTTTTTTCTTGTGACCGCGGTGATTACTTCACACGGCCAACGTATTCTGCAGAGCGAGTGTCCACTTTGATCACTTCGCCAATCTGTACGAAGAGAGGTACACGAACGACAGCGCCGGTAGACAGAGTCGCTGGTTTGCCGCCAGTACCTTGAGTGTCACCTTTCACGCCTGGATCCGTTTCAGTCACCTCTAGCTCAACGAAGTTTGGTGGAGTGACCGCGATTGGGTTACCATTCCACAGCGTCAGCATACAAGTGTTGTTTTCTACCAACCATTTCGCATTCTCGCCAACCGCTTTTGCATCTGCAGCAAGCTGTTCGAAGGTGCTGTTGTTCATGAAGTGGTAGAATTCGCCATCGTTGTACAGGTAATCCAGATCGATATCGACAACATCAGCAACTTCCGCTGTGTCACCCGATTTAAAGGTTTTTTCCAGAACTTTACCAGTAAGCAGCTTACGGATTCTCACGCGGTTGAATGCCTGACCTTTACCTGGTTTTACATACTCGTTTTCGAGAATGACACAAGGCTCGTTATCAAGCATAATTTTGAGACCGCCTTTAAATTCATTCGTGCTAACAGTAGCCATTTTTTCCTCTTACTATCTTCGAGTTAAAATCAATGCCGCACATCATAACCCGAAAAGTCATTTCTGTTGAGCAAAACTGGTTGCAACAGCTGGCAAACGCGATCTCCGATCCTCTGCAATTATTGCAGCAACTTGAGATCGATCCTTCGCCATGGCAAGACGGATTTGAAGCGCGCAAACTGTTTGCGCAGCGGGTGCCGCAAAGTTTTGTCGATCGCATGCAAAAAGGCAATCCTGCCGATCCACTTTTACGGCAAGTTTTACCGTTGAGTGCTGAGTTTGAGATTCATCCCGGCTACTCACATGACCCACTGGATGAACAAAACAACACCGTGCCCGGCTTGCTGCACAAGTATAAAAATCGCTGCTTGTTGATCGTCAAAGGTGGTTGCGCCATCAACTGCCGTTATTGCTTTCGCCGTCATTTTCCCTATGAAGATAACAAAGGCGGCAAAAGCGCTTGGCAACAAAGCCTCGATTACATTGCGCAAAATCCACAGCTCAACGAAGTGATTTTCTCCGGCGGCGATCCTTTAATGGCCAAAGATCATGAAATTGCATGGCTGATGGAGCGTATCGCAGCAATTCCGCACATCAAACGGTTACGCATTCACTCGCGATTACCCGTGGTGATCCCCGCGCGCATCACCGATGAATTGGTTGAACTGTTCGCGCAAACCCGCTTGCAAGTACTGCTGGTGACACACATCAACCACGCCAATGAGATCAATCTTGAGCTTAAACAGCAGATGGCCCGTTTGCGAGCCGTCAATGTCACCTTACTCAATCAAGGTGTGTTGCTCAAAGGGGTCAATGACACGGTTGACGCACAAGTGTCGCTCAGCGAAACCTTGTTTGATGCAGGTATTCTGCCTTATTACTTGCATGTGTTGGATAAGGTGCAAGGCGCGGCGCATTTTTACGTCAGTGATGATAAAGCAAGGCAGATTATGGCAGGCTTAATTGAACAGGTGTCAGGCTATCTGGTACCGAAATTAACTCGAGAAATCGGTGGCAGGCCCAGCAAAACACCGCTTGATCTGCATCTTGAATAAAGAAAAAGCGTTGCCTCGGCAACGCTTTTTGCATCATTACTTCGCAAAGTTAATGATTGGGAAACACTTAAAGAAACCGTTGTCCGCACAGTTGATCAAACCAATCTGCACGCCTTCGATTTTTTCCGTTTTGTTGAATAGGCCAAACTGCACTGTTGAAGTGTTCGAGAAGTTGGCCGCACCTAAGTCAACGAGAGTGTTACCTTCTGAGTAGTTCACAAAGCTCAAGTTCGCGCCTTTCACATCATGAGTCAGGTTCACAAAACCTAGGTTCGCACCATAAGTATTACCCGTGTTCCAGTTCAAAAGACCCAGAGATGCACCCGTCATCTCTTGGTTCACTTTGCTTGCACCGAAGAATAAGCCAAAGTTCACACCTGTGGTTTTGTCAGTTTCAGACAGGCCAAGAATCGAGAAATCAACCCCTTTGACTTCATTCACTTTACCGTGCAGTGCCGACAAACGTACACCCGCAACTTGGTTCGCATCTGGCGTGTTGAAATTATCGATAGAAGAGAACATAACGGGTGTTGAAGCCAATGCGGCTGGTGCAGCCATCGCTGCAGTAAGCGCCATCAAAGCAAACGGCTTGTTCATAAAAATAACCTCCAATCAGGATGGATAAGGGGGAAAACTAGGCAACATTATCCATATCTTGCATAAGGTAATGTGAATATTGTGTCATTTTTCCGCGCAGTTTATGGTCATGTTCTTGGTCATGCTGACCTATCTTAACCATGCTTTAGCATAACCACGGCATAAAAAAACCGGAGCTTGGGCTCCGGCTTTTCCTGCTAAGGGGGATGATTACATCATGCCGCCCATGCCACCCATGCCCATGTCTGGCATTGCTGGTGCATCTTTCTTCGGCAGCTCAGTGATCATCGCTTCAGTGGTGATCATCAGACCCGCAACAGACGCTGCGAATTGCAGAGCAGAACGGGTTACTTTGGTTGGATCCAAAATACCCATTTCGATCATGTCATCGTACACGCCCGTTGCCGCGTTGTAACCGTAGTTACCTTCGCCTGCACGCACATTGTTGGCAACCACTGATTCTTCGTCACCCGCGTTTTTCACGATTTGACGCAGTGGCGCTTCCATCGCACGTAGTGCGACACGGATACCCACGTTTTGCTCTTCGTTGTCACCCACCAGAGAAGAGAGTTTAGAAGCTGCGCGGATCAGGGCTACACCACCACCCGCAACAACGCCTTCTTCTACCGCTGCGCGAGTCGCGTGCAGCGCGTCTTCTACGCGATCTTTCTTCTCTTTCATTTCCACTTCGGTTGCTGCGCCCACTTTGATTACTGCAACGCCGCCAGCCAGTTTTGCTACGCGCTCTTGCAGTTTCTCTTTGTCGTAGTCAGAAGTGGCTTCTTCGATTTGTTGACGGATCTGCGCAACACGACCTTGGATCGCGGCTTGATCGCCAGCACCATCGATGATGGTTGAGTTTTCTTTGGTGATAGAAACGCGTTTCGCTTGGCCTAGGTCTTCCAGAGTCGCTTTTTCCAGCTCCAGACCGATCTCTTCAGAGATCACAACACCGCCAGTCAAGATCGCGATATCTTGCAGCATCGCTTTACGACGATCGCCAAAGCCAGGAGCTTTAACCGCTGCCACTTTCACGATGCCGCGCATGTTGTTGACAACCAGAGTCGCCAGCGCTTCGCCTTCCACATCTTCAGCCACGATCAGCAGTGGACGAGAGGCTTTCGCTACGCCTTCCAGTACTGGCAGCAGTTCGCGGATGTTAGAGATTTTCTTATCCACCAGCAGGATGAATGGGTTATCCAGTTCTACACTGCCTGATTCTTGGTTGTTGATGAAGTACGGTGACAGGTAGCCACGGTCAAACTGCATACCTTCAACCACATCCAGCTCGTCTTGCAGCGCTTGGCCTTCTTCAACGGTGATCACGCCATCGCGACCCACTTTTTCCATCGCTTCAGCAATGATGTTGCCCACGCTAGAGTCTGAGTTAGCAGAGATGGTACCTACTTGGGCAATCGCTTTAGTATCGGCACAAGGTACAGACAGTGCTTTCAACTCTTCTACCGCAGCGATAACCGCTTTATCGATCCCGCGCTTCAGATCCATTGGGTTCATGCCCGCCGCGACCGCTTTTAGGCCTTCGTTCACAATCGCTTGAGCCAGTACGGTGGCTGTGGTTGTACCGTCACCCGCCGCGTCGTTGGCTTGAGAAGCGACTTCTTTGACCATTTGTGCGCCCATGTTCTGGAATTTGTCTTCCAGTTCAATTTCACGCGCAACTGATACACCATCTTTGGTAATGGTTGGTGCACCGAAAGATTTGTCGAGAACTACGTTACGGCCTTTAGGACCTAAGGTCACTTTTACCGCATCGGCCAGAATGTTTACGCCTTCTAGCATTTTTACACGAGCGTCATTACCAAAACGTACGTCTTTAGCAGCCATTTTTCATTTCCTTTCTAAATTCAGTTATTGATTTCGTTGGGATTCAGAATCAATTATTCAACGATTGCCAAAATGTCATGTTCAGCCAAGATCAGCACTTCTTTGCCATCGATCTTTTCTGTTTTTGTGCCGTAGCTTTCTGCGAAGATCACGGTGTCGCCTACTTTCACGTCCAAAGGTTGAACTGAACCGTTCTCTAGAATGCGGCCTTTACCAACAGCCAACACTTTACCGCGCGTTGATTTTTCCGCCGCAGAACCAGTTAGAACAATTCCACCAGCAGATTTTGATTCAACTTCTTGGCGTTCAACGATCACTCGGTCATGTAATGGACGAATATTCATCGGTCGTCTCTCCTGATTTAATTTTCCGTATGGTTGATAAAACGCTGATCATCAGCATGTGTCACATATGTGGGGGAACTTGCACCATATCCCAAGGGGGCAAGCGTAAAAAAACGTGATTAATTTAACATTTTCAAACAGCAAATCGCTCTGGGCAGGGTGGCGCTTTCGATCCTGCTGGTGATCAAGGGCAACCCGCTAGCGAGTCCTTAGGTATAGTAAATAGTTTGCTTTATTAAATTCGCATTCCATAATAACGGCAGTATAAAGAGGCACCGATCCAGCAACACCCAAAATGAATGGTGACAGGCACAATGGCTCCGCTTAGAAACCACACCTTGTTAGGAAAATAAGAGACGATGAAAACGGTTGACCGCATTCTTCACACGATCAAACGTGAAGGCACAGTAACCGCCAAACAGTTGGCTGAAGACCTAGGTATCACGACCATGGGCGCTCGTCAGCATTTACAAAGTCTGGAAGAAGAAGGTGTGCTGGCCTTTCATGATGTGAAAGTCAAGGTCGGTCGTCCGACTCGCCATTGGTCTTTAACCGCGAAAGGACACAATCAGTTTGCCGATCGTCATGGTGAGCTGACCATTCAAGTGATTGATGCGGTCGAGCATATTTTTGGTAAAGAAGGACTCGCCAAGGTGGCGGCGGAACGGGAAGCCCAAACCTTTGCTGCCTATCACAACGCCTTAGTGGAGTGCCACTCTCTACAAGAAAAACTCGAAGCTTTGGTTACCCTGCGCGAACAAGAAGGCTATATGGCCGAGTTAGAGTCGACGGCCGACGGCTTTATTTTGATTGAAAACCACTGCCCGATTTGCAAAGCAGCCACCCGCTGTCCCAGCCTGTGCCAATCTGAGTTGAATGTTTTTCGCCGTTTATTGGGCGAAGAATGCCATATCGAACGCCGCGAACACATTGTCGCCGGAGAGCGTCGCTGCACTTACTTTATTGCCGCGCGATAATCTCTCTCATGCTGTTTTTAGCCCTTTTCGTCTTATTTATAAGAAGGGCGATATTCGTTCCGCCGAACTGCGCAAAAATCGCTTAAGCTAGTATTGTTGATAAAAGCATCAGTTTAGCCAAAGGCGGAGGATTGCCACATGACGCCCCCACACTCACCCGAACCTTGTAATCAGGTACTACCACCCTTTGATGAGTTGGTCGCCCTCGCAAAGCACCATCCTGATGCTTTTGATCAGTTTAAGAAGGAGATGTGCGAAGAGATGATCCTCTCTGCCTCGCACGCCATGCAGCAAAGGCTTTGGGCACAGCAGAGCCATATTGATCGCGTGGTGGGTCAATGCAAAAACCCCGTACACGCCAACGTAACCTTAATGCGTGAACTGAGCCAACAAATGGTGCGTTTTCGTAATGCATTAGAGGGCGATTTGCAGCAAGATACCGTCGCGGATGTGGTGCCGTTTCGCCCGAGAATGGTTCAAGACGACGGCTGGCGATAACGCTCTTAGCCGAGATGGAAAAGTGGCAAGAACAATCACCACCGCTAAAAGCGGTGGTTTAGGGATGACAATAAAGAGAGGAGAGAAACCTCCTCTCTTACGCATTTGATACCGCTTATTGCTGGCCTAGCTTTTTTTGATCCACTTCGGCTCGGCGCCAAAACGGTTACTGCCATCCGTGCCAGAAAGAAATCCGCACTCCACCAAAATCCATGCACCACACAGTAAGGCCACAAACGAGATAAGTGTTTCCAGCATGCCGGGTTGGGTATTCACGGCCAATTCTCCTGCCGGAATCGTCATGCGGCCAATCACAAGCGGCACATTGAGTAGCAACCACCAGCTTGATTTGTCACGATCATGCCAACGCTTAGCGGTAATCGCCAAATCTGGCACTAAGACTACCAGCAGAAAAACCGGCAAGATCAGGTGCGCAACATCGGGAAATAGCAGATTCGATCCCATTGCAAAACCGGCAATCATGGCGTAGTAGCAAATATTCCACAGCCAGAAAGCTTGGCGACCAATACGCCCCTGAAAAGAAAACAACAGTGTTTGTAACGACATGACTTTTACCTAAACAAGGTCATCGATTGATGACTTTTTGAAAGCAGTCTGTATCCATATCTCGAATATTAATGGTCAAACTGCGCACATGGCTGGCTTTCGCCGCCAGAATCTCCATCAGCTTACGCGATAGCTCTCGCTTTTGCTCAGGACTGCGTCCTGCCAGCAACTCAAAACTGAGGTGAATAAAATCAACGCTGTCGCCTTCATCCCCAATCAACCAATGGTGGCAGCGCAGCGCGCGAGATTTTACCGAACTTATTTCAAACAGTCCTGAATCAATAGCGGCTCGATGCAAATCTTCCAGCAATCCTTGCACATTGATGCGTTCATCGACTGAGTTTGAGTATTCCATGACTAAGTTTGGCATTCGGTTTTCCTTGCTAACGGTGGATAAAAATCGTTCTGTCCTAGAGAGAGGGATAGTAATAACAAGTTCAACCTAAAAAACCGAGCCACTACCGAATAATCTGTCACTCAGATCACTCGATTGCTGATTTGTCGCGTCGATGAGATCCCATAAAGACATGATACGAGTCATGATCTGACGAATTTATTCTGCTATAGTCCTGCGAGTTTATTTTTTACATTGATTAGATATGGAGATATTCCTATGCGTCGTCCTGTTGTGATGGGTAACTGGAAACTGAATGGCAGCAAAGCTATGGTCACTGACCTGCTAAACGGTTTGAATGCAGAACTTGAAGGTGTTGAAGGTGTTGATGTTGTCGTTGCGCCACCAGCAATGTATTTGGATCTGGCTGAGCGCCTGATCAAAGAAGGCGGCAACAAGCTGATCCTGGGTGCACAAAACACCGATACTCACAACAGTGGTGCGTACACAGGTGATATGTCTCCTGCGATGCTGAAAGATTTCGGTGCTTCGCACATCATCATCGGTCACTCTGAGCGTCGTGATTACCACAAAGAATCAGATGAGTTCGTCGCTAAGAAATTTGCGTTCCTGAAAGAAAACGGCCTAACGCCAGTCTTCTGTATCGGTGAAACTGAAGCGCAAAACGAAGCGGGCGAAACAGAAGCGGTATGTGCTCGCCAAATCAACGCAGTGATCGATGCTTACGGCGTTGAAGCACTGAACGGCGCGATCATCGCTTACGAACCAATCTGGGCAATCGGTACGGGTAAAGCCGCGACAGCAGATGATGCACAGCGTATCCACGCGTCAATCCGTGCACTGATCGCTGCGAAAGATGCTGCAGTGGCTGAGCAAGTGATCATCCAGTACGGCGGTTCCGTAAAACCAGAAAACGCAGCGTCTTACTTTGCACAACCAGACATCGATGGTGCGCTGGTTGGCGGTGCATCACTGGATGCGAAAGGCTTTGCCGCGATCGCCAAAGCCGCAGCAGAAGCGAAAAAAGCGTAATTTGCGATTCTCGCCACTGATCGTTCAAGGCCAGCATAATGCTGGCCTTGTTGTTTTTAGCCCCTCGCAATTTACTCCCTAGGCTCCCTTCCCTAGTCCCTGTTTTTAAGTTCAGGTATGCTAGGCACCTTGTTTTCCTTCGTTGCCCAGCTTATGCACGATAAACACGGCCTGCTTTCTGCCCCCATCCCCCTCGTTTTACGGCAAATGACCGTACCGATGATTTTCGGTTTGGTGGCCATTTTGATGTTCAACCTTGTCGATACTTTCTTTATTTCCTTACTAGGTACACAGGCGCTGGCGGCAATCAGTTATACCTTTCCGGTCACCTTTGCGGTCAACTGTATTACCATGGGCATTGGGGTTGGGTTATCCACTTGCATAGGGCGCTTGCTCGGACAAGGTGATGGACGACAAGCCGCGCGCGTGTCTAGTCATGGGTTACTGCTCGCCTTATTGCTAGTGGCCGCAGCTTCAACACTCGGTTTATTGACCATAGAACCGCTGTTTTTGCTGCTTGGTGCCAGCCATGAGCTGATCCCTCTTATCAAAGAGTACATGGTGGTGTGGTACCTCACGATTCCCCTGCTCGTGCTACCTATGGCCGGTAACAGCGCGATTCGCGCCACTGGCGATACCAAAACACCCGCCAAAATTATGATGCTGGCGGGGCTGATTAACGGCGCGCTCGACCCACTGCTGATTTTTGGCTACGGCCCATTTCCTGAACTCGGCATCCAAGGTGCTGCGATTGCTAGCGCTTTCTCTTGGTTGGGGGCATTAATCGGCTCACTCTATTTGCTGATCAAGCGTGAAAAACTGCTCGCCATACCATCGCTGCCTCATCTGCGCGATGACTGGCAACAGATTTTAAAAATCGGCACTCCGGCTGCGCTTTCTACCGCAATGAACCCAATTTCTGGCGCACTGCTGATGATCATGCTCTCAAGCCACGGCACTGCAGCGGTGGCCGCGTATGGTGCGGCGCAGCGCATTGAGTCGATTCTGATTTTGGTACTGATGTCGCTCACGTCTGCCCTCACCCCCTTTATGGCGCAAAATCTTGGGGCGCAAAATCCTGCACGCAGCTTTGCCGGACTCTTTCTGAGTCTACGCTTTTCTCTGCTGTTTCAACTTATGGTGTTTATCATGATGGTACCGCTGAGTATTCCACTGGCGGCGCTGTTTTCTCAAGAGCAAGCCGTGCGCGATCTGCTGTGGCACTATTTGTTAGTCGTGCCGGTCAGCTACGGCTTCCAAGGCGTGGTGATGATGTTGGTTTCCGCCCTCAACGCCTTACATCAACCACTCAAGGCTTTTCAATGGAGCTTTATGCGCCTGTTTGTGTTCACCCTACCCGCAGCTTGGATTGGCGGCAGACTGTACAACATTGAAGGGTTATTTATCGGTATTGCGGTGGGGAACATACTGGGCGGATTATTGGGTTATCTCTATGCGCTCAGATTGCGGCGTCAAACCCTTACGCCTGATTTGGATTAAGCTCGTTACAAGCCAATAGAGAATGCATGAAAAAAGCCGATATCAACGACATCGGCTTTTTCAATTCTTAGAGTGCGAGAGCTCGCTTACAGCAACTCATCTTCCTCTTCTTCGCCCAGATCCGCGCTCAGCGGCTCTTGCGAGATGATGATGCCAGTATTGTCGGCATACAGATAATCTTCTGGTAGGAAGGTGACGCCGCCAAAGTTGACTGGAATGTCCACTTCACCGATGCCTTGCGAGGTTGCGCCGACAGGAATAGAAGCAATCGCCTGAATACCGATGCTCATCTCTTCCAATTCATCCACTTCACGGACACTGCCATACACCACAATGCCTTCCCACTCATTTTCTTCCGCTAGAGCCGCCAATTCTGCATCAATTAATGCACGGCGCAGCGAGCCGCCACCGTCAATCAGCAAAATACGGCCAAGACCATCTTGCTCAAGGGTTTCACGGATCAAGCCATTATCTTCATAGCACTTAATCGTGGTGATTTGACCGGCAAACGAAGCACAGCCACCAAAGTTGCTGAACATAGGCTCCACGACATCGACTTGGTCGAGATAGATATCACACAGCGCAGAAGTATTGTATTCCATAGCTTTGTTCTCTTAGCGAAAGTCTTCCAACGAGTATATAGAGTGATTGAGTCATTGCAATGACAGAGTGCAAATTAACTTGTCAGAGTTTGGGCAATGATCACTCCAACAAACAAAAGGTTGGTGATCACCGACGTTTTCACCACCACGGGCATCATGGGGGCAATTTGCGCGGGTTGCTCGGTAAACCAGACGGCTCGACCGTGACGAGTCACCACCGACAAACAGAGCAAAAAGGGCAAGCTGATCCACAGTGGTTTGTCTTGTAAAACGAGGTAACCTGCAAACGCGGCAACGGCACCAAACAACAAAGCAAAGTGATACTGCTTCGCACGCACTTGTCCCAAGCGCACCGCCACAGTGCGTTTGCCACACTGCGCATCGTTTTCAATATCGCGCATATTGTTGACATTCAGTACCGCCACCGCCAGTAAACCGCAGCCTAAAGACGGTAATAACAAGCTCCATTCGATATAGCCAGTGTGTAAGAAAAAACTGCCGGAGACGCCAAGCAAGCCAAAAAATAGGAATACCGATAGATCGCCAAGCCCGACATAGCCATAAGGTTTATTCCCGACGGTATAAGCAATCGCCGCTAAAATCGCCAATACGCCTAAGCCAATAAATATCAAGATATTTTGCAGGTTATCAAAGGCATACAGCACCAATGCCAAGCCTGACACCATGGTCAGAATAACATTGATCGCCATGGCGCGTTTCATATCACTTAAGCTCACCGCCCCCGATTGAATGGCGCGCATCGGTCCTAAACGAGCATGGTTGTCGGTGCCTTTCACCGCATCGCCATAATCATTGGCAAGATTGGACAGAATTTGCAGCAAAGTCGCGGTCAGCAGAGCTAACACCGCGATCAGCCAGTGAAAATTTCCCGCAGAGAAGGCTAATGCACTCCCGGTTAAAATGGAGATCAGCGCCAGAGGCAAGGTTTTCGGACGCGCGGCATCCAACCAAATTTGCACAGAGTTATTCATGATAATGAGAGTACGATCAACATGGCGTCAGTATACGCGCAAATCACCCAGATAAAAAAGCCCACCAAATTCGGGTGGGCTTTCACTTCAAAAATTAAGCAGTCTAGAGAATGAAACGGCTGAGATCTTCGTCTTCGACCAGCTCACCCAAACGCGCTTTCACGTAAGCAGCATCGATCACGAAGGCTTGGCCGGCTTTTTCTGTTGCATCAAAGGAGATTTCATCCATTAAACGCTCCAGCACAGTATGCAGACGTCGCGCACCAATATTTTCGGTGGTTTCGTTAACTTGCCATGCCGCATCCGCAATCTGCTTGATACCATCTTCGGTAAACTGCACATCCACCTGTTCGGTTTTCATCAGCGCAACATATTGCTCGGTGAGTGATGCTTTCGGCTCAGTCAGAATGCGTTTGAAGTCGTTGCTCGACAGGGCTTCCAACTCAACACGGATGGGCAAACGGCCTTGCAGCTCTGGGATCAAATCTGACGGTTTTGCTACTTGGAACGCGCCTGAGGCAATAAACAGGATGTGATCCGTTCGCACCATGCCATGCTTGGTGGATACCGTACTGCCTTCAATCAAAGGCAGCAGATCGCGCTGCACCCCTTCACGAGAAACATCGGGACCCGAGACTTCTCCACGCTTACAGATTTTGTCGATTTCATCGATAAACACGATGCCGTTATTTTCGACATTGTAAATCGCCTGCTCTTTCAGCTCTTCTTGATTGACTAGCTTAGCGGCTTCTTCTTCCACCAAGGCTTTCAGCGCATCTTTAATCTTCATTTTGCGCTTTTTCTTGGTGTCGCCCGCGAGGTTTTGGAACAGTCCCTGCAGTTGGTTGGTCATCTCTTCCATGCCTGGAGGTGCCATGATTTCCACGCCCATCTGCGGTACAGCGACGTTAATTTCAATCTCTTTGTCGTTCAGTTGCCCTTCACGCAACTTTTTACGAAATACTTGGCGGGTGCTGGAGTTCTCCTCTTTTTGCTCTGCTTGTCCCCACGCATCGCGTGGTGGAGGCAGCAGCGCATCCAATACGCGCTCTTCCGCTAACTCTTCAGCGCGGAATTTTACTTTCTCCATCGCTTGCTGATGCGTCAGCTTCACCGCAACATCAGTCAGATCGCGGATGATCGATTCCACTTCCTTACCGACATAGCCCACTTCGGTGAATTTGGTCGCTTCAACCTTGATGAAAGGCGCGTTCGCAAGCTTGGCTAAACGGCGAGCAATTTCAGTTTTGCCGACACCGGTTGGGCCAATCATCAGAATATTTTTCGGGGTCACTTCAACACGCAAGCTCTCTTCAAGCTGCATACGACGCCAACGGTTACGCAGTGCAATCGCTACGGCACGTTTGGCTTTATCTTGACCTATGATGTGGCGATTGAGCTCGCTCACTATTTCGCGGGGAGTCATTTCAGACATGATTCAAATCCTTCACTCAGCTTTTCGGGCACTATCTTGTGGTTATTTGCCGGAGACTTATTGATCTACGCAGATGCGCCTTGTGGCAACATCGCCTGCGGAATTTCGAGTTCTTCGATAGTGTGATGGTGGTTAGTAAACACGCAGATATCGCCCGCGATATTTAAGGCTTTTTCGGCGATCGTGCGTGCATCAAGCTCGGTGTTTTCTAACAGAGCAATAGCAGCCGCTTGTGCATAGTTGCCACCAGAACCGATCGCAATCAGATCGTGTTCAGGCTGCAGCACATCACCATTACCGGTAATGATCAGCGATGCGGTTTCATCGGCGACCGCCAAAATGGCTTCCAAACGGCGCAGCGCGCGATCGCTTCGCCAATCTTTGGCTAGCTCAACCGCCGCTTTGGTCAGGTGACCTTGGTGCATCTGCAACTTACTTTCAAAGCGCTCAAACAGGGTAAATGCATCAGCGGTTCCACCAGCAAAGCCTGCCAGTACCTTGTTGTTATAAAGGCGGCGCACTTTACGTGCATTGCCTTTCATCACGGTATTGCCTAGCGATACCTGCCCGTCACCAGCGATGACAACTTTATTATTACGACGCACTGATACGATAGTAGTCACAAGAGGCCTCTTTAATTTTTATCGGAGAGTTACCCGCTTATATGCGGCTACCGGAAAACAATTTCAAGCCAAGCGAGAGAAGTTGACCGAATGCCAACAAAAAAGCCTGATCAACATCAGGCTTTTGGGGAGTCGCTTACTGCTTTTCAGCCCAGATAGCGCAGGGCTCGATTTTTGCGCGTTGCAGTTTGTGCTTATCGCGCTCAGCATCGCGCTTAAATTTGTAAGGTCCGAGGACGACACGATACCAACTGCTGTCCGCTTTCTTACGGATATGGCTGCTGATGCCTTGGAAAGCGATATCCAGCTTACGCGCTTCGGCTTGTTCTGCGGTTTTATACGCACCACACTGCATCACGTAAGGGATATCCGACACTTCCTGCTCTTTGGCCACGACTTCAATTTCGCGATTGGGCAAGGTGTCTACGTAGTCCCACTTTTCCGTTGGCGGGGGCGGTAGCGTTTCTGTCGGCTTAGGTTTACTGCTCGATGTCGATGATGACGTCGACACCTGAGTGTTGACTTTAGGTTCCGGGTCGTTGCTGAGCAAATACAAGCCATAACCAAAGCCCGCGATGAGTACTAAAGCGACTAAACCACTACGCCATGGTTTACGGCGCGGCGCTGCTTTTCTACGGGTCGGCTTCTTCGGACTACGACCGCCTCTTACATAATCTCTATTAGCCACGTTGTTGTTCGGAAATTAACAAAATTGTCCACATGTTAATGCAGATCGCTGCCAGATAACAGAGTTACGCCCAAACAACTGGCCTTATCGCCGATCTCAGCGCTGCGACAGGAACGAAAAAAGGAACCGAGTTCAAACCTTTCAAGCATGAAACTCGGTTTCGAAGGTGGGTTACTTCTTGCTTGGCGGCGCAGCACTCTCACGCACGACCAGCTTGGTCTCCAAAAGACGCGATCCAGCACGTACATCGTGTCCGCGAAGCAGCTCAAGCATCATCAGCATGGCTTGACGGCCAATCTCATAACGCGGCTGCGAAATGGTGGTTAATGGGGGATCGCAGTACTGGGCAAACTGAATATCGTCAAAACCGACCACAGAGAGATCTTGCGGTACGCGCAAGCCAAGTCGCTTCGCTTCCTGAATTGCGCCAATCGCCATCGTATCGTTATGACAGAAAATCGCGGTCGGCTGCTCAGGCAATGCCAACAGCTGACGCACCGCTTTTGCCCCGGCTTCAAAAGTGAAATCGCCAAAAGTGCAGTAAGTCGGGTTCATGGTGATGCCAGCACGACGCAACGCCTGTTGATAGCCTTGATGACGGAATTGGCACAGCGCAGCATGTTGTGGACCTGAGATCTGCGCAATCCGTTTGTGCCCAAGCTGAGTGAGATAGTTTACCGCCTCAAATGCCGAGGTCAGGTTATCAATGTGTACCGTTGGCAATTCCAGCTCTGGCGCAAATTCACACGCCATCACCATAGGCGGTAGGTTTTTCTGCTCAGGTTTACTCACATCAAACGGCAAATCTGTCCCCAGCAGCAACATACCGTCTGCCTGTTTGGTAAACACCAGATTAACGAACGAGTTCTCCCGACGCTTCTGTTGACCACTATCCCCCAACAGCACCAGATAACCGTGCTCCATCGCGGCATCTTCAATACCGCGAATGATCTCAGAAAAGTAGGGATCACAGATATCTGGCACGATAGCAACGATGGTTTTCGATTCATTACGGCGCAAATTGCGCGCCAAAGAATTGGGTGAGTAACCCGCTTCCAGCACGGCCTCTTCCACTCGTTTACGAGTGGACGACGAGACTTTCTCTGGATTCATCAACGCACGAGACACGGTCGCGGTTGAAACTCCAGCAAGCTGGGCAACATCCTTCATTGTCGCCATGTATTTTTACCCTCTTTTCTCTATCGAGTGATGTTGAGCATCACACTCATGATGACTGATCTTGTAAGACTTAACCTGCAATCAGTAAATCTTGTTCATGCTAGAAATCATGGCCATAACCATGACGTTGGGCTTAACGAAAACGATTCACTGAGTGGATTTTACCGATAGTCTAAGGGATTCAGAACAGAAAGTTACGGCGAGATTAACAAATTTTGCATAGTCACTGTGATTTTCATCACGATAATAAGCATTAATTTGCTGACAAAATTAACACACATCAGCGTTATAAAACGCGATGTGAATTAGCTCAAATCTTGCGGATCAATATCGATCGACCAGCGCACCTTGCTCGCCAGCGGTAATTGTTGCAGTGCTGGACGTGCGCTTTGCAAAATCTTCTGCATCAGGGTGCGATTCGGCGTTTGTAGTAAAAGCTGCCAACGGAATTTTCCCGCTCGTTTCGCGAGTGGCGCAGGCGTTGGCCCGAGCACCATACATTCGCTATCAAACCAAGGATTGCAGCGCAAGGTTTCGCGCACTTGACGCAAAAAATCTTCCACTTGAGCGGTGTGATTGGCTTCAGCTCGAAATAAGCTCAAGAAAGAATAAGGGGGCAACTGCGCCAGCTTACGCTCTTCCAACGCCGTCAGGGCAAAATGGTGGTAATCCTTATGCAGCAAGGCTTGTAGCAAACTGTGTTCGGGATGATGCGTTTGTAGCACCACTTCGCCCGGCTTGCTGGCACGCCCTGCCCGCCCTGCGACTTGAATAAAGAGCTGAGCCAAACGCTCAGAAGCGCGAAAATCACTGCTGTACAATGAGCCATCGACATCCAACAACGCGACCAAGGTAACATCGGGGAAGTGATGTCCTTTGGCGAGCATTTGCGTACCAATCAAAATCTGATATTCGCCTTTGCGAATCGCGGTTAACGCCGATTCCAAACTGCCTTTACGCCGCGTGCTATCTCGATCAATCCGCACTGAACGATACTCAGGGAATAGAGTGTGTAATTGCGCTTCAAGCTGTTCCGTACCAACGCCGACAGTAACCAGTTGAGTCGAGCCGCACCCTTTGCATTGATGGAGAACAGGACGCTGTGAACCACAATGGTGGCAGCGCATCTCATTGCTGTGTTGATGGTAGGTGTAATAGGCATCACAGCGCTGGCACTCCGCAATCCAGCCGCATTCATGGCACATCAAGGCCGGAGAAAAACCGCGGCGGTTTAAAAACAGCATCACCTGATTGCCCGCCGACAAATGGCGGCGCATTTCCGCAATCAAAGGCGCAGACAGACCACTTTCCAGATAGAGCCCTTTCACATCCAACGCGTGGTTACGTGTGGGTAGTGCATTACCAGCACGCTGCGTCAGTTGCAAGTGATGGTATTTACCACTGAGCGCATTATGCAACGTTTCCAAGGCTGGCGTCGCCGAGCCAAGCACAATCGGAATATTCTCCAGATGCGCGCGCATCACAGCCACATCGCGGGCGTGATAACGCAGGCTATCTTGCTGCTTGTAAGAACTATCATGTTCTTCATCAACAATAATAATGCCCAATTTGGCAAAGGGTGTGAGCAGCGCCGAGCGCGTACCAATCACAATCCCCGCCACTTTATCGCGCGCCGCCAGCCAAGCGTTGAGGCGTTCAGTATCGTTGAGCGCCGAGTGCATGACTTCGACGGGGACATTAAAACGTTGGCGAAACCGGTTGATGGTTTGTGGGGTTAAACCAATTTCCGGCACCAACACCAAGGCTTGTTCACCACGCGCCAATACCGGTGTGATGAGGTTAAGATACACCTCTGTTTTGCCTGAGCCCGTTACCCCTTCTAATAAAAAGCAGCCGAAACCTTGCTGGCTATTCACCGCCGCAATCGCGATCGCCTGCTCTTGATTAAGCCTAGGTTTATCGACTTTAGCTTCCAGCTCTTGCGGCCAAGGACGCGCCACAGGTTTACGCTCTTCACACTCAATCCACCCTTTTTCGACCAAGGCTTTGAGGGTCGTGCTGCTCACCTCTTCATCAAGCAAAGTTTGGTGCGATAAAGCGCCGTGCTGCAACAAATGGAGAACTTGCGCTTGTTTTACCGCGCCACGCTTCACCCCTTGCATCAGTTGCTCTTGACCAAGCGCGGTCAAACGCCACTCTTTATGGCTAGTCAGCTCTGCCGCTTTGCCTTTGCGCAGTGCGCCGGGCAAGGCATTCGCGTACGTTTCACCGAGCGGATAATGATAAAACTGGCTACACCAGTGCAGCAGAGACTGCAGTTTATCTGGCCACACGGGCGCGTCATCCAAAACGGCTTGCACGGATTTCAGTTGTTCGATAGGAAAATCGGATTGATGTGTCAGCGACTGGACAATACCGACCAAGGTTTGTCGCCCAAAAGGCACTTGCACACGACCGCCCAGCACTGGAAATAGATGAGCTGGGATCAGATAGTCGAAAGACTTATCCAGAGGTACAGGTAGGCAAACTCGGGCAATGGAGGGTCGCATCAGGGTCCAAAACAGGGAAAAATCAAACGGATCACAGTCTACTGGAAGCTTGACAGAAATTCGACCCGCGCTTTTGGTGAAATAATCGGCGCGATCGGTTGATCCGAAACTCGAGATTCATTAATATATCGCGCCTTACGGCATCCTAGAGGGTTGACCTCTCTGGATATGCAAACTCGTTATTTTTAACACTACGTGTGGTGTCCGACGACAATCGATTCGGATGGCGACACGGCCTAAATTGAGGTTATCCCATGAAAGCTGGTATCCACCCAGAATACAAAGCAGTAAACGCAACTTGTTCTTGCGGCAACTCTTTCGTTTTCAACTCTACTCTAGGTAAAGACACAATGCACCTAGACGTATGTGACAAGTGCCACCCATTCTACTCTGGTAAGCAACGTATCGTTGACACCGGTGGTCGTGTTGAGCGCTTCAACAAGCGTTTCGGCGCACTGTCTGCGAAGAAGTAATTTCTGCTTTACGCTAGATTTTGAAAAAGGACGCTTCGGCGTCCTTTTTTCATAGCTTAAGCCCCGCCACCACTATCTCATCTCGCTTTCAGCTAGAATGAATTGGACACTCACTTATCTGCATATAAAACCCTTTGAATTGGCATATTCTGGCTATTTCTTCTCCGCGATTCACATTTTCACTGGTCTTATCAGCAAGATCTTCGCTTTTTTTGTACGCTTTGCTCAGTGTCTAACCTAGGCAGTTTGCAATAGTTACTTTAAAATTTGCGACCTCCCCCATAAATAACAATAAGAGAACAGCCCTATGTCCGATGACAATCGCCTCAACCCAACACCTGAAGAACAATTTCGCCAACGCGCTCTGGATTACCATGCTTACCCAACCGCGGGCAAAATTGGTATTGCACTGACCAAGCCAGCCGATTCTGCTGCCGATCTCGCTCTGGCTTATAGCCCAGGTGTAGCTGAGCCAGTGCGTGAAATCGCGCAAAACGTTGACAATGTGTATAAGTACACCGCGAAAGGCAACACGGTGGCCGTGATCTCTAACGGCACCGCAATTTTAGGATTGGGAAATTTAGGCCCGATGGCCTCTAAGCCTGTCATGGAAGGTAAGGCACTGCTGTTTAAACGCTTCGCAGGATTGGATTCGATTGATATTGAAGTAAAACACCGCACGATCGACGAATTTATCGATACTGTCGCTAACATTGCTGATACTTTCGGCGGTATCAACTTAGAAGATATCAAAGCCCCAGACTGCTTTGAAATTGAGCGCCGCCTGATTGAGCGTTGTGATGTCCCTGTATTCCACGATGACCAACACGGTACTGCGATTGTCACCGCGGCTGGTATGCTTAATGCGCTTGAGTTGCAAGGTAAACAACTGAAAGACTGTATTATCGTCTGCCTTGGTGCGGGTGCCGCAGCAGTGGCGTGTATGGAGCTACTGATCAAATGCGGGGCAATGCGTGAGAAAATCTACATGCTGGATCGCAAAGGCGTGATCCACACTCGCCGTGATGATCTCAATGAATACAAAGCACTGTTTGCCAACAACACCGACAAGCGTACGTTGGAAGATGTGATTGCGGGAGCGGATCTGTTCCTCGGCGTTTCTGGCCCTAACTTGCTGCCAGCGGATGCCCTTAAGCTGATGGCCGACAAGCCTGTGGTGTTTGCCTGCTCCAACCCAGATCCTGAAATCAAGCCAGAAATTGCTCATCAAGTGCGTAACGACATGATCATGGGGACTGGTCGCAGCGACTATCCAAACCAAGTTAACAACGTGCTCTGTTTCCCGTTCATTTTCCGTGGAGCACTCGATGTGCGCGCGAGTGAAATCAATGACCAGATGAAACTGGCTGCAGTAGAGGCGATTCGCCAACTGGCGAAAGAGCCTGTGCCAGCCGAAGTGCTGGCAGCTGCTGGAGTGGATAAGCTCAGTTTCGGTATTGATTACATCATTCCAAAACCGATGGACCCTCGCCTATTGCCACGCGTAGCACGCGCCGTCGCGGAAGCGGCAGTGGAATCAGGTGTTGCTCGTATCCCAATGCCAGAAAACTACATGCAGGCTTAATCTGCTTGTTTATTTGGATAAAAAGTCGATAAAAAAGCCCCTCAGTTATATGAGGGGCTTTTTTATAAGCAAGGATTTGTTCAATGACCCCGTATCACTCACGCCAATCGTTACTCATCGTAAGATTCGAACTCAATCCCCATTTCGGTCATCAAACGTTTGGCTTCGGCAGGAATATCATCAGGGCGATCTTTACGTAGGTCTTCGTCCGTCGGCAGCGGCTGGCCAGTATAAGCATGCAAGAAGGCTTCGCACAGCAATTCACTGTTGGTTGCGTGACGTAAGTTATTGACTTGACGGCGTGTTCTCTCATCCGTTAGCACTTTGAGAACTTTCAGCGGAATGGATACCGTGATTTTTTTTACCAACTCGCTCTTTTTCCCATGCTCTGCATAGGGGCTGATGTATTCGCCATTCCAGTCTGCCATTGCGCACCTTCGTTATTGTGGTTCGAATCGAAATTTCAAAGGCCCTAATTTTAGCGGGATTTACCGCCATAAGCAAAGACATGTAGACGTCTAGAAGTGTTGACGTCTTTATTTAACATCAGTAAAGTGTCGAGTAATTTATGGGCAACGGATAAACCTCATCCCCCAGTTAGGGAAAGTTGCGATACGACAACCGACACTGCAGCTTAAAGCAGGAAAGGTATATGATGAAGCCCTCTAGGACAGAATAGCCAGCAAGGAAACTCCATGACCACACGCAAGCCAGCCACCATTGCGGTTCGTACCGGTATTGAATCGGACACTCAATACCATGCCGTTGTGCCCCCCATTTATCTTTCGACCAACTATGGTTTTCCCGCGTTTGGCGAAGTACCTAAATACGATTACACCCGTTCAGGCAACCCAAACCGAGGACTTTTAGAACAAACCTTATATGAGCTTGAATGTGGAGAAGGTGCCGTAGTGACCAACTGTGGCACTTCTGCCATCAATTTATGGGTCACAGCCTTGTTAGGCCCTGATGATCTGATTGTCGCGCCGCATGACTGCTATGGCGGCACTTATCGCTTGCTCAACACTCGCGCTAAAAAAGGCGATTTCAAAGTGCAGTTTGTGGATCAATCCAACGCAGCCGCACTCACCCAAGCTTTAGCCCGCAAGCCCAAACTGTTGCTGATTGAAACCCCCTCCAACCCTTTAGTGCGTGTGGTGGATATTGCTCATCTTTGCCAGTTAGCGAAAGCGCAAGGCACTTTGGTGGCAGTCGATAACACCTTCTTAACCCCGGTATTCCAAAAACCGCTCACCTTAGGCGCGGATTTTGTGCTGCACTCCACCACCAAATACATTAATGGTCACTCGGATGTGATTGGCGGCGTGTTGATCTGTAAACACAAGCAACATGCCGAAGAGTTGGCTTGGTGGGGCAACTGTTTAGGGTCAACCGGCACTCCATTTGATAGCTACATGACCTTGCGTGGCATTCGCACGCTGGGCGCGCGGATGCGCGTGCATGAAGAGAGTGCGCAACAGATTTTGGCTTATCTGCAGACTCAATCTTTGGTTAGCAAAATTTATCATCCAAGTCTGCCCGACCATCCGGGGCATGAGATTGCCAAAAAACAGCAATCTGGCTTTGGCGCTATGCTCAGTTTCGAGTTTGCCGGCAGTTTTGAGCAGCTGAAATTCTTTGTGGGTAAGTTGGCGCTGTTTTCACTGGCGGAGTCACTTGGCGGGGTAGAAAGTCTTATTTGCCATCCTGCGTCTATGACTCATCGTGCAATGGGCGAAGAAGCCTTAGCTGAAGCGGGAATTTCCCAGCAGTTGCTGCGTCTTTCCGTCGGTCTTGAAGATGCCTCTGATCTGATTGCCGATCTTGACCAAGCCTTTTTGCACACTCTTGCCGCGAATTAAGGAGATCTGTAAATGACCCATCCCCGTCAATTGCATAAATTTGGTGGTAGTAGCCTTGCCGACCCTGAGTGTTATCAACGTGTCGCGAAAATTCTTAAAAGTTATTCCAAAAGTGATGATCTGGTGGTGGTTTCTGCGGCTGGCAAAACCACTAACCGTTTGATCAGTTTTGTCGAAGCACTCAGTAAAGATGGTCGCGTTGCCCATGAAACCTTACATGCGCTGCGCCAATATCAGTCTGAATTGATTACTAAGCTACTCAGCAACGAAGCAGCCGAACCACTACTTAGCCAACTGCAACAAGAGATCAGCGTGTTAGGCGAGCTCACAGCTCCTCTTAGTAACGCACAATACGCTTGGGTTTTAGGACATGGTGAGCTCTGGTCGGCACGCCTGCTCGCCGCGTTACTGAACCAGCAAGATTTACCAGCGGTCGCACAAGATGCGCGAACATTTTTACGTGCCGAAGCAGGCACACAGCCGGAAGTCGATCGCGCGCGCTCTTACCCACTACTGAAAGCCGTGTTGGCACAACATACCCAGCGCCGCGTGGTGATCACCGGTTTTATGGCGCAAAACGAACAGGGCGATACTGTCCTGCTCGGTCGTAACGGTTCCGATTATTCTGCGACCGTGATTGGCGCACTGGCTGAAGTCTCACGCGTGACCATTTGGAGTGATGTGGCTGGCGTGTACAGTGCCGATCCACGCATTGTCAGCGATGCCTGTTTGCTGCCACTGCTAAGACTCGATGAAGCCAATGAGCTGGCACGCTTAGCTGCGCCAGTTCTGCACAGCCGTACACTCCAACCTGTCGCGCAGAGCACCATGGAGCTTCACTTACGTTGCAGCCACCAACCGGAATCGGGCTCTACCCGTATTGAACGGGTACTGGCTTCTGGTCGCGGCGCGAAAATCATTACTTCGCTCGATGATGTGCTGCTGATTGAGCTGAGCTTTGCTCATCACCATGATTTCCAACGTGTGCAAGAAGATGTGTTACAGCACTTGCAGCGCGTGCAACTGCAACCGCTGACTTACGAAGCACAACCTGACCAATACCGTTTGCGTTTAGCCTACACAGCAGAAATTGCGCCTGGCGCGTTTGCGGCGCTGCAAGATGCCGCGTTCGAGGCGGAAATCAAACTCAAAGAAGGCTATGACCTGATTGCTGCGGTCGGTGCGGGCGTCACTAAAAACCCGAACCACTGTTATGGCTTCTACCAACAGCTGAATGCCTTACCGGTCGAGTTTATCAGCGCGTCAGAATCAAGCCTCAGTTTGGTTGCCGTACTGCGTCAAACGCCGATTCATTCATTGGTTAACGCCATTCACAAACAGCTCTTCCAAGCTCAAAAACACGTCGCGATTGCGCTGTGTGGCAAAGGCAATATTGGCTCCAGCTGGCTCAAGTTGTTTGCCGAACAAAAAGAGAAATTGGAACAACGCCACGGCATGAATTTTGAGTTGGTTGCGGTAGTCGATAGCCAAACCTACTGGTTTAATGAGCAAGGCATTAATCCAAACCAAGTGGCCACGCATTTCCAAGATGAAGCACTGCCCAACCAAGAGCAAAGCTGGCTGAAAAAACTCGGCGCATTAGAAGGGTACGATGAAGCCGTCGTGATTGATGTCACCGCCAGCGAAGAGTTAGCTGAGCAGTATCTCGATATTGCCGAACACGGTTTGCACCTGATTTCCGCCAACAAAGTGGCAGGCTCTGCTGCGGGGAATTATTACTATCAAGTTAAAGATGCCTTTCACAAAATTGGCCGCCACTGGCTGTATAACGCCACGGTAGGCGCGGGCTTACCAATTAACCACACGGTGCGTGACCTACGTGAAAGCGGCGATGACATCATGGCGTTATCCGGGATTTTCTCCGGCACACTCTCATGGCTGTTCCAGCAATACGACGGCAGCTTGCCATTCAGTGAACTGGTGGATTTAGCATGGCAACAAGGCTTAACAGAGCCCGATCCGCGCTGCGATCTCGACGGTTCTGATGTCATGCGTAAATTGGTGATCTTGGCGCGTGAATCTGGCCTTGAGATTGAGCCGCAGAATGTCAAAGTGGAATCATTGGTACCTGCCGAGCTGCGCTCTGTATCACTGGATGATTTTCTCGATAACAGCAAACTGCTCAACGAGCAGCTCGCCGAACGCCTCGCCCGTGCGCAGAAGCAAGGCAAGGTGCTGCGCTACGTCGCAAGGCTAGAGAAAAATGGCAAAGCCAGCGTGGGTGTAGAAGCGCTTGAGCAAGATCATCCACTGGCTAACTTACTGCCGTGTGACAACATCTTTGCCATCGAGAGCAAATGGTATCGCGATAATCCATTGGTGATCCGAGGTCCCGGCGCTGGACGTGAAGTCACCGCTGGCGCGATTCAGTCGGATTTGAATCTGCTCGCGAGCCTACTCTAAATCTCTCGTTCTGCCCCTTAAAACAAAGCTCGTCGAAATGGCGAGCTTTCCCTCCCATCCTCTATACTTTTGGGTATAGAAAGCATCATGTTCTATCTCTCTCACCAAGAGCCATACATAGCGCTGAATGACATTTTCGAGCGTGAATCGACTTCACGATCAACATGAGTAATCTTCATAATGGCGAGGTTGACATCAAAGCGCATTCACGACATTCTACAGCCATATAGACGTCTAAACGTCAATTCAGATTCAGGCAGTGACACTCGGTCACAGGGAGTACAAGATGGGATACACACACGCTAGCCATATCGATGCATTGAACCAAAACATTGCGGAGCTTTCCGACATCAATGTTTCGTTTGAGTTTTTTCCACCCAGCTCACCACAAATGGAAGAAACGCTTTGGGGATCGGTACACCGTCTGAAAACACTCCAACCGAAATTTGTTTCGGTCACTTATGGTGCAAACTCTGGTGAGCGTGACCGTACTCACTCGATCATTAAAGCGATCAAAGATCAAACCGGTTTAATTGCCGCGCCACACCTGACTTGTATCGATGCCACTCGTGATGAACTGATCCAGATCGCCGATGACTACTGGCATAACGGCATCCAGAATATTGTGGCGCTGCGTGGGGATATCCCGGCTGGCGGTGGTAAGCCAGAGATGTACGCCTCCGATCTAGTGACGCTGCTCAAATCACGCCACGATTTTGATATTTCCGTGGCCGCCTTCCCTGAAGTGCACCCTGAAGCCAAAAGCGCGCAAGCGGACCTGCTCAATTTAAAACGTAAAGTCGATGCAGGTGCGAATCGTGCCATCACGCAGTTTTTCTTTGATGTAGAAAGCTACCTGCGTTTTCGCGATCGCTGTGTGGCCGCTGGGATTGACGTAGAAATCGTGCCTGGCATTCTGCCGGTTTCTAACTTTAAACAAGCGTCGCGCTTCGCTGCGCAAAACAACGTCAAAGTTCCGAATTGGATGGTGAAGCAGTTTGAAGGATTAGAAGACGATCCAGTGACTCGCCAGTTGGTAGGTGCAAGCCAAGCCATTGATATGGTGCGCGTGCTGTGCCGTGAAGGGGTGAAGGATTTCCACTTCTACACCCTAAATCGTGCCGAAATGACTTACGCGTTATGCCACACCTTAGGCGTTCGCCCACAAGCTTAAGTGAAAACTCCGAGCCTCGATCAAAAACGCCGACATCACTGTCGGCGTTTTCATAAGGAAAATTATTCCACGTCTTCCATTTTGCCCAGCAGGCTACGAATGCGCTCTTGCCATGCCGCATGCTCTTGCTGAACTTGCTGTGCACGTTGCTCAAGTGCTTCACGCGCTTCACGCAGCTCTTGCGCTTCATTTTGCAGCTGTTGCTTTTCTTCTTTGAGCTCTTCAACTTCCATTTGCAGCAGTGCAATGGTGTCGACTGCAGTTTGAATTTTCGCTTCCAGTTTTTCTAATACTTCAAAAGACATGACGTTTTACCCTTGTTGATTCGGTTGAGGTGAAGTGGACTTCACTGATTGAGTTCATTCTACTCAGCCCTGTGCACAGAAACACGCCCTAAGTTCGATCTTTTTCGCTATTCGGTTAAAAAAACCGCGCAATTTGACCCAAGCTTAACTTAACGAGCCGCTAAGCCCGATCCGAGCTGGCATTTTCGAGCAAACCTCGACTTATCTTGCGCGTTTTTGATCAAAGGCAAAGGCGAATCGCCGCAAAAGGCAAACGTTTACTTGGGAGTGTGGTAGAATGCCGCGCAAAATTTCTCTCTTGGGTTTGGAGCAAAGCAAACATGAAACGCGATTTAGCAATGGCTTTTTCCCGCGTCACCGAAGGTGCCGCACTCGCAGGCTATAAATGGTTAGGACGTGGCGATAAAAATGCCGCCGATGGTGCTGCGGTAGAAGTGATGCGCATCCTGCTCAACCAAACGGAGATCAGCGGTGAAATTGTGATTGGTGAAGGCGAAATTGATGAAGCGCCTATGCTGTACATTGGCGAGCAAGTCGGTCTGGGGGGCGATGCGGTTGATATTGCGGTCGACCCTATCGAAGGTACTCGCATGACCGCCATGGGACAATCCAATGCCTTAGCCGTGCTTGCAGCCGGTGAAAAAGGCAGTTTCCTGAAAGCGCCCGATATGTACATGGAAAAGTTGGTGGTTGGCCCCGGTGCAAAAGGCTGCATCGACCTCAATTTGCCGCTCAAAGATAACCTAAACCATGTCGCAAAAGCACTCGGCAAACCCTTAACCGATTTGGTGGTGATCACGCTTGCCAAACCGCGCCACGACCAAGTGATTGCGCAAATGCAACAGATAGGCGTACGCGTTTTTGCAGTGCCGGATGGCGATGTCGCCGCATCGATTCTGACCTGTATGCCCGATAGTGAAGTGGACATGATGTACTGCATTGGTGGGGCACCAGAAGGCGTAGTCTCTGCGGCGGTGATCCGCGCGCTGGATGGCGACATGCAAGGCCGTTTACTGCCGCGTCATCAAGTCAAAGGCGATAGCGAAGATAATCGCATTTGGGGGGCAAAAGAGCTCGAACGCTGTCAACAAATGGGCGTAGAAGCCGGTAAAGTGCTGAAAATGGAAGACATGGCACGCAGCGATAACGTGATTTTCGCGGCCACCGGCATCACCAAAGGTGATTTGCTTGATGGCATCAGTCGCAAAGGCAATATCGCAACAACAGAAACACTGCTGATCCGTGGCCGCTGTCGCACCATTCGTCGTATTCGCTCAATTCACTATCTGGAGCGTAAAGACCAACAAGTGCGCGACATCATTCTCTAATCCGCATATAAACAAACCCGTATAAAAAAGACCGCCTTGGCGGTCTTTTTGTCTCTGAATACAAAGTGCTGCGAACTTAGAACAGCTCTTCAGCGACTTTGTACAGGTCAGTGCGTACAGGACGCTTCATGTTTTCAATCGCATCAATGATGTCGTGGTGAACCAGTTGCTCTTTCTGGATACCCACACAACGACCACCGTGACCTTCCATCAATAGATGCACCGCGTAGTTACCCATGCGCGATGCCAGTACACGGTCAAATGCGGTAGGTTTACCACCACGTTGAATATGGCCTAATACAGTTGCGCGAGTTTCACGGCCTGTCGCCGATTCAATCTCTTTGGCCAGTTTGTTGGCATCCATCATCAGCTCAGTCAGCGCAATGATCGCGTGCTTTTTGCCTTTCGCAATACCATCTTTGATATTGGAAATCAGCTGCTCCATATTCAGACCCGTTTCCGGTGTGATGATGTATTCACAGCCACCCGCAATCGCAGAGGTCAGCGTCAAGTCACCACAGTGACGACCCATGATTTCTACGATAGAGATACGTTGGTGTGAAGAAGAGGTATCGCGCAGACGGTCAATCGCTTCAATAACGGTGTTCAGGGCAGTCAAATAACCGATGGTGTAGTCGGTGCCCGCGATATCGTTATCAATCGTGCCTGGCAGACCGATACAAGGGAAACCCATTTCGGTCAGTTTTTTGGCGCCCATGTAAGAGCCGTCACCACCAATCACAACCAGCGCTTCAATGCCGTGCTTTTTCAGGTTTTCAATCGCTTTTTCGCGCACTTCAACTTCACGAAATTGTGGGAAGCGTGCAGAGCCTAAAAAAGTACCGCCACGGTTGATCACGTCAGACACGCTTGAACGGTCTAGCTGCTTAATACGATCTTCGTACAGACCTTGGTAGCCGTCGTAAATACCAAACACTTCTAAACCTGCGCCAAGTGCTGTACGCACCACGCCGCGAATAGCTGCATTCATACCTGGGGCATCGCCACCACTCGTCAAAACACCGATTTTTTTAATCATGCTCACCCTCGAACTTTGCGAATCGAATATCAATTTCTACGCCGTCTGGCTTGTAAGGAACCAGACAGAAAAATTCAAAAACTGTGCGTAATGTTACCTTTCCCGATTAGGAATACTACTGTTATTTGCACTAAATTCTGTAAGTTTTCTACTTATGTAAGAGTATTACAGTTTTGTGCTCACCCTGTGTTGATTCATGTCAGGGTTGGCGTTTTTTTGTTAACTTGGGGAAAAGATAGTCAAACTGACGCCTTTTGTCGCCTCACTGGAGCGATTTTTGTTGCTGCTCGGCCTCAAGCACCACGGAATGCGGGTCTTGGTGGATCAAAACATCAGCCCCCACAAAATGTTCACGCAATTTATCCTCCACCCGATCCGAGATCTGATGTGCTTCGAGCAACGAAATGTTGTCATCTAATTCCAAATGGAGCTGAATGAAGCGCACCGGGCCGGACATACGCGTACGCAGTTGATGCATACCAATCACGCCAGCCACACTGAGGCAGATCGCATGAATTTGTTCCAACTCTTCATCGGGTAATTTACGGTCAAGCAGCGTCTGCACCGCATCATGCACCATTTTAAAGGCGCTGAATAAGATATAGAGACCGATACCGATCGCAAAAATGGCATCCGCTTGACCCAATCCCCACCAACTTAATCCCAGCGCAACCATGATGGCCGCGTTCATCAGCAGATCGGATTGATAATGGAGCGAGTCTGCGGCAATCGCTTGGCTGCCGGTTTTTCTGACCACATAGCGCTGAAACAGTACTAAGCCAAAAGTCACCAATATGGCGATGGCGCTGACATAGATGCCTAATTCAGGAGCATTCAATTCATGGGGTCGGAAGAAGCGGTCGACACCGTTGAGGATCAAAAAGCACGCGGAGCCCGAAATAAACATGGCTTGTGCCAGTGCCGCGAGCGATTCTGCTTTACCATGCCCAAACGCATGTTCATGGTCAGCGGGCTGTAGTGCAAAACGTAATACGATAAGGTTAACCACAGAGGCGGCGATATCGAGTACTGAGTCGATTAAAGACGCCAGTAAGCTCACTGACCCCGTTACCCACCACGCTGCAACCTTGACCACCAAGAGCAGCGAGGCTACCGCCGTCGCGGTCCAAGCGGCCATGGTGACCAAACGAGCGTATTCTTTTTTCATCACGCTTCCCTTTTTCTTGGGTTGTCAGACAGAAGACCGAGTATATACCCAAACGAGTGAGCGTTGCAGGTGTCAGGTGGAACGAGCCCAGTCAACACTGCGCCGCTTCAAGCGGAAGAAGGAGGAGATAACCGAGAAATCCAAAACCACAAGGCAGCACTTAGGCCGCCTTGTTGAAGTAAGAGTCGTGAGTCGTTCGATTATTGACTAGCGTGTTTTTTGCCTTTGCCATGTTGGCCATCTTGCATGCATTCCGCCATTTTCTCTTGTTGCAGGGTTTGCAACTTGGCTTTCTGTTCGGCAGTCAAAATGCTCATCATTTGGTGGCGTTTTTCCATCATTTTTACGCGATGAGTCACTTGCTGATCTACCATCTGTTTTGCCAGATTCTCAGCGGCTGCTTGGTCAAAATCAGCCGCGAGCACCAGAGCGCGCTCCTGCGCGTGCAATGCTTTCATTGCATCATGGCTTTGCCCGCGATTAGCGCGCATCTCTTCACGTCCAGCCTCACGCATCTCTTTGAGTTGGGCTTGCTGCTCAGCGGTTAAATCAAGCTGTTTCCAGATCCCACGTTCACCGCGGTCGCCACAATGTCCATCACCCTCTTTATCCCAACCGTGACCACCGTAAGCCAGCGCCGCCGTCGTTCCCAGAGTCAGCGGTAGGACAGCCGCGGCTAAAATCATTTTTTTGGCAAGTTTCATCGTTCGTTCCTCTACATTTCGTTTCGTTATCGATTAGGCTGCTCTGCAGCGCTTGAACATAGATTACGACTTGCAAGGTCAAGTGACGTATAGGGAGCGTAAAGAATCGTAAAGAGCAGATTGCTCACTGACCACAGCACTTTTTTCACGGTAAACTGAAGGTAACAAAGCAATACACGAGGCAGCTATGGCACATATCCTTTTGATCGATGATGACACCGAATTGACCAGTCTATTGACCGAGGTTTTACAGTACGAAGGCTTTGAAATTTCACAAGCCAATGACGGTGAAGCCGGACTAGCCGCGGTCAGCGATGAGATCGACTTGATCCTACTCGATGTGATGATGCCTAAGCTTAATGGCATGGAAACCCTCAAGCGTCTGCGCGAAAAATGGGCAACGCCGGTTTTAATGCTGACCGCGAAAGGCGAAGAGATCGATCGGGTGATCGGCTTAGAGCTCGGAGCGGATGATTATCTGCCCAAACCTTTTAGCGATCGCGAGTTGCTGGCGCGCATTCGTGCGATTTTGCGCCGTACGCAAAACGGCCTCACGCCTAAAAACAGCGATGTCATCGAGTGTCAGGACATTCAAGTCTACCCAGGAAAACAGGAAGCCTACTGCCAAGGACAACTGCTGGAACTGACGACTACGGAATTTGCCCTGCTCACTCACTTTGTGCAGTCGCCCGGAGCAACCTTGACCAAAGAGATGCTGAGTATTGAAGTGCTCGGCAAGCACCTTGCGGCATTTGATCGAGCCATCGATATGCATGTGTCTAACCTGCGCAAAAAACTGCCTGAGCGGCCAGATGGCAAAGCACGGATCAAAACCTTGCGCGGTCGCGGCTACTTAATGGTTCAGGAGGAGTAATGCGTCTACCGTTACCGAAATTGAATAACCTGTATGGGCGCATCTTTGCGATTTTCTGGTTTACCATGCTGTTGGTACTGTTCGCGGTATTGACCCTACCTCATCTTGACCCGCGTAAATCGCGTGACTTATCACCCGAAACGCATCAACGTTTGCTCGAGAGCAGAGATCGCTTTGAACAGCAATTTCGCAACCAAAGCGACTTAAGAGCCATTCTGTTTCAGCTCGAAGGGCCAGACAGTCAGCACCGTAAACACGATGGTCAGCCGCGTTTTTTTATCACCGATTTGGAAAGCAACATTATCACCAACTCAAAGCAGACCGATTTTCGTTTTAAAGCGATGCAAAACTTCTGCTCCAGTATTGAATCGGTTCAAAAACCGCAGCAGCGCCTGTATGGCCGTTATATGTTGGCAGGCCCAGTGCCCATTACGTTAGCCAAACAAGATCTGCTGTTGTATGTCGGTATGCGCTGGGATGAACCACCGCCGTTTTTGCTGCGTCTGTTTGATAAACCCTTCCAACTCTTGTTGGCGATCATGCTGGTGAGCACCCCGCTGCTACTGTGGCTGGCGTGGGCCTTGAGTAAACCGGCGCAAAATCTGGCTCAAGCCGCGCAGCGTGTCGCGCGGGGCGAATTTGTGCATGACCCGAAATTAGAACGCGGCACAGCGGAGTTTCAACAGGCGGGACGCAGCTTTAACCAGATGGTGGATGCGGTCAATCAGATGGTTTCTGGGCAGCAAAGACTGCTTTCTGACATCTCCCACGAATTGCGTTCCCCCTTAACTCGGCTACGCATGGCCAACGCGCTGGCAATGCGTAAACTCGGCAGTAGCAGTGAATTAGAACGGATCGATACCGAAGCACAACGTTTAGAGCAGATGATTGGGGATTTACTGGCGCTCTCACGCATGCAAATCAATAGCCATTTAATGCGCGAAGTGCAGCCACTGAGTAGTTTATGGGAAGAGTTGCTCAAAGATGCGCAATTTGAAGCTGAACAGATGCACAAAATGCTGACTTTTGACGCGATCCCAGAGCGAACCATCAACGGCACGCCCAAATTACTGATGAGTGCATTGGAAAACGTGGTGCGTAACGCGATCCACTACGGGCAACAGCAGATCCACGTAGCCTTTACCATTCAAGACCAGCAACTCATCGTGAGCGTCGATGATGATGGCGAAGGTGTACCCGAAGAGGAGTTGGCGGATATTTTCCGCCCGTTCTATCGCGTCTCGACAGCGCGGGATCGACACAGCGGTGGCACAGGGCTTGGTTTAGCCATCACCGAAAATGCCATTCGCCAACACAGTGGCACTATCAGCGCAAACCGCAGTCACTTAGGAGGCTTACAAGTTCGCTTTACTTTACCTCTGGCGAGCGCTTAACGCAGTAACTCGGGGCAGCAATATCCTCACAATCTCCAGGTTGTTAATGATATTAATTATCATTAACATAAAAGAATACCCTTGCTATCCGCCTTGCTGATAGCCAAGCGATATTCATCCAAGGAGGATACTATGCCCCATCTATTTCCCGATCTACCTTACGCTTACGATGCGTTAGAACCTTATATTGATACCAAGACCATGGAGGTGCATTACAGCAAGCACCACCGCACTTACTACGATAAATTTCTGTCTGCCATCAAGGGGACTGAGCATGAAGATAGGCCACTGAGCGAGATTTTCGCGCGCGTTTCGACCTTACCCGCGGCCGTGCGTAACCACGGTGGTGGCTACTATAACCACATTGTGTATTGGAACTGTATGAAGCCTAACGCTGGCGGCGAGCCACAAGGCGAATTGGCCGCAGAGATCGAACGTCAATTTGGCAGTTTTGCGCAGTTCAAAGAAGCCTTCTCGCAAGCGGCCGTGAACACCTTTGGCTCTGGTTTTGTCTGGCTTATCGTGCAACAAGGTCAACTGAGCATTACTTCCACCAGCAACCAAGATAACCCATTGATGGATGTGGTTGCCGTGCGTGGCGAGCCGATTCTTGCCCTTGATGTGTGGGAACACGCTTACTACATTCGCTACCAAAACCGCCGCCCTGAGTACATTGATGCGTGGTGGAATGTGGTGAACTGGGAAGCGGTCAGTGAAAACTACGCCATCGCACTCACCCAAGCTGCGTAAATCATCAGAAGGGGCTATACTCGCCCCTTCTTTATTTCATTGACCATCCGTTATGTTTGATATCGCTCTCTACGAACCCGAAATCGCACCCAATACGGGTAACATCATTCGTTTGTGTGCCAACTGTGGCGCGAACTTGCATCTCATCGAGCCACTGGGTTTTGATCTGGAAGAGAAAAAGGTGCGCCGCGCCGGTTTGGATTACCATGATTTAGCTCGAGTGACGCGCCATAAAGATTACGCCGCGTTTATCGAATACTTACAGCGTGAGCGAGGCTCTTTCCGCTTGTTTGCTTGCACCACGAAAACCACACAACATCATGTGGATGCCCAATTTCAACAAGGCGATGTGCTGCTGTTTGGTCCAGAAACACGCGGTTTGCCTGCCGAGCTGATTGCCAGCTTGCCCGCCGAGCAGCGGATTCGAATCCCGATGATGCCAGAAGCGCGCAGCCTAAACCTTTCCAATGCGGTAGCGATTATTGCTTTTGAAGCGTGGCGTCAAATGGGGTTTGATGGCGCACGCTAATACACCATCAAAGTAACCGACTGACCTAAGGTATTATTTCAAACGGTGCTGGTCTTGATCGTCTTTGCGCTCAAATTCACCTTCATAGGTCGTGCCGTTTGGATTTGCACGATCGTGAAAAGGGTTGGGCTGCTCAAAACCGGCTCCACTGGCGTGGATATTGCCGACCACCACACGACTCATCAACTGCTTTGCGAAATAAGCACGCGGCGCAGGCAGCAGTACCAGCATACCGAGGATGTCCGTGAAAAAGCCTGGGGTCAGTAACAACACACCCGCCACGGCTAACATTACCCCTTCTAAAATTTGCTGTGCGGGCAGTTGGCCTTGCGCTAGGCGCTGTTGTACGGTCAACAGCGTTTGTAAACCTTGGCTACGCACCAGCGAAGCACCAACAATTGCGGTTAACAGCACAAGGGCGATGGTCGGCCACACACCGAGCACGCCGCCGACTTGAATAAACAGCGCGATTTCAATCACAGGGACTGCAATAAATAAAAACAGTAGTATCGGGAACACAATGCCTCCTTGGTTTTGGTCACGTTAACCACAACCGAGATGGCTGACAAGTCACCCAGAGAGAAAACCGACGCCAACAAACACTTTTTGTTTACCGATCAGCAATCACCCGATTGCGCCCCAAGCGTTTCGCCGACAGCAGCGCTTGATCAGCAGTGTGTAACAAATTGTCCCAATTGTGACTCATCATCGCTCCCATGGTGCACCCAGCACTGAGCGTCAAAGCAATCTGCTGTCCTTGCCACATCAAGGTATGGCTCTCAACATAGTCTCGTATGTTTTCGGCCAGCCCAATCACATTCGCCATGTCGTCGCATTCAAAGCAGACCAAAAACTCTTCACCGCCCCAACGCACACAGCAAGACAGTGGAGGTAAGTTTTGCTCCAACAATCCGGCGATTTGGCGCAGCACATAGTCTCCAGCAGGATGACCGTAGGTATCGTTGATTTGCTTAAAATGGTCGATATCAAAAATTATCAACCCCAGTAGCGTCTCAGGTGCTATCGGCTCACTCCAAGTGAAGAAACCTCGGCGATTTTTCAGTTGAGTCAATGGATCAATTTGCGATTGGCGCTCGGCTTCCGCAAGAGAGATTTTATAGTCATGAATATTGCGAAAAGTAATGATATGCAGATCGTCACGACAGGACGGTTCGATTTGCGCTGAGACGGAAAACCAACGCTGCACCCCATCAGCACACATGATCAAAGCGGGCATCTGCGCGACATCTTCGCCTTGCGCCC
Organism: Vibrio cholerae ATCC 14035; assembly: GCF_000621645.1. Taxonomy (GTDB): domain Bacteria; phylum Pseudomonadota; class Gammaproteobacteria; order Enterobacterales; family Vibrionaceae; genus Vibrio; species Vibrio cholerae. Next base: position 63,615 of record NZ_JHXR01000011.1, on the reverse strand, counting down.
GCGCTTCATCGACCGTCTTTTGGCATTGCGCAACGATCTCCTGTCGATAGTCAATTTGTGGGTAAGCCCTTTCAAACCAAGTCTCGATATTTGGGATCTGCGCCATGGTATACCCGAGCTCTTTCACAAAAGCTTTATTAAAATGCAGATGCTCACGCTCGCCTTGTCCGAGCACAGAAGATTTAGAAATAATGATCGGCAGCGGAATCACATCCAGTATGCGGCTGACATATCCTTGTAGATCTTGGTCCGACAACAACCTTGCTGAATCGGCACGATTCACCATAAATCCGTTCCTTTTTATACCGCTTTCTCTCTTTATATAGTTATAGATAAAACTCTCAGCAAATTTTCCATCAAATTGTATTAAAAGGTGATCCAGTTACTATTTTTAATATGCATTTACAGTATTATGTGCCTCGTAAGTCAGGACGGATTTCCAGCCAAAAACTCTGACGAATGGATTCTTAAATTACAGAAATGGCTATTAATTTAGTTTTTTACCAGAATAATTATCTAAGGATCCCCTTATGGCTACCCTATCTGAAGCGCCTAAAACAGCGACTCCGGCTACCCGCGTTGAAGAAGATCTGTTAGGTCAACGTCACGTTCCTGCTGATGCTTACTACGGTATTCATACCCTTCGTGCTGTCGAAAACTTCAACATCTCTAACGTTACGATCTCTGACGTGCCTGAATTTGTACGCGGCATGATCATGACCAAAAAAGCGGCCACTCTGGCAAACAAAGAGCTGGGCGTGATTCCTAAAGATGTGGCGAACTACATCCTTCAAGCGTGTGATTTGATTCTTGAAACAGGTAAGTGCATGGATCAATTCCCGTCAGATGTATTCCAAGGTGGTGCGGGCACGTCAGTGAACATGAACACCAACGAAGTGATTGCTAACGTTGCACTCGAGCTGATGGGCAAACAAAAAGGTCAATACGAGTTCATCAACCCCAATGACCACGTAAACAAGAGCCAATCAACCAACTGTGCATACCCAACGGGTTTCCGCATCGCGGTTTACAACAGCATCCTGAAAGTGATTGATGCGATTGAATACCTAAAAGGCTCATTCGAACTTAAAGCGGCTGAGTACAAAAACATCCTGAAAATGGGTCGTACTCAGTTGCAAGACGCTGTACCTATGACCGTAGGTCAAGAATTCCACGCATGGGCTGTGACGCTGAATGAAGAGATCCGCGCGCTGCAATACACTTCAAAACTGCTTTTGGAAGTGAACTTGGGCGCAACCGCGATCGGTACTGGCCTGAACGCCGCTCCGGGTTACCAAGAGCTGGCCGTGAAATATCTGGCGCAAGTGACAGGTTTAGAAACCGTTCCAGCAGAAGATCTGATTGAAGCCACCTCTGACTGTGGTGCTTACGTGATGACTCACGGCGCGTTGAAACGTCTAGCGATGAAGCTCTCTAAGATCTGTAACGATCTACGTCTGCTCTCTTCTGGTCCACGTGCAGGTCTGAATGAAATCAACTTGCCTGAACTGCAAGCGGGTTCGTCCATCATGCCAGCGAAAGTAAACCCAGTAATCCCAGAAGTGGTGAACCAAGTTTGCTTTAAAGTATTCGGTAACGACAACACCATTACATTCGCCGCAGAAGCGGGTCAACTGCAGTTGAACGTCATGGAGCCTGTGATTGCTCAAGCGATGTTTGAGTCTATCTCTCTGCTGACTAACGCCTGTGTCAACCTACGCGACAAGTGCATTGATGGCATCACAGTCAACAAAGAAATCTGTGAAAACTTCGTGTTTAACTCTATCGGTATCGTGACTTACTTAAACCCATACATTGGCCACCATGAGGGTGACATTGTCGGTAAGATCTGTGCCGAAACCGGTAAGAGCGTACGCGAAGTGGTACTTGAGCGCGGCTTGCTAACTGAAGAGCAGCTCGATGACATCTTCTCGGTTGAGAACCTGATGCATCCTCAGTACAAAGCAAAACGTTACGAATAATCGTTCGGTTTAAGCCCCCTTTGTTGGGGGCTTTTCTCATCAAACTCAATGCGGTGAAAGCATTATTTGAACGCTCGTTATGGTGAGTGTTGAGATAATTTTTTCATCTTTAAATGAGGTAATCATTATGATTTGGGTCGAACTGGCTATTGTTCTCCTCTTCATCTTCATAGGCGCACGGATTGGCGGTATCGGCATTGGTTTGGCCGGTGGTGCTGGTGTGATCGCCTTGTCATTAATCCTTGGCGTACCGACTAAACAAGCCTTTATTCCGGTCGATGTCATCTTGATCATCATGTCGGTCATCACCGCAATTGCCGCAATGCAAGTGGCTGGCGGTATGGATTGGCTGGTCCAACTGGCCGAAAACTTCCTACGTAAACATCCGGAAAGAATCACCTTCTACGCTCCGATTGTCACTTTCCTGATGACACTGATGGCAGGTACAGGCCACACCGCATTTTCCACTTTGCCTGTGATTGCCGAAGTGGCAAAAGGTCAAGGCGTGCGTCCTTCACGTCCACTCTCGATTGCTGTTGTTGCCTCACAAATCGCGATCACCGCTTCACCGATTTCAGCGGCCGTCGTTGCCTTTGCCGCGATGTTGGTGCCGTTTGGTGTGGATTACTTAACACTGCTGGCGATCTGTATCCCAACTACCTTCGCCGCCTGTATGGTCGGTGCGTTTGTGGCCAACTTTATGGGCAGCGAGCTGAAAGATGATCCGATTTATCAAGAGCGTCTGGCACAAGGTCTGATCAAGCTTGCGGGTACTCAGAAGCGTGAAATTCTGCCAACCGCGAAAACCGCGACTTACATCTTCCTCACCGCGATCATTCTGGTGGAGTGCTACGCGGCGGCGATTTCAAACTCGATTGGTCTAATCGAAAACCCAGCGCTTGGCCGTAACGAAGCGATCATGACCTTCATGCTCGCAGCTGCAGCCGGTATTGTGCTACTGACTAAGATTGACGCAGCACAAATTCCAGCCGCTTCAACCTTCCGCTCAGGTATGACAGCCTGTGTCTGTGTGCTGGGTGTGGCTTGGCTTGGTTCAACGTTTGTCAACGCGCACGTCGATGGCATCAAAGAAGTGGCTGGTACTCTGCTGGCTGACTACCCATGGATGCTGGCACTAGTGCTGTTCTTTGCTTCTATGCTGCTTTACTCACAAGGTGCAACCACAGTTGCGCTGATGCCTGCAGCACTGGCGATTGGTGTAGCACCTCTGACCGCAGTAGCCTCTTTTGCTGCGGTGAGCGCCCTGTTCGTACTGCCAACCTACCCAACCTTGTTGGCCGCGGTAGAAATGGATGACACAGGTTCAACGCGTATTGGTAGCTATGTATTTAACCACCCATTCTTTATTCCAGGTGTGGTCACCATCGCCAGCGCCGTTGCCTTTGGCTTCCTCTTTGGCAGTCTGTTTATCTAAGAATAAAGTGCAAAATCATGGGAGCTGCGGCTCCCTTTTTTGTCGCTGCCAATCGCCATTCTCCTGATTGGAGGAGCTTTATTTCTCTCGAAAATCATCTTCTTGAGAAATGCGATCCGTTTCAAACCCTACCTTGTCATCACCATCAGGCAAAGCGAGGCTAACTGGCGCACTCAGTAGGGCTTTGCTCTGTATAGCACGTCATCTCACCCTACAATCCGTGCTCTAAATCACGGCTCCTCCTCCCACCATTCGTGATGTTCTACCCTGCTTGAGGATTTTTCTTCATCGAAAAGATCTTTATTGAGTTGTCTCACACTCCGTAGCCCAGCATTTTCCTTAGCCTATTCATAGTGTTGAACAACAACCTCTATAATTCTAAGGAACGAGAACGTGAATAATCCTACTTTCAATCTCTCACGCGTGAATCGCGTGCTGCTGCCGATGTTGGCCAGTACCGTGCTGCTCGGCTGCAATGAGTCAAACACTAATCCAGATAACAACACCCAAGGCCCAGTCACCCCTCAACAGTTGGTGAAAGTCTATTACCAAGCGACCACCGCCCAGCGCAGTGGTGACAGCTCGCCTTACAGCAAAGCTTCTCTTTATGTTTGGAACAATGAGCAGTGCGCGGCCTATGCGGGCAATAACCCTGACGCGAACGATTGGGCCAAGGGTCTATTGCCCACCGGGATTGATGATGAGTTAGGCGCCTATTGGGAGTTGCCCTATCATGCGAATGAGTCCACTCAGTGCATTAACTTTATTCCACGGATTGATGGGCAAAAACCACTGGGCGATTACGATGCCAAAGTCGATTTAACTCAGTTAGGTGCGGGTAATGCGGTTTACACCCAGCAAGGCGTTGCGGCAGTCTATCCAGAGTTAATCCCCCGTAATGCACTGCCGGCCAATACCGCGCGCCTGTATCTCAATACGCAAGATGGCGATGAAAGCTTCTTCACCCTGCATGTGTGGAATGAAGGTGAATGCCAAAACTATGCGGCCAGCAATTCAGCTTGGCCGGGCATCGCGCCGAGCGGATACAGTAAAACCTATGGCCCTTATTGGGATTTACCGATTAATGGCCGCGATAACTGCATCAATGTTATCCCCAACAATAAAACCAACGGCGACTATCAAACCGCCAATTTGAAACTAGATTTCACCAAAACGGGAGCGATTGGCCCTATCGGCTTTGTGTTCAAAGGCACCGACAAAATTTACTACCAGCCTTTGGCAAAACGGCCACAAAATCAGGTTGAACTGAGTGGTGCAAGCGCGATTTTTGCGGATGCGTCGACCTTACTGGTGGGCAATCTGGAAGCGACATCAGCCACTCTGTATTACTCCCGACAAGGTCAACTCCGTTTTGACAGTGCCAGTAAAACCGTACTCAATGCCGACCATACGATTACCTCTCAGCGCCCAAGCGGCACCGAATGGCAAGCGCAAAAACCGCATTTGACCTCAGGCTTTCGTGGCTTTGAGTTTGATTTCCAAGCCGCAGGGTTAGATCTCAAAACCTTATTGCAAGGCCAACTGTTACTGGTTGCCAGTGATACCACAGGCGTCCTTTTAGCAACCGAAGTACAGCCCGCCAGTGCCTTGGATGCGCTGTATGCGGATAGCGCGAGCACTTTGCAATATGGCGCACTGATCAATCCTGATGGCAGCACCACTTTCCGCTTATGGGCTCCGACAGCGCAAGCGGTATCGCTGATCCCTTACGGGACGGATAAACAAGCCAAAACACCGATTGCGATGAGCTTTGATACCCAGTCAGGCAGTTGGAGTGCCGTCAACACAGCACTGGCGCATGGCGATTACTACAAATCACCGTCTATCACCCTGCGACTGACCAGATTGAAACCTATCAAGTGACAGACCCTTACTCGCACAGTTTGGCCATCAATTCACTCTACAGTCAGGTAGTGGATCTCAATCATGCCGATCTCAAACCTGAGGGCTGGGATACGTTAGCTGCGCCACATCCACAACACGAGCGTGCCGATTTTATTTTGTATGAAGCTCACGTCCGTGATTTTTCTGCCCACGACACCACCGTCACTTCGGCGCACCGCGGTAAATTTGCCGCCTTTAGCGAGCAAGAGAGTCAGCCCGTACAACATTTAAAACAGCTAGCTCGTTCTGGTGTGACCCATCTGCATTTGCTGCCCGTGTTTGATATTGCCACCATCAATGAAGACCCAGAGCAAGTGGTCAATTTGGATCAGCCATTTAGCCGTTTGTGTGATCTCAAACCCGTACTCAAAAACGACAGTGACTTAGCGGCTTACTGCACTGGTAATGACACACTGCAAAGCGTCTTTACCACGTTAAAAGCCAAAGACTCGAAAGAGCAGCCTCTCGTGCAGCGTTTAAATGGTTTTCTGCGTGATGTGGATAGCTTCAACTGGGGCTATGATCCGTTCCACTACACCGTGCCTGAAGGCTCGTATGCCACTCAACCTGACGGCGTTACCCGCATCAAAGAATTTCGTGAGATGGTGCAAGCGGTCAAACAAGAGATTGGGATGAATGTGGTGATGGATGTGGTTTACAACCACACCAACGAAGCGGGGGTTTCGGATAAATCGGTACTGGATCGCATCGTCCCTTGGTACTACCAACGCTTGAATGAGTGGAGTGGTCAGGTCGAGAATTCTACTTGCTGCTCGAATACCGCACCGGAAAATCGCATGTTTGCTAAGTTGATTGATGATTCGATTCGTACTTGGGTTAAAGAGTACAAAATCGATGCCTTCCGCTGGGATTTGATGGGACATCACCCACTGGCGCAAATTGAGCAAACCTTAACGGCGGCCAAGCAAATCAATCCTGATGTTTACTTCTACGGCGAAGGTTGGAACTTTGGCGAAGTGGCGAATGATCGCCAATTCAAACAGGCAACCCAACCCAATTTGGCCGGAACGGGCATTGGCTCGTTTTCAGATCGTCTGCGTGATGCCGTGCGCGGTGGCGGCCCATTTGATGGCGAAGCGAGCCTACGCGCTAACCAAGGCTGGGGTAACGGTATTTATGTGCAAAAAAATGATCTGAGCAACAACACGCGAGCTCAAGCACTGCACTTGGCAGATTTAACTCGCCTTGGTATGGCTGGGAATTTAAAAGCCTTCACCTTTATTGACCAAACAGGCAACACCATCAAGGGCTCAGAACTCGACTACAACGGCCAAGCGGCAGGTTATGCCAATGATGCATGGGAGATCCAAAACTATGTTTCTAAGCACGATAACCAAACCTTGTGGGATAACCAGCAGTACAAAATTGACTATGCGCTGCCACTACACACTCGAGTGCACATGCAAGCGGTCAGCTTAGCGACGGCGGTATTAGGCCAAGGTGTGCCTTTTGTACACATGGGAAGCGAGTTACTGCGTTCTAAATCCATGCAGCGTGACTCTTACGACTCTGGTGACTGGTATAACCGCGTTGATTTTAGCAAAACCAGCAATAACTGGAATGTGGGCCTGCCACGTCAAGACAAGGACGGCAGCAACTGGTCGATCATTGAAACCGTGATTGCACAAGCCGGAGCCAATGCCGAGCCACAAGCCGTCGACATTACCACCATGAATGATTATTTCAATGAATTGGTGCAACTGCGTCGCTCGTCATCCCTACTCACGTTAGGCAAAGGCAGTGAGATCATCAAACGCGTCCATTTCCACAACACAGGCAGTGAGCAAATTCCGGGCGTCATAGTGATGAGCATTGATAACCAAGGCGATCTGCATGATGCTTCCCTCGATGCTGCGCGATCAGGCTTGGTGGTGGTACTCAACGCCAGCCCAACACCGCTCACCGAGTTTGCCCACTTTGATGCCACCGATTATCAGTTGCATGCCATTCAAGCGGATCTGGGTAATCGTTCCATCGCTTATAATGGCGTAGCCGCGAGCGTTGTTAACCAGCGACTGAGCGTTCCTGCATGGTCAGTCGCCGTCTTTGAAAAACGACATCCTAAAGTAAGGGGAAAGCTTTCGCATCCTCGAATCAACAACACCTAATGACAAGGGAAGCCACTGGCTTCCCTTGTTGATGTTCATCTTATTGAAACTTATTGCGCCCTTCTCGGGTCTGATTGGGTTACTATCACCGGTAAATGATTAATCACGATTTGACTCATGCGCACACTGATACTCTGTTTTTCACTGCTGTTCGCCCTGCTTACCCAACCCGCTTGGGCGATCTTTGGTAATAACGCTGGCAATAACACAGGCACTGCAAGCTTTGCTCCGACACAAAACCGTTTTGTTCCGGTCGATGAAGCGTTTCCGTTTAATGCGTTCCAGCAAGGCTCAACCTTGTTTATCGATTGGCAAGTCAAAGAGGGATATTACCTCTATCAAGACAGGATCAGCATCAGTGGTGAAAATCTTGAGATCGGTGAGTACTCATTGACCGAAGGTGAGCCTTATCACGATGAGTTTTTTGGTGATGTGAAAATCTACACAACACCTTTATCTGTTCCGCTGCCTTTGGTGGCTTATCAAAGCGGAGCCAAAGTCATCGTGCAGTATCAAGGCTGCGCCAAAGCAGGTTTCTGCTATCCACCAGAAACTCGAGTGATCGACATTACGCCATTTAACGCAGAATCAAACCGCGTTATCGAGCCTAAGACCAACACATCAACACAAACAACACTGCCACAAACCGATAACGCCCCCACGTCTGCCCAAGATTCACTGGCCAACAAACTGGCGCAAAATTGGTGGACGCCACTGCTGTTTTTAGCGCTTGGGGTTGGTCTGGCTTTCACTCCTTGCGTGCTGCCCATGTATCCGATTTTAACCAGTATCGTACTTGGCGGTGCCCAGCTCACCCAACGCCGCGCGTTACTGCTCAGCGTGATTTACGTGCAAGGCATGGCGCTCACTTACACCCTGCTTGGGTTAGTGGTCGCTTCGGCTGGATTGCAATTTCAAGCCGCACTACAACACCCTTATGTGCTGATGGGTTTAAGCGTGCTGTTTGTGGCGCTCGCCCTTTCCATGTTTGGTTTGTACAGCCTGCAGTTACCAAGCGGGGTGCAGACTTGGCTGAATTCATTGAGTAACGCTCAGCAAGGTGGCAGCCTACCCGGTGTGTTTGCCATGGGCGCCATCTCAGGCTTGGTCTGCTCGCCTTGTACCACTGCGCCACTTTCTGGCGCCCTGCTTTATGTGGCGCAAAGTGGCGATCTGCTCACGGGCGCGGTCGCCCTGTACGCGCTCGCCATCGGCATGGGGATTCCGCTGATTTTGGTGGCCGTGTTTGGCAATAAATTGCTGCCTAAAGCGGGCAACTGGATGGAGCGAGTGAAAACCCTGTTCGGTTTTGTACTGCTCGCGGCGCCGATTTTCCTGCTTGAGCGCATTGTGCCTGAGTTTTGGTCCAGCGTGCTGTGGTCGGCTCTCGGTTTAGCGGCGTTTGGCTGGCTGTACCATGTCAAAAACAGCCTGCCGTTTGGTGGTTGGAAACAGAGCTTAATTGGGATAGTCGCGATTTTAGGACTGCTGGCTTCCGCCCAGCCCCTGCTTAATCGCTGGTTGGCACCGACTCAAACCGCTCAGCAGGTCAAACAGATCCAATTTACTCGCATCGCTAACCTGAGCGAGCTGCAAAGCGCACTGGCAGAGGCTAAAGCACAAGGCAAACCTGTGATGCTCGATTTCTACGCGGATTGGTGCGTGGCCTGTAAAGAGTTTGAGAAATACACCTTTCACGCCAAGCAAGTGGAAACCAAGCTCAGCGGCTTTGTACTGCTGCAAGCCGATGTCACTAAAAATCAGCCGCAGGATATTGAGTTACTCAAGGCACTGAATGTGCTCGGTTTGCCAACCATTGAGTTTTGGAACGCGCAAGGCGAGCCAGTACCGAATGCTCGTATTACCGGTTTTATGGCCGCGCAACCGTTTCTCGACCATCTCACACAACAAGGTTTATAAGTTGTCGCCCCATTCGCACTGCGGTGGGGCGACGCCACCGAAATCGTGTTCGCTATTCAAACTCATGCATTTAAAAAGGGATACAGTTCAGACTTTTAACGGGTAAAGATTGTTCACTGTGCTAAACAGAACAATAATTCCTATAACTGTTTGGTAAACCTGTTGTGACGTCATGGACTCGACCTACACCATCATCATTGCTGATGACCATCCCCTGTTTCGTAACGCGCTGTTTCAATCGGTGCACATGGCGATCAGCGGTGCGAATTTGCTGGAAGCGGACTCGCTGGATGCTTTGCTCACCCTACTCAATAAAGAATCAGAGCCCGACCTGCTGCTGCTGGATCTGAAAATGCCCGGCGCCAATGGCATGTCAGGTTTGATTCACTTGCGTTCCGAATACCCAGATTTACCGATAGTAGTCATTTCCGCTAGTGAAGAACCTAGCGTGGTATCGCAGGTGAAAAGTCACGGCGCGTTTGGCTTTATTCCAAAATCGAGCGATATGCGCAGCCTGATTGCCGCGCTCAATCAAGTGCTCAACGGCGAGCCTTATTTCCCCGCACATTTACTGGTTGATGGCTTTGTCGGTAATGACCTAGCGGAAAAAGTCGCCGCGCTGACTCCGCAGCAATACAAGGTACTTGGCATGCTGTCTGATGGTCTGCTCAACAAGCAGATTGCTTATGAATTGAATGTGTCGGAAGCCACCATAAAAGCGCATATGACGGCCATTTTCCGCAAACTTGGGGTGAAAAACCGCACTCAAGCAGTGATCTTGCTAAAAGAAATGAGCGAGTGATCTACTCGCTCATTTCTGCTTACTCGCGCTATACCCAAACGCCTTGCCATTGCTGGTCGGCGTTGAACACCACCTCAACGTCAAGGCGCAAACGATCGTTACTCGGCGCCTTCTTGTAGCTCTTCTTCGGGCGGTAAGCGCAGACCGATTTTGGTCACTTTCCAGTCCACTACATCGGCGACCACCCATTGCAAACCATGCCATTCGAAGTAATCGCCGAGCACTGGCGTTTCACCCAAATGCTCTAACACCAGATCTTTAAGCTTAGCGTCAGCCTCAAGCTCACCTAAGTCCAGACCATACAACAAAGCCACATCTTGCAATTTCGCTTCAATATCGAGGAAAAAGTCGCCAAAGAAGCGCGCAAGAGAAGCTTTTTCTGGTGCTTCGCTGAATAGACGACTGAGCGATTCCAGATCGCGCTCCTGCGCCATCACACACAAGGTGTCGCCTTCGCATAATTCGGTACTCCCCGATGGGTGCAGCAGTTGATTATCGCGAAACACCGCCGCAATCCGGGTACCTTCCGGCATAAAGAGATTGCGCAGCGGCTCACCGATACACCATTTGTCGGCTTTGAGTTTATAGATAAACAACTCCCACTCGCTGGTCGGATAAATTTCCACGCCCGTGCGCGAAATCGGCTCCGGTTTTGGGGGCAGTTCCACTTTAGCCAGCGACATGGCTTTGGTCAGCGTTCCACCCTGCACCACCAGCGACACCATAACCACGAAAAACGCGAGGTTGAAGTAAAGCTGGGCGTTGGGCAAACCCGCCATCATTGGGAAGACCGCAAGGATGATCGGCACGGCGCCACGTAGCCCAACCCAAGAGACAAACCATTTCTCACGTGCGGTAAAACTTTTAAACGGCGCAAGGCCAATCCATACCGCAATGGGGCGCGCAAAGAGGATCATCCCCACCGCCAACGCTAAACCGGGAAGTGCAATCTCCATCAATTCCGATGGTGTGACTAACAAACCCAGCACCAAGAACATGCCAATTTGCGCCAGCCACGTCATGCCATCGAGCACGTTAAGGATCGCGTGACGACTGCGCGTAGGACGATTGCCGAGCAATAACCCCGTCAAATAAATCGACAAAATTCCGCTGCCACCCAATGCGTTAGACAAGGCGAAAATCATCAAACCGCCACTCACCGCAAGAATCGAGTACAAACCTTCCGGTAATTGGTTGCGATTGATTAGCCACCATAAAATCCAGCCACCCGCCAAGCCAAGCAGCGCTCCGACACCAAACTGCTGGGCAAAACTGAGCAATAAAAAGCCTGCGCTTAAATTGGTTTCAGCGCTGCCAAGCACTGCGATCAAGGTAACGGTCAAAAACACCGCCATCGGGTCGTTGGTTCCCGACTCAATTTCCAAGGTTGCACCAACCCGTTCATTGAGGCTGCGCCCTTTGAGCAGAGAAAATACCGCCGCCGCATCCGTCGAACCTACAATCGCACCAACTAAGACACCTTGCAGTAGGCTCAGATTGAATAGCCACATCGCGAGCAAACCAGTAAGCAAGGTGGTCACAGCAACACCTAAGGTTGCGAGAGAGACCGAAGGCCAGAATGCGACGCGAAAACTCGCCACTCGAGTGCGCATCCCGCCATCGAGCAAGATAATCGCCAGAGCGAGGTTACTGACTAAATAGGCTACGGGATAATTATCAAAGGCAATCTGTCCAATGCCATCTTCTCCCGCCAACATACCAACCGCGAGAAACACCAATAAAATCGGGATCCCCAATTTCGAGGAGACAGGGCTAAGTAATACGCTGATGCCTATCAATAAGGCACCTATCATAAAAAAACTGTTAATCGTAACGGCGTCCACTCTACCTCCCAGTCTGCGATTAACGACTTGATGTCGTTAACGGATTGCCCTGTTTATCAATAAGTTTGCCCGCCTATTGTGCACGAATTCATGACATCACTAAGAAAAGTTTATGTAAACAAATCACGCTTTAGCGAGCTTTGCTCGACAAAAAAACCATTACGCCACTCGTCGTCGTTATACTTTTGGCTACATTAACATCAGATTAACATCTCATTTTTATAGCTGCCGTCGAATAACCCTTCGCTTTAACGCTGTTTTTTGTCCTAAATCCCCCGACTAAAGTTGCACAGATCCCTTGCTATTAGGCTGCTAACCTAAGATGCGTAACATTGTGTTAACACCTCTAACGGGATAACGAAAAGGAAGGAGAAGGCCATGGCGTTCAAATCATCTGAACATGCTCAAGCCTACTGGAAGGAAAACTTGGGGATCATGGGCTCACTGCTTGCAGTGTGGTTTTTAGTCTCATTCGGCGCCGGCATTTTGTTTGTCGATGCACTGAATACGATTGAATTTGCTGGGTTCAAACTCGGCTTTTGGTTCGCGCAACAAGGTTCGATCTACACCTTTGTTGCCCTGATCTTTGTCTATGTTGCGCGCATGAATGCGCTCGACAAGAAATATAACGTACAAGAAGACTAAGGGGCTGAGCATGGATATTCAAACCTGGACGTTTATTCTGGTCGGCATCACTTTTGCGCTCTATATCGGTATTGCGATTTGGGCGCGTGCGGGATCGACCAGTGAATTCTATGTTGCGGGCGGTGGTGTACACCCTGTCGCCAACGGCATGGCTACCGCTGCCGACTGGATGTCAGCGGCTTCCTTCATCTCAATGGCAGGCATCATCTCTTTTATCGGCTATGACGGCACCGTTTACCTGATGGGTTGGACGGGCGGTTATGTGCTGCTTGCACTTTGCCTTGCTCCTTACCTACGTAAATTCGGTAAATTTACCGTGCCGGATTTTATCGGAGACCGTTACTACTCCAGAACCGCGCGTATGGTTGCCGTATTCTGTGCCATCTTTATTTCGTTCACTTATGTGGCGGGACAAATGCGCGGTGTCGGCGTGGTGTTTGCGCGCTTCCTTGAAGTTGACATCAACGTCGGTATCGTGATCGGTATGGCGATCGTGTTCTTCTACGCGGTAATGGGCGGCATGAAGGGCATCACCTATACCCAAGTAGCACAATACTGTGTACTGATCTTCGCCTTCTTGGTGCCTGCGATCTTTACTTCACTGATGATGACAGGGAACCCCATTCCACAAATTGGTTTTGGTTCAACCCTGACAGGAACCGATGACTATCTCCTCAATAAGTTAGATGGCCTCGCCGTGGAACTGGGCTTTACCGCCTATACGGATGGCTCAAAGAGTATGGTTGACGTCTTCTTTATCTGCGCAGCATTGATGGTGGGTACAGCAGGTCTACCTCACGTTATTATCCGCTTCTTCACTGTACCTAAAGTGTCAGATGCACGTGTCTCTGCTGGTTGGGCGTTAGTGTTTATCGCATTCTTGTACACCACTGCACCTGCAGTAGCAGCCTTTGCTCGCGTCAACATGATTGACACCATCAACGGTCCAGACATGCAAGGTGTGACGGCTGCTGAAGCACCGACTTGGTATCGCAACTGGGAAAGCACGGGCCTTGTCAAATGGGAAGATAAAAACGGCGATGGACGTATGTTCTACTCAGGCGATGCGCGTAACGAGATGACCATCAACAACGACATCATCGTTCTGGCTTCACCTGAAATCGCCAAACTGCCGAACTGGGTTGTGGCTCTACTGGCAGCAGGTGGCCTTGCCGCCGCACTCTCTACCGCAGCGGGTCTGCTACTGGTTATCTCAACCGCGATTTCTCATGACTTGTTGAAGAAAGGGTTTAAACCCGATATGACCGATAAGCAGGAGTTGCTCGCCGCGCGGATTGCCGCCGCACTCGCCATCGTTGGCGCGGGTTATCTGGGCATCAATCCTCCGGGATTCGTCGCTCAGGTGGTGGCCTTCGCCTTCGGTCTGGCTGCAGCCTCCTTCTTCCCAGCGATCATCCTTGGCATCTTCTATAAGAAGATGAACAAAGAAGGGGCGATCATAGGTATGTTGGCAGGGATCACCTTTACTGCAGCTTACATCATCTACTTCAAGTTCATTAACCCAGCCGCGAGCGTTCCCGCCAACTGGTGGTTCGGTATCAGCCCAGAGGGCATTGGTACACTCGGTATGTGCTTGAACTTTGTGGTGGCGATTGTGGTTAACAAATTCACCGCTGAAGTACCACAAGATGTGCAGGATATGGTGGAATCTATCCGCTATCCAAAAGGTGCTGGCGCGGCACACAGCCACTAAGTTAATACTGACTACTCAATCCTAAATGTGAAAAGCCCGAGACTTCTCTCGGGCTTTGTTTTTCCTCGCCGCGGCGACCGTGTCGCGCTTGGTTTAATTAGGCTTTGGCACTCGCCATCGCAAAATTGGGGTTCACCGCAGTCAGCTTTTTGATCAGGTAATTAAGCAAGACGCCGTACATAGGCACAAACAAACCTAAGCTAATGATGAGCTTGAAGGTGTAATCGACTAAAGCGATTTCCGTCCAATGCTCAGCCATAAACGGATCGCTGCTCTGGTAGAAAGCAATCGAGAAGAAAGCGATGGTATCGAGTGCATTACCAAACAGCGTCGAACAGGTTGGCGCCACCCACCACTGCTTCATTTGACGTAGGCGGTTGAACACATGCACATCCATGATCTGCCCAAGCAGATATGCCATAAAACTGGCGATCGCAATCCGCGCGACAAACAGATTGAATTCACTCAGCGGCGCTAAACCTTGGTATTGGCCTTCAAAAAACACCACCGAAAGCAAGTAAGAGACCGCCAATGCAGGGAGCATCACCAGAAAAATGATCTTACGCGCCAATCCTGCACCAAAAATACGTACGGTGAGATCGGTCGCTAAAAAGATAAACGGAAAAGTGAATGCGCCCCACGTAGTGTGGAAACCGAAAATGGTAAACGGGATTTGCACCAGATAATTGCTCGACGCAATGATCACGAGGTGAAACAAAACAAGATAGCCAAGGGCTTTGCGCTGCTGCGCAGGGGTAAAGTGATTCATACTGTACCTTTTTAGTTTGGTTTGGGGGCGAGGGAACCCAAATTGGAAGCACGCTTCCGGCTCAAATTTTACATGGTTGACCAACAGCCAACTCACAAGGGCGGCGATTATATCCCAAACGTTATCCGGCGCAAGGGTATTTTTTGAGCAAACGATGGCGTCATCATTCCGAAATGATCATCCTTTTTGCGCGGAGAGTTTAACCGACAAGCCATCGCAACGCTTGAGAAGATCTTGCAGATCGTGCTACTCTTCGCCTCCATTTTTCTGGCTGAAAAATCATCCATTCTGGATCCAGTCAGTGCTATCTTTAAATCATTGCCGGTTAAGGCAAAGACACAATCCCAACCTAAGTGGAACCGAATCGATGGGCAAAGGTACTCTTTATATCGTTTCTGCACCCAGTGGCGCAGGCAAATCAAGCTTAATTGCCGCCCTATTGGAGCAAAACCCAACCTATGCAATGAAAGTCTCGGTCTCACATACCACGCGTGGTATGCGCCCCGGCGAACAAGATGGCGTTCATTACCATTTTGTCGAGAAAGAACATTTCATTGAGCTTATCGGCAAAGGGGAATTCCTCGAATACGCAGAAGTGTTTGGCAACTATTACGGCACTTCTCGGGTGTGGATTGAAAACACACTCAACAAAGGGATTGATGTGTTTCTCGATATCGACTGGCAAGGTGCGCGTCAAATCCGTAGCCAAATGCCAGAAGCGAAAAGCATCTTTATCCTGCCGCCTTCGAAAGAAGAGCTGGAACGCCGCTTAAACACGCGCGGCCAAGACAGCGATGCGGTGATCGCTAAACGCATGGGTGAGGCTAAATCTGAGATTTCGCATTACAGCGAATATGATTACGTCATCATTAATGATGATTTTGATGTCGCGTTAATGGATTTCAAAGCCATCATTCGTGCAGAAAGATTGAAGCAAGACAAGCAAGCTGCTAAATATAGCGCTATGTTGTCTGCTCTGTTGGCTGAATAAACAGCCAGCTTGGGTTATCAGTCTATCCCGTTGCTAGAATCTCAACCGGTTAGCCTGTATACTTTCTCGTCATTCAACTTATCAGTTAACTAAATTTTGGAGTTCTCATGGCACGCGTAACAGTTCAAGACGCTGTTGAAAAAATTGGCAACCGTTTCGACTTAGTTCTGGTTGCGGCTCGCCGCGCTCGTCAAATGCAATCTGGCGGTAAAGATGCATTGGTGCCGGAAGAGAACGATAAGCCAACGGTTATCGCTCTGCGCGAAATCGAAGAAGGGCTGATCACGAAAGATGTGCTGGATGCGCGTGAGCGTCAAGAGCAGCAAGAACAAGAAGCGGCAGAGCTGGCTGCAGTTAGCAGCATCATGCACAACCGTTAATCGTAGCGATTTAACCCGCCGGGCCTGAAATTTGTATCTATTCGATAGTCTAAAAGACGTTGCCCAAGAATACCTCACAGAGCCTCAAATTGAGGCTCTGCGCCAATCTTATGTGGTAGCCAGAGATGCCCATGAAGGGCAAACCCGCTCAAGCGGCGAACCTTATATCATTCACCCTGTTGCCGTCGCGCGAATTCTCGCCGAGATGCGTCTCGACCTAGAAACGCTACAAGCGGCACTGCTGCATGATGTGATTGAAGATTGTGATGTCACCAAAGAAGACTTAGATGCCCATTTTGGCAGCTCAGTCGCCGAGTTGGTGGACGGGGTGTCTAAGCTCGATAAGCTCAAATTTCGCGATCGCAAAGAGGCGCAGGCGGAAAACTTTCGCAAAATGGTGCTGGCCATGGTGCAGGATATTCGGGTTATCCTAATCAAACTGGCCGACCGCACGCACAACATGCGCACCCTCGGTGCACTGCGTCCGGACAAAAAACGCCGCATTGCCCGTGAAACCTTAGAAATTTATGCTCCCCTCGCCCATCGTTTGGGTATCCATAACATCAAAACCGAACTCGAAGAGTTAGGCTTTGAAGCGCTCTACCCGAATCGTTATCGCGTCCTTAAAGAGGTGGTGAAAGCCGCGCGCGGTAACCGCAAAGAGATGATCCAACGCATCCACAGTGAAATCGAAGGCCGCTTACAAGAAGTGGGGCTGCCGGCTCGCGTGGTGGGTCGTGAGAAAAACCTGTTCTCCATCTACAACAAGATGAAAACCAAAGAGCAGCGCTTTCACACCATTATGGATATTTACGCGTTTCGGATTGTGGTGGATACCGCAGATACCTGCTATCGCGTGTTGGGTCAGGTGCATAGCTTGTACAAGCCGCGCCCAGCGCGGATGAAAGATTACATTGCCGTCCCGAAAGCCAACGGCTATCAATCGCTGCACACTTCCATGGTTGGCCCCCACGGCGTTCCAGTTGAAGTGCAGATCCGTACCGAAGATATGGATCAGATGGCGGATAAAGGGGTGGCAGCCCATTGGTCGTACAAAGCCAATAGTGAACGAGGTGGCACTACCGCGCAGATTAAAGCCCAGCGCTGGATGCAAAGCTTGCTCGAGTTACAGCAAAGTGCCGGTAACTCCTTTGAATTTATCGAAAACGTCAAATCCGATCTGTTCCCAGATGAGATTTACGTATTCACTCCCAAAGGCCGTATCGTTGAGCTGCCAATGGGCGCAACTGCCGTCGATTTTGCTTACGCGGTACATACCGACATCGGTAATACCTGCGTCGGCGCGCGAGTCGATCGCACGCCATACCCGCTCAGCCAATCGCTGAAAAGTGGCCAGACGGTGGAGATCATCAGCGCGCCGGGCGCACGTCCGAATGCAGCATGGCTCAACTATGTGGTGACTTCGCGCGCGCGTACCAAAATCCGCCAAGTGCTGAAGACGATGCGTCGCGAAGACTCAATTACTCTCGGTCGTCGCCTGCTTAACCATGCGCTTGGCGAACACTCGGTTAACGAAATTGCCCCAGAGAACATCAGCAAAGTCTTGAGCGATCTAAAAATCGCCTCGATGGATGATTTACTGGCCGCGATTGGTTTGGGTGAGTTGATGAGTATCGTGATTGCACGCCGCCTACTTGGCAATGCTGATGAACTGACCGAGCCTAGCAAATCCGGCGGCAATAAAAATAAACTGCCGATCCGCGGCGCAGAAGGCATTCTGCTCACCTTTGCCAACTGTTGTCACCCCATTCCTGACGATCACATCATCGCTCACGTTTCACCGGGACGTGGCTTAGTGGTACACCGTGAAACCTGTCCAAACGTACGCGGCTATCAAAAAGAGCCAGACAAGTACATGGCGGTGGAATGGACTAAAGATTACGATCAAGAGTTCATTACTGAGCTGAAAGTGGATATGCACAACCGCCAAGGTGCATTGGCTGAACTGACCAATGTGATCTCCAAAACGGGCTCGAATATTCATGGCCTGTCAACGGAAGAGCGCGATGGTCGCTTGTACACAGTCACCGTTCTGCTCACCACCAAAGATCGGGTGCATTTAGCTGGCATCATGCGCAAAATTCGCACCATGCCCCACGCGCTTAAAGTGCGCCGCCGTAAGAACTGAACAACACCAGCGAGGGTGAAACCTGCGTTTCACCCCCTATCTTGGGCAATTTTTCCTGTACAAAAACACAGCTCGATGTTTGAATAGCCATTAAGTCAAATGGTTAGATCAAACGCGCATGTCACAACTCCTTTCAGCCGTTCCTCTTTGTGAACTCTCCGGTGTCGGGGCCAAAGTCGCCGAAAAACTGGAGAAAGTCGGTTTGCACACGGTGCAGGATCTGCTGTTTCATCTTCCACTGCGTTATGAAGATCGCACTCGCGTTTATCCGATAGTGCAACTGCACCACGGTTTATGGGCCGCGGTACAAGGCAAAGTGATGGCAGTGGATACCCTGTTTGGCAAACGCAAAATGCTCACCGTGAAAATCAGTGATGGCAACGGTACACTGACACTGCGTTTTTTTAACTTCACCGCGGCGATGAAAAACAACTTTGCGGAAGGCAAATTTGTGCATGCCTATGGGGAAATCAAACGCGGTAATCAAGGCTTAGAGATCATCCATCCTGACTACAAATTCTTTACCCCTGCACAAACGCCCGATGTTGAGCCAAACCTGACTCCGGTTTACCCAACCACTGAAGGACTGCGCCAACTCACCCTACGTAATTTGACTGACCAAGCGTTGGTGCTACTGGAAAAATCTGCGGTGCAGGAGTTACTGCCATCCGGACTTTACGATCAGCAGATGACCTTAGCCCAAGCGCTGAAGATCATTCATCGCCCATCGGCGGATATCGATTTGCGCCTGTTTGAACAAGGGCGACATCCGGCGCAAATTCGGCTGATCATGGAAGAGCTGCTGGCGCAAAATCTCTCTATGCTCGCGATTCGCAGTCAAGGCCAGCAAGATGTGGCCTTGCCACTGGCACCCGTCCACCAACTCAAACAACAACTCTTAGCACAGCTTCCCTTTTCACCGACTAAGGCGCAGCAGCGCGTGGTTGCCGAAATCGAAGCCGATTTAGCCAAGCCGCACCCAATGATGCGCTTAGTGCAAGGCGATGTCGGCTCAGGCAAAACCTTAGTCGCAGCGCTTGCGGCAGTGCGGGCGATTGAGCATGGCTATCAAGTAGCCTTGATGGCTCCTACCGAGCTACTGGCCGAGCAGCACGCGCTCAATTTTGCGCAGTGGCTAGAGCCGATGGGCATTCAAGTCGGCTGGCTCGCGGGTAAGCTCAAAGGCAAAGCGCGGGAAACGGAGCTGGCACGCATCGCCAGTGGCGAAGTGAAAATGGTGGTTGGCACCCATGCTCTGTTTCAAGAGCAAGTGTCGTTTGACCATCTTGCCTTGGTCATTATTGATGAGCAGCATCGCTTCGGGGTACATCAGCGTTTAGAGCTGCGCGAGAAAGGCGCAAAACAAGGCGCGTACCCGCATCAGCTCATTATGACTGCTACTCCGATCCCGCGTACTTTGGCGATGACGGCTTATGCCGATTTGGAAACCTCAGTGATTGATGAGTTACCCCCCGGGCGTACTCCGATTCAAACCGTAGCGATTCCGGATACCAAACGCGATGAGATTGTCGAGCGCATTCGCCACGCCTGCCTCAACGAAGGCAAGCAAGCGTATTGGGTGTGTACTTTGATTGATGAATCCGAAGTGCTGGAAGCGCAAGCGGCCGCAGAAACGGCCGAGGAACTGCAACGTAAACTGCCCGAAGTCAAAATCGGCTTAGTGCATGGCCGGATGAAACCCGCCGAAAAACAAGCGGTAATGCAGGCGTTTAAAAACAATGAGCTGCATCTGCTCGTCGCCACCACAGTGATTGAAGTGGGCGTGGATGTGCCTAATGCCAGCTTGATGATCATTGAAAACCCCGAGCGTTTGGGGCTAGCTCAACTTCACCAGCTACGCGGCCGTGTTGGGCGTGGTACCGTAGCCAGCCATTGTGTGCTGCTGTTTCATGCACCACTCTCCAAAACCGCGCAAAAGCGTTTGGGCGTTTTGCGTGAAAGCAACGATGGATTTGTCATCGCGCAGCGCGACTTGGAAATTCGTGGCCCCGGAGAGCTACTGGGCACCAAACAAACCGGCTTAGCCGATTTCAAAATTGCCGATCTGGTACGCGATCAGCAACTGGTTCCGCAAGTGCAACGCATCGCGCGACATATCCATGAACGCTACCCACAAAATGCACAAGCCATCATCGACCGCTGGTTAGGCGAACGTGATATTTACGCCAAAGCTTAGTTTTTGATCCTCATCAATTCGGTCTAAAACCCCACAAGCAAACGTTTGCTTTCCTGAGTAAAACCTCTATAATCGCCGCCATTTTCCGGTAAGCGCAAACGTTTACCTCTCTACCCAGAGCAGAGTCTGATTATACCCAAACGACTTGGAGTTGCAGGTAGGCGGCAAGTGAGTTCATCCCCATGAGCATAGACAAACTATGTGATTGGGGTGAACGAACGGAGCCAACACCGCTGCAGCTTCAAGTAGGAAGGGGATAACAGCAATCACAGAAGCGGCTTCTGCTCCACCTTAACCACCCATTCAGCGTGTGCAAGGTGTAATTGACCATCAGGAAAATCGCTATGATACAACCGACTTCACGTAAGGCAGATCTGGTCTATCAACTCAATGATCGTCCCCCTTTGCCTCAAACTCTCTTCGCAGCCTTGCAACATCTGCTGGCGATGTTTGTCGCCGTGATCACCCCATCGCTGATCATTTGCCAATCCCTTGGTGTACCTGCCGATCAAACCAATACCATTATCAGCATGTCACTGTTTGCTTCGGGTTTGTCATCCTTCATTCAAATCCGTACCTTTGGCCCAATTGGCTCAGGTTTGCTTTCCATTCAAGGCACCAGCTTTAACTTTTTAGGCCCCATTATTGGTGCTGGACTTGCGCTCAAAGCAGGCGGTGCAGATATAGAGACCATGATGGCCGCGATTTTTGGTACGATTTTGGTCGCCTCAAGCGCTGAAATTTTACTGTCCCGCGTGCTGCAATTTGCCCAGCGCGTGATTACGCCGTTAGTCTCTGGGATTGTGGTGACCTTGATTGGCCTAACGCTGGTACAAGTCGGATTGATTTCGATGGGTGGCGGTTATGCGGCTATGGCTGACGGCAGCTTTGGTAGCCTCGATAAGCTTGCGCTAGCTGGCACCGTATTGGCGATCATTGTGCTGCTGAACCGAGCGCACAACCCTTACGTGCGAGTGGCTTCGATTGTGATTGCGATGCTGGTAGGTTATGTAATGGCGTACCTGATGGGCATGGTCAATACCGATAACTTGGCACAGACTCAACTCATCGCACTGCCTATCCCGATGCAATATGGCTTAGGGTTTGACTGGTCGCTGTTTATTCCTCTGGTGCTGATTTTCCTCATCACGGCACTAGAAGCGATTGGTGATATCACGGCGACCTCCGAAGTCTCTGGTGAGCCCGTGAAAGGCCCTGTGTATATGAAGCGCATCAAAGGCGGCGTATTGGCCGATGGCCTCAACTCTGCCCTTGCCGCGGTATTTAACAGCTTTCCAAACTCCACCTTTAGCCAAAACAACGGCGTGATCCTATTAACCGGCGTTGCCAGCCGTTATGTGGGTTACTTTATCGCGGGCATGTTGGTGCTACTTGGCCTCTTCCCCGGCGTTGCAAGCTTTGTACAGTTGATTCCTGAACCTGTGCTTGGCGGCGCAACGATTGTGATGTTTGGTACGATTGCTGCGGCAGGCGTGCGCATTATCTCTCGCGTCGATTTGGATCGCCGTGCGATTCTGATCATGGCGCTCTCCTTCTCAATGGGTTTGGGAATTGCGCAAAAGCCAGAGATTCTGCAGTTTATGCCGGAATTTATTAAGAATCTGTTCTCTTCAGGTGTAGCCGCAGGTGGTATTACCGCCATCGTGCTTAACCTGCTGCTGCCAGAAGTACGCCGAGATGAAAACGCCGCTTCGGTTACCGAAACGGCGCAAGAGTCAAACTAACGGTTCAATCAGGGCTAACTTAGGTTAGCCCTTTTGCTGCTTAGTTGGGAAACTGATTTGTGCTCGCAGACCACCTTGAGTACGGTTGCTCACCGACACCGCGCCATGATGCTGGCTGACAATCCGCTTCACAATCGCCAGCCCTAAGCCCGTCCCTTCACTGCCCCGCGCGGTATCCCCACGAGTAAAAGGCTCAAACACTTTATTCACTTGGCTTGGATCGATACCCGGCCCATTGTCTTCCACAGACAGCCAGACTAGCTTCTTATCGGCCGTCATGCCGCTACTCACTTTGACCCAACCGTTGCCGTAGCGCAGCGCATTCACTACCAAGTTACTCAGTGAACGCTTAATCGCAATCGGGTTACCAAAAGCGGGCGCGAGTTCCGCTTGCAGATCGGTTTCAATCTGCACTTCGTAGCCCCCTTCAGAGCTTGCCACATCGCTGGCAATATCATTCAAATCCACCGCTTCAAACGCTTCACGATTGACGGGTTTCAGGTAATCCATAAATTGGCTGATGATCTGGTTACACTCTTCGGTATCGCTGATGATGCTCTCAGCAAGATAGCTGTCTTCTGGTGACATCATCTCGGTTGCCAAGCGAATTCGAGTCAAGGGCGTGCGGATATCATGACTGATCCCCGCCATCAACAGCGCGCGATCTTCTTCCAGTGCTTGAATGCCTTTCGACATTCGATTAAACGCGCGCGTTACCGAGCGGATTTCAAGCGTGCCTTGCTCAGGTAGATGTGGTGGCGTTTCTCCACGACCTACCATTTTGGCGGCTTTTTCCAAGGCAATCAGTGGACGGTTTTGCAGACGAATAAACAGCCAGCCACCAATTACAATCAGTAGCGCCATAATAATGCTGTTACGAAACAGCGGCGCGAAATCTTCTTCCTGCAGCTCTGAGAGTGGAATACGCAGCAACTGGCCGGGCAGAGAATCGATCTTCATCCACAGGATGTAGCTCTCTTCGCCCAACGCCATGCGCACTTCTGTGGGTGAACCCAGCTCACTACTCATCTCTTCGCTCATCAAATCCAAACTGATCGCGTGTTGATATTCGACCGCTTCGGGGCTGTCGTTACTATGAATCGTCACCCCTAATTGCTCAAGCACACGCCTTTTGAGCAACGCATCCATTTCGGAACTGACATTCGGATTACTGGTGTCATCGAGCATCAAGCTGATTTCATGGGCAAGAATTTTGTTGAATTGCTGCAAACTCGGCAGCAACGCATAGTTAAAAACCGCGTAGTAAGAATAGATTTGACTGGCGATCAACAGAGAGAAAAACAGCAGGATCGATTGGGTAAATGAACTGCGAATTCGCATAAGGCACCTAAATGTAGCAAGGGCACGCGCGGAGCGAGGACGCCCTTGCCCGGCGTGCCTAAAAGAAGTTAGTTGGCGGCTTTACCATCAGGAACAAACACGTAACCGAGTCCCCATACGGTTTGAATATAGCGCGGTTTGCTAGGGTCAACTTCGAGCATACGACGCAGACGAGAAATCTGTACGTCAATCGAACGCTCCATCGCTGAATATTCACGGCCACGCGCCATGTTCATCAGTTTATCGCGCGAAAGCGGTTCACGGGCATTGGTCACGAGTGCTTTCAACACAGCAAATTCACCAGAAGTGAGTGGCATCGCCTCTTCACCACGGAACATTTCTCGCGTACCAAGATTTAAGCGAAACTCACCAAATTCAATGATGGTCTCTTCTGCACTGGGCGCTCCCGGCGCTTCAACCACTTGGCGGCGCAATACCGCTTTGATACGCGCCAGCAACTCACGTGGGTTAAATGGCTTAGGCAGGTAATCATCGGCACCAACTTCTAGGCCGACAATGCGGTCAATCTCATCGCCTTTGGCAGTGAGCATCAGAATCGGGATCATATTGTTGGAATTGCGCAAACGTCGACAGATAGACAAGCCATCTTCACCCGGCAACATCAAATCCAGCACCATCAAATGGAAGTTTTCGCGCGTCAGCAGACGATCCATCTGCTCGCCGTTAGCCACGCTGCGGACTTGAAAACCCTGCTCGGACAGGTAACGCTCAAGCAGCGCACGCAAGCGCGCATCATCATCTACCACTAAAACTTTATGATTTTCCACCATGATCCCACCTAACTGTTGTTCAATCCCCTACTCTTCGGGCGAGTAAAATGTAACATCGTTACCGCTCACCGGGAGCAAAGAATTGTTAATCTTTATGTCTTTGTAGCGGATAGGCTACGAATCCACAATACACGATCTCACAATTCCCCTTTCTCATACTCAATCGAGTTGATAAACCACTCTTTGATGCCCGTCGGGGTGTGCACCTGAAACTCTTCATCCACTTGCTTTTTGAGTAGCGCGCGCGCCATCGGGGAATCAATCGAGATGTAATCTTTGGCATCACCGTAAATCTCTTCGGGGCCGACAATGCGAAACTTCTTCACCTCTCCGGCTTCGTTTTCAATTTCCACCCAAGCACCGAAAAACACTTTGCCTTCTTGCTGCGGTGAATAATCAACGATTTTCAGCTCTGGCAGCAACTTACTCAGGAAGCGTACACGACGATCAATCTGTCGCAGCAGGCGTTTGTTGTAGGTGTAATCAGCGTTCTCTGAGCGATCGCCAAGGCTCGCCGCCCAAGAGACTTTTTGGGTGATCTCGGGACGTTGTTCTTTCCATAAATAGTCGAGCTCTTGCTTGAGCTTGTTATAGCCAGCTCGGGTAATCAGCTTAGTTTTCACACGGGATTCTCAACAAAATAGGGTTGCGCGAAAAGTACCGATTTTTCGCACGCTTTGCCAGTCAGGGCAAAAGATTTGACTGAAAGCTCTCAAAAGCGAGCAGCAGACGTGTTATTAATAGCCGCCTATTATCAGTAACTGTCTAGAGGGCAGGCTCAAACTCCTCTTCCATTCAAACGTTGAGCTGGAGTCAGGCGTAACTGCCCCCATATAAACCGAAAATGTCAAAAAGAGACCACCACGGATGAGCAAAGCTATCTGCCACCAGATTGCTCAAGAACTGAATGTTCGCCCTGAGCAAGTTATCGCTGCCGTCACCCTGATCGACGATGGCAATACCGTTCCTTTTATCGCCCGTTACCGTAAAGAGGTGACGGGAGGATTGGATGATACCCAACTGCGCAACTTAGATAGCCGTCTTGCCTATCTGCGTGAGATGGATGACCGTCGCCAAACCATCCTCAAATCGATTCAAGAACAAGGCAAACTCACCCCTGAGCTGGAGCAGGCGATTTTAAGTGCCGACAGCAAAAACCGCCTTGAAGATCTCTATCTGCCTTACAAACCGAAACGCCGCACCAAAGGCCAAATCGCGATTGAAGCGGGTCTTGAGCCACTGGCCGATACGCTGTGGACGCAGCCTAATACTGACCCTGAAAGCGAAGCGGCAAAATACATTAATGCCGAGAAAGGCGTCGCCGACAGCAAAGCCGCACTGGATGGCGCACGCGCTATCGTGATGGAACGCATCGCGGAAGATGCCAACCTACTGGAAAAAATCCGTCAGCACCTCAATCGCAACGCGGAAATTGTGTCGCGCGTGATCGAGGGTAAAGAGCAAGCGGGCGAGAAATTTAAAGATTACTTTGATCACCGCGAGCCGATCAGCAAAGCGCCTTCACATCGCGCGTTGGCGATGCTGCGTGGCCGTAACGAAGGCTTCTTAACCCTAACGCTGAATGCCGATCCTGAATTGGAAGAGAGTGCGCGCCAATCCTACTGCGAAACTCTGATTGCCGAGCATTACGGCATTCATTTGAGCCAAGCGACGGCCGATGCGTGGCGCAAGCAGGTGATCAGTTGGGCATGGAAAATCAAAATCTCCATGCACATGGAAACCGAACTGATGAGCGCGATGAAAGAGCGCGCGGAAATCGAAGCGATTGAAGTGTTCGCCACCAACTTAAAAGATCTGCTGATGGCGGCACCGGCGGGGCCTCGCGCGACACTGGGCCTCGATCCGGGTCTGCGCACTGGCTGTAAAGTCGCCGTGGTTGACGCAACCGGTAAAGTGCTGGCAACCGACACGATTTACCCGCACGCACCACAGCATCAATACGATCGCGCCATGCAGTCTATTGCTCTGCTGGTGAAAAAGTTCAACGTGGATCTGATTGCGATTGGTAACGGTACGGCGTCGCGTGAAACCGATGCTTTTGCGGCAGATTTAATCAAGCGCGGCAATCTCAAAGTACAAAAAATCATGGTCAGCGAAGCGGGCGCATCGGTGTATTCCGCTTCAGAGCTAGCGGCGAAAGAGTTCCCAAATCTCGATGTGTCACTGCGTGGCGCAGTCTCTATCGCGCGTCGTCTGCAAGACCCACTCGCAGAATTAGTGAAGATCGACCCGAAATCGATAGGGGTTGGCCAGTATCAACACGATGTGAGCCAAACCCTGCTTGCGAAACGTCTTGATGCGATTGTTGAGGACTGTGTAAACGCCGTAGGTGTGGATGTGAATACCGCCTCGGCAGCGCTACTGACTCGTGTTGCGGGCTTGTCTGCAGCACTCGCGCAAAACATTGTGGATTATCGTGATGAAAACGGTCGTTTTGAGTCGCGTAGTGCCCTCAAAAAAGTGCCGCGTTTGGGGCCTAAAGCGTTTGAACAGTGTGCCGGCTTCCTACGCATTATGGATGGCAAAAACCCGCTCGACGCTTCAGCGGTGCACCCAGAAGCGTATCCGGTGGTGAAAACTATCGCTGAGAAGAACAGCAAAGATCTGAAAGCGCTGATTGGCAATACAGAGTTCCTGCGCACTCTTCGCGCGGTCGATTACACCGATGAAAACTTTGGTGTACCCACCGTGACCGACATCATCAAGGAGCTGGATAAACCGGGGCGTGACCCGCGTCCGGAATTCAAAACCGCGACCTTTGCTGAAGGCATCCATGAGGTGTCAGATCTGGAAGTGGGCATGGTGTTGGAAGGCGTGGTCTCTAACGTCGCCAACTTTGGCGCGTTCGTGGATATCGGCGTCCATCAAGATGGCTTAGTGCATATTTCTGCGCTGACCGATCGCTTTATCTCAGATCCGCGTGAAGTGGTTAAAGCCGGTGACATCGTCAAAGTCAAAGTGATGGAAGTGGATGTGCAGCGTAAGCGTATCGCCCTTTCGATGCGCTTAAACGATGAGCCGGGACAAGATAACCGCAGCCAACGCAGCGCTGCGCCACGCTCAGGGCAAGAGCGTCGCGCTCCACGCCGTGATGAGCCGCAAGGCAATGCACTGGGTGGTGCCATGGGCGGTGCGTTTGCCGCTGCTTTCGCTAAAGCGAAGAAATAGCCGACAAACACATTTCATCATGACCTAACCGTTATGCTGCATAAAAAAATCCCCACAGCTGTGGGGATTTTTATTGCGCGAGATAACTCACCTACAAAACCGCAATCACGTCTGAAGGTGTGTTGGGTGCCACTGCGTGACCATAATAGTATTTGATCACGACACGCCGGCGCGCCATTTTGCCTTCTGTTATCGCCGCATCAATGATGTGCTTAGGTAAGCGAAAACGCATCGCATAACCTTTGCCTTGCTCTTGGCTGTACGAAGCGAGTGCGAGCAGATCAAACAATCGCTCAAGCTCACTTTTCGGTTCATCGTGATGGGAGGTCTGCGCCTCCGCTTCGCCGCCGATATCATAACGTGGGTGTTCTGCTGGATCCCACGATGGTTGCTTGCGACGCTTATCATCCTCTTTGATCTTACGTTCAGCGTTCGATTTGGCCAGTTGTACGGTTGGCGTCACTGGCTCGCGAACGCGATTGTCGCGTGCGGCCTGCTCCGTTTGCACGTTCACTGATGGGGCGATCAGCGGCACACTGACATTGGTCGGTGACACTAGCATAGCCGAAACCTCCTCAGCTTCGCCCACCCTCGGCTTTCACTCCGGGTTAGTCTATTTATCGACCTGTTCCGAAAATGATTGAGTCAAATTTTGGTCAGCGCGACAAAATTCACACTCCCCCAAACGACTTGGAGTGACAGCTTAAAGTAGGAAGGGGGGATCTAACGAGTCGCAAACTCGATAAGCTGCTGACAAAACGCCTCCGCCTCGGTCATAAACGGCGCATGGGAAGATTGGTCAAACATGAACGCTTCACTGTAAGGCGCTAAATGGTTCAAATCACGGGCGACTTTCGCGGGGACTAACCCATCCAACCGACCATATAGCCGCAGCATAGGCACGCTGATGTGTTGCAGCTCATCACGCAAATCGACTTCGGCGAGCATCGTCAGCCCTGCGAGCAATGATTGTGGATTAGGCATAGGGCGCGACAGCACAGCCTGTTTAAGCACTTTCACATCTTGGCGCGCACTTGGGCTACCCATGGCTTGCAGCGCCATAAAGCGCTCAATGGTCAGCTGAAAATCGGCCACCAACTGATCGGTAAACGCGGTCAGCACATCCGGTTGAATACCACGCCAGCTGCCCTGCGCCGCAAATTTGGGCGAGGAAGCGACCGTCACCAATTTGCTGACATAGTCTGAATGATGCAGCGCCATGTGCGTGGCGACTAAGCCACCCAGTGACCAGCCGACCCAAATGGCGTTGCGCGGTGCATGCTCTAACAAGGCTTGAGCAATCTCTTCTAAGCTTGCGGCATGTTGCTCGGCACTATGACCATAACCGGGTAAGTCCACCACATGCACTCGAAAATGGTCACTCAAGGCTTGTGCGGTTTGCTGCCATACCGCCCCGTTCATGCCCCAGCCGTGTACCAATACCAGATCTTGCCCTTGTCCACTGACTTGCCAATACAACGCCATGGTCACAGTTTCTCCGTCTATTTCCATCTTCATCCACTCTGCCAATTGGCAAGATGAAGCACATTACCCCGATTCTTGGCTCGCTATGTTAACCCATTGGCTCAGAAAAACTACCGCACCACTGCTGACTCCGGAATGTCATCTCTGTCGACTGGCGCTAGATACAAATTCGCCGTTTGGCGTCTGCTCTGCCTGCCAAGCTTGGCTTGAGCACGGTTATCGCTGCGCACGCTGCGGTTTACCGACTCTTACCCCAGTTGATCAGTGCGGGCAGTGTTTGGGTCAGCCTCCGCCGTGGCGAAAACTGATGTGTGTCGGCGATTACCGCTTTCCACTTAGTGATGCGGTGCATCAACTCAAATACCAACGCCAGTTTTGGCAAGCGCCGCGCTTGGCTAAGCTACTCGCCACCCAGATTAACGAGCCAGCCCCGTTGCTGTGCAGCGTGCCACTGCATTGGCGGCGACGCTGGCAACGCGGCTTTAATCAAAGCGATCTGCTGGCGCGCGAGTTAGCCAATATGCTGAACGTTGAATATGACCACCAACTCTTTGCACGCCGCCGAGCGACACCGCATCAACAAGGACTCAGCAAGGCGCAGCGAATCCACAACCTACGCGATGCGTTTGTGCTGAATCATCCGCCAAACCAACCACATGTTGCGATTGTGGACGATGTGGTGACCACAGGCAGTACGATCCGACATTTATGCGATTTACTGCTTGATGTCGGTGTGCAAAGCATTGATATTTACTGCATATGCCGCACTCCCGAGCCGAAAGATAGCCACGGTTGACGTTTTTTAACGCAAAAGGGCTGGATCATCGCTAACTCAGGAGTAGAATGGTGAGCAATAACCTATTCTTTTACTCAGGTATTCGTCGTGTCAAATCCAATTACTATTACTGAATCTGCCCAATCTCACTTCGCTAAGCTGCTGGCTCAGCAGCCTGAAGGCACCAATATTCGTGTGTTTGTGGTTAACCCAGGCACCCAAAATGCCGAGTGTGGCGTCTCTTACTGCCCACCGGAAGCCGTAGAAGCGACTGATACGGAATACCCTTTCAGTGGCTTTTCTGCCTATGTTGATGGACTTAGCTTGCCCTTTTTGGAAGAAGCGGTGATTGACTTTGTCACCGACAAAATGGGTTCACAACTGACCCTGAAAGCCCCTAACGCGAAAATGCGCAAAGTTTCTGACGATGCCTCGCTGATGGAGCGCGTAGAATACGCCCTGCAAACCCAAGTCAACCCTCAATTGGCCGGCCATGGTGGCCACGTTCGTCTGATCAGCATTTCGGATGATGGTGTGGCTCTGGTGCAATTTGGCGGTGGCTGTAACGGCTGCTCTATGGTCGACGTTACGCTTAAAGAAGGCATTGAGAAAGAGCTGCTGGCTCAATTTGCTGGTGAACTGACTGCGGTACGTGACTCCACCGAGCACGATCGCGGTGAGCACTCTTACTACTAAGCGTTCAGCCTGCCTATCACTCCAATTCGAAGCTGATGTATTCACATCAGCTTTTTTATTGGTGTCGGCATATTGAGCGTTTCAAACTGTGATTATTTCTCATATATTAAGAAAACTTTTTTGCTCAGGAGTCTGCGTATGTCATCCAAATCTTTACCAGAAATTCTGGATCGTGAAACGGTCGCCAAATCGCGTCTGTTTACTATTGAAGCTTTGGATCTGCGTTTCTCAAACGGTGAACAAAGAACTTACGAGCGTATGAAGCCGAGCGGTCGTCATGCGGTGATGATGGTGCCGATCACAGCCCAAGGTGATTTACTCCTCGTGCGCGAATACGCTGCAGGAACGGAGCGTTACGAATTAGGCTTTCCAAAAGGCTTGGTCGATCATGGTGAAACCGCCGAGCAAGCGGCCAATCGTGAATTAAAAGAAGAAATTGGTTTTGGCGCGCGCCAGTTAACGCCGCTCAAAGAGGTGGTGCTGGCTCCTTCTTACTTCTCCAGTAAAATGGTTCTTTTTGTTGCTCAGGATCTATACTCAGAACAGTTAGAGGGGGATGAGCCAGAGCCGTTGGAGATCATTCGCTGGCCTTTAGCACAAGCAGAAGATCTGCTGACCCATCTCGATTTTTGTGAAGCGCGCAGCATCACAGCCTTGCTGTTGGCTCTGCGTTTTCTTCAGGCGTGAATCGCACGCCTTCGGAGTCACTATGTCTACACCACAGGATCTCTCGCACTTACTGCCCGATGTCATTAACATCGCGCGAGCGGCAGGGCAACTCATCCTCGATATCTATCAAAATAAATCTTATGAAGCCTTCACCAAAAGTGATTCAACGCCTGTCACCAGCGCCGATTTAGCCGCACATAAGTTTCTGTGTGAGCAGTTGCGCGAGCTGACCCCTGATATTCCGATCCTCTCGGAGGAAGAAGCCAATATCGACCTTGCCACTCGCGAAACATGGCAGCGCTATTGGCTGGTGGATCCGCTGGATGGCACTCAAGAGTTCATCGCACGTAGCGGCGACTTCGCGACCATCATTGCGCTCGTGGAAAATAACCATCCGGTGATGGGGGTGGTGTATGGCCCCGTTTCTGGTGTGACTTACTACGCTTACGCAGGCAAAGGGGCGTGGAAGATCCCCGACATGGCGCAGAGCCTCAAAATTCAGACTCACAAACATGAGCTGCCGAGCAGCTCGATCGCGATTGCCATCAGCCGTCGCCAAGACATCAACAAAATCACGCGCCGTTTAAGCAGTGCTTGGAATTATGACTTGGTGCCACTGGGCTCTGCAGCACTGAAAGCCTGCTTAGTGGCAGAAGGTGCGGTAGATTGCTATCTGCGCCTTGGTCCAACTGGCGAATGGGATACCGCCGCAACCCAGTGCATTGTCGAAGAAGCGGGTGGGCGCATTCTGAGCACTCAATTATCGCCCCTCTCGTACAATGAGCGGGAAACCTTGGAAAACCCGAACTTCATCGTGCTTGGTGATGCGGATTTACCTTGGAATGAGATCTTAAAAATCAAAGACTAGCCGATAAAATTTCACGCCCAGTTGGGCGTGAAATGAATGGGATAACACATCCTAGAGCTGACCTTGTTGATTGAACGGATAGCGACCTTGCCCATCAGGCTGCGGTAGCCAGCTCAACTGCTCCTTTAAACTCTCAGGAAATTCAGCTTCTGGTTTAAACCACGCTTGTGCTTGATAGCGATTGTCCGGCTGTAAACTGAGGTTAAATTCACTGCTCACCTGCGCAGTTTTTTGGCCACCTTTCAGGGTCACAACGCTCTCTTGGCAGGTAAAATCCGACACGACAGTACCAAGCTGCAGCGCACCAATCGGCGATTCTAGCTGCGCGGCTGACCAAGCTAAGCTGCCTTCGGCTTGCTGGCAGTAAGGCTCACCAAAGCGGTACTGTTTGACGGCCATCTCCAACTGCCCTTGCGCCATCAGTGGTACCGGTAGCGGTAGCCAAGTAATGGCTTGCGCAGCCGGTAAGGAGAGTAAAAAATCATCGGCATAGGGACCACTCAAACCGACCCCCACGACACCTTTCCCTCTTAGTTGTGTGCTGCTACCGCGGCCAAAGCGGATATCCGCCTCCAACTGCCCCAACAGTAACGCCGAGAGGTGGAGATCCCAGTTGAGATCGCCTAGGCTCATGCCTTGCCAACGAACTTGCGCGGCTTGACCTTGCCACAGAGTACCCTCTATACCAGTGAGCTCTAAACCTTCAGGCAGCGGTAGCGGGCTAAGCGCCACTTGGGCAGGCAAATGCACGACCACGCTGGTCATTAACACTGTGGAAAATAACAGACCATAGCCAACAGCACGCTTCATATCAGCCTCCACGCTTCAGTTGCAGACGTTTGACTTCCACAACGCCGTTCACTTTACCACGGTCAATATCAATCGCATCCACGCTCACCCCTTGGCGCTCTTGCAAATACGCAATCCATGAGACCAATTGCGAAAACGGTAGCGGTTGGATCCAGACCTGCATCATTTCGCCGCGCGGCTGCACGCGGATCAGCTCAATATTGAACTGACGCGTCGAGTTAGTGATCACCTGATTGAGTGGTTGATCGCTTGGCGCATCACTGCCCCCTTGCGCACGGAGCGTTACGATGTCGTTGGCGTTTTCACTAACCCAACTCAGTAGCTGTTTTTCGGTTTGTAATCGTGCTTGAGCTTGGGCGGTACGCTCACTCAAAGGCTGCCATATTCCCCAATAAGCGATAGCGAGTACCGTCAGCGCGCCCATGCCCATTACCATCTTTTGCTCACGAGGGGTGACACTTCGCCACCAAGCCTGCACAGGAGCCAATAATTCTTTCATCATTTCTCCTTACTTGGGCTTCACCACAAACACGCCAAACACTTGCTCGCCATTTTTATTGAGCTGCCCCTGTTCAACAGCAAAATACTGCTCAAGCTGAGTGCGAGCTTGTTCAAAACTTTGGAAATCACGACTGGTCGCTTCTAGGCGAATCTCACTGCGGTTACTGTCAAATTTGATGCTTTGCAGTTGTAGATTGACCCCTTTCAAAGCCTCAGGCAACGGGCTTAGCCACTTCAAAACGCTGCCCACACTGGCACCGCCAGATAAACGCGCCATCTCATCACTCATCTGTCTTTTCAAATAAGTCACGGTCGGGATTTTCTGTTTATCAGGGAAGATGCTGCGGAAAATCCGCTCACTTTCCGCGCGGTAAGCGTCCGCTTGTGCTTCGTATTGATGCGCCTGAAACAGCGAATAACTGATGGATACCGCGACAAATAGCCCAGCAGCGATCGCCACTTTGCGCCATATTTGCCAATACCGCAGCCAAGAAGACTTGAGTTTAAAACTCCCCGTCAGCAAGTTGAACTTGCTGGTTAAGGCCTCCTGAGTCAGCAGTTGCATGACTAAACCGCTCGGCTCATAACGCCACTCTTGGGTTTCGGCTAAGCTCAGCTCTGGAAGCGGCGTGAGCGCTTGCAAAGGCAAATACTCACCCTCATTCTGCACCCAATCGGAAGCGGCCAGTAAGCTTAACCACTGCGCGTCCACTGCCATCCCTTGCGTAGTGCTTTTACGCACTAACCACTCATCACCCAATTGCAGGGCAGCTAAACCGTGCTCTGGGCGAGGGATCGCCAGTACATCAGGCAATACGCGCTTCACATCAAAACCGCACGCTTTGAGATGATCTAAGCAAGCGCGCAGCCAAAGACGATCGACACCGACCACATCCGCCGTTTCTCGTCCTTTACTCAGCACACAAAAGTGCACATCTTCCACATCTTGGGCGATTTCATCTTCTAACAAATACGGCAGCATATTTTCAAGCTGACGAGAAGCGCCGGGCGGGATCTCCACTGACGTTAAAATCAAATCACTCGCCGCCAGTAATACCACTACGCTGCGCTGATCAGCATAAGACTCAATTTCATGCAAGGCTTCCCAACCAGCCACTTGGCCGCTGGCAATCACTTCTTGCTGCTCGGCAGACCAAACCAGCCAAGGGATATCGGCCTCTTTTTGACTACTCAGTCG
The DNA here is from genome assembly GCF_000621645.1 of Vibrio cholerae ATCC 14035. Taxonomy (GTDB): domain Bacteria; phylum Pseudomonadota; class Gammaproteobacteria; order Enterobacterales; family Vibrionaceae; genus Vibrio; species Vibrio cholerae. The sequence continues at coordinate 28,685 of NZ_JHXR01000011.1, read as the reverse complement.
AACGGTCAGAAACTCGCTCACTGATCCCTCCAAAGCGGCGGCGTATCACCGTCGCAGTTTTCTTATCGTTACTGTAAAACAGGCTGCGGATCCGCACGCGAGACGTATCGACCAGCACCTGTGCATCTAATTCAAAATAATGGCTATCTACACTGAGGTATTTCTTCGCTTCCTCACGCACCGCGTTATCCACTCCGGTGAGTGCCGATTGGGCAAGAAAATCATCCACACTCGCCCAACCATCGAAAGGCCGCCCTTCGAGCAAGGTTTTCGCGCTTTCCGGACTCAATGTTGGGCTAAACATGGCCGCCAGCAGTGCCGCTTGCTCAGCGGGTAACGTGTTCACATTCAAGCGCCATTGATCGGTTGGCAACGCACACACATAAGGTAAGGCTTTATTCATCGTTTCTCCCCCCACTTGCTGTACCGCACGCCACTCGCTCGCATCGGCCAACCAAGTATCCGCCGCCATATAGGCCGGGATCATCGATTCATAGTAACTGTCTTCCACCCCATAAGCGGTGCGTACAGAGTCATCTTTATCAATAAACTCTAACGTCGAATCGGCAATCACTTCCGCTTGATAACTCTCCACTTCCAGCCCTTCAAGCAGCGCTTGCAGCACCGTCAGCAAATACGGTTTTTTCACGCTGTCTGGCGTGAGCTTTACCCCCGCGAGTGCATTGAGATTAAAGCAAGCTTGCATATCGCGGATTTTGCCGCGCACCTGTCCGTAATCGAGCGGATAAGTTTGCTCTTTCAAAGCCCAAGGCTGACTCAAATTGATGGTTTCACTGTCTTGGTAGCTCTGCTCAATGCCTTTTTTCGCTAGCGCTTCGACGCCAAGACTGTACCAATAAGCCTGCTGATAGTTGAGCTGATGCGTGGCACGCTGAAACTGACTAAACAGACGTTCGGCCATGGTCGCAGCAATCGAGACCATCACCGCCAGCAGGAGCAGAATCACAATTAACGCCACGCCGCGCTGTTTAGCCCGCATTTTCAACACTCTCTTGCGTCATATTGAGTGAACCGCCCCCTGTAAGGTATATCCGCTCAATCTCACCGTAATCTTTTAGGCGCAAGGTCACTTTCACGGCTTCAGGCAAGGCGTTAGTGGGCACCCACTCCTTACTCCATTCACCTTGCAAATAAAACTGTACTGCCCAATCTTCCACCCCAGTTAACAACGGAGAGATCAGCCCTTGCTGCCCCGCTGGAGTATCTGGGTAGCGCCACCAGACCCGCTCTAAGCGGTTTTCAAACAGGCGGTAACCGACTTTCGCCACTTCACCGCGTGGAAATTGTTGCTGTGGGTTATGCCAACCCAAGCGTACAAACAACAAACCGTGCTGATCCGAATCGAGCAGCGATTCTTTCCATTGTAGGATTTGCTCACTCGGCGCTTCGCCATCGGTGCGAAATTGGCGCAGGGCCATCTGCCGAAAATCGGCATCCATGATCACCATGGCGCGTTGCAATTCAGCCAAACGCGCGGTGCGCTCGGCAGAAATTTCATTGCTGCGTTGGACTTGATTGAGCACCTGATAGGCGCCCACACTCAAGCTCGCGAAAATCGCAATCGCCACCAACACTTCAATCAAAGTAAAGCCCGCCATATTCTGGCGAGAAGATACTTGGTTAGTTCGCCACATAGCTACGCACCGTCACGACTGGGGTCGCGCCTTTTTCTGTGGCGACACTGACATCAAAGGCTTTGAGCAGATTGTCGGCGGTTTTGACAGGACTCAGCTTCCAGTACCAAGTCCGTCCGGCCATCTGCTCACTGCCCTCACGCGCCGCTAAAGATTGCGGATTGAGCATCACTTGCGCCATTTGGTTATCCACGACCATGGCCGCAAACATCTTCTCTTCAAGATAATTGACCGTATTGATGTGTTGACTGACCGAGCGGATCACACTGATCGCCGCGGTAGCAAAAATTGCCAGCGCGACCAGCACTTCAAGCAAAGTAAAACCGCGTTTACTCTTCATCACTTTCTCCCGGAGCCAGTAGACGCAGAGTGCCATTTTCTTGCGCGGTCACTCGCCACTGCTCATCGGGCTCCTGCCCTTTAGGGAAAATGCTCAGCGTAAATGGGGTCACTTCGCCACTCGATAGCACAAACAGTTGCGGAGCCGGTTCCTGTTTTTGCTCTTTTTTCTCATCGGCAAACATCTCTTCATCAAACAGAGAGCCGGGATTAAACAGACGATCGTCTTTTTGCCAAGCGCCACCACCGAGTTCAAAGTCGAGCTGTAACCCTTCTTTAAGGGTGGTTTGGTTGGTCATCTTGTCGTTTTGCCACTTTTGCCAACCTTTGTCGGCGGTGAGTTGCAAAAAAGTGAGACGGCGCGTATCGACATCGATCCGCACGCCAAAATCTTGCCCGCTGAGAATCGCTTCCTCATTGAGCAGCAACAGACGCTGATAAAAACTCTGCGCACTGATTTTGGCTTCATCTTTGACGGAAACCGGAAAGGTGGCGATGACCGCCACCGCACTGGCCGAAACCAGCACCAGCACCAGCAAAATTTCCAACAAAGTAAAACCGCGTGTCGCTGTCATAAGGTTCCGTCAGTTACCGCTAATTAGCCAAGCTTATTGAAAATCTTGGATATTCCAGTTACCGATATCGGCACCGGTACCTTCACCACCTTCTTGACCGTCCGCACCTAAGGTGAACACATCAATCGTGCCTTTATCGCCTGGGCTCAAGTATTGGTAGTCGTTACCCCAAGGATCTTTAGGCAGACGCTTGATGTAACCGCCTTCGCGATAGTTACGCGGCTCTGGATTGGTTGGCTTAGTCACTAACGCTTCCAAACCTTGATCAGTCGTCGGGTAAACGCTGTTGTCAAGCTTGTACATATCCAACGCATTTTCCAGCGCGACGATATCGGTCACCGCTTTCTGTTGATCCGCTTTCTCTTTGTTACCTAAGAGGTTGGGGACAACAAAGCTGGCCAGAATGCCCAAAATCACCACAACCACCATTACTTCGAGCAGGGTAAAGCCCGTTTGTTTACGCATTTTTTTCATAGTTACTCCACACTATGTCGTTTTCGCCGCGCGTGACGACTTAACGACTCATTAAGTTATTCATTTCCAAAATCGGCATCAGGGTCGCCATCACAATAAACAGCACCATCCCCGCCATCAAGGCAATCAAGGCCGGGGTAAAAATGCCAAGCGCGATGTTGACCGTTGATTCAAAACTGTTGTCTTGGTTATCCGCAGCGCGCGTCAACATGCCTTCCAATTCTCCACTCTGCTCACCACTGGCAATCATGTGCAGCATCATGGGAGGAAAGAGCTTGGTCTGCTCTAGCGCTTTGCGCAGGCTAGAGCCTTCGCGTACGTTTTCGGCCGCAGCCAACACTTGCTGTTTCACAAACTGATTGGTCATCACATCCACCGCAACGCGCATACCATCCAGAATCGGGATTGCACTTGAGGTACAGATCGACAGCGTACGCGCAAAGCGCGCAGTATTCAGACCGCGTGCAATCTTGCCAATCACAGGCAAGGAAATCACTCGGCGATCCCAACGCAAACGAATATCGGGCTTGGTCAGCAACCAGCGCACCAGATAAATCAGCATCAAGAGACCGACCAGCAGCGAAATCCCCCAATGTTGCAGGAAATCGCTGGCATCAAGCAGAAACTGAGTCGATGCCGGCAAGGCTTGCCCCATTTGCACAAACTGACCCACGATTTTCGGCACTACCGCTGCCAACAAAAACGCCACGATACCGACCGCAAACACCACCAGCACCACAGGGTAAATCATGGCCTGTTGCAGTTTAGAGCGCATTTTCTGGCGGTTTTCGGCGTAGTCAGCTAAACGTTCGAGAACGGAATCGAGGTGGCCAGATTTTTCGCCCGCCGCAACCATAGAACGAAACAGCTCATCAAACACGTGCGGATAATCGCCAAGACTATCAGAGAGGGTGTAACCTTCGGTCACTTTAGCGCGCACCGCCACCAACATGGTGCGAATCCGCGGTTTTTCCGACTGCTCGGCAACCGCGCGTAAACACTCTTCCAGTGGCATACCGGATTGAACTAAAGTCGCCAATTGGCGAGTGATCAGCGCCAGATCCGGCGTACTGATCCCACGCTTAAACGCAAAACCTTGGCTGCGACTGCGCGCGGCTTTGACTTGAGTCTCCACCACCTCCATCGGCACTAGGCTTTGCTCTTTCAGGCGCTGACGCACCTGACGTGCATTATCGCCCTCAATCACGCCTTTTTTATGGCGTCCCTTGGCATCCAGCGCTTTGTATTCAAACGCGGCCATTAGGACTCCTTAGTCACCCGCATCACTTCTTCTAGCGAAGTAATGCCTTGGCGCACCTTATCTAGACCATCATCACGAATGCTCGGCGTGGTCGCGCGAATGTGTTTCTCCATCGCCTGTTCGCCCGCCTCGCTATGGATCAGCTCCTGCAACGCGTCATCCACCAGCAGCAGCTCGTGGATACCGGTTCGGCCACGGTAACCTTTGTGGTTACATTTAGGGCAGCCCGTTGCACGATAAAGGATCAGCGGTTCTTTTTTCTTGCTATCAAACAGTTTGCGCTGCTCTTTGTCCGCCTCGTAAGGCTCTTTGCAATCTGGGCATAAGGTGCGCACCAAGCGCTGAGCCAGAACACCGAGCAGTGAAGAGGAGATCAAAAAAGGCTCGATGCCCATATCGCGCAGCCGAGTCACCGCCCCAACGGCCGTGTTGGTGTGCAGAGTCGACATCACTAAGTGACCAGTCAGCGAGGCTTGCACTGCAATTTGCGCCGTTTCCAAATCACGAATTTCCCCCACCATCACCACATCGGGGTCTTGACGCAAAATAGCGCGTAGCCCCCGTGCGAAGGTCATGTCTACCCTTGGGTTGACTTGGGTCTGACCGATACCATCAATATCAAATTCGATCGGATCTTCTACGGTTAAAATGTTGCGCTCGCTGCTGTTGAGCTCTTGCAAACCCGCGTACAAGGTGGTCGATTTACCCGAGCCGGTTGGGCCAGTCACCAGAATGATCCCATGCGGCCGCTTAATCAAACGGCGGAAATTATCATGGTTATGCGCCGTCATACCCAAACTGTGCAGATCAAGGCGCGTCGCGTTTTTATCCAGCAAACGCATTACCACTCGCTCACCATGTGATGAAGGCATGGTTGAAACCCGCACATCGACCGCGCGGCCACCGATACGCAGCGAAATACGGCCATCTTGCGGCACACGTTTTTCGGCAATGTCGAGCTTGGCCATCACTTTGACCCGTGAAACGAGCAGCGATGAGAGTTTGCGGCTGGGTGCCAGTACTTCGCGCAGCACGCCATCGACTCGAAAACGGATCGACAGTGTTTTTTCAAAAGTTTCAATGTGAATATCTGACGCGCCTTCTTTGATCGCTTCGCCCAACATGGCGTTGATCAGTTTGATGATCGGCGCATCATCTTCACTTTCTAGCAAATCTTCGTTTTGAGGCAGCTCTTCCGCCAGTGAGAAGAAGTCATCACTGTCGGCACCAATGTCTTCCATCAATTGACGCGCTTCTGAAGAATCACGCTGATAGACTTGGGTTAGCTTGCTTTCAAACTCCGCTTGAGAGAGCTCAATCAGTTGGAAAGCGTGCTTGACCACCCGCTTGGTTTCGACGAGCGCCTCCATCGACAACGGCGCTAAGTAATAAATGCTGGCTTGGGAGAAATCCTCATTCCAATCCAGCACCAACTTAAAGCGATTGGCGAAGCTAAAGGGCAGACGACGAATCGACTGTCGCTCAGCTGGAGAGATCACCATTTCGGTCATTGCTTGGCTTCCATCTGCTCAATAAAGGCTTGAATTTCAGGTGAATGGCGGCGGTCATCGCCAAATTTCGGCAACACAGGCACGCTAGCATCATCCAGCAGACGTAAACCTTTTTCGGCGCGGAACAGTTGCTCGGCGCGGATGTAGTTGTATTTACGTTGGGTGATGCCATCGGCCGTCACGCCATCACGAATAATGGTCGGCTTGATAAACACCATCAGGTTTTTCTTTTCCACTTGCGAGCTGGTTGAGCGGAACAGTTGACCCAGCAGAGGAATATCCCCCAAGAGCGGGACTTTCGACTCACTCTCAAGAGCTCGCTCATCAATCAAACCGCCGAGCACCAACATCTGCCCATCTTGCACCATCACAGAAGTGTTGAGCTGACGCTTCGCAAAACGCACGTCTACCGCTCCATTGGCGCCCAACACGTTCGAGACTTCTTGCTCAATATTGAGCTGGACTGAGTTACCTTCGTTGATCTGCGGCACCACTTTAAGCTTGATACCGACTTCTTTACGATCCACGGTTTGGAATGGGTTGTCGTTATTAGAGCCTGCAGTAGAACCTGTGATAACCGGCACTTCTTCACCCACGATAAAGGAGGCTTCACCGTTATCCATCACCGTAATGCTGGGTGATGACAGGATATTCGAGCTGGAATCATTAGAGACCGCGTTGATTAAGGCCGTCCAGTCGCCCATCGCGATGCTGACTGCAGCACCTTGAATGCTCGACAATGCAGAGGCTAACTTGGTGTAATCCCCTTTGGTGGTCGTCGTTTCATTTCTCAAGAAGTTGTTATTAGTATCATAAACCGCTTTGGTTTGGGTTGTGTCTTTGGCTTCTTCAAGACCAATCATCACATTGCCAATCGACGCGCCAGTGTTGCCATATTGGATAACTGAACCACTTTCCAGCGAGCCCCACTGCACACCAAGGTTGATCCCATCGCCCTCTGCCATTTCGACAATCAGCGCTTCAATCAACACTTGCGCACGGCGAATATCTAGCTGTCCAATCACTTCCAGCATCGCATTCATAATGTCTTGCGGCGCAGTAAGCACTAACGAGTTGGTGTCAGCGTGCGCGGCAATCATCACTTCATTACGTTTTGAAGTGGTCGGCTGTCCGGTGCCTTTTTCCGCTTGCAGGTTCTCAGACACCCCTTTCAGTACTTCGACCAGATCTTCAGCTTTGGCGTATTTCAAATACACCACGCGGTTATTGCCTTTGGCCGCCATCTCAACATCCAACTGCTTGATCAGACGCTTGAGGCGCTCGCGCACTTTAGGATCGCCAGAAATCAAAATCGAGTTGGTACGCTCGTCTGCCACAAACTTGGGCTTTAAGAATTCAGGGGTGTTTTGCGCGTCTGTCGTTTTGTTGAGCGCTTCAACAATCCGCACCATTTCAGCTGCCGATGCATTATTAAGCTCAACCACTTCAATCTCTTTGTCACCGGCTTGGTCAACGCGACGAATAATTTCCGCTAAACGGTTCACTACCGCAGCTCGCCCCGTGATCAAAATGATGTTCGCCGGATCGTAGTGCACTACGTTCCCCGCCCCTGCGTTATCAATCAGTTGGCGCAGCAAAGGGGACAACTCGCGTACGGAAACGTTTTTCACCGCGACCACTTGGGTAATGACTTCATCGCCATTGGCGCGCTCTTCACCACTCAACACCGGAATGGCTGAGGTCTTTGCATCTTTCGATTTGATGACTTTCAGTACGCCATTATCCATTTCAACGACGGCGAAACCGTACACTTCGAGCACACTGAGGAAGAAACTGTAATATTGCTCTTCGTTTAAGGTATCAAAACTGCGCACATCGACTTTGCCGCGTACCGAAGGGTCGACAATGATGGTTTTCTCAAGATTGCGTCCCACAATATTGATAAATTCTTGAATGTCGGTGCCTTTAAAGCTGGCGCTAAACTCGTTTGCCATCGCTAGAGGGGTAGACAGCAAACTGCCCGCCAACAGCCATGAACTTTTTTTCAGCCAATATTTCACTGGGAACTCCCTTGCCTCACTAAGGCGTCGTTACTCGCCTTAGCGTTAAAATTGAATATATACATCATGTTGTTGACCATCACGCTCAACGGTCAGACTCATTTCAGTCATCTCATTCATCGACTGAAATAGCGTGTTCATTACATTAGGATCGGTCAGATCTAGGCCATTCAGTGCCACTGCCATATCGCCATCTTGTAAACCTATTGATTCAAACAGTACCGGATCTTTACCGGGACTGACGCGATAGCCGAGTACTTTGTCATCGCGTTTTACCTGAGATAGGCGCACATATTGAAAAATTTCCTGCGGATTTCGTGCGATTGCTTCACGAATTGCATCCACTTTATCCTCAAACTGCGGCACAGCATTAGGTTGATTGGGTCGTGGACGCGGAGGGTTGGATACCGAAGCCGTCGCAGGCGCGGTGTAGTCTAACCCTTCAAGCATCAAGGTTTCATCACGCCCGGAGTTGCTGATGATGACCCGATCCGGCATCACGGCTTTTAGCTTGGCCTGAGTCCCTTCAATCACTTCATTAATGCCATACGTCGCTTGCACACCACGATTGGCGATAACAGCCAAACTTTTTTGCGCATCATTACTCGCCACCACACCAGACAGCACAAGGCTCAAGCGCGTTTTCGGAGCATCCACCACCACAGGTTGCTCCACAACCGGAGCTTCTTTCGGCTCAGTAAACACACCAAACAGCTCACCTTTTTGCAATACGCTGATATCGAGTGGCTGACGTTCGGCCTTAAGCCCTGATAACGTGGGGCTCCAAGTCGGCACTGGTGTTTGTTCAGCCGAGACGACCCACACCATCTTGCCCAGCGTCCACGCCGAAGCAACTAATAACAGTAGCGTTAATCCTTCGCTGATCGGCTTTTGCCACCGCAGCGTATTCTGGCTCAATAAACGCGGCCACGCTGCCAACGGAGGAAGTTGTTTAAATTCCATAAATTTCCACGTTATTCCTTTCTGTACTTTTTACGCTTCATATTGCGCAAATCTGTTTGTACAGATGTTTTTCAATACTTTATGCAGGCATCGCAATATAACACAAGCATAGTGGAGCGAAGTGTCTCAAACGTTAAATTGTCGACTTGCTTGAAAAACAGCCCTGCAAACACCATTGTTAAGCATGAATAATAGTCAAATGTAATAAGCTTAGAGAGGCAATGTGGCAATGAGTTCCAGCGCAGAAGAGGTGAGACTGGATAAATGGCTGTGGGCAGCAAGATTTTACAAAACACGCTCGCTCGCGCGAAATATGGTCGAAGGGGGCAAAGTCCACTATAATGGCCAGCGCGCCAAACCCAGCAAATCGGTTGAAATTGGAGCGCAAATCACATTGCGTCAAGGTCATGATGAGAAAACGATCATTATTGAAAAGATCTCAGACCAACGCCGTGGGGCACCTGAAGCACAACAGCTCTATCGCGAAACGGCCAAAAGCATCACCAAACGTGAACGCAATGCCATGATGCGCCAACTCAACCCGAGTCCGGATCGACGTCCTGACAAGAAACAGCGCCGAGATCTACTCAAATTCATCCATCAGTAAATAGCCGGATTATTCCTTATGACGACACAATCAATGGCGAACAACATGCTACATCGCTATCTATTTAAAGACCTTTCTGTACGTGGTGAGTTGGTTCAACTGGACGACACTTACCAACAGATGATTTCCAGTCAGGAATACCCTGCCGCCGTACAACACCTCATCGGTGAACTACTGGTCGCCACCTCACTGCTGACAGCGACGCTGAAGTTTGAAGGCTCAATCACCCTGCAACTGCAAGGTAATGGACCGGTCTCTCTCGTGGTCATCAACGGCGATAACAACCAACAAGTGCGTGGCGTGGCTCGCTGGAAAGGTGATATTGCGGATGATGCAAGCCTACATGACATGCTTGGCAAAGGTCATCTGGTCATCACCATTGAACCTAAGCAAGGCGAGCGCTATCAAGGTGTGGTCGGTTTGGAAGGCGACACCTTAGCACAAGTGTTGGAAGGTTATTTTGAACGTTCGGAGCAGCTTAAGACCCGTTTATGGATACGTGTTGGCAAACACGATGGGAAAGCTTGTGCCGCAGGCATGTTGCTGCAAATCGTACCCGATGGTAAAGGTTCAGCTGAAGATTTCGAGCATCTAGAACAATTAACTAACACCATCAAGGATGAAGAGCTTTTTGCGCTGCCAGCAGAAGAGTTGCTGTATCGTCTTTACAACCAAGAGACGGTGCAACTGTTCACACCACAACAGATCAGCTTCCGTTGTGGCTGCTCACGTGAACGCAGTGCTGCCGCGATTGTGACCGTCGCACGTGAAGAGATTAACGATATTCTTGCTCAAGATGGTGCCGTCGCTCTGCATTGTGATTATTGCGGTACGACCTACTCGTTTGACTCTGCGCAAGTCGCTGAATTGTATGCCCCCTCATCGGCGAACGGTTCAACCTTGCATTAATTCGCTACGTTTAACAAGCACGTAAAAACCGCCCAAAAGCCAGCTTATCGCTGGCTTTTTCATGCTAAAAAATCAATAAAATCAAAGAACCTAACAACAGTACGCCGTACTTAATTTCTGTAAAGTATTAATCTTGTGCTACTGGCGCAAAGGTTTGCGCACGCGATAAAATATCGATGCCAATATATGTGACGAGTTACCTAAAACCACAGAAACTTGGTGGGCAATATTTGAGCTGCCTCCCTGTTTTATCTCTGGTCCGTTGCTAGCATGGTCTATAGATAACAATTACATAAAATCTTACAAAATCCCTACAAAATCCTACAAGGAGCACCTATGACCGTTATGGAACATACTAAGGCTGCACAAATCGACCTAGCCCAATATGGGATCACCGGCGTAACTGAACTGGTTCGTAACCCGAGCTATGAAATGTTATTTGCCGAAGAAACCCGTTCAGATCTCGAAGGTTATGAACGTGGTGTGGTGACTGAATTGGGTGCTGTTGCGGTTGATACTGGCATCTTCACTGGCCGCTCACCAAAAGATAAGTTTATCGTTAAAGATGATACCACTCGCGATACGCTGTGGTGGACGTCAGACAAAGCGAAAAACGACAACAAACCGATCAATCAAGAAGTGTGGAATGACCTGAAAGCCTTGGTGACCAAGCAGCTTTCTGGTAAACGCGTATTTGTGCTCGATGGCTACTGTGGTGCCAACGCCGATACTCGCTTAAGTGTTCGCTTCATCACCGAAGTAGCATGGCAAGCACACTTTGTGAAAAACATGTTCATTCGTCCAAGCGAAGAAGAGCTGGCACACTTTAAACCAGACTTTGTCGTAATGAACGGCGCAAAATGTACCAATGCGAAGTGGAAAGAGCACGGTCTGAACTCAGAAAACTTCACTGTGTTTAACCTGACCGAGCGCATGCAGCTCATCGGCGGTACTTGGTACGGCGGTGAGATGAAAAAAGGTATGTTCGCGATGATGAACTACTTCCTGCCGCTACAAGGCATTGCCTCTATGCACTGCTCTGCCAACATGGGTAAAGCGGGCGATGTCGCCATCTTCTTCGGTCTTTCTGGTACGGGTAAAACCACCCTATCCACCGATCCAAAACGTGCGTTAATTGGTGACGATGAGCACGGCTGGGATGATGATGGCGTGTTCAACTTTGAAGGCGGCTGCTACGCGAAAACCATCAAGCTGTCTAAAGAAGCAGAGCCGGATATCTATAACGCGATCCGCCGTGATGCTCTACTGGAAAACGTCACGGTTCGTAGTGATGGTTCGATTGATTTTGATGATGGTTCAAAAACCGAGAACACCCGTGTTTCTTACCCTATTTATCACATCGACAACATCGTAAAACCAGTTTCCAAAGGCGGTCATGCGACTAAGGTGATCTTCCTGTCTGCCGATGCGTTTGGCGTATTGCCTCCAGTTTCAAAACTGACGCCAGAGCAAACCAAGTACCACTTCTTGTCTGGCTTTACGGCTAAACTGGCAGGTACTGAGCGTGGCATTACTGAACCTACCCCAACCTTCTCCGCCTGTTTTGGCGCAGCGTTCCTCACTCTGCACCCAACTCAGTATGCAGAAGTGCTGGTAAAACGTATGGAAGCAGCGGGCGCCGAAGCCTATCTGGTTAACACAGGTTGGAACGGCAGCGGTAAGCGCATCTCAATTAAAGATACGCGCGGTATTATCGATGCGATTTTGGATGGTTCGATCGAAAAAGCGGAAACCAAACATATCCCAATCTTTAATCTGCAAGTGCCCACCGCACTGCCCGGCGTCGATCCTATGATCCTCGACCCACGTGATACTTATGTTGACCCACTGCAGTGGGAAAGCAAAGCCAAAGACTTGGCAACGCGCTTCATCAACAACTTCGACAAGTACACAGATAACGCCGAAGGTAAAGCACTGGTTGCCGCGGGCCCAAAGCTCGACTAAAGGCAAATTGACCGAAAAGTGATAACTGAGTAGCAAGCCCCTCTTTCGAGGGGCTTTTTTTGTTGCTGTCTCTCATGCTTTACTCCAAGCTGAGGATGAGAATACGGTACAATTTAACAACTCAGGCTGCCAGCCACTCCGTATCTTCTGTGCTGGCAAAATTTTGATGATAGCAACGCAGGGACTATGAGAAAAATACTGGCGATTGGTGTCGCAGGCATCGCACTACTACTGATTTTAGTCTTAGCGGGATTTGGCATTATGCATACTCGCTACTTCACGCCCTCCGCACAATGGATTGTGCAGCAGTTGTGGCCGGAAACGCTGCGCTTTGCCAAAATCGAATACCTTTATCCGTTTAAACTGCGCTTGAGCGGGGTGCAAATCGCCAGCGAACCCACCATTGAATTACAGCAAATGGATTTGTGGCTGAATCCTTATGGCTTGCTTGAACAACAACTCGAAATCGATAGCGTATTAATTGATGGCGCTAACCTCGCCCACGGTTTACCCAATTTTACCTTGCCGGAATCTGTCCATCTCAACCAACTGGCGCTGCACAATATTGACTGGGCTGACCAAGGGATTATCGCGCGTGGCGTCAGCTTACAGATCAAGCAGCCAGTTTGGGACTCACCCCAACAGCAGTTACCGTACGGAAAAATTCAGCTCGCGGCCGACCAAATCACTATCGATGGTGAAGCATTTAATCAAGTGCTGGTTGATGCCAATTACCAAGCCCAAGACAGTACCGTGTACGGGTTTTCGTTCAACTGGCGCAATAGCCCCATTTCAGGACAAGCGGAACAGTATCCACAAGGCTGGTCGCTGATCAATGTGACTCTCAGTCGTCTTAACCTCAATCTCGATGAGTGGCGTCACCACTCGTTGTGGCAAACAATTGCGCCCAGTATTTATCACATCAACAGTTTAGATCTGCTCAATAGCCAACTCACTCTCAACGGTGTGGCGTGGGAGAACCTCAATCTCTCTGTGGAAGACTACGATTTGCGGCACAGTCTCTGGCAACAGCAGCAAGCTTACCTCTCCTTGAATGCGGATTCAGCGCAGTGGCTTGCAACCCAATGGGTCGAACCGAGTGCTGAACTGACCCTTACCCCGCAAGGAATAGAGCTTGATGGGCATAGCCAAGTTTGGCAAGGCGATGTACAGGTCAAAGGCCATATCACGGAAACGAGCCTCAACCTTGCCCAATTAACCATCACTGGGGTGAAATGGATTGCTGAACAGCCGCAAGATCTCTTACCTTTCTCCCAACCACTCCCCGCTTGGCAAAACTTGCAAATTGAGCATTTGGATATCAATAACCTACAGATGATTCAAACCGTTAATCGGCCATTTTGGCAAGCCTCGGGGCTGAATGCCGATGGAAAAAATCTGCAATGGGTGAAAGAGAGTCAATGGGGCTTTTGGCAAGGCCAACTCTCAGTGACCGCCAACAGCGCCAGCTATGCAGGCGTTCTGAGTACACAAGGTGTGCTCAATATGCGCAGTGAGCAAGGCGTATGGCAGCTTACCCGCGCCTTTCTGCCGCTTGAGCGAGGCTATGTTGAAGCACATGCAAAATGGGACTTAACCTCGCTCAGCGCCCCGTGGCAGCTCTCTCTTGATGCCGACTCTCTGCCGATAGGTCCGCTACAATCTTGGTTCAAGCTGCCGTTTGGTTTGGAAGCGCTGGCCGACATTAGCTTGACCGCGCAAGGCATAGCGGGAGATCGCACCATGCTGGCGCATTCGCTTGATGGCCAACTACAACTGAATCTGCGTCAAGGCTTACTCTCACTGCGCAGTGATAACACGCTGATCATCCAGCCTTTCGAGCTAGACGATCTCGCGGTAAGCGCTGACAGAGGACGCATAACCATCACACCAACGCCGCTTAGAGGGCCAAATTTAAACGCTCAGTTAGGGGGAAGTACCGACCTATTAGAACCAGAGCAAGGCCAATGGCAATTGACGATCCAACAAGCGTGGGCCGATCAGTGTTTAGGGTTAAGCTGGGATTTCCAACAAGCGGAATTAGTCAGTCAAGATTGTCGCAGCGCGCCATAATGCGCTGCGAACTTGCACTGGAAGCGATGAACTCGGTGAAGCTATGACGATTTTTGCGCCACCAACGCTTTGTAGTTCGGGATTAGCATATAGGTCCCAATAAACTCAATCGCTTCAACCTCTCCGCTGGAGATGATAACCCGTACGACAATACGTGCTTTGCGCCCTGACTCTAAGCGATCTAAATCGCCACTGATCCCATCAAGCGACGTCGATGCCACCGGATTTTGCACTACAGGGTGGCGATAACGAATATGACTATCCACCAACACAATATCCCCCTGCAGATCGCGCTCACGCATTAATAGCCACGCCATTCCCCAACCAGTCAAGGTGGCGAGGGTAAACGCCGAACCAGCAAATAAAGTGTTATGTGGGTTGAGATTCGGATTAAGCTGCGCGCAGCACTGGAATTGGTAGCCCGTGTATTGCTGGATCTTGATCCCCATCTTATCGCTGATCGGAATATGCTTGCCCCAGCGATCTTGCAGTTCCGTACACCACTCCGGCTTACGCAGCACATTGGCCATCGGGTCGAGGGTTTTCACCATTTGTTGATGGCGCACCGGGCCACGTTCATCGGTTAATTCCCCCCGACGCTCAAAACCATTTTTAGCATAAAACGGAATCGCATCTTCACGGGCATTACACACTAAACGCTTGGCGCCTTCTTGGCGCGCTAAGGACTCCAAAGCGACCAAAATCAAAGACCCCATACCTTTAGAGCGGCGATTGGCTTTCACCGCCATATAGCGTATCTGCCCCTCACAATCGGGGGTAATGTAGAGACGACCAATCGCCATCGGATAGCCACGGCTGTCGACAATCATCCGGTGGTGACTCATCGAATCGTATTCATCACGCTCAGAACCGATCGGCATCCGCCACGGCTCGCGCAACATTTGCCAACGAAAATGGAAGTACTTATTGAGCTGATTATCCGTGGTCGGCGTAATAAGTTTAAACATACTCAATCCCTGAACAGGTGCCTTACCTTACGCAAGACACGCTTGGTTATTCATTTGGTAACACGAGGCAAATTAAGCCTGTAGCCAAAACGTCACCGGCCCATCATTGATCAGTGACACTTTCATATCCGCCGCAAAACGGCCGCGCTCGGTTGGCAAAATCTGGGCACACAGGTCAGAGAAATAATCATATAACCGCTCAGCCTCTTGTGGGGCAGCGCCGCGCGAAAATCCAGCACGAGTCCCTTTTTTGGTGTCAGCTGGCAGCGTAAATTGCGACACCACTAACACACTGCCACCCACATCTTTCACGCTCAGATTCATCTTACCTTCGCTATCTTCAAACACTCGATAGCTGGTCACTCGCTCAACCAATCGCTTGGCTTTCGCTTCATCATCTTCACGTTCGACACCGAGTAGCACTAAAAGTCCCTTATCAATTGCGCCGACCACTTCACCATCAACCCGTACTGCGGCTTCACTTACTCGTTGGATCAGTGCTATCACTCTGTTTTTCCTCTACTTCATTCTTTTTCATTCTTTGGTAATGGTGCAAAGTGTAGCATGTCTTGTGAGTCACTCCAGTGTTCACGCTCGCCCAAAGCAGCCGTCACCTCAGCACCCACCAACACAATTAACCAACATAAATACACCCAAACAAAGAGGATGGGAATCGCAGCAAGAGCGCCGTATATCAACTGATAAGAAGGAAACTGAGTAATATAAGCGGCAAAGCCTTTTTTGCTTAACTCAAACAAGATGGCGGCAATCAAAGCCCCCAGCATTGCATGCTGCCAGTGGACTTTTTTATTCGGCACCAGCAGATATAGACCGACGAAGGCACAGTAAGAGAGCACAAACGGCAACCAGCGTAAAAACAGGTTATACACTCCGGAAAGCGCTTCGTTATCTAAAATCTTGAGCGAGGTGATATACGAAGTCGCGGCAATACTGGCTCCAACTAAAATTGGTCCCAGCGTCAGGATCATCCAGTACATGGAAAACGAAAACACCGCGCGACGCTTCTGCTGAACCCGCCAAATATAGTTCAAATTTTTATCGATATTGGAAATCAGCATGATGGCGGCAACAAACAAAAACGCGCCGCCTACGGCAGTCATCTTGCCCGTATTGGCAACAAACTCGATTAACGCGGTTTTGACCACTTCGCCCGCCGCAGGCACAAAATGGGTGATCACAAAATCTTGGATTACTTCTCCAGCGTTCGCAAAAAGAGCAAAGGAAGAGAGGATCGACAGCAAGACCGTCAACATGGGTACCATAGACAGTAAGGTGATATAAGCCAGATAACCGGCATTCACATTGACTCGATCATGGTTCATCCGTGCCAATAAGTAACGGAAAAAGTTCAGCCCCAATCGAGCCTGCTGCTTAATAAAAGAGTGAGTCAATTTCATAGCTCATCCTTGTCAGTGGGTTGCGGTTATCCTGCCACGGATAAGGCGGTTAACACAAATGCCACACGTTGCTCAATCGATGCCATTGGCACATCAATACACTGATAACCTAGCCCTGAGTAAGCCTTCACTAACCCGTGATGAATGTGCACAGCCTCTTCGAGCGTGTATGGTCGTACTTCATCTTGTTGATAAGTGATGGCGCTGGGTTGACACATCAACACTTGTGGATGATAGCCCGAGCTCGCTGACCAATATTTGGCAGGCACCGCCAATTCTGCGCCCAATAAGTACGCACAAATATCGGGAATCGCGCGATCCAAAAACGCCATCGACGCACTTTGCGCAGACTGCTTTTGCACCAACATGGCGTCATAGCAAAGTTCGGCAAAGGCGAGCAAATCATGCCAAGGCAAAATGCCATCCTGTTTTAAGCTTTCTTGCTCAATCAATTGGCGAGGTATTTCTGGATAGGTGGCATAGCCACGCTCTGCCAGCGCATTCAACAAAGTGGTTTTTCCAGCACCTGGGCCGCCAGAAATAATCACAATCGACATTCGATTCCTTTCCTCCAGAGTCAATTCTCTCGCAGTAAAAATAAAGCCCTTAACTGGCGACAGCTAAGGGCTTAGATGACTTATCTTACCAAACGAAAGTCAGTGATTACTTCGCATCACGAGAAGCACGCTTACGATCGTTTTCGGTCAGGAAGCGTTTACGGATACGAATGCTCACTGGCGTTACTTCTACCAGTTCGTCGTCATCGATGAATTCCAGAGCTTGCTCAAGAGACATAATGATTGGCGGCGTTAGAACCTGCGCATCATCAGTACCCGAAGCACGAACGTTGGTCAGTTGCTTACCTTTCAGTGGGTTTACTGTCAGGTCGTTATCACGGCTGTGAATACCGATCACCATACCTTCGTAAACTTCAACACCGTGACCAATGAACATACGACCACGCTCTTGCAGGTTGAACAGCGCGTTCGTTAGCGCTTTACCCGTACCGTTAGAAACCAGAACACCGTTTACACGCTGACCGATTACGCCGCCTTTGTGTGGACCGTAGTGGTCAAATGAATGGTACAGCAGACCTGAACCTGACGTCAGAGTCATGAATTCAGTTTGGAAGCCGATCAAACCACGAGAAGGCATCACAAAATCCATACGGATACGGCCTTTGCCATCTGGAGACATGTCTTTCAGCTCACCTTTACGCATGCCGATTTTCTCCATGATGCCGCCTTGGTGCTCTTCTTGCACGTCGATGGTGACCGTTTCAAACGGTTCCATCAGTTGGCCGTCTTCGTGCTTCAGAATAACTTCTGGACGAGATACTGCCAGCTCAAAGCCTTCACGACGCATGTTTTCGATCAGGATCGATAGGTGAAGTTCACCACGGCCTGAAACACGGAATTTGTCTGGATCTTCCGTTTGTTCAACACGCAGTGCTACGTTGTGTACCAGCTCTTTTTCCAGACGCTCAAGGATATTACGTGAAGTCACGAACTTACCTTCTTTACCCGCGAATGGAGAGGTGTTCACTTGGAAGGTCATGGTTACGGTTGGCTCATCAACGCTCAGTGGTGGCAGCGCTTCTAGAGCATTCACATCACAGATAGTGTCAGAGATTTTCAGCTCACCCAGACCAGTTACCGCAACGATGTCGCCAGCGGTGGCTTGGTCAGTTTCAGAACGTTGCAGGCCAAGGTAGCCCAGAACCGTACCGATTTTGCCGTTACGCTTCTTACCATCCGCACCGATAACGGTCACTTGTTGGTTTGGTTTTACTTTACCGCGTTTGATACGGCCAACACCGATAACACCTACGTAAGAGCTGTAATCGAGCTGAGAAATTTGCATTTGCAGTGGACCATCAAGGTCAACTTGTGGCGCCGCAACGTTATCCACGATGGCTTGGAACAGCGGTTCCATGTTCTCGCCCGTTTCGCCTTCAACCAGAGTTGCCCAACCGTTCAGCGCTGAAGCATAGACCACTTGGAAGTCAAGCTGTTCGTCCGTCGCACCTAGGTTGTCGAACAAGTCAAATACCTGATCCATAACCCAATCAGGACGTGCGCCCGGACGGTCAATTTTGTTAATCACAACGATTGGCTTCAAACCGTGTGCAAACGCTTTTTGGGTTACGAAGCGAGTTTGTGGCATCGGGCCATCTACCGCGTCAACGATCAGCAGCACTGAGTCTACCATCGACATAATACGCTCAACTTCGCCACCGAAGTCCGCGTGTCCTGGGGTGTCTACGATGTTGATACGGTAATCATTCCAGTTGATGGCGGTGTTTTTCGCCAAAATGGTGATACCACGCTCTTTTTCAATGTCGTTCGAGTCCATGACTCGCTCTTCAACATCACCGCGAGACTCTAACGTGCCGGATTGCTGGAGCAGTTTGTCAACCAAGGTCGTCTTACCGTGGTCAACGTGCGCGATAATCGCGATGTTTCTTAATTTTTCAATTTGCGGAGTGGTCATCGGGGTTTGCTTCACTTTTTCATTGAGGCTGGCTGCTTAAAACAGTCGCCGAACATGGTTCAAAAACGGCCAATAATGTACCAGATTTTAGCGGAAAACCTAGAAATATGTGATCTGTCGCGCTGAAATCGTCGACTTTTTCTTCATTTCGCTCGCTATCTTTACTTATCTCTGACTTTTCCGGCTTAACAGCCATTGACATCCCCAGTGATTGAGCGCGAAATAGCAAACGTTTTGGTAAAACATGGTGCAGAGCAACTGCATACGCACCATGATAGTGCAACTGAGGATCTTTTTGGTGCACAAGCTCATCAAAAAGCAAACATTCCAGCACCAAAACCATGAATTATATTGGATTTATAAACATGGCACGCTTTTCGCTTTATTAATTTCAGCATCGGTTACCCATAGTACAACGCAGTAATCTTTGCCGACTTTATTTAAGACTCGAGCCCATACCGCTTATTAACACCGGAGGTTATCCAAGATGTCAGTAGAAAATGTTTTATCGCTGATCCAAGAAAACGAAGTTAAGTTTGTTGACCTACGCTTCACAGACACCAAGGGTAAAGAACAACATATCTCTATCCCTGCTCACCAAATTGATGCTGACTTCTTCGAAGACGGTAAAATGTTCGATGGTTCTTCTGTGGCTGGCTGGAAAGGTATCAACGAATCCGACATGGTGATGATGCCAGATCCATCTTCCGCTGTGCTCGACCCATTCACTGAAGATGCTACGCTGAACATTCGTTGTGACATCTTAGAACCTGCGACTATGCAAGGTTACGATCGTGACCCACGTTCTATCGCAAAACGTGCAGAAGAATATATGCGCTCTACGGGTATCGCAGACACAGTTCTTGTCGGTCCAGAGCCAGAATTCTTCCTGTTTGACGATGTGAAATTCGCCACCAACATGTCTGGTTCATTCTTCAAGATTGACGACGTAGAAGCGGCATGGAACACAGGTACTGAATACGAAGATGGTAACAAAGGTCACCGTCCAGGCGTAAAAGGCGGTTACTTCCCAGTTGCTCCTGTTGACTCATCACAAGACATCCGCTCAGCGATGTGTTTGATCATGGAAGAAATGGGTCTGGTTGTTGAAGCGCACCACCATGAAGTAGCCACTGCGGGTCAGAACGAAATCGCGACTCGCTTTAACACGCTCACCACGAAAGCAGACGAGATCCAAATCTACAAGTACGTTGTACACAACGTTGCGCACGCTTTTGGTAAAACAGCCACCTTTATGCCTAAGCCACTGGTTGGCGATAACGGCTCAGGTATGCACGTTCACCAATCTCTCGCGAAAGACGGCGTTAACCTGTTTGCGGGTGATAAGTACGGCGGCCTATCTGAAACCGCACTGTACTACATTGGTGGTATCATCAAGCACGCTCGCGCGCTGAATGCGATCACTAACCCATCCACCAACTCCTACAAGCGTCTGGTTCCTCACTATGAAGCACCAGTAATGCTGGCTTACTCTGCGCGTAACCGTTCGGCATCTATCCGTATCCCAGTGGTACCAAGCCCGAAAGCACGTCGTATTGAAGTTCGCTTCCCAGATCCAGCAGCTAACCCATACTTGGCGTTTGCAGCTATGCTGATGGCGGGTCTTGACGGTATCAAGAACAAGATCCACCCAGGAGAAGCGATGGACAAAGATCTGTATGACTTACCAGCAGAAGAAGCGGCAGAGATTCCAAAAGTAGCGGAATCACTGCAACAAGCTCTGCAGTATCTGGATGCAGACCGTGAGTTCCTCACTGCCGGTGGCGTGTTCTCAGATGACTTCATTGATTCTTACATCGCACTGAAGACCAAAGATGTTGAGCGCGTGAACGTTGCTGTTCATCCACTTGAGTTTGAACTGTACTACTCTGTGTAATTCTCAGTCTGTGTAAAAAATGACTTAGGTTACATCAATATTAAGGCTCGCCTCGCAGGCGGGCCTTTTGCATATTCAGTCCTTTGAGTATTCGTTTTAACATGCCGCTTACAACGTTAACCATGAGCATAAGCTCATGATCCATAAAGTGAATCATTAAGGTCATTGGGGTGATATATGTCATCGTCTCGTCTGCTATGGCTACTCATTAGTATGCTTTGGGTACCTCAGCTCGCCGCACAAAACGTCTACACTTGGGTCGATGAAAAAGGGGTCCTGCACTTTAGTGACACGCCACAAAGTGACAAAGCAAAATCCATCCAGTTACCGGATTATGAAGCACAAGCCCCTGCGCCAAGTTTCGACTCAACGGAGCCGGTCACAACAGAAACGGAGGATGAAACAGGGCTTAGCAATGTTACCGCCTCTGAAACAGAGCTAACCGATTCGACAGCATCTCCCGCACCTCAAACTCTGGAGCCGCTAAAAATCAGTTTAATCTCACCTAAGCATGACGATGCGGTACGCAATAATAGCGGCAATCTCTTCATTCGCTCTGAGCTCAATCGAAAACTTTCAATCGGTGAGCAATTGCAATTGATGATGGATGGCCGCCCGTATGGTGCCCCCACCACCCAATCAGTTTGGGAATTAAAAAATGTCGATCGCGGCACTCACACCTTTACCATTCAAGCGATTGAAAGCGGCAAGATTATTGCATCCTCCTCGATTATCACGGTGCATTTGCATCGAGCTACAGTGAAATAATCGCAAGATGTGACTATTAGCTCGATTGCCTAAGGGATTGCTCTTTTGGTTTGCACTCCCTTGCGCCATACTTGTTGGGCGATGCACCAATTTTGTGCATCACCCAACAAGCCTAAAGTTCATCGAGCGAGAATGAGTGTGAGTGCAGAATTAAGCCAAACCATCATTAATAATCAGGTCACATCAGTGCTCATTTTGGACGAGTCACTGATGATTCGCTACGCCAACCCTGCCGCTGAACAGCTGTTTTCACAAAGTGCTAAACGCTTGATGCATCAAAGCTTAAATCATTTAGTGCAACACTCCTCTCTCGATTTACAACTGCTCACGCAGCCACTCCAGAGCGGACAAAGCATTACTGACAGCGATGTCACCTTGGTGATCGATAGCAAACCCTTAATGCTCGAAGTCACCGTCAGCCCGATTTCTTGGCACAAAGAGCTGCTGTTACTGGCCGAAATGCGCACGATTGGTCAACAACGCCGGCTAACCCAAGAACTCAATCAACACGCTCAGCAACAAGCGGCTAAGTTATTGGTCAGAGGCTTGGCTCATGAAATCAAAAATCCTTTGGGTGGTTTAAGAGGTGCGGCCCAGCTCTTAGAGCGTATGCTTCCCGATCCGGCCCTGATGGAATATACCCAAATCATCATCGAACAGGCAGATCGCTTGCGGGGATTGGTTGATCGCTTACTCGGCCCGCAACGTCCGGGGGAGAAAAAATGGGAAAACCTTCACCTGATTTTGGAGAAGGTGCGTCAGTTGGTCGAGCTAGAAGCGGGCGCGAATTTGGTCTTTGAGCGCGATTATGACCCAAGTCTGCCGAATATTTTGATGGACACTGATCAAATCGAACAAGCCTTACTGAACATTGTCAGTAATGCGGCGCAAATTTTGACTAACCAAACGCACGGCGTGATCACCTTGCGCACCAGAACAGTGCATCAAGCCAATATCCATGGTCAACGTCATAAGCTCGTCGCCAGCATCGAGATTATCGATAACGGCCCCGGCATCCCTCCTGAGCTGCAAGATACGCTGTTTTATCCCATGGTGAGTGGCCGCGAAGGAGGCACTGGCTTGGGGTTATCCATTTCACAAAACCTGATCGATCAACATCAGGGAAAAATAGAGGTGCAAAGCTGGCCAGGACGCACCGTGTTTACCATTTATTTGCCAATTTTGAATTGCTGTTAAGGATTGTCTATGAGTAGAGGATACGTCTGGGTTGTCGATGATGATAGTTCCATTCGCTGGGTAATGGAGAAAACGCTCTCTTCAGCCCATATAAAATGCGAAACCTTCGCAGATGCGGAAAGCGTACTGCTGGCACTGGAGCGTGAAACCCCCGACGTTCTTGTCTCAGATATTCGCATGCCAGGGATGGATGGCATTGCTCTGCTCAATCAAGTACACCAACGCACCCCTGAACTTCCGGTGATCATTATGACCGCGCATTCGGATCTGGATGCCGCCGTCAATGCCTACCAACAAGGTGCCTTTGAGTATCTTCCCAAGCCTTTTGATGTCGATGAAACCCTCACCTTAGTCGAACGTGCCATCGCTCATGGTCAAGAGCAGCGCAAGACATCTCATCGTCCCAGTGAAAACTATTCCGCCCCTGAAATCATTGGCGAAGCGCCGGCTATGCAAGAAGTGTTTCGCGCAATTGGTCGCTTATCACGCTCTTCGATTTCGGTATTGATCAACGGTGAATCGGGAACCGGTAAAGAATTGGTCGCTCATGCTCTGCATAGACATAGTCCTCGTGCCCAAAAGCCGTTTATTGCCCTCAATATGGCGGCGATTCCCAAAGATCTCATCGAATCTGAACTGTTTGGCCATGAAAAAGGCGCGTTTACTGGTGCAAATACCGTGCGCCAAGGTCGCTTCGAACAAGCCAATGGCGGCACTTTATTTCTTGATGAAATTGGCGATATGCCGCTCGATATTCAAACTCGGTTATTGCGCGTGTTGGCGGATGGTCAGTTTTATCGCGTTGGCGGTCATGTCGCGATAAAAGTCGATGTGCGAATCGTCGCAGCCACTCACCAAAATCTTGAAAAACTGGTTCATCAAGGCAAATTTCGTGAAGACTTATTCCATCGTCTGAACGTTATTCGCATCCATATCCCGTCACTGCGTGAACGTCGACAAGATATTGAAAAGCTCACTAAGCACTTTTTAGCGCTGGCAGCCAAAGAGCTCGGAGTGGAGATGAAAACGCTCAACCCGCGCACCGTGGATATTCTGACCAAGCTCGATTGGCCGGGTAACGTGCGCCAACTCGAAAACATGTGTCGCTGGCTCACGGTGATGGCAAGTGGAAGTGAAGTGCTGCCAAGTGATCTTCCTTCCGAATTATTATCAGAAAGGAAAGCCAGCCATTTTGATAATGATATAAGTTGGCAGAAACAGTTAGAAACATGGGCAAAATCTGCACTGGCCTCCGGTGAAACCGAGTTGCTTGCCTACGCACTCCCAGAATTTGAACGTATACTTTTAGAAGCGGCACTTCACCACACCAATGGACATAAACAAGAAGCCGCCAAAGTATTGGGCTGGGGACGGAATACGCTAACACGTAAACTCAAAGAGTTATATTAAGTGTCAGCTTAACGGCCTACCCAACTTTATTGCACAGGAAGTGAGATTAGAGAAGGGTATGCCTTTAAAACGCCAAATTCGCTTAAAAACCGCCATCATACTGCCGTTTGTCTTGACCTTTCTGTTCATGATTTTGGCAATGGCGGCGGTGCAAACCTATCGTTATGAGCAAACGGTAAAAGAGCTCAGCTCTAAGAAGTTATCTTATCTGACTGATAGCATCTCACAACGCTTGTCGGACTTTCTTAATCGCCCTTTTTTTGCCAATCAGATGATTGCCTACAACGTGGGCTTTCACCATCTTTATCAGCTCAATGACGTAAGTCGAATTGAAGACTTCATTCGTGCGGCAGCCAATCCCATAGGTAACAATATCCAGCAAATCGACGTGGTCGGTTTTGGTGGAGTGAATGGTGAATATGTAGGACTGCGTCGAGATGCACCAGAGCAATACAGCCTAATGCTCAAAGATGCACGCACTGACGATAAACTAGTTATTTATCAAACTGCGACAAAGAATGATCAATTGCGTACGGTGATTGATAACTACGATCCTCGCGTGCGGCCTTGGTTTGCCCCCGTCGCGCAGAAGCCATCGCCACAATGGTCTTCGGTTTATACCAATATGGATGAGAAGCAAGAGATCACTCTCTCCGCACTCAGCCCGGTTTTTCAGGATAAAAGATTTATTGGCGTCATGGTTTCTGATGTCAAACTCAATACGTTCAACCAGTTTCTCTCCGAACTCAAACAACGTATGAATGCTGACGTTTATGTGATGGACAAACAGCACCGCCTGATTGCCCATTCCGGTGAGGGTAGCGTGGTTTCTTGGGGGACACCGTTAAGCCCGAAAGGTGAAAGGCTGTTCGCCAGCGAGAATCGTAACCCCATCATTCGTAGCAGCGCCGAACAACTTGATCTGCAAGGCCTAAATGTGGGTACTTTTACTACCTACGTCAATCAACAGCGCTATTTCAATCAAGCCTCAGCCTTTACCGATCAATATGGCCTCACTTGGTATATCAGTGTTTCCATCGCGGAAGGGGATCTCCTAGGCAGCTTACCTGAAAATCAAAAAACCAGTTGGGCGATAGGATTATTAGTGAGCTTAGTGGGTTTAGGGCTCGGCTTAATGGCATTAAACCGCGTCGCCAACCCGATCATTTCTACCGCCTCGGCAGCAAGACAACTTGCCAATGGTGACTGGACAGCCAGCATGCCTAAGCCCGGTAAAATCTATGAGACCAGTTTGCTTGTCCAAGCCTTTATTGAGATGACCAATAGCCTCAAAGCCTCATTCAAAGCGCTACGCTCACAGTTGGTCTACGATTCTCTGACCCAACTTCTTAGCCGAGAGGGGTTAGTTGAGCATTGTCATCAAATCCCGCAACTCAACGGGGGCCTTATCCTGATTGGGATTGATAAATTTCGCGATATTAACGACAGCTTAGGTCACCATCAGGCCGATCAACTGCTGGTTGCTATTGCTCAAAGACTGAAAGTAACGTTTCCCGAGCCCGCTCTGATTGCTCGGATTGGTGGCGATGAATTTGCTATCTACCTACCCGATGTGAATCAGCAAGATGATTTAAAAAGTGTGGCTACCGATATTCTCAAGCTGTTTGCCTCTCCATTTAGCATGCCAAGCGACAATATTGCTGTGAATGTGTCGATCGGAATTGTGTACCTTGAAGAACCGAATATGACCGTTTGGCTGCGTAATGGTAGCATCGCCCTCAGTAACGCAAAGGCAGAACATACGCATATCAGTTTTTACTCACCAGAGATGGCGAATGCTTCACGCAAAAGAATGCTCATGGTCACGCAGATAAAACTGGCGCTCGATAATCAAGAGTTCGTTCCCTTCTATCAGCCGATAGTCGATTTAAATAGTGGTGAAGTATTAGGCGCAGAAGCGCTTGCTCGTTGGATTTCCCCTGAATTCGGCTTGATCCCACCAATGGATTTTATTCCGATTGCAGAAGAGAGCGGATTGATCAATGCGATTGGCGAGCAGATCTTACGTCAAGCCTGTGCTGATACCGTTCGTGGTATTGCAGAAAATAAATGGCCATCGACGTTCCATATGCATGTCAATCTATCGGTTAATCAACTCTCTCATCCCGATTTTATCGCTCAGTTACACAGCGTATTAGACGAATCCGGCCTACAGCCTACCAACCTGACACTCGAAATCACCGAATCACGCATTGTCGATAATGACCCCGTTATCTTGCACAATATGCTTGAGTTGAAAAAAGCAAGAATACACATTGCAATCGATGATTTTGGTACAGGCTATAGTTCTCTCGCCTACTTACACAAACTTCCCTTCGATTGCCTAAAAATTGATAGAGAATTTGTCTCTCAACTCAATGCATACAATATTGAAAACAGCGTGGTAGCCGCGATCGTTAACATGACTCGCGGTTTTAAAGTCGAGCTGGTCGCTGAAGGCATAGAGACTCAAGAGCAGGTGGATTTACTGAATCAACTCGGTTGCCCACGCGGGCAAGGCTTCTTATTCAGTAAACCAATGGCTTATCAGGATTGGCCAACAGATCTGGTTAACATGAAGCAAAGTTAAACAAAATAAGTCCTTTTCTTTCTTTTGCTTAGCTGACAGCCCGTGGATTGGTTTTTATACTTAACGGCAAATACTGATAAGGACAACAATAATGATAACTTCATCACTCCCTTTAACGGATTTGCACCGTCATCTTGATGGAAATATCCGCACCCAAACCATTTTGGAATTAGGACAAAAATTTGGCGTTAAGCTACCCGCAAACACGTTACAAACTCTTACCCCTTATGTACAAATTGTCGAAGCAGAACCCTCTCTGGTTGCCTTCTTATCCAAACTAGACTGGGGCGTAGCGGTACTAGGCGATCTTGATGCTTGCCGTCGTGTTGCCTACGAGAACGTCGAAGATGCGCTTAACGCCCGTATTGACTATGCCGAGCTACGTTTTTCTCCTTATTACATGGCCATGAAACACAGCTTACCTGTTACAGGAGTAGTAGAAGCCGTTGTCGATGGAGTCCGCGCTGGTGTGCGTGATTTTGGTATTCAAGCCAACCTTATTGGCATTATGAGCCGCACCTTTGGTACCGATGCTTGCCAACAAGAGCTCGACGCCATCCTAAGCCAGAAAAATCACATTGTGGCAGTCGATCTCGCAGGTGATGAATTGGGGCAACCCGGTGACCGCTTTATCCAACATTTTAAACAAGTCAGAGATGCAGGATTGCATGTGACCGTTCACGCAGGTGAAGCGGCAGGGCCAGAAAGCATGTGGCAAGCGATCAGAGATCTGGGCGCAACAAGGATTGGTCATGGCGTCAAAGCCATCCATGATCCAAAACTGATGGACTATCTCGCCCAGCACCGGATCGGTATCGAATCATGCCTGACTTCCAACCTGCAGACGAGCACGGTGGATAGCCTAGCCACACATCCTCTTAAGCGTTTCTTAGAGCATGGTATTTTAGCCTGCATTAACACCGACGACCCTGCTGTAGAAGGTATTGAACTACCTTACGAATATGAAGTCGCAGCACCTCAAGCAGGCTTAAGCCAAGAGCAGATACGCCAAGCTCAGCTCAACGGTTTAGAGTTGGCCTTCCTCTCTGATTCAGAGAAAAAAGCGCTCCTCGCCAAAGCGGCACTACGCGGTTAATCAATCACATAACACTATCCGAGCCGATGCCAAAGCATCGGCTTTTTTATTGCTCGATGTGGCTATGCAACAAGGCATAAACTAGATCTATTAAACAGAGAATCGGCAGTTGGACAGTTTGGGATGATTGAACATCGTAGAGGATGAGTACTGGGATAGGCGATAAGCGGTGATTAAAATCTGGCGTTCAATGAGTTCCAGATAGCAAAAAACCCAGTCCTAAGACTGGGTTTCGTAATAAGTGGCGGAGCGGACGGGACTCGAACCCGCGACCCCCGGCGTGACAGGCCGGTATTCTAACCGACTGAACTACCGCTCCGCTGTCTGGTTAGACCAAATTAAAAGCCTGGCGATGTTCTACTCTCACATGGGGAAACCCCACACTACCATCGACGCTGTTTCGTTTCACTTCTGAGTTCGGGATGGAATCAGGTGGGTCCAAAACGCTATGGTCGCCAAGCAAATTCTGTTTTTGATTTCACTTTTTCTTAAAAA
>NZ_JHXR01000010.1:26482-194166 GCF_000621645.1 Vibrio cholerae ATCC 14035 | reverse complement strand
ATCCACTGTGAAATGCCACACTGCCAAGACCCAGCAAAATCTGACTTTACTCAGAATGTGACTGTGTCTCTGTCTTACCGCAAAATCACTTGGGACCACGTTAACGCGGGCACCTCAGGCTCTGATGACTGGCGTAAGCCAATCGAAGCGTAATTTACGCTGCGAGAATGTCGCTCACCTTAGGGTGGGCGGCTGTGAACCTTAAACCCAGAGTATCGTTTGGCGCGGTATTGTGGGTTTAAGGTTTTGCCATTTTTAATGTAGGGGAAGGAAAGGCAGGATGGCGACATTAGCGTACAGCATTGAGGTGGAAGGGCTGGAAGATGAGACTCTGGTGGTCAGAGGCTTTCACGGGCAGGAGCCACTCTCCAACAGTGTTTTTTTAGGGCAAGCCTGTTACGGGTTTCGCTACGAAGTGCAACTGGCGAGTCGGGTATCCAATCTGACTGCTGAGCAGATGGTGGATAAGCGTGCTGAGCTCAAGATTTACCGCAATTCACAGTTGGTGCAGCGCGTGCACGGCATTGTACGTGCTTTCAGCCAAGGCGATATCGGCCATCATCACACCTTCTACGAACTCACTTTAGTGCCTGCCTTAGAGCGCTTATCCCTGCGCCACAATAGCCGCATTTTCCAAAAGCAGACTGTTCCAGAAATTCTCTCTATCTTGCTGCAAGAGATGGGCATCCACGATTACGCTTTTGCGCTCAAACGTGATTGCGTGCAGCGTGAGTTTTGTGTGCAGTACCGTGAAAGTGATATCGACTTTCTGCACCGCCTCGCCGCTGAAGAAGGCTTGGTGTACAGCTTTGTCCATGAAGCGGGCAAACATACCCTCTATTTCAGTGATGCTAGTGACAGCCTAAGTAAACTGCCGGAGCCCATCCCGTACAACGCCTTAGCGGGCGGCACGATGGATACACCGTACATCCACGGCTTAACCTATCGCACCCAAGCGGAAGTGAGCGAAGTTCAGCTCAAAGATTACAGCTTCAAAAAGCCGACGTACTCGTTTTTACAAACCGTGCAGGGTACTGAGCTGGATTATCAGCAAACGCGCTACCAACATTTTGATGCGCCGGGGCGCTACAAAGACGATGTGAACGGCGCCGCCTTTAGCCAAATCCGTTTAGACTACCTGCGCCGCCATGCCCACACCGCAACAGGGCAGAGCAACGAGCCGCTGCTGCGTGCCGGCTATAAGTTTGACCTGCAAGAGCATCTTGACCCTGCGATGAACCGCGATTGGGTGGTGGTCTCTATTAACCATCAAGGTGAGCAGCCGCAAGCGTTACAAGAAGAGGGCGGCAGTGGTGCAACGACCTACAACAACCAGTTCAGCTTAATTCCAGGGCATCTCCACTGGCGCGCCGAGCCACAACCCAAACCGCAAGTCGATGGTCCAATGATAGCCACGGTCGTCGGTCCTGAAGGCGAAGAAATCTTCTGTGATGAACACGGGCGGGTGAAAATCCATTTTCCGTGGGACCGCTACTCGAACGGTAACGAGCAAAGCTCCTGTTGGGTACGGGTGTCGCAAGGTTGGGCGGGCAGTCAGTATGGCTTTATCGCTATTCCGCGCATCGGTCATGAAGTGATTGTTTCTTTCTTAAATGGCGACCCAGACCAACCGATTATCACTGGCCGCACCTATCATGCGACCAATACGCCGCCATACACTTTGCCAGAGCACAAAACCAAAACCGTGCTGCGCACCGAGACGCACCAAGGGGAAGGGTTTAACGAGCTCAGTTTTGAAGACCAAGCGGGCAAAGAGCAAATCTACCTGCATGCGCAGAAAGACTTCGATGGTTTGATTGAAAACGACCACACCACGGTCATTCGCCACGACCAACACCTGACCGTTGAAAACGACCAGTTCACTCAGATTAAGCACAACCAACACCTGACGGTCGAGGGGGAGAGTCGTACGCTCGTCAAACTCGACTGCAGCAGCGAAATCGGCGGTTCATTGCAGCAAAAAATCGGCAGCAAAGCGATTTACGATGCAGGCACAGAGGTTCACCTTAAAGCGGGTAACAAACTGGTCTTGGAAGCAGGCAACGAGCTTACCATCAAAGCCGGCGGCAGTTTTATTAAAGTCGATGCTGGCGGTGTGCACGTCGTCGGCTCTGCTATTAACCTCAACTCCGGCGGCAGCGCAGGCAGCGGCTCAGGCTATGGCGGTAAAATGGCCGAGTTGCCACAAGGGGTGGATAAAGCCAAAACGCCGCAAGAGATTGAGCTAGCCGCGGTAACTCCCACTCAGCAGTCTATGTCGCCTTTACTTAAGGCGCGACAAATTGAAGCACTCAAAGGTCCTGCACCTGTGTGTGAAGTGTGTGAAGAGGCCAAGGGAAATTAATGCGTTCAACAAATTCCTTTGTCGTGCATAACTGGGTGAGCTTGGTTCCAGAGATGGAAATGGATACACAAGAAAGGCTTTACCTTTTGGTTGATGGTGCTCAAATCAGCCATCTAGCACAAGCCTTGTATCGTCTATCGGGTGAATTGGTTTTGGAGCCTTTGTACCTTTTTCCGCCTTTTGAGCAGCTTAAAGAGGTGTCTCCTTATCTCGTGTTAGCAACGGATACGGTTAAAACCTGGTTCCTTGAGCAGAATCAGGGGTTAGCTGGGTTCTTTTTTGCTTCTTTAGATTCTATTGAAGAGATTGCTGAACAACTGCGTCGTTTGATCCAAGTGGAGTCCCCTTATGGTTCAACGGTGTTTCTTAAAATGGCGAACAGTGAATGCGCGTATGTACTTTTGAGTACCCAATGCCAACCGCTGTGGAAAGTGATCAATCGAGCTTGGTTGCCGACACGTCAAGGTTGGCAATATGTGCAACGACCCGAACTGACGGCGACTCAAGACACTCCTGTGCGATTCAAGTTAACCGATGAGCAGTGGCAACGGCTTGGCAACATCACATGGCTTAATACCTTAGAAACGGTCGAGCGGCATGTGCAGCAGTGGTTCCCGGATTTAGCGCAGCAGTGGCAGTCTGACCCTGAACTATTTCATCGTCATGCTCAATGGGCTTACCAGCAGGGCTTTAGCAGTGAGCGAGATTTAATGCTGTTTTTTAATGTGTTGGGGTTTTTAGGTGTTGATGCTCTTGAAAAAGGGAAGTATCCCGAGATTGATCCTTTGTTGCATCAGGCTTCAAGTCGTACGCCTTCGCAACGCATTGAAGCTGCCGCAGAGCTGGCTTATCAACATTCACAATCATCACAGGAGGTACAAGGATGAGTAATCCCAATCAAGCTGCGAAAACAGGACAGACCAATGATGCGCAAAATCCCGCCAGTGCATGTCCTTTTAAACAGCCGTTAATAGGGATAATTCCTGTTCGTTACGCCTTTGATGTTTATGATGATCAAGGTCAAGCATTACATCCTTTACCCAAAGCGGATCGACAGTGGAAAGGTCAATTCTCTATCAAGCAGCGCAGTTACACTTTAAGGCAACTGCGTGATGGCTGGCTCTATGTCTATGATGAAACAGCAAAAACACTGCACGAATATGAAGTCGTTGGCTGCAAGTTGACCAAAATTGATTGGTCTGATGATGAGGCAAACAAACCCACTCACGAGCGCGGTTCGAAAGGTGAAAGCAAAAGCTGTTTACTCTATCCCGCCCAGCACACGCTCTCTATCGGTTATGCGCATCAACGATGGACGTGGCGAGTGTGTGAGCATATGCGCTCCAATACCAGCAGCCGTCATGCTGTGATGCGTAAAGTGAGCCTTAAACAGTTTGAGTCCAATGGTACTCACCCTCATGCACATTTTGCTCAGTATCTTGAAGACTATGTGGCGGACATCGGGACGCCAGCTGAGCAGGATATTTTTAAAGATACCTGTACCCCTTCATTACCGGTAGAGAAAAGTGAAGAAGCGGTGAAAGGTACGGAATTCAAATTCGTTGCCGACAAAGCGGTGGTAAGCAGCAGTGATTATTTGCAAGATTTGCCGGAGCAAAACTGCGGTTTATTTGTGGCGCTGAATGACCCTTTAGCGGATGTGTCAGATTTATTTGTTACTTTTACTACCCAAGTGGCAAAGCGAACTAAAGCGATTGGTGATGAAACGCAACAGCATAAAATGCAGATGGCAGAGCTGACACGCACATTAGGCCGAATTCGTCTTGAAGAAAAAGAAATTCCCGATTTTGTAAAACAAGATCCGATCCGTATTTTAGAGCTAGAAAGAGCCATTACTGAATATTGTGCTACGGCAAAATTGGCCGAAATCGAATCTCATCATTTAGCCAGTGAAGGGCATTCCCCATCGGGAAACTATGCCTTGATGCAGCAGCAAGCGGAGCAGAAACTGGCGGAATTGAAAACACTCTATCGCTTTGAACCCACCAGTGCTCAGATGCGCAAGTGGCGCAAAAAAGACAACAGCTTTATTGATGAAGTGCGTTGGGCGGATTTAGATAACTTTTTGGTGGAGCATTACACCGAGCTCAAAGGATTGGATGAACAGATTAAACAACACTATGCGCAGTTTATGTCTGCCTTCAACCAGCTCGGCCTTGACCCGCTTCTGTTTGGTATGGATAACCAAGATGAGGTTCAGCAAGCGTATTTGTTAGCATTAACTAGCCAATTTTTAGTGGTGGTTACGCAAGTCAATCATGATGAAAAATCGCTTGAGATCCTAAAAAAAGATCTCAGTTTTGATTCACCGAAAAACCTCATGGCCCTCGCGTCAACAGGCTTTTCCCTGCAGGCAAATCAAGCCATTAACAACCATATCCAAGGGTTTAGCACCGCTTTTCTCTCTACAAGTAATCCTAGTGATATGGTGGCGTTTGCGACCGCAATCGCTAACTGGGATACGTTCACGGGGGATGAACGTATTCAGGAGAAAGCATGGTTTAAGAGATGGATTGAACCCGCTCAATCGAGTTTTGGTGCACTGCAAAAAGCGGTCGCCAATCAAGCCAAAGAGAGTTGGCAAGCGGTGATGGAGTTGCTGTTTCCTTATCAGAATCAGCCCAAAGGAGGGACGCCCAGTTTGTTGGCTAACCTTCGTTTACTGTTGGTGGAAAGCCTAGTTCGAGAAGAGGCGGTGCTGCAACATAACCCCAAGTATGCGGCTGAGCTTAAGCAATTTGAGACTAAGCTGAATGCCATTTTGCAAGAGATGAATGATGCTCTGGAACTCAAACCCGGTAATGTGAGCCCGAAAAACCATCAAATTGCGACCGCGCAATCCGCACAACGTAAGCTAGGGCAATTACTCAGTAGTGAGCTGCCGATGATGCTGACGCTCAAAAACCAAGCTGCGATGAACACTTTTCAGCAGTCGGTAAATGAGAAACTGAGCGCGCTATCGAAAAACGTCAAAACCAGTAGCGCGTCGGTGAGTCAGAAACTGGGTGGATTAGGGGGCTTGCTGTTTGCGTTGAACCTATGGAATACCATGACGGTTTTGGAGAATATCCGCTATAAGGTCGCACAATACCCCAGTTGGAATCCTTTTAAGAACCCGGCGTTGGGCGAAGCCATTTATGCCACTGGCAACACTATTGTAGTCGCCGGTGCCATTAGTGCTGGGCGAGCTTGGGTGACGATTGCTGAGCAAGGGTTGTTAGATCGTACACTGAAAAACGCCTTAAATACCACGAAAGTTTTGGGCACAAAAGATGCCCTAAAAACCTTTGCTAAATCGATCGCCTTGGTGGCTACCGTGGGCATGATTGCCAGCGCATTAGAAACATGGGAAAGCTGGGGTAAGTTTAATGACAGCAGTAAAACCGATCTTGAACGCTTCGGTTATTTGTTAAAAGCTGGAGCAACGGGAGCACAGGGAATTATTTTTTATATTCAGTTTTTCACACTCTTAGGTAGTGGAATTGGTGGACCCTCCATAGCTGCGATTTCTGCAGGTTGGATGCTCGCCGGTTTTGCTGTGATTGGTATTGTCTATTTGATCGGGGTGATTTTGACCAATGTGTTTAAACGCTCAGAGTTAGAAATTTGGTTATCAAAATCGACGTGGGGGAAAGAGAGTGCTCATTGGCCAGTGGGCAAAGAATTGACCGAGTTAGAGCACCTTCTCCATCGTCCGAGTCTTCGGTTGAGTCAAGTTACGCAACGTAAAGCAGCGCAATGGATGGATTCAGGTTCTTTACAATGGCAGTTGGAACTCACGTTACCCGATTATCTTAAGGGGCAGACGATAGGCTTACAAATCACCCGTTTGCCAGCGCAGCCGGCATATTATCAACCGCAAAGGGAGGCGGTAACACCAATACTCATCAATGAACAACAGGGCAAATGGAGTATTGAAGATAATCAGCCAGTGTATCGTATTACACTGGGTGGCAGTGAGAAGGATACTGTCGGAGTTTGCGTTGCACTGCCCCTGCGTTGGGGCAAGGAGCTGAGCCTCAAATTCTATGCCAGTGGAACTCGCGCGGGGGAATTGGATTTACAATCTGCAGAGGCGAATGATATTGCCACAAGAAATCTCGTTGTAGGAAAAGGTTAAATGTTAATTGATAAAAATGAGTTAGAGCAGTTAAAGGTAAAATTACACAGCAGTGAGGTTATTTATCAATGGGATAGTGTGGCTTACGGAGAGAGAAGATCTGAAATATTTCGCGTTTTTGGGGCAATCTCTGCTGGTATTGTTCCCCTTTGGCCATTTATTTTTTTTGCAGATATTCAATTTAATAGTAAAGAGTTTTGGGGATTTATCTGCTTTAGTCTGGCGGGCATGGCTGCTGCCAGATATCTTTTTATGCCCGACCACCGTTATTGCTACAGTTTAACGCAAGCGGGGATTTATTATACGGATCAAGAAGTGATCCCAGATGCGGCCTACACTTTTGTGCGTGGTTTTGCTTGGGTGGGGATTGCGGTCTGTTTGTTAGCCTTAGCCGTCGTTGGCCCGTTAGCGTTTGTCGGTGCGGGCGGTTTTGCCCTGCTGGCCTTTGGTTTGACCAACTTCCACCCCACCGTACATAAGAAAGAGGTTTACTTTGCTGACCAATTGATTGTTTTTGATCCCATCAAAGAAAAGATGGTGGATTTAAATACAGATAGCACAGATGAACCATGGTTTGACAGACGGCTATTTTTTAGTTCACTTGATGAGAAGACGCATTTTATTGAGCTCGTGAAGAGTATTCATAATAATGTCGACTATCTTCCGTTACAGCGAGTTAACGATCAGTACAAGCATCCAATCTTTAATCAAGAATTAAAAGAGGAATAGCTCAGAACTACTTACGCTCGGCGTCGCATTGCGGCGCTTTTGTTTTTCTCTGATTTGCACTTACACTCATCGCGTCAAGCCAATAAGAAATAAGGATAGATTATGGTCACAACAGGGTATGCCGTCGTGCTGTGCGGCTGGTTGATTTATTTAGCCGTACAAGTGATTCGTCAGCGGCGTAAACATCAGGTGCTGTTTGCCGATGGTGGTGTGGATGCTTTAGTTCGGGCGCGCAGTGCGCAGAGTAATGCGACGGAATACATTCCCATTTTCCTAATCCTACTCGGTTTAGCTGAAATGAATGGGGTTAATGTGTGGTGGATTCACGCACTCGGCGTGGCCTTCGTGGTAGGGCGGGTGTTACACGCTGATTCGATGTTTAAAGCCACCATTCCTAATCGTGTGCGCGGTATGCAGCTCACTTTTGGCTGCTTAGCGGTACTGATGGTGTTAAACCTATGGGTATTGCCTTATAGCAAGTTCTTCTATCCCCTTCCTACTTGAAGCTGCAGCGGTGTTGGCTTCGCTCGTTCACCCCAATCACATAGTTTGTCTATGCTCATGGGGATGAACTCATTTGCCGCCTACCTGCAACTCCAAGTTGTTTGGGGATAAGTACTATTTCCGGTAAACAGTAAAGGGAGCCATGGCTCCCTTTGTGGTTTCACGTTTATTGCTATCGAAATAACAGGTGCTTAAGTGGTGTACGTTCTAAGCCTTTAACGAGTAGATAAGTGGTGAGCAAAGTGCCAAATAGAACCAGTGTGTCTTTTTCTAATCCAGCAAGCCCTAAAAATCTGGCAAGGTTCATCATCATGATCACCACTAACAAGTGACTGACGTAAAAGCCGAGGATGCTTTGTGACAGTGAAAATCCCCAAGGCTTCCGGCCTAGATCGGGTTTAGCGAGTAGGAAAAGAAACAGCCCAATCGCCCACAAAGTGGTGCCAAACAGATAATCATTGGTGTTAAACACCTGCCCATACTGATGTAAGCCATAGGCTTCGACGAAGTGAAAAGCCATTCCCAGCATCGCCAATAACAACGCAGAGCGCGATTGCCACAGGATGTGCCTTTCACGAATCAGATAACCGACCACGACAAACAAGGTGCTGAAAAATGGGCCGTTACGAGTATAGATGGGCGCGCTCATGCCAGTGACGACGGCGCTGCTTCCTGCAAATTCACCGTAGAGGTATAACCCGATGGCAATCGGTAGCATCCAGTGTGTTTTTTGTTGGCGGATCAACAGTGCCATGATGGCAACCGCAATCATCAGTGCGGGTAAAAACCAAAGGTGTACCAGTCCGCCTTCAAACAGTGAGTTAAGCGGGTGTTGCAGCAAAAATCCCCAATAGCCAGAGCGTTCGGCAAGGTAGCCTTGATTGACCATCACTTCGAGATTGAAGGGCATTAATAGGCTAATTACACTCCAAATCACCCATATCCTCAGTAATGGCGAGCAGTAATTACGCAAGGTTTGCATTGGGTTGTGGCTGAGTTTGGGTTGAATTAAATAGCCTGAAATAAGGAAAAACAGTGGCACAGCAAAGCGGGTGGATTGGTTAAATAAATAAGCTACCCACGGTTCATCATCGAGGAACCAATAAGTGGTAAACAGTTGGCAATGCAAAGCAATAATGGCCAGCATGGCGATCACTCGCCCAAGTTCAAGGCTGGCGATTTTCTGATGGTTTGACATAACGACACTCGGCAAAATGAAAAGGCCGACATTACGTTAATCAAATGGTCATTCTTTTGATTTCCATCGCCTTTTTTTGCTGTCAAAAAAGGAGATCGCCAATTTGCGATCCAGTGCTCATCTGTGGTGATTAGATCACACCAAAACTAGAAAGCAGGAAAATACCAAGCGTACAGGTAAAGAGTGAAAACACGGTGGTCAGGGCGATAATATTGGCAGCCAGTGTCGCATTTCCACCCATGGCTCTTGCCATCACATAACTGGCTGCCGCGGTGGGCGCGGAGGTCATCAAAAAGAGTAGGCCGAGATCTAAGCCTCGAAAGCCAAGTAGCCAAGCGCCACCGGTAATCAGTAAAGGTGAGAGAATTAGCTTATAACCGGTTGCAAACCAGGCAGAATGGCGATCGTCTTTCAACGAGTTGAGATTCAGCGAGCCGCCCGTACAAAGTAGGGCCAGTGGCAAGGTCATATTGGCAAAGTAGTGGCCAGCATCAGTGACAATTTTAGGGATCGGTACACTGGCGAGATAACATAGAAAACCAAGCACAATCGAGATGATTAACGGGTTTTTGGTGAGTGTTTTAAACATCAATTTTCCCGCTTGCCAACCATTACTTTCTCCGCGTGGTGTGAGAGCAATCACCGCCTGAATGTTGAACAAAACCGTGGTCGAGGCGACGTAGATAGCCGCAAGGGCAACCCCCGCGTTGCCATAAGTGTTGGCTACATAAGCCAATCCAATAATCGCGGTGTTGGCTCGAAAGCCACCTTGCGTGATCACTCCCCAATCATGAGGTCTGTCGATCAGTTTTCGAGTGCTAAAGAGAGTGAAGAGAAAAAACAGCATATTGGCAATTAAGCTGTATACCACTAAGGAAGTGCTTGAGGAAAAATCGTGCTTTGAACTGACGATGCTCAAAAAAAGCATCGCTGGAAGAGTGACCTGAAAAACAATCCGCGACGCGACTTCAATAAAATTCTCATTGATCAGGTTAATCCGTTTAAAAAGCACCCCCAAACCGAGCATAAGGCAGATGGGGCCTGTGATGGTGGCGGAAAACTGTA
The DNA here is from genome assembly GCF_000621645.1 of Vibrio cholerae ATCC 14035. Taxonomy (GTDB): domain Bacteria; phylum Pseudomonadota; class Gammaproteobacteria; order Enterobacterales; family Vibrionaceae; genus Vibrio; species Vibrio cholerae. The sequence goes on along the minus strand of NZ_JHXR01000010.1, from coordinate 184,164 downwards.
GTTGAGCAATGATGTCTGTCATATCAATCCCTTGGATATACGCTCGCAAGCTTTGCATTCTTCCACAGATCGCGGTGAAGACAAATTGGAATTTGTGGCAATTCTCTGTGAGCGATTTTTGCGCATCTAGTATCCAAGTGGTGAATAAGTTTTAAACGCTTGTATAACTTTCCTGATTGCAAAGTGTTCCAACAATGAATTTCAAATCATTTCAATATGTTAAATTTGTAATCTCGCTTTTGATAAGCTTAACAATTTTGCAATGATAATTATCTTTTCTGTTTAAATCTGTGGGATCACGGCGTCGCCTAAAGGCCCTCATAAGGAAAATAATAATGAACAGAAACGATAGTGTCCCTTTGCCCACCAATACCCGAGAATGGTTCCTTCATCGTAACAGCCTGATTGTTTTGGCGGATGTTGCACTCTTTCTCGCGCTCTACCATTTTCTCCCCTTTGAACACAATGTGGTGTTGGGGATCAGTATGCTCGCCTTCATTGCGGTGCTTTGGTTAACCGAAGCGCTGCACGTGACGGTCACCGCGATTCTTGTCCCCGTGATGGCAGTTTTTTTCGGTATTTTCGAAACCCAAGCGGCGCTGAATAACTTTGCCAACTCGATCATTTTCCTATTTTTAGGTGGTTTTGCACTGGCAGCAGCCATGCACCATCAAGGACTGGATAAAGTGATTGCCGATAAAGTCCTCGCAATGGCGCAAGGCAAAATGAGTGTGGCGGTGTTTATGCTGTTTGGTGTGACCGCGCTGCTCTCGATGTGGATCAGTAATACCGCCACAGCCGCCATGATGTTGCCTCTCGTGTTGGGGGTATTAAGTAAAGTCGATGCAGATAAACAACGCAGCACTTACGTGTTTGTTCTGTTGGGCGTCGCTTACAGCGCAAGTATTGGCGGTATCGCGACTTTGGTTGGTAGTCCTCCGAATGCGATTGCGGCGGCTGAGGTCGGCCTCTCGTTTACTGACTGGATGAAGTTTGGTTTACCGACGGCGATGATGATGTTGCCAATGGCGATTGCAATCCTTTATTTCCTGTTAAAGCCGACTCTCAATGGCATGTTTGAATTGGACCGTGCCCCGGTCAATTGGGACAAAGGTAAAGTCGTTACCCTTGGCATCTTTGGTTTAACCGTATTTTTATGGATTTTCAGTAGCCCAATTAACGCTGCACTGGGTGGTTTCAAAAGCTTTGATACGCTGGTGGCGCTAGGGGCGATTTTAATGCTCAGTTTTGCACGTGTTGTGCATTGGAAAGAGATCCAGAAAACCGCTGATTGGGGTGTATTGCTGCTGTTTGGTGGTGGCCTTTGTCTGAGTAACGTGCTGAAACAGACCGGAACCAGTGTATTTTTAGCCAACGCTCTGAGCGATATGGTTTCCCATATGGGGATCTTCGTGGTGATTCTAGTGGTGGCAACCTTTGTGGTGTTTTTAACTGAGTTTGCGAGTAACACCGCTAGTGCGGCTCTGCTGATCCCTGTTTTTGCCACCGTAGCAGAAGCGTTTGGCATGTCACCTGTGCTCTTATCGGTATTGATTGCGGTTGCGGCCTCCTGCGCCTTTATGCTGCCAGTGGCAACCCCGCCGAATGCTATTGTGTTTGCCTCCGGTCATATCAAGCAGAGCGAGATGATGCGCGTTGGGCTTTATCTCAATATTGCGTGTATTGGACTGCTCACCGCGATTGCGATGCTGTTTTGGCAGTAAGTCATTGTTTATAGAGCGATAAAAAACGAGGCCTTTGAGGCCTCGTTTAGTTTTGTATTCCGCTTTGCGTAGAGCAATCAGCAGAAAAAGAGTATTTATTGTTGATTAACAAAGGCTTTAAAGCGAGCTTTGGTCTCAGCATCCGCTTTGTTATACCAAAAGTGCAGCATTTCTTCGGCTGCAGCCATGGCCGTCGCATTGGAAATCTCTTGCTGGGCGATAGGCTGAACCGCCATTGAACTGGTTAAGGCCGCCACACCCCCTTTCTTATTATATTCAGCGGTTTCAAACTCAAAGTTACGCCCAATCTGCATGCCTTCTTTGATAAGGCGATCTTGGCGTAATTCCACAGCTTTACCTTGTTGATCAAGTAGTTGCCACTGCATGGTTTTGATGGCTTTGGTCGCCTGAGGAGCATCTCGATACTTAGGCATATCAAAACGGAGTTCTTGGTTGGCAGCGTCAAAAGTCGCAATCACCACTTCGCTATCGATGATGATGCGATCATTGCCTTGACTGAAATAAGGCGAGTAACGAAAGACAATTTGCTGTTCACCATCCTCTAATTCTAGCTTTTTCGTGGCGTCAAAAAAGCCGCCTGAGAGTTTAGGGCTACTGCCATTTACGACCAATAGATCAATCGTATCTGGGATCTCCATAGTGACTTTGGCACTTGCTGAAGCAGCAAAACAGAGGGCAAGCAAACAAGTAAGACGCTGCATAGGTTTCATTTTTCAATCCTTTTTGTGTATTTCGTTCTGTGACGAGCGCTGCAAAGGGTGCGCTTTTGATAGCGAAAAGGCAAGGTTTGACTCTCACAAAGTGAAGCAAATTCACTGAAACTTAACAGAAAAATGGAGTTGGATGCATTTCGTACAATATAAGGTAAATGTGCTGCTAATTAGCAGGCCGATAGCGTAAATCAATCCATAACGCCAATTTGTTTTGTCAAAATTCTGAATTCTTGACTCAAGATTGCTTAATTTCTGCAACTCCTCGCGGGTTTCGGAAAATTAGCGACTTGTGACTCGAAAAGTGATTAATTTTTTTTCGCAAATAAAAAAGTCTCTCTGATACTGACGTTCGAGGCTGTCATGGATTTCATGCGTAGATTGGCAGCTTGTGTAAAAAGTGAAACATCTAAGGAAGAGAGATAAAACTTATGAATCGAATGACTTTGTGCGCCGCAAGTATCGCTTGTGCTTTAGCGAGTACGGCGATGGCAGCACCCTCGGCTCCTAGTGTTGACGTGTATGGGTCGAACAATCTGCAATTTTCGAAAATTGAACTCGCGATGGAAACCACCGCAGGTTACAACCAAATGGTCAAATACCATGAGGAAGCACCGATCACGCTCAAGTTTAATCAATGGAGTGGTGTGACAGGAAATACCTACAAGATCTATTTTGATGGGGTTGAAGTTGCCACCGGTCCAATCAGTGGTAGCCAAACTACCGCCCAGTTTACTTATCCTAAGGGTGGCGTTTATCAATTGGTGATTGAAGCGTGTGATGCCACTGGTTGTACTAAGAGTGCACCAAGCGAAATCACTATTGCGGATACTGATGGTTCACACCTCAAGCCATTGAAAATGAACGTTGACCCTAACAATAAGTCTTACACCATCCCACAAAATACGGTGGTTGGGACTTATTTTGTTGAGTGGAGTATTTATGATCGTAAGTTTACGGTGGATAACATCCCAGGGCAGAACCTAACGCATATTTTGTATGGTTTTATTCCGATCTGTGGTCCAAATGAATCTCTGAAATCGGTTGGCGGTAACAGTTTTAACGCTCTGCAAACTGCGTGTAAAGGTGTGCCAGATTTTGAAGTGGTCATTCACGATCCATGGGCTGCTTATCAAAAGAGTTTCCCTCAAGCGGGTCATCAGTACAGTTCACCGATCAAAGGTAACTACGCCATGTTGATGGCGCTGAAAAAAACGTATCCTGATCTGAAAATCATCCCATCGATCGGTGGCTGGACACTCTCTGATCCCTTCTTCAGCTTTACCGATAAAGCGAAGCGCGATGTGTTTGTCGCTTCTGTGAAACGTTTCCTGAAAACATGGAAATTCTACGATGGCGTGGATATTGACTGGGAATACCCGGGCGGCGGCGGTCAAGCGGCTGATCTTGGCGATCCGGTAAAAGATGGCCCAGCTTACGTAGCCTTGATGGCAGAGCTGCGCGCTATGCTTGATGAGCTTGAAGCGGAAACGGGTCGTAAGTATGAACTGACGTCGGCTATCGGTGTTGGTCATGACAAGATTGAAGATGTGAACTATGGCCAAGCCGTTCAGTACATGGATTATATCTTCGCAATGACTTATGACTTCTACGGCGGCTGGAATAACGTACTGGGCCACCAAACGGCGCTGTACTGTGGTTCATTTATGCGCCCTGGCCAATGTGACGGTAAAGGCGTGGATGAAAATGGCGAGCCGTACAAAGGCCCAGCTTACACGACCGATAACGGTATTCAACTGCTGCTCGCCCAAGGTGTTCCACCGAGCAAGCTGGTAGTGGGTGCGGCTATGTATGGCCGTGGTTGGGAAGGTGTGACTCCGGCTTCACTGAAAGATCCTAACGACCCAATGACCGGCGTTGGTAATGGCAAGTTGAAAGGCACGACAGCACAAGGTGTTTGGGAAGCGGGTGTCATTGACTATAAAGGCGTTAAAAACTTCATGCTGGGTGCCAATAAAACTGGCGTGAATGGTTTTGAATATGGCTACGATGAGCAAGCGGAAGCACCTTGGGTTTGGAACCGTACTACAGGTCAGCTCGTCACTTTTGATGATGATCGCTCTGTGAAAGCAAAAGGGGCTTACGTACGTAACCTTGGCTTAGCGGGTCTGTTCTCATGGGAAATCGATGCAGACAATGGTGACATCCTGAATGCAATGCATGAAGGTTTAGCGGGTGGCACAACGACACCGCCAGTAAACAAAGCACCGGTTGCGAATGCTGGAGCGGACATCACGGTTACGGGGCCAGCCGCCGTATCTTTGGATGGCAGCGCTTCAAAAGACAGTGATGGAAGTATTGCAAGTTACTTGTGGGAGCAAACCGCAGGTCCTGCTGTGACCTTGACAGGGGCAAACAGTGCTAAAGCGAGTTTTAACGCTGCAGAAGTGACTGAGAAGCAGACGCTTACTTTCAAACTGACCGTGAAAGATAACAAAGGCGCTACGGCAATCGATACTGTGGTGGTCACCGTCAATCCGAAGTCCACCACACCTGTGAACACGGCACCTGTTGCGGCAGTTTCTGCTCCTGCATCAGTCAAAGCCGGAGCAACAGTGGTGGTCGATGCTTCCGCGTCGAGTGATGCTGACCAAGATCCGCTGAGTTTTACTTGGGATCTGCCTGTCGGCATTAACGCCACCGTGCAAGGAGCCAAAGTGACGTTTGTCGCCGGTGAGTATAGCCAAGACACCAGCTTAAGCTTCACTGTGACAGTCAGTGATGGTAAAGCGACCAGCACAGCCTCTGCTTCAGTATTGGTTGAGAAAAAAGTTGGCGGTGGTGATGCGTGTACTAACTTGTGGAATGCCGATGCCATTTATACTGGTGGTCAGCAAGTGACTTGGGCAGGCAAGACGTGGGAAGCCAAATGGTGGACCCGCGGAGAAGATCCAAGTAAGTCAGGACAGTGGGGTGTATGGAAAGACCTCGGTGCCGCGAGTTGTTCTACTCATTAATCGGCTGCATCTGAGCTGACCTCAGACGTAACGATTCTCAACAGATAAGAGAGGCTCTGCATAGGTAGAGCCTCTTTCTATTGGTATATTCTCGCCATACATTCGTCGTAAAGGGAATTGCCATTCTCTTGGTGGATAAGGGAATAGCGTGATGCGACCCTTTCCCCAAAATACAAACAGCGGCAAAGCAAAAGAGGCGTCGCTGCGTTGAACAGGCTTTGTTTTTGGACTGAGTCAGCCTTATTTTTCTGGTTAATTTGCTCAATTTCTCTCTCATTCTCACTGATTGGGAATGCAATCCTTTAATTCTTCTCTATTTCTCGATATACAAGAATCAAGATTTGAGGTGCCCACCATTAAAGGCTAAAAAGCACACATGAACGAAACAAAGATTTCAGCAAACCAAGTTAATGAAAAATCACTGCAATTGCTGATGCAAGTCGCAGTAAACCCAGAACCAGTCTCTGCAAAAGGACTCAGTGAACAACTGCAAGTACCGCTCAGTAGCCTGTATCGACATTTGAAGCTGCTGAAAGAGTGGAACTTGATTGAAGAGAGCCCGCACGACAAAACCTTGATCATCGGTCCAGCGGCATTGCTGCTGATGAGAAGTTACGAAACCAGCCAACATAACCTCGATGCGGTTGAAGCTGTGTTAAGTCGTCTACAAAAACAGACTGGGGAAATGGCCGCGTATATGGTGCCTGTCGGTTATCGAGCCCTATGCGTTAGCCAAAGAGAAAGTATGCAGGCGCTTCGATGCAGCTTCGTCCAGGGTCAAAGTCAACCACTGCTTCGAGGTGCCTCATCTAAAGTAATGTTGGCGTACATGCCTGCAGCTCGTTGTGAAAAGATCCTGCGTTATTTTGGCGAAGATCCGACGTTAGACAAGTGGCAGAGCGAGTTTGAAAAAATACGTCGTCATGGATATGCCGTGAGTACCTCTGAAATTGATCCCGGTGTTTCGGGGATCAGTGCTCCGGTGATGAAAGGGAGTAAGTTGATTGGTGCAATTTCGGTGATGGCTCCAGCCCACCGAGTCGAAAGCAACAAGCAACGGATAATTTTACATGTATTGCAAGCCGCACGGGCGTTGCCACCAGAAAGGTAATTGATCATGCTTAGCTTATTCAAACGCTACCGTTTACATCGTACATCCAGTCATCCAACGTCTACGTTTGGCTTTATGACCGTGTGTCAGCGCGTAAAGCCGATGTCGCTGGTAGAGTTTGAGTTTGCGCAGCAAAGCTTGGATGTCGCTTCAGATTGGTTGTATCAGCAGCAATCTACGCCGAAATACGCCGATGCCAGTCATTATGTGTTGGATGGCCAAACTCAGGCTAAATACCAACAAGCCTTGAATCAATCCGTGGCGTTGGGAGTTATTCCTGTTGCTTTTGCTAACTGCCATGAAATTCTCTTGCACAGTTTGCCTGCGTTAACGCAAGACGGTGCCAGTGTAGGAATGGTGCATATCGGACATGGCTTTGAACTTAAGCAAACACTGGATTTGCAAGTGGGCAGCGCTTTTCACTTTGCTTTATCGCGCTTTGCACAAGCTAAGCTGTTTTGTATTGGGATTGATACAGAGCACACCCACGCCCAGACCTTAGAGTATGCCGAGGATCTGGGGTGCGATTGGGTCAGTCATGAAGAGTGCGGTTTTTTAAATCGCACTCAACTCAAAGCCCAACTGAGTGTTTATATCGAACACTGTGAGCAGTTGGTGATCAATATTGACCTTGCTTCTTTAGTCCCTGGGAACGGTTTGGAAACCCATAAGGTTCTGGACAATCAAGTGGTATTACGTGTCCTGCGACAAATGATACTGTCTGGCAAAGTTCGTTACATCCAGTTGGTTGGCGCAAAAGATAAGCTAATTTACTCAAAGCAGGCCAAAGAAATTGTCGATGAATTGATAAATTTGGCTCCACACTTGGTGCATGCAGCATAGCGCTTTCTTCTTGGCGTGATTGATGCGTTCAACCGAATCATAGAGTGTATCTAAGTTCGTAGGGATGAACTCACTTCCCGCCTACCAGTAACCCCAAGTCGTTGGTTTATAACACTCATCTTAATGTGAAAGTTGCTTGAGGTTACTGCGGGTCTGGCTTGCGGAGCGGAGTAGCTCTTTACTGTGCTCACTTATCGTTGCGCTATCCGTTAATAGTTCACGGGCATGGTTGTCCAACAAACGCAGTTGCTCGAGCAGTTGTTCAACTAAACGATTCTGCTGCTCGCTATCATGCACTGCATTTTGGTTGGTGCTATTGGCTTGATTAACATCGATAATCGCTTTATCGACCAAATTTGAACCGCTTTCAATCGCCGCTACGCAATTTCTCGCCGCTACCAAGCTCTCTTCCATGTAGCCAATCAGGTTTCTTGAGTAACCCGAGAGCTGAGTTAATAGCGTTTCAACTTGATTGGTTGAAGCGGACGTTTTTTCAGCCAAGTGGCGCACCTCATCGGCTACGACGGCAAAACCGCGGCCATTTTCTCCTGCTCTGGCTGCCTCAATGGCGGCATTCAGTGCCAAAAGGTTGGTTTGCTCGGCGATACTGCGGATCATTTGTAAGATATCGGTCACTTTTTCGACTTGTGTATTCAATTCTGTCGCGGTTTTTGTGGTGATTTCTGCTTTTTCGACCAGTTGTTGATTTTGGGTTTGCGCCTCGCGGAGCTGAGCTTTGCTGTCTTCACTGCTGGTGACAGCCTGTTTTAAAGACTCGGAGGCGGCATAAATACTCTCTGTCACCGCTTTGATGCTGTCTTGGCTTTGATGACCGATAGCGACTGAATTGGAAATTTCACTCTGTTGATTATGTATGTTGTGCTCTAAACGACCAATTTGTTGCTCAACTTTGTGGCTGACATCCGTGACTTCCACGATTCGGTCTTTGATAGGTGCAAAGGTGCTTTCCACTTTTGCGATAAAATCATCAATGGCATTAGCCAGTTGACCGAGCTCATTGTCCTTACGAAAGTTGATTCGTGAGCTTAGGTCACAACTACCGCTTGCCAGAGCATGACAAAGCACCTTTAAATCATTTAAAGGTGCGATCAATGTACGTTGTAATAGCCAGTAAATGGCTATTAAGGTCACTAAGAGAAAGCCAATACTGAGCATAAACGCTTGATTGCGTAATTGTGATGCGACTTGTTGAACTTGATCGAACCCCCATTCTGTAACGAGATAGCCGACTAAATCTGCATTTTTCCCAGCTTTGAGCGGCACGATAATTAGGAGCCCTTCATGGCCATCGGTATTTTTGCGAACAGCTTGATCGGACGGTGGTTGAGTTACCCATTGATTCAGGCTGGTGGCCGTATCGCTAGTATTTTTGGCGTTATACAGCACTTGCCCCTTGGCGTTGAAGGTATACACATTTTTGAGTTGAACTGGATTTGCGTTGAGTTCAATGGCCACCCGCTCCGAAATTGCGCTGGTTTTATTAAAACGAACGGCAGTCGCAATATTATCAGCCAGAGAAAGTGACGTTTTCTCGAAAGTTTCAGCACTGATGGTGTTCATCTCTTTTACGCTTTTCGTCCAAGTCAAATAAGTCAGGGACAACAGCGCAAGGGTGCAAAGAATAGAAACACTCAGCAAAAGAATACGACTAATGCTTAACTTCATAAGCTCACCTAACCAATGTGTATGAGTCTTATCCCTTATCGAGTTGAAGTCGCAGTGAGATTGTCTGCTACTTCAAGCTTGGGATTTCGGTGGAGTATTACAATGCGTCAACATTAATGCCGACTGTGATAGCACCAATAGCTTCGCCTGAACTGGGATCTACCACGGTATAACTCACTTGAGCTTGAAATACCTGTGTGGATTCATCCTCTTCAATGTCACTGATATCAAATGCTCCAACGCCTTTTGAGTAGGTGTTTTGCCATTTGGCTTCATCACCCTGCCAATAGTCAGAGGTGACTTCGCTCTGCGCAACATTCAGGCCTTTATTATCCATTACAAATACTTCGGTAATCTTGCCGTTACTGGCGTTTTGAATCTCCATCAGCTTTTGTGAGGCTGGCGTATTCAATACGGACTGGATCATTGGGGTGTCACTTTGACCCACCTCAGCACGCCACTGTTTATCCAATTGGTCAATTTCACTTTGTGTGAGGTTAGCATTTTTCGCATTTTGTAGTTTTATTGCTTCGATAATCAGCGGATCGGCAGAGATTTGCTTTAATTCAGTTTGAACGTATTGAGTGAGCTCGGCTTGGTAGTCGTTGGCCATAACCGGAAGGCTAGCAAGAATGAAGAGTGCCAGAGATTTGTGCATAAAAACTCCTTATCTACTTGATGCATAGTGCCAAGTAGGGTGGTGGTATTAAAAAAGGTTCTCTACCTCTACATGACATGAATCGGCCGTGGAATACACGTTTCTCGTCGTATTAAAGTGATCCCGTGCAGAGCACTGCTCTCACTTGCCACCGGCCAGTAAACTCAAGTCGTTTCGGTATCCAACCAGTTGATTAAAGAGCGACAGCTAGAGAAAAAGTAGTACAAGTTATTAGAGTGTGCCTAGTGAGATAGTTAAAAAGTTGCATAACTCTTTAGTCTCGTTCTTTGTATTGTCATGTTTTAGCAACAGAAATTTCACCGAGCAGTCATCTTGGGCAGCTACTCTTGCGCAACATCTAATTAACCTGAATGCTCAGGATATAAACATAAAGTCAAGGAGCCCCCAATGTGGAAGCGTGATGAGCAAGAATCCCAGTTTAGTGAAATGATTGAAGCGCAACTGTCTAGACGCCATTTTTTGGCGGGCAGTGCGGCAGTGAGTGCCGGCGCGTTTTTAGCCTTAAATCCGGTTGCGAGTGCGGTGGCTGCGCCTGCCACATCAAACCTACTGAATTTCTCAGCAATCCCTGTGTCAACAGAAGATAAAGTGATTGTGCCTAAAGGCTATAAAGCCACTCCACTCATGTCTTGGGGCGATCCTATTTTTGCGAATGCGCCAGAATTTGACCAAAGCGGCAAGCAAGACTCAAAAGCACAAGAGAAGCAGTTTGGCGATAATACGGATGGCATGAGCTTTTTCCCGATCAGCGAAGATCGCGGTGTGCTCGCGATCAACAATGAATACACCAATTACGAGTATCTGTTTGATCATCAAGGTAAAGCGATGACGGCGGATGACGTACGTAAAGCGCAAGCGGCAGTCGGTGTCACCATTGTTGAAGTGGTACGTAAAAATGGTCAGTGGATGGTAGACCGTCAAGGTGAACGTAATCGTCGGATCACCGCTTATACACCAATGATGATGACCGGTCCTGCTGCAGGCCATGATCTGCTGAAAACGGCTGAAGATCCTAGCGGATTAAAAGTGCTGGGTACTTTCAATAACTGTGCGAATGGTGAAACTCCTTGGGGCACTTACCTCACTTGTGAAGAAAACTTCGATGATTTCTTTGGTGCGGACCAAGAAGGCAGTGTCGATGCTGATCAGAAGCGTTACGGAATTGCTGCTGAACCTAGTGATTACCAATGGCATAAGCACGATGCGCGTTTCGACATAACCAAGAACCCTAAAGAGCCAAACCGCTTTGGTTGGGTTGTGGAAATTGATCCACATAATCCGAACTCTACACCACTGAAACGTACCGCTCTTGGTCGTTTTAAACATGAAAATGCGGCACTGGTGATTAATAATGATGGCCATGTGGTGGTTTATCTTGGTGATGATGAACGCGGCGAACATCTGTATAAATTCGTTTCCAAGCATCGCTATCAAGCCGGTAATGATCAGCAAAACCGTAATCTGCTGGAAGAGGGCACCTTGTATGTCGCTAAGTTCGATATCAATGAAAACGAACTGAAAGGCAGCGGACGCTGGATGGAGCTGAGCTTTGGCAAGAATGGCCTCACTCCTGAAAACGGATTTAAAGATCAAGCCGAAGTGCTGATTTTTGCTCGTCGTGCGGCGACCCAAGTGGGCGCAACGACCATGGATCGACCAGAATGGGTGGCCGTGCATCCTGATAAAAAGCATGTGTTCTGTACGCTCACCAACAACAAAAACCGTGGCAAAGAAGGTCAACCTGTTGGTGGCCCGAATCCACGCGAGAAGAATAACTACGGGCAGATCGTTCGTTGGATGCCAGCACAGGGTGATCACACCAGTGATGTGTTCGCTTGGGACCTCTACTTAATTGCAGGTAATCCAACCGTTCACAAAGGCACCCTGTACGCAGGTAGCGAAAACATTTCGGCTGACAATATGTTTAACAGCCCTGATGGGATTGGTTTTGACACTGCAGGTCGCTTGTGGATCCAAACCGATGGTAACTACTCTAACCAAGGTGATTTTGCTGGGCAGGGGAATAACCAAATGCTGTGTGGTGACCCAATCACAGGTGAAGTGAAACGCTTCTTAACAGGTCCTATTGCGTGTGAGATCACGGGATTAACCTTCAGCCCTGATCACAAAACCATGTTTGTTGGTGTTCAGCATCCGGGTGAAGAGGCTGCTCCATCGCATTTCCCTTACGGTGGTACAAGCAAACCTCGTTCAACCATCATGATGATCACCCGTGAAGACGGCGGTGTCATCGGCGCATAAAGCGTTATCAATTGCCCTTTTCATCCCAAGAAGAACCAGCCTCTTCTTGGGATGTTTTTTTAGGCCGCCATCATCTGTGTGGCTAACTCCTTTCCATTGCCGCGTACCCGATCAATGGTGGATTGGAAGGCAGCAGAAATGCTGAGTAAACGCGAGTCAGGATGGTCAGCAAGGTAGATCGATTTCTCTTTGCTTTCCGTGAGCTTGTCCCAACTGAAGTTAATATCGCGGGCAAAGTGAATCGCCACCGCCAGTTTGGGGGAGATTTCGGCTTCACGGGGTTCATCAAAATGTTTAATGGCATCAACCATTTCCGAAGGGAATTTCCACTCTTTTGCCAACATCGCACCAATGCGAGGCGCTGAAATACCTAAGACCTCTTCTTGAGCGCTGAGCGGATCCATGCCTTGGGCGATTTTCTGTTGGATCAGTGAGGCCTCGGTGGGCATCAAAGTATGAATCATGAGTTCGCCAATGTTATGCAGCACGCCTGTGGTAAACGTTTCTGACTTATCCAAACCGACTTGTTCGGCAATCTTGCTGGCAATTAACGCTGTTTCAAAGGTATTGGTCCAGTAATCATTCAGATCGAGAGTCTCAATTTTTGGAAAAGTACTGGAGAGGACGGAAGCAACAACAAGAGTACGAACCGACTCAATGCCGACTCGGATGATGGCATCGTTTACGGTAGCGATATGTCCGTTACCACCAAAATAAGCAGAATTAGCCATGCGGAGCAAACGCGCCGTCAGGATTTGATCCAGCGTGATTTTTTTGCTGAGCTGATGAAAATCCACATCAGGCTGATTGGCCATATCCAGCAATTCTTGCAGAACTTTAGACAGTCTTGGTAGCTCATTTAAACGGTTGAGCATTGTGTTTTTCACCATGTTCATTCTCCTTATCTGGTGACTAATCCAAACTATAGGCAAAGCTTTTTCTACTATCCAACCTAGGCATGAAAAATTTAGTTACATTATTGTTATATAGGGGTTAATAAATTTAGTGGCAAACCGAAGGGGAAAATGAACGTTTTTTTCCAGCAAATTGACACGATATTGGCATTACCGGACAGAGGTTTTCTACAATGCGCATACTGTGTTCGGGTGGAGTATGGTTATGAAAGCACGCATCATGAGCTGCAAACGTGCCTTGATTTTACTGCTGACGTTTGTCCTTCTATTAATTCCTTTAACCCTGTTGTCGCTGCAGCTGGATTTTACGCAACCTGTAAGTGATTCAGTTGGCCGTGTCATGACGTACTTAACGCATTCTGCAGGCAAAGAGGGCTTTCTATTCACATTGTTTTTTTTGGTGTGCTGGGTTGGGTGGCGTTGCCACATTCCTCGTCATCAATGGCTGAATAAATCCATTCAATTAATGCTGTTACTTGGCTTGGCCATGGTGCTAAAAATGGGGATGAAAGCGGTTACTCAAGAGCCGAGGCCATACACTGAACTGATGACCCAATCCTTACTGCTGCCTAATGCTGGCCATTTCTATAAGTTAGCGCAACCCAAGCAAGAAGCCTTAATGTTGGCGATGGAAGAGAAAGTGAGCCCTTGGCGGGTGATGCACTGGCAAGGGGAAACGGATTTTTCTTTCCCATCTGGGCACACGGTGTTTGCCATGGTCTGTTTGCTCTATTTTGGTAGCTTATTAGCGGAAAAAAAGCACTATCTCAGTCTCGGTGCGCTGCTGATTTGGGTGAGCGGAGTGGCGTATAGTCGATTGTGGCTTGGTATGCACCATCCGGTGGATCTGCTTGGTGCGGCTTTGCTGGTCGGCGTATTGTACTTATTGGTTCCGCAGCAATATCCATTGCAACACCCACGTTTTAAGCCGTGGTTACGACGTTGGCATCTGGTATAAAAAATGGGCATTTGATGCCCATTTTTGGTTTTCACAATCATTAAGCGGAAAGTTTAAGCGCGCTTTTCATGCTCTGCTTGGCATACGGCTGCCGTGAAGAGTACGTCGGTCGAGCTGTTCAGGGCTGTTTCGGCTGAGTCTTGAATCACGCCGATAATGAAACCTACCGCAACAACCTGCATCGCGATGTCATTGGAAATCCCAAACAAACCACACGCGAGTGGAATAAGGAGCAATGAACCGCCCGCTACTCCAGAAGCACCACAAGCCGAGACCGCTGCAACCACACTGAGAAGTAGTGCTGTCATCAGATCCACTTCAATACCCATGGTGTGTACCGCAGCAAGAGTCAGTACTGTGATAGTAATTGCTGCGCCTGCCATGTTGATAGTCGCTCCCAGTGGGATAGAGACTGAGTAAGTATCTTCATCGAGTTTGAGTTTTTCACACAGTGCCATGTTGACCGGAATATTGGCAGCACTTGAACGCGTGAAAAATGCAGTAACCCCACTTTCACGTAGGCATTGTAAAACCAGAGGGAAAGGGTTACGGCGAATTTTGTAGTAGACAATCATTGGGTTGACGACCAGAGCGATAAAGGCCATTGCGCCAAGTAGAACCGCCAGCAACTGCGCATAACCAGCAAGTGCATCAAAGCCTGTGGTGGCAAACGTTGAAGCCACTAAGCCAAAAATACCGAAGGGTGCGAGACGAATGATAAAACGCACGATTTGGGAGATGCCGTGGCTAAGGTCTTCAAATACCGCTTTGGTGGTCGATGAAGAATGGTGCAGTGCCAAACCTAAACCCACGCCCCAAGCTAAAATGCCGATGTAGTTCGCATTCATCAAAGCGCTGACTGGGTTATCGACCAGCTTGAACAACAAGGTGTTGAGTACTTCGGCAATGCCTTGTGGCGGTGTTGCGCCTTCAGCGCCGGTTGCAAGTACGAGCGTGGTCGGAAATAGGAAACTTAAAATAACTGCGGTCAGTGCTGCTGAAAAGGTGCCAAATAGGTACAACACAACGATTGGACGCATGTAGGTGTGTTGGTTTTTCTTCTGGTTGGCGATTGAAGATGCCACCAAAATAAACACCAGCACTGGAGCAACGGCTTTCAGTGCGCCTACGAATAAATTACCAATTAATCCCACTTTTTGAGCGTATTCTGGTGAAAAAGTAGCCATCGCTGCACCTAATAGGATGCCGGCTAAAATTTGTAAGACCAGATTTCCACGCACCAAACGGGCTAGAAACGAGTTGTTCTGCATAGTTATCCCTGCGAATCATAAAAAATTTGAATTATTGTAGCTTCAGTCATTAATCCTGAAGGGCTCCAATATTAACCGCACAAGATAATGTGTCTACCGATAATTGATATTTGCCGTGATAAGTTGTGTATTTTGAGAGGAAGTAAGTAATTTGTTGCTTAACGTTGATAATGCAGAGATTCCTTATCGTTTTTGTCGTCTGGGTATAACAAGGGCAACAAAAAGGGTGAATCCATCACCCTTAATTTTTGAGATATTCACTTCCTACTTGAAGCGACAAAACTTTGGACTGCAATCAGGTCTAAGGTTTGTTGTTGAGCGAGATAGGCGTCCAAGAGGCTTAGTGTGAGCTGTGTTCAGCCATACCGGACATCACTTTTTTCACCGGTGCCGTAATCATTTGCTTCTCACCGTTTTTAAACGTGATTTCTACTTCGATGTTCTCACCCTCTTGCAGTGGCTTTTTCAATTCAAGCAACATGATGTGAAAACTGCCCGGTTTGAGCACTAAAGTCCCTTGAGCGGGGATCACAAACTCAGGAACTTGGCGCATTTTCATCACATCGCCTTCTTTAATGACGTCATGCAGCTCCACTTTGGCAGCCACTTCGCTGCTGGCGGAAACAATGTAGCGCTCCACATCACTGTGGTTCATGACTTCACCAAAAAAGGCGCTATTGACTGCGGCAGGAGGAGTCGCGCGCGCATAAGCTTGGTGAACCATGATGTCTGATTGAGCTAAAGCTGATGTGCTAAGCAGTAGGCTAGAAAGAAGCAAGGTATTCAGTTTCATTAAATTATCCTTTTTATTGAATGACTTTCTTTATGGCATCCACGATGGGTGTGGGGTCTTGGGTATGCGGCACTTTATTGATCAAGGTGCCATCCGGCTGCAAGAAATAGAAATAAGAGCTGTGATCTAAGGTGTATTTCAGCTCCGAATTGGGTAATTCGGTTTTACGAAAAATCACACCGTACTTTTGCGCAATCTGGTTGGTGGTTGCAACGGAGCCAGACAAACCTTCGATCATTGGATGAAAGTAGTGGGCGTATTGTGCGGCGAGTTTGGCATCATCTCGCTCCGGATCAAGGGAGATAAACATAGGGCGTAACTGCGCTTTCGTTTTATCATCGACTTGGTTTAAGGCTGCGGAGAGCATAGCTAAAGAGGTTGGGCAGACATCTGGACAACGTGTAAAGCCAAAATAGACAATTCGAATTCGTGGGTCGGCTTGATCGAAAATGGCGACAGCTTGCTGATTGTCTCCCGATAAGGTCAGTGGGGTAGTCACCTGTGCGGCTAATTTCTGTTGGCTATCCAAATAGGCTTTGATACTAAATCCTAGGGTAAACGCCACCACTAATATCAATGACCAATTCTTACTCATCGTTCCATCCTAATTGCTGGGTAAACCGTCTGTTTGCCATCGCTAAGCTCACCAATCCAAGTCATCGCATCCGAAGTACAAACGGGCAGAATAATGTCGGCACTGTATAGGCCATCACCGTTGGAGGATAAAGAAAACTTGGCACTGCCCATATTCATCTCAAGCCCCTCTAAAGTGAGGATCAAATTTTGTGCATCCGTATTGGGCCAGTGTACGGTGAGCCGATTGGCAACTAATGGGTGGGCTTTATCTTGAGCTAGGGTCATGGTGACACCCGCTTGCTCACAGCTTTGCTGTGATAGTTGACAGTAATCGTTAAGATCAGGTTGAGGCGACTGGAACCAAGCAACAAGGTCGCTGGCAAAAAAGCCAGCCCCAAGAGCCAGCAGGATCGCAATCCCTTTCAGTGCGTTCATCACATCGTATTCCGAAGTTGCGTGAGTGGGGAAGATGTTAGCATGCTCTCTATCCGTTTCGAGATTGAATACTGAGGAAATGTGCCGTGGCTCTTAGAAAAATCAAGGCGATATTGTCTTTCTACTTGCAGAAACCGCAGTACTCGTGAGGAAACTTCACCACCGCATTGTGCGGTGGTGAGCCAGTATCAAAGCGGTTGGCTACTTTTCGGCGTATTTTTCTAAACCGAGAACTAAAGCGACCGCGGCTAGCATGAGCACCAGCGCTAACAACCACTGAGATGGCTGTGACGTAAGCGTTTCAAATTCAAACGGTGATAGGTTGCGTTGCAGCAGTGGTACTTGCTCTCCGCTGGAATTGACCCGCCAAGAGAGCGTTTCTTTCCATGGCCAAATTTTAGGCAGAGTGCCGAGCATCAATCCGGTTAGGAAGGTCAGAGTCACATCGCGGTAACGGCGTAAAAGCCATGACAGAATATGCGAAAAACTGAGCAATCCAATCACACATCCGGTTAAGAAAATCAGCAGAATGTCCAGTTGGAAGGTTTTCACTGCGCCCAAAACAGGCGCATACATACCGATCAGCAGTAAGATGAAGCTGCCGGAAATGCCAGGCAGGATCATGGCACAAATCGCAATCGCACCAGAAATCAGCACATTGATGTAAGTGGGCTCAAGGTGTAGTGGTTTAAGCACGGTAATGCCGTAGGCGAAAATGGCTCCGGCAATCAGCCACAGGAGACGAGAAAGCTTTTTTTGTTCGATTTGGCGCAGCATATGCCATACCGACACCAAAATCAGGCCGAAGAAGAATGACCAAATAGGAATAGGATGCGTGACTAATAGCCAAGAGATAAGTTTGGCTAAGGTTGCGATGCTGGTAAAAATGCCACCGAATAGCGTGATCAAAAAAAGGCCGTTGATGTGACGAAATACTCCTGCCAAGCCTTGCGCTTTCCATACCTTGAGTAAGCTAGGATTGATGCGGCGAATGCTTTCAAGCAGAGTATCGTAAATGCCAGTAATAAAGGCGATGGTGCCGCCCGATACACCCGGTACCACATCAGCGGCGCCCATAGCCAGACCTTTTAAATAGGTGCTCAAGTAGTTCATTGTTTTTCCTGCCAATTGAATAAGGCCGTCATTATACCTGTTCTTTGTTAACTTGCAGCCAGACGCGATGTGTCTCCCGCATGCTCAACAATAAGGTTCATATTCATATTGCGTTTTGTTGCAAATTGCAACAAATGATGAGATGAGTGAGAATTTTCTGACAAAGTATCACAAAAATCAGGGGTTAATTAGTTGGCACGCTTCGTGCATTAGTTTAGGTGACCCTTGTTAAGCCGAGGGTCACCTAGCCAACTGACGTTGTTAGTGAATAGTATTGTTCACATCATATATAAGCCAATCGCGGTTCTTGCGATTGGCTATTTTTTTGTCTTTTGGGTATGATCGCCCGCTATTTTCACTGCTTTTTTGTTGATAATTAGCATTAAATGGAAATTTGTCCGTGCAATATCATTGCTTTATGTGGCCTTGTGGCCGTTTATTAGAGGATAACTATCGCTGATGTTGTGTTCTGGTGTCACCTAACGGGTCAAGACACCCGCTTATCAAGGAGAGATGAGCCTGAATAATAAAGAGGTACTATGAATCAGATCATTTCAATTGGAGCATTAGAGTCTTTTCTTATTGCTATCAGTGTCCTGTTTTTAGGTCACTTTATTAATGCCAAACTGCCCATTTTAACCAAGTTCAACATTCCAGAGCCGATTGTGGGTGGGCTTATCGTCGCCTGTGTGATTACTGCGTTGCACTTTCACGGTATTGATATGGAATTTTCACTGCCGCTGCAAAATGTCTTCATGTTGATGTTCTTTAGTACGGTGGGCCTTGCGGCCAACTACACCCAACTGATTAAGGGTGGCGCGAAGGTGTTTCTGTTTTTAGCCGTGGCTTCGGTGTTCATCATTATTCAAAACGGTGTGGGCGTTTCGCTTGCAGCAGGTTTAGGCTTAGATCCTTTACTGGGCTTGATCGCAGGCTCCATCACACTCTCTGGAGGCCATGGCACGGGAGCGGCTTGGGCAAACACGTTTGCCGAAAATTATGGCCTTGCCAATACGTTAGAAATCGCGATGGCATCTGCCACTTTTGGTTTGATCATCGGTGGGATTATCGGTAGTCCAGTCGCGCAGAAACTGGTTGATAAACATGGTATTGAATCTGAGTATGGGCGCGGCACACAAACCCACTCTCGTTTTCCTGAACTGGTCACTTATAACGAATATGAAGAAGATAAAGTCACCGCCAAAAAGGTGATTGAAATCTTGTTTATCTTGCTCATATGCGTTACCGGAGCAAAATACCTAGAAGCTTGGGTTAAAACCTTTGAAATTCGTTGGTTGATGATCCCCGATTTCGTTTACGCCCTGTTTATTGGTGTCTTTATCACCAATCTGCTCGAAGTCACTAAGCTGCGTAAGGTGGATGCGGAGACGGTGGATATTTTAGGCACGGTTTCTTTGTCGCTGTTTCTCGCTATGGCTCTGATGAGCCTGAAATTGTGGAATATCTTCGATTTAGCACTACCGTTTTTGGTGATCCTCGCTATTCAATCGGTCGTGCTGGGCGTCTTTTGCTACTTCGTCACCTTCAAAGTGATGGGGGCTAATTATGATGCAGCGGTGATTTCGGCTGGGCATTGTGGTTTTGGTTTGGGGGCAACGCCTACCGCGGTGATGAATATGGGATCGGTCGTAAAACGCTTTGGCCCTTCACCACAAGCGTTTATGGTGGTGCCGATCGTCGGTGCTTTCTTTATCGACATCGTTAACCTAATCATCTTGCAGGGGTACATTTCATTTTTGGGATAATACCGAGCTAGCCCTCCACTTCACGCACAAGACCCCGAGCCGCGATGATCGTGGCTCGGGGTTTTTAATCCCAATTTGTTACGCCTTTTTCTCGGCATTAAGAGTCAGTTTGGTGCCGTTAAACTTAAGCTGTGCGAGCAAGTTTTTGGCGTTATTTCGCCCCTCTTCATTGAACTCTAAACCATAACGAGCATGGTGCAGTGAGCGCTGTAAGTTACAGATTTTTCCGGTCAAAGGCGGGAAGGTTTTTGTGCCCCTCAAGTCTGAAAAAATCTCTAACGCGACCAAATCCCCGACTTGGTACGTTTTGCCTAAAGGCGGCGTGATGAAACGGCAACCACTGCGTGATAAATCGCGCAGTTCACAATCCCCACGATGCTCATCAAACAGTACTTTGCCGGCTAAATTTAGCTCAAATCTCGGCTCTTTACGTAATTGAGAGACTTGCATGGTATTGGGAATGGAGAGAAAAGCCATGGGAACCGGCTCTTGTAAGATGTGCATCAGTTGGCTGCGGAAATGGATCAGCGCTCCTTCACCGCGTGGTGAAATCGCGCGAATATTCATCCAAAACCCTTCTTGGAAGAAATATTGCAGATCATCAGCCGATATTTTGGGCATTTCCACCAGTAAAAACTTATCCGTATGAGTACCAATAAACGGAGTGCGGCAGACGAATTTTGTTCCGACAGGGGTCGTAATGCTTAAAGTCAGCTCACTACTGTGTTCAACCATGGCCAGCGCATCCGTGCTGTTGATGGTCGACACCGTTTTACTGCGTGGAGTCTCTGTTTGGCCATCATTATTATCAATTTTTTCAGCGGGCCGTGAATTCATTTAACTTCTCCGTGTTGCGATACGACGTCGATGGGGTCGTAGAGTCCATTGAATTCTATGGTGAGATAAGTGTAGATTCAATTCAGCGAGTCACCAACTAATTTGATCTATCTATCAGAAAAGGAGTAAGCATGGCAAATACAGTGCAACATGATGCCAATAACCACTGTTATCGCGTGGCTTTGGAAGGGGAATATCAAGCCGTAGTGAAATATCAGCAGCAGGGAACGGTGCTGCATATTACCTCAACCCGTGTACCGGATGAGCTGCAAGGTAAGGGATACGGCAAAGTGATGATGGAAAGTGTGTTGCCTGAAATTGAACGTGCGGGTTTAACGATTGTGCCCGTCTGTAGTTATGTCGCACATTATCTTGAGCGTCATCCTGAGTGGCAGCATTTGCGTCATCGTCCCTAGTGAAAGGGTCATGCTATACCCAAACAACTTGGAGTTGCAGGTAGGCGGCAAGTGAGTGAATCCTCATGAGCATAGGCAAACTATGTGATTGGGGTGAACGAGCGTAGCCAACACCGCTGCAGCTTCAAGTAGGAAGGGTATAAAGAGCATCGCTGGCTTTAAATGATTTAGACGTCCTAGTCATATTGAGGTAGCTTATTGTTGAAACTCAACATATTGATAAGGAAAGGCGATGCATTTGCCGCATTTTGCTCTGAGCTCAGTGCTCTCGCTAACGTTGTGTGCGATACCGAATCTTGGTTTTGCAAGCTCCAACCAGACTGAAGATTCCACGCAGGCTCGGCCGACTTGGTTGAGGGATATTGCGTTGTCCCCCGATGGTCAAAAGATAGCGTTTACTTATGCAGGTCAAATTTGGCTGGTGCCGGCTCAAGGCGGTGATGCCGTGGCGCTCACCGAAAGCGGTGTGTACAGCGAAACGCCGATTTGGTCACCTGACAGCCAATCGATCGCTTTTACGGCTGATCGATATGGTCTTGGTGATGTTTTTATTCTCTCGATCCAAGGTGGTGAGAGTCGGCGCTTGACCTACCACGGAGCGAAAGATATTCCGTATGCGTTTTCGGCTGATGGTCAGCAGCTCTATTTCTCTTCTCGCCGACTGGGCGATGATAAAGCCAATGCGAACGTTAAACAGGGCAGCTTTATGGCTCAGCTTTACTCGGTGCCTGCAGCGGGAGGACGTGAGCAACGCGTTTTACCTATTGCCATCAGTGATTTAGCCATATCGCCTTCCCATAGTGACATCCTGTATACCAATCAACCCTCTGATGAACAGCCGTGGCGTAAAGGTGCGCTATCCGATGCTACACGTGACATTTGGCAATGGTCCCCGCTCACGGGCAAACATACCCAAATCACCACTTTTCGTGGCGAAGACCGCAACCCTGTGTGGAGTGCAGATGGCTCCTCTATGTACTATCTGTCTGAACAAGCGGGCAGTTTCAACGTCTGGCAGCAGCGATTTGATGGTTCAGAACCCGTACAAATCACCGACCACCAAAAGCTGCCTGTTCGTTTCTTAAGTGCCAGCTTACAAGGCGATTTGGCCTACGGTTTTGATGGCGAAATTTGGCGACTGAAAGCCGGAGCTAAGCAAGCAGAAAAAGTGCCGGTCTCCATTCGTCGCAGCGCGATGCCTGATGGCCGTCATAATGTGAATTTTAACCTTGAAGCCACGGAAATGGTGGTCGCGCCGAATGCCGCTGAAGTGGCGATTGTGGCACGTGGCGATGTGTATGTGGTCTCTTTGCTTTCCGGTTTAACGCAACGAATCACCGATACACCAGAAGCGGAGCGCGATGTTTCCTTTTCCAGTGATGGGTATCGTTTGATCTACGCTTCTGAGCGTGAGGGCAGTTGGAATCTTTATCAAAGTTATGTGAATGATGGTGGGAAAAGCTTCTCCTCCTCATTGGATATTATCGAAGAGCCGGTGCTGACGACGGAGCAAGATGTCATTCAGCCACTCTATTCTCCTAATCTTAAACGGATTGTTTATCGCGAGAATCGTAATACGCTCAAAGTGTATGACATCGAACAAGATAAAACCTATACCTTGCTGGATGCTCATGCCCTCTACTCGTATTTCGACAAAGATCTGAGTTACCAGTGGTCGCCAGATAGTGAGTATATCGTCACTCGCGATCGGGCGATGTCGAATGGCGACATTCAGCTACTTAAATTTGATGGAAGTGAAGCGCCTATCAATTTGAGCCAAAGTGGTTTTTCTGAGTTTGCCCCACAATTTAGTGCCGATGGACAGTGGGTTTACTGGCTAACCGATGCGAAAGGTTTGCGCGATATTGATGATATGGTGGTGCAGTATGATGTGTACGGTGTTGCGCTCAATCGCGAAGCCAAATTCAATTTCAATAAAACCCAAGAGCAGTTGTGGCTTGAAGAGGAAATCGCTGCGGAGAAAAACCTTGGGCCTGGCCAAAACCCACCAGCAGAGTTAACGGTGGTGGAAAATAAAGGGCTTAAGCAGCGCACTATGCGTATGACTCCTACCTCACTCAATATTATTTTCAAGCACTTAACGCACGATAACCAAGCACTGATCATCGCTTATCAGTTGGGAGACTCAGTACAAATTTCAGAAATCAATCTGCGCAGTGGGGAGATGACGGCGCTGTTTAACCGCTTGAGTGAAGATGCGGCTTTACTTGCGATGGCTTCTGATGATGCGAGCCTTCTAATCATGGGGGAGCACGGTATCGAGAATCTGAATGTCTTGACGGGTGAGAGCAAGTTTGTTCGTTATGAAGCCAAGGCTAATTTCGATTTTCGTGCAGAAATCGCCTACTTGTTTGATCATGTCTGGCGACTTACTCAAACCAAATTTTATGACCCGCAAATGCATGGTGTAGATTGGCAACAGTACGGTGATTTGTATCGTAAACATCTGCCGAGCATCCGTACCTACAGCGATTTTGCCGAGTTACTGAGTGAAATGGTCGGGGATTTGAATGTCTCCCATACAGGAGCCTTCTTTATGGCTGGTAACTCCAGTTGGGAGGAGCCCGCATCCTTAGGGCTTTACTATGATGATCGTTACCGAGGTAAGGGCGTGCGTGTGAAATCACTGCTACCCGGAGGCCCTGCAGATACTTATCAATCTCCGATCAAGGCAGGAGCGATTATTTACTCCGTAAACGGGAAAGAAATTAGCGATCAACAGGATATTTATCCGTTCCTGAATTTTACCCAAGGTAAATTAACTCGTTTAAGTGTGCTGGTACCGGGGGAGGAGAAAGCGCAGAACTTTACGTTAGTGCCGATCACTCTTGAAGAGGAAAGTGAGCTGCTTTATGAGCAGTGGGTTGAACAGCGCCGAGCCTTAGTGGAGACGCTCTCCGATGGACGCCTTGGCTATGTGCATCTTGCCGCGATGGATGCTGCCAGTTTTGAGCAGATGCAAAATGACATGTTTGGCCTTGAAAAAGACAAACTCGGCTTAGTGGTCGACGTGCGTTTTAATGCTGGAGGTTGGCTGCATGATCAAGTGATGGAGATATTGTCTGGAACGCGACATTCAGTCATGCAGACACGTGATGGTTATGTAGTCTCCTCTTTCCCTGAACGTCGCTGGGCGAAACCGAGCATTATGCTCGCCAACGCAGACAGTTATTCAGACGGTTCGATCGTACCGTATTTCTATCAAAAAGAAGGGCTAGGAAAGCTAGTGGGCGAAAGGGTTCCCGGTACTGGCACGGCAGTGATTTGGGAGCAGCAACAAGAGCCCGGATTGATTTACGGAGTGCCGCAACTCGGTATCAAGGATGAGCAAGGTCGTTGGTTTGAAAACCAAGAAATCATCCCAGATATTTTGGTTTATAACGATCCGGAATCGGTTGTCGCCGGCGAGGATCGCCAGTTGGCTGCCGCCGTAGAAGCCCTGCTGCTCGAGATCTCTTCAAAATAAACAGTAAGCCGACAAAGCCAACAAAAAAGCCGCTCGATTGAGCGGCTTTGGCGATGACTCTATCCCCTTCCTACTTGAAGCTGCAGCGGTGTTGGCTACGTTCGTTCCCCCCAATCACAGTGTGTATCTATGCTCATGGGGATGAACGCTCTGCCGCCTACCTGCAACTCCAAGTCGTTTGGGTATACAGGCGATCAGTGATCGAGGTAGAGGTAGTTCTGCCAACTTTTCATGCGGATAAGTACTTTTCGCATGATAGAAACATGTTCAAAGCTGTCAGAGTACACCGCGACTTCAACCGCGGAACCCATAGGCAGATGGTACTGCGATAAATCATCAGTAATGCGCAGCGTTACAAAAACGCGTCCAGAGGTTCTGAGCGCGTCTGTCCCAAGTAAAGCACCACGGGCTTGGATTTGGCTTTCTCCGATCGCGGGTAGCACTTCAATCACCTCTCCTTTAAATACCTTACCTGGCAGTGCGCGGAACATAAATTCAGCGGCAAATCCCGGTTGTAGACGTTGTAGAGAGTTTTGGCGGAAAGCCGCAGTGTAGATTTTCTCTTCCGTATGCACAAAAGTCATGACAGGAGCCAGAGGCAAAGGGACAGACATCATGCCCGGACGCAAAGCCAACTGAGTAACATAGCCATCCGTTGGGGCACGCACGATGGTTTGCTCCAAATCGAATTCCGCTTTACGCAGTTCCGCTAAGAGCTGAGCGACCGTGGTATTTTCACCACCGACTTCCGAATCTAAAGCGATTTGGGCTTGCTCTTGTTTTGACTGTGCAACCTCCAAGGCGGCTTGCGCGGCTTTGTAAGTTTGGCGAGTGGTATCCATTTGCTGTTCAGTAAATGCGCCACGTTGATAACCACGTTGATAACGATCATATTCACGTTGCGCTTTGTCTCGCTCTGCGATGGCTTTGAGTACAGCCGCTTGCGCCTCTTTTAAAGTAGACTCTAACCCCAAGGCCCCTTGACTCGCTTCTTTGACTTTGGCTTTTAAGCGAGCAACGTCAGCCTCGAAGGGGATAGGATCAATACGGAACAGAACATCACCTTGTGTCAGTGGCTGGTTTGGTTTCACAGGAACTTCCACCACCCGTCCTCGTACTCCAGACACAATCGGAGTAGTCGAATAGACTTGGCTTCCCAACTGAGTAAAAGGGTGGTTGTAGTTCATCAGCAAGATCAGGGTTCCAATCAGTATCACGCCGCCGAGCACTGCGGTGGGCACTGTCCACTTATTGAGTGGAATTTTGAAAACCTTAAAAACTGCAACACACAGGGCGGTGTAAGTCAGGATCAGCAGTAAATCCATTATTGCTTCTCCTCTGATGTTGATGCCGCAGGGGTAGATTTAGGTACTGAGAGAGAAGAAGTTTTTAACGTCTCTAGTTCGGTACGCAATTGTTTTACTTCATCAATCAAAACGTCGACTCGATGGTGAATATCATGTTGCTCGGCTTCCAATTTCTGAAATCCCCAGCCACGTTCTTTGCGCCATAATGTTGCCCAAATCCACAAAAATGGCCAAAGGGCGTGCAAAGTGAATAAACTTACCCAGCCTGCATAATGAATGGCATCTTGGTGTGGGTGTTCGCGTTCTTTGGCAATTTCGTAAGGGATGTCGTGGATAACAATAATTCCGTAGAAAATCACTAGGGCGACGAAGATCAGCAACCCGAGTGCAAAATAATCAAGAAACATGAAATAGTCCTTTAGAGGAAGTTAAGCACAATGGCCAAGTGGCCAGAAACCACTAGACACCAATCCATAATAGAAGTTCGATCACCCGTCATATAATATTCAGACGCGATCACATCGTACAAATGCTGCTCAGCCTACTCAACACACACTTGGTTACGGCCATTGGCTTTGGCGCGATACAAAGCTTTGTCAGCGCGGTAGAACGTACGTTGGGTATTTTCCCCCTCGCGATGCAAGGTGATACCGATACTGACCGTCAGTCCCCGTTCGCCAAGTACGTCTTGCCATGGGAAATCAAAAATACGTTGGCGATAGGTTTCGGCATGCATTTGTGCCATATCACTGGTGACGTTTTCCAAAATCACCAGAAATTCCTCGCCACCGAAACGTACGCAGGAGGCACCACGGAATTTAAAGTAACTCGCCAGTTCACTGGATACATTGACAATCGCTTTATCCCCTACCAAATGACTCAATTCATCATTGATCGATTTAAAGTGGTCAATATCAACGACTAAGAAAGCAAACGGGGTTTCGTGCAGCAGCAGATCTTTCAGCTTCACGTCCAACCAACGGCGGTTATGCAGTTTTGTCAGTGGATCGGTGAACACATCTTGCTGTAGTTGCAACACCGTATTCTTTTGGCTTTCGGTGGTTTCTTTAAGCTCACGATTTTCTAATTCCGACAAAATCAGTTTAAGTTGCAGCTCAAAGCGCGACAGGCGGCGCAGCTGAATTGGGCCTAATTCACTGATGGGGATCTGCTTCATTAAATCGCTTTCGATGCGAAATGCTTTCTTTTCGTAAACCAGTGCGGTTTTGTACATTCCTTCAAGTTCACACACTTCGCTGAACGCTTCATAGAGGCGTTTTTCAAGGAAAGGGGAATGAATGTTTTGTAAGCGCTTTTCGGTGCTACTCAGCAGCATGGTCGCAAAATGTGCCTTACCTGCTTTAGAGAGGCAATGCGCTAACTCGATGCGTAGCATGCTTGATAGCCAATCCGATGGTGTCAGCGATGACGAATACTGTGCATTGGCGAGTGTCATCATCGCCTTTTGCACTTTGCCTTGTTGCAGATAAAGCTTGGCTTGATAGAGCATGATCTGCCCAGTCAGCAGTTTATCGCTGACCAGAATGCTCAACTCATCACACTCTTTTATCAGATCATTGGCCGCTGCATAACGACCAAGGCTGATGTAGCAAGCCAGCATATACAGTTTGTAACGCAGGCGCAGTGAGCGGCTAGAAATCGCATGATCTATGCTGTCAATCTTTTGGTAGTAGCGTAACGCACGGCTGTGATCGCCATAAGCATCACATAAATTGCCCATTCCGAGCACCGCAAGTACGTAGTCATCAATCATGCCATGCTCAACGGCGATGTTGGATATCGCCACGTATTCAGACAGTGCCGCGACATATTCACCATGGTCGAGTAAACGCTCACTCAAACTGTGTTTGACCGAGAGCATTAATTCCAGATCCGCGGGTAACTCTAATAGGGAAAGAGCAGCGCGCAGCTCTTCAATACTGGTTTGCCACTGTTTCATTTCGCGGCGGTATTCGGCGCTGATGATGTAGCTTTGTGCGCGCTCTTGGGCGGTGGTTGCCACGTGCTGTCTGACATGGTTCCAGAAAATGATCGCCTCTTCACCAGCGACAGCGGCCGCATCCAGTCCCGCTTCTTTGATCTTATTGAGCAGGGTTTCCATACGACTTTTCCTGTGCTTGGCTACCAATCAACTGTTCCAGCGTAAACGGGAAGGACAGAATATCTTGCAGCATGATTTTGGGGAGTGGTCCATCTAATCCCTTACGGTGCCAAGGATAAATTTCAATCATTTTGGCCATCACTTGGAATATTTCGAGTGCAGCATCACCTTTTTCGGCCAGCAATAGCCCCAAGCGGTCGCTGCTGATCCGTGACAGTAAATCTTGCGGAGCGCAGAGTGAGTGAATCACTTCGGTGCACACATCAATGTATTTGGCGTTGGGATGCTGGATGACGACAACGGCATGATTGGATTTTTTCAGCTCGGTTTTGAACAGTACCAATTGTTCCCACCAATAGGTTTCCGATACCACGTTGGAGAGATGTTTTTCCGGGTCAAACTCGTGTTGACCACGAATTCGGTTGATCAGTTTGCGCGCTCGCTGCTCAAGTTGGCGTTTCGATGAGCGGGCTTTGTCCATGCCCACGCGCAGAGTTTGTTCTCGCAGCATCATCACCGTGTAGCGACGGTATTTTTTAAACGCGGTTAAGGCCGCCTGAGGGTCGCCATTTTCTTCTGCAACGCGGGATTGTTGATAACAGATCTGCGAAAGAAGCTCGCCGTTATCGAATGAACTGGCCGCTTTTTCCGCACTGCTGAGCAGCTCGGCAGCCACCGAGAAATTTTTACGCAGCAGTTCTAGACGAGCGCGGCTGATAAACGAGTGCGCTTTCATCCAAGTGAGATTATTTTCAACCGCCAGTTCATGGGCTTTGCGAGTGGCTTCTTCAGCATCTTCAAGCCGCTCTAAGCCAAGCAGAGCCAGCCCACGGAAGTCCCACACTTCGGCTTGCCATGTCACATTGCTGTTGTTTTGCAGCACCTCTTCAGCGCCATCGAGCACGGTCAGCATATCCACGTACTGATTGAGATGGTACAGATCCCATGCCCACAAAATTCGCGCTTTGCCTTCCAGCCAATCAATGCGGGTGTTATTGGCAACTTTGACGGCCAGTTCGTGGGTGGAACATGCGAGTTTATATTCGCCCGTGATCCGCCAGATGTTACCAAGGCCAATCAGGCACTCAATCTCTGGTTCATCCACGAGTGCGGACTGCTCTAAGGCATTAATCCAAAATTGTTGGGCGGTGTAGTATTTGGCTTGTCCCCAATGATGTAAGGCATGGATATGCAGAATCTCAGGCAGGAAATGGTCCGTCTCAAGATTGAGCTGATTTTGGTAAGCCTCTTTGATGTACTTAAACCCTGTGCGATAGTCCATTTTGCACCAGAGGCAGCGGGACATAATGATCAAAGATTCGATAATCGCTGAGGTAAAGTGAATTTGCCGAGCTCGGATTAAGCACTGTTCCGCTTGGACGAATACCTTCTCAGGCTCAGATTCGATGCGTGATCTGAGCTGCTCTATTTCTAGTTCAAGAAGATATTGGCTTTTGTCCAAAATACAGTCGTCCTTAGGCGATTTCATGCTCGTCATGGCTTACCCATTATAGGGATAAGACGCCATTAAACACGATTTCATGTGAAAAAACGGACACTTTTATCAAGTCATTCGATAATAATTAGTGTTATCTCACACTCTTCCTCTAAGCAATTTAGGACAAAAGTTCCTTTAATGTTAGAGGATGCTGCGATAAACCTAGGTTTTGTGCCGCAGTAAATCCATGTTTATCTTGGTAGCATAAATTGTGCCATGCACGGAATATGTCCAGCAGAGGCTGGATCCCGCCCGGCCGCAGTTTACGACGTGGCTCATTGATGAAGGACTCGAACAAGAGCTGGAATCGATTCTGATAGTATTCGATTTGTCTTATGGAGGCGTGCTGTAACCAGTGTTGTGGGTCAGGGTTGCTGCCCGCTAAATAACAAATCCCTTTGGCTTTGGTGCCTGAATGAGCGATAGCCCAACGATCACGCCACCACCCCATGTGCACAATATCGGTTTTCTCCAATGGGCTTTGTGCCTGCCAATCCGGATCTTCCTCTACGTACATAAGGTCAACATTTTGACATCGGATACGGGACAAGCTGACGCTTAACGCCGCAGAACGTAATAGAGGATCTTGCGGCATGAAGATTGAAACTCGTTTGCCTGGGTCGCACATATCCAGCACATGCAGATAATGGGCGTAGGAGGTGTAAGGCGGCCGGATCACTGCGCCTTTTGAGGGGTAGTGAAACTGTGCCAAGTTGCCCATCGGATCTTCGACGTTGGCACGCGCCAAAATCAGTTGGTAGCGGTTATCAATCCGTTCCCGTAACAAGGTTAACGCTTTATGGGGTGTGGCCTGCGCTTCTGCGGCATAACCTTGCGGCACAAAACGTGCTGGCGTTTGGTAAGGATCGTGGTCTAGGCTGCCCGTCGGCTGTTCATCGGCAGAGTAGTTAAGATGTTGGCACAGAATGTAACCCGTTTGCGCATCACCGGTAGCAATCCAGTAAACGCCATTATGGCTGTGTGCCTGCAAGGGTTGGTAATGCGAGGCAAATTGATACGCTTTGGCATGGTTTACCCAGCGTGCATCAATCATTGCCAATTTGCGACGACAACGGCTGGCGATATGGTCGAGATGGTCGTAAAAGGTTTTCGGATTGATTGACAGCTTGCGGCAAATTTCGCGCACGGAATAACCTGTAAACAGTAACCCGAGCAGAGATTCTTGGAAGTTGAGCTTATGATTGGCACCTGACCATTTATCCACAAACGTCGAGTGGCAGGCTTTGCAACGATAACGCTGGCGATCGCCACTGTAACCAAAGGCGTGATAAAGCTGTTTGTGAGTATGGACGGATAATCCCGTGTTCGGGCATGCCGGATTATGGCAAGCCGGTAGGCCATCACTGTGCAATTGGCGTAAGCGGTGCAGTTCGTTCACCACATCGCGGTTATTAAGTAAGGGGGGGAAAGCTCCACATTCACGACAAACCATCGCTGGCCGTTTCGGGTTTACGCGTTGCAAAACGTAATGTTTTGCTTCACTCAATCCAAAGTTGTCACACGCCAATGTTTTACAAAAGTTGAGTTGTAAACCTTCTGCGTCCGGTGGTAGTTGGTCGTTAGGCACGATCTCCCCCTCGGGGTACTCGAGGCCGTCAGGCTGAGTGGCCTGACGGTAATAACAAGATAGATTAGATGTTGATGGCAGTTTCAAGCGCAACTTTCATCATGTCATTAAATGACTTTTGACGATCTTCTGAGCTGAGTTTTTCGCCACGTAGAATGTGATCCGATACAGTCAGAATCGTCAGAGCGCGTGCGCCGAGATCAGCCGCTACACCGTAGATACCCGCCGCTTCCATATCCACACCTAAAATGCCGAGTTTTTTCATCTTTTCGAAAATCTCAGGCTCAGGGGTGTAGAACAGATCGGCAGAAAATACGTTACCCACTTTTACTGGTACTTGCTGAGCACGAGCTTGGTTAATCGCCGTTTCCAGCAAGTCGTAGTCGGCGATGGCCGCAAAATCATGGCCGCTGAAGCGGATGCGGTTCACTTTTGAGTCAGTTGATGCACCCATACCGATCACCACGTCCATCAGTTTGACGTCATCACGTACTGCACCACAGCTGCCGATACGAATGATGTTTTTTACACCATATTCTGCAATCAATTCATGTACATAAATGCTGCAAGAAGGGATGCCCATGCCATGACCCATCACAGAGACTTTTTTGCCTTTGTATGTGCCTGTAAAGCCAAACATACTACGTACATCGCACACTTGCTTGACGTCTTCCAAGAAGGTTTCTGCAATGTATTTCGCACGTAGTGGATCGCCCGGCATCAATACGGTTTCAGCAAAATCACCAGGTTGAGCGTTAATGTGTGGGGTTGCCATGGTTACTCTCCAATTCAATTTCGCCAACAGACAAAGATACTAATTACGGATCCTGTTGGCTCAAGGCTTATCTGTTGTGCCAATACTAGCCAGTATCCACAAGGCTACTTGAGAGAAGTGTCACAAAATACTCTCTTTTAAAATTGAAATAGGCTATTGATAACGAAATCTGTTGAAACTGATAAGGCAAACGTTGAGCTAATCGTTTGGTTGGTAGGGTTGGAAAATTCTGTACAAAAAAAATATTTGTACAGTACAAAATCACGTGCTATAGATCTTGTACAGAAATTTTCATTGTATAGATAAGTGTTGGAGACTCGTATGCAGACCACGCCACTCAAAATTGGGATCAGTGCTTGTCTACTTGGAGCAAAAGTACGCTTCGATGGCGGGCATAAAATTAGCCACTTCGTGACCAATGAGCTCGATCGTTACGCGGAGTTTGTTTCTGTTTGTCCAGAAATGGGAATGGGGCTACCTGTTCCGCGTCCCACATTACGACTTATCTCGGAAAATGAACGGATTGCGTTGGTGGAAACCAAAGATAGCTCGCGTGATCACACCGCAGCGTTAGAGAGTTACTCACAGCAGAAAGTTGCTGAGTTACAACATGCTGAGTTGTGTGGCTACATCGTCTGCGCAAAATCACCCAGTTGTGGTATGGAGCGTGTCAAAGTCTACAAGCACAATGGCACCGAAAAAGACGGTGTTGGCGTCTATACCCGAATTTTGATGGAGAAAATGCCGTGGCTACCGATTGAAGAAGATGGTCGATTGAATGATCCGGTCTTGCGGGAAAATTACATCACCCGAGTTTTCTGTTTGCATGATTTTTACACCAGCATGGGCGATGCGCCGAGCGCGAAAAAAATCGTCGAATTTCACTCTCGCTACAAATTAACCCTGATGGCACATAACCCGCAGGCGTATCGCGCGTTAGGCCGCTTAGTGGCGAATGTGAAACAGTATCCACTGGATTCTTTTATCCAAGAGTACCGCTTAGGTTTGATGCAAGCTCTGGCTCACCGTGCTAGCCGCAAAAATAACACGAATGTGCTGATGCATTTGCAAGGTTATTTCAAGCGCTCGCTGAACAAATTACAAAAAGCCGAACTGGCTCAAGTGATCGAGAGCTATCGGGTGGGTGAGCTGCCACTGTTAGCGCCCATCACGCTACTCAAACATTATCTCGCTCTGTTTCCTGATGCTTATCTCGCTCAGCAGCGCTACCTAAACCCTTATCCTCAGGAGTTGAAACTACGTTATGGTTTGTGATGAAAAACGTTACGCGATAAGAGAAGTCGCGGAAATCACTGGGGTTAAACCGGTCACCTTACGTGCGTGGCAACGTCGGTATAATCTGGTGCAACCCGATCGTACCGAGAAAGGGCATCGCCTGTTTACTGAACAGGATATAGATATGATCCGTCAGATCCAGAGTTGGTTGGCGAAAGGGGTCGCGATTGGAAAAGTGGGCGCGTTACTACAAAGTGGGGTGTCTGAGAGTGAGTCTATCCCGCAACCCGTTGGTCAGCTCGAAGAGTGCGAAACACTTCTTACGGCGCTGGCAGCGCTACAACGTTCCAAAGCGGAGCAGATTATTGCGACCGTGCTTAAAGAGTATCCGCTGAGTGTGATGCAAGCACAGTTTGTACAACCCGTCACAGAAGCCCTTGAGCGAGTGAAAGGCCCTTTGCGTTCACTACAGATTGGTCTGTTTCGCACGCTCATGCTCAGCAAGTTAGCTTTTATTCTTGATGCCGAAAACAAAGCGGCAGTGAAAGGCAAATGCTTATGCATTAGTTTGGATGAAGCTGGATCGCTGAATGCTTGGTTATGGGCTCTGGCGTGGGCTGAAAATGGTCACCAAGTGACGCTGTTGGAAGCCGTCGATGATATTCGTGGTTTGCTAGAGAATCCGGGGTTAGCGCAATACCAGATTCTGGCTCTGCACGCCCATCGAGCACTACCTGTGGCTCAACAGTCAGCATTAGCGAGCCTCCAACAGCAGTTTGGCGAGCAGTGTGTACTATCGAATGTGCTACAACAGCTACAATCTTAGGGAGTTGGTATGAGACTGGTTTGGTTTCGTCGTGATCTGCGCAGCTTTGATAATACTGCGCTCACCGCCGCGTTAAACAGTGGCGATCCGGTTGCGGCGATGTATATCGCTACTCCAGAGCAGTGGCATCAGCACCATCTAGCGCCTATTCAAGCCGATTTGATTTGGCGACGTTTGGCAGAGTTGCAACAAGAGCTTGCTGCGCTTAACGTGCCACTTTTTTATCAGCAAGTCGCGGATTTTCAAGCGGCGGCTGTGGCGGTTAGCCAGTTGGCGAAAACACTTAATGCCAAACAAGTTCTCGCCAATCGTGATTACGAATTGGACGAGCAGCAACGTGATCAATCGGCACAGCAGTTACTGAGCGAACAAGGGATAACATGGTCTGCTTTTGATGATAAATGCGTATTACCTCCCGGTTCGGTGCGCACGAAACAGGGCGAATTTTTTAAAGTGTTCACCCCTTTCAAGCGCGCATGGCTCACTCTTTTTCAGCCGCCTGTGATTGGAAAAAATCGTCCCGCAGCGCTTTGGAACGTACCGAGTGCGTTGGCCGAATTGGTTTGGCATCCAGAACAAGCATTCGATTACCCCAGAATAGACAGCACGCCGTGGGCTGCGGACTTTGAGACTGTGCGCGCTCAATTGCGTGAATTTTGCCGTGAACGAGTGCAGGACTACCATCAAGCGCGTGATTTTCCGGCTCAGGAAGGCACCAGTTCGCTCTCACCCTACTTGGCGATTGGCGTGTTATCGGCGCGTCAATGTGTGGCTCGCTTGTATCACGAGTCATCAATGGGCGAACTCAGTGAAGGGGCACAAGCCTGGTTGAGCGAACTCATCTGGCGTGAGTTTTACCAGCATTTGGTTGCAATTGAGCCTAATCTTTCGAAAAGTCGTGACTTTGTGGAGTGGGGCGCGCGTTTGGAGTGGTGGAATGATAACGAAAAGTTCCAGCTCTGGTGTGAAGGCAAGACTGGGTATCCGATCGTCGATGCGGCAATGCGCCAACTGAACCAAACCGGATGGATGCACAATCGGTTAAGGATGATCGTGGCGAGCTTTCTTACCAAAGATCTGCACATCGACTGGCGCTGGGGTGAGCGCTATTTCATGAGTCGCCTGATTGATGGTGATTATGCGGCCAACAATGGTGGTTGGCAGTGGTGTGCATCCACTGGGTGTGATGGACAGCCCTATTTTCGGATTTTTAATCCGGTCAGTCAGGGGGAGAAATTTGACCCGAATGGCGACTTCATCCGCCGTTGGGTGCCGGAGCTGCGTTCAGTTTCTTCGGCTTATATTCATCAACCTTGGGCTTATCCGGCTGTCAATAGCGTGTTATATCCTGCGCGACTAGTTGATCATAAGCAGGAAAGAGAAGTAACCTTACGTCTGTATAAAACAGCGAAGGGATAACCAAAAAGATGTGGTGGAAAGTTTGGGTAATCGGTTGTGCATTGGCGGTCAGTTGGAGTATCAATGCCGCCGTGTTTGATCTACCTATCGAAGGCAGTAGCATAGTCGGTAACACGCAATATCATAAAGTTGAGAAAGGCGAGACTTTAGCCGACATTGCAAAAAAATACGATATTGGCTTCCTAGCATTAATGGCTGCCAATCGTGGAGTCGACCCTTTCTTACCCCAAGAAGGTTTTGTCATCTCTATCCCTGCAAAGATCATTTTGCCGAAAGTGGCCTATGAAGGCATTGTGATTAACCTTGCTGAGTTACGCCTTTACTATTTCCGTCCTAATGAAGGTAAAGTGCATATCTTCCCCGTCGGCATTGGGCGTATCGGCCGCGATACACCTGTGATGCAAACGTCAATCAGCAGCAAGCGCAAGTACCCAACTTGGACGCCGCCAGCATCGATTCGCAAAGAATACAAAGCCAAAGGGATTGATTTGCCGCCAGTCGTACCCGCAGGCCCAGAAAACCCGCTCGGTGATTACGCGATGCGTTTAGCTTATGGTTCTGGAGAATATCTGATTCATGGAACCAACAAAGATTTTGGCGTAGGCATGAGGGTGAGTGCTGGTTGCATTCGTATGGATCCGAAAGACATTGAGTGGCTTTACCAACAAGTTGAGCGTGGAGAAAAAGTTCGGATTATCAACGAACCGATCAAAGTTGCGCTTGAACCTGATCGTAGTGTGTTTATTGAAGTGCATGAGCCGCTTACCCGCAGCAATGGCGTGAAGAAAAACTTGGTGGTACCAGAAGAGCTGAGTTGGTGGCTGCAAGAGCATAAAATCTCTGATGCAAAAGCGCGCGCCGCAGTTTTAGCACAAAATGGGGTTCCGGTCGAAATTGCTCCACCACAGTGGGAAACTATCGCCCAGTAACTTCGTTATTTTGGTTACCGTTCGTGGTATGAGAGAAAAAAAGAGCCAGCAAATGCTGGCTCTTTCAATT
Source organism: Vibrio cholerae ATCC 14035 (assembly GCF_000621645.1). Taxonomy (GTDB): domain Bacteria; phylum Pseudomonadota; class Gammaproteobacteria; order Enterobacterales; family Vibrionaceae; genus Vibrio; species Vibrio cholerae. The sequence goes on along the minus strand of NZ_JHXR01000010.1, from coordinate 147,814 downwards.
TATATCACTCAAAGATTACTTAGTGTAAGACTGAGCAATATTGTCGATACGTTCGTTAGCGCGTGCAGCTTCTTCTTGAGCGGCTTTCGCTGCTTCAGCAGCTTGATCCACTTTTGATGCCAGTGCAGCAACTTGCGAATTCAGTTCGCTGACCTGAGTGCTGATTTCGTTCATTTTTGCAGTGGTAGCTTCATCAGGACCAGAGGCGCAACCCGCTAGTAGAAGTACGGAAGACGCTGCTGCTGCGATTAACATCTTGTTCATAGAGAACTCCTTAACTTGGTAAGTCGGTGTTATTGACGTCCTATACTTATCGAAAATTAAAATATGGACGGAATTATTGTAGTCGCAATTTCGCGCAAAACTAGCCCTCAAAAGCTAAAAAAATCCAAGATTTTGACAACGAATCAATTAATTGTCCGACATCTTAATTATTAGATTATGAATAATGCGTTTTCTATTCGATAAACCGATATGCCCTTTCTACTTGAAGTCGCAACGATATTGGCTACGTTCGTTCGCTCCAATCACAGAGTTTGTCTATGCTCATGGGGGATGATGAGAGCCATCCTTGGCTCTCAGCAAAGGCCAGTCGATGGATGTGCAAGTTTGTTCCAGACAAATTTGTCACTCAACTTGCTGCCTACTTGCAACGCCAAGCAGTTTGGGTATACCCAAACTTACCCTATAGATTTTGGGATTATTTTGTCGGTCAGCTATCTATGGTGCGTCGATTTGCGCTATTATAATGGCCTTTTTCGTGATCTGCTTTACAGTTTTAAGCACAACCAAAGATGGAGAGTACTTTGCAATTCAAAGATTTAGGCTTAGATAATCGCTTATTGAAAAATCTAGCGCATTACAATTTCAAACAAGCGACTGAGATCCAACAACAGGCGATACCGCTCACGATTGCGGGACGTGATTTGTTGGCCTCATCTAAGACAGGTTCGGGCAAAACGTTGGCATTCGTGCTGCCTATGCTGCATAAATCTTTAAAAACCAAAGCCTTTTCAGCTAAAGATCCACGTGGCTTGATTTTGGTTCCAACCCGTGAGTTGGCAAAGCAGGTGTATGGTGAGCTGCGCTCCATGTTGGGTGGTTTAAGTTATACGGCAACCTTGATCACGGGTGGTGAAAACTTTAATGACCAAGTGAAAGCGTTAGCGCGTGGACCTCGCTTTATTGTCGCGACACCCGGACGTTTAGCCGATCATCTTGACCACCGTTCACTCTTTTTGGAAGGCCTAGAAACGCTAGTGCTGGATGAAGCGGATCGTATGTTGGATTTAGGCTTTGCCAAAGAGCTGCGCCGTATCCATAACGCGGCAAAGCACCGTCGTCGCCAAACCTTGATGTTCTCTGCCACATTAGATCATGCAGATGTGAATGATATGGCTATGGAGCTACTTAATGAACCGAAACGTATCGCGATCGGGGTGGGTAGCGAAGAGCACAAAGACATTACTCAGCATTTCTACTTGTGTGACCATCTAGATCACAAGGAAGCGCTGCTCGATCGTATCTTGGCCGATGCTGAGTACCGTCAAGTAATCATCTTTACAGCAACGCGTGCCGATACCGATCGCCTGACTGAGAAGCTCAATAAAAACAACCTCAAAGCAGTTGCGCTCAGTGGTAACCTCAATCAAACGCAGCGTAACACCATCATGGGGCAATTTGAGCGTGCGGTATTTAAGATTCTCGTGACGACGGATGTCGCTTCACGTGGCCTTGATATTCCCGCGGTGACTCACGTGATCAACTTTGATATGCCAAAGCATACCGAAGAGTATGTTCACCGTGTTGGTCGTACTGGTCGTGCCGGAAATAAAGGGGATGCCATGTCTCTTGTTGGGCCAAAGGACTGGGAGAGTTTTAAGCGAGTGGAAGCTTTTTTACAGCAAGAGATCCAATTTGAGGTTTTAGCTGGTTTAGAAGGTAAGTTTAAAGGGTTGAAACCGCGTCAAGCGAAGCCTAAAGCCGCGCCAACTCAGCGGGTCAACAAAGCGAAAGCGCCAAGCAAATCGAAAAAAGCGGCGCCGCGTGACAAGAGCTTCTACCAAAATGTGGCAGTGGGTGACTCGGTCTTTATCCCGAAAAAGAAAGTCGCGCCTAAGCCAGAAGTGGATCTGGAAGACGACATCGACTAAGCCATGCTGTACAACTTAGTGTGCAACTGCTGATTTTCAATCAAGAAACCGTCTGTGAAGGGCGGTTTTTTTATGCCCAATAAATGGGGTTTCGTGGTGTATATCAAGGAATAGAATTTTTGCTCTAAAATAATACAAATGATAATTGATCTTATTTAGATTTATGTTAGAGTGGCGACCGATTTTTATTTGTTATAGTTGTCACATTTTCGATGAAACTGCTCAATGTATTGCTGTTAACGACATCTCTGTCGGTTTTTTATACTTATGCAGAGACGGATTATCAATGGTTACGCGATGACTCGCGTTCGGAACCTGCGGTGAAGCAGTTTTTGGCTGAGCATAATCGAAAAACCGATCATTGGTTTGCACCTGCCAAGCCACTGGTGCAAGAGTTGGTCAATGAATGGCAACAAACTTCACAGCATAAAGCGCCTCCGCCTGCGCTTATCTACGCAAACCAGCAGTACAACGATATTCAATGGAATGGTCATCGGCACATCGTCAAGATAGGTGCTCAAGGCCAAATTGAGCCTCTGCTGAATCTTAGCGCGCGTGCAGAGCCGTTTGATTATTACCAATTGGCTTCTTGGTCACTTGATCGCTCAGTCCAATCGGTAGCGTTGGCAGAAGATACGCGGGGTGACGAGCAGTTTAAGCTGACGATCGTGCGTTTAGCCGATCGCACCGAGCAGATCGTTTCAGAAACAGCGAGCACTTACTTTGCTTGGGCGGCCGATGGCAAAAGCCTCTACTACTTATCTGATCTCAATGGGTCTACCCAGCTGCAGCGTTTTGAGCTAGAAACGGGTCAATCAACGAGGCTTGCAGAGTGGCGCTCGGCAGAGTGGCTGTTCTCGCTCTATTCTGCAAGCAATCCACGCTATATCGTGGTACAGCAAAATAATGAAAACTCGACTCAGCAGCGCCTGCTGGATACCCAAACCGGTGAGCTGATGCCATGGCTACGCACCACTGAGCTGGGGCTGGAATATTATGCCGATGTGCTGGGTGAGACACTTTACATCAATAGCAACCATGAGGGGGCATTTCGTCTCTATCGTCAGCCGTTACACACTAAACAGGAATGGCAAAGCGTCACAACACATAAAGAAATCGGCTCACTGAGCAACTTTTATCTGTTTGATGCTGGGATTGTGTTGGTGGAGAACCAAACTCTTGCACCGAAAGTTTGGGTTCTCGATAGCCAAGGCGAAGTGCGTACTCACTTTGAACTGCGCGATTTAGGTCAAGTGGCGTGGATCTCTCGCAATGGTGATGCTGCCAGTAATCGGCTGCGTGTACGTGCAATGTCAATGACGGAGCCTGCTAGCTGGCATGAGTTGGATGTGGCACAGTTACAGTGGCAACAGTTAAGCCAAGATCACTACGCAGACTTTGACCCGAAACAGTATCAAACCCAAACGGTATGGGTGACGCAAGGTGCCATCCAAGTTCCGGTGACACTGGCCTACCGCTCTGACAAACTGACCCCCAACAGCAGTGTGGTGCTGTATGGCTATGGCGCTTATGGCGTGACGATGAAGCCCTATTTCATGCCACAAATGGTCAGTTTGCTTGATCGAGGCATGATTTACGCGATCGCTCATGTTCGTGGTGGTGGATACCTTGGCGAGGCTTGGTATCAAGCTGGCGCTGGACTCAATAAACAAAACGGCATTGATGATTTCCTCGCGGCCGCTCGATATCTCACCCATTTTCAGCAAGGTGAGCGCGCCATTTATGCGATCGGCGGAAGTGCCGGCGGCACCTTGGTTGCTGCGGCGCTCAATCAGCAGCCCAACCTATTTGCGGGAGCTGTGCTGCAAGTGCCGTTTGTCGATGTGTTAGCCAGTATGAGTGATACCAGTCAAGCCTTGACGGCGCAGCAGTATCAAGAATGGGGTAATCCTCAACAGCCAGAGCAGCGTCAAGTGATGCAAGCTTATGATCCATTCAGCAATCTACGTGCTGCTCCTTACCCTCCGACGTTGGTTAATGTCGGTTGGTGGGACAATCGAGTGCCCTATTGGGAAGGGGCTCGCTATTTGGCACGTTTGAGTGATGTCTCACAAGGGGCTGGTCCTTACCTTTTATCAACCGATTTTCAGGCGGGTCACGCCAGTGATCGGCGTCAAGCGCTTGAAAAGCAGGCGCGTGAATATGCGTTCTTTCTCACCTTAGATAAAACCAGAAAAGCGGGGCAGTAATGAAGCTTTCTCCAGTATCAGCTGCGGTACTTAGCGTACTCGCGGCAGGGTTCGCTCATGCCGAAACTGAGCCTAGCCACTACGAAGAAGTGGTGGTGACGGCCAATCGCATTGAGCAGCCTTTGTCAGAAGTGGCGGGCTCAGTGGCAGTGCTTGAAGGGGAAACCCTTGAAAAGCAAGGCAAGACCGAGTTGTACGATGCATTGAATCAAGAGCCGGGTGTCAGCGTGACTGGCGGAGCGGGACGCCCACAAAATATTACGATTCGTGGCATGACCGGCAACCGGATAGCGATTGTTCGTGATGGCATTCAAAGTGCGGATGGTTATGGCGCTGCAGATATTAACGACAAGTATGGCCGTAACACATTTAGCCTGAGCAATGTGAAACAGATCCAAGTGGTGAAGGGCGCGAGTTCAACCCTATACGGTTCTGGTGCGATTGGTGGCGTCGTGATCATCGAAAGTAAAGCGCCGGAAGATTATTTGTACCACCGTGATTATTACGTGGATGCCGCATTGACCTACTCAGGCATCAGCAACCGCTACCAAGGTAACCACGCGTTAGCCATGCGTCACGGTGATGGCGAGGCGCTGCTCACGATCGACTACTGGCAAGGTGAAGAGACACGTAACTTTAATCAAGATCTGTATAACCGCGAAGTGGATGGTTACAACCTTGGGTTCTCCCATCATTATTGGTTAAACGATGCGCTGCGTTTAAAAACGCACTTAGAGTATTTTGATGATTATGCCAAGCGTCGCGAAGGCACCTCTTCTATCCAAAAAGATGACAAGTGGGATCTGGTCAGCTTTTACGAGTATCAACGCAGCCAAACGCGTCTGGCCAGCGTTGGTGCCGATTACACGGCTAATCTAAGTTGGATGGATACGCTGGAAGGAAAATTCTACTGGCGCAGTACAGAAAACATCACACAGACGAACCGTTTGATGGCGAATGATCGGTCTGGCGCTGGCATCCTCTCCTATCGTCGTGAACTGCGTGATGAAGGGTTCAATGATGAGGCGTTAGGAGCCACGCTCAATGCGCAAAAAGAGTGGCAACAAGGTGAGTGGCTGCATCAGTTTGCTTACGGTATGAGCGTTGATGGTCATGATTACCAGCGTCCGAAATCGATTCGACGGATGGAATCTTCAGGTGACGATTTACAAGCCGATGAGCCGTTTGCTCCTGCGCGTGAGTACCGTTTTGGCGTCTACGGACAAGACAATCTCCTCTTAGGCGATTGGACGCTGGCTGCGGGTTTGCGTTTTGATGCGCAAAAATTGAGCCCTAAAAATACCGATCGTATTCATGGCTACAAAGTGGTGACCATGGGGAGCAGTGAGTGGTCACCCAGTGCCTCAATCTCTTATCAATGGCATCCAGAATGGAATACTTACCTGAGCTACAACCACGGCTTCCGTGCGCCAAGTTATGACAAAGCGTATGGCGCAAGCGATCACAGTTTTGTCCCGCTAACGCCATTTATTATCAAGCCCAACAATAAGTTACGCGCTGAAACCAGCGACAGTTTCGAGTTGGGCAGCAAATACGACAATGGTCAGACGCAATTTTACGTGGCCGTGTTTTATTCCATCTTCGATAACTTTATTGATGTCAAACAAGTCGGTTATGACAACGCCACAGGGTCGGTGATTCAGCAGTACCAAAATATCGCGGGCGTCAAAACCTACGGGGCTGAAATGTCGGTAATGCATCGTCTAGATGATCGTTGGAGTGTCGAAAATAAGCTCGGATACGTGGATGGTAAAGATGGTGAAAACCAATACGTGCGCACCTTAACCCCACTAGAAGGGAGTGTGCAGCTCAACTACCAAAGAGAGCGATGGGACGCTTACAGCCGCCTGAACTGGGCGAGTGCCATGAGCCGAGTGCCGACTTGCACCACAGAGCAAGGCAAAGAAACTGAATGTGCCACGACCACAGGTTGGGTGAGTTGGGACATCGGCCTCAACTACCAATGGAACGCACAGCTGAGTGCCAGTTTCAACGTGGTTAACCTGCTCGATCGAGAATACACGCGCTATCAAGATGTCGCTGGTGTGACGCCAAGTGACACCCTCTATTCCACGGAGCCGGGACGCTATTTCACCGTGCACGCTAAGTATGTGTTCTAGGAATTTAAGATGAAATCAACGTTGACCTTAATTATAGCCAGTCTATTAGCCCCTTTAGCCTCAGCGGCGCAGTGGGATTATCCGGCCACCAGCGATAAAGTGCTGAACGAGGCGCAGGCACTGGCGTTTGTCGAAAAGTACTATCCACAAGTGGGCCAGCCAGCACTGCATTATCGCAAAACCAGCCTGCTTGGTACCCATTACAATTTTGACTTGACCCAAAATGGTGAAGTGCAGGCACAAAAAACGGTGGTTATCTCTACCGATAAGCAGGGCAATGTCACTCGAGTGTTTAAAAGCCTCAATGATACCGTGCTGGTTAACGGCGTGCCGAGTGTCGCCGCTGAATTGGTTGCCCCACAGCGTTTAACCGCTCTTCAACCGCCTGAATTAACGACGGGGAGCCCGATTAACGTTGACGTTTCGATTTTTGACCCTGACTTGCGCACCATGGATGGGTTGGCGGCCCCTGCGACGCCTTGGGCAACAATAGAGGATTATCCCAACCCTGCGCAGTATGTACGAACCGAAGTGTCATTGTTGCAATCGGGTGGCCGCTATTATCTTGCTAACGAGCGGGTAAAGATGGTCGATGCACAAGCCATCTTAGAAAAAGAAGCAAATAGCAGTACCTATGTTGAGAGTGGTGTTTCCCTTGCACCTGCTGATAGCGTCATCATGAGCTGGAGTTCGATCGCTGAGTTACAAGCCGTAAAAATGGAAGATGACGGTTTTAAACAGATCATGGCGTTTGCGCATCTGGATAATTCGCTACGCTATTTGAATTCGCTCGGTTATGACCTGTTCAATAAAGCCGATGGCTCAGGCATCGAACCAGTACTGTTTGATGCCGCCGCGCTCTCAACCAACAACTCCTCATACTATGTGGGCCCTAATGTCATTTTATTTGGTGAAGGCGTCTCTCACGATGCGCTGGATGCCGATATCATCTGGCATGAACTTGGTCATGCTATTCACTACCACATGGTTCCGGACTGGGCGTACGGCCATACTGGCGCGTTAGGCGAAGGGTTTGGCGACTATTGGGCGGGAGCGCACAGCTACCGTAACCAGTATGAACAAGGCAAAGCGTTTGAAATTGACACCCTGTTCAACTGGGATGGTTATTTTGGAACCACAATTTCCACTCGCAGTTTGGCTAACCTCGCGGCGCGTTATTACTCTGCAGGGGATTATCGTGCCCATGAGCGTGAAGCGGGTCATTTAGGTGATGAACTCTGGTCGACCCCTTTGTTTCAAAGCTTGAAGCAGGCGGTTGAGCAATATGGGGTCAGCGCCTTTGATGAGTTCAACACTGTAGTGTTGGAGTCCATGTTTGGCGTAGGGCGTGGGGTATTGATGCACGACCTTGCACAAAACATGCTGTATGTGGCCAACGCACTGTATCCAGATAAAGACTATAAGCTGATCTTACAGCGCAATTTGCAGCATCACGGTTTGCTGCAAGCACCGTTCCAAGCGGCGTTTGCTAAAAAGTACCTTGACCCGCTCGCAACTCAAAACCTTTACGTCAACGCGACAGAGCGCTCGGCAACGACGCAAGCCACGGTGGTGATGGCTGGGCAAACTCATACTTTTAGCCAAGACAATCTGGCTAATGTGGTGTGGCGATTGCCTGCACCAACCGATTACCAATGTGGTGTAGCGACCTCGGTTAAGGTCGATTTTAACTACCAGTATGCCCACTTCTTAGGCCAGCAAACTTGGCAGGCGGAGTTACCTGTCGTGTTTGGTCTTCCTAAGATGGCACAAACCTTTACGACCTTGAACTCAACCTTGCGTGATGCGCAGTTGAGCAGTGATGGCAAACTCGCTTCAGGTTTTAAAAGCTACAACTTCTTTGTGGAAGGCGCCGCACGCATCGTGGGCGATGATTTTGCGCTGCGCGTGAAACTTAGCCACAGCAATATGCAGGATTTGCGTATCACCTTGATTTCCCCACAAGGTACCCGAGTTGAGATCCTCAATAACCAAACCACGCCGGTTGCGCAGCTGGATGACTATTGGGTATTAGCGCATCAAAAGGCGCTGCAAGTGCTACGCGGTGAACGGTTAGATGGCAATTGGCGCTTGGAGATCCTCGATAATGTCGTGGGCAATGTGGGTACTTTACATTTATGGGGAGTCGGTGAAGTGACCCACTACACCTGTGATAAAGAAGTCAAAGATCAAACAAGCACGACCAATAGTGAAGAAGACGTCGCGGCGGGCAGTGGTTCTCTCACTTTAGGCTTGCTGCTTCTGCTGAGCGCTTTCTCTCGTCGTCGTTGGGCTAACAAGGGGACTCAATCATGAAATATCACTACTCTTTGATCAGTATGGCGCTACTGATGGCTGGTTGTGGCGGTGAAGATGCTGCGCTGGAGACGAGTCTGCCTGAATACGTTTTATCGGGCTCGTTGAGCGCGCAAAACGTCGCACTGAACAGCAAAATCTGCTTAGACCGTAACCAAAACTTCACTTGTGATAGCGGCGAATTTACCACCCAAGCGGACAGCAATGGTCGTTTTACGCTAAGAAGCTTGGATAAATCACTCTATTCATTGCCTATTTTGGCTGAAGTGAGCCGTGCCAGTGCTGCGCGCTCGGCAGACAATGATTCAGCCAATATTGTGCTTGCCGCTCCGGGGTTAAACCGAGCGGGGGATCGACTCATCAACGGTGTGAGCACCCTGTTTGCGGCGTTAATGGTGGCTGGTTACACCGAAGCCGACGCAATTAAACTCTTTCTCGCCCAGCTCGAACAGCGTGGCATCTCCGCTCCCCGGGATCTGCAGACGCTATTTACGCAAAATTCATTAGCCCAGCTTGAAGCCAATATGCTGGAGATTTTGCCACTCATCGCCACAGAAAAGCGCACGCAAGTGCTAGCCGCCTTGGCGCAAACCTTTGGCGATGAACATCCTGGCATAGTCCACAACGCTTTGAGTGAGGTGCAGCTTACGGAGTACGTGACACAGTTGGCGAAACGCGTTCCTCGCCAAGTGCCGCTAAACGATACTGGGCTGGTCACTTTTTATGAAGAAGGGGGTGTTGTCGGTTATATCCCCAACAGTGATTATCCAGAGCAGGATGCCGAGTATGGTCGTGATGCTCTATCGGGCAAGTCAGCCTTCACGATGCGCAAACTCGATGCGGCGGGTAACCCACTGAGCGACAGCGCAAGTGAGTGGTCTTGTGTACGCGATGAAGTAACCGGATTGGTGTGGGAAGTGAAAAGTGCAGATACGACCTCGCTTAATCACAAAGAACGCCTGTTTGCCCTTGAGATCCCTGGGCGTTTTAGTCCTTATGCTGAGGATGTGGAAGAAGCCACCTGCCATAGTGCTGGTGATGAAGTCTGTACGACGGCGCAATACATTACACATCTAAACCAAACTGCGCGTTGTGGGATCCGTCATTGGCGATTACCAACCAGCCTAGAGTTGTTCAACCTGTTTGATTTTGGCGAGACTGGCGAAGAGGCGCAGGCATTGAGCGTGAGCTATTTTCCGCAGCAGAGCCAGAACGAAGATTACTCTGGCCATACTTGGACTTCTGCCGTGAGTTATATGAATTATTCGTTATTAATGGCTAATGGCTCCCACTCCTACAGATTTATTAGTCACTTAGGCTTAGCTAAGGGTGAAGTCAGCGTGATCGAAATCTATGACCAGAATAAAGAAGCGGATTCGGGTAGCTCCTTGCTGCTTCCAGTGCGTATGGTTGCCAACCCAGTGGAGAATCAAGAATGAAAACCCTCTCGACTATGGCCACTCTGTTGGCGTTGAGCTTACCGGTAATGGCGCAAGAGTGTGCAAGTGATATTATGCGCACCGCACCCAACTTACGTTATGTGTACAGCACCCAAGGAACAGTAAAAGACCTGCACACAGGGTTAACGTGGATGCGCTGCACCTTTGGCAAAGAGTGGAATGCTGAGCAAGGACGTTGTACAGGACAGGCGCAACCTCTGCGCTGGCAAGCGGCACTGCAAGAAGTGCAAGCGATCAATCACCCGGGTAGCCGTCACCGTTTACACCAGTTTGCGGGTGTTAAACAGTGGCGCATGCCAAACATCAAAGAGCTAAGCAGTTTGACCGAACAAGCCTGCTTTGCGCCAGCGGCGAATGAGACGGCGTTTGCCTCTGGCTTAGTGACCGAGGTGGGCAACTATGCCGCTTATTTATGGAGTAATACCACGCGTATTGAGCGTGAAGAAGCTTGGACGTGGGATGCCATTAACGGCGAGATTTATGCGTACTCGATTCACGCTCATGAAATGGGGTTGCTCCTTGTGGCGGATGAGTAATAGGCATGCTTATTTCTGCTGTCCCCATCTTGCTTGAAGGGCAGTGGTGTTAGCTCTAAAAATAAGCGGCACGAAAAAGACAAAGGTCTGGCTTAGCCAGACCTTTTTTATGTCATAAAGAGCACCGAGTCATTTACACGCGAAAATACTGGAGCTGCTGGTGTTGCTGCTCGGCAAGGTCGGACAGCTCATGGCTTGCTGCTGCTGATTGAGTAATGCCAGTCACATTTTGGCTAACCAGTTCATAAATATTGCTGAGGTTGCGGTTGATGTCTTTGGTCACTTGGCTTTGTTCTTCGGAAGCGGTTGCCACTTGCGCGTTGATCTGACCCAAGGCACTGATCGAATGATTGATTTCAGTGAGAGATGCACTGACTTTGGCTGCTAAAGATTGGTTTTGCTCAAGCAGGCTTAAGCTTGAATGCATACTGCTGTTAGCGGTATTGGATTGGTTTTGCAGCTCTTCAATAATGGCTTGGATCTCTTGAGTCGAGGTCTGTGTACGCGCGGCTAACATACGCACTTCATCGGCTACTACAGCAAATCCGCGTCCGCTTTCTCCCGCGCGAGCCGCTTCAATCGCGGCATTCAGTGCCAGAAGGTTTGTCTGCTCAGAAATACTACGGATCACTTCTGTTACATTACCAATGCGTTCAGATTGCTCCTTCAGTTGATTGACCACTTGTGCGGCTTCTCTGAGTTGGTCAGCCATTTTCGCGGTTGCGCGGTGGCTCTCTTCAAACATCCGTAAGCTTTGAGATGCCAGTTGGTTGGCTTGTTGTGCTGCGCCATCCGCACTGTGTGCATGATCAGTCACACTTTGTGCGGTGCTTTGCAGCTGGTTGACGGCTGAAGCCACTTGTTCAACTTCCTGTTTCTCTTGATCGGAGTTGACACTGGCTTGAGTCATCACCGTCGCTAATTCGGTTGAGGCAGAAGCGACATCGGTACTGATGCGCACTAAGCTCTCTACCGTTTGGCGCAGTTGAGTCACCGTGGCGTTGACATCACGGGCCAGAAGGGTGATTTCGTTATTGCCCTCTTCTTGGGCTTTAACCAGTAAATTACCTTTTGCGATTTCACGTACCGTTTGTTGCAACTGACGAATTGGGGTGACAATGATGCCCGCCAGTAGCCAACTACTTAGCGCAGCGACCAGTAAAATACCGATTAAAGCAAACGTGGATTGAGACATGACTGAATCGTGCTCATGCTCACTCTCATCAATGGTCGTCATAGCCACTTGGTTTAAGCGATTGGATAGCACATCGATGGCTTTAATCATCTCATTGCCCACCTTGCGATATTCTGCGGTGGCCTGTTCATACTGGGCGGTAAATCGCTCGTCTTTCTCTTGGTCACTGTGTTCGATGTTCAGTAATGGGATCATGGTTTGAATCGAGTAATCCACATAACGCTGCATAGCTTGTGTAAGCCCTGCGACTTCATTTTTCAGTTCGGGATTATCCGCAAGGCTGCGTAAGAGCGCCAAGTTTTCGGTTTGTTTTTCTTTAAGAACGTTAGGAAGGGCGGTCACTTCAGCGGGACGGAACAGACTATAAATGGCGCTGATGCGCATCGCATACGTGTTATCAATCAGAGTGGTGAGATTATCTTTATCGGTGATGAGTTGTTCAGTAGAGACGGTAACTTGGTGGAAGGCGGTTTTTAAGCTGGAGGTACTGAAGGTAATGCCAATGATCAGTAACAACAGAGTGAAAAATACCGGTACTACAACCTGCAGCTTGATAGACAAGCCGCTGAGTAACTGGCGCATGGTGATCCTCTTCTAAAAGTTATTAAGAATAATTATCGTTATTTAAAATAAATGCCCTCCGATAATAAGCATCAATGATGAGATTGCAATCGCTTGCAAACCAAGATTGATGACTAAACATTGACTCTGGTCACATTTTTATCCTGATGTTGCTGATGGAAGAAATAGTTAGCTTTTGGGGTGAATTTTTTGTTGCAACCTTGATAACCGCTTGGGTGAAAACGCTATGTCTGTGGATTTTATGAACAATAAGCGAAAGGTGTCATAGAGGGTTCAATTAAGTGAAACATAATTGTCATATTCACCGCCTAAAGTGAGCCTCGTTCAAGTGAAACACAACGGCAACCCAGCCACTTATAGGAAATTCGTGATGAAAAAGACAGTAATCGGTGCTATCGCTCTTATGGGCGCACTTGCAGTAACTCCAGTGATGGCGAAAGAGACAATTTCAGCTGTGGGCTCAAACAGTGTTACCCCATTGATGGAAGTGTTTTCTGAAACCTATGCTAAAAAGAATCCTGAAGTTTTCATTGAAGTACAAGGCCCAGGTTCTTCTGCGGGTATCAAAGCCGCGAAAAATGGCAGCGCAGATCTCGGTATGTCATCGCGCAATCTGAAAGACTCTGAAAAAGAGCCAACATTAATGGAAGAAGCGATAGCGCTTGACGGTATCGCAGTCGTAGTTCACCCAAGCAATGCGGTGAAAGGTCTGACAGCGGAACAAGTTTCTGAAATCTACAAAGGTGAAATCACCAACTGGAAACAAGTTGGCGGTGAAGATAAGCCAATTGTTGCCGTCACTCGTGACACTGCTTCAGGCACTCGTGGTGCTTTCGAAGACATCATGTCTCTGAAAAAGAAAATTGCGGATAAAGAAGTCTCTGCCATTTCTCAACGTGCTCAAGTCGCGAATGGTAACGGTGCACTAAAAACCATCGTTGCTTCTAACCCTTATGCAATTGGTTACATTTCGCTCGGTACTGTCGACACATCAGTTCACGCTCTATCTGTGGATGGTGTAGAAGCGAGCGTTGATAACGTGAAAAACGGTACTTACAAAGTTTCTCGTCCGTTCCTCGTGCTTTACCAACAAGGTAAACCATCAGCACAAGCACAGAAATTCTTACAGTGGATGCTGTCTCCAGAAGCACAAAAGATTGTCGCTGATAAAGGCTACATCGCAGTTAACTAACACGCTTTACTCCTTTGCCCGACCCAATTTGGGTCGGGTACTTTATTTACATCGACCTTAGTTCGATAGGTGATTTTATGACCATCGCAACAAATAGTGACAAGCTTATGGATAATACCTCTATGCGTAGTTTGCGTGAGCAACGACGTGTTGACTGGAAAGAACGTATCTTTCACGGTTTGTTTATGACCAGTGCTGTGATCGGCATTTTGTCTCTAGCCATCATTGCTTACTTCATTGTTCGTGAAAGTATCCCTGCTTTCCAAGAAGCGGGAGTCACCGGCATAGTGCTCGGACAAGACTGGTTACCACCTGCACTGTTTGGCGTGGCGACCATGATTGTCGCTTCTGTCGTCTCAACCTTTGGGGCTGTGATTGTGGGGGTTCCGGTTGGTGTTCTCACGGCTATTTTTATCGCTGAAGTGGCTCCCAAACGGGTAGCGGATGTGATACGCCCTGCAGTTGAATTGCTCGCCGGTATTCCTTCTGTGGTCTATGGCTTCTTTGGCTTGGTGATCATCGTTCCGCTGATTCAAGATGTCTTTAATGTGCCTGCGGGTAACACGATTCTGGCAGGTATCATAGTGTTGGGCGTCATGATCCTTCCCACCGTGATTACGGTCTCTGAAACCTCGATTCGCGCGGTACCGCGTGCTTACAAAGAAGGTTCACTCGCACTGGGTGCTTCAAGCATCTACACCATCTTCAAACTGCTGGTTCCCGCCGCGCGTTCCGGGATCATGACGGGCGTTATCTTGGGTATTGGTCGCGCTCTGGGTGAAACCATGGCGATCATCATGGTGATGGGTAACGCACCTGCGATGCCAGAAGGCCTACTTGATTCGGCGCGTACCCTGACAGCCAACATTGCGATTGAAATGTCTTACGCCAGTGGCATCCATGCTAATGCACTCTACGCCACAGGTGTGGTACTGCTGGTATTCATCATGATGCTGAACGGTGCGTTGCTGTATTTAAACCGTGAGAAAGCGAGGTAATGACGATGGATCGCGTAAAACTGAAACAAGCGCGTGTGCTCAAAGACAATATCTTGCGCACGTTTATTTGGATTTCTGCGGCGCTGACCGTCGGCTTCTTGTTCTGGATCATCTGGTACATCTTGTCCAACGGTCTGCAACACGTTAACTGGAAATTCGTTACTGATAATTACACCCACACGGGCGATGAGCACGGTATTTTCCCGATGATTGTCTCGACCGTGTATATGGTTGTCGCTTCGATCGCGGTCGCAGCGCCTATTGGTATCATGACAGCGATTTACTTGACGGAATACGCCAAAGTCGGCAGCCGTTTGGTCAAAATCATTCGCTTCTGTACCGAGTCACTGGCGGGGATCCCTTCGATCATTTTTGGTCTGTTCGGTATGACCTTCTTCGTGGCGATTTTGGGCTTAGGCTTCTCGATTCTTTCCGGTGCATTAACTCTCAGTATCTTGATCCTGCCAGTCATTATTCGTACCACGGAAGAAGCCTTAATGGCGGTACCACAAACCTACCGTGAAGGCTCGTATGGCGTGGGTGCTTCAAAAATTTACACCATCCGCCGGCTAATTTTGCCAAGTGCTATGCCGGGGATTTTAACTTCTGTCATTTTGAGTATTGGCCGTGTCATTGGTGAATCTGCCCCAGTATTTTTAACCGCGGGTATGGTGGCGCGTATTCCAGATTCTCTGCTAGATTCTGGACGCACCTTGACCGTTCACTTGTACAAACTGACCACAGAGCTGTTCACTATTGAAGAATGGAACCAAGCTTATGGCACCGCCACTGTGCTGATTGTTGTGGTTTTGCTGATCAACATGATCACCAAGCTCATCGCCAAACGATTCAATACTGCGACCTATTAAGTCATTGACAGAATTTAGAGATAACACAATGAAAACGACCAAATTCAACATTGAAAACCTCGACCTGTTTTACGGTGAGAACCAAGCCCTGAAATCGATTAATCTGCCGATTCCTACGCGTCAAGTGACAGCACTGATTGGCCCTTCTGGTTGCGGTAAATCAACCCTGTTGCGCTGCCTGAATCGTATGAATGATCTCATTGAGGGAGTCACAATTACCGGTAAGCTGACCATGGATGGCCAAGATGTGTATGGCAATATCGATGTGTCTGATCTGCGTATCCGCGTTGGTATGGTGTTCCAAAAACCCAACCCATTCCCAATGAGTATTTATGAAAACGTGGCCTATGGTCTGCGTGCGCAAGGTATCAAGGACAAAAAGCATCTTGATGAAGTGGTTGAACGTTCACTGCGTGGCGCAGCGCTATGGGATGAGGTAAAAGATCGTCTTAAATCTCATGCCTTTGGTTTATCAGGTGGCCAGCAGCAGCGTCTTTGTATCGCGCGCACCATCGCCATGGAACCCGATGTGATCTTGATGGATGAGCCGACTTCGGCACTTGACCCAATTGCGACCCACAAAATAGAAGAGCTGATGGAAGATCTTAAGAAGAACTACACCATCGTTATCGTGACTCACTCAATGCAGCAAGCGCGCCGTATTTCAGACCGTACTGCATTCTTCTTAATGGGTGAGTTGGTTGAACACGATGACACTCAAGTCATTTTCAGTAACCCACGCGATGATCGTACCCGTGGTTATGTGAATGGTGATTTTGGTTAATGAATACTGGCAAATTATAACTATAAGCGATGGTAAACTTTGCCCCTCACGATGAGGGGCTTTTTTGTAGGAATTTCATTTCATACATGTTTTTATCTGCCAGATGGATCAACTGGCTCAAATTGGTGCTGTCGAGTGGATAAGTACTGACCCCGACGCTGGTGTTGAGTTTGGCTCGTAAATCGCCACTTAATTCAAATTCATGGTCGAAACACTGTTTGATCATGCGCTGCATCATCATCTGCTCGGTCGAATTGATGCTGCTTAGGATGATGGCAAATTCATCTCCCCCCATCCGAAATACACGATAATCGAATGAAGGAATCGAGTTGTTTAAGCGATAAGCAACCTGTTTGAGTACCGCATCGCCCATTGGATGTCCGTAGGTATCATTAATTTGTTTAAAACCATTCAGATCGAGCAAAAAGAGAGAGAATCCACCGCTGCGGCGGTGGCGTTCTAATTCGGCGAACATGGCTGTACGGTTTTCCAGCCCTGTTAATGGGTCCGTTAAGGCCAAGACTCTATGGTGCGTGGCCTCTTTATGCAAAATAAAACTCACCAGTCCCACACAGCTAAACGTCAACAAAATTAACGCAAACTGGATGCGACTGAGGTAATTCAGTTTCTCTTTTTGCTCTACATACAAAGGACTTTGCATTCCAAATGTGCGGTTTATGAACTGAATAAAAATCTCCAGCTCTTGTTGGGCGGCAACAATAAAAGTTTGTAAGCTTTCTGGATTTTTGGCCGCAAGCAGTAGCGGTTCAAGTTGTTTAAAGCGCGCAAACGCGGCTTGGAAGAATTCGCGAGTGCTGGGCATGCCTATAATGCCGTCGGCTTCTGGGCTATTGAGGATCAGATCAAAACGGCTCCAAGTCAGCTCATATTTCACCATCACATCGCGCTGGTTGATCTCCGACTCCAATAGGTAGGGGGAGAGCGCCAGCATCTCAGTAAACTCTTTATTGAGCTGGAATAAGAACCAGATCGCTTGGTTAGTATGCGAAGAGTAAGACTTAGATAAATCGCGAGTACTGTTGATCAAATACAAATTGGCCAAAATCAGAATCGCCGACATGAAGATCAGCAGTGTTTTGGCATGTAAGATCAGCGGGTGGAGCGTTTTCTGAGTTTGTGTATTCATGGCTTCTTATGAATCAAAATTTGACTTATCTGCCAAACCATATGGGTGTAATAAACGGAGTTCTTCAGTTTTGGATTTTGATCTAAGTTATACACCAACCAAAAAGGGCCTTTGTGACGAATTTTCATCTCATTACCGTCCATGTAGTACGCCACAATCGGTTCATAATATTGAATATCCGCTATCGAAATATTAGCAGCGTAGTCATTCAATGCCATAAAAGTCACCGATTTGACGTGATCTTGCTGTAGATAATCAAGCAAATCGCTCACTTTAAAACCCGTAAAGCGATGTGAACCATGAATCCATGGCAGTCCAGTGGTAAAAGAAACTGCAGGCAGTTCAGTGGCTAGCTCTTGCAATGAAAATACCTTAGGCGGCGCGTCTGCGATTTGTATCGTGATGTTCGATGCCAAAGCGAAAGAGCTGCACCACAAGGTCAAGATCAGCAATATCCATCTCATTATTGATTATTCCGCACTGTTATCCCCTTCCTCGTTGAAGCTGCAGCGGTGTTGGCTGCGTCTGTTTCCAAGTCGTGTGGATATCGATTGTGTTCTACTTCTCAACCTAAAGTTGCAGGGCTATTGATTACAACTTGACGGCTAATCATCATTATTTGGTTGAATTATAGGCGGAGTCAGATGATATGAAAATCACTGATATTAATAAGATTGATGATAAAAAGGCTCAAAAATGAGATTTTGTATAAGAAAAGCGCCATGCTGATGGCGCTTCTTAATAGGGAGACAGATTAGAACAGCAGATGTGCGACTGCGGCAATCACCGACAGAGTGATCAGGGTGCGCAAAATGAAAATGACAAACAGCTCGACAATATTGACTGGGATGCGGCTACCGAGCAGTAGTGCACCGACTTCAGACATATAGATAAGCTGAGTCACAGACATCGCTGCAATGACAAAGCGTGTCATTTCGTTATCGATAGAGGCCGCTAAAATGGCCGGAATAAACATATCCGCAAAGCCAACCACAATGGTTTTTGAAGCCGCGGCAGCCTCTGGTACGCCCAGCAGCTCTAAAAACGGAATGAAAGGTTGGCCAAGCAGGGAGAATACCGAAGTATATTCAGCAATCACCAAGGCAATAGTGCCAAGCCCCATCACGACAGGCAGTACGCCAAACACCATATCGACGGCGTTACGTATGCCTTCACCGATCACCGATTGGACGGATTTAACTTTTGCCGCTTTGGCTAAAGCCAGCTCCATGCCCCAAGAAAACGCACTGTGACCTTCCGGGATCGCATCGGCATCAGGATGAGGCTTGCTGCCATCGATATAAGTATCTTTTTTCCATGACAAAGGAGGAAGGCGAGGGATAACTACTGCTGCCACCAATCCCGCTAAACAGACTGCACCATAGAAAGGTAGGAATAGGTGTTCAAGCTCGACTTGGGCGATCACCACTAAGCTAAAAGTGATCGATACCGCAGAGAAGGTTGTGCCAACTACCGCTGCTTCACGTTGGGTGTAGAATTTTTCTTCGTATTGTTTACTGGTGAGTAGGATGCCTACGCTACCATCGCCCAGCCATGAAGCCATACAGTCGATTGCGCTGCGACCCGGTAGATTGAATAAAGGGCGCATCACTTTGCTCAGTAAGCTGCCAAACAGCTCTAACAAGCCAAAGTTAAGCAGCAAAGGTAACAGTAAGCCTGCGAAAATAAACACGGAAAATAGCGTTGGGAGCAGGCCTTGCAAAACCAGTCCACCCGTATTTTCTTCCCAAATCGCTTTTGGACCGATTTGGAAAAATGTCATGATCACGGCAGCTCCGCCAATCACACGCACGGTTAACCAAAGCCAAGAAGGATTAAACAAACTGTTTAAGAAAGGACGAGACATGACCCAACTTGGTTTAAAGACTTTACAGATAACAGAGGCAACCGACATAAAGGCGATGATTGCCGTAACGACAGTCACCAGAGAATCCCCAAACAGCGCTTGAACGGACTTGGCCAACACCGCCACTGGAATGGTTAACGATCCATCGTAACTGATGGGAGCCATAAAGAGGAAAAGCCCGATCAGAGAAGGGATCAGGAACATCCACAGATTACCTGTGCCAGCCTTCGCTGGTGGCTCTAAGGTTTGCGCGTTATCTTGCATTATTTATCTCTATTCATGCTGCGTCATTCAGACACACTGTTCAGTCGAAATTCGCCACACCTTGGCATAAAAATTCACTGCATTTCCGTATTTAATCAGCGGGCGCAAGAATATCTATTTTTGACACCCTACGCAATACTATTCATTTATTTTGGGTATGCATTCAAATTAATTTCCTGATGTTTCAAGCTTTGATGGTTTTTTGTATATTTATTGTTAAAAGTGTCATTGTTGATGAATAAGACCACAAAGCGATTGCTTGGTCATTGTGTGGCGTAAAGCATATTGTTAGCCACGAGTGTGGTAGTCAGCACTGCTGTAGCTTCGATTAAGAAGAGAATAAAAATAAAAAAGCCTCCTTGCTCTCGGAGGCTTAGGTTGAAGTATGGTCTTTCGCTTCGACTCGATGCGTAAATATCAAGTCGTTTACGTCAATCACTCGGTGGGTTGGGCTTCAATTTCCGTTAATGCTGCGCTGAGAGCGACTTCAAAAACGGGATAGACATTCTGCTCGCCGACCAGTTTGACTATGCCTGCTTTGACCAATTTTTGTGAGACTCGACTATTGGCACCTGAAATCAAAACCTTAATCCCACGTTTGTGGAAGCTTTGAATCATCTCTTCCAGCGTCTGAATACCCGTTATATCCATAAAAGGCACCCATTTTAAACGCAAGATTAAGATCTGAGGGGTTTCTTGAATACTGCCCATCACACGTTCAAACGTTTCTGCCGCAGCAAAGAAGAAGGGGCCTTCTAGCGCGTACACCGCCAGTTCACGAGGCAGTGTACTTCTGCCGTGTTGTGCCAGTTCGTAGCTCATCTCTTGCGAGCCGTTGGCCTTCACTTCAACGCTCGATGCCATGCGCTTTACAAAGTGCAACATAGCAATGATCACACCGATATTGACTGCCACGACCAGATCGGCAAACACGGTCAAACCGAAGGTGAGCAGTAGAATCGCCACATCAGCACGCGGTGCGCGCTTAGCCAGTTGTACAAAGTGCGGCGCTTCACTCATATTCCAAGCCACCACAAATAGAATCGCGCTCAACGTCGCGAGAGGAATATTCACCGCCAAAGGTGCGAGTACGAGCAGAATAATGACCAGCGTCAGCGCGTGCATGACTCCAGCGATTGGGCTATTGCCGCCATTACGAATGTTGGTCGCGGTTCGCGCGATCGCACCCGTTGCAGCAATACCACCAAATAGAGGGGCCACAATATTCGCAATCCCTTGTCCAACCAACTCTTGGTTTGAGTTGTGTTTAGTGCCAGCCATGCCATCAGCAACTACGGCGGAGAGTAAGGATTCAATTGCACCTAACATCGCAATCGCAAAGGCAGGACCAATCAGTTGAATCATTTGGCTTAGGCTAAGATCCGGTAGCGCAAACTCAGGTAAGCCTTGTGGAATACCGCCAAACGCTGACCCAATGGTTCTGACGCCATCAAACCCCACCACATATTGCAGCGACGTGACCACCACAAGGGCCAAAAGCGGCCCCGGAATTTTTGAGAGTTTGGGAATTTTCGGCCCAAAAATCACTAAAGCCAGAGACAGTAAAGCCAGCAGTGTTGTTGTGAGATGGAATTGTGGGAAAGCATGAAAAATCGCCACCAGTTTTTGATGAAAGTGCTCACCTTTAATTTCAGGAAGGCCAAAGAAGTCACGCCATTGCCCCACCCAAATGATCACCCCAATGCCTGAAGTAAAACCGACGATAACCGGGTCAGGAATATAGCGAATGATGCTACCTAATCGTGCGAGCCCCAATACCACTAGAATAAAGCCCGCCATGATGGTGGCAATTTGTAATCCAGCCACGCCGTGTTCGGCTACGATGCCTGCAAGAATAACAATAAACGCGCCGGTTGGGCCGGCGATTTGTACGCGTGAACCACCAAACAGGGAAACAATAATCCCCGCGATGATAGCGGTATAAATTCCTTGTTCTGGTTTTACTCCCGATGCAATGGCAAACGCCATGGCTAACGGCAGTGCCACCACCCCAACTATCAATCCTGCTGTAATATTGTTGACCCATTGTTTGGGTTGCAACTGACCGGCTTTATAGGATTCATAGATGGCAAACATAGTTGATCACCTTAACAAAAATAGGGAAATGAAAACGCCGAGGATTCTACGCTCATTTTATAGGCTGTAAAGGGCGGCTTCAGTTGACTGACCTATCGCTAGGCGGGCAGAGTCAAAAAATTAATCTTTTAATTTCATTGAATTAACTTCATGTAACGTCACATTTTCCCAACATTAACGGAAAAGACTGCGATTAATTGGAATTTCATGCGGAAAAACAGAGCACCGATGATTTTCAAGATATGCACTTAATTGAGAGATTGTAGGTTGAGTATAGATAACAAATTACCTATGATTCCTTCGGTTGGTTGTTTTTTGTTCGAAGATGGAGTTTGACATGATTAACAAGAAGTTCCTTAAAACAAAAGATGAAGTGGAAGTCACTTTTGAATGCGATGCCCCGCAAGCGGCCTCTGAAGTGGCGATTGTGGCCGATTTTTTAGGTTGGCAGCCTGAGCCAATGAAAAAAGTGGCCAAATCAAGCACGTTCAAATTTAAAACTCGTTTGCCGAAAGATCGTGAATTTCAGTTCCGTTATTTGCTCGATAAACAAGAGTGGGTCAATGATCCCCATGCTGATCAGTATATTGCTAACGGTTTTGGCGAAGAAAACTGTTTGTTAACCACCTATCAGTGATTTGGGTAGCATTTTTTTACGAAAGCTCAAAAAATCACAAACAACTAAGTTGCTGCTAGCACACAAAATCCTCTATTTTTGAAAGGCACAAATGTGCCTTTTTTGCTTTAAATTGACGAAAGCGTAGGTGACAAACCGCGCTGAAACCCTTACTCTTGGCCGAGTTTTGACTTTTTTCCACAGGTAAACTGGTGATATCTAAATCTATTATTTTGCGATTTTCTGAGCTTTCAATGCGAAAGAAAGCGACACTAGTAGGTTTGCCGCTTTTGGCTGTGGCCGCGATATCTTCTTCGCTAAACAGTCCCACGCGGCAACAACGTATTGAGTTGTCTCTTCCAGAATCTCCGCTCGTACAGTTCTCTTCAGCAGAACATACTGTAGAAGTGGTCAAAGTGGGCCATCCGGATTATGAATATGAAATCAAGCCGGGTGATAACCTAAGTACTATCTTTAATCAGCTTGGTTTTGCTTATACCGAGCTAATGAAAGTCATGGAAACTGACTTAAACTACCTCGCTCTTGATACGTTACGGCCGGGTAACGTGCTGCGTTTTTGGAAAGGCAGCGATAACACCTTGGCCAAAATGGAGCTGGAGTTTAGCCTCGTTGACCGCGCCGTTTATACGCGTTTAAACGATGGTAGCTACGAATTTGAAGAGCGCAAAATTCCTGGTACGTGGAAGGTTGAGCCTCTGATTGGTGAAGTGGACGGTAGCTTTTCTCTCTCGGCTAATCGTGCTGGCCTTGGTGCCGCCGATGTGGATCAAATCGTCACTCTGCTGAAAGACAAAATTAATTTTGGCCGTGATTTGCGTCGTGGCGATCGCTTTGAAGTCGTACTATCGCGTCAGCTCGTCGGAGAAAAGCTCACCGGTAATTCTGAAATTCAGGCGATTAAAATCTTCAACCGTGGCAAAGAGATTACCGCGTATCTGCACCAAGACGGTCAGTATTACGATAAGAATGGTGATAGCTTGCAACGCGCTTTCCAACGTTATCCGGTGGACAGCAAGTGGCGTATTTCATCAAACTTTGACCCGAGACGTCTGCATCCAGTGACCAAGCGCGTAGCGCCGCATAACGGTACAGACTTTGCGATGCCAATTGGTACTCCTGTGTATACCTCAGGTGATGGTGTTGTGGTCATGACACGTAATCACCCTTATGCGGGCAACTATGTGGTGATTCAGCACGGTAATACTTACATGACGCGCTATCTGCACTTGAGCAAGATTTTGGTCAAGAAAGGGCAGAAAGTATCGCGTGGTCAGCGGATAGGATTATCGGGTAATACCGGCCGTGTGACAGGTCCTCATCTGCACTATGAGTTAATCGTGCGTGGTCGTCCTGTCAACGCCATGAAAGCCAATATCCCGATGGCAAGTTCAGTGCCGAAGAAGGAGATGGCGCAGTTTATTGCCAAGCGCAAAGAGCTTGACCAGATGTTAGCTCGCCAAGAAAGCATGCTAGCAGCGCAATAAAATCGAGTGTGAATACAAAGCCCCGTTACGGGGCTTTGTCGTTTCTAGCCGTTGCTGTTTTGGCGTATCGTTTGGATTGAAGCCTGCGTTGAGAATATTGGTTAATTCGCCATTTGAGTTACATTCGTCCCTTTTTGCCAGCGTTCAATCATCACACTCGGTAAATCAGGTCGACTGAAGTAATACCCTTGAATTTGCTCACAGCCCATTTGATAGAGTTTATCCAGCGCTTGTTGGTTCTCTACCCCCTCAGCGACGAGATCGAGTTTAAGCTGGTTGGCAAGCTGAATAATCAACCATACGATACTCTCAGAGGTTTGGTTGGTAAGTAAGTTACGCACAAATGCTGCGTCAATCTTGATGCAATCAATCGGATAACTATGGATGTAGTTAAGGCTCGAATAACCTGTTCCAAAGTCATCCAAGGCAATTTTAAAACCCAATTCACGCAATATGGTGAGAATACTGCACACTTCTGCGGCCTTAGAGAGTAAAACCGTTTCTGTCAGTTCAATGGTGAACTCGTCGGCTTGAAAACCATAGGCTTTAATGGTTTTTAATAGATGCTCAAGGTAACGATTGGAATGCGTTAGCTCATCGGCGGAGCAGTTGATGCTTAAGCGAATTTTTTGGTCAATACCTTGTTCTAATTCTTGTTTCGCGATGCAGGCCAATTCGAGAATACGTTCGCCAAATTCGACAATCAGGCCAGATTGCTCTGCTGCTTCAATGAATTCCAGTGGTGTCACCACACCGAGCGTACTGCTATTCCAACGCGTTAAGATCTCAAAATAGTCCCAATTGCTTTGATGCTTTTTCACGATCGGTTGTACGACCACATACAGCTCAGTTTGATGAATTGGCTTACTCAATTCACTACGCAAAGCTTCAATGATTTGTGTACGCCGATAGTATTGATTGCTGAGTAAGTTGTCATAGAAACGAATGCGCGTGTTATGGTTCCGTTTACACTCTTTTAAAGCGAGACTTGCATTGAACAGTAATTGATCGGCATTGAGTTTTTCACCACTGTACTTGGCTATACCAATACTGACACTGATTTTGAGGCGACGATCTTGATCGATATAATCTTGCGCCAGCTTGTTGAGTATGGTTTGGCAGATCTTCATCGGCTCACGATCTGTGGTCAAAAACGCAAATTCATCAGCGGCGATGCGAAAAGCGTATCCTTCTTCGGGGACTGCTTGTTTTATCGCATCCGCGACAAATTTCAACACAAGGTCGCCTAAGTAGTGCCCATACAGATCGTTTATCGAACGAAACTCATCAATATCAAGAAAGGCTAGGGTGAAATGATGTCGGTCTTCTTGAACAAGAGCGGTCAGCTTCTCAGCCAAATCATTACGATTCATTAGACCTGTTAAATTATCATGGGATATTTCATGGCGTAGTTGGTTGACTAAACTTTGCGAGCGAGCGGCGATCTGTTGGCACTCCAAATCATGGGCGATCATTTGAGCCAAAATTTGATGGGTCAAAACTAAGTTATCGTACTGTTCCAATGGGCGAGTAAAGGTGGAGATCAGGATGCCGTAGTTTTCACCATTGGAGAACGAAATCGGGATCCCAAGATAGGCTTCAATCTGGTTTTCTACCAGATAGCCATCGGTAGGGAATCGTTCGGCGACTTGGTGTGTGAATAAGCAGTAAGGTTGCTGCATTAACCCGACTTGCTCACAAGGTGTGCCATGCAATTCGTAATCAGGCTCTAAACCACTGGGTTCAATACTGGCACAAGACAGGTTGTGTGCTTTATAGCGCATTTTGTCGAGCTCAATTACCATTGAACTGTGGCTATTAAACGTTTTATGCAGAAACTGTGTGGCTTGAGAAAGTAGCTCTGAACCGCAAAGCCCATTGAAGTGGTGTATGGCATCCAGACTCAGTTTCTCTGATTTCAATTGAGTGCTCGTCATACTTTGATCTCTCTAGCGGTAACTGACAATATGGAGCTCGTCACGGCGAAGTTCTCTGTCCAATAAGTTGGAAGGTAGTCCTTGCTTCCAAGCCATTTGGATTTATATGCATGTAGTTACTATTGATGAGTTCTGGATGATTTTCCACCCAATTTTTATGGATTAGTCATGGATTTTTAGGCTTACTTTTTTATTTCAATCATTTACTGAGCAAAAAAATTAGACTGCAAGCAGGAATTTCGATCTATTAATTGACATTAAAGTCACTTATTCAGTTTTGTTTTGCACTAACTTCTGCTTTAAATGATCAAGGAATAGCTGAGTACGGGTATGTTGGTACTCCAATTTGGGGTAGTACGCGTATACGGTCGCTTGATCTATAGTGACATCAGGCAATAGGCGAACCAAATTGCCCTGTTTTAGCTCTTCTTTGATCATAATATGCCCAGTGACAATAATCCCCATGCCGGCTTTCCCTGCATAAAACAAGGCTTCAGGGTTGGTGGTGGCGAAATTGCCCGTTAACGTGAGACGTTTGCCTTGCGCTGTTTTTACTTCGCGAAATGTTTGCTCCCCCCAGCACAGCACATTGTGCTCAGTTAACTCCTGTAGCGTTTGTGGAACGCCATGTTTAGCCAAATAGCTCGGAGAGGCATAAAACGCCGCTTGATACTCAAATAGGGGAGTGGCTTTGAAGCTAAGCGAATTGAGCTGCTCAATTTCACGGCTGATGAACAGATCGAGATGCAGTTCAGGTAATTGTCCCGGTGTGGTGGTGATGAGCTGAACGCGGATATCGGGATAGCGTTGTAAAAACTCATCGAGGTACTGCATCAAAAATTTAGAGCCGACCGCTAAGGTTGCACCGATACGCAGCAAGCCTGCGGGCGTTTGGTTGACGGAGCGTGTTTCATCGACCACGGATTGCCAGCTTTCTAACTGTGCTTTGGCTCGTTGATAAAAAAGCGCTCCGGCTTCGGTCTGCGTAACTGAACGTGTCGTGCGTTTCAGCAGTTGAACTCCAATACGCTCCTCAAGCCAGTGAATACGCTTACTGACCGCCGAACTGGTGGTGTTGAGTTTGCGTGCTGCGCCATTGAAACTGCCTTCCTCAACGACTTTGATGTAGGTTTTTGCGCTCTGCAGCCAGTCCATCTCGTGCCCTTATTTATTCTTGGTTGGAACTAATTTATTTCCAATTTGCGAGATTATCAAATAAGAGTTGCCAATATAGACTCTCTGCCATGAACGCACAAACCTCTACTCGTTTTCGCCGCACCCCCATGCTACTTGCGATGATGATCATCGCTACTGGCCAAGTGGGTGTGAGCATTTATTTGCCCTCACTGCCTCTGATTAGCCGTGATTTACAGGTCGATCAAGCGAGTGCGCAGATGCTCGTCACGCTCTTTTTACTGGGTTTTGGTGGCTCACAGCTATTTTATGGCGCACTGTCCGATGCCGTAGGCCGACGCCCGACGTTTTTGCTTGGGCAAGGTATCTATTTGCTAGGTACTGTGCTCTGCGTGATGATGTCGGATCATTTTCAAGCTCTTGAATTTGGACGCTTATTGCAAGGATTAGGGGCGGGCAGTGCTTCGGTACTTGGGCGTAGTGTGTTGCGAGACAGCTATGATGGTTTCCATCTGACCAAAGCTCTCTCATATCTCTCAATCACCGCCTCAATCATGCCAATTATTGCACCAGTCCTTGGCGGATGGCTGGCGTACCATTTAAGCTGGCAGTCGGTGTTTATTTTTGTGCTGCTCTATATTGGAGCGATTTTTACGCTCGGGTTGATGATCCTGCCAGAAACGCTGCCTTACCCAAAACGGCGAGTTCAATGGCGTGGCATTGTGATTAACTACGCTAAACTGCTTACTAATCAACAAGTCACCAGTAGTGCAAGTTACAACTGGTTAAGTTATTTAGCCAGCTTGGTCACCTTATCCATTTTGCCCTTTCTGCTCCAAAAACAGCTAGGTATGACCGCAGCCGATTACGGATCGACCCTTATTATTCCCTCTTCAGGTTTATTACTGGGCAGCGTGCTTGTAAACATGCTGACTTCTCGTTTTTCGGTGCGTCAATTGCTGGGGTGTGCGATTAGCTTGATGGTATTTGCGGGCCTTTGGCTGCTGCTGACCGAATTCTCCGTGTTTAACCTGATTTGGGCTTTTACTTGGCTGAGCATCGCGCAGGGCATCTCTTTTCCATTGGCTACAACGCTTTTGTTATCACCTCATAAATCACAAGCGGGGGCGGTTTCTGCGCTTTCTGGTTCGATTCAGATGGGGATCGCAGGTTTACTGGGAGGATATTTGGTGGAGCATTGGGTGACTAGCCAAAATGCAATGGGTGTGTTTTATATTCTGGTCGGCATCACGATGTTGAGTGTGTTGATCGCAACGAAAAAAGCGCACTCGCAGCCTAGCGCTGCGCAAGTGCCGATGTAAGTAAGCTGGGTTTACCGTCTAAGTACAATGTCAAATCTGGTTTAACGGCTCCACTCTTCTGGATGCGATAAGCGTGTTTTATCCGCGAAAGTCATAGCGCGAATATCTTTGGGATTGTAGATAGCACAAGACTCAAGAGATAAACATCCGCAGCCAATGCAGCCGCTTAAGTCCTCTTTCAATGCGTTTAATTGTTGGATCCGATGATCGAGAAAATGGTGCCAATGAGAAGCCATTTGCTGCCAATCTTGACGAGTGGGCGCTTCATGTTTTGGTAAATGTGCCAGAGCTTCGGCAATCTCTTCTAAGGTCAGTCCGACCATTTGTGCGGCCTTAATCACCGCGATCCTGCGCAGTACACTACGATCGTAACGCCGTTGATTGCCTTGATTACGCCAACTATGGATCAATCCTTTCTGTTCATAAAAATGCAACGCTGAGACCTTCACGCCCGCTCTTTGCGCCACTTCGCCTACTGTCATCTCCATATGATTTGTCTCCCATTGACCGAACGAGCCTTCTATTTCCTGCCCACTTGAAGTTGCAGCCGTGCGGGTTGCAACGCTAAGTGGTTTGGGTACACCCGTTTTATTGAAAAAAACGCTTTACCTAAAGTTAACTTGAGGTATTACCGTAGCACCCAGTTGGCTTCAATTGGAATATTAACATGGAAAAAAATAATACAACGCGTGCGGGATACTACCTTACAGGACTGTTTTTTGATGGTATTTCGTCAGGACTATTTATGATGGCATTACCTTGGATGATGCTCTCAAAACCAAATCAGGGCGCTTTTGTGGCGATAGTGGCTTTAGTTTGTACGGTGCTCTCTTTTCTTCTTACCCCATTTTTCTCAACCTTAATTGATCGCAGCTCTCGAAAACAGCTTCTGGTGTTGGTGCAGGCTTTACAGGCCGGAACCGCTGTAGTGGTGGCGTTGTGTTATGGCGCGGGTTATGACTCAATGGGATTATTAGCAGCCGCTCAGCTCGTATTCTGGACATCGAGTAACTTGGCATGGTCAGCTAACAATGCGTTTACCCAAGAGCACTTTCAACCCCACGAATACGCGTCCATTTCAGGTAAACAAGAAGTGATTATGCAAGCGACCACGCTGGGATCTGGCGCATTGGGGGTTGTACTGCTTGAAATGTGGGGCATGTTTGAGTTTGCATGCTTTGCGGCTTTAGCTTCTGGGATCGCAATGAGCAGTTATTTGTTGGCACCTTATCGTCGTCAATTACGACAAACTCACTCGGCCTCTTTTTTCGAACAAATCAAAGAGAGCCGAGAGGTGTTTACTCTACGCCCACAGTTTTACGCGTTTCTCATGCTCTCGACGTTAACCTACCCAATCTTAACGTTTCTGAGCAAGTTGGTGCCGATCTGGTTTGCCGAGATGAATATTTCAGGTGATTGGTTTGCGGGTTATAACATCGCTTTCGGTATGGGCTCTTTAGTCACTGGCCTGTTTGTGAGTCGGTTGCTTGGGATCAGTACGCATCCAAAGATCATCATCGGAGCCATGCTATTGGCAACGATGGCATTGATTGGGATGAGTTTGTCGGCATCGCCGCAGTCACTGATTCTCTGTACTTTTTTCTTTGGTACTTTTAACGCCTTAAATCGGATTGCCCGCACGAATTGGATGCACTATAGCGTCAACATTGATCAGCGTGGGCGTGCCGATGGTGGGTTACAAATGTTTTCGACTTTAGTGCAAAGTGTCAGTTATGTCGCCATTGCTTTCCTAAGCCATTTTGGGCTAACTCAGTTAGGTTTTATGTTGGCGGCGATGGTGATGGTTGCTGCCGTTTTTATGATGGTGCGACTTAATGGTCGTATGAAGCTAAGCGCGGTGCTTGCCTAAGCTAAGAGGGCAATCCAAAGTGGTTAGGAAAAGGTTTCTCTCTCCATCGAGATTCACTGCCGCTCAGGTGGAGAAGTGTATATAATCGCCGCTCATTTTTATGGGGAAGTGCTTTCTACGGGGAAACATCATGCAACAGAGTCAATTTGAAGCCTTAATTAAACTTTTATGTGAGCAAGCGACGTTACCGCAAGCCCTAGAACTGCTAAAAAGCAGCGAAGACGAGGCGATTGCTGAAGCGGCGCAATCGCTTTCAGGTCAGTTTGCTTTGGCTGAAGTCGAAGGTGAGCAACGTATTTACCATGTGACCACGGAAGTGGATGAGCAGGGCGAAGAACAAGAATACGTCGAACACATCATGAACGAAGGTGACGACGTGGTGAAATTTGTCGCTTGGTTCTTTGATGGCTTTTTCGATATCAAGCAAAAAGACGTTTACCAAGCGGCAGGTAAAACGTACAAACAACCAAAACGCCATTAATTTGTAATAAAACTACAAAAAAACGTGACCATACTCTTGTTTTGTTGTTTTTCGCTGTTATATTGAGCGCAAAATGTCACTCAACAACAAAGAGGCATGTGTTATGAATAATGAACTCGGTTCTGTTTACCTAGGCCAAATGATCGCTAAACAAGCGATGCATCAAGCTCAGTTTGGTAAAAGCAAAACGAAAAAGCGCTCTTTATTACAGAGAATGCGTCAAAAGTTTAGCCAATAAGCTTATGTGATTAAGCTTTTGTGTTTGAATGTTCAGCCGAAAGCGGGAAAACGCTAGACTAAGAATGATATCGCCCCACAAATGTGTGGGGCGATTTTTTTACGTCACATTCAGTGAAGTCGCTAAGTTTACTGAGCTTGAGATAAGTGAACCGTTTCTTCTTTTTCACCCGCTTTTGGATCGGCAAAACGTGCTTCATCAAAGGCGTTTTCAGATTTCGCCACAATACAAGAGACACAGGCATCACCAGTGATATTCACTGCAGTGCGGATCATATCCAGTAGACGGTCGACACCCATGATCAGCGCAATCCCTTCCAGTGGCAGACCCACTTGGTTAAGTACCATGGCGAGCATAACTAAGCCAACGCCAGGCACACCCGCAGTACCGACAGAAGCCAGTGTCGCGGTCAGGATCACCATCAGGTAATCGGTCATGGTGAGGTCGATGTTAAAGGCTTGCGCAATAAATGCGGTCGCGACACCTTGCATGATCGCAGTGCCATCCATGTTCACCGTTGCACCGAGTGGTACGGTGAAGGAAGCCACTTTGTTATCGACGCCCAAACGGTTTTTCACCGTTTCCATGGTGACAGGAATGGTGGCATTGGATGACGCAGTCGAAAATGCAAACATAATCGCATCTTCCATTTTGCGGAAAAACACCATTGGATTCAGGCCTGCAAAGGTTTTCAGCATCAACCCATAGGTGACGAAGGCATGCAGTAACAAAGTCCCCGCCAGCACCACAAAGTATTCAGCTAAATTCAAAATTGCCCCCAGTCCGAGTCCGGTGAAGAGCTTGGCCATCAAGAAAAATACGCCGTAAGGAGCTAAGTGCATCAGCATCGCAACCAGCTTCATGATCACTTCATTGAGATCATTGAACACCTGAGCAATGCGCTCTCCGGGTTTGCCAGCAGCACTGATTGCCACACCAAACAGAACGGCAAAGATAATGATCTGCAAGGTATTGCCTTGCGCCATTGCACTGATTGGGTTGGTTGGGAACATATCCACAATCACTTTACCCAGAGACGGGGCTTCCGCCGAGGTAAAATTGCTGGCGGCGGTTAAATCTGCCCCTGCTCCCGGTTGAAATAAGCTGCCCATAGTGAGTGCAAGAGTGATGGCAATCGCGGTGGTGGCGAGATAAAAACCTAAGGTTTTACTGCCCATTCTGCCCAATGTGGAGAGATCTTTGAGTGAGCTCGTACCACATACCAGTGAAACAAACACCAGTGGCACGACTAACATTTTCAAGCTGGCGATAAAAATCTTGCCGCCAACATCAAACAGTCCATTAACGATATATGCGTCTACAAATCCATTTCCTGCAAACAGGGCGCGAATCGCAAATCCAGTCAAAATACCGGCTACCATACCAAGGATGACCTTAGCGGTGAGCGATAACGGTTTTTTGGTATTCATCCAGAACACTCCTTATAGTTTTTCGCTCTGACATCATTGCAAAGCGAGCCGGAGGTTAGCAGGCGTAATCAAAAACTCGAAAATAAAAAGCAAATCTCGCTGTTTGGTTGTGATCTTTATCACTTAAATGGCTGGTTTTTGTCGTATTTGGTAACAAAGTTTTAGCTTTAAATCTTGTCTTTATTATCAAATGCAACATATAAGTTTGCATATGCAACAAAAATCGCCATTCTCAACGGGTGAAAATGGCGGGGGTGAAGAGGGTTAATGCGGTTGCGGTTGGCGTGAAAGTCGGGCGTTACGTAGAGAAAAACCGGTAACCAACATGGTACCTGCCAAGACTAGTAAAGTACCGAACAGGGTGTTGAGCCCTATCGGTTCATCGAGGATCCAGTAGCCCCACAAGATGCCAAAAACGGGGATGAGGAAGGTAACGGAAAGTGTGGATGCCGCACCAATGGCTTTCACCAAACGGAAATAGATTAAGTAAGCCAACCCAGTACAAATGACCCCAAGCAATATCACCGCTCCCCATTCTAAGCTGGAAGGCGTTTCACGTAGAGGAACAAACCACATCAGTGGAGCAACCCATAAACACGCGGCCCACATACTGCCATGGGCATTTTCAAACGCGGAGAGCTGGGGTGCTTGTTTGGTGTAGTTGGTGGCTAAGCCGTAACTGGCTGCTGCGAGCGCGGCGCATACCATCGGTAGCGCAGCGTGATGTCCTATCGCCACCATATCCCATCCTACAATAACCGCCACACCGCTTACGCCTAGCAGAAGCCCAGCCACCGCTTTACGGGAGAGAGGAGTACCATGCCAGAGAAAGCCAATCACTGCTCCCCAAATGGGCGCTGTGGAGTTGAGTATGGAGAGTGTTGAAACATTTAGAGTTAACGCCGCATAAGCAAACAGTAAAAAGGGAACGGCGGTATTGATTAAGCCCAAAATCAAAAAATGTGGCCAATGCTGGCGTATTGGCAGTGATCGCCTGAGTAGCTGCGCCACTAAAAAGAGACTGAGTGCGGCAAATCCTACGCGAGCTTCTATCAGGTAAGCGGGACCAAAGCTGTGGGCAGCAATACGCATAAAAAGAAATGATCCGCCCCAAATCGCAGCCAAACAGAGCAGTTGCAGCAAGTTCACCAACGACATACTTCTCCCTCCTTCAATCTAAAGAGCACTCACTCTCGGCTACAAAGCGAAAATATGCAATCAGCAAATCGATTAGATTGCCAGAAATGGCCTGTGTTCTGTTAAGTGGGCAGTTTATGCGGCCAATTGGACTAATGCCTGAAGTTATGCTGTCTGAGTCATCTGTCAGTTGAATTCCCTCTGCATTTGCTTTTCAATAGCCCGGTGAATAGCAAAAGGAATCTTTCTCGTGGCTCGTCCTAAAATTCCGCGCCGAATTGAGTGTCATCCGCCAGCATCGTGTTTTAAACCCAACGGTGTTCCTATCAGACAGCTCGCTCGTGTTGAGTTAGCCCCAGATGAACTGGAAGCGTTGCGATTAGTTGATCAGCTTGGCTTGCAGCAACAGCAGGCTGCATTGCAAATGCAGGTATCAAGACAAACCTTAGCCAATTTGGTCAAAGCAGCACGTTTTAAGGTGGTCGATTGCCTGCTTCATCAAAAAGCGCTTTATATTCAAGCTATTGATAATAAGTCATCGGATTAAGCTATTAAACCAATTGGGATAAACAGCCTGCGAAACGCCAGAGTGAGTGATAGATTGTGTGTCACAGAACCGCTGTGACCAACCACTTTCTCCTTCTATCCATGCGTTGAGAGTGGTTCTTTTGCCAAGCGCATTATTCACCTGGCTCCCCCGAATAGAGGCTTATCACCTCATTCGGGGATTTTTTTATGCTGAAATTGATTGTGGCGAATGAAGTAGTCAATTTGACGGGCGGTTTTATGGCTGTAAACCAATCCAGTATGGCTTTGATGCAAGAGAAGATGATCAGTCATTCCTGAGATTTGAGTCTCGGCAACCGTGACCGTGCCATCACACATTCCTGAGCCACCGAGTAAGATTGGGCGAAATCCGAAACGCAATGTTCCTGCAATGCAACCCAGCCGTTGTGGCAATTCCCAGCTATCTTGATGCAATTGCAAGCCATACAGATGTGCGTTACCTAACATAGCTCCTAGCCCTAACTGCTGGATCTTAGGGACAATCGATGCCCCTTTAAGGGGGGAGGCCAAAGCAACCACATGAGAAATCACATTGGGTGAAGGGTGACGAGAACGTAGGTAATGTTTGATCATCAATCCACCCAAACTATGTCCTACCAACACGTTGATGCGATCTTGTGCTAGTGCGCTGTCTATGGTCTGAAATACTTTTTCATCATCGATGGCTAAAGTGTTGTAGCTGATCACTTCTGTCTGATATCCGAGTTTATTGAGACGTTGCGCGAGAGGTTGCATAACCAAACCATGCATATACAAACCGTGCAGTATTACAATCTTCATCAGTCGCAGAACCTTTGCCGAGGGTAAGGCCTATTATCTAACCATGCTTGAATAGGAATAAAAAGGTAGGAGCTCATTTTTCGTCTGCCCCCTTCCTACATGGAGCAGCCGTGTTGGCTACGTTCGGTCAACCCAATCACATGGTTTAAATATGTTAATGAGGATGAACGCACTTGTCTCCTACCTGTAACTCCAAGTCGTTTGGCTAAAGGCCTAGAGAAAGTTCACCATGATGATTGCTTATTCAAAAAATCAGAACAAGACTTGATGTAAATCGTCGCATTTTTATCTGTTTTATGTTGCAAGTATGTTTCTTGTATATTGGGTGTTTGATATTCATATAATAAAAGTACTAATTACTGTTTTCTAATATGTAGATTAAGGGAGATATAATATATCTACTAACTATTTGTAACCGAATTATTGATGAGCGAATAATTTTAATGAATCTATTCCAGTGTTATGATGGTAAATCAAACACAGCAAAATAGAGAATATTCGTGGACGTAAATATCAAATCACCAAGAATACCCATTAATGATACTGTTGCCTTACAGCAGTTAGAGAGAATATCAACGAAGTGGGTCACGCATATACTTTGGCATTTAGACTCTTCTGAGTCCGCTCGTTTTGGTGAACTTCAATATTCATTGAATGGCATTTCAGCAAAAATGTTAAGCCACAGATTGAAGATGCTTGAAGAGATTGGCTGGGTATGGCGTGAGCAGCAGCCTACCATACCCGTGACGGTTTATTACGGTTTGACCAAATCGGGTCGAGTCGTGGCGAACGGATTATATCGGTGGATAGATCATGTCGTCGAAAATGAACGAGAACCACTTTTAGAAAGTAATTAAGTAACGAATTCACTCACTTTAGCCTGCAATCTCATTTGCAGGCTTTTTATTTATCTAAGTTAGACTGTTTTAACCATGTCATGAAATATTCAAATCAATGTCATGAATTAAATTATGATAAATAGACGTATTGATAAAATTTGATCACCATTCAGTGATTTATTTAATTCCATTATGTTGTTTTTTATTTCTGGTACAAAGTCACACAATCTAGATTGTGATCCTATGTCGTTTTTATTTATAACAGCAACACTTATTCATCACGTATGTGTATCAAATGAAGTTATCAAGAATGTTATTTTTATCGTTTGTTGTTCTATTTTTTTTAGGTATTTCTTTACTCTATTTTACCTATTCAAGCACACCGCGTACTAATTTGCCTGATGAGCGGCAGGAGCACGTCATCGCTCCGAAACCGGCACCTGAGATTGAGTTATCGATTCACGAACACCCTGCTGTTGAGCTTGAGTCAACGGAAAATCGGGTTGTGAATGAACAGGAAGAGGTGCAAGAGCAAGGTGAAGCTCCTCGCGTGATCGAGCCACAAAACCTAGAGCAAGTCTGGCTGCCCATCAATCCTACGCCTGAACTGGCAGACCTGAAGCCGAAGAGCCAAGCCGTCACTGATATTCAAGCGATTGAGTTTGAAAATATCGATCAGTTTCGCGTGTTAATGGCGGGGGATTCAGCCACTTTGCCGCTGCCAAATGGAGAGAGTATTCGAGTTCTGATTGATGAGGCGCAAACTCAAGCTCAAGGCATACAAACATGGGCCGGAAACTTTGAGACGCAGGGTGGCACTTTTCCGGTGACATTCACTTTTGGCCAACATTCCATCATGGGTTTTATTGGTCATCCCCAAGGTTCTATCAAAATAGAAGGGGTCGGACACCAAGCATGGGTGTACCAAGTCCCTGATAGCCATGGTTTCGAGCACGATACGCAATCGCACGATCGCGCTCATTAACCTCGCGCTTATCGCGCATTTACACAAAAACTAGGAGTTATCATGAAAAAGGCGTCATTGGCACTGGCCGTAAGTGTCGGACTTTGCTCACCCGCAATTTGGGCTACGACCGAAATTGATGTATTAGGCTTATACACCCCAGATACTGCGAAAGGGTTTAAGCAAGAGCATGTCGCTCAAATGCAGCACAGTGTGAACGTAGCGAACAAAGTCCTTAAAGACAGTGGTCTGGATATCAAGGTTAATTTAGCCGCAACCAAAGAAGTGCAATACGACACACAACCGGGATTGAAGAAATCTCAGAGTGAAGTGCTTGATGCTGCAACTCCATTTAATCGGATCGACCCAGCTTTTGCGGATGTTGAAGCTTACCGTCAACAAGTTGGGGCGGATATGGTGGCTATTTTTCGTTACCTTGATGTTAACAATTCGCCCGACTACGAACGTCAACCGAATGGTTCTTATTCGATAAGCTGTGGTTTGGCTTGGATTGTGGCCCCTTCAGCGTGGAAATATCCACAAAATGCAAAGAAAAGCATGTATAGCCACAGCTATTTAAATGAGTGTGGCGCGGAAACCTTTATCCATGAATTAGGGCATAACTTTGGTTTGAACCACGCTCATGAGCAGTACCGAGAGTTACCTCATCATAATAATGGCACAGAAGTCGATGCTTATGGTTATGGGATTAAAGGGCAATTTGCCACCATCATGGCATACCCGCACTTATTTGGCGTGGGGCGCAGTTATAAGTTCTCTAGCCCCAATTTACAGTGTGAAGGTGCTCCTTGTGGTGTGAAAGATTATGCTAACTCAGTACGTGCGATAGGCCTCACGGCTCCACATATTGCGCAAGTCTATACGGGTACAAAGCCTCCGGTTGATGATGGAAATCCTGGGGATACAGAACCGACAGACAATACGAATAACGTTTTTACGATAAAAGGCCCGCTTGCACTACCGGATATGAAGATCCTGACTTTGCCGATCGTAGTAAGTGCTCAGCAATCCAGCACGGCGCAGGTTGCGATTGATATTACCCATGAATACCGTGGCGATCTGAGCATTAGGCTGTTTGCTCCAGATGGAAGCTATTGGGTATTGAAGCAAGCAAACCGTTATGATCGTGGCCAAAGCTATAACGTGCAATTCACGCTAAATGATGTTGATCCGTCTGCTGCTGAAGGAGAGTGGCGTCTTGAGATCCAAGATCACTTCGGTGGCAAATTGGGCACCTTGAACCAGTTCCAAATCACCTTCCCGTAAGTGTTTAGTTTTTTAGCCACGCAAGCAAGTCTGAAAATAGATGACTTCGTTACTGGCTAAGCGATAAACCGTCGCAGGTTTGCCGCCTTTACCTTTGCTAGAGGCGGCAATTTTATTGGTACTGACAATTACCCCGGTATCGATCAGCCGACGTTTTACCGTCATGCGATTGACGTCCACTCCAAATTTGGCGTAAGCCTCAATAATGTCCGCCACCAAAAACTCCAGCTCAAGTGAGAACAGCACTACAGAAGTGTACTCAACCGCTGCGCGCAGTTTTTTCCATGCATGCTGAATTTGCGCCACATGATCAAACGCCAGAACTTGTTTACCTTGCAAAATCGTCTCTAGTGCAAACCAATTAACACGGCTCTTATCCATCTCAGCCTCTTCAATCTGCGTGACGTTGGAATGATTGAGCAGGGCATAGTGAGAAATACTGATGCTCCAACCGCTTGGATCGCGTTTAGGATTACCGTCCACCAAAGGATCACTGATGAAGTTGGGGTAAGTATGGATTTTCTGGCGGCAGATGCGCCGACGCGCGGAATCAAAATCTTTGTCAGCGGGTTCGCCACCTTGTGCGCTGAGATCCTCATCAAACACCCAACCACCGGGAATCGCCCAAAGACCGCAATCAGGGCGGTTTGGATTGCTGCGTTTGACCAACAAGGTCTCAATGCCCTTGGGGGCAAGGCGCAAACAGATCATATCAATGGTGACAATCATACAAGGTTCCTACATTAGGGTGCGGCTATTCTAGGTAACTGAATGGTAAGGGTCAAATGTAAATAACAAAATGTGATTAACTGAATGTTGGGCAGTTTATAGCAGACTGAATACCATATACCCTTCCTACTTGAAGCTGCAGCGGTGTTGGCAGCATTCACTCACCCCAATCACATCGTGTACCTATGCTCATGGGGATTCACTCATTTGCCGCCTACCTGCAACTCCAAGCAGTTTGGGTATAGAAGGCGTGCTGGCTGTGCTTTAACCGAAGATTCCTTCTCTTTATTGTGGGTTTGTCACAAAAGTTGACAAACATAGAGGGCTCCATTATCGTGCCTGCAAAAGTTAGCAACAAAATGTTACTAACATCCGAAGTGTACTGAAGGACGGCAATCATGAATCCACGCCTGTTTTCTCCCCACATCATTCGTAGCCTGCTCGATCTTGATGCTTATAAAATCAATATGATGCAAGCGATACACCATTTTTATCCGGATGTGTCGGTGCGCTATGAATTGATTGTACGCAGTGAAGAGGATGCCAGCGGACTTCTTGATGCCATCCGTCAAGAGATAGCTCATCTTGGCACATTGCGTTTTTCGGATGCCGATATTCATTATTTGACTCAGCATGCGCCACATCTCAAGGCGACCTTCTTGCAATCGTTGCGTTATTTCCATTTTGTGCCTCAAGAGCAAGTAGAAATGGGGATTGTCAAACAAGGCGGAAAACAGCAACTGCGGATCAGTATTCGTGGCAGTTGGCGTGACACGATTTTGTATGAAACCTTAGTCATGGCGATCGTATCTGAAGTACGCAGCCGTCAGCGTTGGGCTGAGGTGCCTGCTGATTTACCACTGAAGGTGCTCAAAACCAAGCTTGACCAATTAAAAGCGGAGATTGAGCGTCGTGGGATCAACAACTTTTCTTTGACCGAAATGGGGACCCGCCGCCGCTTTTCTAGCCAAGTACAGCGTGATGTGTTGGCTTGTCTTAAGCAAGAGATCCCACAATGGGTGCTGGGTACCAGCAACTACCATTTCGCTCGTGAATTTGATTTAAAGCCGATTGGCACCATCGCCCATGAATGGTTTATGGGGCATCAAGCTTTGGTTAATGAGCGCGATTCACAACAAGTGGCGCTAGAGCGCTGGTTGACGGCGTTTGATGGTATGCTCGCCATTGCCCCGACCGATACTTTAACCATCGATGCCTTTTTAAATGATTTCAACCGTCATCTGGCAAACGCTTATGATGGAGTGCGCCATGATTCGGGCTGCCCATTCCGTTGGGGCGATAAAATGATTGCCCACTACCAGCAGTTGGGTATTGATCCTACCACCAAGCTTTTCATTTTCTCGGATGGTTTAGATTTCGATCAAGCTCTGGAACTGTGTGAATATTTTGCTGGACGGGTGAAGATTTCTTTCGGGATCGGCACCTTTTTAACCAA
This sequence comes from Vibrio cholerae ATCC 14035, assembly GCF_000621645.1. Lineage (GTDB taxonomy): Bacteria > Pseudomonadota > Gammaproteobacteria > Enterobacterales > Vibrionaceae > Vibrio > Vibrio cholerae. The sequence goes on along the minus strand of NZ_JHXR01000010.1, from coordinate 107,711 downwards.
TGATTTAGCAAATTGGCGCAACGCGGCGGGTGTGGAGTATCGCCCACTCTCGATTGTGATTAAGCTTGCTGAGTGTCAAGGTCGCCCGGTGGCGAAAATCAGCGATCAACCGGAAAAAGCCATGTGTGAAGATCCAATCTTTTTGGCCAATCTCAAACGGCGCTTTAACATCGAATTGGATGTGGATGCGCTTATCCAAGAGCTGCGTCATCAAAAGCGTTCACCACGACACTATATTTCAGCGGCCTAATCGCCGCGAAGCCATTGGAGGCGACTTGCTATGCCCAATACCCCACTTAAGGTTGGCGTTGTCGGTTATGGATACTCTGCAAAAACGTTTCATTTGCCGTTTATTGACACGTTAGAATCGCTCACCTTAAGCGCGATCAGCTCCAGCCAGCAGCAAGTGGTACAAGAAGATTGGCCACAGATCGCCTACTTTGATTCGGCGCAGCGGCTCATCACTGAAAGTGATGTCGACTTGGTGATTATCACCGCGCCAAATAATGTGCATTTTCCTCTGGCGAAACTCGCTTTAGAGCATGGTAAGCACGTGATTGTCGAAAAGCCGTTTGTGACGCAGATTGAACAAGGCCGCACCTTAATTGAACTTGCGAGGCAGCAAGGGCTGCTATTGAGTGTCTTCCACAATCGTCGTTGGGACGGGGATTTTTTGACGGTCAAAAAGCTGATTGAGCAAGGACAACTCGGTGACGTGAAGGTATTCGAATCGCACTTTGATCGCTATCGTCCTGTAGTTCGTCAGCGTTGGCGGGAACAAGCGCAAGAAGGGGGAGGCATTTTGTTTGATTTAGCCCCCCACTTACTGGATCAAGCCCTAGTGTTGTTTGGTCTTCCGCAGTCGTTATCCGCAGATTGCCGGATGATGCGACCAGACGCCACCACCCTAGATTACTTTGATCTGCAATTGTATTACCCACAGCATGTGGTGCGCTTACACGCGAACTTGTATAGCCCAGAGCCTAATGTGCGTTATCAAGTCCTCGGCAGCCTAGGTAAATACGTGAAGTATGGATTAGATCCGCAGGAAGATCGTTTGAAAGCCGGAGAGCGTCCTACTCACCCTCAGTGGTCGCAGGAAATGCCCGAACAATATGGCATCTTGTATCACGCAGAGGGGAATGAAAACGTCATCACTGAGCTTGGGGGCTATCAGCACTATTTCACACAAGTGGTTGAGGCAATCCGAAATGGTGCATCCAATCCCGTGAGTGCAGAGTCGGCGCTGCAATCGATCCAACTGATTGAGCTAGCGTTAGAAAGTAGCGCCAAAGGCCAACGCTTAGCGGTGACTCTCTAACGTTAAAGCACTCACGCTTTAGGCTAAGCAGCGGAGCTATTTGTTCGCTGCTTGGCGCATTTCTTCATAACCACCACCGTTATGCACTCGAGTATAGCCTTGTTCAATCAAATATTTCTGAGCGATACCAGAGCGATTGCCACTGCGGCAGTAGAGCACGATAGGACGCTCTTTCTCGATGGCGTTAAACGCGGTTTCTACCTCGCTCAGTGGCCAGTTTAGCGCCGTATCGAGGTGTCCTTGCGCATATTCTTCGACGGTTCGAACATCAATCAAGAGCGCACCTTCATTGACCATCTGCCATGCGAGCTCTGCGCGCTCGGAAGCTTGAGCTCCAGAGCTAAACCAAGCACTCAATAAGGCCAATAACGCTTTTAATCCATTTTGTCGCATAACGAGTTCCTTCATTATATTTTGCTTGTGGCAAAGTTTAATGGTATCGAGGGTTGTTTTTCAAATGCCAAAACTTGCTCTAATGGCATCGGTTTGGCGTAAAAATAGCCTTGAATCCAAAACACATTTCGTTCTGCTAAGTAATCAACTTGGTATTGGTGCTCAACCCCTTCCGCGATGACTTCAATGTTTCCTCCTTGAGCGGAAGCGATGATCGAATCTAATACACTGATTTTTACATCGTGGGTGTTGATGGTATCGACGAACATTTTGTCGATTTTGATGCTACTGATTTGTAAGTTTTGTAGATAAGCAAAGCCACCGTAGCCAGTACCAAAATCATCAATTTTAAACTGATACCCTTTTTTCAAGAGGTAAAACACTTCCTCTTGCGCTTGAGTCATGGCCTTGATCGGAACTCGTTCGGTAAGTTCAAATTTAAGGCGCTCACTGTATGGCCAATGTAGCTCTTCCAATAAATGGGTCAGATGGTGTTGCTCAAGGTGGTCGGCGACTACATTAATGCTGACCCAGCGTGGTGCGGGGATCTGCGCGAGATCGCGATGGACTTGTTGAATAAGTTGGTTGGTGATCTTGACGACCAAGCCAGAATCTTCTGCTGCAGAAATGAATAGGCTGGGGGGTACAAGTTGGTGGCCTTTTTGCCAGCGTAGTAGCACTTCGTAACCTACGACCTCTTGCGTTCTTGAATCGACAATGGGCTGATAATAGGGAATAAACTCTTCATCTCTGATGCCTTTTTCAATCAAGCCTTCAATAGAATTACGATAGTTACGTAAAATCAAATAGCTTGCTGAGAGAAACACGCCAAGCAGTACTGCGAGAGGGATCCCCCAAGTGAAAACCTGTTGCCGTGCCAAAGTGAGTAAAGTCTCACCAGCAAGCAGGGTTTGTTCACTATGGAAAGGAGCGTTACCCGAATGCTGGCGAATAGAAAGCGGATTGGATTCCCCTAGTATGGCGATGTTGCCACGCTGAATGGCCAACTCATTGAGCATAGGATCCAAAAACTTAAAGTGTAAGTAAAAACAGTCACCACAAGGTTCACGCAATAAGTCTTGCGCCCAACTTCCATCCACCACCCAAAAGACACGGCCTCTTGGTTCGCTATATTGGATCAACAATTCTCGTGAAGCCGTTTGGGTTTTAGGTGTTGCAGAGAGAGTGAAGCCCGTCGGTTCAGCGGCGGATGAATCTTCTGCAAGAGCAATGGGATAACCTATGGTGGAACAGCCATCACCTTGTGCATTTTCAATGCCGATCAAACGAACAAATCGGTTGTAAAACTGTGGGTCACGGATTAGCTGTAGATCATGGTTATTACAAGTAAACGTCAGTGACTGGACTTGGTGCGTGATCATACTGTCTAAAGCCAGATTGCGTTGTTCTAGGTACTGATTAATCTCAGCAAATTTCTGATTAAGCAGATGTTGTGCGACAAGAGGAGCCCAGAGCGGCTGAGCCAATAAAAAAATAATCAAGGGTGAGAGTAGAATGGCAAACGCGATTCTCATCGGTGCTTTTGAAATCACAGTCTTTTCCTTAGCCATTGTAGAGCGTCAGCGTGGCAAATAAGTCCAAACTATGTAACACAATGAAATGCAAAGCAATGCATTGATAGATTTTGTTTATGAAAGCCGTCCTTGGCTCTCACTGAAGACCGAAGGCTGTGCAAATGTGTGCCTGATAAATGGGTCACTCACTTGCCGCCTGCCACAGTAGCTCCTAGTGATTGGGGGATAGCAGATCAATGACTTCATTTAGGCTAGTGCAAATAGGATGACCAAGAGCGATCACCTCGGGGCTCGGTTTGACTAAATCAGGGATCTGGAAAGCGTGCATTTGCGCTGCCATAGCGGCTTTGATGCCATTATTCGAGTCTTCAAACGCAAGGCACTGCTGAGGTTCGACACCTAAGCGCTCTGCCGCGAGTAAATAGATCTCTGGATGAGGTTTACCCTGAGTCACTTCACAGCCCGTGGTGATGTTCGCAAAATAGTGATCTAAACCAGCCAACTGCAACTTGATAAGTGCCACTTCTTTTTGGGTAGAGGTCGCGACAGCTACTGGGATTGAACGGGCTTTCAGCCACTCAAGAAGTGCGATCACCCCATCTTTATGTGGTATGGCTTCATGCATGACCACTGCGTTATAACGCTGCCGCCACTCGTTATGTAACCTTGGCAAATCTTCACCGTAAGCTTGGCTCAAAATGCCATTAATGGTTTTGGCATTACAGCCAATCACCGAGAGATAGACCTCTTGCCGAAAAGGCAATCCACAAGCGGTACACGCTTCTTGAAACACTCGCATACAGACCCGTTCGGTATCGAGTAGTAGACCATCCATATCAAAAATAGCGGCTTGAAAGTTCATCGTTCCCACCTACCACAAAAAAGTGAGCGGCTATTGTCCCATACTTTCCTGATGCAAGAGAACCCAAAACTTAGAACTGTAGTGGTTGGATCAGTAGATAAGGGTATTTTAGATCAGTAAATTAGCGAGAGAGTTGCGGCAATTTCCGCTAAACTATGTTGCAAAACAATGACAATTTAGTGTCAGCAGGTGAATGAAGTGAAAGCAGTGTGGATAAGGCAGTGGTTCCCCGGACTCTACCAATTTAAAGATTATCAACGGGGATGGTTAACCGATGATGTACGAGCCGCCTTTTCTGTTGTGGCTGTAGCGCTGCCTGTAGCGATCGCTTATGCGCAATTAACCGGTGTGCCTGCTATTGTCGGACTTTATTCGTGTGTTTTGCCTATGTTGGTCTATGCGCTGATGGGCACCTCACGCCAATTGATTGTGGGGCCAGATGCCGCCACTTGCGCGGTGATTGCGGCCGTGGTTACCCCTCTTGCTGCCGGAGATACCACCAAGCACTGGCAACTGGTGATGACCATGACCGCCATGACCGGTTTTTGGTGCATATTGGCGAGTCGGCTCAAACTGGGCATTTTCGCCGATTTTCTCTCAAGGCCGATTTTGTTAGGTCTGCTTAATGGGGTGGCGCTGACGATTATTGTTGGTCAGTTTGCCAAAGTATTGGGGCTCAAGTATGAAAAACGTTATCTGCTTGAACGGATTGTTGAAGCGCCAGAGCTGCTGTACTCCTTGCATTGGCAAACCTTGGGTTTGAGTGCGCTCACTTTAGCGATTTACTTAGTGATCAAGCGCTGGCAGCCGAGATGGCCTGCGGCGATGTTTGCAATCATGGTCGCGGCCTTGCTGGTGTGGGCACTGAATCTTGAAAGTGTGGGCGTACAAGTGGTGGGGGTTATCCAAGGCGGTTTACCTGAGTTCCAAGCTCCGGCTTTTGATTTAGGGATCAGCCGTGAACTCGTTATGCCTGCGCTCAACTTAGCGATGGTGAGCTTTGTGAGTATGATGCTCACCGCTCGCAGCTTTGCGGCTAAAAATGGCTACGATATTGATGCGGATAAAGAGTTCCGAGCGCTTGGTGTCGCGAATGTCGCAGCCGCCTTTTCGCAAGGCTTTGCGATCAGTGGTGCCGATTCCCGTACCGCAGTCAATGACGCCAATGGTGGTAAATCGCAACTGGTTTCGGTCATCGCAGCCTTGTTTATTGCGCTGGTGGCGGTTTTTGCTTATCAGCCTTTGCAATTTATCCCTGTCGCGGCTTTGGGCGTGGTGCTGATCATCGCCTCATTGTCTCTGCTCGATTTAAAAGGCGTTTGGAATTTAAGAAAGCGCGATAAAGATGCGTTTTACCTCGCACTCATCACCTTTATCGCAGTGTTAGTGATTGGGGTGATCCCAGGGATCACTTTGGCGGTACTGCTGGGTTTATTCCAATTTCTCAAATTGGTGATGCGCCCCACTGATCAAATGATGGGATTGGATGAGGAAGGAACGCTGCGCACACTCGATGGTTCAGAGAAAGCAAAACCGATCCCCGGCATGGTGATTTTCCGTTTCAATTCACCGCTGACCTATTTTAACGCGCCCTATTTTAAGCGGCGTATTCTCGATCAGACGGAGCGTGAAGGCGCCCAAGTGGGTTGTGTGATCATTGATGCCGTGGCCAGTTTTACCCACTTAGATCTGAGTGTGATGGCGATGCTGGCTGACTTACATGGCATCCTGAAAAAACGCGGTATCCGTCTCATTCTAGCGGGGCGTAAGCGCAGTTTACGCCATTGGTGTGATCTCACCGGGATCAATACCGCTGAAGGGGGAATCGTGCTGCGTGCCGATATGTATTTAGCCATCAAACTGAGTGGTTGTTACCTAAGTGCGATGGAAGAAGGCCATGTCCCTGTGGTGCAGAAGGAACCAGATATCAGCGTGTTGCTAAAACCAACCACGACCGAAGTGGCTTAAGAATGGTTAGGGGCTCAAATTGGGCCCCTTTTCTTTTTCGGTTAAAAATCCGCATCGACTTGGAAAGTCATGGGCTGCTTAGTGTAGGGATGAGCAAAACTCAGTTGTTCGGCATGCAAAAACAAACGTTTGTCTTGCAAGCCATACAAATCGTCACCGACAATCGGCGCATTTAAGCCAAGATGATGGGCGCAATGTACTCGCAATTGATGGGTACGTCCTGTATGTGGGTAGAGGTAAACACGAGTTCGGTTTTGCTCCACTTGCACGGTTTCCCAATGAGTGAGTGCAGGCTTACCTTGCTGCCAGCACACTTTTTGTCTTGGTCTATCATCCAGATCGCCACACAAAGGCAACTGGATCTCACCTTGTGTTTCGCTTAATTTTCCTTCGATAAGTGCGACATAGCGCTTTTGGACGGCACGAGAAATAAACTGCTTTTGCAACTGTTTGTTAGCACGTCGCGTCAGCGCAAACACCAAAAGTCCAGAAGTAGACATATCGAGACGATGTAGGGCAAATACCCCTTCTGCTTGGGTAAATTGAGCCTTTAAGCGCGTCAACACAGAATCATGCACATGCACACCGGGGACAGAGAGAAATTCAGCAGGCTTATTGACCACTACGATGGCGTCATCTTGATACACAATGGTGATGTCTTGACCTTGCGCCGGATTGCTGAGCAGTGGATTATCTTCCAGCGGCATCCCTTCTAACATGTGCGCCAAAATCGGTTGGCATTTACTCTGACATGCAGGATAGAACTTCTTATGCTGACGAATTTCCGATTTGGGGGAGCGCCCCCACCAGAACTCTGCCAATGCAATGGGTCGCAGCTGATGTTGGAACGCATAGTGTAATAGTTTTGGAGCCGCGCACTCGCCTGAACCTGCGGGTGGAAGCGGATTTTTGGTCACGGAAAATAGCTCAACCAAATCCTTTTCAACGCCACGGATATTGGTAAAACGATAGGCGGAGAACAGTTTTTTCTGCAGCGCCGCAGAGCGCTGTTTACGTTGCTGTTTCAGTTGCTCAATGCGCATGAGTTTATGATCTAACCTATGCTGTAAAGCCGCAATACGCTGTTCCCACTCTTGTTTGAGGCACTGTAACTGACGCTTTTGTTGCACACTTTCTTCCGCTAGGCGAGCCAACAGAGTGTGTTTTTCTTTTTCTGGTAGCTCTTCTGCTTGTAAGCGCTGCTGTTTTCGAAAGTGACGCTGCTTGTTGTGCAATATACGCCGCTGGCTCAGCTCATGCTCGGCTTGTAACTGAGATTGCTTAAGGGCACTAGCGAGTTCCGCAAGCTCCGGATCAGTTTCTTGCTCTCGCACTTGTTGGTTAATGGCCGCAATCTGATCGCCATCCACTCTGAAAAAAGACGCATCAGCAAAGCGATCAAACACAGGAGGAACAAATCCCGGCAGCCGATTTTGTTCAGCCAGTTGACCAGAGAACGCCGCTAAATAACCCAAGGTTCCAGAGCGATGCTGCACAACCAGTACTCCAAACATTTTGCCGTGAGCTTGTGGGTCGGTTTCCGTTAAACCAAAAGGGTGATACCAATCGGTTTGAGTGAGCAAATGTTGCTGTAGCTCATCGGCCGCAATTTCAGACAGTGGGTGTGGCTGATAACAAAATGGAAAAGTAAAGCGCTCGGGTAGCGCGATATGAGCGATGACAGAAGTGAAACGAGTGAAGCAATCGGGCAGTGCAGACATACAAATGACAGAGTGGGTAAAGCAAAGACGCATCTTACCTGCTTGGGTGAAACTTGTCAGTCTATGTTTCTATTGGTGATTGTTGACCTATACCGTGCCTACTTGAAGTTGCAGCGATATGGGTTACGTTCGCTCACCCCAATCACATAGTTTATTTATGCTCATGATGATGAACTTACTTGCCACCTTTCTGCAACACCAAGTAGTTTGGTTATCGCTCTTTCAACTTACAACAGTTCAATGTAGGGATATTTGTTCACCCTAATTAATGGTCGATGTTACATTTCAAAAACATATCATTTCCAAATGTTGTATTTGCCTGTTATATCATCAATATGAGTGAATTCTGGCCAAATGTTCGTGATAAAGGGTTATTGACTCTAATGTATGGTCTAGGATTCGCTTAAGTAAAAATTGCTTAATAAGAATGAACTAATTAATCCTATTAAACTCTGCGACTAAGTTATGAGGCTGAAAGGGTATTAATTTAATAGATTTCTCAATTAGGAGATAATGAAATAACACTATTAACTTTATTCACTTTTAATATTCACTTTAAATGAAGAAGAAACGCAAAAATGAATTGTTTTATATTTTCCTGACGTTTCTATGACAATTTTTCCTTTCAGGTAAGATCTTGCCCGCCTAGCAGGGAGGTGTTGTTTTTGGGCAATATATTGCCCAGTCATGAGGTTGATAAGCAAAAATGACCTCCCAAAGTATGGAACATTAATTGCTTTAACACATTTTACTAACCGATGAGGACAGAATATGGGTAACGGAATCGTAGTAGGGCATTTAGGTACAGATCATGATGGTTTCCCGCCAACGCCAGTGACCGCAGGCTCAGCAACTGTGCGTTATGATGGGATTCCAGCTGCTCGGCTTGGGGACCCCTTGGCCCCTCACGATAAACCAAAGCATCCCTCGCATGGCCGAGCGATTGCTGCGGGTTCTGGGACGGTGATGATTGATGGAAAACCCGCAGCAAGGGTTGGAGATGCGGTCGATTGTGGTGGCGTATTACAGGGAGCAAGCAGTGTCAACATTGGTTAAGACTCTGATTTTCATCGTAACTCTTCTGTTTATAGGACGTAGTTTTAGCGAAGAAAAAAACTACGATATGCAGCAGTTGAGTGCTCAGCAAGCCTACGAAAATGGTCGTTTGCTACGTGCGCAATTTAAGAACTTAGCGGCTCGCGAATATTTGAAATACGCGGCAGACCTTGGTGAGCCTAATGCGGCTTATCTTTACGCGATGGAAGTGGCCAACTACCGAACTACCATTCGAACCCCGCCTGAAAGCCAGCACTATTTATTGCTCGCCGCTCAAGGTGGAAGCCGTCAAGCGATGCGAGTGTTGTATCAAAACGGTGAGTGGCTCAGAGCTGCAGAACGCAGTTTATGGCAACAAACTTATTACGATACTTTGATTGAATTAGGCTCTCGTGAACCGAGTCAGGCCGCTTATGAGCTCGCGCTGTTCCATCAAAAGGATAACCCCAAGCTTGCCCAGCATTATTTAACGATTGCAGTTGAATTTGAACACCCCGCAGCTCTGATGCTTATGGCGCAACAGATTGAGCAAGGAGAGGGCAGTTATCCCATGCCTGGTAGCCGAGCAACCGAAGCTCGAAAAACGTATCTGAAAGCGGCGCAAACGGGCTATATCCCTGCGATAAGAAACTATATTCAACTTCTTGAAAATAAAGGTAAATACCAAGATGCCTATTATTGGCGCCAGCAGGCAGTACAGCGTGGCGATCTCACTTCTTTGGTGGCGATGGGCGGTATTCTCAGTGGACAGAGTGAGTTTTATCGTTTTGTCGAGCCTGATCTTAAGCAGGCCAAGGCTTACTTCAATCGATATTTAGAAGTGGCAGGCAGCGATCGCTTGAGTCATGTCTACCAAAATAGCCAAAAGCAACTGCTCGATATTTCAATGCAATTAAATGGGCATGAGAAAGAAATTGCAGAGAAAATAGAGCTTCAACTCGAAAATTATCAGCCTTTTTTCAACCATGATGCTTACTGGGATAATTAGTTCCCTGTTAAGTATTATTTAAGTATGGTTATTGGATATATTTTTGGGTAAAAGATCACGCTTCGGGTTTTTTTTCGATTACTTTTTTGTCTCCATGAATAGAATGCCATCTCATATTTATTGGGTATTAGATCACCGCAAACAATATTTATACCAGATAACTGATACATGGCAGCAAAAAGCTGCTAATGATAAGTTTGCATAATAAGCCCATTTTTCATCAATATATCAAAATACAACAACACTCTGTGACATGGCTTAGTGTGGGATTTATTTTCTCACAGTGTCACGGAAGTGATTGACTCTATTTCATATTTTGAAATGAGAGCCCTTAGTTATCACTAAGGATAAGTTCAAGATTCTTGGTTGATTGAATGATTTCAATCAACTGTTTCATTGACAACGTTTGGCATAGGTATTGGAGACGTAATATGTCTAAAGAAGGAAGTGTAGCTCCCAAAGAGCGGATTAATATCAAGTATATTCCGGCGACGGGGGATGCACAGGCTGAGGTTGAGCTACCACTCAAAACCCTAGTTGTAGGTGATTTCAAAGGGCATGCGGAGCAAACCCCATTGGAAGAGCGTGCAACAGTCACGGTAGATTAAGAACAACTTTGAAGCCGTAATGCGCGAGAGCGAGCTGAAAATCACCGCCACGGTGAAAAACAAGCTGACTGATGATGAGAATGCCGAGCTTCCTGTTGAACTCAATTTCAAATCCTTAGCCGACTTCGCTCCTGATGCGGTGGCATCACAAGTTCCAGAACTGAAAAAATTGATTGAGTTGCGTGAAGCGTTAGTTGCCCTTAAAGGGCCGCTAGGCAACATTCCCGCATTTCGTGAGCGTTTACAGTCATTACTCAACTCAGAAGAGTCGAGAGAAAAACTGTTGGCAGAACTGAATCTGCTCAGTGGTCAAGAAGAGCCACAAGCGTAAGCAAACGTTATTAATCAATTAATCACTCATTAGGAACTTAATGATGTCTACGACTGAAAAGGTATTGGAAAGGCCACAGCTTGCTCAAGGCAGCCTTCTTGATGAAATTATGGCGCAAACCCGTATCGCACCAAGCGAAGAGGGTTACGACATCGCGAAAAAAGGTGTTGCAGCGTTTATCGAAAATCTTATGGGTTCACAACACTCTGCTGAGCCTGTCAACAAATCTCTGGTTGACCAAATGTTGGTTGAACTGGATAAGAAAATCAGTGCACAGATGGATGAAATCCTGCACAACTCGCAATTTCAAGCGATGGAATCGGCGTGGCGCGGTTTGAAGCTGTTCGTGGATCGCACTGATTTTCGTGAAAATAACAAAGTCGAAATCCTTCACGTAACCAAAGATGAACTGCTGGAAGATTTCGAGTTTGCTCCAGAAACGGCTCAGTCCGGTCTTTACAAGCACGTTTATTCTGCCGGTTATGGTCAATTTGGTGGCGAACCTGTTGGCGCGATCATTGGTAACTATGCGTTTACCCCTTCAACGCCAGATATGAAGCTGCTGCAATACATGGGCGCACTGGGTGCCATGGCGCATGCTCCTTTCATTTCAAGCGTAGGTCCTGAATTCTTTGGTATCGATTCTTTTGAAGAACTGCCTAACATTAAAGATCTCAAGTCGACATTTGAAAGCCCGAAATACACCAAATGGCGTTCATTGCGTGAATCGGAAGATGCGCGCTATCTTGGTTTGACTGCGCCTCGTTTCCTGCTGCGTGTTCCTTACGATCCAATCGAAAATCCAGTGAAGTCGTTCAATTATGCGGAAAACGTCAGTGCTTCGCACGAGCACTACCTGTGGGGTAACACGGCATTTGCCTTCGCAACTCGTTTGACGGATAGCTTTGCTAAATATCGCTGGTGTCCAAACATTATCGGTCCACAAAGTGGTGGTGCAGTTGAAGATCTGCCGGTGCATGTCTTTGAATCTATGGGTGCATTGCAAAGCAAGATCCCAACCGAAGTCCTGATCACGGACCGTAAAGAGTTTGAACTGGCGGAAGAAGGTTTTATTGCTCTTACTATGCGTAAAGGCAGTGATAACGCGGCGTTCTTCTCTGCAAACTCCATTCAAAAACCTAAGGTTTTCCCAAATACCAAAGAAGGCAAAGAAGCGGAAACCAACTACAAGTTGGGTACCCAGTTGCCGTACATGATGATCATCAACCGTTTGGCGCACTATGTGAAAGTTCTGCAACGTGAGCAGATCGGTGCTTGGAAAGAGCGTCAAGATCTTGAGCGTGAACTGAACTCATGGATCAAACAATACGTTGCTGATCAAGAGAACCCACCTGCAGACGTACGTAGCCGTCGTCCACTTCGTGCTGCGCGCATTGAAGTGATGGATGTGGAAGGCAATCCAGGTTGGTATCAGGTGTCGCTCTCGGTTCGTCCTCACTTTAAGTACATGGGTGCGAACTTTGAGTTGTCATTAGTTGGACGTCTTGATCAAGCCTGATTATGACGTACATCGCACCTGAAGAGAGTGCATTTGGTGTTGGCTTTTTCGAACGTTTGGAAGCCAACGCCAAACCTATGTCGCTGACCCGTGGGCCAGACGCGTGGGATGTACTCGAATCGATCAAACGGAATGTCTCTAACATTCTGAACACTCGAATTGGTGGAGCGCAAAGTGCCCCTCATCTCGGGTTGGTGGATTTTAATGATGCAACGCTGGAAACCTTAGATCTCTCCGTGCGAATTAAATTGGCGATTCAACAGTGCCTTGAGCGCTATGAGCCGCGTTTAACTCGAGCGGATCAAGATAGCTTTAACTCGCTGACTTTAAGGTTCCACATTACCGCGACCATCAATAGCGAAGCGTTACACGAAAAAGTCCAGTTCAGTCTGTTATTGGATCAAAGCAGAAAATATCGAGTGTTTTAACCTCTATGACGCAAGACAAGTATTTCAGGGAAGAGCTCGCTTTTTTAAAAGAGCAGGGGAAAGAATTTACCGAAATTCACCCTCAGCTTTCGCGTTTTCTTCATGGCCGTACGACCGATCCTGACGTTGAGCGTCTTTTGGAAGGTTTTGCATTTCTTACCGCGCGTTTGCGCGAAAAGGTGGAGGATGAGTTCCCTGAACTTACTCACTCCATCATTAACATGCTGTGGCCAAATTATCTGCGCCCTATCCCGAGCATGAGTGTGGTGGCGTTTGAACCTGACAAAAGTGTCAGCGAGAAGCAAGTCATCCCACGTAATACCCAATTGGATAGCAAGCCAGTCTTTGGCACGGCGTGTCATTTCAACACTTGCCGTGATGTCGCGCTATATCCGATGCAGTGTCAAGGTGTTCATGCCGAGCACACACGTGAAGCCACGACCATTCAGATCTCGTTGCGCATGTTGGGCGATATGACAGTAGGCGACGCTAAGCTCGATACCGTACGTTTTTACTTAGGTGGTGATAAATACAGCTCGCAAACTCTCTATCTTTGGTTACACCATTATCTACAAAAAATGACGATTGAAGTGCAGGGTGTCGAGTTCGCACTGCCTGCTGATGCGTTTTCAACCGTCGGTTTCTCAAGTGACCAAGCTTTGCTGCCTTATCCAAAGAATGTCTATGACGGTTATCGTATTTTGCAAGAGTACCTGTCGTTTCCTGAAGCCTTTCACTTCTTTGATGTAAAAGGTTTTGCCAAAGCTTTACCGAAAGCGGTCAGCGGTGATTTCACCTTACGCATCCATTTTTCGAAAACATTGCCTGCTGATACGCGAGTGCGTCAGGACAATTTTCAACTCTATTGCACACCGGTCATCAATCTGTTTGAGCATGATGCCGATCCGATCGATTTGACTGGGCGTCGTTCAGAGTATCGAATCGTCCCGTCCAGTCGCTATCCTGCCCACTATGAAATTTTCAGCGTGGATCAAGTGGTTGGTTGGCAAGATACCCAGTCAGAAGGCAAACGGATCCGCGGAGAAAAGCGTATCTACTCTTCTTTTGAAAGCTTCCAACATGAAGTGGAACGGGTTCGTCATCGTCAAGCGCTTTACTATCGCACACGAGTCAAAGAGAGCATCCGGGGGGATGGTTTTGATTCATTTATCTCTTTTGTGCGCGGTGATGAAACCTTATCAATGGGCGTAGATGAAGCCGTCTCAATCAAACTCACCTGCACCAATCGCTTGCTGCCATTGGAACTTGGGGTGGGGGATATTTGTGTGGCGACCGACAGCTCACCCCCTTTTGCCACATTCAAAAATATTACGGTGCCTTCGCAGTCACTGCGCCCGGTTCTCGATGGCAGCTTACTGTGGACGCTGATCTCGAATCTATCGCTGAACTACCTATCACTGCTCTCAAAAGATGCACTGAGCTGTGTGCTACGCGCTTACGATTTTCGCGCCTTGGTCGATAGGCAAGCTGAACGTGTCGCACGGATGCGCCTTGATGGCATAGTCAAAATAGAATCTAAACCGGTTGATAAAATCCTACGTGGTTTGCCTGTGCGTGGTTTGCAATCGACTTTGTATGTCGATCAAGCGGGATTTGGCTCGGAAGGTGATTTGTTCCTGTTTGGTACGGTACTCAGTCATTTCTTTGCACTTTACGCCAGCATCAACTCATTTCACGAATTAGTCGTGGTTAACATCAGCAATCAAGAGAAGTACTCATGGGGCACACAGAGCGGAATGCAGCCGTTGATCTGAATTCAGATCCAGCGCAAGCCTCTCCCTTGAGCTTGCCGGGCAATGTACGGGAATACAACTTCTACCAACTGGTTGAGCTGTTGCAAAAACTGGCTGATATCAATCCTGAATCGGAAGAGTGGGAGCGCGATTGCCGCTTGGTGTTCAGTGCTAACCCGAGCCTTGGATTTTCGCCTAGTGATGTGATGGCGCTTGAAGCGCGTGACGATGATCGCTGGGTTATGTTGACCAACTTTTTTGGCCTTTCCGGTGCACAGTCACCTCTGCCGGGGTTCATCCTTGAGCAATTGGTGACGGAAGAGCCTGGGGGGTATAAGCAGCCGTTTCTCGATTTTTTCAATAACCGATTGATTAATTTGGTTTATCGCGTTTGGCGTAAATACCGTTACTACGTACGTTTTCAGCCCGGTGCGCAGGATGTGTTCTCTGCACAGCTGTTTGCGCTGGTGGGGTTGGGCGATCCTGACCTTCGCGGTGAAACGCCGATCAACTGGTGCAAAATGCTGGCTTACGCGGGCACGCTGGCCGGACGTAGCCGTTCGCCACAAGTCGTGGCCGGCATTATTGCTCACTGTTTTGATTTACCGGATGTCTCCATTCGCCAGTGGGTCAGACGTCGGGTATCGATTGACCGGAGTCAGCAACTGGCGCTGGGCAAGCAGAATGCGCGGTTGGGGATGGACACGGTGATTGGCGAGTCCGTTATTGATTGTAGTGGAAAATTTATTATCTGTATCAAACGGTTATCTCGCAGTCGTTTTGCTGATTTTTTGCCCTCCGGTAAAGAGTATCAGCCACTTTGCAAGCTGGTGGAGTTTATTTTGCGCGAACAGATGGCGTACGACCTCGAGCTGGCGATGGATGAACGGGAAGCGCCGCTGTTTTGTCTGGATGCGAAACAGAATATCGCCCTCGGCTGGACTTCGTTTCTTGGCCAAGATGCAGCCAATAAACATGTGTTAATTCAAGTAAGGCAATAACCATGAACTCAGTGACATTACCTTCGTTGACCCTATTAGTCACCAATGCTCAGCACTTAGAGTCTGGCTTGTCCGCTCAGCATACGTGGACCTCGTCAGGTGGGGTGATCGGCTCATCGCCGAATGCGCAGTGGCGTTTGGTCGATGCGCAAGGCAGTGTAAAACCCATGCACTGTGAAGTGATGATGGTAGACGGGGCGTATTGTTTAAAAGACAGCTGCGGCAGCACGTATGTCAACGGGGCAGACATGCCACTGGGCGTTGGGCAAATGGCACGTCTGACTCACAAAGATGAAGTGAGTGTGGGGCCTTACCGTTTGCGAGTGCTGTTTGGTAACGCCATCGAAGTGGAAGAACAATATGGATCTTTAGATGCGCTGTTTGCCTCTAAGGATGAGGATCTGCTAGCGGATTTGACGCTCGACATCGAACCAGAAAAACACGAATTACCAACCAATACAGACCCATTACAGGCGCTCGATAACCTGATGGGTGCGGCGGGCAGTTCGACCTCCTTACTGGATGATCCTAAAAGTGAGCAGCCGTTATCCGCCCAACCTAGCCTCGTGCCACAAGATAACTTAGTGCTGCAAAATGCCGATTTTACGCCACAAGCGGACAGTGAGTATGAGATGACCTCATCGATCCGCCTTAAGAAAATTCTTGGTTTTGCGAAGGCCACCTTTGCTAAGCAAACCAAATCAGAAGCACCGAACGTGACTTCTGCCACCCCCACAATTTCTCAATATAAAACCAGCGAAAGCAACGTATCAGAGGGCTTCACAATGGATGAAAAAGTACTGGATTTGTTAGAAGAGGAAGTCGCGAAAAGTTTCCAACCGCAGTTGGAGAAAAGCGCGTATTCCACTATGCACACAAGCTCAACCAGCCAAGCTAACCACTTGGTGACAGGTCCGATCTTGGAAGGGCTCGGCGTAGACCTGAGTGATGAAAATGATATGAATCGTATGCATCTTTTATCGCAAGAGCTGGGTGAGTCTTTGCAAGCTTGTGTGCGCGGTTTACTCGATTTGCATCAACAAGTGAGTGAAAGCCGTTTCGGTACTTTGAACCGTAATCTGCAACCCATTGAAGATAACCCGCTGCGTTTAGGCCTCTCCTATGAAAAGACGATCCGCACTCTGTACGATGCTGATAAGAGCGTCGTGCACCTTTCTGCCCCTGCGGCGATTGCTGAAAGCCTAAAAACCGTTCGCGATCATAATGAAGCGATGCAGTTCGCCACGTCAGAAGCCTTGAGCCAAATTCTCAACGCTTTCTCACCACAGGTGATGCTGCGCCGTTTCCACCACTACAAGCGCAATTCTGATACCACACAAACTTCCACGGATGCTTGGGCGTGGAATATGTACTGCAGCTACTACCAAGAGCTGACCTCTAACCGCCAACGCGGCTTTGAGAAGTTGTTTTGGGAGATCTTTGAGCAAGCCTACGATCGCAAAATTCGCGAGAAGCAACTGGAGCTATAACCGTGAACAAAGTGCTGTGGATGCTGTTTGCCTTGACGGTGCTGACCGCGTGCAGTTCGTCGGATAAGTACGAGCCTGCGAAAGAGCCGACCAAGGTGACTTTTAGCTTAGTCAGCGATGAAGGGGTGAACCCGAACATCTGGGGTGAAGCGTCACCGATAGAAATTCAAGTTTTTGAGCTAAAGGATGACTCGATGTTTATGTCGTCCGACTACGACCAGATCAAAACCGATTATAAAAAAGCGCTGCGCAGTAACTTTGTTAAAAACTACGACTATGTACTGACTCCAGGGCAGTTCAAATTCGTCAACGCTTTCGAAGTCGATGAGGAGACCAACTACATCGGCGTGATGGCTCATTTTGCCGAGCCTGAACTCAGCGAATGGAAGAAAGCGGTCAAGGTGATCAATAAAGGGCGAGAGTATCACTTGCTGATGCTGTTTAAAGACTACGATGTGAAATTGGATAGGGTGGAATAACAAACGATGTTTGCGCGTAACCGAGTGATCTGGAATGAAGGGCTATTTATTAAGCCGCAACATTTCCAGCAACAGCAGAGATATACGGAGTACTGCCTAGACGAGCGCCTGAGCACCGTGAGCCGTTACTTGTATGGGATTTCCGAGTTGTCGCTCAACCCGGAATACCTCTCGTTTGGCCGTATTGCGATTGAGCGAGCGGTCGGCGTGATGCCCGATGGCACCACCTTTCGTATTCCTCAAGAAGATCATCTTCCCGATGCGCTCGAAGTGACCGATGCGTCATTGGCAAACCAGATTGTCTACTTAGCCGTACCGCTACGTAGTGAGTCGCTGATGGAGATTAACTGGCCAGAAGAGCGTGGTACGGGGCGCTATGTCAGCCGTCGTCTCGAAGTGCGTGATGTCCACAGCGTGCAGGGTGATACCACGACGATTGATGTTTCCCCTGTGCGTTTGCAACTCATGCTTGAGCGAGAGGATCGCAGTGCGTATGCCTCAATTGCTATTGGCCGTATTTTAGAAAAACGTCCTGATGGCAGTGTGGTGCTCGATCCGGATTTCATCCCTTGTCACTTGAATGTGGTGGGCATCTCTGCGCTGCACCGCTTTATTAATGAGATGTCAGGCCTGATGCGTGAGCGAGCGAAAAATATTGCTCAGCGGATCAGCTCTCCAGCACAAGGTGGGGTTGCTGATGTTTCGGACTTTATGCTGCTGCAAGCTTTAAACCGTCTGCAACCACAAATGAAGCATTTGGCAGAGCTGCGCAGCTTACACCCAGAGCGTCTGTTTGAATGTCTCTCGTGTGTGTGTGTGGTGAGCTGGCTACCTTTACTGACGAAAGTCGTCTGCCGCCCAGTTTGCCAAGCTATAACCATGATTCACCCAGCCACTCTTTCCAGCCGCTGATCCGCAGCTTGCGTCAGAGCTTGAGCGTGGTGCTAGAGCCGCGTGCCGTCTCTATCCAACTGGATAAACGTAAGTACGGTTTGATGGTTGCGCCAATCCATGATCCGCAACTGATGGAGAGTGCAGAGTTTATCATCGCGGTTAAAGCTCGCATGCCGTTGGATGAGCTACGCCGTCTGTTTACTCAGCAAACCAAAGTGGCATCGGTTGAGAAAATTCGTGAACTCATCTCACTGCAACTGCCGGGTATTCCATTGACGCCATTACCCGTCGCACCGCGCCAATTGCCTTACCACGCTGGCTACACCTACTACCAACTGGATAAAACCAGCGCTGCATGGGCGATGTTGACTCATTCCAGCGGTTTTGCGTTCCACGTTGCTGCAGCTTTTGACGATCTTGAGCTGCAATTCTGGGCTATCAGGAGCTAACCATGTCACAGAGTAAAAAAGAGACGCCATTAGCCAGTTTGTTGTTCGACGATGTGGAAAAAATTAACCACGACCAAGACTACTGGTTCCAATTGCGTGGGGACAATCCGAATGTGCTGATTGATGCCGCGACACCCTTGTTTGGGCTTTCTCTGCGGGTTCGTACCCTCACCGAATGCGACAACATTGAACAGATCTACCGTCAGACGATTGAAGAGATCAAAGCGATTGAAATTGAGTTGACGGAGCAAGGTTACGAACACGCCATTTTGATGGCCTATCGCTACATCTTGTGCGCCTTTTTGGATGAATCCGTGATGGGAACCGAGTGGGGCGCGTCCAGTTTATGGGCCGAGCACTCCATGCTGTCACGCTTCCATAATGAAACGTGGGGTGGCGAGAAAGTGTTTACGATTTTGAGCCGTCTTGAGGGTGAACCACACCGTTACCAAGCGCTATTGGCCTTTATTTATCATTGCCTGATTTTGGGCTTTGAAGGCAAATACCGTGTGATGGAAGGGGGACAAGCTGAGCGCGAAAAAGTGATCAGCCGCCTGCATCAACTGCTGAGCAGCTTGGAAGAGAGCGAGCCACAAGACTTAACCCGTCCGACCGATCATGTGGTGCGTGCGAAATATACCCTAAGCAGACAGATGCCTGTTTGGTCTGTGTTTGCTGGCTTTATCGTGCTTTGGGTAGGTCTATTTCTCGGCTACAGCTATGTACTGCATAGCAAATCCAGCGATGTGCTCAATCAACTCAATCAAATACTTTAAACATAATTAGGCTAGGTGGTACGTTGTGATCCGTATTGAATTACCCACTCTTATTGCAAAACTGAATGCACAAAGCAAATTGGCTCTGGAGCAAGCTGCCTCTCTCTGTATTGAGCGCCAACACCCTGAAGTCACTCTAGAATATTATCTGGATGTGTTACTGGATAATCCCCTCTCTGATGTGCGTCTCGTACTCAAGCAAGCGGGGCTGGAAGTCGATCAGGTGAAACAGGCCATCGCATCAACCTATAGCCGTGAACAGGTCTTGGATACCTATCCAGCGTTTTCGCCACTGCTGGTCGAGTTACTGCAAGAAGCTTGGCTGCTTTCCAGTACCGAGTTAGAGCAGGCTGAGCTGCGTTCAGGGGCGATTTTCTTAGCCGCGCTGACCCGTGCGGACCGTTATCTGTCATTCAAATTGATCAGTTTGTTTGAAGGCATCAACCGCGAAAACCTCAAAAAACACTTTGCGATGATCTTAAGTGATTCTGCAGAAACCGCAGTGGCTAAAACAGACAAAAATGCGGCCAATCCACTGCAAGCCGCCGCAGAAACACCACTCGGACGCTTTTGCACGAATGTGACTGAGCAAGCCCGTAACGGTGAGCTTGATCCTGTCCTGAGCCGTGAAAATGAACTCAACTTGATGGTGGATATTCTGTGCCGTCGCCGCAAAAACAACCCGATTGTGGTGGGTGAAGCAGGTGTTGGTAAAAGTGCCATGATTGAAGGTTTGGCGCTGCGTGTGGTGGCTGGCAAAGTGCCCACCCAACTGCAAAATGTAGAACTCTATTCGTTGGATCTTGGTCGCTTGCAAGCGGGTGCATCGGTGAAAGGCGAGTTCGAAAAGCGCCTAAAAGGGGTGATTGATGCGATTAAGCAATCGCCTAAACCGATCATTTTATTCATCGATGAAGCGCACACCTTAATTGGTTCTGGTAACCAAGAAGGGGGCAGTGATGCGGCAAACTTGCTCAAGCCTGCGCTGGCGCGTGGTGAGTTAAGCACAGTGGCGGCGACGACGTGGAAAGAGTACAAAAAGTATTTTGAAAAAGATCCCGCGCTGACGCGCCGTTTCCAACTGGTCAAACTCGATGAACCAACGATCGATCAAGCCGTCGATATTCTGCGCGGTCTTAACAGTGTCTATGAAAAGGCACACAACGTACTGATCACTGATGATGCACTAAAAGCTGCCGCTGAACTGTCAGCGCGTTACATCTCAGGTCGTCAACTGCCCGATAAAGCGATTGATGTGCTGGATACCGCTTGTGCGCGGATTGCGATCAATATGACCACGCCACCTAAGCGTTTAGCGCTACTTGAAACCTTGTGCCATCAGCGTCAACTCGAAATTGACATGCTAGAGCGGGCGCAATTCCTTGGCCAAGAGGTCGATAGCGAGCGCCTCGATGTTTTGCGTAATCAAGAGTTGGCCGATGAAGCGGAAAAAGCCGCGTTGACACAGAGTTGGCAGCAGCAAAAAAGCTTGGTGGAGTCGATCATCGCACTGCGTGCTGAGCTGATGGAGTTAAGCCAAGCGCAAGAGCAAGATCCCGACCATTTATTGGTGGTGCGTACGGCGCTGCAAGAGCAGTATCAAGCACTCGATGCGATTGATCATGCTGAGCGCTTGATGCACCCGCAAGTCGATGCGGATCAGATTGCTGAAGTGATCGCCGATTGGACGGGCGTGCCTGTTGATCAGATGAACACCGATGAGCTGCATAAAATCACCCATTTGACCTCGATTTTAGGCCAAGCGATCAAAGGCCAAGAAACGGCCATCGAACGTATCCATCGTCACTTACTGACAGCGCGTGCCGATCTGCGTCGTCCGGGACGTCCGAAAGGGGCATTCCTGCTGGTGGGGCCAAGCGGTGTAGGTAAAACCGAAACGGTAGTGCAACTGGCAGAGCAGCTTTACGGTGGTAAACAGTTCCTCACCACCATCAACATGTCGGAATACCAAGAGAAACACACCGTTTCCCGCCTGATTGGTTCACCTCCGGGTTATGTTGGCTACGGTGAAGGCGGTGTGCTGACGGAGGCTATCCGTAAGATGCCTTATTCGGTGGTTCTGCTTGATGAAGTCGAAAAAGCCCATCCAGAAGTTTTAAATATCTTCTACCAAGGCTTTGATAAAGGCGAAATCGCCGATGGTGAAGGTCGTGTCATCGACTGCCAAAACATCGTGTTCTTCCTGACATCGAACTTAGGCTACCAAACCATAGTCGATTATGCCGATGAGCCCGCCAAGCTTGATGAAGCGCTTTATCCTGAATTGGCCGCTTTCTTTAAACCTGCTCTGCTGGCGCGTATGGAAGTGATCCCTTACCTACCACTGGGTAAAGAAGTGTTGGCACAGATTGTTCGCGGCAAGCTGGCTCGTCTCGAGAAACTGTTCAAGACACGTTACAACGCAGAAGTGGTGATTGAAGAGAGCTTAATTGACGAAATCTTAAGCCGTGCGACACGCAGCGAAAACGGTGCGCGTATGCTGGAGGCGATCATTGAAGGGCAATTGCTGCCGCCCGTTTCATTGGCGCTGCTGAATAAACTCGCCGAGAGAGCGCCCGTTGAGCGCATTCGTTTAGCGGCAGAAGCGGGTGAATTTATCGGAGAGGTAGCGTAACCATGAGTCAATGGCTGGCGTTTGCAACCCAATTGGTGGGAGTAAGGAAGTCCCACCAGCTTGCGCTGCAATTTGTTGATCTGCTGACTCAAGGCTTAGATCTGAGTGATAGCCTTTTGTTGTTGCCATCGTCGGATGGGCGTTTACTTGTGCCTCATGATCCACAGCGTCAGTTCGCGTGGTCAGTGACGGATTTTGATGTGCCTTTTGCCCATGTTTTGCAGTCATCCAATGCGATGCATTTGACCGCGGAAGAGTTGGTATTTTGGCAATCCAATCGCACTTTTAGCCAGTTAACCTCTCGCGTGGGGATGTTTGATTCGGTATGGATCCAACCCCTGCCGATGGATACTCGTCAAGTACACTCGATCTTGCTGTTGATGGGCGAGAGTCACGGTATCGTGAGCGCTTTTGAAAACGCGGACTTTTTGAAGTTTATCGAGGTTTTTTCCCAGCAATGGTCACTGCTCAACGATATGGAACGTGAAGAGCAGCGCCGCTTGGAGCTGAAACAATCGCTGACGGATATTGAACGCGACTCGGCGCAGCGCTCACTGGCCAATGCGTTATCGCGTACTTTGATTGGTGAAAGCGCTGCGATGCAAAAGCTGCGTGAGCAGATTGTCTCTGCCGCTAACTCTCAGCTCTCGGTCATGGTGCAAGGTGAAACTGGCACGGGGAAAGAGTTAGTCGCCGCGGCCGTGCATGAACTTTCGTCACGTAAGTCTGCGCCGTTTGTTGCGATCAACTGTGCGGCGATCCCTGAGCATCTACTGGAAAGTGAACTGTTTGGTTACTGCAAAGGGGCATTTTCTGGAGCGGACAGCGATAAACAGGGACTTATCGCACAAGCGAATGGTGGCACGCTATTTCTGGATGAGATCGGCGATATGCCGCTCACCTTACAAGCCAAATTATTGCGTGTGCTTGAATCGCGTACTTTTCGACCGCTCGGTGGTAAGCAGGAGCTCAGTTCCGATTTCCGTCTGGTATCTGCCACACACGTCAATCTGCTGGATCAAGTACGCAAAAAAGAATTTCGCCAAGATCTCTATTACCGTCTATTCCAGTATCCGATCACCTTGCCGCGTTTGGCGGCACGCTTGGAAGATATTGAGCTGCTCAGTGAGCACTTTGTGCGCGTGTTCAACTTGCAACATAACACGCGCATTCGTGGTTTGAACTATCGAGCCATCGACTGCCTTAAGCAGTACGACTTCCCGGGAAATGTGCGTGAGCTGAAACATTTGATTGAGTTTGGCTGCGCGCAAACAGCGGATGGTACGCAGGTGGAAGCTAGTTGCTTTGCCCATCGTTTACAAACCCTACCCTGTCTTGCGCCTGAAGCGACGCCGGTAGCCGTTTCTGTCGAAACTGAGAACGTGGATCTTGAACCCTCGGTTGCGCTGGCTGGAGAACCGAATTTTGCGGTTATCCATGATTTGAAACAGGCGGTCAGTCAGTTTGAAGCGTTGATCATCAGTGAGCGTTTGAACCGCTTTGCTGGCGATCGCGCGAAAGCGGCGAAAAGTCTCGGTATCCCTAAGCGTACCTTGGCCTACAAGTGCCTGAAATTGGAGATCAAAACCCCATGAGAATTACCGTTTTAGTGGTCAGTTTGATCTTGGGTTGCGCGGGCTCTGCGCATGTTTTAGCAGCATCGCAAGATGCGGGCTCACAGGTTGAGCAAGCTGAGCTGTGCCGCGAAATTCCTGCGCGTTTAGAGCGTTTGGCTTGTTTTGACCGTGTCTTTGCCACGCCCCTTGAGCAAGTGGCTATCGCACCGTCCAATCCTTATCCCGCAGAGTGGCAACGCGCCATGGTGGCATTGTCTGAGTCGCAGTCCGAAGCGGGTTGGGTATTAGGTACGCAAGGTGAAGGGCGGGGCAGCAGCGCTTGGATTGCTTTGCCTGCGCAAAATCGCAGCTCAGGGGAAACATCTCCGCCAGTGCTCTTGCTCAGTTGCATTAATAACCTGAGCCGCATTGAGCTGGCTTTACCGAAAGAAGTGGCTGATGCACGGATTCAAGTCTCTATCCGACACGAGACACAGTTCTGGCGCAGTGACGATCACGGCGTACTGTTTTCCTCGGCTCGCGGCATGCCTGCGATCGAAATGATGAAATTGGCCGCCAGTGAGTCTCGCCTGTTGCTGCGTTCTAATGCGCCCTTTGCTGACGGGTTACAGTTTGATACTCGAGGTGTCAATGAAGCCCTTGATGCTTTGCGCGAACGCTGTGGTTGGTAAGGAGCCCGTATGGAAATGACTGAATACCGTCAGTGTGTGGCCAAACCGATCAGCAGTAGCAATCCTGTCGGAGAGCGGCTAGTCGATCACCCACTGTTTGATTTTATTGAGGATCAGATGATGAAAGTGGGCTCTCTCTCTCACGCTTCAGTGCAGTGGGATGAAGTGGAGCACAGCACTCTCAAACTGCTTGGTGAACAGAGTAAAGACATCAAGCTTTTGGTTTACCTGCTGCAGTGTCTGCATAACCAAGTTACCCCGACGCGCCTTATTACCTCGTTTGCGGTGATGAGTGAGTTCCTCAATCAATATTGGAACGACAGTTATCCAGCGCCGGGCCCACGTGGCAATCTGCCGCGACGTAAATTTTTCAGCCAGATGGCGCAACGTTTTACCACGGTGATCGAAAAGTTCGATTTTCATCATCTGGATGAAGCGGATCGCCAAGCGCTACAAGCGGCGGTTGAAGAGTGGCAACAAGCCGTTGAGAAACAAGGGCTCTCTTCTGAGTTGGTGGAGTCTGTGGTGGTGCGAATTACCGCGGAGATCAAACGCGCAGAGCAGCGCCAGCAAGTGACGGCGCAAAGCAGCGCGGAGCGTGAAACACCAAGTGCTGCAACGCCTTCTCCTGCGGCGAGTATGGTGGTGGATCATTCGAGTGACAAAGCAGCGAAACAAACCCTACTCAAAGTGGCAGATTTTCTTGCCGAACAAGAGTTTGGTATCGCTCTTTCGATTCGTCTGCGCCGCTTTGCGGTGTGGGGCAGCATTACCTCATTGCCCGATCATAAACCCGATGGTGAAACACTGCTGCGTGGAATGCAGGCGGATCGCGTCAAGGATTACCAAGATCAACTTCGTCACCCCGATTTAGCCTTGTGGCGCAAAGTCGAACAGAGCTTAACCATGGCTCCTTATTGGTTTGAAGGACAGTGGATGAGTTACACCATTGCCCAGCAACTCGGCAAAAGTGATTGGTGTCAGGCGATTGCCGAAGAAACACAACAGTTTTTACGTCGTTTGCCTTCGCTGCTTGAGCTCAAATTCAAAGGCGGAGAGCCGTTTGTCAGCGATTCGGTCAAAGAGTGGCTGGCGAGCGTAGGTCAGAGCCAAGGTGCTGCGGGGCAATCGGTCGGCGGAGATTGGCAAGAGAAGCGTAAAGAGGCGTTTCAACTGGCTAAAGAAGGTGGAATCGCGGTGGCACTTTCCATGCTCAATGATGGCTTGGTCAGTGCGGTGGAGCCGCGAGACAAATTTTACTGGCGATTGCTATCGGCAGATCTGCTGCGGGCAAATCATCTCGATGCGATGGCTGGTGAACAGTATCAAACTCTGCTCAATCAGGTAACGACGCTGTCTGTTCCTGAGTGGGAACCGAGTTTAGTGGAACAAATTCAAAGATATACAACGTCAGAGTAAACAAGGACACAATTCATGTGGAAATTCATTGTTGGAATAGTAAGGCGGCTTAAACCCACGGTGGTGGCAGCACTTCCCATTTTGCTATTCACTACGTTCATTTTGCTGAACGTTGCCATTTGGTGGGCAGGCCCTTGGTTAGAAGTGGCTGGCTATAAACCGCTGGAGTCGATCATGGCTCGAGTTGTGGCAAGCAGTCTGTTTACTCTCGGCTGTTTAGCCGTGTGGGGCATTTGGCAGTGGCGTAAGTTGCAAGCCTTCAAATCGGAGCAAAAGCGCGAAGAGCAACTGCGCCAAGATCCGATCAAGGTGTATGAGCAGCGCCAAGAGGTTGAACTGAATCAGGTGATGCTCAATATGAAGCAGAGCCTAAATAAACACAACTACTTGTATGCACTACCTTGGTATTTGGTTCTAGGTTTAGAAAATGCGGGTAAAACCAGCCTGATCAACCGTTCTGGTCAGAACTTTGTCTTCTCTTCGGTCATGCGAGCTTCGGGACAAAAAAGCGAAAACCCATACTCGTTTGATTGGTGATGAATCTGTCCTGATTGATCCTGATGGTGAGCTGTTAACGCAAGGCAATCGTAGTGAAGAAAATGATGGTGCGTTAGAGCGCCGCTTATGGTTGCATTTTGTCGATTGGCTAGACCGCACTCGTAGCCGCCGCCCGTTAAACGGCATCGTGTTGGCGTTGGATGTGGCGCATCTTGCTACCGCCACCGCCTCAGAGCGTAAAGCTTATGCCAATTTGCTGCGTGCTCGTCTGCGTGAGTTGATGGAAACCTTATCGACTCGTCTGCCGGTGTACATTGCACTGACTAAGCTCGACTTACTGCACGGTTTTGAGCCTTTCTTTAAGCACTACACCAAAAGTCAGCGCGAAGAGGTGTTGGGTTTTACCTTCTCAATGGATTCGGTAGATAACCTAGATTCATGGTTGGAAGAGTTTGCCAGTGAGTACACTCAATTTGTGTCACGAGTTAATGGCATGCTGCCGCATGCGGTCGCAGCGCCAATGACGCTTGAAGAACGTAACGCGATTTACAGCTTCACGCGTCAAATCTCAGGTTTGAAAGAGATTTTGCAACAGTTTTTCCAAGAGGCTTTGGCGAGCGATCAATTCTCAACGTCAGCGCTGGTGCGTGGTGCCTATTTCACGTCGGTTTACCAACAAGGTGTACCTACCAACGCTTTTGATGATGCGGCTTCCCGTCGTTATGGTCTGTCTCATGCGATTAATACGGCGCAGCGCGCGAAAAACTCCACGGTCTATTTCACGCAAAAACTGTTTACCCACATCATTTATCCTGAAGCGGGTTTAGCGTCGGATAATTTCCGGGTTGCAAAAAACAAACGCCGTTTGATGGGGCTCTCTTTTGTCGCATGCTCAGTGGCGACTTTGCTGTTGGCGGGAACTTGGCATCGTAACTACCTCAATAACGTGCAACACGCCGATACTGTATTAACCAAAGTGAATCAGTATAAAGAGCAGTTCCCGACCAGCCGTTCATTGGCCTCACAAAGAGAGGTATTGGATCCGTTGAACAAGATCCGTGAGGCGACACTGGAGTTTGGTTTCTTCCGTGATAAACCTCAGTACATCTCCGATTTTGGTCTCTACCAAGGGCACACCATTGGCCCGAAAGTAGAAGAGACCTACTTAAACTTACTCGAAACTCGCTTCTTGCCTCTGTTGATGGCGGACACCATTGTTGCGCTCAATCAAGCTGAGACAGATGAAGAAAAATTAGCGGTGCTGCGTGTGTATCGCATGCTGGTCGATAAAAGTGGTCGTTACCAAGACTATGTGATGGATTATTTTGCGAAGTATTGGCAAAAATCCTTCTCAGGTCAGCGTCAAATTCAGGAAGAGCTGCTCGGCCACTTAGATTACGCGATGCGTCATACGGACCTCACTGCAGAGAGGCTCAATGGTGATAAAGGGGCGGAGCAGGTGATGCGCCCTTACGATAAAGTGATTGCTCGTGCTCAGGTTGAACTGGGTTCAATGCCAAACGACCAGCGCGTCTATCGTAACTTGAAATTGAGCGCACAAACGGTGCTTGGTCCTTCGGTTAACTTGCGTAGCTTGATTGGGCCGGTGTTCGATGTGGTGTTTGAAGAGCGCGTTCTTAACAGTAGCAGCCTGTTTATTCCTCAAATGCTCACCAAGCGTGGTTTTGATGACTACTTTATGCCGCAATCTGAATCGGTCTCTGAGCTGGCACTGATTGACAGTTGGGTTCTGGGACAGAGCAAAACGGCACAGTTTAGTGAAGCAGACAAGCAGGCACTGCGCGAAAAAATCCGCGATCTTTATGTGGCGGATTACACCAACACATGGCGCGCGGCACTCAATGAAATTGATGTGAAGTATTTCAATGACATCAATGATGCGGTCATGGTTTTGGAAAATATCACCAGTAACCTTGAGCCGATGCAGCGTCTACTGCGCACATTAGATGACAACACCCAACTGTACAGTGCGTTACCTAAAGATGAATCGGCGTTAAAAGAGCTGCTGAAAAGTCCGAAATACAAAGTGGCTTCGATGATTGAAACTCCGTTTGCTGATCTGAACGGTATGCTCAAACCGGTGGGCAGCAAACCAGCGTACATGACGGAAGTCTTGGCTTCGGTGGATGAGCTGAAAAGCTACTTGAAATCGATTCAAGATGCTCCCGATGTCGGTATGGCGGCGCTCGATGCGACCAAAGCGCGGGTCAAACTGGTTAATGCTGACCCTATCTATACCTTAAAACGTATCTCGTCAGGACTGCCGAAGCCGCTGGATAGCATGATGGCAAAGCTTGCAGATGAGAGCTGGTATGTGGTCAAGCAAGAAGCGATCAAGCATCTGGAAGTTCGCTGGACGGAGGATGTGTATAAAACCTTCCAAAGCAAGCTGGCTGGGCGTTATCCATTCAACCCCGCATCAAATAAAGATGTTGCCTTGGCCGATTTTGAAGCCTTCTTTGCGCCGAATGGCACGTTAGACAACTTCTACAATCAGCAACTGAAGATGTTTATTGATGAGAACATCAGCGTCGCGTCGGATGACTCAGCGCAGTCGATCATTCGTAAAGAAGTGCTGGATCAGATCAAGCAAGCGCAGAAAATTCGTGAGGCTTTCTTCAACCGTAAAGGGATTTTGGATGTCAGCTTCTCGGTTGAGCCGCTCAGTTTGAGTAACAACAAGCGTCGTAGTGTGCTGAATGTGGATGGTCAGTTCTTAGCTTACAGCCATGGTCCGCGTGAAAATGTGGAGCTGATTTGGCCTAACACGCTGCGTGATTCTGCGGTGTCTAAGGTGACCTTGATTCCAACCCAAACCAATATGTCACCGCGCAGTTTGCAAATCCAAGGACCGTGGGCATTCTTCCGCTTATTGGATCAAGGTGATGTGGTTTCGGCGAGTCAAACGTCGGTTGATTTCAAATTTATCGTCGATGGCGGTGAGATGATCTACCGTATTAACGCAGAGGCCGATGCCAACCCATTTACCGAACGCCTGTTCAAGTCGTTCAAACTGTCTAAAACACTCTATTAATAGGTTGCCAGAGCGAGTTTTTCGCTCTGGCTTTTTAGGACGAAGTTGTGATGTCCAATGTGATTTTTATTGATAACGTTTGCTACCGATTAACCAATGATTCTGAGGAGATTCGCGGATTAGAGCCCTATGCGAAGGTTCGTGAGGAGATAAACCGCCGCTTCAATCCGATTGCTGGGGGCACGGATTGGGCAGTGGTAAAAGAGTACTGTGAACAACTGGCCTGTAACCAAGGAATGGATTTTCTGATCTGCGGTTACTATGCGGTAGCCTGCCTGAAAACTCAGGGGTTAGCGGGGTATGCCACCGGTATGGAGCTGATGAGTGCAAGCCTTGCCAACCAAGGTGAGTGTGATGTGAAAAGCGCCAAAGTGCGCAAAGAGATCCTTGATTGGGTCAATGCACGTGTGGTGCAGGAACTGAAAGCACTTAAGCCAACTTATGAGTCGCTGCGAGATCTGTATCGGGCTGAGCGCCATTGCGAGCGGTTACATCAGCTGTTTGAACAGCAACAAACCGAATACAAAGTAGACTTTGAAGGGGTCGGGTTTGCTCTGTTTGAACACATAGACAGAATTGAAACCCAATACCACAGCTTATTGAAAAAGCAGGAGAAGGCTCAGCCACCTAAGCTTAAGTTTTGGCAGCGCGGTTACGCGTTGTTCACTCTAGGTGTACTCGGGGTTGCACTGGGAATGGTGGGGGGCTACTGGGGGTGGCCTTGGTTTTATACCACGCCTTATGCCGCGCCACAGCGCATCACTACGTTGAATGAGGCCTCTCAAACTCAAGCACTGCTCAACGACTCTTCCACAAGTGAGCGTGCGCGTTGGCAACATGATCTGATCCCGCTGTATCGCGATACTTTGCAGCAGAATTTAACCATCTCGTTTAGTGAACCTAAGCGACATGCCATCACTCAGCTGAATCTATTGCGCACTCTTTATCCTGAAAACGAGCAAGTGAATGCACTGAGTCAAGAGTTTGCCCTTCAGCAGCAACAAGCGTTGGAGCAAACCGCGCTGTTCGTGGCTAAGTTCAGCGAAATTCGCACCAAAATGGCCAATATCTCGTTATTGGCTAAGCGAGGGAAATGGGCTGAGTTAGAAAAGCAGACCAAATCATTAGAAGAGTTCGCGGTCAGCCTATCACCGATTTATGGTCGAGTTGACTATGTGCAAGGCCTCCTTGAACAGGGCGATGTCACAAATGCCCAGAAAGAGTTTGCGATCCTCAAACAAAGGCTAGATAGCCTAAGTTGGAAAATTGCCGAGCTTGAGCAGCGTATCGGCGATGCGGCTTTGTTGCAGTGATGGCTGAAGGAAGAGGTGGGGCAAAAACTCGCTTATAGGCAGTTTTTTGCTTGATTGGGGCAAGGGATTGCTCAGTGATAAGAGTTAACCCTGGTGCGAAACAGGGAAAAGTAGACAAAAAGCTGGCATTGAGTTTGCCATTGACTGCCACACAATATTTTCAACGCACCATTTTCAACGAACCATTTTCATCGAACTTAAGATGGCCACATATCGAGTGCTATCGTCGAAAAAAAGAACAAGGAAAACAGCATGGCAAGGTTACAGTTTCAATTAAAGGTGGATGGCCTTGAGGATGAATCCCTCGTCGTACGCGGATTTGAAGGGCAAGAGTCCTTGTCTGATTCTGTATGGCGCTGTGAACCCTGCTATGGTTTTCGCTATCAGGTTGATTTAGCCAGTGCGCTAAGCAACCTTACTGCTGAGCAATTTGTCGACCAAACCGCGCATTTAACCATTCTGCGTGACGGGCAAGTGGTGCAGCAAATTAACGGTATCGTACGCCAATTGAGTAAAGGCGATACTGGGCATCGGCACACGTTTTATTCTCTTACGTTAGTACCTGCGCTGGAGCGGCTTTCTTTACGCAGTAATAGCCGTATTTTCCAGCAGCAAAGCGTGCCGGAAATTATCTCTATTTTACTGCAAGAGATGGGGATTGAAGATTACGCCTTTGCCCTTAAGCGTGAGTGTGCCCAGCGTGAGTTTTGTGTGCAGTACCGTGAAACGGATTTGCAGTTTTTACACCGTATCGCCGCCGAAGAAGGCTTGGTATACAGTCACCTACATGAAGCGCAGAAACACACGCTACTGTTTACCGATAGCTCGGACAGCCAACCGAAGTTAGCCAAGCCAGTACCTTATAATGCGCTGGCGGGTGGCGAGATCAATCTCCCTTATGTGGTCGATCTGCAATTCAAGACCACCGCACAAGTCAGCCATACCGAGCTAAAGGATTACAGCTTTAAAAAGCCAGCTTACGGATTTACTCAGCGCACGCAGGGTAAAGATATCGCTTATCAGCAGCCAAATTATGAGCATTTTGATGCTCCGGGACGCTACAAAGACGATGCAAATGGCAAGGCCTTTAGCCAAATTCGCTTAGAGTATTTACGTCGCGATGCTTTGCTTGCTGATGCGAAGAGTGACGAACCTTTGCTGTTGGCGGGAGTGCGTTTTGACTTGCAAGATCACCTTGATCACGCAATGAATCGAGATTGGCTCGTGGTACAAGCCAATCACCAAGGGACGCAGCCACAAGCGTTACAAGAAGAGGGTGGTTCAGGCGCTACCACTTACAGCAATCAGCTAAAACTTATTCCCGCTCACATCACTTGGCGAGCAAGGCCTTGTGCTAAGCCGCAAGTGGATGGTCCCATGATCGCCACCGTGGTTGGGCCACAAGGTGAAGAGATTTATTGCGATAACTTTGGTCGCGTGAAAGTGCATTTCCCGTGGGATCGCTACTCAAGTAGCAACGAAAAAAGCTCTTGCTGGGTGCGAGTGGCACAAGAATGGGCTGGTAGCCAATACGGTAGTATGGCGATTCCGCGAGTTGGCCATGAAGTGATTGTTTCGTTCCTGAATGGCGATCCGGATCAACCCATCATCACAGGTCGTACG
The DNA here is from genome assembly GCF_000621645.1 of Vibrio cholerae ATCC 14035. Lineage (GTDB taxonomy): Bacteria > Pseudomonadota > Gammaproteobacteria > Enterobacterales > Vibrionaceae > Vibrio > Vibrio cholerae. Next base: position 75,347 of record NZ_JHXR01000010.1, on the reverse strand, counting down.
TATCATGCGACCAATACCGCGCCTTACGCCTTGCCTGACCACAAAACCAAAACCGTGCTGCGCACTGAGACTCACCAAGGGCAAGGCTACAACGAACTGAGTTTTGAGGATCAAGCGGGCAGCGAACAGATTTTGCTGCATGCACAAAAAGATTGGGATGCGTTGATTGAGCATGATCACACCGAAGTGATTCGCCACGATCAACATCTCACTGTGGACAATGATCGCTTTACCCGCATTCAGCGCAACCAACATTTAACGGTTGAAGGTGAAGTCCGTAGCAAAATCGCACTCGATAGCAGCCATGAAGTCGGCGCGTCACTACAACACAAAGTCGGGCAGCGCATTGCTGTCGAGGCGGGTAAAGAGATTTCACTCAAAAGCGGCGCAAAAATCGTGGTTGAAGCCGGAGCGGAGTTAACCCTAAAAGCTGGGGGCAGTTTTGTAAAAGTCGATGCTGGTGGCGTGCACTTAGTCGGTCCTGCCATTAACCTAAACGCGGGCGGCAGTGCAGGCAGCGGTAGCGCTTATGGCGGGCAATTAGCGGCAGCACCGAGAATGTTAGCGCAAGCTAAACCAGTAGCAGAATTGGTTCAGCCGGATATTGCGGCCTCAATGCAATCAGGCGCGGCGCGTGTTATTGATGTGGCATCACTCCCCACAATGATGCCGAGTTCAGCCAATAACACGGCAAATGATGAGCCTGTGGCCGAAGAGAAAACACCGGAGCGAATTTTAAAATCCGATCTCCTCAAACCATCCGATGAGTTAGAGAAACTCGCCAAGCGACAAGCGAGTGCTTATCGTCAAGGTAATCACAGCGATGAGGTTAAGTTACTACAAGAAGCGCTCATAAAATTGGGGTTTGATCTCGGGAAAGCAGGAGCTGATGGTGACTTTGGGAGCAAAACTAAAACCGCGATTGAGCAGTTCCAGAAAAGCTATCAACCAAGCCACCAAACCCACCCGTCTTACAGCATTGGCGCTGTTGACGGTATTGTCGGCAAAGGTACACTACTGGCACTAGACGAAGCCTTGATGGATGGGTGGGTGTATGAGAATAATATTTATCAAATATGGCCTCTAGGTAAAACGTCAGAGAAATATGAGTCGGCAGGAAGAGGCCCAGGGGTTATATCAACAGGAAATGGAGATTATGGTGGGGCTTCATATGGTTGCTATCAAATGTCATCAAATCTTGGTGTGGTACAAAAATATATTCAGTCATCAAAATTCAAAGAATTCTTTAGTGGATTAAATCCCGCTACGAAAGAGTTTAATGTTGTTTGGCAGGATATAGCTTCAAGATATCCTCAGGAATTCAGAGAAGAACAACACCAATTTATTAAGAGAATTCATTATGATATACAAATAGGACATCTTAGAGGGAAAGGACTTTTGTTTGAACATAATCGAGCTGCTGTACATGATTTGATCTGGTCTACTTCAGTACAGTTTGGTGGGAGAACTAATTTGATTTTCAATGCATTGAATGGACAAAATATGGAAAGTATGACTGATAAGGACATCATTATTCTGGTACAAGATTACAAGCTTGTTAATACAGAAAGGCTTTTTAAGTCTTCGCCATCATGGTGGAGTGATTTAAAAAAACGTGCGGTATCAGAGAAAAAAGCTTTACTTGAACTAGAAATTGACGGTTTGGAGGTTGATATAAAATGAATAACTTGCTTTCTGCGTATGTAACTATGCTGTTGATATTATTAAGTATTAGTGGTGGCGCTATTGCTAGTGAAAACTGCAATGATACATCTGGAGTGCATCAAAAAATTCTAGTGTGTATCCAAAATGAGATAGCTAAGTCAGAGACTCAGATTAGAAATAATATTTCTTCTAAGTCTATAGATTATGGCTTTCCTGATGATTTCTACAGCAAGCAAAGATTAGCTATTCATGAAAAGTGTATGCTTTATATAAATGTCGGTGGCCAACGTGGTGAATTGCTAATGAACCAATGTGAACTTTCGATGCTACAAGGCCTTGATATTTACATTCAACAGTATATAGAGGATGTTGATAATAGTTAGGATTAGCATCACAAATAAGTTTGTGATAATGAATGCTTTGGGTTTACTACGGATTTTTAATTAAATATCAATGATATTAAAAATACATCGATTAAATTGAGTCGTTGTTTAACCCCCAGAGCAATTAAATACTGGGGGTTTTCCTTCTCACAGCACACAATATTTAGCGTACGAACCTGCTTCTTTGGCTGTCCAGTCACCTTTGGATTTCTCATCCATATCTTCGCACCAAGATTTGCTACCGACTTCATTGTTGAAAATGCAGTGTTTGGCGAAGTCGAGCGTGTCTTGAGTATTCCACTCGCTTTTTGGTTTTTCGCGCATATCTTCACACCAAGCTTTGCTGCCCACTTCGCTACAGGCCGAAAGCGTAAGCGTACTCATGATCATCAGCAGAGTGTTTTTCATCAATTATCCTCATCAAATCTTCATTACTTGCTGCCACTATACCGAACTGAGATGCCGCTGTGTTAAATCGGCGCGAAATGATCACGGTTCGACCCTATCACTATTCATCAAAGTGAGTATTCAGTACATCATTTTGCTGATCGTTTTCACACTCTGTGGATTTGTCGCGTGCAAACTTAATTGAGTAAACTATTATGTCATCGAAACGTTTCGATGTGCATTTTTTCGCCAATTGAAAGTGATGCTGTCGTTATTCAAACGTGAATCAATAAAAGGTATCACCATGAAAAAAAGTACCCTACTAAACTCTGAACTCTCTTACTTGGTGGCAACACTCGGCCATACCGATGAAATCACGATCTGTGATGCTGGGCTGCCAATCCCTGATGAAGTGACGCGTATTGATCTCGCGCTGACTCACGGGGTGCCTTCTTTTTTGGAAACAGTACGGGTGATTTTGTCTGAATCGCAGATTGAAAGTGTCATCGTGGCACAGGAGTTTGCTCAAGTAAGCCCGGTGTTGCATGAAGCCTTATATCGCGAGCTGAAAGCAGAAGAACAGTTGTGCGGTAAGCCAATTGCCATCCAATACATCAGCCATGAAGCGTTTAAACAACGCACGCTGCAAAGCCGCGCGGTAGTGCGCACCGGTGAATGTACACCTTACGCCAATGTGATTTTCCAAGCGGGTGTCGTGTTTTAACCACGCCCAACCATGGAGGAGCCACTATGACTCAAGCAATTTTAGCCCTGAGCCAAATTGAAAAAGCGTTCCCTGGCGTGAAAGCCTTGGACAAAGCGAGCCTGAATGTCTATCCGGGGCGGGTAATGGCGTTAATGGGTGAAAACGGTGCTGGCAAATCAACCTTGATGAAAGTTCTGACCGGCATTTATAGCAAAGATGCGGGCAGCATTGAGTATCAAGGCCAACCTGTCAGTTTTAAAGGCCCACGAGATTCGCAGCTGGCGGGCATCAGCATTATTCACCAAGAGCTCAACCTGATCCCGCAGCTGACGATTGCGGAAAATATTTTCCTTGGCCGTGAGATGACTTCGCCATTCGGACGCATTCTGTGGGATGAAATGCATCGTAAAGCGGATCAACTGCTCGCACGTTTGAATGTGAAACACAGTGCTAAAACCTTGCTCGGAGAGCTGAGCTTGGGTGAGCAGCAGATGGTGGAAATTGCCAAAGCGCTGTCGTTTGAATCGAAAGTTATCATCATGGATGAACCGACCGATGCGCTGACCGATACCGAAACCGAATCTCTGTTTAATGTCATTAATGAACTGCGCGAACAAGGCTGCGGCATTGTGTATATCTCACACCGTTTGAAAGAAATTTTTGAGATTTGTGACGACATCACAGTGCTGCGTGACGGCAAATTTATTGGCGAGTGCCGCGTGTGCGATACCAATGAAGATGGCCTGATTGAGATGATGGTTGGCCGTAAACTGGAAGAGCAGTACCCACGTATTGCCGCGCAGCAGGGTGACATCAGCCTTGAGGTGATTGGCCTAACTGGCTCGGGTGTGCACGATGTCAGCTTTACGCTTAAAAAAGGCGAGATTCTTGGTGTCTCTGGCCTGATGGGGGCTGGGCGCACTGAACTGATGAAGGTGATTTATGGCGCGCTCCCTTCGGAGCGTGGCGTGATTAACCTCAACGGGCGCACGGTTAACCCTGTCAGTCCGCAAGATGGTTTGGCCAATGGCATCGCCTATATTTCTGAAGATCGTAAAGGCGATGGCTTGGTACTCGGTCTTTCGGTGAAAGAGAACATGTCACTTTGCGCGCTCGATCAACTGAGCAAAGGTGTGCAAATTCGTCATGCCGATGAAGTGATTGCTGTGGATGACTTTATTCGTCTGTTCAACATCAAAACCCCAAGTCGTGAGCAAATCATTGGCAACCTTTCTGGGGGCAATCAGCAGAAAGTGGCGATCGCTAAAGGACTGATGACCAAACCCAAAGTACTGATTTTGGACGAACCGACTCGCGGTGTTGACGTTGGCGCCAAAAAAGAGATTTACCAACTGATCAACCAATTCAAAGCTGAAGGCATGAGCATCATTTTAGTCTCCTCAGAAATGCCCGAAGTGCTGGGCATGAGTGACCGCATTCTGGTGATGCATGAAGGGCGGATTAGCGGCGAGTTTATGGCGAGCGAAGCCGATCAAGAGAAATTAATGGCGTGTGCGGTAGGGCGTAACCCTGCTCACGCAGCATGAAACAAGGATACAGCATGAGTACCCGAACCATGACTAATACGACATCTGATAACCGTAAAAAACTGCTCAGCAAAGAGTGGTTGATTGAACAAAAATCGCTGATCGCACTGCTGTTTTTAGTGGTTGTCGTCTCTTTCTTAAACCCGAATTTTTTCACGGTTGATAACTTACTGAATATTCTGCGCCAAACTTCGGTCAACGCGATCATCGCGGTGGGTATGACCTTGGTCATCTTAACCGCAGGGATTGATTTGAGCGTTGGCTCAGTATTAGCACTGTGTGGCGCTTTTGCGGCCACCTTAGTGGCGATGGAAGTTCCTGTTCTGGTAGCTGTGCCTACGGCTTTGCTGGCTGGTGCTGCGCTTGGCGCAATCAGCGGCATCATCATTGCCAAAGGCAAAGTGCAGGCCTTTATCGCGACGTTAGTGACGATGACTCTGCTGCGCGGTGTCACTATGGTGTACACCGATGGGCGTCCGATTTCGACCGGATTCACTGATACGGCGGACACCTTTGCATGGTTTGGTACAGGCTACACATTGGGCATTCCGGTTCCGGTATGGCTGATGGTCGTGGTATTTGCCGGCGCTTGGTACTTGCTCAATCACACTCGCTTTGGCCGCTATGTGTATGCAGTGGGCGGCAACGAATCAGCAACTCGCCTTTCAGGTATCAACGTAGATCGCGTCAAAATCGGCGTGTATGCCATCTGTGGTTTACTGGCTGCGCTAGCAGGCATCATCGTCACATCTCGCCTTTCTTCTGCGCAACCTACTGCGGGTATGGGCTATGAGTTGGATGCGATTGCGGCTGTGGTGCTAGGGGGCACCAGTTTGATGGGCGGTAAAGGTCGCATCATGGGCACGCTGATCGGCGCTCTCATCATCGGATTTTTAAACAACGCATTGAACTTGCTCGATGTTTCCTCCTACTACCAAATGATTGCGAAAGCTGTGGTTATTTTGCTGGCGGTCTTGGTAGACAACAAAAATAAATAAAACGTGAATCCGCCTCAGCAGGGCAAGAGCTGCGAGGCGCAACCAAAAAGGACTATGAGAATGAAAAAACTGACCACTCTTATCTCTGCTGCTCTACTTTCCACTTCGGTTTCTTTTGTTGCGCAAGCGCAAGATACCGTGGCGATTGTTCTTTCAACGCTGAACAACCCGTTTTTCGTGACCATGAAGGATGGAGCCGAAGCGAAAGCCAAAGAACTTGGCTACAACCTGATTGTGCTGGACTCGCAAAATGACCCAAGCAAAGAGCTTTCGAACGTGGAAGACCTTACTGTGCGCGGCGTGAAAGCGATTCTGATCAACCCGACTGATTCGGATGCGGTTTCTAACGCGATTCGTATCGCGAACCGCTCCAAGATCCCAGTGCTGACGCTTGACCGTGGCGCGAGCCGTGGTGAGGTAGTGAGCCACATTGCGTCCGATAACGTAGTCGGCGGCGAAATGGCAGGCCATTTTATTGAAGCGAAAATTGGTAGCGATGCCAAAGTGATCCAACTGGAAGGCATCGCCGGAACTTCAGCGGCGCGTGAGCGTGGTGAAGGTTTCATGAATGCAGTGAAAGGCAGCAAGATGCAACTGCTGGCTAGCCAACCTGCGGATTTCGACCGCACTAAAGGTTTGAACGTAATGGAAAACCTACTGGCAGCGAACCCTGATGTTCAAGCGGTTTTCGCGCAAAACGATGAAATGGCATTGGGTGCACTGCGTGCAATTCAAGCGTCAGGCAAGTCGGTGATGATTGTTGGCTTTGATGGCACCGATGATGGCATCGCAGCGGTAGAGCGCGGTCAATTAGCCGCCACTGTCGCACAGCAGCCAGACATGATTGGCGCGATTGGTATTGAAACTGCCGACAAAATGCTCAAGGGTGAAAAAGTGGAAGCTTACATCCCAGTCGCTCTGAAAGTGATTGCAAAATAATCTCCTCTTTCCCTCCTCACATGAGGAGGGAAAACCGAGCGGTTTACTGGTTTTATTTTCCTCGTTTACCCAACGAATAAAGAGGGTATCAGCCATTAAACCACTCTGTTTTTCCTCATCAATACAAAGGATAACCGTATGAATAAGTTGGTGGTTCTGGGTAGCGTCAATGCAGACCATGTGCTGCAAGTGCCTTCATTTCCTCGCCCCGGAGAAACCCTACACGGGCGCAATTATCAAGTCATTCCGGGCGGAAAAGGGGCAAACCAAGCGGTTGCCGCCGCGCGTATGCAAGCGGATGTAGGTTTCATTGCCTGTGTTGGCGATGATTCGTTTGGCATTAATATTCGTGAAAGTTTTAAGCTAGATGGCATTAATACGGCGGGCGTGAAGCTGCAACCGAATTGTCCAACTGGTATTGCGATGATTCAAGTTTCAGACAGTGGTGAGAACAGTATCTGTATTTCTGCAGAAGCCAATGCCAAGCTGACGGCCGCTGCGATTGAGCCCGATCTTGCGGCGATTCGGGATGCACGTTATTTGCTGATGCAACTGGAAACACCGCTTGATGGCATTTTAAAAGCAGCGCAAGAAGCCAAAACGGCCAAAACCAATGTGATTCTTAACCCTGCACCAGCCCGTGAACTGCCTGATGAGTTGCTGAAGTGTGTAGATCTGATTACGCCGAACGAAACCGAAGCGGAAGTGCTCACCGGAATTACGGTTTATGATGATTCTAGCGCGCAGCAAGCGGCGGACGCTTTACACTGTAAAGGCATCGAGATTGTGATTATTACCCTTGGTTCAAAGGGTGTGTGGCTGAGCCAAAATGGTCGCGGGCAACGAATTCCCGGTTTTGTGGTGAAAGCCACGGACACCACCGCCGCAGGTGATACCTTTAACGGTGCATTGGTGACTGGCTTGTTGCAAGAAATGCCTCTAGAATCAGCCATTAAGTTTGCCCATGCCGCTGCCGCAATTTCGGTAACACGCTTTGGTGCACAAACCTCGATTCCCACTCGTGCGGAAGTTGAGGCCTTTTTAGCAGAACACTCATAGGAGAAAACACATGGCCACCATGAAGGATATCGCTCGACTTGCTGGCGTCTCCACTTCAACCGTAAGCCATGTGATCAATAAGAGTCGTTTTGTGAGTGATGAAATTGCTGAGCGGGTGAATAACGCCGCTCAGCAACTCAATTACGCCCCCTCCGCTCTCGCGCGTAGCCTCAAAATGAACCGCACCAAAACCATTGGCATGTTAGTGACCACCTCGACCAACCCATTTTTTGGTGAAGTGGTAAAAGGCGTAGAGCGAAGCTGTTATCACCAAGGCTACAACCTAATCTTGTGCAATACCGAAGGGGATAACCAACGCATGAAAGCCAGCATCAACACCTTGCTGCAAAAGCGTGTCGATGGTTTGCTGCTGATGTGCTCAACCCTTGAGGGTGAAAGGTTGGATGTGTTTGACCGCTATCCCGACATTCCTATTGTGGTCATGGACTGGGGCCCGATCCTTTTTGCGAGTGACAAAATTCAAGACAACTCACTGCAAGGTGGCTACATGGCGGCCAAGCATCTGATTGAGTGTGGGCATAAAGAGATTGGTTGTATCACAGGTCCGCTGATTCGCCACCAAGCACAGATGCGTTATGAAGGTTACAAACGTGCGCTCGCGGAAGCGGGAATTGCCATTAATCCAGATTGGATTGTGGAATCTGACTTCGAGTGTGAAGGTGGTTACCAAGCCTTTGAAAAACTCTATCAGCGTGGCAAATTGCCCAGTGCTTTGTTTGTTTCCAATGACATGATGGCGATGGGCGTGATTCAAGCCGCTAGCCAACGAGGTTTGCGAGTGCCGGACGATCTTTCCTTGATTGGCTACGATGATGTGCATATCGCTAAGTTTATGACCCCGGCGTTAACCACCATCCATCAACCCAAATACCGCCTCGGCAAAGCCGCTGTGGATACCCTGCTTTATCGGTTGGAAAATCCAGACACCACTGCGCAAGTGGTACAGTTAGAGCCGACTTTAGTGGTGCGTAATAGTGTACGAAAACTCGGCTAGCGCTCTCCGCTCGTCCCATTGTTCTAATTTATGATCCAAACCAATCGAAGAGGACAAATGTCCTCTCGCTTTCCTCATATTGTTCCTTATAGTGTGGCAAGTCATAACAATGAGAGATAGAACAAATGGATCTGATGACTTTTTTTGATATTAACCACACCCTAGTCAATATTCCGATCGGTGGCGGATATGCCATGTCGTGGATTGAAGCGGTAGGAACGCTGTTTGGTTTGCTGTGTATCTGGTTTGCGAGCCAAGAAAAAACCATTAACTATTTGTTTGGCTTGATTAATGTCACGCTGTTTGCGGTGATTTTCTATCAGATCCAACTGTATGGCATCTTGTTGCTCCAGCTGTTTTTCTTCTGCGCCAACATTTATGGCTGGTATGCGTGGACTCGTCCCAATGCCCAAGGGGATACGCTCGTCGTGCGTTGGATGAGCAGCCAAAAATTGCTGCTCACGGCATGCATTAGCGTGATCAGCATTATCTTGATGACCATTTATATCGATCCGGTATTCTTTTCTTTAGCCAATATTACCGTTGATGTATTGAATCTGTTCGGCGCACAGTTGGATCGCCCAGTGTTATCTCCGGATGCTTTCCCATTCTGGGATGCGACGATGACAGTACTTTCTGTGGTGGCGCAGATTTTGATGACGCGTAAATACGTGGAAAACTGGATTCTGTGGGTGGTGATCAACATCATCAGTGTCGGAATTTATGCGGCGCAAGGTGTGTATGCCCTCTCTATCGAATACGCGATTTTGCTGTTCATCGCTGCCAATGGCACTCGAGCTTGGATGCAAACCGCTCGCCATAATGCAGAAAAAAACCTGACCATTGAGGCAACTGCATGAGCATTCAACCTCACATTCATGTTGCTCAAGTGGCGCCACGTGTTGTGGTCTGCGGTGAACCGAATCGTGCGAACCGCATTGCCAGCTTGTTGAATAACGCTAAGCTTGTGGCGGAAAACCGCGAATACCGCTTATTCAGTGGTGAGTTCGAAGGGCAGCCGATGACCGTATGCAGCACAGGGATTGGTGCGCCATCCATAATCATCGCGGTGGAAGAGTTAGCGCGAAGTGGTGCAAAAGCCATTGTGCGAGTAGGTTCTGCAGGCGCAATGCAGTCAGAAATCGGATTAGGTGAACTGATTTTGGTGGAAGGCGCAGTGCGTGATGAGGGCGGTTCAAAGGCATATATTGGCGCCGCTTATCCGGCTTACTCAAGCTTTGAATTGGTGCTGGAGATGCAACGCTTTTTAGCTGAGCAGTCAGTACCCATTCACCGAGGTATTGTTCGCTCGCATGACAGCTTTTATACCGATGAAGAAGCAGAACTGTGCCGTTATTGGCATCGCAAAGGGATTCTTGCGGCGGATATGGAAACCTCTGCGCTACTCACGGTTGGCCGTTTACGCGGGTTACAGGTCGCTTCCGTTCTCAATAATGTGGTGTTGTATGAGCAAGATGTGCAAGAGGGCGTGAATCAATACGTCAATGCTGATCAAAGAATGATGCAGGGTGAAACGCTGGCTGCACGTGCTGCTTTGCATGCATTAAACGCGCTTAAATTCGATTAGTCCCAACCTATTCACGACCCATTACATGGCCTCACTCAATGAGCGGTATTGCTTAGTTGAGTGAGGAATCTAGGTAGAGCTTCGCCTAATAGCAAAAAACAGGTAGCCTATGCTCATGTGAATCGAATTTCAAAACGCTATGCAACTTACCGCGAATACTACCGGCCGTTTCTCAGGCTATTTGAATGCGCAACTGCCTGCGTTTCGTCTGGCGTTGGCTCAATGTCAAACCGCGACAAAAAGGTTTGATGCGGGTGAGGCGCTGTTGCAGCAAGGCCAACCTGTTGAGTCACTGTATGTGGTGTCTTGTGGTCGAGTTTCGATGCATATTCTGGCGGCTAATGGACGCCGTTTTCAACTCGGTGAAGTGCAGTGTGACGATCACCTGTTTGGCGAGATGGAGTTTTTTACCGCTATGCCTTGTCAGTGGAATGTGGTGGCTGAAGAACCGATTCAAGCGATGGTCATTTGTGCTCAGAAGCTGCAAGAGTGCCTTGAACAGCAACCTGTGTTTAGCCTGTTTTTTGCTTCTGCTTTAGCGCAGGATTACCAAGAGTCGCTGGACATTTACACGCAGCGTTTGATGCATTCAATCAGCTTTAACATTGCGTATGATCTGCTGCTCCAGCATGAAACTCGGGTCAATTTGGGTGGCTTTGAACGGATGGAGCCAGAAGCGGAACGCTTTGGTACATCGAGCCGAGTGTATCGCCGAGCGGTGAAAGAGTTGGTGGATAGGGGATTGGTTGAAAAAGGTGAGCGTGGACTTATCATCAAAGATCTTGAAGCTCTGCGTGCTTTTGTGGCCAGCTTTGAATAAGCGAGGTGTCCCTCGCTTATTCGCTGACTGGCGATAATGTCAATTTAAAGCATTATTGATTTAAGAAAGCCACCGCTTTATCGGGGAAGTCAGTGAACAGACCATCGACTTTCACTTGGTTGTAGAACACATCCAACATCCCTTCGAAGTTGTCTGCCCAAGGTGCAATGCGCCCTTTATCGGCTCGGAAAGTGTAAGGATGCACCACGAGGCCAGCCTCTTTTGCTTGCTTCATCAACGGCTTAATCATGATGTTGTCTTTGGTGGAAGCATCATCAACCAACATAGGTTTCCAAGGGCCGATGCCATCGGCGTATTGCGCGACTTTGGCCATGCCGCCTTCGGCAAACATCCAGTCATAGTCATAAGGTGTGGCTTGGTCTGCTTGATAAACCATGGTTTCGTTCCAGTCGGTGTACGCCAGCAGCTGAACTAGATTGAGATCCATCTTCATTGCAGGAAGCAGCTCATCATTAATGCGTTTTAGCTCGATAGGGTCAAAACATTGCAGATAGATTTTGTCGTCTTTGCTGTCGTAACCATACTGCTTTAGCACTTTGAGGACGGCTTGAGAAATATCTTTGCCTTCGTGGCGGTGAAACCAAGGTGCTTTGATTTCAGGGTAGATACCAATGTTGTAACCGAGCGTTTTATTGAGCCCTTGAATCAGCTCAATTTCTTCTGCGAGAGTCGGGACAGTGAAATCCCCTTTCCAAAGAGGGAAACGATCAGGAAAACCGGCGACTTTATTGCCTTGCGCATCAATATCAAACCCTTCCGTGACACGCAGGGTTTTGATTTCGGCTAAGGTAAAGTCAATCGCGTAATAACGGCCATCGGCTCGTGCGCGGTTAGGGAAACGCTCCGCAACATCGGTGACGCGATCCAAATAGTGATCATGTAATACCACCAATTGATCGTCTTTGGTCATCACCACATCTTGCTCGATGTAATCCGGTTTCATCGCATAAGCCAGTGTTTTGGCTTCTAATGTATGTTCTGGCAAGTAGCCAGAGGCTCCACGGTGAGCAATCACTATTGGTTCTGCAGAAACAATGCTTGAAAATAAAGACGTTGAGCAGGCCAGAGCCAGCAGAGAAAGCGAGAATGGTTTTAGCATCATGAATTCCTTTTTTGTTCTTCCCGGCCCTAAGGCGTCAAATGGCGCGTGACGTTAGGGTGGGAGAGAGAGTTGCCGCGCTCCTAATCAGGTAAGAGCGCGGCGAGGGGGACAAGCTATACTGACGATGTTATTGCTTGATGACACACGCTCTTAAATGGTCGCTTGTTTAAGCTTATCGTTATGGTGAGCGCGTTCGCCAACGAAAGCGTAAATCAAGCAGAGCACTGAGAGTACACAAGAGGCAACCAAGACCATGAAGCCGCCATCCCAACCGAAGTGGTCAACGGTATAGCCCAATATCGCGTTAGCTGCCACAGCACCACCTAAGTAGCCAAAGAGACCAGTCAGACCTGCTGCGGTACCGGCGGCTTTCTTCGGAGCCAGTTCCAGAGCGTAAAGGCCAATCAGCATCACAGGGCCGTAGATCAAAAAGCCGATCGCGACCAGAGCAGCCATATCTACCGCTGGGTTACCAGCTGGGTTGAACCAGTAAACCAGAACTGCCAGAGTTACTAAAACCATGAACAGGATGCCTGCTGGAGCGCGGCGGCCTTTAAACACTTTGTCGGAAATCCAACCACACAACAAAGTACCCGGAATGCCCGCCCACTCGTACAGGAAGTAAGCCCAAGAAGATTTATCAACCGTGAAGTGTTTGGCTTCTTTGAGGTAAACCGGAGCCCAGTCAAGTACACCGTAGCGGATCAGGTAAACGAAGGCGTTAGCAATCGCAATCGACCAAAGCAGTTTGTTGTTGAAGACATACTTAAAGAAGATCTCTTTCGCAGTCATCTCATTTTCATGCGACTTATCGTAATCATCGGGATAGTCGTTTTTGTACTCTTCAATCGGTGGTAAACCACAAGATTGAGGAGTATCGCGCATGACTAGCCAAGTAAATACGGCAACCAGCACCGCAAAGAAAGCGGGGACATAGAAGGCCGTGCGCCAATCATCGTTAAACATCCATAGGCCGAGCAGGAAAATGGGGCCAATCAAACCACCACCGACGTTGTGAGCGACGTTCCAGACCGAAACAATCTCACCACGCTCTTTGCGTGACCACCAGTGCACCATAGTACGGCCACAAGCAGGCCAACCCATGCCTTGGAACCAGCCGTTTAAGAACAGCAGAATAAACATCGCAGTAATGCTGCCCGTTGCCCATGGCATAAAGCCGAAGCAGAACATCACTAGTGCCGAAAGGAGTAGACCTGCACTCAGAAAGTAGCGCGGGTTAGAACGGTCAGAGACGTTCCCCATCAAAAATTTAGACAGACCATACGCGATTGAAACCGCACCGAGAGCCACACCCAGATCGCCACGACTAAAGCCTTGTTCAATCAGGTAAGGCATTGCCAAGCTAAAGTTCTTACGAACCAAATAGTAGCCTGCATAGCCAACAAAAATACCGATGAAAAGTTGCCAACGAAGGCGTGAATAGACGCTGTCCACCTTATCGGATGGCAGCCGCTGCGTATGCGCAGCCGGTTTGAAGAGCTCGAACATAGTGACCTCATTGTTTTTGCGATGGTATAAACCTCTACTATCGGAACTCACAGTACAGATGTGAGCATCACCGCAGTAAAGAAATGGCGAACGAGCAATTTATTTTCGTTCGAAAGTGTCGAGATTCTTATGTTTCTGAATTGTTATTACTGTGATTGATGTGGCACGTGAATTATTTTACGTATAGAAACAAATTGTAAATTTTCGATTTTGTTGACTTTAATCGCAAAATTAAGCGTTTGGATTATTTCCATTGCTTTTGTGGTGATGAAATTTTCGTCTGAAATTAAATGTAGATTGAACGAAAATAAAACAGTTTCGTAAATTGAGTGTTGGAAGTGCAGATGGGGATAAGAAGAGAGGGAATGGACGTAGGAGGGTGAATCAATGGCAATCCTTTGCCATCTGAGACAGGTTTGATCGACTTAGTCGCGATTGCTTTCACGAGTTTTGTATTGGTAGTCGACTTTAACAATCGAGCGATACTCAACGACACCTGGCTGTTTTGCAAAAGATTGAACCACAACTTCAGTACCATCAATCTTGACACTTTTTGGCACAACGCTGTTCTGCCATACTGAAAGTTCATTCGCTAATTTGTTGCTAGGTAGAGCTTGTAACTGCTCGATTTTCTTAAATCCAGCGGCGTAAGCTTGTTCTTGGCTCGCGTAAACACCCGCATTGATTGAGCGTGCTTTGTGGTTGGTATCGATAGACGCAAACGCACCAGCACTGAGAGTAAGAGCGGTAACGGCGAGAATAATCTTTTTCATAAGTTTTCCTTATTGAGTTTGAAAGCTGTAATGAGTTTCTAAAAGTAATTTGTTTTCTCTTATTGAGAGAGGTATTCATACTATCAATGGTTATGTAAAGAGTCCGTCAAGTAGGGTAAAGCTTTTGAAAAGGTATGGTTGGGTTTCTTTACATAAACTGACTTAAGCTGGGTTTTCATGACACTGTTAAGTCTCCATCAGCCTTAGTTTTCTGATTTAGCATCGTCACACCGGGCTCTGGCTAAGGGAGTTTGAAGTGCCTCGAAGAGCCCAAGAAAGCCAAGACTGTTGCATGTAGTTACTGGAAAGTAGGCGGCAAATTGACGATTTCCCGCGTGGTTTTGTGCCGAAATTGACACGTTATTTTGGGGTTATTGCTAGCTTTTGTTAGCCATTTGTAAACAGAAATGGCGAATAACAAGAGTCACAATCAAGAAGGAATAACCATGAAATACGGATTAAAAATCAGTGCGCTAGGCTCAGTCATACTCGGGGTTTTGGCGGCTTCGCAGGTACAAGCACATGGTTGGGTGGAATTCCCAAGCGCAAGACAAAACACCTGTTACCTCGACGGTGGTTTTTGGGATAACGCGATTCCAAATCAGGCTTGTCAGGCGGCCTATGATGTTTCCGGTGCTTTTCCGTTTGTGCAGCGCAATGAAATATCGGCCAATGTGCAGAAGTATCGGGATATGGCCGCAGTAAAAGCGGTGGTGAAAGATGGCGAGCTCTGTTCGGCGGGCGATAAAGCCAAAGCGGGCTTGAATGTGCCTTCTGCCCATTGGCAAAAAACCGGAATCACCCTAGATGCCAATGGTCAAATTGAGGTCGTGTTCCATGCGGCAACCCCTCACAATCCCTCGTATTGGCAATTTTATTTAAGTAAAGCGACTTACGACCACACCAAGCCACTGACGTGGGATGACTTGGAATTGGTTGGCAGCTCGGACGATGTGGCCGCGGGAAGTGATAAGAAATACCGTTTTAAAGTCACCTTGCCACAAGATCGCAGTGGCGATGCGATTCTTTACACGCGCTGGCAGCGGGTAGATGCAGGTGGTGAAGGCTTTTATAACTGCAGTGACATCACCTTTGGCGGCACTACCACGCCACCAGATCCGACTGACCCGACCGATCCGGTTAAGCTCACCGCTTTGGGTTACTACGTACCACAAGGGTTTGGCCCTGTTGAAGTCGGAGACAGTGTTCGCTTGCGAACATTTGATACGACAGGTATGGAAACGACAGATATTGCCTTGCCAATCCGTGCCAACAATTTGGAGACTTGGCCTGCCGAGCTCGCGGGTCAGTTTAATCAACTGAAAAACGGCGAATGGTTTATTGGTATTTGGCACCAAGAGATGAACCATTACATGTTTGATACGCAAAATCTGTACGCCAACCAAGTCTTTGCGCCAAACAGTAACCTCACTTACCGCTTATCGCTGACGAAGGGAGATACCACGCCACCGACTCAACCCGAAAATGCATGGGATAAGAGCAAGACTTATACCGCGGGTGCGGTAGTCACTCATAAAGGCAAGAGCTGGACTGCCCAGTGGTGGACACAAGGTGAAGAGCCGGGAACCACAGGCGAATGGGGTGTGTGGCGCTAAGCGCGCTGCCTGTTTGACGAACTGAGCATTTATATACAGCCAAAAGGGGCTGTCACTCGCCAAAACAGGTTGTCTCGTACAACCTGTTTTTCTTTTTAACCAAGCGCGTTGCCGCTATTGTGCGGCACGCAAGCGGATTTCAAAGCTCATGCCCGCATCGGGATTATTCGTTGCCACAATACTGCCTTGCATATCTCGCAGGCTATTGGCGACAATCGCTAGGCCAAGCCCTAATCCTTCGCCCATTTTCTTACTGGTTTGAAACGGTTCAAACATGGTGGTTAAGAGTTCTGGTGCAATACCACAGCCGTTATCGCTCACGCGCACGATCACTTGATCTTCTTCACTCACGGCGCTAATGCTGAGCTTCGGTTCTAAGGTTTGACTCATCGCATCTAACGCATTTGACACCAAGTTGCCGAGCACTTGGCGCAAGCGTTGTTCTTCCCCCATCACCAACGGCAGATCGCTAGAAAGTCGAACTCGAACATCCACCGGAGTTAAGCGCGCTTGATGGATGCGCAAAATCTCCTGTAGTGCATCGGGCAGCGAGATGGCTTGCAAAGCGTCGGGGCGATTGAACGCGAAGGATTTGAGTTGGGAAGTCATCGCCGCCATGCGATCAATCAAAGAATGCACCAGCTTAGTGTTGGCTTTGAGCAGTTGGGTTTCACCGCGCTCAAGGAGCAATTCGTTGCTCGAAAGTAGGGTGCGCAAACCGGTAAGGGGCTGATTGAGCTCATGGGTAATCGCACTTGACATACGTCCCAGTGCGGCCATTTTGCTCGCTTCAATCAGCTCTTGTTGAGCGGATTTCAGCGCTGCGGTGCGCTCTTCTACTCGCTGTTGCAAATCGCGATTGGCATTCTGTAGTGCGATTTCCGCTTTCTTGCGTTTACTGATATCAATCAGTGTCACCAAATAGTGGCGGCGATCTTTCCAACTGACCGCAATCAGGGAGAACAGCACCGGAAACAAACTGCCATCACTGCGCCGCGCAACCGTTTCCACGTTGGTGATGTCGGCCAGCTCTTGATGCTCGGTGAGATTTTTCAGCAGCAGTGGCACGGTGGCATTCGGGTTTCCAGTATCAAACAGCGACCAAGCTTGCAGCTGACGCACCATGCTGTCCGAGAGGCTAAAATAGCGCTTCGCCATCGGATTGATCTCTTCAATGCGGCCTTGTCCATCGATCAGCAGCAGCCCAACATGAGTTTTGTTGATCATATTGCGTTGGCGCTCTTCGGCCTCAAACAACACGTGTTGAATCTTGGCTTCACTGAGGCGCTTTTGATACTGCTCGTAACGCAGACGCATCAGTAATAGCAGCAATAATACGCCGACCATGGCACTGGTGCTGATCCAGTTAACCGTGGCATTAAGATTTTTCAGCGGCGTGAGGTAAGTGAGCGTCCAATTCAGATCATCCAGCGTGACGGATTGGGCAAGATAAGGCGCTTGTTCGACTTGCCACAGTGTTAGGCGTGTTCCATCAAATAGACTACGTTTTTGCGCCGCTGCGACCACTTCGGGGTGAGTCGCTATCCAGTCTGCGCTGTAAACTGAACTGCTGGAGAGAAAATAATGGCGTTGAGAATTTTGAAAAAGGATCAACTCATCACTGGCAAACCATTGATCGGCAAGCACGTTTAAATCCACTTGTACGGCAACCGCGCCGACGATCTCGACATCCAGATAAACTGGCGCAGCAACAAAATAGGTGGGGGTGCTGCCAACGGATTTGGTGACAATCGAAATCCCTTCGCGCTGCTGCAAAATTTTATGGATGATGGCTTTGCCATCAGAGAGCTTCCAGTTTTCAGCATTTTTACTGGCCGTTAGCAGTGAACCGGAAAGCGTCAGTATGTACCAACCTTTGGTATTCGCGGCTTTATCGAGTTGCGCCAATTGTTGCTGTAATTGGGCTTGCGGGCGATCATCGCCCTGAAACAGTTTGAGTGTGTTGGCTTCATTGGTCATCAAGTAGGGCAAATGATAAAAGCGGCTTAGGGTGCGCCTCACATCACTGATGTAATCGAGCAAACGCTGTTCGCCGTGGCGCTGCGCTTGCCTCAGCTGCCAGTTTTCACTGACGGCATGCGAACCCCATCGCACCGCGATCAGCAGTAAAATCACCAACACTATCCAACTTGCTTTATTGAGCTTCAAAGCATTTCCCTATTTAAAACGAGCACCGAGCTTGACGGTTCAACTTAGCAACGAAAGCGATAAATGTTAATGACGGGTAACTCAGAAGTGAGAGGCGGCTCCTTTCCAAGCTCGACAAATTTGCTTACTTTAGCCGCACAACAAGTATACCCTTCCTACTTGAAGCTGCAGCGGTGTTGGCTACGTTCGTTGACCCCAATCACATAGTCTACCTATGCTCATGGGGACTCACTCACTTGCCGCCTACCTGCAACTCCAAGTTGTTTGGGTATAGAACAAGGGGTCAAGTGTGGAAAGCCAACGGATTGCATTGATTGAGGACGACGACATTGTGCGTCAAGCCACTGGCCAGTGGTTACAACTGGCGGGTTTTGACGTGGCGATGTTTGCTGATGGCGCATCCGCGTTAGCGGCGATTGAGCAGCAGAGTTTCGCCGCCGTGGTGAGTGATGTACGCCTGCCCGATACCGATGGATTGAGTCTGTTGGTGGCGTTGAAAAATGTGCAATCGCTGATGCCAGTGATTTTGATCACTGGGCATGGCGATGTCGACATGGCGGTGAAAGCACTGCATCAAGGCGCGTTCGATTTTATCGAGAAGCCATTCCAACCGGAGCGCCTTGCCAACACCGTGGCGCAAGCGGTCAGTCAGTACCAAAACGCGCTGTCATCGCAGTCGCGTGCCCACTATCTTGCCTCTGCCAAAGGGTTAGAGCAGATCTTGATTGGGCAGTGTAAGTCGATTCAACTGCTGCGCGAGCAAATCGCCAAAGTCGCAGCGATGGATACCAACGTGATCATTTACGGCGAAACTGGCTGTGGCAAAGAACTGGTGGCGCAGTGTCTGCATCAAGCCAGCGAGCGTCAGCGTGGTCAGTTTGTGGCGATCAACTGTGGCGCGATCCCAGAAAATCTGTTTGAAAGTGAACTGTTCGGCCATGAAGCGGGCGCGTTTACCGGTGCGGTGAAGCGGAGGATTGGCAAGCTGGAACTGGCCGATAAAGGCACGCTGTTTCTGGATGAAATCGAGAGCATGCCGCTGGCCATGCAAGTGAAAGTGCTCCGCGTGCTGCAAGATCATGTGGTAGAGCGGGTGGGCAGTAATCAGCCGATCACCATTGATCTGCGGGTCATCGCGGCAGCCAAGGAAGAGCTGCGTCAACACGCGGAATTTCGCCAAGATCTCTTTTACCGCCTTAATGTCGCGCAGCTCTATTTACCGCCGCTGCGTGAGCGAGGCGACGATATTTTGCTGCTGTTTGAACACTTCTGTGTACAAGTGAAACCGACTTGGCGCAGCCTGAGTGAAGCGGATCGGTTGGCGCTGCTTACTTATCGCTGGCCGGGCAACGTGCGCGAGCTGCGCAATGTCGCGCTGCGTTATGCGCTGGATGACAGCATCAGTGTTGGGGAAATTCTGGCTTCATGTCCGGGAATGACTGAAGAAGAAGCTTCAGCAGGGTTACCGCTGGCGATTCAAGTGCACAACTTTGAACGTAAAGTGATCGCTCAGGCGCTGCATCGCCATCAAGGTAACATCAGTGAAGTGATGAAAGAGCTGGATTTGCCAAGGCGCACCCTAAATCAGAAAATGCAGAAGTTTGGTTTGCTTCGCGGTGATTTTACTGCGCAGGAGGAATGAGCAAAATTTTGCTCATCACTTTTCAATGGTTTTTATTAACATCGATCACATTTAGTTAACCTTGCGTGATCGCTCTCCTGATTTTTGAGCCTAAAACACGCGCGATGATCGGCGGTTTTTTGCTGATGTACTTTAGGCTCAATCAGCAAGATTTTGCTCATTTTTATCTGTTTTGAAAATTAATGTCTTATAAAACAATGGATTAATTTTTGGCATCTTCTTTGCTCTTACTGATATTGTTCATGCTGTACGTTTGGAAACGGTACAGCATCGAAAAATAATCACAACATGGAGAGTCACGATGAAACAAAAGCGCCTTACGCAAACCCTATTAGCCGCCATCACTTCGTTTGGTTTAATCGGTGGAGCTTACGCAGCCGAAGAACGCAGCTACATTCTTGCCACCGCGTCAACCGGAGGAACTTATTACCCCGTAGGTGTAGCTCTGGCGACCCTGACCAAAGTCAAACTCACCCCGAGCTACCACTTTTCACTCTCCGCGATTAGCTCGGCTGGATCGGGTGAAAACGTGAAGTTGATGAACGATAACGAAGCCCAGTTCGCGATTTTGCAAGGTTTGTACGGTGCTTGGGCATGGGCGGGCGAAGGCCCGTATGCGGAGCGTCAAAACCAATTGCGTTCCGTCTCTATGCTGTGGCAGAACGTGGAGCACTTTATTGTGCGCTCTGATCTCGCGCCAACCGGCACCATTGCCGATCTGGCCAGCATGAAAGGGAAAAAGTTTTCGATTGGTTCGAAAAACTCAGGCACGGAATTTTCTGGTCGGCAGATCATGAAAGGGGTTGGCGTTGACCCGGATACCTTTAATCTGGCTTATTTGGGTTACGGCGGCAGTGCTAGTGCGCTGCAAAATGGCACCATTGACGGCATGAACACGCCAGCGGGTGTGCCCGTGGGCGCGGTGACTCAAGCTTTTGCAGCGATGGGCAACGACATCAAGATCCTCTCTTTTACCGATGAGCAGATCAAACAAGCCAACGGTAACTACAATTTGTGGACCAAGTTTGATATTCCGGCGAACACCTATCCGGGCGTCGATAAAACCATCACCACCATTGCTCAGCCGAACTTCCTCGCGGTGCGCACCGACATTTCGGAAGAGGATGTATATCAGCTCACTAAAGCCATGTACGAGAACTTAGCTTTCCTACAAGGCATCCACAAAGCGACCAAAGATATGGCGATTGAAAAAGCCATCGAAGGCTTGCCCATGCCACTGCACGCCGGTGCGGCGCGTTACTACCAAGAAGTGGGGATTAAAATTCCAGCTCACTTGATGCCACAGTAAGTTCGGCGAACGCGAAAGACTGCTCGGGAGCGGGCAGTCTTACCCTTTCAATCACAAATAAAGAAAGGGCATCTCTGTTTTCTTCGTCTATCCCCAAACCGCCGGAAGTGGTTGCAATACGGCTGCTTCGTGCGGGGGATATGGCTTAGTTGTCTCGCTGTTGGAGTAACGCAATGAGCAATTCAGTAGAACAAGAACTGGAAAAGTTCGAAGTGCCGACCCGTACCCGTTTTGGCTGGGTAACGCGCACGATTTCCGTATTGTGTGTGCTGCTGTCACTGGCGCACATTTGGTTTAATACGCTATCCACGTGGTCAGAATTGTGGATTTCGGCCATCCACTTCGCGGGGTTCGCGATGATTTGCGCGCTTTGGTATCCCGCCTTGCCTCGTTGGCGTGAGAGCAAAGTTGCGCTGGCGTTTGATGTGTTGTTAGCGTTGCTGGCACTGGCGTGCTTGATCTATTTGATGTTGGCAGAAGATGCTCTCTATGAGCGCGGGGTGAAATTTGTCACCAGCGATTGGGTGTTTTCAATTCTCGCGATCTTGATTGTGATGGAGATGATCCGCCGCACTATGGGTTGGTTTATCCCCACGCTGATTTTGATCTGTCTGACCTATGTCTCGGTTTGGGGTAAATGGGCAGGCGGCATTTTCCATTTTCCCGGCTTAAGTGCCGAAACCCTGCTGTATCGCAGTTTCTATTCCTCGGAAGGCATGTTTGGCTCGATTGCAGCGATAAGCTGGAGCTTCGTGTTCATGTTCATCCTGTTTGGTGCCTTCTTAGTGCGCTCTGGTGTCGGCGATTACATCATGGATGTGTCACGCGCTGCGGCAGGTAAAGTGGTGGGGGGGCCCGGTTTTATTGCTGTGTTGGCTTCGGGTTTAATGGGGTCGGTTTCAGGCTCTAGTGTCGCGAACACGGTCTCTACGGGCGTTATTACCATTCCCATGATGAAAAAAGCGGGTTTTCCCGCACGTTTCGCCGCAGGGGTGGAAGCGGCAGCTTCGACCGGTGGGCAACTCATGCCGCCGGTGATGGGGGCTGGCGCGTTCATCATGGCGTCGTACACGCAAATTCCGTATGTGGATATTGTTGCAGTGTCGTTTATTCCGGCACTCATCTATTTCCTGTCCGTCGCGTTTTTCGTGCGGATTGAAGCCAAACGCATGGGCGTACAGATTGTCACTACGAGCCAAGAGCCGTTTATGAAAGTGCTGCTGTCGGGTTGGCATAACTTGATCCCACTCGCCGTGTTAGTGACTTTATTGGTGGTAGGTTTTACCCCAACGTACGCGGCGGGCTTGTCGATTCTGTCGGTGATTGTTGCTTCGTGGTTTTCCAAAAATCACAAAATGGGTCCTAAAGCGATCATTGAAGCGTTGGAGCAAGGGGCGAAAAACATGGCGACCACCGCGGTATTGCTGGTCGGTATCGGCTTGGTGATTAACGTGATTAGCACAACGGGCATCGGCAATACCTTCTCATTGATGATCAACAACTGGGCAAATGGCGATCTGCTGACCATGCTGGTGTTGATCACTTTGGCCTCTTTAGTGCTGGGGATGGGGCTGCCAGTAACGGCGGCGTACATTGTGCTGGGTACGCTTTCGGCTCCTGCGCTGTACAAACTGCTGGCCGAAAGCCAGTTGGTGGATTTGATGGTTTCGGGGCAATTACCGGAACAAGCCAAAGCGATTTTCATGCTGGCGGCACCGGATCAACTCAGTTTGCTCAATGCGCCTATGGCGGCGGAAAAAGCCCATGAGCTGATTAGCCTTGTGCCCGCGGATTTTGTGGAAACCTTGCTACAACAAAGCTTAGGGTTAGAAGCGATTGGTCTGGCTCTGCTTTCGGCGCACCTTATTATCTTCTGGCTCTCGCAAGACAGTAACGTGACGCCACCGGTGTGTTTGACGGCATTTGCCGCGGCCACCATCGCCAAAACCCCGCCGATGCGCACCGGATTTACCGCGTGGAAAATTGCTAAAGGCTTGTATTTGGTTCCCGTGTTGATTGCCTATACCCAACTCATCAGTTGGGATGCGACCACGGTTGTCACCATCGGCATCTTCGCGATTTTTGGCACTTACGCCATGATTGGCGCGATTGAAGGCTATCTGGAAGGGCGGCTGAATCTCTTATGGCGTTTGCTGTTGGCGGTGATCGGTGTGCTGCTGGTGTGGCCAAATTTGCCGATTTGGATCCGTTTAGTCTGTGTGGCGCTGTTTATCGCTATCTTTATCTACTCTGGAAAAACGGCAGCGCGTGTTGAGCGTGCCCACAGCGCAGTACGGGGAGCAAAATCTGCATGACTTATGATTACGTGATTGTTGGTGGTGGGATTGTCGGTGTCTCCACGGCTTGGCAACTGAAACTGCGTTATCCGGAAAAATCGATTCTGCTGGTGGAAAAAGAGGCGGGATTCTCCCGCCATCAAACTGGTCACAACAGCGGGGTGATCCATGCGGGGGTTTATTATGCTCCTGGTAGTTTGAAGGCTGATTTTTGTAAACGCGGAGTCGAACGCACTTTGGCGTTTTGCGCGCAACACAATATTCCAGTGGAAAACTGCGGCAAGTTACTGGTGGCCACCAATGAGCAAGAACTCGAACGCATGCACGCACTCTATGATCGCTGCTTACAAAATCAGATCGACGTTGAAAAACTGGATGCCGTGCAGTTGAAGCTGGCGGAGCCCAATATTCGTGGCTTGGGGGCGATCTTGGTGAAAGCGACCAGTATCGTCAATTATCGTCTGGTGACCGAGAAAATGGCCGAAGCCTTTATGCAGTTGGGGGGTGATGTGAAAATAGGCACGGAAGTGGTGGGCTTGGAAGAAACGCCATCCTCGATCACGCTAACTTGCCAACAGAAGAACCAACGCGTGAGTTATCAGGCCAAATTTCTGGTCACCTGTTCAGGCTTAATGGCCGATCGCTTAACCAAGATGCTCGGTTTGCCGACCGATTTTCAGATCATCCCCTATCGTGGCGAATACTATCGTTTGGCACCCAAGCATAACCAAGTGGTGCGTCATCTTATCTACCCGATTCCGGATCCTGAATTGCCGTTTCTCGGCGTACATTTAACTCGCATGATTGATGGCAGCGTGACCGTTGGTCCCAATGCCGTACAAGGTTTTAAGCGTGAAGGTTATTGCAAATGGAATGTTAGCCTCCGCGATGTGTGGGAGATGGTTTGCTTCCCCGGCTTTTGGAAAGTGAGTGCCAAGCACTTTAAAACGGGTATGGTCGAAATGAAAAACTCATGGTGGAAAGCGGGCTACTTACAGTTGGTACGTAAATACTGCCCAAATATCGAACTCGCGGATCTTCAGCCTTACCCTGCAGGCATTCGTGCCCAAGCGGTATTAAGTGATGGTACGCTGGTGCACGATTTTCTGTTTGCCGAAAGTCCGCGCAGTTTGCATGTGTGTAACGCGCCTTCTCCAGCGGCCACTTCCGCAATGCCAATCGGCGAATATCTGTGCGATAAAATCGCGGAAAAATCGCTCGCTTGAACCTCTCAATGCCCATCAATGAAGGTGGGCATTTTCTTCACTTCGAATTGTAAAGTGCTTACATATCATCATCTTTAATTGATTGTTGTGTAACTATTTGCTGATTTTATGTGTAATCATTTGCATATTTTTTGGCACAGAGTCTCATTTCCAAGAAGCCATCTTCACAGAGTTGGAACCCTTATCTCGTTGTAGAAGCAGCGATTCTACCGAAATGCCATTCGGTAACTAATAATAAATCCGTAACTCGGTTGTCTATGTCCGGAACCTATTGTGGTGTGAATACCCTAGGTTTCGAGGGTTACTGCGGCCGAAATTCAGGTCGCATCACGCACGCTAACCACAAGAAAAACAAAATGAGAAATCCAACCATGAACAAGAAACCATTAACGCTTCTGATAGCTGGGCTATTGGGAAGCACATCGGCGTGGGCGCAACATGAGCTCACTCTGGTGCAGATCGGCGAAAAAACCGTTGAGCGGCTAGAATCGATTAAAGCCATGGCCGAACGTGGAGAAGGGGTATTTGAGCGCAATGGCGAACGCTGGATCCGTTACAAAGGGACGGACTATCGCCTGAGCTACAAAAATGATCTGCAGTTCCCTTTTCTGCCTTATCAAGGCGGCGATGATACGCCTTATCGCAACGTGATTGACTTTGTCGATCAGAGTTGGGAATTCATGATGTATGACGGCGGTTTTTATCTCATGAGCCGTGAATTTGGTGTTTACGAATCAGACGAGCAAGGCTGCTTTATTGAGTACATTCCTGCGTCACACGGCTCTAAGCGTGCCGACGGCAGCTACATTTGGGAGCGTGATGTCATCTATCGCACCGAAACCAATGATTGCGGTGCGTTAGTAAAGCCAGAGATTCGCTCGTTAACCGTTTCGAGCCTGTCTGATGTCGGTGTGTCATTTGACTGGCTTGGGCAAAACGAAACGGACTCAGTGACACTCACGGTCACTAACCTCAGTGATCACAGTGATGTTCGACGTTATGACCATGTTTCTGCGGGTTTCTTTGTGGGTGGGCTTAAGCCAGAAACCCAGTATGAAATAGCCCTCAGTTCCTGCAATCAAGTCGATTGCGCTGAGCCGAAAGTGGTGCGCTTCACAACTCAGGAAGCTCGAGTTGGCTTTGCTGATGAGATCCCAACCCCGAACCATTTGCAAGGCAGTTTAGAAGGCGGGTTGAGCATCACGCAAACCCATACTTCGGTTGCGCCCAAGGGCAATGAGCTGACTGGGCAAGGCCATCTCGATGCGATCATGAACCGTGAAGCTTTACTGCTGTTTACGCCGCAGCAAGGTGAGGAGATTAACCAAGTCCGCGCCGAAGTGTTCCTCGATGGCGAATTAGTGCAAACCATCTTGATGCTGCCGCCCAGTGCTCTGGCCGCGTCGGATCAGCCAGAAAATGGCCGCATGAAAGTGGTATTTTCGCATCATGCATGGTCGCTGCCCCTGCAATGGGATTGGATGAAGCCGGGACTATCGCTGCGCCTGACTGACAACTTAGGCCGTGAGGGGGTGCTCAGCCAAGGTGAAATCCAGTTTGGCGGTGCGCCTGAGTTGGTGATCCAGAACATCGATATCGGCATGTTAATGCCACCGCGGGATCGCAACACCATGATCCAAAACTTGCCTACGCTTGCGGCGGATTATTTCCAGAAAATTCCAGCCTCTAAACTGGTGATGGCCGATTATACGCCAGCGCATTTCCCAGTCGTGACCATGCCAAACGGTGTGGTGTATACCGATAAGAGCGCAAGTACGGGCGGTTGGCACAGCGGTGATATGCGTGAAGCGATCGGTAAAGCCATGGTCTCTACGGGTATCAACAATGCCAACGTCGGTATTGTGAGCAGTGCGGGTTATTCGCAGCAGTACAATCGACGTTTTAACCACATCACAGCCCATACCAATGTGGGCATCTACACCAAAAAAGACACGGATTTACCGCAAGTCGTGGTGCATGGCGGCAGTGGTGGCGGTGGCATCGTGACACTGGAGGCGACGACAGGTAACGAGTGGTCTCATGAGCTTGGGCATAACTATGGCTTAGGTCATTGGCCGTACATGGCCTCGATTCACGATATGGAGTCCGGTTGGGGTTGGGATGCGTTCCACCAACGCTTTATTGGTAACTTACACTGGAAAGGCGATGTTTATACCCAACAGCAAGGTGATGATATTGTGCCACCGTTTAAAGATGCGTTTCGTTTCTTACGTGATGCGCAAAATGGCGGAGAGCAAGAGTACGTTGGCACCATCAGCCGCTTTACCTTGGAGCATCCGGCTCAGTCGCGCAAAGCACAGCGTTGGATGAACAACGGCTTCAACCTAGATAGCCACAGCCCAAGCGGCTATGTGCAATGGGATCAGGCGACGCAACGTTATAAAGCCGTCGAAACGGATACACCCAAACCCCAGCAAGTGGGTGTGCCGGTAGTGACCTTATTGGGGATTTACGATCCGCAGAATGAGAACCCTAGCCAAATCTATCCTCTGGTTTACTCAAATTATGGCAACCTGTTTGAGCTGCCACAGCCAGAGCAAGGTGAGTATCAGCTAGAAGGTTGGCAAGCGGTCGGGGATCTCACTCAAGCCCAAATCCAAAATAACCAATGGCAGACGCTACTGATTGATGGGCAACAACTGCCAATTTGCCGCTTTGATTACACCAATACCAATGGTCAAAGCGCGACGTTTGTTGGCGGCTTAAATGCACAGCGTAACGTGTGTGAAGGTAGCCGAGATATGCGCTGGTATAACGATTATCAGATTGATTCGCTAGTGGGGCAGTACGAGTTACTTTCACAATTTGGTGCAGGCAATGTGACCTACACTCCGAATGCGGAGATTGGAGAAGTGCAACTGTGTACTCTAAACAAGCCGCACAATAACGGTAGTCATGACGGGGCAGGTTTTGTTCGCAATGGCCGCTGTGAGCAAGTCGAAGGCGTGAAAAATAACGCTGAAGGTCGCGTTTGGAGCTATGCAATTCGTAATAGCGAAGTGTTGTCGAGAACCTTAGCTTCTCAACGTCGTTGTGAGTTAGTGGTGGAACATCGCAATGGTTCAACCCACATCGCACTGGATGGCAATCGTCATAAATCGACCGAAAGTAACAAGTTCCACGTTAACTTATCGATGGAAAAAGGTGTACCTACCCAAGTGAGTTTGAGCTGTAGTGACCTTAACGGTACTTCAACGCTGACACGTTTCACGCCAGATCAGAATCCGCCGCTGGATAAGCTCAAAGGTCCAATCATCATCGGTCAGGAATACGGTTACAGCCAAGTCATCGATATGACGAAAACCTTCGCCCAGAACCAGACTTTGCTGAACACGGATTTTGCGACCATCGCTGAGTTTGATGCCTTTGTGGCCGAACACTATGGGCGCGGCGTGCTCAACAATGGTGTGACAAAAGCGGAGCGCCGTGCAGGGGCGTTGTATGTTTACCCGAATCCAGAAACGGGCACGCGCGACTACTTTGTGATGCGCACGCTTGAAGCTGGGGCGTTCCCGACCGACCAAACCAGTGATCAAGGTTGGAAATACCTTGGCTCGGCAGATGACCACATTAACTTTGCTTTCAACCCAATCAAGCTCAACAGAGCCGAGGGTGTGAGCGTTGAAGCACGTGTGCAAAGCTACTTTGGTGTATCACGCTTGCTGACATGGGATGAACGCACCTCAACCACGTGGGACAACGCTTATAACGCAGTGTTTGTTGGTCAAATCGAAGGTGAAAACCATTACTTTATCCAAAAGCGTCCGGGCGAAGGGGAGGCATTCCCAACGCGCGGAGCGTCAAACCAAGATTGGATTTGGCTAGGCAGTGACTCTTCTATTCAAGAGACTCTTACTGAGCTCAATCGCGATCTGGCCAGCTTTGAGCGGATGCTGCTGGAATGGTATCAACAAGACGCGATGGGCGTGTGGGGCAGTGATGGTCAGCGTGGCAACGTGAACGATATTTATCAATATGCGTTTAGAGGTGGCTACCACTACTACCGCTTGAAAGTGACGAAGTATGGTTATTTCCCTTACCCAACCGATCCCAATCCAACTAATGGACACTGGGAATATCTCGGCCAGTTTTAAGTTATTCATTGCAAAGCCAGTCGTTTGACTGGCTTTATTTTTTCGCCAAACATTGTTTTTGCAACTATCGGCCTTGGTTTACAACTGGGAGAGAAAACACTATCTTACGCCGCGTTATTTTTATTCAACTAATGCTCCAAGGAAACCATGGCTGTTCTAGAGATTCTTACTGCACCCGATCCAAGACTTCGTGTTCAATCCAAACAGGTCACGGATGTGGCCTCAGTACAAACCTTAATTGACGACCTGCTTGATACCCTGTACGCCACGGACAACGGTATTGGTCTGGCAGCACCGCAAGTAGGCCGCGAAGAAGCGATTGTGGTGATTGATTTGTCAGACAATCGTGACCAGCCACTGGTGCTGATCAACCCAAAAGTGGTCAGTGGCAGCAATAAAGAGATGGGTCAAGAAGGTTGTCTATCGGTGCCAGACTACTACGCGGATGTGGAGCGTTATACTTCTGTCGTGGTGGAAGCGCTGGATCGTGAGGGTAAGCCACTGCGCATCGAAACGAGCGATTTCCTTGCCATTGTCATGCAACACGAAATTGACCACCTTTCTGGCAATCTGTTTATCGACTATCTATCACCACTAAAACAGCAAATGGCGATGAAAAAAGTCAAAAAACATGTGAAGAATCGCGCACGTTAATCGTGACACTTTGATTATTTCAAAATAGAAAGGCCGCCTGTATAACGGGCGGCCTTTTTGATCTTTACTCAACTTTACCCTTCTGCGACAGCGCTTTACATTAGGTTTGTTACTTTAAAATAACCTTATTGATAAAGCGGAATTAGGTTATGAACAGGGTTAAATACACTCTCTGGGTAATGGTTGGCATCGTCACTCTGTTATGGGTACAGGCTGAACCTACACTGTTTGGGTCAACAAACTTATTTCAGTGGCGATCAGGTTTAGTGCAGTTCTCCGGTATTCTGGCGCTCATGTTGATGTCGTTGGCGATGTTATTAGCGCTACGTTTACCTTCGGTAGAACGCTGGACGCGTGGCATAGACAAAGGCTATCGCATTCATAAATGGATCGGGATCTCCGCACTCTTACTGGGGATCTTGCATTGGCTTGCTTACCAGATTCCTAAATGGCTTATCTCACTCGAACTACTGACGAAACCCGCCCGCCTTAACGGTTCTGGCCCAAATAGTAACCTATCCGGTTTGGCTTTATGGCTAAAAGAGGCTAAGCCTTTGGCGATGGAAATCGGGGAGTGGGGATTCTACGCCTTGATTGTGCTGTTGGTGGTTTCGCTTTGGTCGGCCATTAAATACAAACCGTTTCGACTGACTCACCGCTTGATGGCGGTGGTGTATTTGTTGATTGCTTTGCACAGTGTGATCTTGCTGAAAAAAGCCTATTGGGGTGAGCCAATTTACTGGCTAACAATGCTGTTTATTGTGGTGGGTTCATGGGCTGCATGTTATAGCTTGCTCGGTTTGGTCGGTCGACAATCTCGTTATCCGGCTCATGTTAAGGCGTTTCATTACTGCCCTAACAGTCAAACCTTGGATTTAACCATTCAATTAGATAAGCCTTGGTTAGGTCACAAGGCTGGGCAGTTTGCGTACTTAAAGTTTGCCGGTGAAGAACCACATCCGTTCACTATCGCCTGTGCTCATCAGGGCTCCCAACTTCGCTTTTTGATTAAAGAGCTGGGTGATTTTACAACGGGGCTGCATCAGCGCTTACAAAACGGAGAGTCTTTGGAAGTCGAAGGCCCTTATGGCAAGTTTGATTTTTCGACTCAGCAACCTCAGATTTGGATCGGTGGTGGCGTTGGGATTGCGCCATTTATGGCTGGACTCGACTGGTTAATGAGGGAGAGAGCACACCCACCAGTACATCTTTTTTTCTGTTGCCATCAAATTGATCCGGATTTGTGCGCAGAACTTCGCCACAAAGCGCAGTTGGCTGGGGTTTCATTAACCATTATAGATTCGAGCGTTGATCCTCATCTGTCAGCAGATGACATTGCGCGCCGATGTGGAGATTTAAGCCGTTTCGAAATCTATTTCTGTGGGCCAATCGCATTTTCCAATAGTCTGAAAAAAGCGCTTAAACCTTACCAAGTGGATTTGTCACGCCAGTTTCATGAAGAACAATTCGTGATGCGCTAGGGCTTTCGAACGGATGAGTGATGAGCAGTAGTGGCAAGGCCATCACTGGCTGGAAGAGATGGATAGGCAGCAAACTACTTCTGCGCCTTTTTCTGTTTGGCCGCGTCTTGATTACGCCAGAAAGCATAGCCGGCTTGTTGTGTGACTTTACCCAGTAAATGAGCCGCAACGGGAGCGGTCAGAAAAATAAACAGCATGATGCCAACCAGTCGTGATATTACGCCAATCTCAGGCATACAGAGCGCGACAGCAAGGAGCAATAGAGACAAGCCTGCGGTACCGGCTTTGGTGGCGGCGTGCATGCGAGTATAGAGATCGGGCATGCGCAAAATGCCTAGGCTCGCAAATAGCGTGAATAAGGTGCCGAGAACCAGTAAGAGGGCCGCTAACATCGACATTAAAGTTCTCCTTTTCGTTTAGCGATAAATCGTGCAAATGCTATGGTGCCAAGGAAAGCCACTAAGCCTAGGGTTAAGGCAATATCCAATAGCGTTTGCTGACCACTGTCTAAGCTATAAACGACAATAAAGCCTATGGTGATAAAGGAAATTAAATCGAGAGCCACCACGCGATCGGCGAGCGATGGGCCTAACACTAAGCGGATAAACGCCATTGCCAAGCTAAGCAAAAGTCCTAGATAGGCGAAGTGAATCGCCAGCGGTAATGAATTATCCACGAGTGACCTCCAGTATCCGTTTTTCAAGACCATTTTTGATGTCGTTGATCACCGCTTGGTGCTCTGGCGCAAACATCGCGTGAACGATCAAATATTGTCTATCTTCGCTAACATCGAGACTTAAAGTGCCGGGAGTGAGCGAAACCATGTTGGCCAAAAGGGTAATCTCAAGATCGCTGCGGGCATCTAATGGCACGTAGACAATATCAGGATCGCTCAGATGCTTTGGCGTCACGACATCCCATGCGACTCGTGCGACAGAGACGACCATCTCGTAGATGAAATAGAGAATTAAAGTGGTGATGGCTCTAAAACGGCGAAAGTAAGTGGTTTTTAAGCCAAATGGCTGGCTGAGGCGCAATGCCCAAAAACCCACCACGAATCCCAATAAGAATTGCAAGCTGGAGTAGTCACCATTGAGCAGCATCCACGCTGTGGCAAGAAAGAGGTTGAGGAAGAGATAAATCATTTTGAGCCTCCCAAAACAGCATGGATATAAGCGGTTGGCGTTAATAATTGTTCTGCCGCTAAGGTTGCAAATTGGTAAAACGGCTGCGCAGCCAAACCAATCACTAGGCTAAACAGAGTGAGCACGAGGATCGGCAGTGCATAAAGACCGAGTGTTGAGCGGGCTAACGTCTCCTGCGGTAGAGCGGCAGGAGCATCTTTCCAAAACACTTCATTCCAAATTTTGGTCATCGAGAAAATCGTTAGCAGGCCAACCAATAGCGCAATTGCGGCAAGCCAATACAGCTCAGCAGCCAAACTCGCTTTGATGACTAGAAACTTGCCCCAAAACCCCGACAGAGGAGGGAAGCCCGCCAAAGAGAAGGCGGCGAGTAAGAAGCCAAAGGTAAGCCAGGGCATGGCGCGATAGACTCCGCCGAGCTGCGTCAATTGTGTAGTGCCGTACTTTCTGCCAATCAGGCCACCAATCAGAAATAGGTTCCCCTTTACTAAGATATGGTGAATAACATAAAAAATCGCCCCTGTGATGGCCAAAGGAGTATAAATGGCCAGTCCCATAATCATGTAGCCAATTTGGCTAATGATATGAAAAGAAAGGATTTTTTTAATGTCATATTGGCTTGCTGCACCGAGTACGCCAGTGAGCATGGTCAGCGCCGCAATCCCCAGTAGAACCGGTTGCCAACCACTGCCATCGAGCGGAAACACCAGAGTGAAGACCCGCAGCAAAGCGTAGACACCGACTTTGGTGAGTAAAGCAGCAAACAGGGCAACAATGGCGCTCGGCAAGGTGTGATAAGACGCCGGTAGCCAAGCAAACAGAGGAAACAGCGCTGCTTTGATAGAAAACGCGAACAATAGCAATCCAGCGAGCATGGTTTTCATCTCAGGAGCGAGGGATTGAGCTTTGTCATGTAAATCTGCGAGGTTTAAGGTTCCTGTGGCACCGTAAAGCAGTCCTATCGAAAGTAAAAACACCAAGGTAGAGATAAGATTGAGCAGCACATATTTGATGGCGCCATCGATTTGCTGCTGGTTTGCATCCAACACCATCAAGCCGAAAGAAGCGATCAGCATGACTTCAAACCAGACATAAAGGTTGAAAATATCCCCCGTTAAGAAAGCGCCATACACACCAGCCAGTAGAACATGCAACAGTGCGTGGTAGCGCGCGTATGAGAGTTTGGCGCTTAAATCGGCAATCGCATAGATAACGCTAACCAAACCAATAATGGCCGTCACCATGACCATACCGACGCTCAATAAATCAGCGACAAAAACGATGCCAAAGGGGGCTGGCCATTGCCCAAAGGCAATAGATGCTGGGCCATGAGTGTAAATGGTGATCGTGAGTAGAGCGCCAGTAAAGAGATTGATGACACTGCAGATCACACTCAAACCGTTGGTCAGCCAACGATTACGCCCCGCTAAAAAGATCGCAACTGCGGTGAGCAGTGAGATCACAACGGGTAAGGTCAACCCAATCGCGGTCATTCTTCCTCCTCTGAGCGACGCATCTCATCGACGTCCGCGCTGCGAGTCTCAAAATAAGCTCGGTAAAACAACATCAAAGCAAAAACCAGTAAGCCAAAACCGATCACAATGGCGGTTAAAATCAGGGCTTGTGGCAGCGGGTTCGCCGCACCTTCCGCTGGTAACAAGGCTCCTACCTCAATTAATGGTGGTGAGGCGGGGGTTAAGCGTCCTGCGGTAAAAATGGCCAAGTTCACCGCACTACTGAGGAGGATCAGGCCAAACAATAAGCGCAGTAAGTGTCGCTCTAGCATTAAGTAGATACCGGCGGCGACAAAAACACCGACAACAATGCTCCATAATCCTTCCATTAGTCGAGTTCCTCCTTAACGCGCAGCAACATGCTCATGACACCGCCGATGATCGCCAGATAGATGCCGACATCAAAGAGCAGTGGGGTGCCAAGCGGTAAAATTTCTTTCCACCATAATCCAGTTAGGAAAGGTAAACCGACCGCGACACTCATGGCTCCTGCCATAAAACTGAGCAGAATGCCAAACAGGGCAATATTGAGTGGCGAGAAGTGGAGACGATCTCTCACGTATTGGGGCGATTCGGCGAAGAGGAGCAGCGAAAAGCCGATCACCGCGATCAATGCGCCGATAAAGCCGCCGCCGGGAGCATTGTGTCCTCTCAGCAGTAGATAGAGGGAAAACATCAGCATCAAGGCAGTCACAATATGTGCGGTAGTGGCAAAGATTAGAGAATGAATCTTCTGTGGTTGCTCGGTTCGTTTGGGTAAGAGGCTAATCGCGACAAGGCTCGCCATGATGACCACAATGACTTCTCCCAAGGTATCAAAGGCACGAAAATCGACCAAAATGACATTGACGATGTTGCGGCCATGACCGCCGGGAACGCTCTGCTGCGCAAAATAGTCAGACAAAGTGGTATCGATAGGATGCGCTGTGATATTGAGCAGGATTAAGGTTACGGATGCGCCAATCACACTGGCTATCACCGCATTCAATGTGCGACGCGCTACAGAATGGCGAGCGACCGTCGACAAGTAGGGCATATGACGCATCAAAAGCACCACAAACACCACCATCAGTGTTTCGACCAGCAAAAGGGTTTTGGCAACATCAGGAGCGCTGTAAATCATAAAGACCAGCGTCGTCATAAATCCAGCCATGCCGAGCGCTAATACCGACAGCAAACGAGACGTGCTCAGCACACACAACAGCGCAGAAGCGATGAGTGCGAGCGCAATTGCGACTTCATAAAAATGAACATCAAACAGCGAGGCGCTGAAAGTGGCTGGTAAAGGTAGCGGCTGATAGAGCAGTATTAAGGCTAAAACGGCAAAAAATAGCAGCATATAACCGCTTGAGCGTTTTTGTTGCAGCATTTGCGTTTGCCAGCTTGCCAATGTCGCTAAATAAGCCAGCACGGCATCAAACATTTGCTCAGCTTTGGGCAGCGGCTTCACTAGGCGCGTGAGCCATGTGACTAGGGTTGCGTAGTTCAGATACAGCACGCCCCCTAACACAAGCGTGATACCACTCAAAGCCAGCGGGATATTGAAGCCTTGCCATAATTTTGCGGCTTGTGGAACGCTGTTTGGATCCATCGCCATGACTGCTGGTATGACTAAATGCTGGTTAATCCAATCCAGGGCAAAAACAGGCAGTAGGAAACTGGCGATAGCCAATCCCATCGCAGGTAGCCAAAGGGATTTTTTCTGTTCGATCGCTTTGGGTGGGTGGCTTTCACTCTCCTTGGTCGCTTGGCCAAAAAAGGGTTTGTAAAGTAGTGCGATGGCTAACGCCACCATCAGCGCATTAATCAGTAATAAGACCAGCGAAATCCACGCAATGCCAGATTCCACACTGGATTTGTACATGTACTCCTTGCTCAAAAATCCGAGCATAGGCGCAACACCGGATTTGGATAAAGCGGCAATAACCGCAGCAATAAGGCTCAGCAGCAAGACGGATTTTAAGTTGCCGAGCTTTTCTCGCTCTCGAGTGCCCGTCGCTTTATCAATATTGCCGACCACCATAAAGAGTGCGGCTTTGTAAAATGAGTGGGCGAAAATAAACAACACAGCAGCGGTCAGCGCGACCTCGGTACCTAATCCCAGCAGCAGGGTCAATTTGCCTAACGCAACATTGGTGCTGTAGGCCAACATCAGTTTTAGATCGGTTTGCTTGAACGCCAGTAGCGCGCACCAAAGTGCCGTTACCGCGCCCACAATGGTTAAGCAGTAGAACCAAAAATCACTACTGGCATAAATCGGTGATAAGCGGGCCAAAAGATAGATTCCAGCCTTAACCATGGTCGCTGAATGCAAGTAAGCGCTCACCGGTGTCGGTGCGGCCATGGCATTGGGTAACCAGAAATGGAATGGAAATTGCGCAGATTTAGTGAATGCACCGAGTAAAACTAAAATCAGCGAAGGCATAAACCACGGATGTTGCGCGATGTGATCCGCGTGTTCAATGATGACGCTGATTTGATAACTATTGGCCATCAAGCCAAGTAAAATCAGTCCGGCTAACAGCGCGAGTCCTCCGGCCCCCGTGACTAAAAGTGACTGTAGGGCATTTTTGCGTGAGACTGGTTTGTCATGATTAAAACCAATCAGCAGATAGGAAGTGATGGTGGTCAGTTCCCAGAAGATGAACAGCAGTAAAATATTGTCGCTTACCACCACGCCAAGCATGGCGAGCATGAAGAGAGTGAGGTAGAGATGAAATGAGAAGCGCGCCGCTTTCTCTTTCATGTAAGCGAGGGCATAGATTTGAATCAAGGCACCGATGCCTGTGATCAACGAGGCAAAAAGAAAAGAGAGCCCGTCAAGTCGGAAACTGAGATTCAGATCCAGCCCAGGAACCCAAGTGACTTGCCAAGCGTTACCACCGGTTTGATGCCAATAAAACACCCACCCAAATAGAAGGATGGGTAAAACGGCGAAAGGAAGTAATCTCGCCGACACTGTATTTGGGGTGAGGGATGTATGCTTATCGAGTCCTGTCTTCAAGATGGCAGCCTCTTCGATGTCATATTAACGCCGCTCAGTGCGTCCTTGTTGCGACGTCCTGAGCGGGTACAGGTATCTACTACTTTGAAAAGTATAGGCTAATTGTTGATAGCGTCGAGTTCGTTGGTGGAAGCGTGACGCATGATCTACTTTGATTGTGAGTCAAAGGGTGTAGGTCGCTCATCAAAATGGCTGCGTTCTGAGTCAAAAGGCAGGCTGACGAGCGGTAGCTCATTCGTGAGCATGGCGTCGTAAACACAATCACCGATCGCATTTCTTGGGCAGATATAGAGGTTGGCACGCTCCAACATTTCACAGTGGCAGTGTGGGCAGAACTTTTTCATCACATCCTCCTTAGACTAAGGATCACAACGGTCTAGCCAACAGATGAAGGTCGGTTGACCCAATGTGGCATTACTTACTCGTTTTTGATCGGCGAAACGAATCCTTCTGGTTTAAGAGCGACTAAAGAGCACTCAATCGACTGAACGATGTTTTCTGCCGTATTGCCAATCACAAAGCCTGCAATACCGGTTCTAGCGAGAGTCCCCATCACTAGAATGTCGATATTCTCTGCCGTGACCCATTCGGGGATCAGTTCATCGGGTTTACCGTGTAGATGGTGTATCACCAACTCGCCTGTAATGCCTGATTCATCAATCAGTTGACGTAAGGCTTGCTCATGTCTGATTTTTGCTTGTGCGATTTCTTCTGCGATTTGCTGCTGCTCAACTTGAATCCATACCTGATCATGCAGATAGTTTTCTAAATAGTACTCCCAGCAGGAAACAATATGCAGGCGACTGTCACACGTGTTGGCAATTGAGCGTGATAATTCGAGTAAACGCAATGCTAGGGCCTTTTGCTGCTCGGTCGTGGTGATAGGGTCGATAGCCACCGCAACACGCCGATTGGCTTTTGGCTTGGCTAACGGGCGATGCAACCAAACCGGGCAAGGGCATTTTCTCAGCAGTGTCATATCCAAAGCTTTAAAACCTTGCTGACTATGAGTCATAGGTTCCGCTTCTTTGATCAACAGATCGATATGATGGTTGAGTGCCGACTTAATAATCGCGACCGCGGGTTGCTCGCTGTGCTTAACCATTAAAGGAAAAGGAACCTCATCTTTATGGATGTGGTGCTGTGAACGGCACGCCTCTACGGTTTCCATCAAAGTGTTCAGATAGGATTGCTCGTAGGGTTCTTGATAGCGTTGTAGATCGGCAGGAAATGCTGGAAATGCAATCAAACCAGCAAGTTGACCGCGGTTATTGTAAGCAAGTTGAATCGCTTGCTCCAACGCGTCACTGTGTCCGGGTAAGCCTTGAGTTGCAAATAAGATATTCTTAAATTTTTTCATAGCCAGCTCCTTGGTTGATTAAAGATTAGTCATATTGCTGGCCTATGTCATAGCGAGTAATTGTAAGGGTTTATGTAATGCTGAGATTAGATCTCATCGATATGCTTGTCTGCGCTATAAAATAGGGAAGCCGCGGCGATACGTAAGAAATTGTTTCGCTACGGCTTCTTTGTATTGATGGGGTTGTTTTTGACGTTATCCCTTAAACGCAGGTAACAAATTGGCCATCGCCATCATATGAAAAACCGCGGTAAGCACACCAAAAATCAGAACAAGTCCAAGAGCTAGATTGCCTCCCGGTACGACAAACCCCTGCGCACCATTGGCTAAAGTGCGCGATTTACGCGCAAGCAGTACTGGGATAATACAGGCCCAAATAGTGGCGGCTGCGCCTGCGTAACCGATCGCAATGATAAAGCCGAATGGGAACAGCAAAGAGAGAATGAGAGGCGGCAAAAAGGTGACCAGCCAAGTTTTGGTACGCCCTTGTTTACAGTTGCTGAACTGAAATAAATCGGCCAGAAAATCAAATACGCCTAAGCCAACGCCGATAAAGGAAGATAGGATTGCGGCCATCGAAAAGGCGTTGATCGCTTGTGAGACTTTCTCCGACTCCACCACCGAACCTAAGGCTTTTAAAAGCACATCCACATTCCCACCTTGCTGTATGACAGGCGCAAAATCGGCACGAGGTAAATTGCCAAAAATGCTAAATAGCCAAAGCGCATAAAGACTTAGCGCAATCACTGTGCCTCCCAAAATCGCGTACTTGGCTTTGCGCTCTTCGCCGTAATAGGCACGCATGGATGAAACGGAGTGATGATAACCAAACGAGGTCAGCGCAACGGGCAGCATTGCCATCGCATAAGGAGCGTACTCACCACTTTGATTTAGGGTGTCAAATAGGATGGATGTTTTCACATTGATCGCTAATCCTGAAACACCAAAAATAAAACTCAGAACCATAAATACGATCAAAATAACTGAGATGCGATCCACTGCGCGAGTCGAATGCCAAACGAAAGCGGAAAATACCGCCACGAACAGTATCGAGGCTATTTTGCTATTAATATGCAGTAAATCCTGCAAAATCAAACCAGAAGAGGTGATGTAGGCGTACAACAAAATGCCACCGACAAAGTAAACGGTCAGGTTGTTAAAGCGATTGATATGGTTGCCTAGCATATCTTTGGTCACGGTATTAAACGAGACTCGAAGATCATAGTGTTTAAAGGCTTCAAGTAGCATCCAGCCTGAAAGCGTCATGACCGCCATGGTTAAAGCGAGCGCCAACATAGACCAGAGAGTCCATGCTCCGGCACCTGCGCTGGGGAGACCAAGCATACCAGCACCTACGCAGACGCTGGCAATAATGCAGGCTCCCCCAAACAGTGAGGGTTGTTTCGACATGATAAAATCCTTGGGTTTCACGTTATTGTTGATTTTGTTGTTATGTTTTTCAGGTCAAAAAAAGGCAGCCTATGCAGGCTGCACTTTTTCAATACCGTATTAGGCTTTTTCTTTTAAGCGAGCCGTAAAGTGGCGTAGCACGGGTGGCTCGTAAGTAAACTCCAATCCTTTGACGTTACGAGCATTGGCTTTCACCTTCTCAAATGCTTCGATGATGAAATCCATGTGTGTTTGCGTATAAGTCGCGCGTGGAATGGTTAAACGGAGCAATTCGGCTGGGCAAGGATGCTGTTTTCCGGTTGCAGGATCACGGCCAAGCAGGAGTGAACCAATTTCTACTGCGCGAATGCCTGCGACTTTATAGAGTTCACAAGCTAAAGCGTGAGCAGGGAATTGATCTGCTGGGATGTGAGGCAGCAGTTTACCCGCATCGACAAACGCAGCATGGCCGCCAGCTTGTTGGCAAATAACCCCAATCGCTTCTAAACCATTGACCAGATACTCCACTTGGTTAATGCGATAAGCGAGCCAATCTTGGCGCATACCGTCATATAAGCCAACCGCCAACCGCTCCATCGCACCGCCTTCTAAGCCACCGTATGTAGGGAAGCCTTCTTGCACCAAACACAGGGTTCGGCATTCGGTGTATACGTCAAAGAAGCTTTCGTCTTTGAAGCAGAGTAAACCGCCCATTTGCACCATGGCATCTTTTTTGGCCGACATCGCGAGTCCATCGGCGTATTTGTAAGCTTCACGCGTGATCTCTTCGATACTCCAGTTGCGGTAATCGCGCTCACGTTGCTGAATAAAATACGCATTTTCAGCAAAACGAGCAGAATCCATGATCACGGGAATGTCGTAACGCTGGGCAATCTCATACACGGCTTTTAAGTTGGCGATCGAAACCGGCTGGCCACCCGCAGAGTTACAAGTGATGGTGCTGACAATATATGGGACGTTTGCCGGGCCCGCTTCAAGGATGGCTTGTTCGAGCTTTTCTAAGTCGAAGTTACCTTTAAAATCGGCTTTAACACCGGTATCAAATGCCTCTTCGGTGTACACGTTTTTAGCAACACAGCAGTTGATTTGGGTATGGCCTTGAGTGGTATCGAAAAAGTAGTTAGATAGGGCGACCATTTTACTGCGATCGAGTCCTTTCTCTTTTTCACGCTTTTTAATCAAAACAGGAATATAAATCTGCTCTGCACCACGACCTTGGTGGGTTGGAATCGTGTATTCATAACCAAAAATATCTTTAACCGCTCTCGCGAGTGCGTGGTAGCTGCGGCTGCCGCTGTAGGCTTCATCACCACGGAACATGGCGGCTTGCATCTCCTGCGTGATAGCGCCAGTGCCGCTGTCGGTGAGCAGGTCAATAAATACATCTTCACTATCGAGCAAAAAGGGGTTCATTCCGGCATTTAAAATCGCCTTTTCACGATATTCCCGTGTGGTACGTTTAACAGGTTCAATAACACGAATACGAAAAGGTTCTGGTAAGTGTTTAAAATTTTCCATGCTGGGTATTCCTAAAAATTTAAATATAAAGTCGTGCAAGGAATAAATGAAATTCCTTGTGCTGAGATTGATTCACTATGCAGCTATGACGTAAATAATATCTACGTCGAAGCGAATGCATATTTAATGCTTACAAAGCTTAAAACGCATATTTATATTTTCTTCAATGGCTTAACTAAACACAGATAAAGACCAATATAAGTCATTAGATAGACTTAAAATTGTCGATATCTGGCAGTAAGCGATATCCCCTGCTTACTTGAGGCTGCAGCGTTGTTGGCAACGTTCGTTCACCGCCAATCCCAAAGTTTATCTATGCTCATGGGGATGAACACCCTTGCCTACTACCTGCAATTCCAAGTGGTGTGGGTATATAAAGCCATGCGTCAAGCGAGTAAGACAGCGGAATAACAAAACCGGATTGCAGTCGATTGACTGCAAAAACATGCCTAGTCATCCACGCGAGAAGGGATTACGCAGGAAAGAAGAAAGCGATTTTATAATCGAGGGTAAACCAGATACTAGAGTTGTTGTGCGTTCTCATATTTTCACCTATTTGAAATGATTCATTTCAAACCCACTTTGATTATGGATGAAAATAGCCATTCGTCATCTGACAAATGAATAAATTGAGAATACGCTAACAAAAAATAAAATAGTGGGTGGTGAATCACATTTATTCCGCTATTTTTATCTGCATCCAGATGCAGGAAGAGATTTACTTTTCTCACGCTTCGCTTTAGTCTGCCCGCTGAGTTATCGACGATATTCAATATTCACAATGTTTGAGAAAACGCATCTTATAAAATTGGCACAAATGAAAATGCCATTTGGTAAATACGCAGGTCGAGTTTTGATTGATTTGCCAGAACCTTATTTACTTTGGTTTCAAAAACAAGGTTTTCCAGAAGGAGAGCTAGGCGTGTTACTGGAGCTCTGCCTAGCGATCAAAATTGAGGGGCTAGAATCCTTAGTCAAACCTTTAAAACAGTAACCAAACTGGATTGCTGCGCCATGTTGTGGCGATCTCTTGGTCTGCGTTTTCAGCGCGAGACCAACCCATTTACCACTCAATATGTATGGGCACACCGGGCTGAACTAGGCTTAAAAACTCATCCATTTCTTGATTGGTAATGGCAATGCAGCCGTTCGTCCAATCAAAGCTTTGTACGAAACTCGGCTCTCTCTCATCACCGTTTTTTAAGCCATGAATCTTAATATCACCACCGGGATTTACGCCGCGCAAATGAGCGAGCTGCTGATCGCGAGTGTTGGGGTAGCTAATGTGTATCGAACGGTAGAAGCTCGAATCTTCAATAATAAAGTCTAAAAGATAGTGTCCCTCTGGTGTGCGTTGGTCGCCTTCTTGCTGCTTATGCCCTTTAGGCGATTTTCCTAGAGCAATACGATACTCACGAATGATTTCATTGCCTTGGAGTAAGTACATACGCCGTTTCGATTTATCCACTTTCACTAAATCGACTTGCGCATAACTCAGGTTAGGGAAAATCAGCAATAACAGCAGTACGGCAGAGAAAAGACGCATAGGAGACCCAAGATGGAAACAAACTGCGCCTAATTCTAGCAGATATCTTCTTGCTACTTGAAGCTATGGTGTGGTTAGCCATGCTGACTTCACACTCCGCACAGCGCTTAAGAGAGTGTGTCTACCTCAAAGTCCAAATCGTTCGGGAAGGGATTTGAAAAAACTGGGCTATTACAAGGAGACGGCAACCACAAAAAAACTGACTCATTAATGAGAAAAAATTCAAAAAGAGCATG
Organism: Vibrio cholerae ATCC 14035; assembly: GCF_000621645.1. Taxonomy (GTDB): domain Bacteria; phylum Pseudomonadota; class Gammaproteobacteria; order Enterobacterales; family Vibrionaceae; genus Vibrio; species Vibrio cholerae. The sequence continues at coordinate 32,593 of NZ_JHXR01000010.1, read as the reverse complement.
CTATTGATGCAATAAATGGAAACAACCTCGCAAAAATGCTGGCTGTGCCGAGTATGCGATCAGTTATCTAAAAAAAGTGCGGCGTAGTTAACTGCCAGAAGGATAACCAATTGATTGCTTATCAGAATTTCGGCCATGATTTCGCATAAAACAAAGATTAAGTCAGGCTGCGCATGTTTCCTCGAACCCTACTCAAAAGAGTTACCTCAAGTCGTAATTATCGAATGTTGGCCGAGACCACGTTTGAGTACTTAACGACATTTCTATTATCGCAATCAGCTGGGATCGTACGAGCACCATCTCAAGACGTGGCAGGTCACACCTTACTCTCTTCCAACACGTTTACGCCGCTAGAAGCGTATCCTGAAGCCTTTTGGGCATGGGCTGCGCAGTTTGATACTTCCGATGGCTTGATCCCTTTTGCCATCAATACCTGTCGCTGGAACTATTTGCCAGTGATGGGCGGTGAGTCGTTTATTTTTATGCTGGATAATCATCCTCAGCATCGGACTTATCTGATCATTCAAGCGGCATGCGTCGATAAAGTACACCTGAGCACTCAATCCGGTGAGTTGGATTTTTTACAGTTAATTGCAGCGAAATGGCAATGCTTACGAGCGGAAATTGAAGCATCGAAAGAGTTTAAAAATCGTGATTTACGTGAGGCGCAGTACCTTAGTGAAATTCGTCAGCGAGAGCAGTTTATTGACAACATGAAGCTGGTGCATCAAGTCGCGCTCGAGTTGTCCAACCCCGCCAATCTTGATGAGCTACACCGCGCATCGGTCGAGGCTATGCGACATCGTCTCGGGTTTGATCGATCCGCGCTCTTGTTGCTTGATATGAAAAAGCGTTGCTTCAGCGGTACTTATGGTACCGATGAGCACGGTAATACGATTGATGAACAGCACACCCAGTATGATCTGCACCAATTAGAGCCTCAATATCTCGAAGCTTTATCCAATGAAGAGTGCACTTTGATGGTGGTAGAAGATGTGCCTTTGTACACCGTCGGACAGGTAGTGGGACAAGGCTGGAATGCCATGCTGATTTTGCGTGATGGTAATGACACCATAGGCTGGATTGCCATCGACAACTATATCAATCGGCAGCCGATTACCGAGTATCAAAAACAGATGCTTGAGTCGTTTGGCTCATTGCTCGCGCAAATTTATATTCGTAAAAAGCAGGAACAAAACGTACGTATGCTGCATGCCAGCATGGTCGAACTGTCTCGCTGTATGACAGTCAGTGAAGTGTGTAAATCGGCAGTCACCTTTGCGATCAACCGAATGGGGATTGATCGCATGGCGGTGTTTTTGACAGATGAAGCTTGCTCTTATATTCAGGGGACGTGGGGGACGGATATTCAAGGCAATATTGTCGATGAATCCTATTTCCGTGGTTCAACGCATGAAAATGACATTGTCGACCTTGCCAAAGTGTACCCAAACGAAGTGGTGTTTAAAGAGAGTGTTCCCATCTATCACGACTGTAAAATTGTAGGTTATGGTTGGACGGCGATGACCATGCTCACCGACAAAGGCACCCCGATTGCCTTTATTGCGGCGGATAATTTGATCCGACGTTCCCCCTTGACTTCACAACTGCGTGAAGTGATTCGTATGTTTGCTTCAAACCTCACCGAAGTCTTGATGCGAGCCAAAGCCCAAGAAGCGATCTCGGTACTCAATGAAACGCTGGAGCTTGAGGTGCGTAATCGCACTCGTGATTTGCAAAAAGCCAACGAAAAACTCGATTTAATGGCGAAATTAGATCCGCTGACTCGTTTAGGGAATCGCCGTATGCTTGAGCACCAACTGGAGCAAACTTGCGAACAGACCATCAAAGAGGTGGTCAATTATGGCGTGATCTTGCTCGATATTGACCATTTCGGGCTTTTCAACAACTGCTATGGTCATCTTGAAGGCGATATTGCTCTGATGCGGATTGGTAATATCCTCAGTCGACATGCGCAATCTGAGCATGAACTGTTCTGTCGTATTGGTGGGGAAGAGTTTCTGCTTTTAGTCGCCAATCGAAGCGCCGAGGAGATTCACTTACTGGCTGAAAATATTCGTAAAAGTATTGAAGCTGAATGCATAGAACACTGCGAAAATCCCAGTGGTGAGCTACTGACCGTATCGATTGGTTATGCTGCTTCTCGTTATAAACCGCGAGAGATTCAATTTGATCAGCTCTATGCAGAAGCGGATAAAGCCTTGTACAGAGCGAAAAGCCAAGGACGGAATCAGGTTATTGGCGTTATTGTTGAAAATATCGACTGCATACAGGTAGAAATGTAGCATTATCCAGCAGATTTCTTACGCTTTGGCAAATAACACAAATAAATGTAGCGTTTCGAAAAAATACGTGTATAGTTTACCTCGGCTCTTAGGTAAGAGTTGTTAATGTTAAATTCAGTGAAAGTTCAATCTCAGATCGTTATCGATTTCTCGTTAAACCTGCGTCAACTTTGTCTTGATATACCATTCAATAGCTTTCGTTATCAGCCAAATAAACTCATAGCAAATATATATCAGAGGTTACTATGTCTCAGAAAATGACTGGTTCAGTAAAATGGTTCAACGAAACTAAAGGTTTTGGTTTCATCTCTCAAGACAACGGCGGTCAAGACGTGTTCGTACACTTCAAGTCTATCGTTTCTGAAGGCTTCAAAACTCTGGCTGAAGGCCAGCGTGTAAGCTTCACCGTTGAGCAAGGCAAAAAAGGCCCACAAGCTGCTCAAGTTACTGCGCTGTAATTAGCTCAGATTGATTCTAAAAGGGGCGTGGTGAAAACCACGCCCCTTTTTACTTTCTAATAGATTATTTTCTAACATTGTTTTCTAACAAAAATTGCTTTCTAAAAAATGAATTTCTAATAAATGGATTTCCATTCATTTTTTGCTTTCGATGAATGCGCTCTTATCCCAAACACCCTAGTGTTGCTGTTCAGTGAGCTCATCCCCATCAGCCTCATCCCTATCAGCATAGACAAGACGTGATTCTCATCTTGCCCACACTGTTGCTACGAGAAATGGTTAGGGTGTATCAATCGGACAGGTAATACTCAACGGTGGTGACTACGCGTACATTTTTGATGTATGGCGTATTGTTATCACGATCAGTAATGGAAAACTGTCCTTGTGAAGCCGTTTTGATCTTGCCTAGCGTGCTTTGCGAATCTTTTGCAAACTTCTGCGCGACTTCTCTTGCCTGCTTCGTCGCCTCTTCAATCATGTCTGGTTTGATGGCATTGAGCCCGGTGAAGCTAAATTCAACGCGATTGTTGTAAGGATCTTGGTTAAAAACCACGCCTTGCTTACCCAACTGACCAATTTCGCTAATGATTTTGCGTACTTGATCGACTTGTTTGCTGTACACGGTCAAGGTTTGAGTCGCTAAATAGCGAAACTCAGCGCGGTCTTCACCATATTGTTGAGCTTTTTTATCGATCACAGCAGGTGCTGAAAGGGAAATCGCTGCGCGATCCACGCCTTTTTCCACTAAGAATTGGGTAATGAGCTGAGTTTGCTGATCGACAGTGGCAAACAGAGAAGAGAGCTGATTATCCGCAACGGTAAATTGAATTGGCCAGATGACGGTATCGGCCACCACTTCACGTTCAGACAGCCCTTTCACCGCCACAACGCGCTCGTACTCTTTAAACTTAACCGCCATTTGTTGTACCAAGAAGCCCAGTGCGGAAAGCCCGATAATCAGGCTTAGTCCGAGCACAGTGGCGGCTTTGGTATTGATATTGGTCATGGATGTCCTCCCAGTGATTGACCTTTTAACTGACGACAGAGAAGTACCACACCTAGCCACATTCTCCACCATTTTTCATCGCGCTCTAAATTACTCTTACCACGCTTAACAAGCTATCCCTCGAGGACATGAAATTGTCAGCCTCCTGTCAAAGCCAAAGTTATAACGGTGGTAAAGTGGATGAACGGCTGCGCTGCATTTTCCCCTGCTGTTTCTGTTTAGCCACAAGCCAATTTTTCAAGGGATTGAAATCCGGTTGCTCCGTCCGCTCCGAGAAACAAGCTTGCTGTAATGTATGGACAAGAGCCGTCAGGGTTTGCTCCTCTTCTTGATTCAGCATCACTTCCTTTTGCCAAGTACGTAACGCTGGGCTCAGAGCCAGTAAGTCTTGTTGCTCGATAGCTTGTAGCACGGCTTGATAGGCGCAAGACGGTGCGTTAGAGGCCGCTTTCGTTTTATGGTTCGCCTGAGGGTCGGTGTGCTTGTGACGCCACAACATCCAAGCCAAGAGGGCCGTACTGAGCCACAGCAGCGCAAACAGCAGAGTGATATATGGCCAATAGCCAGCGTCGACGACCTGCTGGATCTCAGGAGTACTCGGCTGGCTCGGCGTGGGTAATACAGGCGTTTCTTCGCTGGGTTTGACTTGCAAAGTCATGCCTGCCACTTGGCTGGTCTGCTCCGCTTGTGTCTGGGTGTTCCACCAGTTGAGGTTGAACTCGGGTAAGTGAATATCTCCTGCCTGACGAGGGATCAGCACTTGCTTGAAGGTCATTACGGTATCGCCATTATCCAGCGTACTAAATTGCGGCTTCTCAGCATAGACGCTGATGCTCTCTGGGTATGGGATGTGGATGTTTGGCAATTGTTGTTGAGTCAACCCACTGACTTGCAGACGAATCTCGCGAGTAATGGCATGGCCAACTTGAGTCGAGTAGGCAGTGGTTGAGTCGAGCTTTTGTTGCCCATCTTGCCACTCTTGAGTCAGGCTCAGCTTGGCGGTGGGCAGCCAAGTGCCCTGATAGTGTTTGGGTTTTTCTAATACTTGGATTGAGTAGTTTTTGGCCTTAGTCAGTATTGGGATTAAGCGAGTATTGCCACTGTATTGGTTACCATACAATAAGCCGGCCTTAAGCACAGGCTCACTTAAGGTAAACTGGCCTGCCTGCTCAGCGGTGATGCGAAAGGATTGTTCGACAATCGTCACTTCTACCCCATTGAGCACACTCGGATACTGTTTCGGCTCGCTCGCCGATTCTAAACGCATGCCCTCGACTTTCGGTGGGGTAATCTTGGGGTCGCGCAGGCGACGAATGTCTTCCTTAATGATCAACTGCGCGTGGAATAGTGTGCTTTCACCAGGATAAAGCTCTGTTCGTTCTAAACGGCTGCGTACCTCCGCCAACTCTTCCTGGGCAGGTTGGTCTTGATCTTCAGTCACTTGGATCGCGATAGGGGAGGTTTGGTGACTCCCTAACTGGAAACTTGGGATAGTCACTATGCCTACTTTTTGCGCCGCAAGCGCAACGGTCCATTCACTGCGTTGTGAGTAGTTGCCATTGATGATATTGGTCGAGGAGGCAAAACTCGGCTGGCCAACAAAAAAGTCAGGCTCCAGTTGGGAAAAATCGAGGGCATCAGCAGAGACTTTGTCATGACTGACAATTCGCAGCTGAAACACTTGATTTTTGACCACTTTATTTTTGCTGACACTGGCCACTAAATCAGCGGAATGCGCGGGAAGTGCCAGCAAACTTACCAGCAGCGTTAGCCAAAAAAGTACGGATTGAAACGGTGCGTGTATCTTTACCATGGCTGATCGGGTTCCGTGGGTTGAGGTTTACGTTGGGCTTGCAGAATAAATTGCGCGCGCAGTAGTGCACTCGGATCGCGAGCACTCTCGACTTGCTCCAACTTACGTAACATAGGGTCAAGATTGGGATCAGAAGAGGTGGTGACCGACTCGGAGGGCTGAGCGGCATTGGCTTTGTCACTCTGCTCATCGTTTTGCTCGGTTCCACTTGGCTGCCCATTTTTCGGATCTTTTGATTGCTCCTGGTGCGCGCTGGGTTCCCCAGCTTGCGCATCATCCACAGCGTTTGGTTGCTCCTGTGGTTTTGCATTCGCTTTGGGCTCAGTACTCTCTTGTAGATCCTGCTGTGGATCAGGCGTCGATGCGCCTTTTGTTTGAGAGCTCGCCTCTTGCTCCTTAGCTGTATTTGAGGGATTTGCTGATGAGTCTTCTTGCACTTCTTGACCGGAGGAGCCAGATGACGAATCCTGCTGTTGCTGTTGCTGTTGCTGTTGCTGTTGCTGTTGCTGTTGCTGTTGCTGTTGCTGT
>NZ_JHXR01000010.1:0-26472 GCF_000621645.1 Vibrio cholerae ATCC 14035 | reverse complement strand
TGCTGTTGCTGTTGCTGTTGCTGTTGCTGTTGCTGTTGCTGTTGCTGTTGCTGTTGCTGTGCAGCCTTGACCACGTCTAAATTGTGTCGTGCATCTTGATGATTCGGCTCTTGCTTGAGAACTTGTTCGTACAAATCCTGCGCTTTCTGTAACTCTCCTGCTTGCGCATAAGCATTGGCGAGATTGTACTGCGTGGCAGTATCAGGGTTAGCGATTTGCGAATAGGCGTCAATGGCCCCTTGGTAATCTTTGGCATAGTAACGAGCCGCACCTTGCCAGCGTGGGTCGCGAAAGGCTTCAGCGGCTTGCGCGTATTGCTCATTGTTGAACATGTGCATCGCTTGCTGATCTTGATTTAACCATGCAGAGGCCCAAGCCTGCTGGTTGGGCAAACTCACTCCGAAAAGCAGCAGTAAGCTGAAAATCACTCCACGGCGAAATAGGCATAAAGCGGCGATCAAGAGGGGCAATGCTAACCAGTAACCGTTATTGACGCGCTCCGTGATGGCTTGGCGAGAAGTCGATTCGGCAATATCAATCGGCTGCTGAGTCAGGCTGAGGATGTGCGCCACATCTGCGCCATCCGCACGATACGCGGTCAGCACGCCTTGAACGCGTTGTGAGAGCTGCTGTAATTGGTCAAATGCGGTTTTGGCAATCACGGTCTGGCCTTGACGATCTTTTAGCAGGCTACCATCACCTAAAGGGATGGGCGCGCCGCTAGGAGTGCCGATCGCAAGCGTCACCAAACGCCATGGGCTACCTTGTAACAACGAGATCAATTTTTCTCGTTCTGTCACACTCATATCATCGGTGATAAGAATCAGATCCCCTTGCTGATGACCCGATTGCTGGAGCATGGTGATCGCTAAACTCACTGCGGCAGCGGCATCTGAGCCTTGATAGGGCATGATGTCTGGGGAGAGATTCGGCAGCAGATTGGCGAGCGTTGCACTGTCACTCGTCAGTGGGCTCACCACATAAGCATCAGCGGAGTAAGCCACTAAGCCCGTACTGCCTTCTTGCCAACCTTTTAGGAGGTCAAGTGCCTTATAACGCGCCTGTGTTAAACGGTTTGGCGTTAGGTCGGTTGCATACATCGAGCGTGACATATCCATAATTAACACACGTGCGGCGCTATTTTGCACACTCGGACGTTCAGCGGATTGCCAGCTTGGGCCCGCCATCGCAAGGGTAGCGACGATCCAACTGAGTGCTAATAATCCCCCAAAAGAGCGCCGCGTGCGAGTTTCAATCCCCAACGCTTGCGCGAGATGAGGGGCAATCAATCCCCGTTGGTTTTGGCGCAGCCCTCGCCAAGCGGCGAGCAACAACAGAGGCACCAACAACCCTAACCAGTGTGGGTAGAGAAAAATCAACGATGACATGTTATCTCCTCACGATAACCAAAATGACCGAGAGCAGCAGTGCCAAACCCAGTGGATAGAAAAACCACTCGGTTTGTGGGCGCCAAGTTTGATTGGATTGGCTAATTGGCTCCAGTTGGTTAATGGTGTCATAGATGTTTTGCAAATCTTGTTGATTACGGGCGCGGAAATAGTGTCCACCTGTGGTGGTCGCGATGGTTTGCAGTGTCTTTTCATCCAGATCTTGCGCGGTATTCACCTTACGACTGAACAGAAAATCTTTGACCACCATTTCACCTGCACCGACGCCGACAGTATAAATCGTGGTGTGGTACTGTTTGGCGATGTTGGCGGCTTCAAGCGGGTCAAGCACTCCTGCGGTATTGCTGCCATCACTGAGCAAAATCATCACGCGTTGCGGCGCATTACTGTCGATAAAGGTTTTGGTCGCGAGTCCAATCCCTTCACCAATCGCGGTTTGAGTGCCGATAAGTTTAAGCACCGCTTGATTAAGCTGGTTAGCGACGGTTTGTCTATCCAACGTCAAAGGCGTTTGCAGATAGGCGTGATCGGCAAATAGGATCAGTCCGATGCGATCGCCTTCGCGCTTGGCGATAAATTCAGACAATACCTGTTTGACGGCAGTTAACCTATCCACCATCTGCTGGCCGGACTGCATATCCTCTTGACTCATCGAGTAGGAGAGGTCGACCACCAGCATTAGGTCGCGATGTGACGTACTGGTGCTGATAGGATCTCCGTACCACACGGGTCTTGCCGCAGCGGTGAGCAGCAAAAACCATACACCAACCGCGAGTAATCGAGGAAGCCAAGTCGCGGGGCGTGAACCTGATGTGCTGGGAAGGTAGGGCAGCTTAATCGCCGCCCGAGGTTTGAGGGCTGGAGTAAAAAAATAGATAACCCAAGGCAGTGGTAGAAAAAACAGCATCCACCACCAAATAAACTCAAAACTTGCCAATGCCTGATTTTCTCCGCTTTTTCGGCGGCAAGGCGCTTTCTACCCAGTGATAACAGTGGTGAACCAGCTCATCAGCATTGTTCACTTTTTGTTTCTGGTATAAGGCTTGCTGCCACAAGGTTTCGTTGGGTACGAAGAGTGGATGGCCCACTTGGGCATCTAAAAAGGCGTACCAATCTTTACCGGTTAAATGCGCAATCTCCTCGCGAGGGTAGTAGCACAGTGCCGCCTGACGAACCAATTCAATAGCAGAAGAGGGCGTTTGCGGAGTCACTGTCAAACTCAAAAGGCGTAATGCGGTTTTTTTAGGGGCCAGCCGACGGCGATGCCAACGCACTGCCAATCCGATAATAAGCATCACGATAAGAATGCCGGCTAAACTTGCCCACCATCCCCAAGCCAATGGAAACCAGCTAGGGAGTTCAGGCAGATGTAGGCCGTTGAGATCCAGTGATGTGGTTGACGATTCCTTCATTTCTTATGGTCCGATAATTGTTGCAGCAAAGGTATCCCGCTTGAAACTGAGCGGTAGTCCATTTCCAATAATAGACAGAGTGATTTTAGTTTTTCTTTTTGAGTTTCAAAGGCTTTTTTGATACCTGCCCGCGTACTATTTATCGAAAAGTTGAGCCAGCGCGTCTCTTGGTTATTTTGTACTTGCTCAATACCACGAAATGAGGTGTCTCCTTGCTCTAAAGGATCATGAATCTGTACCAGCCGCACGCGATTATGGCGACAGAGTTGACGCAGCGATAGTGCGTGTTGCTCGGTATCCAAATCGACAAAATCGCTGATCAGCACCACTTCACTGCCTTTTGGGCACAAACGGTTAAGGGTACTGAGCACATCATGCAGCGCCAGTGTGCGCGTCGTGGGTTGTGTGGGTGGAATATGCTGCGCTTCAACGCATGCCGCTAAGATGGCAAGCACGCCGCGCTGGCGGCTACCGGGTTTGATTTCGATCAGCCGATGCCCCAAATCAATCACTGCGCCAACTCGGTCTTGTTGTTTCACGGCAAGCCAGCTTAGCAAGCTTGCCAAATGTGCCGCTTGCACCGATTTCAGCAGTAAACAGGAGCCAAACTGCATCGAGGGACTGAGATCGATATAGAGCACCACCGTTCTTTCGCGCTCTTCACTGAACAGCTTAGTATGGGGTTTACCTGTTCGTGCGGTGACTCGCCAATCAATCGAACGAATGTCATCACCCGCTTGATATTGGCGCACTTCCGAGAAATCCATCCCACGTCCTAAACGCCGACTCTGATGCTGACCGACGCGCTGTGACCAAATTTGACGTGCTGGGGGTAAAAAATGCACGGTCTGCTGCTCATAAGCGAGCAACTCCTCCAAACACAAAGACACCCCATTGGCATGTAAGGGGAGGGCGTGTGGCATCGTCATGATTTATGCACTACCAACCAGTGACAACAGGTGCGAGATGATTTTATTTGGGTGAATTCCTTCCGCTTGCGCCTGATAGCTGAGCAACAGTCGATGGCGCAGCACAGAGAATGCCATTACTTGTACATCATCCGGCGTGACAAAATCGCGTCCTTGTAACCAAGCGTGAGCACGGGCGCAGCGATCCAGCGCAATCGTCGCGCGTGGGCTGACTCCCATCGTCAGCCATTGTGCCAGTTTGGCATCGTAGTTGGCAGGATGGCGCGTCGCCATCACCAGTCGTACGAGGTAGTTTTCAATCGCTTCAGCCATATGCACATTGAGCACCTCTTGGCGAGCACTAAACACCTGCTGCTGGGTTAGCAAAGGTTTATTGATGGCTTGTTGTCCTTTTGCCTCACCTCGGTTGAGGCGCAAAATTGCCAACTCATCTTCTGCATTGGGGTAGTTCACCTCTAAATGCAGTAAAAAGCGGTCGAGCTGAGCTTCTGGAAGCGGATAAGTCCCCTCTTGCTCAATCGGGTTTTGGGTAGCCATCACCAAAAAAAGCTCAGGTAAACGATAGGTTTTACGGCCTGCAGAAATCTGTTTCTCCGCCATCGCTTCGAGCATTGCCGCCTGCACTTTCGCTGGGGCACGGTTTATCTCATCGGCCAGCACCAAGGCATTAAAAATGGGGCCAGATTGAAAGACAAATTCGCCCGTTTCTGGACGATACACATCGCTGCCGGTTAGATCGGCTGGGAGTAAGTCAGGGGTAAATTGAATGCGGTGAAAATCACCTTCAATACAATCAGCCAGCGATTTGACGGCACGTGTTTTCGCCAGCCCCGGCGGGCCTTCCACCAGAATATGTCCATCAGCCAGCAGAGCAATCAGCAGTTGGTTGATTAAATCCGTTTGACCTATGACTTGTTGGTTTAGGTAGTGCTGCAAAGTTTGAAAGGATTGAAACGACATGAAAACTTCTACTCCTAGATTTCTCAGCGATTAGTGTTGCGTAACATCCAGAAAGTTCCACAAAAAATCCCACAGCCAGCATGGGTGTTGAAAAAATGCGCATTTGTATGTGGTTGAACATAAAAAGCGACTATTTTAATGAATGCTAAGCAGCGATTTATAAACAGCACTTGGGTATTTTCAGTCGAAAGTGTGATGTATAGCAACTTTGAATCTGGGTTTTGTGAGAATTTTCTTAAGTGGCGTGATCTTAAGTCGATAATGTAGAGGTTTCGTAGATAGCCATGATTAGGCGGAGAATATGTTCAAACTGCATCAGATGAGTATTAAGCAAAAGGTTGTGTTAGGGGTCACTCTCGCCGTACTGGCATCCACCCTGATTGTGGGTGTGATGGCACAGCGCCAAGCGCGAGAGGTGCTAGAGCATCGCTTAGTCGATTTAGAACTGCCCAATATTTTGAAGTTGATTAAAAGCGATATTGACCATGAAGTGCTACAACTGCTTGCTTCTGCTCGGCAAATTGCCAGCAATGAGTTTGTGCAGCAAGCGATTGCTACCACAGAAAGAGATCCGGCAACAGAAGCGTTATTAGTGAAGCAGTTGAACAACTTACGCGATCAATACCGCCTGAATGATGCGTCGGTAGCCAACCGAAAAACGGCGTATTACTGGAACCAAAACGGTTTTCTGCGCGAGCTGAATCAGCAGCAAGACGGGTGGTTTTTTGGCTTTATCGGCTCAGGAAAGCCGACCATGGTCAGCATGTTCCAAGAGGCGAATGGCGAAGTCAAAATGTTTGCCAACTACCAGTTGGTGAATGGCAATACCATGTCTGGTATGTCTAAGTCGATGGATGACATGGTGCGTCTGCTTAACAGTTTTAAAATCGAAGACACCGGTTTTGTGTTTTTGACCAATGCACAGGGTGAGGTACAAATCCATCGGCAGAAAGAGCAAGTGAAATCGAGCTTGCAGCAAATTTATGGTTCAGGGGCGAGTGCGCTGCTGAACAAATCCGGCTTCAACTTGATTTCGACGGACTATCAAGGTGAAGAAGTGATGGTAGCGAGCATTTACATCGAGAGCATGGACTGGTTCTTGGTCGGTACCGTGCCTGTGCATGAGGTGTTTGCGGAATTGGATGCCGTAGCACAGCGTATGATGCTCACGACGCTGGCGGTAGCTGCCATCTTTATTTTTATGGGGATTTTCCTGGCTAACAGTATCGCTATGCCGATCAATCAGATTGCCAAACGCTTTACCGATTTGGGCAGAGGGGATGGTGATCTCTCGCAGCGTATTGAAGTGAAAGGCAATGATGAAATCGCTCAGCTTTCCAAAGGCTTTAATGGCTTTATTGAGAAGATCCATCAATCGATAAAAGACGTTGCCCAAACCAGCCGTGAGTTGCAAGTGGCTGCCGAAGGGGTATCGCGCAAAGCGTTAGTCACCCACGATAATAGCCAGCAGCAGCGCGACCAAACGATCCAAGTGGTTACCGCCATTAACCAAATGGGGGCGACGATCAGTGAAATCGCTTCTAATGCGGCGACCGCAGCCGAAACGGCGAATCAAGCGTCTGGTAATGCGGATCAAGGGCGTAATGTCGTCAATAAAGCCAAAGAGGCGATCAGCCGCTTAGCTCACGATATTGAAAACACGGGCAAAGTGGTGGAGCAATTGGCGTCGACCACTCAAGAGATTGGGTCGATTTTGGATGCGATCCGCGGTATTTCAGAGCAAACCAACTTGCTGGCACTGAACGCGGCGATTGAAGCCGCCCGTGCTGGCGATCAAGGCCGCGGTTTTGCGGTGGTGGCCGATGAAGTGCGTAACTTAGCGAGTCGTACGGCATCCTCGACGGAAGAAATTCAGAAGATGATTAACCAGCTGCAAAATGATGCTAAGAATGCTGTATCGGCAATGGATGCGGGTAAAACGGTGACTCATCAAGGGGTTGCCGCTTCTGATGAGGCAGTACAGGTGCTGATGAGTATTTCGGATCGAATCCACGATATTTCAGATCGCAACACACAAGTCGCTACAGCAACCGAAGAGCAATCGACCGTTGTACACACCATTAACCAAAATATCGAAGAGATTAACGCGATTAATGAAGTGACCACTTCAACGGCAGAAGAGCTGGCTGATGCGAGCAAATCATTGCGTGAACTCTCTGGCCGTTTAGATAAGTTGGTGGGCAACTTTAAACTCTAGAAACCTTGCCGGGAGTTCGTTACACTTCCGGCCAGTAAAAACCAAGTAGGTAAAGAGTGATGAACGATTTCGAAAAAGAGCTGGAGTTGATGTCTCAGCAAGTTGCAGAAGAGCCAGAAACGCAACTGCCCAGTCTGGATGAGCAAAAAGCGATTGCAGAAAAACTCAAACAGTTGGAAGCCGAAGGCAAATTGACCCCAGAAGTGCTTGAAGCCTATTTTGGTCAGTATTACGCGAAAACGGAAACGCCTATTCACTAAGGTGGGTACCGAGTTAGTCCAGACGTCATCATCGAGCCGCTTTGCGGCTCGATGTTTATCGGCTTGTCCTATACCCAAACCACTTGGAGTTGCAGGTAGGCGGCAAGTGAGTAAGTCCCCATGAGCATAGATAGACTATGTATTGGGATGAACGAACGTAGCCAACACCGCTGCAGCTTCAAGTAGGAAGGGTATATTCATAATATTTGTGTTCTGCGCCATGCTTCTCAACGTGAGGTTTCCGCTCAAGCCGTTGAAGTGAAAGTGAGAGGCGCTTAGTGCTCGCGATCCGTTTTTGTGGTCAGGCGCTGCAATACATCCAGCAAAATATCGCTGGTTTGTGCGCCTGAGATTAAATATTTCTGCTCAATGATCAAGGTCGGCACGGCATGAATGCCTGCTTGTAGCCACTGTTGCTCAGTATTGGCTACTGCGTTCGCCCATGATTCATCGGCGAGGATCTGTTGGCAGGCTGTACGGTCTAAACCCACCGTCTGCGCGATTTCCAGCAGTACCTTATCCTCATCTATCGCTTTGCCTTGCTGAAAGTAGGCTGACCAGAGGGCTAAGGTGAGAGGCAACTGCTTGTCTTGCTGATGAGCCCACAGCAGTAACTGGTGGGCTTTGCGCGTGTTGTAGATGCGCATTCCATCAAAAAAGTGAAACGCAAATCCCACGTCGTTTCCAAGCTCAGTCAGCGTTTTACGTGCTTGCTGACTCGCCTCAAGGCTGGTGCCATATTTTTTATTCAGGTGCTCGCGCAGGTTCTCGCCGCCCATAGCTAACCTTGGGTTCAGTTCATAAGGATGCCACCTGAGTGTGACATCGACCTCTGGCAGCCGGGCGAGGGCATGGCGCAATCTAAAATAGCCAATCACGCACCAAGGGCAGACGATGTCTGAGACAAGATCTATCGTTAGCTTGTGCATCGTTTCCTCCTTAATCAGTGCTGATGAAAAGTATAGGCTTTCTGATTAAATGTACAGCGAGTGACGGTGTGCGTGACTTGCAACTCCGAGTCATGGGGATAGCGCTGAAAAAACGCCTCACGGCTTCTTTGAAACACGTGAGGCGTTGACACTGACGTTGTTAGTAATGGTTATTCAGAATAATCAAATTGCATTAAAGCTAGGCTGCTTCGCACTTTTATGCCAGCTTGTTTTTCGACCAATCGATAAAAGAATGCAACTTTGTGATATGTGTTCCATTCAATAAGTAACAAGTTCTTGAACTGTCATGATAAAGAGCCATTTTTGTAAAGCGCTGCACGCCTAGTGAGCGATGAGATAAAAAATACCCGAAATAAACGTTTGCGCGAAAAAATGTGATGAAACTCATTTTTTTATCGTTATACTTTGCGCCCGGCTAAGAGCCGGTTGCTCTGCCAGTACAAGCCGTCACAAGGAAATGTGAATGACCCCAAGGACAGGACCAGCTATTTCCCAGCTTGTATCTGTTGATGTTGATGGCCTGTGAGCAATAAAACTTTATTCCCTCCTTTTGAGGTTGCCTCTGCCTACACACTGATCAAGCCATGGGTTTCCCTGTTTTTACTCACATTTTTCTAGGTAAATTATGGCGATTTTGTTTGGAATCATCGGTGTTACGGTACTGATCTTATGCGCGTATCTGCTCTCTGAAAGCCGCAGTGCGATTAATTGGAAAACCATTTCCCGAGCCTTGTTGTTGCAAATTGGTTTTGCGGCTCTTGTGCTTTATTTCCCATTGGGGCAAACCGCGCTAAGCAGCTTGAGTAATGGGGTTTCTGGTTTGCTCGGTTTTGCCGATGTCGGCATTCGCTTTCTGTTTGGTGATCTTGCCGATACGGGCTTTATTTTTGCTGTTCGTGTATTACCTATCATCATCTTCTTCAGTGCGCTGATTTCTGCCCTTTATTACCTCGGTGTGATGCAAAAAGTGATCGCCCTGATCGGCGGTGGCATTCAACGCTTCTTAGGCACCAGTAAGGCGGAATCACTGGTCGCGACAGGCAATATTTTCCTATCACAAGGCGAATCGCCACTTTTGGTGCGCCCCTTCCTTGCCAATATGACACGCTCCGAACTGTTTGCGGTCATGGCGGGCGGTATGGCATCGATAGCAGGCTCAGTGCTGGGGGGTTACGCAGGTTTAGGGGTTGAGCTGAAATACTTGATTGCAGCGAGTTTCATGGCGGCGCCGGGCAGTTTAATGATGGCGAAAATCATTGTTCCTGAGCGTGGTGTGCCAATCGATCAAAGCCAAGTCGAGTTGGATAAAGCGCAAGACAGCAACTTGATTGATGCTCTCGCTAGCGGTGCAATGAATGGTATGAAAGTCGCCGTTGCAGTGGGCACTATGTTGATTGCGTTCGTCAGCGTGATCGCTATGGTCAACACTGGCCTTGAAAATCTGGGCGATCTGGTTGGGTTTAGCGGCATTACCTTACAAGCCATGTTCGGTTATCTGTTTGCTCCACTGGCATGGGTGATTGGCATTCCAAGTCACGAAGTGCTGGCGGCAGGTTCCTACATCGGTCAGAAAGTGGTGATGAACGAATTTGTCGCTTTCATTGACTTTGTTGAGCATAAAGCGCTGCTTTCTGAGCATAGCCAAGTCATCATCACGTTTGCATTGTGTGGCTTTGCCAACATTGGCTCTATCGCGATCCAATTGGGCTCCATTGGCGTGATAGCCCCTGAGCGCCGCTCGGAAGTGGCGAACCTAGGCATTAAAGCGGTCATTGCTGGCACTTTAGCCAACCTAATGAGCGCTTGCTTAGCGGGGATTTTCATCTCGCTATAATCGCTTCAACAACCAACCTATTGAGCCTATCCCATCGGATAGGCTTTTTTATTTGCTAAGCCGTCTGGTTGCTGAGTCGTTTGGGTATCGCTGATTTTGATTAATCGGTGAAAAACTGATTTGTAACAACTCATCGGTGCTGAGAATACGTAGTATGGGGTGCAATTCACTGCTTATGCTCCCTTTCAGCGAGGTTAAATCAACGCTGCGTATTTGAATGATGAGTGCTTGTTTATGAAAAATCTTGTTGGGCGCTTTATGCGCTATGTCACTTTTGATACTCAATCGAAACCGAAAAACCATCACTGCCCAAGCTCTACGGGTCAGAAAGTCTTTGCCCAAGCGCTGTATGAAGAGCTACTTGAATTAGGCTTAAGTGATGTTTCGCTGGATGATCATGGCTATGTGATGGCCAAACTCCCATCGAATGTGAACTACCCAGTGCCCGCGATTGGCTTTATTGCCCACATGGACACCTCTCCAGATGCTTGCGGTAAGCATGTTAAACCGCAAATTGTTGAAGATTATCAAGGCGGTGATATTGCCCTTGGTAAAGGGGATGAAGTGTTGTCGCCCATTCAATACCCTGACTTGCATCTGCTGCATGGCTATAACCTCATCACGACCGATGGCACAACCTTATTAGGTGCAGATAACAAAGCGGGGATTGCTGAAATCATCACCGCGATGGAAATCTTGCTTGCTGATTCTTCGATTCCCCATGGCGATATCTCGATTGCATTCACGCCAGATGAAGAGATTGGCCGCGGTGCCAATCATTTTGATGTGGCGAAATTTGCGGCGCAGTGGGCATATACCATCGATGGCGGCCCGATTGGAGAGCTGGAGTATGAGAACTTCAACGCCGCCACAGCGACGGTTGTTTGTCATGGAGTGAATCTGCATCCGGGGACAGCCAAAGACAAAATGGTCAACGCTATGCACATTGCAGCGCAGTTTATTCTGATGATGCCAGAAAACGAAACGCCTCAGCATACCGAAGGCTATCAAGGTTTCTACCATCTTTCTGGCGCGACCATGAGTGTTGCCAAATCAGAGCTCAAATATATTTTGCGTGACTTTGAGGCGAGCGGTTTACAAGCTCGCCAAGCGTTAATGCAAGCCAAAGTAGCCGAGCTCAATCAGCAGCTTAAAAAAGGTCGTGTCGAGGTGAGTTTCGAGCAGAGCTACTCCAATATGAAGGAGAAGGTTGAGCCGCATCCACATATTATTGAGCTGGCCAAACAGGCGATGGTGGCTTGCGATGTTGAGCCGAAAATTAAACCTATCCGTGGTGGGACGGATGGGGCGCGGTTGTCATTTATGGGATTGCCTTGTCCAAACATTTTCACTGGTGGCTATAATTTCCACGGCATTCATGAGTTCATCACCATTGAAGGGATGGAAGCTGCGGTACAAGTGATTATGAAACTTGCAGAGAAAACGGCACTGCATTATCGACAATAACCGTTTTTCTTTTGAAAAGCCGCATTAAGCGGCTTTTTTTATGATGAAATTTGCCGAGCAGCCAAGAGTTTGGGGATAGCGCTTGTCAGGCAAGGGGATTCAATGTTGAAATTGCGCGACATGCAACACCACGAGATAAAGCGGCGGGTTAAGCCGTAGTAGGAGAAAGAGATGGAACATCTGAGCATAGCGGTCGATTTTTTGCTCACCCATAAGTTGCTGCTGACAGCGTTGATTTTATTGGGCGTGATTTCAGTGCGCCGCCTTGTTTTAGAACATATTCGTGGTGATGCGGCGCTCATCACCGAAAAGCAACGCAAATGGATGTCACGTACCAAAAACGGCGTATTTACGGTCACTTTGCTTGCTCTGTTCATGCTTTGGCAATCGGAAATTAGCGAATTTGCACTCTCGGTGACGGCGATTGCAGTAGCGATTGTGGTGGCCTCAAAAGAGATCATTTTGTGTTTCACCGGATCGATTCAGCGCGCGAGTTCTCGTTCATTTCGGATCGGGGACTGGATTGAAGTTGGGAGTGTGTGTGGCGAGGTGATTGAGCACAACCTCATGGCGACCGTGATCCAAGAGATCGATTTACACCACGGCCAGTATAACTACACCGGAAAAACCGCGACGTTACCGAACAGTATGTTTTTCTCTCATCCGGTGAAAAACCTCAATTTTATGAAGCGCTATGTGTTCCATAACTTCAAAATTGTGGTGCCCGAATTTGTGAATCTTTTCCCACTGGTGCCGATATTGCACGAAAGGATTGAAGGGCATTTTGCCCATTTTATGGAAGTGGCACGCCGCTACAATACGGTGATTGAGCGCCATGCAGGGGTGGATTTGCCCAGTGCTGAGCCGCACATTGAAATCAGCAGTTCATCAACGGGAGAGCAAGTGGTGCACGTGATGATTTTCTGCCCGACCGAACGCGCGAACCAACTTGAACAACTGATCCGGCGTGATTTTATGCAGGAGTATGAGCGGGTGTTTCCACGCTCAACTCCCACGCCGATAGTGCCTGTGCCTAGCGCCAGTTAACGAGACCTTTCTATTGAGTGGCTGCGGGATACAGTAATGCCGAGCCGTTTGGCCAGCCGTGTCAGGTTGGCTCTGTCGGTCTGGAGGCGGCGTGCCGCCTCTGCCCAATTAAAGTCAGCTTGGGTGAGGGTTTCGCTGATCAAATGGCGTTGAAATTCATCCGTCGCGTCACGTAAACCCAACTCACCAATCCATTCACCCAGCATAGGTTCATCTTGCGCTGTCGGTTCAACCATCGCTGCTCTTGGCCCTTGTAATTCCCCTAAGTCTTCAACTTTTAATGTCGTGACTGGGCGCCCCCGCTGGCGTGCTTTGGCTTTGAGTGCCGCGCGGTTAATCACATGCTCTAGCTCTCGCACATTCCCCGGCCAAGGGTATTGGATAAGCTGACTTAACACATCGCCATGCAGCTTTAGTTGAGTGATACCGAGTTTACGTCGCGCTTGTTCTACGAAGTATCCCGCGAGTAGGGAGAGATCGCCTTTGCGTTCACGCAGTGGCGGCACGTAGATCGGATACACGCTCAATCTGTGATAGAGATCGGCTCGAAAACGGCCAGCTTCGACCTCTTTTTTCAAATCACGGTTGGTGGCCGCTAGAATCCGCACATCGACGGTTTGTACTCGATCTTGGCCAACAGGTTGAATTTCATGGTTTTGCAGTGCGCGCAGAATTTTGCTTTGCGCACTAAGGGGTAATTCACCTATCTCATCGAGAAACAGTGTGCCGCCATCCGCCAGAGCAAACTTACCCATTCGCGCGCGGTCAGCTCCGGTAAACGCCCCTTTAACATGGCCAAACAGTTCGCTTTCCAACAGGTTTTCAGGGATAGCGGCGCAGTTGACATACACCAGAGGCTGCCGTTTGCGATTTGAACGCTGGTGTATGGTGCGAGCAACCAGCTCCTTACCTACACCGGTTTCACCGTGGATCAGAATATTGAATTGCGAGGGCGCAACCACATCAATATCCGCTTTCATGGCGAGCATGGGGCCGCTATTACCAATAATTTCGACACTGTCACGGCTCCATGCTTCTTGGTTGAGCTCTTCCAGGCGTAATTGTGTCTGTTTGGCTTGGTTTTCCAGCTCAGAAAAGGTGAGCGTCATTTTCAACGTTGCTGCCGCAATGGCCGCAAGTATTTCTAAACTACGAGGTGAGAGATGATCAAACGCATCGGGCTTTAAGCTATCGAGCGTCAATATACCCAGTAATTGCTCGCCAAAATGGAGGGGTAAGCCCATACATGAGTGCATAGGCAGATCGTCTTCGCTGTCGAGTAGCAGCCCATCAAAAGGGTCGGGGAGTGGGCAATCCGCCGCAAAACGGACGGGTAAATCCGCGCTGCAAATTTGAGCCAATCTAGGATGTTCACTGACTACGAAACGGCGGCCTAGGGTGTCGCGAGTTAATCCCTGCATCGCCAGAGGAGTTAAGGTGTCGTTGTGCAGAGACATCAGAACGACGCAGTCACAGATCACCGCTTTGCGTACCGCATCCAATAGGCGATGAAAACGCTCTTCGTTGTTGGCTCCGCTGGCGAGCCCGACAGTCATTTCTAACAAAGTACTCAAGGAGAATTCTTGCATCTTGGCTTCTTAGGTTCGGATTTTTTGATAGTGTAGTGTCAAATCGACACGATGAGAAGAGTTAAATTGACCTGTTAGAAAATGACTTATTTTTATTTTTCAATAAATTAGGTTTTGGCATGCAATCTGCTCATTAAGAAGGCTTGTGTAGAGTGGCTCAAGCCACCGTTTTGCCTATCGAGGAGAAGTTATGCTCACCCAAGAACACATCAATATCATTAAAAGCACCATTCCTTTGCTGGAGTCTGCAGGTCCTGCGCTGACGCAACATTTTTACCAACGTATGTTCAGCCATAATCCAGAGCTGAAGCATATTTTTAATATGACCCACCAGAAAACCGGACGTCAAAGTGTTGCGCTGTTTGAAGCGATTGCGGCTTATGCCAAGCATATCGATAATTTAGCCGCATTAACCAGTGCCGTTGAGCGTATCGCCCATAAACACACCAGTTTTAATATTCAGCCAGAGCATTATCAGATTGTCGGGCATCATCTGCTGGAGACTTTGCGTGAATTAGCCCCAGATGCCTTTACCCAACCGGTTGAAGAGGCTTGGACCGCCGCGTATTTCTTTTTGGCTCAAGTTTTTATCGACCGCGAAGGCGCACTCTACTTAGAGCGCAAACAAGCTTTAGGTGGATGGCGTGATGGCCGAACCTTTGTTGTACGCGAGAAACAGGTAGAGTCTGCTTACGTGACCAGTTTTGTGCTCGTACCCGCTGATGGTGGTGCGGTACTGGATTATCAACCGGGACAATACATTGGGATTGAAGTGACGCCAGAGGGAAGTGATTATCGAGAAATTCGTCAATACTCCTTGTCGCATGCATCGAATGGTCGTGAGTATCGCATTTCGGTTAAGCGCGAAGGGGTGGGCAGTGATAATCCAGGGCTGGTTTCTCACTATCTGCACAACAACGTCAAAGTTGGGGATAGCGTTAAACTCTATGCTCCCGCCGGAGATTTTTTCTATGTTGAGCGTGAGCGGCCTGTGGTTCTGATTTCGGCTGGTGTTGGCGCGACGCCCATGCAGGCTATCCTGCACACCTTAGCCAAGCAAAATAAGTCTGGAGTGACTTATCTTTATGCGTGTAATTCTGCTAAGGAACATACTTTTGCTCAGGAAGCCGCGCAGCTCATTGCGCAACAGGGATGGATGCAGCAAGTGTGGTACCGTGATGAAAGTGCAGATGATGTCTTACAAGGTGAAATGCAGTTAGCCGAGCTTATTCTGCCGATTGAGGATGGAGATTTCTATTTGTGTGGTCCGATCGGTTTTATGCAGTATGTGGTCAAGCAGTTACTGGCGCTTGGTGTGGATAAGGCGCGAATTCATTATGAAGTGTTTGGTCCACATGCACAGCTTGCGGCGTAAGAGTCTCTGTCTTTTGGGGCATCTAAGCCATAAGTAACGGCCGATATTACTTTTCTTATCGGAGCTTTTGTAAAATCGATATAAAAGAAGCATAAAAATAGCCAGCCTAGTGAGGCTGGCTATTAAAATCTTTGGCAAGTCTATTACAGAACTTTGATGCTTTCAGCTTGTGGACCTTTCTGGCCTTGAGTGATCACGAATTCCACTTTTTGACCTTCAGCCAGAGTGCGGAAACCGTCACCTTGGATTGCGCTGAAGTGAGCAAAAACGTCAGGACCGTTTTCTTGCTTGATGAAACCAAAGCCTTTAGTTTCGTTGAACCATTTCACGGTACCAGTAACTGGAGTAGACATAATAAATATCCTAAAAACATTTTTTAACGTAGGCCGATTACGGCGCGGATAGCGTGGAAAAGTAGCTTGCTATTGCGTACGACACGGACGGTTACGAATAATCCAACCAAGCGATGTGTATACAAAGAACTCTTTCTAGCCGCGATCGAGTCTAGAGTAAACCATTGGCTTGTCAATCGAATCTTGAACAGAGTCGAAACCCGTTAACAAAAATAGTCCAAAATTTTGCACTGAATGCCATTTCTATGTAACTAAGTTTTCTCTTTGTTCCGCTCATTTATGAGTTGACACTGCTTAAATTGCGTACAAAATGTCGTGGCTGCCGAAATGTGGCAGTCAATTGTATGGAGCTCTATCAATGAAAAACAAACCAGAAGTAATACCAGTATCGACTTCATCCGTAGGGGATACGGAGTGTGGGCGTGGTGTAGTGAAAGACAATGCTTTGAAAGCCGTCGTCACCAGTACCTTATTTCGCTGCCGAGTGGAAAAGGCGAAAAAAGGTAAAGGTAGCTATTCACGTAAAATGAAGTACAAAGGCAAAGAGCCTTACGCAAACCTTACGGATTTCGTTGTGTTTGCGTAAGGCTTTTGAGCCTATATCCCGCCCTGTATTCGTCTACCGCTTCCCCATCCCTTTTTAGTCAGTTTTCGCTGATAAAGCACACCAGTAAAGATGCTGTGAAACAGGTTTTACATCTCAGAATAGAGAAAATCTGGCAATCTTGAAATGTAACTTTTTTGTTTCAAATGTTTCCTTTTGTTGCTTTTGATGCTTTGCCTTCTCTTTTGCCTAGTATTTTCAGGCTATGTGTATTTAACCATTGTGTAACAATAGGTTTCATTAAAATTTGGATACAAATTCTGCATGTTTTTTGAGCTTGAAATAATTTTTTGAAGGTTCAAAATTAACTAAAAATGAGTTTTCAAAAATGAATGGATGCTTTTAGTGGAAATTTAAGGTAGGTGCATCATGAAACTGTTTTTAATTCTCATGCTTTCTGTATCGGGTGGCATCGCATCAGCGGATCACATCCAATCATTTATTCTCGGTTTCGGTGTGGCTTCCTTAGCCGTTGGCAGCTGTTACTGGCTTGCGTTTCGTAGTACGCGTTTTCCACAACTCGCCGTTTTTCTGCTCCTGTGCGGTTTCTTTGCTAAGGTTGCTGTAACCGTCGTGGGCGTGATGTGGGGAATTTCAAATGAACTGATGACCTCGCCGTTTGTCTTTGCGTTGTCTTATCTCTTCTTCTCGATTGTCGCGACTTATTTCTGGTTCCGCTATCGTGAGTTGGCAACAAAACTCAAAGACAAAATTATCGCAACACAGCACCAATCGCACTCTCATTAACCATTAGCTTTTTAATTAACAGCACTTACCAAACAATTAAGCAGAGCCACTGAGCTCTGCTTTTTGCTTTACGTAGCGATTCGATGGATTGTTTATTCTCTTTCGACGCCGACTTGAAACTGTCGCCACGCTTACTGGCTTGGCTCATCTTAATCACCTCACTTTGTTCATCTCACCATCAGGTCAAGGTAGCGTAAGCCTTAGACTTTTGTACAACAGCCAAATCTCAGCACAATGATTACACTGAGGAAAAGTGAATCAGAGGAAATGATCATGGAGATTGTGCTGTTTTGGATTGAGAAACTGATTCTAGTTAGTGGAATTTTGCTCGTTTTGACTGGTGTGATGCGGTACGGCCGTCGCAGTCAAGATTGGAAAGGGGTGGTGACTATGTTTTATAAACGCATCCCAATGACGATTGAAGAGTATAAGTGGTATCGGCTCGGAGTGAGTTGTATTGTGTTTGCCATTATCTTACGAATTGCCCTGTTGACTTTCTGGCCCGCCATTTGATTTACGATCCCACCACCTTTTACCTAGCTGTAGTGTGAATTTTGGGTATACACTTTAGTTACTGATAAAACAAATAAGGTGGTGGCATGTCTTTCCCTGTTCTCATCTGTGATGACTCTCCACTCGCGCGCAAACAGATGGCGCGTTCGCTTCCTGCATCGCTTAACGCAGACATTACCTTTGCGGTACATGGTTTGGATGCGATGGACATTTTAGAGAAGCAAAGTTTTAAGCTCATGTTTTTGGATCTCACGATGCCGGAGTTAGACGGCTTCGAGACATTAGAAGCAATGGGGAAAAAAGGCTACACGACGCCTGTAGTGGTGGTATCGGGGGATATTCAACCGAAAGCCAAAGAGCGGGTGTTAGCGCTCGGAGCCAAAGCCTTCATTCAAAAGCCCATCGATAAGAATGTGCTCAATGATGTGCTGAAAATGTTGGTGGAGCCACCCACTCAGCCACGCATTGTCACGCCGGTTTCGGTTGAGTTGCCGATTTTAAAACGGCGCGATATTTACATGGAAGTCGCGAACGTGTCGATTGGTCGAGCCGCTGATGCCTTGGCGCGCCATTTTGATGTGTTTGTTCAATTACCTTTGCCTAATGTGAACATCTTTGAGGTGAGTGAGTTACACATGGCACTGCGTGATTTGGCTGAAAACAGTCAAGTCTCGGGGGTGTGTCAGGGTTTTAGCGGCGAAGGAATTGCTGGTGAAGCACTGGTGTTATTGAGTGACTCTAGTGTGGCGGATCTCAAAAAATTAATGAAGGTGCCGGTCGATAGTGAAGACTTGCAAGAGTTAGAGCTGCTGATGGATGTCTCTAATATTCTGGTGGGCTCATTTCTAAATGGTTTAGGCCACCAAGCAGAAGTGCGTTTTTTCCAAAGTTCGCCCGTTTTATTGGGGCAGCATATCTCTATTGATTCTGTGATTCAGTCGACCGAAGGGGCATTTAAGAAAACCATGACCTTTGAGGTGAGTTATAACATTGAAGGCACCTCGATTCGTTGTGATTTACTGTTTATGTTTGTCGATGAATCGTTACCGCTGCTGGACAACAAACTTTCCTATTTAATGGAGGACTTCTGATGCTAGCGTTACCTGCGGAGTTTGAGCAATTCCATTGGATGGTCGATATGGTTCAGAATGTCGATATGGGATTGATTGTGATTAACCGAGACTACAACGTGCAAGTGTGGAATGGGTTTATGACCCATCATAGCGGTAAGCAAGCTCATGATGTTATTGGTAAATCTCTGTTCGAGATTTTTCCAGAGATCCCTGTGGAGTGGTTTAAGTTAAAAACCAAACCGGTGTACGATCTGGGTTGCCGTAGTTTTATTACTTGGCAGCAGCGCCCTTATTTGTTCCATTGCCGTAATGTGCGCCCAGTGACTCAGCAAGCCAAATTTATGTATCAAAACGTCACGCTTAACCCAATGCGTACACCGACAGGCGCGATAAATTCACTCTTCTTATCCATTCAAGATGCAACAAGTGAAGCCCTTGTTTCTCAACAAGCTTCTTCTCAATAAATATGAAACGGCCATCTGATGGCCGTTTTGTCAGCTGTTGGACACCATTATGCCGTTACCCACTCATTTTTATACTACGCAGCAGCTCAAACAAGGCGAACAAGATGCCGCGAGTGAGCGAGGTCTTGAGCTCTTTCATTTAATGGAACGCGCAGGACAAGCGGTATTCACCATCGCTTTTGCTCAGTATCCCACCAGCCACCACTGGTTAATTTGTTGCGGTGGCGGAAATAATGGTGGGGACGGTTATATTGTCGCGGTATTAGCCAGACATATGGGGATTGATGTTACCGTATGGCAGTTAGGCGATCCTGAAAAACTGCCAGCCGATGCCCATCGTGCTTATCAGCAATGGAAAGAGTTGGGTGGTGCGGTCTACGCTCCACAGTCTGAAGTGCCCGAATCGACGGATGTGATTATTGATGCGCTGTTTGGCATTGGTTTAAAAGAGGTGTTACGCCCGCAGGTGGTACCGCTCGTCGAGTTACTCAACCAAAGTGGCAAGCCGATTGTGGCGGTCGATGTGCCTTCAGGGCTGTGTGCCGATACCGGTCAAGTGATGGGGACATGCATTAAAGCGCAGCATACGGTGAGTTTGATTGGATTAAAACAAGGCTTAGTGACTGGCCAAGCCCGCTGTTATGTTGGAACGTTACACTATGCCGGGCTTGGGGTTGAAGAAGTGTTTGCCCAGCACAATACGCCATCCTTAGTCTCCATCGATGGTAAGCTAAGGCACAGTTTATTGCCGCCACGTCAAGCTTGTACTCACAAAGGCCAAAATGGCAAAGCTTTGATCGTTGGAGGCAATGAGGGTATGGGCGGAGCCTTGATTTTGTGTGCTTCCGCTTGTGCTCGTTCGGGAGCTGGGCTGAGCGCGGCAATGACCCATCCCGATAACGTTACCGCTATGCTGACGATTACACCGGAAGTGATGAGCACAAGCTGGAATAAACAGCATTTATTTGAAGAGCGCATTGAATGGTGTGATGCCCTTGCTTTGGGGCCCGGATTAGGGCGAGATGCGCAAGCGCAGCAGATTATGCAGCGCTTAAGTAGCTTGAAGGTTCCGAAAGTGTGGGATGCGGATGCACTCTATTTTCTAGCGCATAACCCCAGCTATGATGCGCAGCGGATCATTACACCGCATCCCGTCGAAGCGGCGCGTTTATTGGGCTGTGAAGTGGAAGAGGTGGAGCAAGATCGTTTTGCGGCGATTCGCCAGCTTCAGCAACGCTATGGAGGCGTTGTCGTGCTCAAAGGTGCGGGGACTTTAGTGGATGATGGGAAAGAGATCGCGGTCTGCTTACAGGGGAATCCTGGAATGGCCAGTGGGGGGATGGGCGATGTACTTACTGGCATTATTGTGGCGCTATTAGCGCAAAAAATTCCCTTAGCGGATGCGGCAAAACTCGGGGTTTGGCTACACAGTAGCGCTGCGGATCTCAATACCAAATCGCATGGCCAGAGAGGACTTCTGGCCAGCGATTTATTGCCTCATCTGCGTGAGTTATTGAATTAATTCATTACCCGATGCTTGATTGTCAAAAAAGAGCTGGATGTTATTGAGCGTAGTTTGCGCAATATTGTTCAGTGCATCTTCGGTCAAAAAGGCTTGGTGACCAGTGAACAGCACGTTATGACAAGCAGAAAGGCGGCGGAATACGTCATCGACGATCACATCGTTGGACTTGTCTTGGAAGAACAGATCTTTCTCATTGTCATACACATCCAAGCCTAGCGCGCCGATTCGGCCTCGTTTCAATGCTTCAATTGCTGCCACAGAATCAAGCAATTCCCCACGGCTGGTGTTAATGATCATTACGCCATCTTTCATCTGATCGAACGCTGACTCATTGAGCAAATGATAGTTCTCTTTGCTCATCGGGCAGTGCAGGGTGATCACATCACTCTGCGCGAAAAGCTCGGACAACTCTACATAGCGCGCACCCAGTGCAATCGCATCGGGATTGGGATAAGGATCAAAACAGAGGATCTGCATACCGAGCCCTTGCAAAATGCGCATGGTTGCCACCCCGATTTTGCCTGAGCCGATCACCCCGACCGTTTTGCCGTGGAAGTTAAAACCCACCAAGCCATCAAGAGAGAAGTTGGCATCACGGGTACGCTGATACGCTTTATGGAAGCGGCGATTCAAACACAGCATCATCCCCACCGTATGTTCGGCCACCGCTTCTGGCGAATAGGCTGGCACTCTGACGACTTGCATTCCAAGTCGCTTCGCCGCTTCAAGGTCGACTTTATCAAAGCCAGCACAACGCATGGCAATAAGACGAGTTCCCCCTTGGTAAAGCTGTTCTAATACGCTGGCGTGAAGCTCATCATTGACAAAAGCGCAGACCACTTCGCAGCCTTTTGCCATCTGGGCCGTTTTATCGGTCAATCGGAAATCATGAAAGTGCAAAGACAGCTGGGTGGGGTCAACCAATTTGCTGAAAGAGGCGATATCGTAGTGTTTTGCACTAAAAAAAATGACGTTGAGCATAGTAATTCCTGTCTCTTAGAGTATCTGGCCTATAGATATACCCATTAGTGGGAAAAATAAACCACAAAATCACTAGGTATAAATGTGCAACAAATGGATGTTTGGACGTCTAGACTGTTGACATGCATCCGGCTTACCTTTAGGCTTTGCGCCCAATTTCGTCACCATGATTTGATATTTGCATGCACTACACTTCGTCTTCAAAGCCTCAACAACCGAATGCCTTTGCCCTATTACCACTTATGGTTTTCTTACTGCTTTTTATGGGCGTAGGGAGCTATCTCACTTGGCAAGGGGTTGAGTTTGCGTTCTATCAACTGCCGGCCCCTGTTGCTGTTCTGCCAGCGGTCGTTTTGGCGATTGCCTTGAGCAAAGAGTCGCTCAATCGAGCCATCGAGCAGTTTTTACGTGGTGTGGGGCACAGCGATATTATGGCGATGTGCATCATTTATCTGCTTGCCGGAGCCTTTGCCGCCGTCGCCAAAGCTACTGGTGGCGTAGATGCCACAGTGAATCTTGGTTTAGCACTGCTGCCAGCGAGTCTCATTCTGCCGGGGCTGTTTGTTATTTCAGCCTTTGTTGCCACAGCAATGGGCACCTCAATGGGGACGATTGCGGCGATTGCTCCCGTGGCGTTAGGTATTGCCCAAGCGGCGGATTTAAATCTTGGTTTAACGGCTGGGGTCGTGCTGAGCGGTGCCATGTTTGGTGATAACCTTTCGATCATTTCGGATACCACCATTGCGGCAACCCGTTCACAAGGCTGCCATATGCGTGACAAATTTAAAGAGAATATCCGCATTGCTTTGCCAGCGGCGCTGTTGGCGCTTGTGGTGTTCACCTTCAGCAGCCAAACGGCACAATCACCGCAAACCAGTGACATTGAATGGCTAAAAGTGCTGCCTTACCTCACCATTCTCGTGTTGGCCGTGATGGGGTTGAATGTGTTCCTTGTACTGCTGGTGGGCATTTTAATGGCCGCGGGTGTCGGTGGTTTGAGTGACGGTTACTCCTTGTCGGCATTAACCAAAGATGTTTACGCGGGTTTTGGCAACATGCAGGAGATTTTCCTGTTATCGATGCTGATTGGTGGCATGGGTGAACTGATGAAACAGCAAGGCGGATTGGCGTTTCTCACTCACCACATTAGCCGAATGATCGATAAATTTGCTCGTTCACACAGTGATGTACAAAAAATGCGAGCCAGTGAATTGGGGATTGCAGGCTTGGTGGCACTGACCAATGTGTGCACTGCGAACAACACGGTTGCCATCATTGTGAGTGGCGGGGTGGCTAAAGAGCTGGCTGAACACAATGGCGTGACAGCAAAGCGCTCTGCCAGCTTGCTGGATATCTTCTCGTGCATCATGCAAGGAGTGTTGCCTTATGGTGCACAAGCGTTATTGCTTGGCTCTATTTTTCAAATGTCGCCATTGAGCGTGGTGAGTTACTCTTATTACTGCTTCTTTTTGGCGGTTGCCGCATTAGTGGCGGTATTTCGCCGCCACACCATGCGCAACGCCTGAATTAGGCGTTGCGATTGTCTTGCGACGGAAGTTTTATTCGACGACGCTTTGGTTTCTGATTTTTCCGTACTGTTTCACGTTCTGCGAGCTGCCGACGGTAGCTCGCTAGATGAAAACGCTTTCTCGGTTGCTGAGTTTCAACCAATTGATTCAACTGTGTTTCTAACTGCTGGTTTTTTTCAAGCAAGAGATTGAGGGAGAGATGATCTTGTTTGGCCGTATCATCCTCAACAAAAAAAGAAGCCACACTCGCGGTTAATAGACCAAACAGGGTGATCCCTGTCAGCATCAAAAATACCGCGACTCCACGCCCAAACCCTGTGACCGGGTACATATCCCCATAACCTACCGTAGTAATGGTCGACATCGCCCACCACAGCGCGTCGGCATAGCTATTGATGGGGCTAGGGGTTCCTTTCTCTACCAGATATACAAACGCCGCAGAGAGCAGCACAGTAGAAAGACTCGTCAGACCGATAAAGCTGAAGGTTTTTTGGCGCAGAACCGATTTGGTTTGTCTCCACGCTTTGGGCAGCACCAACAAAATACGTAGGAAACGCAGGGGACGCAGAAACGGCATCGCCACGATAAGTACGTCCGGCCAATTTTGCATCATATATTGCAGTGGTTTAGGGCTGACGAAGATTTTGACTAACAGCTCTGTCGCAAAAATGCCCCACACAATCCAGAGTAAGCCATCAAGAAACTCAAGATCATCGGGAGATAAAACGGCAATGTCAGGCAGCAACGCGACGACAACATAAACGACAGAAAGGATCAGCATCGGAGTTTCTGTCGTGTTTTCTACTTTTTCTAACAGCTTTTTGCGAAGGGTGAGTTTCATAAAACGAAAGTGATAAATAGCAAATCGTGGCCTTAGCCTATCAAAAAATGCTGTCTAAGTGTCGCTTAAAAACGATATTGCCCGCCTACGGTGAAGGAAAGACTCGAATAATCTTGCTCTAAGGGGTAGTAACTGAGCTCCATAGTCAGCGCCAAACTTTTGTCGATGCTCGATTGCACTTTCGTACCGATGCCGATATACGGATTGGTTCCTGAAAATTGACGGTTATCGCCAATCGCACCCAATTCATAGCGCTCTTTCACTTTGAATTGTGATAGCCCGCCGCGAGCGTAAAGAATCGTCAGGTTATTGATAGGCTGTTCGAAAAAAGCGCCAAAATAAAAACCTTCAACTTTGACATCAATCTTCTGTTTTTGCGTGTTTAACATTTCGGCTCCGTTGCCGATCATGCCTGAATAGCCGAGATCTAAGCCGATAAACGGCGAAAACTGGTAGTTATACCCAAACTGAGTAACCCAAGCTTCATCACTACTGGAAGGGCTATCGATACGGCTAAAGCCTGTGCTTAACGAAAAGGAATAAGGGCTATTTCCCGCATAAGCAGGAAGTGCAAAGCAACAAAAAACCATTAACCAGCCGCAAAAACGTACCATAGCCCACCTGTTTCATTCCCTGAAAGGATTAATATTTCCTCCTACTTGAAGCTGCAGCGGTGTCTGTTACCTTCGTTTACCCCAATCACATAGCCTGTCTATGTCATGAAGATTGTCATGAAGATTCACTCATTGACTGCGCATCTACAAATCCAAGTAGTTTGGATGCCGAATGCAAGAATAGATTTAAAGTTAAGCAATAAATGCGCCGAATGGATAAGCGTGGTGAATTATTTATACGTGATGTGAGCTTGATCGACTTCGAAAACGGAGCTTGTGAGTTGCTGGAATTTTGCCCTACAAAAAGGTGATCAAAGTCTAATTTATGGCAATTTAAAGCGAGGGCAATCGATTGTTCAGTAAAAAGCGATATGTCGGTAATTTGACAAAATAGAACTAACGTACTGTTTGGTAAGCAATTTAAGAGTTGAGTGTTACAGAGGGGATTGTCTAGGTATGAAAACTTCGGCAGGGTAACACAAAAAAAAGTCAAATATCAGTCTTGAGAGAAAAAAAACGCGGCCTATAATGCTGAAAACCGGAGCGTCTGCCAACGCTCCGGTTTTTTTGTGTCCGAAATGTACTGACGTCTGCCAACGAAGGTACTACGCACTCTGCTAAGAGACACAAATGGTCAATTAATCAAGGAATTACACAATGCGTATCGAACAAGAACTTAAGTTAGGTTTTAAAGATGTCCTGTTTCGCCCGAAACGTTCAACCCTGAAAAGCCGTTCTCAAGTAAATTTAACCCGCGAGTTTACTTTCAAACATAGTGGTCGTCAATGGTCAGGCGTACCTGTGATTGCCGCCAATATGGACTCGGTAGGCAGTTTTGCCATGGCTAAAGCCTTGGCTGAGCATGGTGTGATGACCGCAGTACACAAACATTACACTGTGGCTGATTGGGCTGAGTTTGTGAAAAGTGCCGACAAAGCGACGCTGAACAATGTTATGGTTTCAACCGGCACATCGGAAGCAGATTTCCAAAAAACCAAAGATGTGATGGCACTGTCTGATGAACTGATCTTCATCTGTATCGATATCGCGAACGGCTATTCTGAGCACCTTGTCGAGTACGTGCAAAGAGTGCGCGCTGCATTTCCTGACAAAGTGATTTCTGCGGGTAACGTCGTAACAGGCGATATGGTAGAAGAGCTTATCCTCGCGGGTGCCGACATTGTTAAAGTAGGCATTGGCCCAGGCTCTGTGTGTACGACACGCGTAAAAACCGGTGTCGGTTACCCACAACTGTCCGCGATTATCGAATGTGCGGATGCTGCGCACGGTCTTGGTGGTCGCATCATCGGTGACGGCGGCTGTACGTGTCCGGGAGATGTCGCGAAAGCCTTCGGCGGCGGCGCGGATTTCGTGATGCTTGGCGGTATGCTGGCAGGTCATGAAGAAGCAGGCGGTGAACTCATCGTAAAAGATGGTGAAACCTTCATGAAATTTTACGGCATGTCATCGAAGAGCGCGATGGACAAGCATTCTGGCGGTGTAGCAGGTTACCGTGCAGCCGAAGGAAAAACCGTACTATTGCCATACCGTGGCAGCGTTCACGGCACCATTCAAGACATCCTCGGCGGCGTGCGCTCAACCTGTACATACGTAGGCGCGGCTGAGCTTCGCGAGCTAACTAAGCGTACAACATTTATCCGAGTTCAAGAGCAAGAGAACAACGTCTACGGGCGTGAGTAAGCCTTAAATTAATCGGAAAAATCGAATGATTAAGAGCCGTTTTTAACGGCTCTTTTTTTTCGCTGAAATATGATAGT
>NZ_JHXR01000009.1 GCF_000621645.1 Vibrio cholerae ATCC 14035 | reverse complement strand
CGAAATCGATACTTTGGGCGGAATTATCGCAACTAAGTGGACATGACCTGGCTGAACATTGAGTTCCAAAACTTCACAATCTTTCATATTACAAAGAATGTAGATCGAACGATTTAGCTCTTTGGCAACATTACCTTTTAAGATCTTAAAACGAAATTTTGGTGTCCAAACGATATGATATTTGCAACGCCAATAGACGTGTGATGAACTTCTGTAGTCGCCCATGTTATTTGAATCCTCTTACTTATGGTGAATAAGAGTTTGTCTTCTAACATGGGCGCATTTTCGGGCAAAAGCCCCTAGGGACAATTACCACCGCTAAAAGCGGTGGTTTAGGGATGACAATGAAAGCCGCTTCTCCTCCTGGACACCATAACTCGGCTTTCTGACCACCAAAATTTAACCTTGAGTGGCTTAACGTTGGCGTTGCTAAGCGGCCTTTCTTGCGCTGATTTGCCTGTAAGTTGGTCAACTTTCGCTGGGTTCCTTGCTGAGCGTCAGCTAAGGATGCATGAAAAGGCGGGTTGCAAGTCGTCAGCGTATAACGCTCATTCGCCCCAATAATGCCGTTAAAAATATGTTGGCTGTTCTTTTGCAGGCGAAATTCAATATGGCCTTGCAGCTTCGAGTTGCTTTGAACAATCAAACTCGCTTGTTGTATTGAGACAGGATCGACATCACTGCCAACCCATGACCATCCGTATTCCGTCACTCCAACAATCGGATAGATACAATTTGCGCCCACGCCAATATCCAGTGCTGTGACTTGCGAAGGGTTTAATTTTGGATTCTCCTTAAGCAGCAGATCGGCCACGCGATGAATGTAATCCGCACGACCCGGAATGGGCGGGCATAAGAAGCCCTCTGGAATATCCCAATAGGTGACACCGTAATGCAGAGCCAAAAGCGCTTTATTGAGTAACTTGACCGCGATCGGATCGGCAAAATTAATCGTCCATTGCCCTTTAGGATTTTTCATAACATGGGATTGCAACTCTGGCACGACCTTAATCAGTGCCGGAAAATCATACTGCCCGCGATGACGATTGCGTGGATGTAACCCAGATTTAACGGCAGCGACTTCCTCACCTTGTACTTTGTGGGTTGGCGGCTGCTTAGTTTGCTGCTTTTTCACAACTGGCTTATTGGCTTTCGGTTTTTGATTTGTTTTTTGCCCATGTTTTGGCTTAAGTGGAGTGTTCATGCTTTGCCTGCCTTGAGCTCTAGCACCATCATGTATAACCGTGCATCCAGTTCAAGCTGATGATAATTCGGTTCCATATGGCAACAGAGCTGATAAAACGCTTTGTTGTGTTCTTTCTCTTTTAAATGCGCCAGTTCATGCACTACCAACATGCGCAGTAGCGGTTCAGGTGCTTGTTTAAACACATTGGCAATACGGATTTCATTTTTTGCTTTCAGTTTATTGCCATGCACCCGTGAAACGTAACTGTGTAGCCCCAGCGCATTATTAATAAGATGAATTTTTCCGTCATACACCACTTTACTGAGCGGAGCCGTTTTCTTCATATATTGGTTTTTTAAAGCCATGGTGAAGTCAAACAGCGCTTTTTCACTCTGGATATCGTGCCGCTCAGGATATCGCTGCTCAAACCAAGGTATCAGCTTGTCGTTTGCGATCAGTTGAGCAACTTGTTCAACAATGTGTTGGGGATATCCCTGAAT
This sequence comes from Vibrio cholerae ATCC 14035, assembly GCF_000621645.1. Taxonomy (GTDB): domain Bacteria; phylum Pseudomonadota; class Gammaproteobacteria; order Enterobacterales; family Vibrionaceae; genus Vibrio; species Vibrio cholerae. The sequence continues at coordinate 206,936 of NZ_JHXR01000009.1, read as the reverse complement.
GTACTTCAGTGCAGGGTGCATACTCATTTCGCGTGCTCAGTTCGGGTTACAAAAAAGGTCGGCAAGTTTACTCAATTTCCACTTAAGAATCACCTACACCAATAAGCATGATCGCTTCAAGTAGGAAGAGGATATTTGCATCTCAAGCCGACACTCGATACACTTTGCGCCCTTTTGATACATGAGAGACTCCAATGAAACGCGTGGTTTTGTACATAAAAGATAAATGCCCACACTGCAAAGACGCCCAACGTTATCTGGACTCAAAAGGCATTAAGTACCGCTTATGCAATGCGAAAATGGAACGCGGCCGCAAAGAGCTTGATGCTCTCGGCGCTCGCAGTGTACCAGTACTAAAAATTGGTGATCGTTTGATGATCGGCTGGAACCACACCAATTTTGAACGTATCTACAGCAGTAAAGATTAATAGCAGCAAAGATGAATGCTCTTCTGGCGCTAAACGTACTTTTTCACAAACTCGATGAAAGTACGGTCGGCATTGGACAGATAACCTTCTTTACGCCAAGCCAATGCAAGATCAAGCCACACCGGCGGTTCAAACGGAATCGCCTTCACTTCCGGTTCATTGCTGGACACCAACTCCAGCAGCGCGGTAATCGCATATTCATGTTTCACTATGCTTAAAATCATAGGTAACAAATTGGTTTCAAAAGAAAAATCTGCAGTAAACTTATGTTCTCGGCACACTTTATCGATAAAATCTCGGTGAAAATAGCCGGGTTTAAACATTACCAGTTCATGCTCAAAAAACTCGGCAAAAGTAAGATGCCGACGTTCAGCTAGTTCATGATTTTTGCCGACTACAGCAACCATTTGCGAAGAGAGCAGCGGATCTGCAGCCAAATCGTCCGGCAGATCGTGATTCAAAATCACCCCAATATCCAACTCGCCTGAGAGCAGCATTGTACGGATCGATTGAGTACCCGCTTCAATCACCGTCATTTTCAGATTCGGAAAGTGGCTTTTAAACGCCATAATGATTTGCGGGAAAAAGTAAGAGCCCATCATGCTTGGCGCGCCAAGACGCACCTCGCCTTTCACAACACCTTTGAGCTCATCAACCGCCAATTGGGCATCATTGACTTGTTGCAAAATGCGCTTGGCATGTTCAAGCAACACTGCACCTTCATGGGTCAGCGCAACTTTTCTTTCATCCCTTTTAAACAGAGTAACACCGAGCTGCTGCTCAAATTTTTTAATCGAAATACTCAGTGCAGGCTGCGCAATATGTAGTTGCTGCGCGGCTAAGGTAAAACTTTCCCATTCAGCCACAGTCACAAAGTGACGCAGTTGTCGAACTTCCATTATATATCCTGTATATCACAACCATATTTTTAATATATTTCATTAATCGAGATTCCACTGCTATCGTGATCACATCACCGCCTTTTCGCACCTTGGATCCGCTGTATGATTGAACTGCATTCTCCTCAATATTTAAAAGTGACCTTTGCCCTCGCTTTCGGTTCATTTTTAGTTTTCTGCAATCTTTATCTTTTCCAACCCATGCTACCTTATTTGGCGAATCACTTTGCGGTTTCGGAAACCCAAATTAACTGGTTGTTTGCAGCTTCCACCTTAGCTTTATCACTTTGCCTCGTGCCTTGGGCGGTCACTTCGGAAGCCGTTGGGCGACGCTTAGTGATGCTGACCGGCTTATTTGCTATGCCTGTGATTGGCTTAGCCATGCTTTATGCTGAGCAATTTTGGTTTTTGGTACTCACCCGAGCTTTAATGGGCGTGGCTTTAGCGGCTTTTGCTTCGGTTGCGGTGGCGTACATGGTGGAAGAGCTTTCTCCGCAAGCGTTTGGTAAGGCGATTGGTGGCTATATCGCGGCAAACTCATTGGGCGGTATTACCGGCCGCATTGCTGGAGGGTTACTCACCGATGCCCTTGGCTGGCAACATGCGGTCGTTGCGATGGCCATTTTTACTCTGCTCGGCGCGCTTTTGGTCGCGTATTTGCTGCCCATTCAACAGCATTTTAAACCGCAACGTGGGCTGTTTTTCCATCACAATCGTGCGTTAGTCAAACATCTGCAAAACCGCACACTCTGGCTAGCTATGTTGATTGGCGGTGTTAACTTCGCACTGTTTGTTAACCTCTATTCCGTGATGGGATTTCGTTTAGTCGCCGAACCCTACTCACTGCCCATAGGTATTGCTTCACTGATTTTCGTCTGTTATTTAGCTGGAACACTGAGCTCAAAGCTCACCGCCAACTGGAACCGGCGTTTCTCGGCGATTCCCGGCATGATGCTTGGCGCACTCATCAGTATGGCAGGCATGTTGATTGCGTTGATTGAAGCGATACCCGCCATGCTGGTCGGCTTGATTTTGATTAGCTTCGGCGCCTTTTTCACCCATACTTTGGCTTACGCTTGGGTCAGTCAAAAAGCCACACAAGCCAAAGCCACCGCGACTGCACTTTACTTGGTTCACTATTATATTGGCGGTAGTTTAGGCGGTTTTTACCTGCTGTACTGTTGGCAACACGGTGGTTGGGAAATGGTCACACTCGGCGGGTTGGGGCTTTACTTCATCTTGTTTATCCTTGGTTGGCGCTTAAGCCGACAAAATAAACAAACGCCACAGGGCAGTCAGGCTTTGGCCAGCCCTTCGGCCTAAGTTGTGCTATGCTCAGCGCCAAATGATAAATGTAAAACGAAGAATCTGAGCTCAACATGTCAACGGAAACCATTATTCAAGAAGTCGATCATTGGCTTAATCAGGTCGTGATCGGCTTAAACTTATGCCCATTTGCCGCAAAACCACAGCGTAATCAGCAAATTAAAATCTATGTCAGTGAAGCCCGTGATGAAGAAGCACTGCTGCAACATATTTACGATCAGTTGCTTGAACTTGATACGAAAGAGCCGCAAGAGCTTGAAACCACGCTCGTTGTTGTCCCAAACCTGCTGCACGATTTTGTTGATTACAATTTTTACATCGACTGGGTGGAAGCATTAATTCGCCAACAAGACTGGGAAGGTGTGTTTCAAGTCGCGACGTTTCATCCTGATTACTGCTTTGCAGGCACAGATCCAGAGGATGATGAGAACCTCACCAACCGCTCACCCTACCCGATCTTTCACCTGATCCGCGAAGAGAGCATGGAAAAAGTGCTGAAACACTATCCAAATCCAGAAGCCATCCCAGAGACCAATATTGCAAGAGTCAGCAGCCTTTCTGCACAAGAAAGAAAACAGCTTTTCCCTTATCTGTTTCTCTAAACACATCAGCATATTGATGGCTAATCGTGCCAACTAACAGGAAGTAGACTTCATTCTCTCCAGAGACAAAAATCCCGCCAGTTAGCGGGATTTTTATTAAAGGCAAGTGCTAGTCTTCTTTAATCTGAATTATAGATGCTAGGTTGTTAATAAGTTCAACGGACGACACGCCATCTAATTGAATTGTCACCGAAGAACCATCATTTTTCTCTACTTTGAATGACGATGAATGATCATCACCCTGCACCGTTGATTTAATGCTATCCAATAGTGCCGTCACCTCTTGCTCTGATGGATTATCGAACAAATCACTTAAATCAATCTTATCCTTCTCAGATAAATGGAAATCAGTAATTCGATCTGTACTTCCATCCAGATCTCCATCAACCCATTTGAAGAGATCTTCTCCTGAGCCACCGGTTAAAATATCATGGCCAAGACCACCAATAAGAACGTCATTGCCTGAATCACCACGTAAAACGTCATTACCACGACCTCCTGAAAGATAGTCATTATCCGCACCACCTCTGAGTGCATCGTTGCCATCACCGCCAATCAGAGTGTCATTACCCGCTCCGCCATAAGCGGCAAGGTTTCCACCTCCGCCATAAACTGTATCGTTACCACTACCTAAATTCACCGTATCAGTGATCGGCTGAATTTGGCTTTGTACCGATTGTAATAACACACCATCATGATCAGTAATCACGTCATTTTTCATAAACGCGCTATCCGCCAGTGTAGATTGTGACGGCGTGGAATTATTAAAGTTAGGAATTGAGCTACCGGTATAAACCGTATTATCCGCGCGACTAATACCTAAATCGATATAATCGTTACTATTTCCTGAATGAATCACCAAGTCCGTATCAATCGTTACTGCTACTTGTTGCGTCACAGGTGCGACCGCTGTGGTGCCTTCATAATAAGCATTGAGAGCAATATTTAAGTTAGCATTATCGCCATTGCTTTTGGTCAACAAGAAAGAGTCAACACCGCCACGTCCCAAATACTCATTAGGATGTAATACCGTGACCGGAATTGTCGCACTCGTCGTTGCACTATCTTGGTTACTGCTTTCAGTCGCCGTAGCTTCAACAGTAATATTGAAATTACCATGGTTCGGCGTTTTAATTTGTAAGCTGCTGTAATCCCATCCTGTAATATCTACCTCACCGTTTGAACCCACTGTAACTTCATGACCTTTATCGTCTTTCAAGATCGACCCTTCTGGCATTCCTTTTAATTTAAGACTCAAGGTTTCAGAGGTATCGGTATCATTCAGTGAAGTGGAAATTTCACTCAGTTTAATGAAATCTCCGCGGTAGCCCATATTATCAACAACTTTAAACGCCAAATTATCTAAAATCGCCCCATAGCTATTAGCATCATCGCTTTCAAACAACAGACGATATTCCCCAGTTTGATCAATAGGGAGCGTAACTTTTTGATCTCTCAACCAGTTCGCATTGGTTGGATTGAAATCATAAAGAGTGATCGCCTCGGCAAGGATAGGAACACCGTAAGCATTCAGAGGAACAAGCTTAATGGTTAAACCTGAACTGTTCACAGAACCAGCACGAGCTGCAATATCAAAATCTAGCTCATAAAAACGACCCGCTTGAGCATGAATATCGGTATACAGCGTCTTGTCACCGTTATTGAACTCAATTTCCATGACTTTATTTGTTGAAGAACCACCGGAGACATAGATATTTTCGTAACCGATTTCAACTTTACCGCTATTATTGCTGGTATGCCACGTTCCAATCGTGTTCAGACCTTTAATCTGATTAGCAACCACGCCATCCCAACTGCCATTCAATCTCGCATCCTCGAAATTGATTGCAGCAACAGAGGTATAGCCATTGATAGTCAGGTTCGGCACATCAGCCACCGCCTCAACATGAATGTTCAGAGTTCCAGTTGCTCCGGTATTGGTGGTATAGGTAATTTCTGGTAGTGAGCCACTCCAGTTATCTTTTGGATCAAAGGTATAATCACCATTTGCCTTAAGCACTAAAGTACCTTCAGCCAGCTGATACATCGTATTACCAGCGGTATAAACACCATTGACTCCCTCAACATGGAAGCTGGTGACTGAGAGAGCGCTGTCTATATCGCAATCGTTGGCCAGCACATTACCCGTCGCAATAGTATCTTCTGCAATCGACTTATGATCAGGTTGAGTAACCGTCGCATCATCAACAGGGGTGATGGTGATGGCGAGTGTGCTCGTTTTTCCAGTGTGGGTTGTGTAGGTAATAACCGGAACTTCACCATTCCAGTTATCTGCTGGCTTAAATGTGTAACTGCCATCCGAATTAAGCGTCAGCTCACCTTGCTCTAAGCTAACAGGGCTACCCACCACGTGAGAAGTGGCATCATTACCTACCGTGAAATGATCCACTGAGGTATTTTTGCTTCCATCATTGTCTAACACATTACCGGCCACCACGGTGTCTTCCAAACCAACCTTGTGATCTTGGTTAGCATTGAAATCCGCCATCGTAACTCGGTTCACATTGATAGAAAGTAACGCAGTTGAGGTATCACCATCACCATCTTTCATGGTGTAAGTGAAAATCTCGATTGCATCATTAGGAATCGAAGATGCATTCGCTGTCACTTGGTATGTGTAGCTACCATCAGCGAGCAGGATCAAATTGCCATACAGGCCCGCAATCATAGATCCAACGCTGCCTGAGACACCGGAACTCACGTGATTACCAGAGGCTGCTCCGACAACCGTCATATCGACATCTGCCCCAGAAACATCATTGGATAATACGTTGCCTGATGTGGATGGCAATTCATACCCCTCACCAGGTCCAACACGTACAACCAATTCATAGCTGTTAGTTGCGTTTTCACCCGTTCTAATTTCCGTCACAATTTGATTGGTGCCAGGAATCCTAAAGCCAATCACTTGCAAGGTATAGAGAGCCCCTGCATTCTCAAAAGTCACATTGGTATTACCAACTTTAATGATGTCTTTTGAGGCTTCTGGATTATTGGTATTTGGCGTTTCATTGTGATCAAAATTCAGTTTCAACGTTACAGGTGTAAGTACGCCGTGGGCATCTGTCACTGAGAACGCAACATCCATACTGGCACTGGTAATCGCACCACCTGAATAAACGGGATAATTGTAATGAGTAAAAGTACCCAAAATAATATCTTGGTTTAAGGCAAACTCACCGTTTAGCGCACTATCATTATCGATAAATCCGTAGCCAGAGCTGTATGAGCTAGCGGGTTGACCCCAACGGATTTGGTCTTTGCCACTGTCATTATCTAAGCCACCACCATTTGGTGCATTAGTTCCATCAAACGTGGTTACGTTGGTACCATTACTCCATGATGTCCAGTTAGCAACCACACCAGAGACCGTGAAACTGTCAACAACAATGTCCACTTCACCACGGTCATCAAGAGCCGTAGAAGCATCATCAACAATTTTAACGTCTAAGCTATCTGTGATCTGGCTGCCATCCACATCAATCACAGTCACAGAGATATGATCGGTATAGTCCGTGTCATTTGCATTGGTGGCTGAATCGTTATCCACATTTTCGTTCAACGTATATTCGTATTGAACTGTTCCACCAGTGAGATCACCACTGAACCCCGTCAAGGTGAGTTCACCATAAGGCGTTGAAATTGTTGCTTCAGATGAATTCAACGCAAGAAGTTCTGCCACATTAAAACTATGACCCGCGATTACTAAAGACGCTAAGCCGTCAATAGAAGTAAAACTGAAACTCCCAACTTTGCTAAGAGCAGAGTGATCTGGCGACGAACCACCTGAAAGATTAGATTCATGGATAGTTAACTCAGCATTAGCTCCATTCAACCCTGAAATACTAAGCTCTTCATCAATGTTCTGCTCGTTGAGCTTGACTGTGATGTCGGTGGTCTTCACGCCCCCCAGACCTGCGTCTTCGGTCGCAGTCACCACCAAGCTGTGCACGTTGGCCAGCGCCTCAAAGTCGTTCGCCGCCGCCTCTGCACCTTTCGCAGTCAGGGTGATCACGCCCGTGGTCGCATCAATCGCAAACCAGCCGTTGTCGTTGCCTGACTTGATGCTGTAGGTCACCGTCTCTTTATCCGCATCGGTGGCCTTGACCGTGCCCAGTACGGTGTCCGCCGCGCTGTTTTCGTCGTAGCTGAAGCTGTACTCACCGTCGGTGGTGCCTTCAAACTTCGGTGCGTTGTCATCGATGTTGGTTTCGTTCAGCGTCACCTCGATGGTGTCTGTGGTGTCCGCGCCCGAACCGTCTGTGCCCGTCGCCGTCACCGTGATGGTGTGCGTGTTTCGGCCAGACTCGTAGTCGTTGGTGAACGCTTTCTCACCCGCCTCGGTCAGACTCACATTGCCGTTCGCATCCACCTGGTAGAACGGACGCTCTTTATTCACATCATCCGCCGCGTACACGTTGTGCTCTTGCGCGATGCTGTAACTGATGCTGTCGCCATCGGCGTCGGTCGCTGTGACTTTGCCCAGCGTTACACCCGCCGCCGTGCCTTCCGCATAGTTGAACGTCTCACTCTCTTTGGTGAAGACCGTGTCACTGTCGTTGACGTTAGTCAGGTTGAGTGTGATGTCTGCAGTGTCTTTGTTCACGCCGTCAGTCGTTTCGACTTTCAGGACGATTGACGTGGCACTCTCGTAATCCAACTTCGTGGTATCCAGCACGGTGATCTTACCGGTGCCTGGATCGATGCTGAACGCACCGTCTTCACTAGTAGTGCTACGGGTGTTGTTGCTGTGCACGAAGGTGTATTGCAGTGCTTCACCATCGAGGTCGGTGTCGTTGCCGGTGCGCGCTTCATGTACGTCGTACACTTCGGTGCCGTTCGCGATGCTCTCTGACAAGTTATTCACGGTCGCGTCGTCGATGACCGGCGCGTTGTCGTTATCGACGATGGTGCCGATCGCCTCTTTGCCACCGATGGTCAGCTTGACGGTTTCGTCGGCTTCCTCGATGCTGTCGTTGGTAGTAGGTACGTTGACGGTGAAGCTGGTCACGCCAGTCGGCACGGTGATCTTGCCGGTGCTGGCGTCGTAGGTCACACCGTTGCTGAAGCTGGCCGCACCGTAGTCGTCGGACGTGGCGGTGCCATCTTGCAGCAGGAAGTCGAAGGACGTGCTGGTGCTGCTGACATTGCTCAGTTTCACCGTGAAGATCAGCGCGTCGCCTTCGGTCGCGGTCACATCGCCGGTGCCGATCGACTTGATGGTCGGTACCTCGTCGTTGTCGACGATGGTTCCGGTCGTGGTAATCGCCGTCCCTTGAGTCGCGGTCTTTCCGCTCAGTGTGAAGCTTTCGCTCCCTTCATATACGTTATCGTCGGTGGTTTGAACCGAGATACTGAACGTGGTGTCACCCGCTGGGATCGCCACTTCGAAAGAACCATCGCCATTGACGGCCACGGTTTGTGTGGTGCCATCTTGATAAGTGATGGTCACTTCGCTACTGGTGAAGTCTGTGCCTGCAGTCGCGCTGCCACCCGCCAATGTCAAAGTGACGGTGGTCGCTGTTGTGCTGGCGTTGCTCAGGCTAACGTCAAACGTTGCGCTTTCCCCTTCTGATACGGTTGGGCTGCTGATGCCATTTACTACTGGGCTGTCGTCTGTGCCGCCGTTGCTGCCATCATCAGTGATGGTCGCTGTACCTGTGACTATGCTATTTGTGCCCGCACCACTTAGGGTGAAGGTCTCATTTCCTTCGTAGATATTGTCATCAATGGTAGAGACTTGAACGCTAAAGCTGTTTGTATTGGTCGGCACTGTTACTTGGAAGGTGCCATCTTCATTAACTGGCACTGTCTGGCTCACACCATTAATAACGACAATAACTGACGTACCATTGAAATCGACACCTTTGGTCGCAGTGTCACCAGCCAGTGTCAGCACAATTGTAGTTTCCGCGGCAGTAGTACCTGATAGGCTCACGGAAAAGGTATTGTTGCTACCTTCGGCTGCGTTATCGCCTGTAATACTGCTAATTACAATGGGAGAGGCAGGCTCTTCTGGATCAACTGGTGGAATAGGGGTAATTGGAGCCGTAGGAGCTTGCAGTAGGTTCAGCAAACTCAAGCTTTGCGTTCTTGATAGGCCAATGGCTTCGAAGCCGGATGTATCAAATTGTGTTGACGCGATGGTTTCAGCACCATCACGCTCAATGGAGGCGCTACCCGTGATGGATGACCCTTGAAGGCCACCTGCTGCTGGGGCGAGATCATCTAGTGCAGTCGGGTCTGCGCCTTCTTCTAATGCGGCTAAAATCTGCTCTATATCGTCGGTGATCGGCTGGACGTTACCCTCAGCATCCACCAGTTGTGCTACGGGCAGTGGCTCCTGCTCAGGCATCAAATTGTTACTATTCGGGTCGAGGATAATCGCACCTTCAGGAACCGCCTCTCCTGCGTTGATGATCGCGATATTTCCGTTTTTATCAATCACGAGCAGCTGATTTGCTGCTAGATTTGTTAAAGACAACAAAGCATGAATTCCCATATAAAGCCTCAGACCCTAATACTTTTGAGTGTATTGATAATTGACACTCTTCCTTCGCCACAAAATCAGTTCAGATAAACGCTAACTTTAGTTAAAAACATGTTTAAATCTTTACATCACAGACGTACCGCTTATGCTGTCTCATCTAGCAACAACATAAATCTTGAACTAAAGTCACATCACAACACTTTGGAAGTGTTAACTTTATTCCAAAATCATCCACAACTGAAATGATTTAATACTTTTAGTTTACATCGTTATGACTGGTTCACAGGGGTTTATTTAAGTAAATATGTGATACGCTTCTCGCGTGCGTCATATTGTTGACGTCAAATATCCTATATGTCTTATAAATGATAATGAATCTGGATTAGACTAAAGGTCATTCATTGAGTAATGGCCCACACTGGGGAGAACGTTTTGAAAGGATTACCATTAAAGGCGATTGCGCTCGCTATCGCATTGAGCAATCCGGTTTCTGCGCAAACGTTGGAGCAAGCTGTATCCATCACGTTGGCATCCAACCCGGAGCTAAAAAGCGCATTTAATCAATTTAAAAGTCGTGAATATGATGCAGAGGCATCGTCAGGCGCTTACTTACCGAAAATCGATCTTGATGCAGGTATCGGTTATGAGGCAATTAATCCTGCAGAATCTAGTGGTAATAGAAACACAGATTTAACTCGTAAAGATGCTACCCTTACCCTCACTCAATTGATTTGGGATGGGTCTGCCACACTGAATGATATGGATAGAACGGCAGCGGAAGCTGAGGCGGATCGCTATCAGTTATTAGCCGATGCCTCTAACATGGCTCTGGAAGTCGCCAAGATTTATCTGGACGCAACCAAAGCTTCTGAAATTCTAACGCTGTCAGAAAACAATCTGGCTATTCATAAAGATATCTACCGCGATATTAAAAAGCGCGCCGATTCAGGGATTGGCTCTACGGCCGATGTGACTCAAGTTGAGGCTCGTTTAGCAAAAGCGCACAGCAACTTGGTGGCTGCACAAAACAATCTTTTTGACATCTACACTCAGTTTCGCCGTTTAGTGGGTCAAGAACCTGTGAGCTTAGAGTTTCCTCGTGCCGATCAAAATGCGATACCGCCGACATTAGAAAATGCTTTAAATATGGCGCAAGAAAATCATCCAGTGATTAAGGTTGCTCAAGCGGATGTGGATGCAGCACGCTTCCAGTATAAGCAGTCTAAAGCGCCAAATTACCCCACACTCTCTTTCGAAGCGGCTCAAAGCTGGCGTAATGATGCAGGCGGTATTGAGGGCAGCAGTGATGAGCTCAGTGCGATGCTCCGTTTGCGTTACAATCTCTACAATGGCGGCAGTGACAGTGATCGTACAGAAAGTGCGGCTTATCAACTCAATCGTTCCAAGGATCTGCGTGAAAAAACCTTCCGTACCGTTGAGGAAGGGCTTCGCTTATCTTGGAGTGCCTTGGATCTCACTCTGCAACAGAAACAGTTTTTGGCAGATCACGTTGATTCTGCATCCAAAACGGTTGTTTCGTATCGTAAACAGTATCAAATCGGCCAGCGTACATTGCTCGATCTCCTCAACACTGAGAATGAGCTTTTCGAGGCACGCAAGGACTACCTCGATGCACGATATGCTGAACAATATGCAAAATATCGTGTCATGAATGCATCTGGTAACTTGTTAGATGCCTTAAGAGTCGATATCCCGCAGGAATGGACAGCTAAGGTGGAGTACTAATATGTCAATCAAATCATGGGCTCTGCCACTATTTCTTTGCACTGTAACCACGTCGGCATTGGCAAATCAAGGTCAATATACAAAGCACGAAGGTGATGAGTACGACTATCGTCCAACTCCACTCGCGAATCAGATTGCGGATCTGCAAGATGACGATAGAGACGGTGTTATCAATGCTCGCGATCTTTGCCCTGATACACCTAAGGGCTCTGAAATCGATAATGATGGCTGTGGCACCTTTGTCAAATCATCACAGATGCAGCAATTACATATTCTGTTTGCTAATGACTCGAGCTCGATTGAGCCTGCGTTTTTAACGCAAATCCGTCAAATGGCTGAGTTTTTGCAAACCTATCCTTCAACATCTATTGAGTTACAAGGCTACGCGAGCAAAGTAGGCAGCGCGGAACATAACCTTGCCCTCTCTAAGCAGCGTTCAGAAGCGGTTCGTGACCAATTACTGCGTTATGGCGTAGCGCCAGAGCGCGTGAACATTGTCGGATACGGGGATAGCGTTTTGGAAGTAGAAGGTACCGATGATGTGAGCCACGCTCGTAACCGTCGTGTTACTGCAACAGTTGTTGGCTACAAAGGTGAAGTGGTCAAAGAGTGGACGATTTTTACGACACTTCCTATGTAATCACTATCTTCACACATCAAAAAGCCGTGATTACTCACGGCTTTTTTGTTGTTTTTTATTGGCTATCGTCATCAAGGGTGAGTAATCCTAATCGCTTAACCTCACCGCTTCGAGTCCAGACAAAATATGTACTCGCTACTCAATTGACCATAAAGATAAGGTGCGTTTGAAATCCTCATAGCCAAACTGGTTGATCTTCTGGATTTGACCATTTTTGCGCTCACAATAAACCGACGGCATTTTCAGGCCATTGAACCAATTGAGTTTAACCATGGTGTAACCCGCGCTGTCCAGGATATGCAGTTTCTGCCCGACCTGAAGCGGCTCATCAAACTTAGCCACACAGAACTGATCGCCCGCTAAGCAAGAACAAGAGCCAATAACATATTCGTGCTGTCCCTTGTCACTGGCTTCCAACACCGATGCAGGCTCTTTATAGATCAGCGTATCTAAGCGGTGCGCTTCCGTTGCGGAATCGACAATCGCGGTTTTCATCCCGTTTTCCACAATGTCTACCACTGTCACCACAAGATCCGTGGTTTTGGTAATGATCGCCTCACCCGGTTCAAGATAGAGCTGAACAGCGTGACGCTCAGCAAACGCTTTCAGTGCTGCGCCCAATTTCTCAACATCGTAACCTGGCCAAGTAAAGAAGACGCCCCCACCTAAACTCACCCAGTCTAATTTATCGAGATAACGACCAAAACGTTCGGAAATGGCATCCAGTAAGCCAATAAAGGCATCAACGTCTTTATTTTCACAGTTCATATGGAACATCACGCCATTAATCGAATCGAAGACACTTTCATCGATATGATCGGCCTGTACCCCTAAACGCGAAAACTGACGCGCGGGATTAGCAAGGTCTTGACCTGCATAGCTGACGCCGGGGTTGATACGCAAACCTAGCGATGCTTTGCCTTCCACAAGATGGCGATAAGCGGCCAGTTGCGATTGTGAGTTGAAGATCATTTTGTCACAAATATCAATGACTTCTTTTACATCCTCTTCACTGTAACCTACTGAGTAAGCATGAGTTTCACCACCGAAAGTTTCATAGCCTAGTTTTACTTCAAACGGACCCGAACTGGTTGTGCCATCCAGATAGGGTTTGATGATGTCAAAAACACCCCAAGTTGAGAAACACTTCAGTGCCAACACCATCTTCACACCCGAAATCTCCTTCAGGTGCTTAGCAATTTCTAGGTTAGCGATGAGTTTTGCTTCATCAATCATGAAGTATGGGGTTCTCAATTCGTCTTTTAGCATGTTTGTTCCTATATCCTGCAATGTTTCCATTCATGCTTGTGATGGCAAATATCTCGATAACAAGAATGGAAAAACAGCCATAACCTTTCGGTTATAGCTGTTTATACCCAAACTACTTGGAGTTACAGGTAAGCGGCAAGTGATTTCATCCCCATGAGCATAGATACACTATGTGATTGGGGTGAACGAACGTAGCCAACACCGCTGCAGCTTCAAGTAGGAAGGGTATAGAGTTAATCACTGAGGTTTTCACTCTCAGTGTGCATTATTTCACCACTTGAATATCTGGCTGTCCGGGCTCCAGTTCCATCACATCCCAGCCTAGACCGATCGATGGCATCGTTTCTAGGAAAGGATCAGGATTAAGCTGCTCCATATTGAATACACCCGGCTCTGCCCATTCACCACGGAAAAACTGCAATGCCGCGGTAATCGCAGGCACACCCGTTGTATAGGCAATCGCCTGGTGCTCCACATCATGGTAAGCCACTTCATGATCAGCATGGTTATAGATGAAAACGCTACGCGCTTTACCGTCTTTTTTGCCCTGTACCCAAGTACCAATGCAGGTCAGACCTTTGTATCCCGGCGCAAGCGATGTGGGGTCGGGCAACATCGCTTTCAATACTTGCAGGGGCTTAACAACCGTTCCATCTTGCAGAGTCAGAGGCTCAGGGCTCAATAAGCCAATATCACGCATCACATTGAAATAATTCAAGTAGCGATCACCAAAACCCATCCAGAACTCAATGCGCTTGGCAGGAATGAACTCTTTCAGCGAACGCAGCTCATCATGCGACATGGAGTACACTTTGAATTTGCCACATTTAGGGAAATCAAACTCCAACATCCGAGTATGGCAAGGTACGCGTTTCCACTCCCCTGCATCCCAATAGATGGAGTCACCCTGAATTTCCAATAGGTTGGTTTCAGGGTCAAAGTTAGTCGCAAACTTCTTGCCGTGATCGCCAGCGTTAATGTCTAAAACGTCAATGGTGTCGATTTCATCGAACAGATATTTCGCTGCGTAGGCCGCAAATACGCTGACTACACCCGGATCAAAACCCGCACTTAAAATCGCGGTGATACCGGCTTGCTTAAATTTGTCGCGAAACGCCCATTGTGCGTCATACGCCTCAGGTACTTGCTGGCCTTTGGAACAGAGATCGACCGAAACGGAGGTGTCCAAATAGGAAACTTTCGCTTGGTAACACGCTTCCATAATGGCGACGTTGACCCATGGTGGCCCAGCATTAATGACTAAATCTGGTTTTACTTCATTAATCAGTTTCACCAGTGATTCGATATCATCCGCGTTAACCTGACGCGCTTCTAGTTTCTTGGAAGAGTCTTTAAGGTTGTTTTTACCCTTAATCGACTCAATGATTTTTTCACACTTCGCAATCGAGCGAGACGCAATAGTAATATCACCCAGCACATCGTTGTTTTGTGCGGCTTTGTGCGCCACCACCCAACCAACACCGCCTGCACCAATCTGTAGAATAGACATAGTTCCTTTACCTTTAGTTCGCTAGCTCAGCAGCTAGAGCTTCAATTTTAGCCAGTAGAGAGTCGAAATCCGACATCGTCAAGCATGGGTTCAAGATTGTGAATTTTAAGGCCGTTTTGCCATCCACTATGGTTTCGCCAAGCACAGCGACACCACGTACCAGCGCCTGTAGACGAACGGCTTTGTTCAATTCATCCAGATCAGCAGCTTGTTCATTTACCGCGCGGAATAACACGGTAGACAAAGATGGCTCAGCTAAAAGCTCAAAGCTTTGATGCTGACGTACCAGTTCCGCCACCTGCAATGTTTGAGCGAGCAGGTGATCGTACATGGCGCCCAGTTGTTTAGGTCCCACGTTTTGCATGGTCATAAACACTTTTAGGGCATCAAAACGTTTAGTAGTCGAAATCGATTTATCGACTAGGTTTGGCAGCGTATCGTGCTCACGGTTTAGGTAATCTGCATGGTGCAGCAGATACTTAAAGTTATGCTTGTCTTTGAGCAGCAATGCGCCACAGCTAATGGTTTGGAAAAACAGCTTATGGAAATCCACACTGATGGATTGAGCGCGCTCGATGCCATTGAGGCGATCTTTATGACTGCTCAGGATCAGTGCGCCACCATAGGCACTGTCCACGTGCATCCACAGTGCGTGCTTCTCAGCCACATCGGCGATCGTCACCAGATCATCAATCGCACCATGGTCGGTAGTGCCTGCGGTACCCACAATGGCAAAGGGAATAAGCCCTTCAGCTTTGGCTTGTTCAACCGCAGCTTCAAGCTTAGTCACATCCATCGTGCCATTAGGTAGAGCGTCAACAGCAAGAATGGCTTTCTCACCGAGGCCCATCCAAGATGCCGATTTTTGTACCGTGAAGTGAGATTTCTTCGAGCACACAATACGCAGTTTGTCCGCATACTCAGGTAGACCCAATTTCTGGATTGAATGGCCACTGAGCTTATCGGCGATCCAGTCACGAGCCAGCATTAAGCCCATCTGGTTGCTTTGCGTGCCACCGCTGGTGAAAATACCGTCCGCTTGCGCGCCCAGTTCATACTTTTCACACATCCAATCCACCACTTTCTGCTCAACAAAGGTTGCTGCAGAAGATTGATCCCATGAGTCCATGGATTGGTTCAATGACGCAATAATGGCTTCAGCAACAACGGAAGGCATTAAGGGTGGCGTGTGCAAATGCGCAATACAGTCAGGGTGTTGAACCATGATGGAGTTCTTCGCGATCAACTCTGCGGTTTCAGAGATAACTTCTTTTAGTGACGCATTTTTGTTATCCAGATCCACCGCGTAAATCGCTTCTTCCAGCACTTTAGGATCAAGGCCTGAATAGGGTGCTTTCACCTCTTCAAACACGGCTTTCATCGCAGCGGTCGTATGGTTCATCACTTGTGAGAACTCTTGGCTGCCCATGTGGCCAGTGTGAATAAAGTGTTTTTTCCACTCTTGATTAACTTGCTCAGGATCTTTTTTGCCGCCGCCTGCAGCAAGAATCGCCTCTTCAAGCACGCGTAACGCGAAATCGAGCTGTTCAAACGAGATGATGACTGGTGGCAAGAAACGAATCACGGAACCATCACGGCCGCCTTTTTCTACCATCAAGCCGCGCTCAAGTGCCGCACGTTGAATTGCCAGTGTCAGTTGTGGTGCTGATTTTGGCTCACCAAACTTGTTCAGTTCGCCGCTTGGATCTTTAATCTCAAGACCGAGCATCAAGCCTTTTCCACGTACTTCGGCAACACAGTTGACTCGGCTTTGGATTTTTTCTAGGCCAGCGCGTAGGTATTGACCCGCAATACGCGCATGCTCAACGAGGTTATCACGCTGAATGATTTCAAGCGCTTTAGCGCCAGATACCATTGCAAGCTGGTTGCCACGGAAGGTTCCGGTATGCTCACCCGGACGCCATGTGTCGTGTTTTTTGTTGATAACCAGAATCGACATGGGTAAACCGCCGCCGATCGCTTTTGATAAGCAAAGTACATCAGGAATAATGCCGGACTCTTCAAATGCAAAGTTGTGGCCTGTTTTGCCTACACCACATTGGATTTCGTCAAAGATCAACAGGATGCCGTGCTCATCACAAATGCGGCGCAGTTCGCGCAACCAGAATGCTGGCGCAGGGATAACACCTCCCTCACCTTGTACGGGTTCAACGATGATCGCAGCAGGTTTCATGATCCCCGCTTCATCATCATTCAGCAGACGTTCGATGTAGCGGATACTGGCTTTCGCACCCTCATCACCCCCTAAACCAAACGGACAGCGTAAGCTGTACGGGAAAGGCATAAAGTGCACATCAGACATCAAGCCCGTACGGCGCGCTTTGGTATTGAGGTTACCCATCATCCCCATCGTGCCGTTAGTCATACCGTGGCAGGCACCACGGAAGGCAAACATGGTGTTACGCCCCGTGGTTTGCTTGGCAAGCTTAATTGCAGCCTCAACCGCATCGGCACCCGATGGGCCACAGAACTGGATCACACAATCTTCACCCAAGGCCTTAGGCAAAAAGCCTTTCACGGTCTTGATGAAATGGGTTTTCGCTTCGGTTGCAATATCCAGAGTTTGGTATGGCAGACCAGAGTCGAGTTGTGCTTTCAGTGCTTGATTGATTTCTGGATGGTTATAACCGAGCACCAAAGTACCTGCACCGGCTAAGCAATCCAAGAAAATCTGCCCACGCGTATCTTCCACCAAACAGCCATAGGCTTGCTTAATGGCAATAGGAATACGGCGTGGATAAGAACGCACTTCAGATTCATGCGCAGCTTGATCGAGCAGCACTTGGTCTGGAGTGAGATCGTAAAGACCGTCTAGCAACGGCACTTGAGTTGAAAACAGAGTTGCGATGTGGTTATCGACTTCAAAGGCTGTACTCATCTTTTTTCCCCTTGAGATGATTCGTTTCCGCCTTTCCGGTTTAGGTTATGGAAATGGCGAATAGCAAAATGCTCCGCGTTTGCGCATAGGCAAGCCGGAATGTGGGTCATCGCTTGGATGACGAATTGCTAAATCAGAGAATCAAGGTTCAGTAATGCTACTGTCCTGTTGAACAGGGCATAAAGGAAGTACAAAGCTGATTAATGTGTATAAGTTAAGTGAGTTCAATGTTGGGTTTCCCATTCACATGCCGCTCCGCAGCAAGAGTATCCCGTCTATCGACAAAAGGACTTGTCGATACCTACCCTACGTGGTGTCACAATCAGCCTGAATGGTCACCACGCGTGTCCCCCAGAAGCTCAGTCCGAGATTGGCGCGAACCTTATCATAAAAAGAAAGTCAAGCGCAATCGTTTTTAATAATTATTCGCATCGGTTGCATAGCCTTATTGATATGAATGGTTATAAGAATTTTTGCACTTTAACTTCACTCTAGGTTCTCAATTGAGTTGCAAACTCAGCACACTGCCATAGTGTGAAACTACAAAAAAGCCCCCGCATTGCGGAGGCTAGAATTGTTCAAAGCCTGATGAAATGATTACGCTTTTTTGAGCGGCAGAGAGAGTCGTAGTAAAGAATAACCAAGTAATGCCGCGGTGGTTGACCCCATTAAAATACCTAAGCGCGCATAAGTATCATAAGCTTCATTCGCTTGACCAAAGGCCAGTGATGAAATGAAGATCGACATAGTAAAACCGATGCCACACAGTACCGATACTGCAAAAATATGCTTGAAGTTGATCCCTTCTGGCAGTTTTGCTACCCCGAGTTTAACCGCAGCCCAACTGAAGCTAAAGATGCCGAGTGGTTTACCAAGGAACAGACCCAGTGCTACACCCAGTGGCAGCATAGAAGTAAGCCCTGCTAATGACACGCCTTGCAGTGAGATACCAGCATTGGCAAAAGCAAACACAGGTAAAATCGCAAAGGCAACATAAGGATGCAGTGCATGCTCAAGGTGTTTCAACGGTGAATGCTCACCCTTATTGCCTTTCAGCGGAATAGCAAATCCGATCACTACTCCAGCCAATGTGGCGTGGACACCCGACTTTAATACGGCGATCCATAGGATGAGGCCTGCCACCAAATAAATACTCAATTTAGTAACGTGCTTGGCATTAAGCATAAACAGCACACCCGTCATGATAAAGCCGATAGTGAGTGCAATGGTTGATAAATCACTGCTGTAAAACAGAGCGATGATCACTACTACGCCAAGGTCATCAATGATCGCCAGCGCCAGCAGAAACACTTTCAAACTCACAGGCACACGCTTACCCAGTAGCGCCATGATCCCGAGCGCAAACGCAATATCGGTGGCCGCAGGAATCGCCCAACCTTGAATGGCAGCCGGATCGTTAAAATTGAAGGCTACATAGATTAATGCAGGAGCGAGCATACCGCCTACCGCCGCTATCGCAGGGAAAATCGCTGTTTCACGGGATTTCAGCGCTCCTTCCAGCAGTTCACGTTTGACCTCTAAACCGATCAATAAGAAAAACACCGCCATTAGGCCATCATTAATCCAGTGTGAAACCGACATACCAAAGACATAGGTATGTAAAAATGCTTGGTACCCTTCACCCATTGCTGAATTGGCAATGACCATAGCAATCGCCGCCGCAATCACCAGCAGAATGCCCCCCGCAGATTCCATCTTGAAGAAATCTCGAATCATGTCAGACATAGGTTTGTCCTTAAATTATGTTAATAATTGATTAACAAAAGAATGTTCCAGAGTGTAGCTAGGCTTAGTGTAATGGAAAAATCGATTGTAATGAGGATTTACTTCGGTTTTTTCGAATCCATGAGTATTTCACTGCGAATTTCACCTTAATTGAGTATAGACAGTCTCAGTTTCATACCAAGATCAAAAATAGTAACTGATTGTTTTATCTTGTTCTCATAACCAAAAAAGCGCTTAACGCGCCTTTTTGTCAAACCCTAAATAATCATCACAGGAAATTAATAGCCTGATAACTGCATAAAACCGGTCTGATTGTGGCTTCCAAGCACTTTAATACGCCCTTCCCAATACGGAATTAAGAATGTCTGCCAAGCGTCACGATCCAATGGCTCAATAGATACATTCACTTGATACTTAGGAATCGCTAACCGCCAACGTAGAGGGACTCGCTTTCCATTACTCAATGAAGAGGAAGAAAGCGCTTCGAGTTGAATATCCCGATTCAACAACGCGACACTCTTACCGTTGAGGTTATGCAGCATGCCGTACACAGAATCTGGCACTCCACGGTGGCGAAAGCGATTCACCGTCAACCACTGCTTATCATTGAGTGGGATGACGAAACTATCCGTGCCCGCTAGCTCGTTAGCGACTAACTCACTGCCCCACTCTTTACTCAACCAAGCGCGTCCGCGGACTCTCAATGCGGGTAGCTCAGGACTTACCACCAAATCGCCATGAACTGCGATATAGGGCTGTTGAAACTGGTAACTCGCAAGAGAAAGCAGTTCTTGTTTGACCTGATAACCGTGATCCCCCGATAACACATAAGGACCAAGAGCGCGCAGTTGCATATTTAGAGCGAAGTGATCGGTGCTGAGGTGCAAATTACCGGGTAAAGGTCCCATGCCCAATGAACGCCAAGTCCAGTTATCAATCCACATCCGAAAAGGCTGATCGCCCATTCCGGCTTGACCAATGCCGCCACGAGCTATTTTTTGATCGCGTAGGCTCACTTTCTTGCCATTAATCACGATAGAAGAAAAATAAAGCTGAGGCGTCTGCCATCCTAACGTATCACGCTCATCCTGCGCCAAACGCAAAAAGTTCCATTGCACACTAAGCGGATTGCCTTGTTCATCCTCCAGCAACGCGTATAGCTTCCACCACTCTTGTTCAAATTCAGGGCGAGAGGCAAAATCAGCCGGTAAACGAACGGGATGATTGGGTAAAACGGGCTCAAACACTGCCTGTACCGTCGAGTGTTCAGGATCAGCCGAGTGCAGTAACATGCTGTGATACTCCTCCTGCTCATAGCCAATAAAGCCCACCATAAAAAACAGAGCGCCGAGGCAGAGCCATACCCAAGGTTTCAAGCGCAAACGAAAGCGGCGCATTTACAAAGCCTCTCGCAGTGATTTCATCGGTGATTTTCTTGCCAAGCGAATAATCGGCAAAGCGCCCGCCAAAATTAAAGCCATCATAGACCACACCACTGTGTACACATACTCTCCCGGCACCATTTGCAACTGCATAGTCCATCCAAACGAATGCTTGATCACCACATCAATCACTAATTTGGCCAAAGTTAATCCCAAGGGCAGTGCAATCAATAAAGAGATAGCGCCGAAAACAAATAACTGCATACCGCCGATCAGCACTAGCTCTTTACCTGACACACCAAGGCAACGCAACAAAGAGATATGGCGTAAACGCGATGTTTCTCCCGCTAGAGTTGAGAAGAAAATGCCACAGACGGCGATAAATAAGGTGATATTGCCCAGCGTTCCCGCAATCGAAAACGTGCGATCAAAAACCCGCATCGCATGGCTATGAATATTGGTGTTATCAAAGATACGATCCGCATCCAGCCTGAAAATGGTATCAAGGCGTTTTTTGACGCTTTCTCCGGTGAGCCCTTCTTTGAGCACAACCGCCAAGGCCACGTTGCCAGTGCCGGCAAAGGCTTTCATCCAGTTTTGATGGGACATCATCACTTGATGATAAGGATTGCCGTAATCGTAATAGACCCCAAAAACCGCCCACCCCGAGCCCATCGGCTCCGGTAAATCGATCAGGTCACCGGGACGAATCCCGAGCTTCAACGCCATCGATTCACTGATCATTACCCCCCGCGCATGATGCAAATGGTACCAATAATTAGGCACGCCCAGTTTGACGGTTAATGAGTCTAGCTCACCATCCGAAGCGCCCGTACTGACGATTTGTACTGGCCCGTGTTGCGATGCGAAATCTTTTTCCCAACGCCACCAAACCGCGTCAACTTCAGGTTGCTGGCCAAGCCATTGGCTCATACGAGAAGCGACACTGTTACTCGGATAAAGGTAGATATCGGCCGCAAGGCGCTGGCTCAGCCAGCGATCTGTGGTATCTCGGAAACTGCCGACCATGGTTTCAACACCAATATTGGCCGCTAAAGCGACCATAAATGCCATCGTGGCCACACCACGATAACTCATACTCGCGGCGGCATCGGCAAAAAACCAACGCACTTTGACCCAGCGCAGCGTGTAAGAAAAGCTGGTGAATAACGTCCAGATAATGTAGGGAGTAAACAGCGCAACGCTCAGCAGCATTAAGCCAATAATCGCAAACCCTGATTGCTGACTTTTCGGGGCTTGATAAATCGCGACCGCCGCCACACACAAAGCACAGGCCAATAGCGCTTGTAGCTTAAACTCTTTCCCCGCAAAGCGAACCAATGACAGGCGTGCCGATAAGCGAATGGGTTGAGAACGCAACAAACGCACCAAAGGCCATGTACAAGAAGCAAAGGCCGCCAATAGTGCCATCAAAAGACTGTAACTGCTCCATGACCAATCCCAACCAATCGCTAAGTCCACATTGGCGTTATACAGATAACCCAAACTGCTCGCGACAGATGGAATTAATTGATTGGCAAGCAGTAAACCCAAGACGTTACCGCATACCCAACTCACCAATACCAATACCAACAGTTCAATCAGCAATGCTTTGGCCAGTTGCCAACCATTAACACCAATTTGTCTTAGCGTGCCCACCAAAGGCTGACGCTGCACCATAGACAGTGACATCGCTTGATAGAAAATAAAGATACCGACTAAAAAGGCCAACATGCCCATCGCGGTTAAGTTGAGATGGAAAGCTTGCGTTAAAGACTCCAACTCTGAACGTGTACTTCGGGTGAGCGTTAAGCCATTGGGCAAGCTTTTTTTCAGTTTATCGAGCTTGGCCGGTGGCATATCCGCACACGCGATCACCGTCAATCCAGAGCCTTTTTTGAGCATACGGACCAAAGATAGGTCGGCCACTACTCGCATTCCCGTGACTTGGTTATGTCTATCAATCACAATCGGGCCAAGCTGAGAACCATCCGTCAGCGCGATGTAGTCCCCTTCTTGCCAATCTTGCAGTTTGGCTAACTCTTGACTCACCATGACCGGATATGGCGGGTTCATCAGTTGCAAACCACTTTGTTGAGCTAAGGGTTTGCCGTTGTCGATAGAGAGTAAAGCGACGGGATCAATCCCTTGTAAAATCAGATCTAAACCTGATGTGGTACTAAAACGGTAATCATCGAAAGGAACACACTGCTGAAAACCGTCACGACGTAACTGAATATATAAGCCTTGCGGAATTTTATTAGCAATATGCTTGGAGCGAATACGATAGGGTAAAGGATTAGAAAATAGCTTCTCACCATGCTCATAACTTTGTCTGGCATGATGGTTAATGGCTGTAACGCCCACCAATAGAGAGACACCGAGAGTCAAGCCAAGCCAGACCAGACAAATCTGTAATGGATAGCGACGATAATGACCCAATAGCGCCTTAACTACGGGCCATAACATGCAGCTGTCCTCCTTGCAGACGAATACAGCCATCCATGTGCTGCGCAACTTTTTCACTGTGCGTCACCAAAAGCAAGGCACAATTGAGCTGACGAGTCAGAGTCGTGAGCAAGCGCATTACCGCCTCGGCATTGCGTTCATCTAAGCTGCCGGTCGGCTCATCCGCAAGTAAAATCTTCGGTTCCATATACAAAGCGCGCGCAATCGCCGCTCTTTGTTGTTGACCACCAGACACCTCTTCAGGGTAGCGACCCAGCAAAGGCATGAGATCGAGAGCCGACAGAATTTGTCGCCACAAACCAGCATCTTCAGGTAAGCCTTTCAGTTGACGACAGAAACGAATGTTATCGGCAATGTTGAGTGTGGGTAGCAAGTTATATTGCTGGAAGATTTGGCCAATATTGTCACGACGAAATGCCGTGCGATGATGCTCAGAAGTGTGATGCATGGGAAATCCGGGAAACCAGATTTCCCCCGAGTCAGCACTATCCAGACCAGCGATCAAGTTCAGCAGAGTACTTTTACCAGAGCCACTCTCGCCCATGAGCGCCAGCTGATCACCTTGGTTCAACGTCAACTCAGCTCCCTGCAAAACGGGATGAAATTCATCACCATCTACATAGCCTTTGCATAGGTCTATTAGCTGTAACATCGAACCACTCATTGCCGAAAATGAAACCGGACACAGAATCTACACCAAAACCCTAAGCGGAGAAAGTATTTTGGCTAGCAGATCACACTATATGCATTAATTTGCACCAATCGAACGATGAGTGTCTAATTTTCAATCAAATTCTTCATCCACTTCTTGCTTTTCATGCGATGTAGTGAGCCAAACCACTTCACCACTTCTTCAGTCAAAAACAGCAGGTAAATCCACTCCGGTTCGACCTTTAACACTAGCGCAGCAAAGGCGGCTAACGGGATACCAATACACCACTGCGCGACGATGTCTTGGCCGAGACAGAATTTTACATCGCCGCCCGCGCGCAACACGCCAACGATCGCGGTCATCGGGAATGAACGCAGCACGATACCTAAACACAAGATCAGCATGAATTTTTCTGATAACTCGCGCGTTTCAGGCGTTAACGCCGTAAACGCACCAAGCACCGGAATTTGCACCAGATACAGACCAATCGCGACAACAATACCGACCAGCACACTGCATGCGGTTACACCTATCGCTTGGTAGTACACCGCTTCATAGTTTTTCGCGCCAAGTTGATTGCCCACCAAGACGGCCGCCGCAGTAGACATGCCAATCAGTAAACTCAGGGAAATCGATTCAACCGGAGTCATGACGGATAGCGCAGCAAGCCCCTGAACCCCCGTCTGCCCCATGATAGCGTGGTAGGTAAATAAACCGGCAGCCCAGATCAGAAAGTTAAAGGTGGTGGGTAATGACAAACGTAGAAAACGGCTAATTTTCGGCCAATCAATTACCGCTTTGATGTCTTGCCAGCCAAAGGCCATCAAATGTTTTTTGCCATACAAGTAACTGTACAAACAAGCAATTTCAATCGCGCCACTCAACACGGTGGCAATCGCCGCCCCTTGAATACCCATCGCTGGGAATCCAAATTTACCGAAAATTAAGATCCAGTTCAGTACCACGTTAGACACAATGCCGATACCGCTGAAAAACGTGCTTACCCCGGGCTTGTGCATCGCGCGAAGTCCGACTGCCATACTGCTGACACAAGCCACCGCAAACATAGTGAACGAGGTGATGATCAGATATTGACTACCCAGCGCATTAACTTGCTCCGAATCGGTCGTTAACGACATGATTTGCTGTGGGAAAAACAGGAACAGCAATACCGTGAAAAAGGCAAAGAAGTTAGAGACTAACCAAGTCAGTGCCGTACTTTCACGCACACCTTTGCGATCGCCCGCCCCCCAATATTGCGCCGTGAGCAGTGCGCCGCCTGTGGTCACGCCCACCAGCATAATCGTAGTCACAAAGGTCGCTCGTGCCGCGACACCCACGGCGGCAATTTCGGCCTCTCCCAGTTGCCCGAGCATTAGTACATCGACCAAACCGCGGCTGGAGAACATGATATTTTGTAGCGTGATCGGCAGAGCAATCGCGATCAAGCGGCGGAAGAAATCCCCTCTCATGTGGGATAAAACTTGAGAGACAACAGACACAGTATCACTCCAAAGTGTGAGGACTCCCTATTACCTGTTAAGGTTAAGGACATAGTAGGCAGAAAAAACAGCCGCTATTATACTCACGCACGCATAAGCACAACAAACGATTAAAAAGGACCGTCGGATGAAAAAGGTATTAGTGTTAGGTGCATCAGGTTATGTAGGGGCGCAGTTGCTGCCACTGCTACTGAATGCGGGATACCATACCACGGCCGCCTCTCGTCATATCGAGACATTGCATGCGCGCTTGCCCACTCATCCCAACTTAACTCGGCTCACGCTGGATTTAGCGGATCGTCAGAAAACGCTCGCCACCATCCCCAATTATGATTTGGTCTTTTTCTTGGTTCATGGCATGGCGCATGGCGGGGATTTTGTCGATTACGAGCTTTCATTGGCACAAAACGTAAAAGACGCGCTCGATCTTGCGCATAGCCAAGTACGACATGTGATCTATTTAAGCTCGCTCCAACCGGAGTCTGGCCGCTCCCCTCATTTACAAGCACGTTACGCTACTGGGCAGATACTGCGCCAGTCATGTGTCCCGATCACGGAGCTGAGAGCGGGGGTTATCATCGGCCCTGGCTCGGCTGCATTCGAAATCATGCGCGATTTTGTCTACAACTTGCCAGTACTCATTACGCCTAAATGGGTTGACTCCCAAGCCAATCCGATTGCTCTGGCTAATCTCAACACCTATTTACTGAAATTTGCCGAAGAGCAGCCAAAGATGCATCAGACGTTTGAGCTTGGCGGGCCTGATATTCTCAGCTATCGCGAACAGTTTCAGATTCTGTGTGAATTGACCGGGAAACACTATCGCTTATGGTCGACGCGCTTTCTCACTCCAAGCATGGCTGCACGCTGGCTCGGTATGGTGACTTCGGTGCCAAGCTCAATTGGACGCTCGCTGCTGGAAGGGTTAACACATGATTTTATTGCCGACACCCAAGCGATTGAAGCACGCTATCCACAGCCCTTGATCGCCTATCGAGAAGCGGTCAAAGCGGCGATCAGCAGCGAAGGGACCTTTGTGCGTAGCCAAGTATGGGGATTTGACCCTCACGCGATTGTCCGTTGGCAACCGGGCTTTGGTTATTACCCCAAGCAAGCGGGGGCCAGCATCGAAACCGAGTTAAGCAGCCATGCGCTGTGGAAAGTCATCCGCACTATAGGCCGCCGCGATCAAGGGTATTTTTTTGCCAATATTCTGTGGCGTACTCGTGAATGGTTGGATGTGCTGTTTGGTGGTGGCAAACCGATTCGTCGCTATCCCGCTGGCGCTGAACTCGCAGTGGGAGATTATATCGACTCTTGGAAGGTGATCCGCTGCCAACCGCAGCAGTTTTTGTCCTTACTGTTTGGTATGAAAGGTCCGGGGCTAGGACGTTTGGAATTTACCATCGATGATTTGGGCGATAAGCGACGCCTGAATGTAACGGCATGGTGGCACCCACAAGGTTTTCTCGGCTTGATGTACTGGTATGCCATGATGCCAGCGCATCTGTTTATCTTTCGTGGCATGGTAAAAGCAATCATAAAAAAATCCCGCCGAGATTAAGCGACGGGATGAGGTTTTCTTCAGTCAGGCTTTTGAGCGCCGTTTTTCAAACTGATCTAACTGAGCTATTTAGTTAGCATGAAAAGTTAGTTAGCACGAAAAGTTAGTTAGCACGAAAAGAAATCGGAATTTCCGCCAACTGAGTACCTTGGTTGGCGGGGAAAATCAGGTACTCACCATGGTATTTCACATTCGATTTGTAATCGGTTTGCTTGTGCACCATAAATCCCGCCGCAAAGGCTTTCTCAATAAAGCCAGCGTGGTGACCGCGCACAAACCAGTTCATTGGTTTCACTAACCGTTCACCATCAAAACAAGCTTCACACTGCACAGAGCAAAGAGCCAATGAATTCTGGCCGTCAGTAAAAATCTGCACTTTTCCTGCATTGACTAACGGCTCAGAGGTGGAAACTTCCCAACCGGCTTGCTCCATCTCATCCAAAAACGCTTCTATTTGTTTATCCGTGATCGGTGTGTGCTCTTGCTCTGCAAAAAAATGCGCGTAATACGCGGAGATGCGTTGAAAGGTCGGTAACAGTTGTGATTCTGTTCCTTTTGAGCGCCCCGCTTTCTGCCACTGAGTTAAATCATCACCCACGCAGCGGTGAAAACGTTGTGCTTTCAGCGCTTTCGTCACCCAATGCACTAAAAAATGGTTGTTAGCCACTGGCGCATTGGCAAGCTTGCCCGCTTTATGTTCGGCCTCTAATTCTGCCAGTGCAGTATTGACCACATTTTGAATTTCTAAATGGTAATTCGCCATTACGCTTTTCTTCCTAACGTCCAGTAAAAGGCACCTGATAACACAGAACAAGCCGCCATCACAAATATCATTGGCCATGTTTCAGTACCCGGCAACGCTGCCACGACAGCGCCGATGATTGAGCCCGTACCAAAACGCAATGTGCCCGCTAATGATGATGCGGTTCCCGCCATACGCGGGTATTTACTCAGCAACAACCCCATCGAGTTACTGCCAATGGTTGAGATTGTACCGACAAACAACACCACGAATGGTACGGTTCCCCATAATCCCCAATCCAGAACCCAGCTAACAAACAGACCAATCCCCGCCATCAACTGTAAAAAGAGTGCGAAGCGTAGCATGTTGTGTGAGCCGATTTTTTTGACAAAACGGCCATTGATCGTGGTCAACGCAATCATCGCGACAATATTAAGGCCAAACAGGTATCCGAAACCGTCTGGGCTAACACCATAAATATCGATGTACACAAACGCGCCGGCTGTCAAAAACGCGAACATACCCGCAAACGAAAATGCGCCAGAGAAAATCAGCCCCATAGCTACAGGGTTTTTACACAAATCAAAATAGTTGCGCATGGTGCTACGAAAACGCAGCGGCTGACGATTTTCAGGGCTCAGTGTTTCCGGGATTTTCCACATCACCATCGCGATAACGAGTGCCGCAAACAGCGCCAACACCCAGAAGATAGAACGCCAGCCAAACCAAATCGCCAAATGCCCACCGATCATGGGCGCCACCAAGGGAGCCAAAGTCACCACTAAAGTAACAAACGACATCGCCCGCGCAAAATCTTCGCGGTCAAACATATCGCGTACCACCGCTTGAATGACCACGGCCGCCGCCGCACCCGCAAAACCTTGCGCGGCACGAATATAGGTTAAGGCTTCAATACCATTGGTCGTCGCGCTCACTATAGCGGCAATACCAAAGAGGAAGATACCGCACAGCATCACCGGACGGCGACCATAACTATCGGCTAGCGGACCATGCAGCAATTGGCCAATGGCAAAGCCTGCCGTATAGGCAGTTAGAGTAATTTGCACCGCACCAGCGTTAACGCCGAAATCACGGGCAATGGTCGGCATAGCTGGCAAATACATATCGATCGCCAGCGGTGTCAACGCACCGAGCGCACCGAGCACAATATAAAGCAACAAACTCATTTGCGGTGTTTGTTGGGTATTCACGGTTGAGGTAGACATACTTCTCCGTAGAGTTAAATTGGTTTTTTCGCCTACACCCATAAGTGTATGCGAATTAGAGATTGCTTGATGAGGCAATAAAACGTGGGAGGACTTAACGCTTAAATTCAGCGCTAAGTCCTATCGGTCTATACCCTTCCTACTTAAGCTGCAGCGATGTTGGCTACGTTCGTTCACCCCAATCACATAGTCTCTCTATGCTTAGGGGGACTCACTTGCCGCCTACCTGCAACTCCAAGTTGTTTGGGTATATGATCTTAATAATCGCCGCGATTAACTAGTGCTAATTCAGAAACAATCTATTTCCTAAATCTTGGTTTATTTCCAGATTGAGGCCACTTCTTCTTCCGTCAAATAGCGGTATTCCCCCGGTTCAAGGGTTTCATCTAAGGTAATCTGACCAATGCGTTCACGATGTAACCCTATGACTTTGTTACCCAAAGCGGCAAACATACGCTTCACTTGGTGATACTTGCCTTCATGGATGGTCAATAGCACTTCCGTTTCACTGATCACCTCCAGTTGCGCAGGCAAAGTCAGCTCACGTTCACCACGCAATTCAATACCTCGGTTAAATTGCTCTGCGTAATCAGCTTGAATGGGATCCGCCAACCACACGCGGTAGGTCTTCTCGCACTTATGTTTTGGTGACGTGACTCGGTGCGACCATTGCCCATCATCAGTGATCAGCAGTAAACCTGTGGTATCGACATCCAAGCGGCCTGCAAAGTGCAAATCTTCAACATTCACTTCATCAAGCAAGGTAAACGCCGTTTGGTTAAAACCATCTTCATGTGAGCAGACCACGCCATCTGGTTTGTGCATCATGATGTAACGCGGACCATGCAACATAATTTCACGGCCTTGCCACTCAACGCACGACGTCTCTTTGAGTTTGAATGCACCGCTTTTTTGCACCACATCATCGACGGTTACTTCACCACTTTTGAGAAGTTGAGTGGCCTCTTTGCGCGTTGTACCGAGCGCATCACACAGGAATTTGTCTAAACGCATGCTTACCTCATCTGCTGGAAGTCGGCTATTATACAGACCTCACACAATAATTACCCAGCGCAATTGCTTGCGGCCGACATCAAACGATGCAAAAGCCGTCAATTGCCCAGATAACCTCGGTAACTCCCAGCGGATGTATACGTTACGACCTTATCAAGCCGACTCAGTGAAAGCCGTCGTGCACTATTTTCGCCAGCACTCTACCCCGGCCGTGATTGTGCTTCCGACCGGCGCAGGAAAAAGCTTAGTGATCGCAGAGCTTGCGCGCCTTGCCCGTGGCCGCGTATTGGTGTTGGCCCATGTCAAAGAGTTGGTTGAGCAAAACCACGCCAAATATGAAGGCTATGGCTTAACCGGCGCGATTTTTTCCGCAGGCTTGGGGCGCAAAGAAACCGATCAACAAGTGGTGTTTGCCTCAGTGCAATCGGTGGTGCGCAACTTATCTGAGTTCCAAAACCAGTTCTCTTTATTGGTGATTGATGAGTGCCACCGCGTCCCCGATGACAAAAACAGCAGTTATCAAAAAGTGATCACGCATTTGCTGGAACTCAATCCGGGCATGAAAGTGCTCGGACTGACCGCAACCCCCTATCGACTCGGGATGGGATGGATTTACCAGTATCACACTCGTGGTTTAGTGCGCAGTGAAGAGCCGCGTTTTTTCCGCGACTGTATTTTTGAGCTCCCCATTCACTATTTATTGGATGAAGGTTTTCTCACCCCCGCTCAATTGATTGATACCCCCGTCATGAGCTATGACTTTTCGCAGTTGAAACCAGCCAATACCGGGCGCTATCGTGAATCAGAACTCGACTTGGTGATTGAGCAGTCACAGCGCGCCACTCCGCAAATTGTTGCCCAGATCATTGAGCTTGCCAAAGCGCGACAAGGGGTGATGATTTTTGCGGCGACCGTGCGTCACGCCGAAGAGATCTACCGTTTACTGCCTACCGAGCACGCTGCTTTAGTGATCGGTGATACCCCGACGCCAGAGCGTGATCGCATTATCCAAGCGTTCAAACAACAACAGATTAAGTTTTTGGTCAATGTGTCCGTGCTCACTACCGGATTTGATGCGCCGCATGTCGATTTGATTGCGATTTTAAGGCCAACGGAATCGGTCAGTCTCTATCAACAAATTGTCGGCCGCGGGCTACGCCTTGCGGCGGGCAAATCCGACTGTTTGGTGCTCGACTATGCGGGTAATCAGTACGATCTGTATCAACCTGAAGTGGGCGATCCGAAACCCGATTCAGACAGCGAAATCATCACCATTCCCTGCCCCGCTTGCGGTTTTAACAATAACTTTTGGGGCAAGCTCGATGCGAACGGCTTTCTGATTGAGCACTATGGCCGCCGCTGCCAAGGCTATTTCACCGATGATGAGACGGGTGAGCGCGAGCATTGTGGCTACCGTTTTCGTGCGAAATACTGCAATGAATGTGGTGCGGATAACGACATCGCCGCTCGCATCTGCCATGAGTGTGACACCACGTTAGTGGACCCCGATAAGAAACTCAAAGAGGCACTCAATCTTAAAGATGCGCTGGTGTTTGAATGTACCGACATGAGCCTAAAAGTTCATAAAGACGCCAAAGGGAAAAGCCAGCTTCAAGTGACTTACCACGGGCAAGATGCGGTGCAAGTACACCAGTTTTGGCCACTGAATACGCCGCGCCAAAAGCAGCAATTTCACGACCAATTTGTACGTCCACATCTGGCTGACAAACATCGGCCTTTTGAGGCAGCAACGCCCGCCAAAGTCGTGGATCATCAGCACCGTTTTCGGCCACCCCTGTTTGTGATTGCGCGAAAATCGGGCCGCTTTTGGACCATTCGCGACAAAGTATTTGCCGATGAGTTCGCCTCCCCAATCGACGTTCACTTATCAAACCGAGCTTATACCATTCCTACTTGAAGCTGCAGCGGTGTTGGCTACGTTCGCTCACCCCAATCACATAGTTTATCTATGCTCATGGGGATTCACTCTCTTGCCGCCTACCTGCAACTCCAAGTAGTTTTGGTATAGACAAACCAAAATTAGACAGAGAGTGGGAAAGCCGAGACTAGGCAAACCCAAAGCAGACGTTCATCATCTAAACCATAGCGATGGGGGTTTCGCAATTCACTTTCTGTTCATTTTTATCTCGTTATACTCGGCAACAGATTCAACATTCAGGTATTGACTATGCAGATTTTTCGTATTCAGCAAAGACCGCAAGCCAGCCTCCTACTCCTATTGTTGTTGCTAGGGTTTGCACTGCCTACTCACGCTGATAACAAGGTGCGAGACTGGGAACAAGGCTCGTATCGTGAAGGGACGCAAATTGAAATTGATGAAGACCAAGATGACGTTTATCGCGCCGTCCAAAAAGGGTTGATTCGCCCTTTTGCCGAGCTCTATGCCACGGTCGATCAGCAGTTGAATGGGCGTTTGATCAAAGTCGAGCTTGACGAAGATGACGATGAGTGGATTTATGAGCTGAAATTGGTGTATGACAATCAAGTCTTTCGTGTCGAATACAACGCCGCTACATTGGAGTTGATGTCCATTCGCGGACGTAATGTGATTCGTGCCATCAAAAAATAATCGAGCAGACCATGAAAATATTAGTTGTTGAAGATGATGTTCAGTTAGGCCAGCAGATCCTCTCGGCGTTAGAGCAAACAGGTTGGGTTCCCGAACTGGCACAAGATGGCATCGATGCCTTATACCGCGCCACCGCGGAAGAGTGGGACGTCATCGTACTCGATCTCGGTCTACCGAAATTGGATGGTTTGACCGTCCTTAAAGGCATTCGAGACGAAAACATCAACACTCCTGTGGTGATTTTGAGTGCACGCGACACCCTCACTCAACGGGTCGAAGGTTTGAATGCAGGAGCGGACGATTACCTCACCAAACCCTTTGAAATGGTTGAGTTGATTGCTCGTATTCGCGCCCAACTGCGCCGTGCGTCCGGCAATGCCTCCCCAGTGATGCAAGTCGGTGACCTGAGTTTAGATACGCGCACTTCCAAAGTAATGTGGCAAGGGCAAGCGGTTAGCCTCACCGCCCTCGAATATAAAGTGATCGCCTATTTCATGCATAACCCTGAGAAAGTGATTTCACGCACTGAGCTTGTCGAACATATCTATAAGCAAGATTTTGACCGCGATTCCAATACCATTGAGGTGTTCATCGGACGCATTCGTAAGAAAATTGCGCCGGATGTGATCAAAACTGTGCGCGGTCTTGGGTATCAGTTGCATGCCAATTAAATCTCGGGCGTTACGTCATCTCAGCCTAAAAACCCGCTTGCTCCTTGCTGCGGCACTATGGCTGGGCGCGATGATCTTGGCCGCCGGCTATTTGATCCCAAATCTCATCCATCAATATTTGCTGGAAGATGTGCAAAACCAGTTGCAACTGTCGATGGATGAGATCACCGCCAACTTGGAAGCCAATCCACAAGGACAATTAACCCTCACCACTCGACTTGCGGATCCCCGTTTTACCCAGCCTTATAGTGGCCTTTACTGGTCAGCCACTTTAGGCGATCAAACGCTTCGCTCACGCTCGTTGTGGGATCGCTTTTTGACCGAAGAAACCCATGTTCACGGTACGATTTATCTTGGCGCGAAAGAGGAATCGTTAATTGTATTAAAGCGTACGGTTTATCTGCCCGAATTTTCACAACCCATCACAATCACGATAGGCTTAGATGATGCCCCGCTAAAAGCCACGCTACAGCGCGTGAGCAAAGAGTTGTGGATGATTTTGGCTCTATTGTTCAGCGGGATACTCGTTTTAACTGGCGTACAAGTGACGTGGTCACTCCGCCCACTTTCGAAAATGCAGCGCGAACTCTCAGCCTTGCGAGATGGCCAGCAAAATGCGTTGAATGGCGATTACCCACAAGAGATTTCACCGCTAGTCAATGATCTCAACGCTCTCCTCTTTCATTACCAAGAGCTGCTTGAGCGAGCCAGACACCATGCGGGGAACTTATCCCACGCATTAAAAACACCACTTTCTGTGCTCAAAAACGAAGTCACTCAGTTGAATGATGCCCAGCTCAGAATCCAGTTACAGCCTTCTGTTGAGCAGATCCAGCAGCAAATTGACTACCATCTAGGGCGTGCTCGTATGGCGGGTTCCGCCAATATTCTTTCGGTTAAAACCGCACCCAGTGCGCGAGTCGATGCTATTTCACAAGCATTTGATAAGGTTTACGCTGAACGTGGAATCACCTTGGTGAATGAGCTGGATTCGGACTTAGAAGTGGCCGTTGAACCGACTGACCTAGATGAAATGATCGGTAACCTTCTGGAAAACAGCTACAAATGGGCCAACAGCTTAATTCGTGTACACAGCCAAATACTGAGTGACGATTGGGTACAGATCTGCGTGGAAGACGATGGCGCAGGCATCAGTGCAACGAACCGCGAAAAAGCCCTCAAACGCGGAGTGCGCTTGGATGAAACCACGCCCGGCACTGGGCTTGGGCTTAATATTGTGAGTGAAATGGCGCACAGTTATCGTGGAGCATTGGCTTTAGGAGAGAGTCAGTTAGGCGGCTTAAAAGCCACTCTGACCTTAAAACAACCCACTCGCGCAGCCAAAGCCGTCAAATCCCATTAAATGCGGTGCAAAAACGGATTTTCAGTTGCCCGAGAGAGCAATGAATGCTAGTATCCGCGCTCGTTTCTGACCCTCCTATAGGTTTGGAAACTCTACGACACGGGCAAGGTCGCATTGCCCTGTCACTCTGTTTTTTACTAATTTGAGAGTAAATACTATGAAATTCGAAGCAGTATTACGTACTGATCTAGGTAAAGGTGCGAGCCGCCGCCTACGTAACACTGGTTACTTCCCAGCGATCGTTTACGGTGGTGAAGCAGCTCCAGTTTCTATCTCACTGAACCACGATGACGTGATGAACCAGATGGACAAGCCTGAGTTTTACGAAGCTATCGTTCTGGTTATCGACGGCCAAGAAGTGAAAGTGAAGCCTCAAGACGTTCAACGCCACGCGTACAAGCCAAAAGTTGAGCACATGGACTTCATCCGTATCTAATTCCCTACCAAGGAATTACTCGGATTAAATCCAGCCTTTTGCATAAATAAGATCATCGGCATTACCAACCGAGAAATCTAAAAATTCGAAACCCCGATAGCTACCAACTGTCGGGGTTTCACCGTTTTAGAACCAATCTAATTTACAATTCACGCTTCGCTGAACTCAGGATTGACACTTGGTAGGCTCTCAAAGCCGGGCTTTGCAAAATAATAGCCTTGCATTAACTCAACGCCTGCCGCTTTTAACCAAGCAAACTCAGCATGACTCTCCACACCTTCAGCCAGCGGTTGAATATTTAAATCACTAAACAGCTTTAAACAGTTTTTCATGATCGACTGACGAACCTGATCGGCATGGATATTTCTTATCAACCCCATATCCACTTTTACAATATTGGTTTGAAAATCAGCCAATAAATTTAACCCTGAATAGCCAGAACCAAAATCATCAATTGCTGTTTGAAAACCCAAAGATTTATAGTATTCGACAATCCTTTTTATGTGATTAACATCTTCTACCCGCTCAGCCTCGGTAAATTCGAACATAATATTTTCGATCGGAAACTGGTAACGTTTCGCGGCCTCTAACGTAGTACGAATACAACGCTCTGGCACATAAATAGCGTTGGGGAGAAAGTTTATACTTAATTTACTGGTCAGTCCTAACTTGGCGGCAAGAGCAATCGCTTTAACTCTACACATTTGATCAAATAAATAGCGATTATCTTCATTAACTCTTGAAATAACCGAATAAGCCGATTCGTTATTTAAACCTCGCACTAAAGCTTCATAGCCAAATATTTCTTTCGTTCTGCAATTTACTATAGGTTGAAATGCCATAGTAAAATCAAAATCTAGCGAATTTTCATTCACACCACATGAACAAGTTTTGGGATCTGACGCCACAGGAATAATATGCATTTGACTATGCCTTAATTATAGACTCATTAAAGACTAGTTATATTCGACACATAAAGCAAAGATTCTACTTAATCTTACTTCATCAAAAAGGTCACTCAAAGCTCTCCTCAGCAAAACGAGCCGCTCGCGCCTGCATCAAGCTGCAATGTGTAGCTGCCATGAGTTCCGCTAAG
Source organism: Vibrio cholerae ATCC 14035 (assembly GCF_000621645.1). Taxonomy (GTDB): domain Bacteria; phylum Pseudomonadota; class Gammaproteobacteria; order Enterobacterales; family Vibrionaceae; genus Vibrio; species Vibrio cholerae. Next base: position 170,653 of record NZ_JHXR01000009.1, on the reverse strand, counting down.
GTTATGGACGGATTTTGCTGAACTAAACGCTGCAGCTGGACTTCGATGGGTTCGATCTTGTCGCTCGGCAGCCTTAAACCGGCTTCCACGCGTCGAATCAGATATTCAGCAACTTGATATTCGGTCTGCTTGATTTGGATAACAAATTTCTGCATCGAGGCCGCTTCACCTAATAACTGCCAATTTCGCGAGCGACGAATACGCTTTAACTCGCAATCAAAAGTCTGTGCCTGCAGTTTCAATCGCTTAACGGTATCGCTACCTATACGATGAATCAAAGAAGGCAAAGTAATGGCTATCGCTTGATCGGTTGTTGGCATCTCTCCACTCCAGTTATTAAGGTTCTCTCAAATACGTTCTGGATAGTGATGATAATTAACATCAATATACCAAGAGCATTCAATGGGTATTTTATAACAGTGGGTTCATTTTCAGTGTCTGATATTGTCAGTAGACCGTCATCCTTGTGAATATCATCCATAAAAATCATGATCTACGTATCATAACGTTATGAAATTCAATCCAATTATCCAGTTTGGACCATACTCAAATCAGTATAATTTCATTAACTTTTTACTTTTTGTCGGGGGATGGATGATGGTATCCAATCAACATAACAATGCTCATCGCACAATAATAGCGGGCACTACAAACTCACTGCATAGCGTTGGCCTACGCTTGAAACTGATCGTGGTGCTGATCGTGGTTTCCATTCTTTTCTTGGGTTTCAAAGGCTTGACAGGCATGCAAAGTGCTTCAGATTCGATTGAATCGCTTTATACAAAAGGAATGCAACATACGATTCGTGCTGGACGCATATTGGATGAGTTAGGCAGCGCGCGCAGCCAACTGCTGTTAGCTTTCCAGCATGACCCTTCCTCCAAATACGCGCTGATGCATGATCATCCGATCACAATGCACGTCGAAGGTATCCAAACATCGCTGACCAATTTGCACCGTATTGTGGATAACGAAATATTGGCTACCGTATTGGATGTTCAAGAAAAAGCCGTGATCCAAACCTTGAAAGAAAAGCTGGATCAAGTCACTCGTCAAGGATTTGAACCCGCTCTCCAACAGCTCAAGGCTGAAAAATACGATGCGGCTAACTTAATTCTGCTCCAAGTCATTAACCCTCTTTATAACGAGATCAAAAAAGCGGCGGAAGCCTTTCTCGACATTCAAACCCAAGAAGGAAAAAATAACTTTTCTGCCTCTCAACACGAGATTAACCAATTTATCTGGATGGTCAGCTTACTGGGTGCTTTTGCCTTGATAGTGACTACCAGCTTAGCACTACTGATTGCTAAGCGAGTCAATAATGCAGTGCACCACTTAGCCAGTTCTGCCACCCATATTGCCGCTGGCGATCTCACTCAACGCATCCCCGTCACTGGGAACGATGAATTTTCGGATATTGCTAAATACGTCAACCGAATTGTAACGAGCTTTCAAGAAGTCATTAGCAGTAATCGCCACTCAGTCTCTGCTTTAGCGACGGCTGCCGAGGAAAACGCGGCCGTTGCGATGCAAACGAAGCAAAACATCGTCGAACAGCAGTCGCAAACACAGCAAATTGCTGCCGCAATCCATCAGTTCACCGCCACCGTACACGAAGTCGCGCAAAGTGCAGGCCTTGCTGCAGAAGCCTCTGAAGAAGCAGAACAAGCCGCGATGCAGGGACGCAAGGTCGTTGAGGAAAATATTGCGATGATTGAAGGGCTATCCAACGATTTACAAAAGATGCTTGCCGCCATGCAGTTACTTGCCAAAGATTCAGAAGACATTGGCAGTGTTGTGGATGTGATTCAGAGTATTTCAGAGCAAACCAATTTATTGGCGCTGAATGCTGCGATCGAAGCCGCTCGCGCGGGTGAACAAGGACGAGGATTTGCAGTCGTCGCCGATGAGGTCAGAACCTTAGCAAGCCGCACCCAAGAATCGACGAAACAGATCCTACAGACAGTGCAGCGCTTACAGCAGAGCAGTCGAGATTCGGCGAATTTAATTGAACAAGGGGTTTCTGGAGCATCAAAAGCCGTTGAAAAAGCACGTTTGGCAGGGACGGCGCTGTCTCAAATTACGGCTAACGTCGATCGTATCTCGACCATGAACACGCAAATTGCGACAGCGTCAGAGGAGCAAAGTGCGGTGACTGAGGAGATCAATAAAAACATCATCACCATCAGCGAAATCTCCAACCAAACCGCGTTGGGAGCACAACAAAGCTCTGAAGCAACCTTGGAGCTGGCAAGACTCGCCGAGAGCATGCAACAGGAAGTCGCGCGTTACAATGCCTGACATATCCCAAAACGACTTGGAGTGGCAGCGAAACGAAAAACGAGTCTATCCTCATCAACATCTCAAACGATGTGATTAGGATGAGCGAACGTGCGAACACTGCTCCTTCAAGTGGGGAGAAATGCCTTAAATAGGTTACGTGATGCTAATTGCTTGAAACAGAAGATAATTCGACGTTTAACCAAACTTTGACAACTCTAAAAATCATTCACCCGAGCACAGTAGCACTTTATGCTGCAATCTCACCCTTATGTTGCAGAATTTGATCTTGAGCCACAAAGATAAATCTGCTGAATAGTTTCTCTCTGTGTAACGTGCAAAGCGTGGTAGTTTGAGCCCAATAGAGCTATGGCTCTATTCACTACAACAAGAAAAGGGTTCACCTATGCATAAACCACTCTCCATAGCAGTGCTTCTGACTGTTGCACTGGTTGGCTGCCAATCAGAAGAAACACAAAGCAACACCGGACTAACAGCGCAAGCGAAGGCGGATGCCGTCGTTGCACAAAAGCGTCAATTGGCGGAATCCTTCAGCCAAAACTATGCCGCTTACGCGCACACACTCAAAACACAAATCAGTGCAGATAACTTGAGCATTTCAGTCTCTGAACTGGTGGAATCCGCGCCAAATACTGAGATGAGCCAACAGTTACGCTCTGCAGATAAGAATGTGCGCACCTTAAAAGGTATTGACCAGTTTACAGAGCAACTTCTGCAACTGCGTTTGGCCGATGCTTCGATGCTCAAAGAGTGGCAAGAAGGACAAAGTCCGCTGTTTGCTTTTGAGCCGAGTGGTAACGATGATAGCTGGCAATACATTGAAGCTTATGATGTGTATGGCCAAATCCACCAACTCGATGTCTACCAATTGCCAGATGTTCCCGTCTTTGTAGTTGATAACGACAGCGCCGTCGAACTCAAAGCGGGTCTGCAAGCCATGCGGGCGGAAATGCAGCGCTTGGGGCAAAGCCCACAATTGTCTACGCAAGAGAGTAGCTCAATTGAAGCATCGACACGTTCTTTGAGTCGCTCTGCATCCGCCGATACAGCGCCCATTTCCACCACTGTTTTAAAGAAAATTCGTCTGCAAGATGACAAAGAACCTTGGATTTCAGGCCGTGCCGAAATTTATGCGCTAGTCACTGGAGTTGATCCAAGCCGCGATAAACCAACCATTGATCTGATTGATATGCCTTATCTGGATTACGATAAGCAAGATTATTTCCCGAATCAGGTAGTCATTCACTGGACTCGCTATCGCTGGGGTGCTGCGGACATGATCCTCATGGAGCAAGATGATGGCACGGATTATAAAGAACTAGCGAAACAACTGGTGAAAGTGGCGGAAGAGGTGCTCAAACTTATCCCTGATCCTGAAGTGCAAGGCTACGCGATTATTGCGCAGATCACGGGAAAAATTATCGAGGCCATTCCCGATGGTGTCCTTGTAAATGATGACGACTTCGTTGATGTGTTTTATACCCTAATGCAAGACACACAATACACCGATCATCCGGGAGCCAACGGCAATGCAACGGCGACGTTTGAGCCTTTGACGATTTATCCGACGAAATAGCCACAAGACAAACAAACACATAGGGCAGGTTTTTCACCTGCCCTATTCATTGCGCTAACCAAACGGCTTGACGTTACCACATCAAGTATTCATCTTTTTAGCCAAAGTGCTGACCTTTAAAAGTGCAGCCCCATTTGCGCTAGCTGCACTCTTGCTTGGTGCGCATCAACAAATTGAATGGCATGAAATCCTTGTTGGCGCGCCCCCTCGACATTGGCTGGCATATCATCCATAAAGACACTTTCTTGCGGGAGAATGCGCTGGGAGTCTGCCAGATGCTGGTAAATCGCCGGATCAGGTTTAAGCAAACCACACTCACTCGACACTACTGCGCCAGTAAATTTGGGCCAAAAGCCATATTGTTTTTTTAAGTAAGCGACAATCTCGTTCACATTGTCGGTCAACGCGTAGAGGCGATAACCTGCTTTGAGGAGATCATCCATTAATTGCAAGGTTCCGGGCAGCAAAACTTGGGTATTTTTAATATGGAAAAAGAGTTGTTCTAGAGTGTCAGAGGAAAGTCCTAATTGCTGATGGAGTGCGCGTTTCACTTCCGCTTCAGTGTATTTTCCTTTATTCAAATCGCGCCAGAACTCACTTTTAAATACAGCCGTTGCCATGAAGGCACTCTCTTCTCCCTCACCAAACGTCAGTTGGGCAATGTCTTGTGGTGCCCATTTTACGATCACATTACCAACATCAAATACCACATTACGGATTGCCATCACCCTCTCCTATTCATTCAGTGAGGGAAAGAGTTTAGCGAACTCAGCTGTACATTATTGGCTATGTGCTCACAAAGTCACCCTACGCAGGTAGTAAAGAAGCAGCACTTGCGTATCAGCTTGGGGGAAGCGTCAGGAGCAATAGTGCAAGTGCTGCGGGTTTTATCTCGTTATGGGGTTGATGATTTGGGCTGTTCTGGCTCAGGGGGCGTTTGAGTAAAGAGCAACTCAAATAACGCAACCAACGCCATTCGCTCAATCACACTATGAGTTTGCTGCAGCCGTTGTTGATAGTAGGCGGCCATCGTCTGTTCGTTAACGGGTGATATGAACATACTCTGCACTCCTTGTTGTGTTGATGCTTTTATTGTCATCCTGATTAAGGAAACAAAAAAGTGAGCGATTTAAATCACTTTGCTCCGCATTACACCGTTTTACGCAGAAAATTGGGAATTTCGCACTGAGAAGTCGAGAAATGAGGAACAAACCACCCGTAGGTTTTCACCATTAACTCCACCTTTTTTCACTACAATAGCCGCAGATGAGCTAAGCGTTGAGGTAACCATGTCTGATCTCAATTTATTGCGCTATTACGCTAGGCTGACTCCCTTGGGTGTGGGTCACGATATTAAAACCACTTTGCCTGAACTGGCGGAGCGACTGTTTACGAGTCCTCGTCACGCAAGAAATTTGCTGGTGCGTTTGAATCAATTGGGTTGGTTAACTTGGACACCGAAGGCAGGACGACATCACCGCTCTTCATTATTACTGCACAGAGAACTTGAGCCACTCAAGGAGCAACTGGCGGCCAAACGAGTACAGATCGGTAAATACGAACGAGCATTAGCGATTTTAGATAACGATGAGGTCGCTTTTGCCAAACTGTTAAAGAAAACGTCTGGTGCTACGGTACAAGAAGGACGGCTGCATATTCAGCTCACTTATAAGCGTCCATTTGAACCGCTGCTGCCCCATCTTCCTCAGCGAAGTAGTGAGCGTTTTTTGATCCGTCAGATCTACAGTTGTTTGGTCAGCTCTGATGCTAATGGCCATGTACACCCCGAACTGGCGCATCATTGGCATTATGATCCGCACACTTGGCAATGGACGTTTTATCTGCGACCCGAATTAACCTTTCATAATGGTGCGCCGCTGGATGCCAATACCATTGTCAGCCTGTTTGCTAAACTCTCTAGTCTAGAAACACACCGTGCAGAGCTGGCACATATTAGCGATATTAAAGCGCCAACCCCTTTTCAAGTGGTATTCAACTTAGAGCGCCCAGATCCGGGATTTGCAGGGATGATATCTGGCGTGAAATACGCCATTCAACCGGTCAGTCAATTGAATTACAGCCAATTTCATGAAGGACAAATTGTTCCTGTGATAGGTTGTGGCCCTTTTGAAGTTCAGGAACACACCCGCAATAAACTCAAACTCAAAGCATTCAGTCAATTCTACGGCTGTCGAGCCTTGACCGATCGTGTGACCATTTGGCAAGTCGATGAGGAGCGTTTAAGTCGCCCACTCATTGAAACTAATCAGCCGGAAGCCAATACGACCAGCCATCATCAAGTCTCACTATCAGACTCGCCTCATTTAACCTCTGCCGCCCAACAGCAAAGCCGCGTCGAAGATGGGTGTTTAATGGTGCTGTTTAACCAGAGAGCCAAGCAACCGTTGGATCAAGCTCAAGCACACCGACTCAGCGAGCTACTCAATCCAAACACGATTGAGCAAGATATTCGCTGTCACGGAGAGATGTTTGGCGTCGAACCCGCGCACAACTTGCTGCCAAGCTGGCGCGCTGTGTTGAAATCTCCAGCTCCGAAAGTTGCGCTTCCCACGCAGTTGACCTTGGCCTTGTACAACTACACCGCATTACAGACCTGTGCCCAAGCGATTGCCAGATTGCTTGCAGCTCAAGGCATTACATTAAGCATTCACACTTACACTTATCGGGAATTGAATCAACGTGCGCTCAAGGGCGAGCTGGATGAAACCTTGGTACTGACCAACATTAATTTGGATGACAACCGCCACGCTTCCGCTTTTGCTATGTTATTCAGCAACCCGATTCTGCATGCGTGCGCCAGCCAAGATGAGGTGATATGGCTGATGCAGCAATTAAATGCCGTACGTGAGCAAGCGCAATTACCTCAATATCTCGATCAACTGGAGCCGATTGCTTCACTTCTGGTCAGTGAATCTTGGCTGGCGCCTCTTTTCCACCATAGACAAACCTTGCGTTTCCACGGTGTATTACATGATGTTGCGCTCACCAACTGGGGTTGGCCGGATATTCGCAATGTGTGGTCGGCGGACTAGCTCTCCCAACGATTTGCCAAAAACGACAAAGCCAACCTATCACGGTTGGCTTTGAGTAAACAAAATTGGCTATCGATAGATCAGACGCGTTGACGACGACGTAACCAGCCACAACCAAAGAGAAGAGCTAAGGCTGCCCCACCTAGGCTACCGCCGCCACTATCACCGATACGAATATCAAGCGGTGGAGGTAGATCAAAGAATTTTGGATCGTAGCTTATTTGGCTCAATATGGCTCGACTTTGGTCATCAGTACTACCGCTATGTCTTCTGTATACAAATCGAACCTTGTTATTCGTACCATACATATCAAGTGTGGCTAGATTTTCCGTGTTGTTAAAGTATTTACCCTTAAACTTATCATTCACGTAGACAAATAGCTGATCGAGAACTTCACTTGACGACAGTTTATAGTGGAATTTGAGTCTACCTTGAGGTAGGTTTTCCAACAAAATTACAGACTCTTCTCCAGCTGGTAAAGCTGAAGTCTGCAGACCATTACCGACAACCGTCCAAGGGTGATCATTCACGTGGGTATTATGGACAGGTAAATTCGCTAAAAAGCTTACTGTTTCTGAAGGCGCAGCGTCCAAAGCATCAAAATAGAGGTAGGCATGAACAGCACCCGTCTTATAAGTACTTGATCCTATTATCAATTTTACATAACTCTGTTTATGTTCAGTAATATTATAGCTAAACTCAACGTCACAACTCGCTCCTGAAGCTAACACTCCTGTACAGCTATTATTCACAATCGCAGCAGCGTCTGTTCTAGAAATGCCAACAACAAAAACAAAGGTATTGCCCAAGTTGATGTCAGCATTACCGTTATTCGTAAAAGTTAAATTATGAGTATACGAACCTGGTCTTACTACTCCTAAGTCTCGTTTTTGGCGATAGGATAGACCTAGTTGCTGATCATCTAACCAATCATTAAAAACGCTGAGGTTAGTATAAACACCAGGACTATTGGCTCGACCACAGCCATCCCCCCAGCTAACAACGCCCATCTGCTTTCGACCATTGTTGGAATCAAAAAAGATAGGGCCACCGCTGTCACCAGAACAAGCGTCTTTGCCAAACGAACCGGCACAAAACGCGTTATTGGTTAGTTGAGAGTAATTGTTTTTAGCGTCCTGATCACTGCCTTTTGTTTTACATTCCGGGAGTGGAACAAAGGGGACCTGTACTTGGTGTAATATGGTTGCAGGATCGGATTTCTCACCATCGACTTCTTTACGATTACCAAAACCGATCACCGTCATTGGCGAATCTTTTGTCAACTCATTGAAATCCGATGAATCTGAAATTTGCACAGATCTTCGAGGTAAGGGATCCCGTTCCAATTCAAGAACAGCAATATCATTGCCCATTGAAGCAGTAATATAGCTATTATGCACATAAATTTGTCTGACATGAATTCTCTCTGCAGTATTAACATCATTCATGTCAAAAGCACCGAGCAGTACATCCCCCTTAGCAGGATCTTCTTTATCCACACAGTGCGCAGCAGTCAAAACATAACGACCACCAAGATAACTACCACCACAAAAAACGTGGCTACTATTTCGAGCGGTTAGCGCAACCATATAAGGCCATTCGCCTGCAGTCGCTTGTTCTCCACCAATAATACGGCTAGAGACTCCGGATTCCGTTCCAGAAGCACTGAACTGAAAAGATGTAAAAAGAAGTGTTCCAACCACTCCTGATAAAAATGTTTTGTTCATAGATACCTCTGATAACTCCCACCCAGACCATTGATGGGAACGATACCATATCATGAAAAAATAAAATGTAAAGCAATGTGAATAGAACATTTCTATCTATTGCAGAGTATGAACGGATTTCACACTAAATATCCTCGAATTATTAGTGATTTATCACTAAACCATTCAACAGAAAAATGTATAAAAAGTGACCTTGATTCATTGGATTAGAATAAAAACTCCATTTATTGAATAAGCCTCATAATTCATACGCATCAGATTTTATTGAAACCAAGAAAGACCTTATAAACCACAGCCCAAATATATTCATCATAAATAGGTTTTGCAGTGTCTTTTCAACAACGTATCCAACATCACCCCATTGCTTGGGCGTGCGTCATCGCTGGTCTTTCTTACTCCTCCTATTCACAAGCAGCTTGTGAGATACAAGATTTACAGCCCGCGCGCGATCTTCCTGCGCAAATTGCCGTGGCTACACAAGCTTGTTACAACTCATGGTTTTACGCACCAACGGCAACCTTGGATAACCTCTATAGCGAAGCTTCTCTAGCGCATTTACAAACTGTGCTCGATGCTGAAATTGCTCGCTATACTGGTGAAGCGCAGCAAGCTCGTCGCTTGGAAAACTATGGTGAGTTCATTCGCGCAGCGTATTACGTGCGTTATAACGCTGGGCGTGAACCTTATTCTCAAGCACTCAGTCAACGCTTTGCTCAATCGATCGACCGCTTTTTACGTCATCCGCATGCTTTTGACCAAGGCCGTGAACAGGTGGGCGCAATGAAGAGCCTAAGTTTAATGGTGGATAACGTTAAGCAGTTACCGCTCACTATGGATGCGATGATCTTAGCTCTGCACCGCTTCAATCGAGAAACGGCGCAAGATACACAATGGGTCGATGGTTTAAATAACTTATTCCGTGCGATGTCTGGCCATGTGGGTAACTCGGAGTTTTACCGCTACTTAGCCGCCAACACTCAACATATTGATACCTTGTATCGATTCGCTCTGGACAATGAGTGGGCATTAGAAACCGACGCTGAGTTTTTGGTTTACAACGCTCTGCGTGAAACTGGCGCTTATTGATTAGCCCAGATGCCATTACCAAGCAAAAGGCTCGTCATGTGATGCGACAAGTGATTGCTCGCTATCCTTTAGGGAGTAAACACGACAAATTGTGGTTAGCTGCCGTTGAGATGTTGCATTATTACGCACCTGAGGTGCTGCAACAGCTCGGTATCGATCTTGATGCAGCGAAGCGCGATTTAGCCGCGCGCATTTTGCCAAACCGCTTTGAATGCCAAGGCCCTGCCATTATTCGCTCGCAAGATCTTTCCGATGCGCAAGCCGCGCAAGCCTGTGACGTATTGGATAAAAAAGAGCAAGATTTTCACCAAGTGGCAAATACGGGATTGGCACCGGTCGCTGATGATTACAACACTCGCGTTGAGGTGGTGGTGTTTGCCAATAACAGCAGCTATGTCAATTACTCCTCGTTTTTATTTGGCAATACCACCGACAATGGCGGGCAGTATTTAGAAGGCAACCCTGCGGATCAAAACAATCAAGCCCGTTTTGTCGCCTATCGTTATGCCAATGATGCGGATTTGTCGATTCTCAATTTAGAGCATGAGTACACTCATTATCTGGACGCGCGCTTCAACCAGTATGGTTCGTTCAGTGATAACTTAGCCCATGGTCATATTGTGTGGTGGTTAGAAGGTTTCGCGGAATATATGCATTATAAGCAGGGCTACCAAGCGGCGGTTAAGCTGATTTCTCAAGGTAAATTGAGCCTTTCTGATGTGTTTGCTACCACCTACTCGAATGATACGAACCGCATTTATCGCTGGGGCTACTTAGCGGTACGCTTTATGTTGGAAAAGCATCCACAAGACGTGGAAAGCTTGCTGGCACTCTCTCGTACTGGGCAGTTTGATCAGTGGGCACAGAGTGTCAAATTACTGGGTGAACGCTATAACACCGAGTTTTCGGCGTGGCTGGATACATTGCAACGCGATAATCCAGATAATCCAGATAATCCAGAACAGCCTAACCCAGAACCCAATGCGGTCACTCAGTTAGCGGCCAATTCGTCCTTAACACTGACAGGAAAGGCGTACAGCGAGCATCTGTTCTATGTGGATGTGCCAGAGTACAGCCGAGAGTTCCACGTTCAGATCTCCGGGGAGGGAGATGCCGATCTGTACATGAGCTACCAGCAGGTTGCCCATTACTATGATTATCAGGTAACGGAATTTACCTATGGCAGCAACGAGCAAATTACCTTCAAACCTGAGCAGAATGGTTACATCAAACCCGGACGCTACTATTTAAGTGTGACAGGACGTGCGGATTACTCAGCAGTCATCCTCAACACACACCTAGTCACTGAACAGCCTAATGAGCAACCGACTATCAAAGATGATCTTGCTCCTGTGCTTTTAGAAGCGGGTAACAGTCAAAGCCTTACCGTGCATCGACAACGTTACGTCGCCATCTACGTGCCAAAAGGCGTCAGTGAAGTACAAGTATGGCTCACCGCTTCAGAACAAAACCGAGGCAATGTCGATCTGTTTGCAGCAAAAGCGTATTGGCCAACTCGAGAGCAGTTTGAGCACGCCTCAACTGGTGCGGGCAGTCATGAGTATTTGCGTATTCCTGTGACACAAGAAGGCTATGTGCACTTTTCGTTAAACGCACAACAACTCGGCGACACGGTCGAAATGGTGGCCTATTTCGACTGATGATACGGCGTAATCGTCCTCTGTAGAGGGCGGTTACGCCTCAACTGATTCGGTTCGCTGTAAACGATAGCGACTACGAAAAGTGAGTGCTTTTCGATACAACTCCGCGTATTGAGCTTGCTGTAACTCTTCTTCATTCATCAGTTGTCGGATGGTGCGATGACAACTTTTCAGCAAGCGTTCTGCTTCCGATTCCGTTAATGCCGTCGGCCAGTAGCGAGAAAATATCGTCACCACTTTCATACATACAGTACGCAATGTCGGGCACTTTTCTAAAATTTCGATGTAAATCGCAAGCAGCGAGTCGATGGTCTGCTGTTTATTACAAAGTGCGTGATAGCGTTGTTCAAGCCATTGCAGCTTCTCTTGATTAGCTTCTTTTAATGCCTTAGCTAAAGCCACTTTACTTTCTAAAACGATGTCTGTTTCTTGATTTAACAGGGTTTCATTACACCAACTGATGCATTTGGCAAATTCAGAGTCAAACCCCATCACATTGAGTAGCCACGTAAAATGGTAGCGGTCTTCAAACAATTCGAACGGTTTAGCGCGATAAATCTTGTTTAAAATTTCCACTGAAACCCCAAATTCACCCTCTTCCATCGCTAAATGCGCAGCCACTAATTCGAGTTGGGCAAGCAGATCTTCATGCTGGCCTTTATCGTAAAGCCCTTTCAGAATGGATTTCGCCTCTTGCACCCACAGATCACGCTGTTCCGATTCCGCTTGTCGGGCGGCATAAAGCAAAGTACGAATAAAATTGAGGTGCATCTGATGATTGTTACGATAAGTCTCTTTGTTAATTTCCACATACAAGCGATAGCGCTCGAGAGCAGAGGCTCCATCCCCAACCGATAAGCACAGATTCGCCAGTACCCATTCACGCTCTGAATGTCCGGGGACAATTTGGTTGGCAACCTGTAAATGGTGAATGGCTTCAGGAATTGAGTTATTGCATAGACTGATGCTCGCCGCTTCCACCCGAGCTCGCACATTATTGGGAGCACTCGCCAGCAGTTCTTGTATCACTTGTGTGGCTTCGACTTGACGCCCGGTCTGCTTGAGGGCATTCGCAAGACCAATTTTTGCCCAATCAAAGTCTTTATGCTCTAACGTTTCGAGGTAGACTTCGCGCGCGTGATCAAAACGGCGCAACTGAGTTAAAAATTCCCCACGAAATTTTTGGATCACGAAATAGTAATCGTTGTAAAAAGGCTCCAGCTCGTCACACAAACTCAGACCTAATTCAGCATCGCCATCGCGTTCTGCTTGATAGAGGGCTTTGAGCGCATGTTTGCGTGAGATAGCGTTAGTTAAACGCTCCTGCAAGGTCATGATATTGAAGGGTTTTAGGATATACTCATCCGGTTTGAGCTCCAGAATCGAATGCACGACATACGCCGAATTCTCACCTGTAACTAATACAAATACCGCGTCTTGCTTGATGAGTTTATAGTGTTTTAGCTCCTCAAAAACTTGCTTACCATTCAACCCCTTACCGAAGTTGTAATCGCAAATAAAAATATCAAATCTCTGCCTTCCGGCCATGAATACCGCGGCTCGTGGGCTTTTACTCCACACTATGTTTGGCTCAGTGAAACCCAGCTTGAGCAACATGCTGCGTAAACTGGCAATGACTATCGGCGCATCGTCGATGATTAAAACTTTTAATTCAGCAAAAGTAGGTACAGCCATAACTCTCGGTACTATTTTAATGTTACAAAACGCACCAATTCCATGGCCGATTTAATCCCTAACTTGGTCATAATCCTAGTCTTGTAAGTGCTTACTGTTTTTTGGTTGATATCGAGTTGTAAGGCGATTTCTTTATTCGTTAGACCTTCAACTAACATTTTCGCAACCGTCAACTCTCGCTCAGAAAGCTGAGCAAGCTCTTCTTGTTGCGCCTGTGGGCGCACATTGCTCTGCTGCGCTTGCAGTAAGATCCGGGAGCTGGTTTCCATCAAAGTATTCGCTTTGACGACGATGGCTTTGGGCTCATCCTCTTGAGCTTCAGCGGTTAATCCATCATGCAGCACCAAGAGCGCCCCTCGATAGTAAGGCTCAAGCAACTCGTGAAATGCCGCAGGACTGATTGTCGATAAAAACCGACTTTCGACGACCAGCAGGTTGATCGGTAAATCGCGCAGTTTGTGCAGCGTCTGCTCAATATCTTGCGCCACAAACACCTTGCTGACGTTCTCTTCTTTATTGAGCACTTTTTGTAATGCCGTGGCGCTGAGCATATGGTTATCCACCAGCAAGATTTGCCAGCCATCATCCATGCTTTGACAACCTAAACACTGACGACGATTTTTAGTGTAAAGTTCGCTCAACTGAGCAATCGGCATGGGCTTAGCGGCGTAGTAACCTTGGCAAGTATCTACCCCAAGTTGACGCAAGTATTGCCATGTTTCTTCGTTCTCTACCCCTTCGACGACGCAGTGCAACCCCAAAGATTGAGCCAGCAACAAACACATATTGGTCAATTGTTGGTGTTTGTAGTTGGTTGCCAAGTCATGCACAAAGCTGCGATCAATCTTGAGTTCCGTAAAAGGCAGTTGAGCCAGTTGACCTAATGACGCGTAACCCGTACCAAAATCATCAATCGATAGCCCAACGCCATACATTCGCAGTCGAGCAAGGTTGGCCAATGAGGTCGGGGTTCTGTTGTACACCTCATGCTCCGTCATCTCTAGAGTCAGTTTGCTTGCGGGAAAACCATACCGCTCACAGATGGCGAGAATGGGATCACAGATTGAGTGTTGCAAGTTGCGCTGGCTGATGTTGACGGAAAGCTGCAAGTCAGCACCAATACTGGCCAGTGCAGAGACCGACTTTTCTAATACGGTAAGGAAGAGTTTCTCATGCAAGCCACACTGCTCAATTAAAGGCAGAAACACTGCTGGGCTTAACATGCCATGAGTTGGGTGCTCGTAACGTACTAGCGCTTCAACGCCGACCATCGCCCCACTGCGAAAATCAAACTGTGGTTGATAGTAATTAAAAATATGGTCGTGCAGAAAAGCTTGTTCAATCTCGTCACAGGTTAGCGTGATTGCAGGTTTGTGACTGGTTTCGGGCTCCGTTTGCTTTTGAAACCCCTCGACAACACGCTGTAAATCCTCCACTTCGTAGGGCTTAGGTAGGCGATCAACATAAGCAAATCCAGCCAAACTACACATGTTGTGGGTTAACTCAAGAATCGTATCTTCCACAGCGCTGAGTATCACCACACCTAGCTTAGGTGCCTGTAAACTCAGTTGTGATAACAAACTGATCCCATCCATCTGCGGCATTCGAATATCGCAAAACATCAAATCGATACCCACTTTGTTACACAGTTCTAAGGCAGCAAATCCGTTTTCAGCCAAGATGACGTCATCCAACCCAAGCTGTCTTAGCTTGAGCTTCAGGCTAGTCGCCTGAATTCGATCATCTTCTACTATCATTATTTTCATAACGTTATTCGCTCTGATACTGATGAAGCCACTGTTGTGCCTGCTCGACCACTTCATGCATGGCATTGATCAGTTGCTGCTTATCGGCCACAAGTTGTTGTGGATCGTTTTGTTTCTCAACGGTTTTAGCCAAATCGGCTAACCGCTGTAGTTGAAGGGAGCCGGCTGCCCCTTTGATTCGATGTGCCAGTGCTTTGACATCACAGTCTGGCTGATTGAGTAAAGCGATATCTTGAGCAAGTGACTCAGCCACTACCATTGCCATCTCCTCGCGTTCCTCTTCTTGGTAAGCGTCAAGCCAAGATTGTTCAGGCAGTGCGACCCATTGTGTTGTGAGATAACGACTGAGTACTTTGCGCAAATTGGCTAAGGTATAAGGTTTGTAAATCACCTTATCCATACCCGCTTGCAGAGCTTGTTCCGCTGCTAGGCGCGAATCTTCTGCAGTACAACCCACAACTGCGCCTTTAAATAGGGATATCTCTTGCTTCACTTTTCGCGTTAAAGCAAACCCATCAAGATGTGGCATATGGCAGTCAGTAATCAACAAATCATACTGCTCAGGATGTTGCGAGAGCTTTTCGAAAGCTTGCAATCCATCACTCACCAAGGTGGCACTCAAACCAAGCTCACTGAGCTGTTTTTTGATCAATAAACGGTTAATCGCATCATCATCGGCCACTAATACGTGACCTTGTAGCAAACGAGAATGGGCAGGCTCAGTTTGAGCCTGAGTCAGATTGGAGACCTCTCTGAGCCTATTGAGCAGCAAATCTGGATAAATATTGTGGCCACTCTGCTCGACCCACTCTTCATTCTCTTCCACTCGCATTCCCAGCGCTTTTGCCCACAGCATATAAGGGGAGCGATAAGACATAGCAACGACTTGCCCACGAAACTCATCACAAGTTTGCGTCACAAGAGGCAAGTTCACTTGGATTTGCGTCCCTTGCTCAAACTCACTCTTCACCTCAATCTTGCCATTCATCAGTTCAATCAGGTTGGCGACAATCGACATACCTAAGCCTGTTCCACCAAAGCGACGAGTGATTGTGCTGTCAGCTTGTGCAAAAGGAACAAACAGCGACTCGATTTGCGTTTGAGTCATACCGCAACCGGTATCTTCGACCACGATAGTTAACATCTCAGGTGCAACGTCGATTTTAAAAACCACTCGTCCTTGGTCAGTAAATTTGATCGCATTAGAAAGAAGATTGGTCACGATCTGGTTAAAACGCAAGGCATCGAAGTTCGCAAGCAGTAACGAATTCGGCGACCAAATCACATCAAACTCAATCTCTTTGAGCTGGGCACTGGCTTCAAATCCACGCAATAACGGCCCAAGTTCATCGGTTAAATTGTACAGCCCAATATCCAGCTGTAACTGCTGCGCCTCTATCTTTGAGAAATCCAAAATATCGTTAACGTGTAATTTCAAACGCTCTGCCGAGCTTATCGCATTGGTCAATAGCAGTTGGCTTTCGCTGTTTTTTAAACGTGAAGCCAAAATCTCCATCAGTCCCAGCATCGCCGCAATCGGTGTACGTAACTCATGACTGACGACTGCCAAGAAATGATTTCGCGCTTCTACCGCCTGTAACGCTTGCTCATTAGATTGACGCAAAGCCTGCTCAGTTTCTTTTAATTCCGTAATATCGTTGAACAGCGTTAAATAGTACTTACGTTGATTAATCGGGTGAGAAATGGCACGACGTGTTACATGGAAATAGTGTTCGCCGATAGAGCAATTAGATTTGGGAGCTTGAATAATGATCGAGAATTCCGCTTCATGTTGGTCTGGAAGCGCAAGAAATGAACACTCAGGCTGCGGTTGAACACACCCTTTTTCACAGCAGGTGTGATAAATTTTCCGATAAGCCGCATTGGTTAACACAACCTCATCTTTTTCATCCGAAATAAATATCATGCTCGGAATGGCGTCCAGTAATTCCGTCAACCAACGTAGCTGCTCAGTAGATAACTTAGCAACTTGTTCGGAGCTGCGTAATTTACCGCGTAAACGACTCAGCGATAAGGTGAGAATAAGTCCAATACTTAATAAACCACACAATATGATTAAGGCATATATCAGGACTTTCTGTTTGTCATAGCCAAAATAAACTGTGACTCGGTCATAGGCACCTTTGATTTCATCAATCTCTTGTTGGCTGAAGGTGGCTAACACCTTTTGCAGCATGTTTTGTAAACCTCGGGCATCTTTACGTACAAGCATCGTCATATCGGCTCGAAGATCTTGCCCCTCAGTCAATGGGGAGAGTTTGAAAGCGTCTTGATGACCATCCAACAACATCTGATTAATCAGTACTTTATTAAGAAGCCCATGCGTAATATCCCCCTTCTCTAACGCTTGCTCAAGGTCATACATGCTGCGGTATACTTTCACATCAGATAAATTCTTTTGTACCGCAATATAAGCGTTAAACTTGCCTGTGCGATCAAGAATGCCAGTAATTGGGGTGGTATAAGGCCGAGTTGTTTCTATATAGCCAAATTGGATATCCGTGTATCTGCCTGTATGGATGAAATATCGGTCATCGACATAAGTCATATTAAAGCTAGGGATAAGATCCACTTTGCCATGACGCAGCATATCTTCTACATCTCGGCCGTAGGCAGGAACAAACTCGAATTTAAGAATACTCTTAGTACTGATTCTCTCTAATAAATCATGTACATAACCTTTGTATTTTTTCTCTTTTTCATCCCAATATGACATCGGAAATAAGTCGTCTTGAATTGTATAGCGAACGACTGGATTAACATTTTCATTTCGTAAAATATTTAAATTCGCTTGATCATTTAGGAAGTAAACATCTGCCGAATTTAATTTATTCTCCGTCAGTCCCTGTTTGTCAGCGTCAATAACTTTATTGATTGCTGACAATAACAGAGGCTCATTGTTATTGATCAATATACGGTTTGTTTGTACGCCCAAGTCTGGATCAAAAATCACTTTACCCAATGCTAAACGCTTTTGGCTTAAGTAGTGATTTAAGGAAACATAATTTGTCACCGTCGCATCCGCAATCCCTTGACGAATCATTTCCACAGAGCTGCTGTAGTTACGAGCCATAATAATATTGGGATAACCACGATCTTTGAGAATTTCACAATAGGATGTGCCTTGAATACAGACCCATTTTAAACTGGCAAAGGGTTTTTCTTCCATGGCTTTATCGCGTAACCAAATAACGCGTACATTCTCATATAAAGGCTTAGAAAATAGGAACTTTCCTTCACGCGCAAGGGTTTGCCCAAACCCTATCGCCATATCCGCTTTACCCGTGCTGACGGCGTTAAGTAAGGCTTCAATGGTATCAAAGCCTTTGTACTCAATGTTGATCCCGAGCTCTTTGGCTATCCCTGAGGCAAAATCATGCTCAATACCTATCGGCTCCTGACCTGTCCCACCCCAGTAAGGCATCCAGATTTCTTTTAATACTGCAATGGTGACTGTAGATTTTTGCTCTACATACGCTTGCTCATTCGGATCCAAATAATCCGCAGCACGCACAAATAATGCAAAAACACTTAACAGTAATGTAAAGAAATATCGTTTCAATCGTCACAGACCCATAGCAGAGATCACACTTATAGATAAATAATAATGTAATAAAGATAAAATAGGCAACGTTATTAATAGCTTTAGCGTAAATAAATCCTCCTATTCTGTTGTTGTGATCTTTTTGAGAGAAAATTCCTACAGAAGAAAATTAGTGAGATGAATATTATTTTATTCAGCACCAAGCAATATCATGCAAATGCATAGTTCTGACCAAAACTTTACGTAACTATTACATTTTTCACCACATTTCGGCTTGCACTGGCAAATCTATCGCACCTATAATCCCCGCCGCTCAAGCTGTTGAGCATTAAAATCCTTTTGATGAGGAAGTCATGGCCTTCAAGCCTATTTTTTGTCAAAGGGAAATATACTGTGTAATTACAGCATCTCGTTAGGCGAGGCTCCTGTACAAACATAGGCCACTGATCTCACGACATCCAGAGATGCCCAAGATCAGGACAGTTTTCATCGGATTAAGGTGTTAACCCAAGTGGCTTTCGCGTGAGCGAATACGTTGTGCAGTGCTGAAGCTGGGACTCGGGGATGAAGCCTTTTTCATACCATTTCCTTTTCGCTCGTCCAATTACTGCTGTTTTCTTGCATCAAAGTTCAAACAATTCAGGTCTGTCCTGAGTCACATGAGGTATGTGTGATGAATGTAATGAAAACAAACCACTCTGTTGTTGCGGCAGCACAACTGAAACAACTCAATGAATTTGCTCGCAAACTCGCGCACTCTTCACGTCGCGATAAGTGGGTGGAAAAACTGTTCAAACTCACCGAACCAGAAATTCATTTTGTTTTACAACAGCTCACTGGTGAACAACTGGCTGAACTGATCCTGTTGCTATCTCCTCCCCGTGCAGGTCATTTATTGTGTGTTATGGATAGCAATGCCCTCAATCTTGGCTTGGCTTACGCCAATCCTCGCGTTGTCGAAAAAGCCTTACGTAGCTTAAATGAAGATGAGCTGCATGGCGTTTTCAACATGATGAATCCGATCAATGCGGAGCGTTATCGGGAACGCCTGCGTTGGGGAGAAGAGAGCGTTGCAGCGCATATGCACACGCAACGTTTACCGCTTCTCGACTCACAAACTGTGGTCGAAGCCAAAGAGGTTCTGTACGAATCTTGGGGAGATCCGCAAGCTCGTCATCGTTTGTATGTCACCAACCAACATGGTTTGTTACTCGGTGCCATCAATCCTAAAGCGCTGCTGATGGCGCATTCCGATCAGGCGTTGAGTGACCTTATTGAGCCACAATGTCTGACTCTCGATGCCGATCTTGACCAAGAACAAGCGGCGCGTCTGCTGCTTGAGCATAACTTATCGGTGCTGCCCGTCGTACATCAGCAGCAGTTAGTCGGTTTTTTCCATCTGGAAGAAGCGGTCAGTATCTTAGAAAAAGAAACCACGGAAGATGCTGAAATGCAAGGTGGCTCCATGCCACTTGATGCGAGCTATCTACAAACGTCACCTTGGCAATTGTGGAAAAAACGCATTGTCTGGCTTTTGGTGCTGTTTGTGGCGGAAGCCTACACGGGCACGGTTTTACGCTCTTTTGAGGAGCAGTTGGAAGCGGCGATCGCCCTCGCCTTCTTTATTCCGCTACTCATCGGTACTGGTGGTAATAGTGGTACGCAAATTACCACCACCATAGTGCGCGCCATGGCTGTCGGTGAAGTGAGTTTACGCAATCTTGGCACCGTACTTCGCAAAGAATTGTCAACCAGCACACTGGTTGCGCTGGCGATGGCAATGGCTGCGTGGATCCGTGCTTGGACGCTGGGTGTCGGCCCTGAAATCGGTTTGGTGGTGATGCTAACGATTCTGGCGATAGTGCTATGGAGCGCGCTGGTATCATCGGTCATTCCTATGGTACTGCGCCGTATGAATGTCGACCCAGCGGTAGTCTCCGCACCGCTCATCGCGACCTTAGTCGATGGTACTGGGCTTATCATCTACTTTGAAATCGCCAAACTGATCTTACCTGAATTGGCTTAACCCGCATTGGATTGAATGTATAACGAACACCGCCAGCGTCATGCTGGCGGTGTTATATGAGGCCTTTTGCTTTGCTCCGTAGTTATCGCAAACGCAGCAAGCTGACTCGATACAACAGCAAAGAGGCTAACAGAAATCCACAGCCCAACATTTTGTTAAATGGCATGGTTTCTTGGTAAATCACCACGCTTAACACTAACGTCCACACCGGCTCCAACAGCATCAGTAGCGCCGCATTCGTCGGATTGGCACTCTTTTGTCCCATGGTTTGCATTAAATAACGCAAGCTAGTGGCCAGTAACACACTCAATGCAAACCACTTCCAGGTCACTAGACTGATGGTCGCAGGCCAACTTTCAGTTAACCAAGATAACGTGATACCCAAACAGCCTGCAGTAAACAATTGTAAGGTCGTCAATAACATAGGCGGAAGCTGGCTTGAGAAACGGCTATTGAAGTTAAAATGCAGCGCCAAACAACATGAGGCCGCTAAAAACCACAACTGATTCGCGGCAAATTGCCAAGTGCCATTCCATGCCAACAAGAATAGTCCCACGACCGCCACGGGCAGTGAAAGCCAAAAGGCACGAATCGGTCGCTGTCCGAAAATCGGCCATGCCAATAGCGGTACAAACAACATAGAGAGGCTCATGATAAACGCGCCCTCACCCAAGGTATCACTGATTGAAATGGCATGGATCCAACAAAAAAGTGACGCGGCGAGTAAAACCCCGACCCCCATCGATTGTAAACACGCTTGCCGTGAGGCTTGTTTCAACGCATTCAAGCAAAATGGCAACAAACAAAGCGAGGCCGCGATAAAGCGTAAGCCAATAAAGCCAAACGGGGGCAATTCTTGAATCGCTTGCTTCGAGAAAACCCAGCCTCCCGCAGCTAATAGGGTGGTCACAACAAGCAGCAATTCAGCAGGAAAACGAGTACGCATGTTTCATAAGATTGATAAGAAGAGTTATGACAGCGATTGTGCGCGAAAAGCGTGCCGCATACCAGTGTCGATTCCAGTTTAAGCACCTTCTCACCTATCATTGAGCAAAAATAAAGCAAACAATCAAATTTACTAAAAAACATAAAATTTTAGTATTTAGTTTCAAACAAAAACTACAAACTTAGATTAATAACCTGAGTTTTTCAATTTTTCATAGTTTGCAAACTAAGCACATACGGAAAATTTCAGTGATTATGACCAGTGTCGCAAAATGATCATAACCACTAATAGGAGTAGGATTCGCCACATTATTATTTTTAGAGAAGTGAGATTTCAGTGAAAGACTCTCAGGAAGTAACCCATTTTAGTGCTGCCCGTTCCTCAAAATGGACTCAACATGATACCTATTGGTTACTGAGCTTATTCGGTACAGCAGTAGGTGCAGGGATTTTATTTTTACCGATCAATATTGGTTTAGGCGGATTCTGGCCGCTGGTGCTGATGGCAGTATTAGCCTTTCCTATGACCTATCTTTCGCATCGTGGACTGGCGCGTTTTGTACTTTCATCACGTCGTCCAAATGCCGATTTTACTGATGTGGTCGAAGAACATTTTGGCCAAAATGCTGGCCGATTGATTTCCCTACTCTATTTTTTATCGATTTTTCCTATTCTGCTTATCTACGGTGTTGGCCTTACCAACACAGTCGATAGTTTCTTGGTTAACCAAGCGGACATGGTATCGCCGCCACGCGCACTACTTTCTGGTGCTTTAGTGTTTGGGCTTATCGCTATCATGCTCAGTGGCGAGAAAATCATGCTGCGCGCTTTTGCCATCATGGTTTATCCGCTGGCGGCGATCCTTGCCCTACTCTCGCTGTATTTGCTCCCTTACTGGTCAATGCCTTCGTTTGATTTTCCGCAAACCAGCGATTTCCTGCACACTGTATGGCTGGCCGTACCGGTAGTGGTGTTCTCATTCAGCCATGCTGCGGCCATTTCAAGTTTTGCCAATATCCAGCGTCGTCATTATGGTGAACAAGCTGATCAAAAGTCTGAGCAGATTCTGCGCCACACTAGCGTGATCTTAATTTTGTTTGTGTTGCTGTTTGTCTTCTCTTGTGTACTTGCCCTTTCGCCACAAGCACTGCAAGAAGCCAAAGCGCAAAACGTTTCGGTGCTGACTTATCTGGCCAATGTCACTGACAACCCATTCATCGCGACGCTCGGGCCACTGGTCGCCTTCATCGCCATCACCTCTTCCTTCCTCGGCCACTTCTTAGGGGCGCGTGAAAGTTTATCTGGCCTACTGACCAAAAACTTAGGGGTATCACTAGGTTTGGCGGAACGTCTCACCATCGGCTTTTTATTTGTCACCATCTGGATCGCTGCAATCCTCAATCCAAGCATTTTGGGCATGATGGAGGCGCTTTCGGGCCCAGTCATCGCAATGATTTTGTTCATCATGCCGATGATTGCCGTCTTCAAAGTGCCCGCCCTGCGTGAACATCAAAAACGTTTCAGCACTTTCTTCGTGTTACTGGTTGGATTGCTCGCCGTTTCGGCTTTGCTCTACAGTTTACTTCGCTAAATTTCCTGCGCGATTGGCTCCCAGCTGGGAGCCAAATTCCACACTGCCTCATTTCTGATGAATAAATCCAGTTCAACCTGTCACAGAGTTGGCCAATAATCAGTGCAACAATCCTTTATCACAACATACACTTAGATGTAGGTTATTGAGCACAATGGCGGTGGACACATGATTCAATCTCTCTCAATAGCAAGCCTACTGGCGTTGCTGCTCAGTGCTTGTAGTGCAGAAAACCCACCTCAAGCATTAGGAACCCTAGAGCGCGATCGCATCACTTTCAGCGCAACCAGTAACGAAATCATTCGTGAACTCCCCATCGCAGAAGGCGAGCACGTTAAAGTCGGTGATGTACTGGTCAAGCTCGATAGCCAGATCCAAACGACCCTATTGACTCAAGCATTGGCACAACAAGCCAAAGCTCAGGCCTCATTGACTAAACTGACGAACGGCGAGCGACCCGAAGATATCGCCGTTGCCCAAGCTCGCGTCGCGAAAGCACGGGCGCAACACAAAGAAGCTGAATTGACACTAAACCGTAAAGCAGAGTTGGTGGCAAAACGGTTGATCAGTCAATCGGAAGTGGATGCTGCACGCTCAGCGCGTGATTCTGCGCAAGCAGAGTTGGCGTCGGCACATGAAGAATTCACTAAATTGACCGCTGGAGCTCGAATCGAAGACATAGAACAAGCCAAAGCCGAACTGGCCGTAGCCCAAGCCAATGTCACCTTGCAACAACAAAAACTCGATGAACTGACTATCCTTGCCACCCGCGATGGCATTCTCGATAGTCTCCCTTACCATCTTGGTGAACGCGTAGCGAACAATGCTGTGGTCGCGATTGTGCAAGCCGACCGCTTACCGTACGCACGGGTTTATGTGCCCGCAACTCACCGCGCAGCGTTTGTGGTTGGCCAAACGGTGACCGTGCATGTGGACGGCATCAAAGATCAATATCAAGGCAAAATTCGCTGGGTCGCGAATGAGCCTTCTTTTACTCCTTACTATGCGTTAACAGAAAAAGAGCGCTCACGTTTGATGTATTTGGCCGAAGTGGATCTGCCTGAGAGTGCGATGGATCTGCCATCGGGTTTGCCCGCCCAAGTCGATTTGCCGTAAGGAGCCGCAATGAGCGATTACGCCATCCATGCCGAAAATGTCGTCAAACAATTTGGGCACTTTACCGCTATAGAAAACATTAACTTAAAAGTAGAACGCGGCAGCATCTATGGCTTTTTAGGGCCGAATGGCTGCGGTAAATCGACCACGATTCGCGTGTTAACTGGTTTGCTGCAGCCTACCGCTGGGCAGATCAAGGTACTTGGGCTCTCGATTCCCAAGCAATCCGAACTGCTGCGTTTGAAAATTGGCTATATGACGCAGAAATTCTCATTGTATGACGACCTTACGGTGCAAGAAAATTTGCAGTTTATTGGCCAGATTTTCGGTATGAATCGCAGTACATTACAACAGCGCACCCAAGCGCAACTCAAAACTTATGGTTTAGATGAACGACGTAAGCAGCGTGTTTCAGGCATGAGTGGTGGACAAAAACAGCGTTTGGCATTAGCCGCTGCAACGATGCATAACCCTGAGTTACTGTTTCTTGATGAGCCCACGTCTGCGGTTGATCCTGAGAACCGCCGTGAGTTTTGGGAGCAATTGTTTGACCTTTCCGCGCAAGGCACCACGATTCTGGTTACCACGCACTATATGGATGAAGCTGAGCGCTGCCACCGTTTGGCCATTATGGAAGCGGGGGAAATTCGCGCTGACGATGAGCCTGAAAAATTGATGCAGCAGATGGGGGTAAATGTGGTGGAAATAAAAGCTCCGGCGCTGCGGAGTCTAAAAGAGAAGTTGCTCAATTTTTCGCAAGTTCGCTCAGCTGCACAGCTCGGCATTCGCTTACGCGTACTAGTCCATCGTGACGTTATTGACCCTATCCTATGGCTTCGCCATACCTTTCCTCAATTGGCCGCCGCAGAATTAACCCTTGCCCGGCCGAGCTTGGAAGATGTCTTTGTTACCGTCACAGGTAAGGGGCGACAATGAACAGCCTGTTTCGCATTAAAGCGGTCTTGGTGAAGGAGTTTCGTCAGTTATCACGCGATCGCATTACTTTTGGCATGGTTGTGATGATCCCACTCATTCAACTCTTACTATTTGGTTTTGCGATTAATACCGATGTGCGCAATATACCGATTGGCGTGGTGGATCAAAGCGACTCCTCATTCAGTCGGTTACTTGTGGAATCCGTCAAAGTCACTCAAGTGATCCGCGTCAAGCAGCACTATCTCACGGTTAATGAGGCGGAAAAAGCGATTGCCAGTGGTGATATTCGCGCAGCGCTGATCTTGCCGAGCGATCTGGTCGCACGCAGCCAACAACAACGTGAATTAGGGCAATGGTTGATTGATGGTTCAGATACCATGATCGCAGGCGCGCTGTTAGGGCTAAAAAATATGCCGCTTACCGATCTTCCAACCCTCGGCATCCAACCTTTAACGCCCACTTTTGAAATCACTTTACTTTACAACCCCAGCCGCCGTTCTGCGGTGAATATCGTTCCCGGATTACTCGGGGTTATCTTAACCATGACCATGATCTTGTTTACCAGTGCAGCAATTGTGCGTGAGCGCGAACGAGGCAATTTGGAGCTTTTGATCACCACTCCTGTCCATTCCATTGAGTTGATGATAGGAAAAATCGTCCCGTACATTTTTGTTGGTTTGATCCAAGTGGCGATTATTCTTGGTTTAGGGCATTTTATTTTTGCCGTTCCGATTAATGGCGCGTTAAGCCAAATTCTCTTCGGCACTTTACTCTTCATTTCTGCCAGTTTGACCTTGGGTTTAGTCATTTCCACCATCGCCAACACCCAGCTCCAAGCCATGCAGATGACAGTATTTATTCTACTTCCTTCCATTCTCCTCTCCGGATTCATGTTTCCGTATGAAGGAATGCCTACCGCAGCACAATGGCTCTCTGAACTGCTCCCCGCGACTCACTTTATGCGTTTGATCCGTGGCATTGTATTACGTGGGGCAGATTTAGCTGACTTGTGGCGCGATACGCTCTGGCTCGCGCTCTTTACTCTCTTTGGATTGATGCTGGCTGCGCTGCGCTTTAAAAAATCGCTCGATTAGCCCTCTATTGGGGCAAACAGAGTGATAGCACCGAAAAATATGAACGAGATAGCGAAATAGAGCGCAAGAATAGCATTAGAAAATGTACGGCAAATGACCATTGACGATAGTGTGACTGAGTTCTAACTTTTAAACTCAGTCGCTCAACAATTGGAGGTTTGCCAATGAAACGCAATAGCAAGAGTTATCGTCTAAAGCTGATAAGAGAGGTCGCCACTCGTAAGCAACAAGTAGAAAGCTGCAGCGATCCCATGGCTCGCTACATTTATGAAATGATGACCCAAGTAAAAGATCCGAGTGCTAATGAACCGCGTAAATTTGCGGGCAACCATTTCGATGATCAAGTAGGAGGTTGGGTCAGTGATTTGTGGTCTGAATAGACAGGTCAAAACAGAGTCTGCTGAGCGTCAGTCGGCGGTACTGTACTCTCGCTCAGATTTTCCGTTTTGCTCTGACCACGCGCCTCCAGCTGTTTACGGCGATAACGTTGCCGACAGAGTTTAATCACATGTAATTGCTGCGCAGGAGTCATGCTCAGCCACTCAAAACGCTCCTCACGCTTACGTAAACAACCTTTGCAATAGCCTTTCTCATCGACACTGCATACCCCAATGCAAGGGCTGACAATATTGAAAAACTCCAATTGCTCCATAGGTGAATCACATCCTTTTCTACTGGCTTCGTAGTGGCTTATAAAGCGACTAGGTTCAAAGTTTCATATAAACCATGACCTTATGCTGACAAAAACAGTGTTTTATTCACTATACTGTGCGGGTTTCCACATTCGGAGTGAATAATATGAAGCTTAGTTCAAAATCATTACTTGCCGCAATCACCCTTCCTGTATTGATGACCGCTTGTGCAAGCAATGGTGATGCCGTGCAGATTACCGCTCAAGATCTTCAACACCATAATTGGCAACTGACTCAAATTGATGGCAAAGATGTGGTGAAAAGCGAACACGAACAAGCACCACGTTTGGAGATCGGTGAACAGATGATGGCCAGCGGGAATGCCGGCTGTAATAACTTCTTTGGTAAGGCTGAACTCAAAGATAACCAATTCCGCATTGAGAAAATGGGCATGACCATGAAAATGTGCATTGGTGATGCCATGGATACGGAGCAAGCCGTGTCACAAACCTTGACCGACTGGAGCCAGATCACCCTGACCAAAGAGACGCTGACGCTGAAGAACGATGTTCACACGCTAACGTTTACCCTGCGTGACTGGGTCAAATAACGCTTTTCCCAGAGCGGTAGCTTAACGTCGGCATAAGATAACGGCAGCGCACATCGCTGCCGTTTTTATTTCACCCTATTTAATCCTGACCTCGCCACACTTAAGGCAAGCAAAACAAGCATTTTGAATTTTTTCCTTCATAATGAAAGACAAGCATCTTTCACCCGGTCTAGAAATACTGTAAAGCCGAAATTTTAAGGACAATTCATGAAAAAAATGCTGACTTTTCTCACGACCTGCGCCCTCTCATTTGGCGTTTCTGCGCAATCATGGGAAGAGACTACCGAGAAAGCCCGCGGACAAACGGTTTATTTCCATGCTTGGGGTGGCAGCCAAGAGATTAATAGCTACTTGCGCTGGTCTGCTGACCTACTCAAATCCCGCTATGGCGTCACCTTGCAGCATGTGAAAGTAACGGATATCGCCGAAACGACTACCCGTTTGATCGCAGAGAAAGCGGCAGGAAAAAATGAGCAAGGCAGTGTCGATTTGGTTTGGATTAACGGTGAAAACTTCAAATCAATGAAAAACAACCAGTTACTCTACGGGCCATTTGTCGAAGATTTACCTAACTGGCCGAAAGTCGACAAAAGCTTACCCGTTGACAGCGATTTTTCCGAGCCAACTGAAGGCTTAGAAGCGCCTTGGGGCGTCGGACAATTGGTGTTTATTCATGATAAGCAGCAAGTGAACAATCCTCCGGCTTCATTTGCCGAGCTGCTCAGCTATGCGCAGGCTTTTCCAAACCGCATTAGCTACCCACAGCCCCCTGAATTTCATGGTACCAGCTTCTTGAAAGCAGCCCTGATCGAACTGACTCACTATGCGCCAGAACTCAATCAAGCCGTAGAGCCTGCCACATTTGAGCAGCTCACCCAACCACTATGGCAATACTTAGATGAATTGCATGCTGTGGCTTGGCGCAAAGGCAAACAGTTTCCCGCTGGCTCTGCCCAGATGATGCAACTGCTGGATGATGGTCAACTAGACCTCGCGATCACCTTTAACCCGAATGCGGTATTTTCAGCGCAAGCTACTGGCAAGCTCGCACCGACAGCGCAAAGCTATGCGATGAAAAAGGGCGCTTTAACCAATATCCACTTCTTAGCAATTCCTTGGAACGCTAACGCAAAAGAAGGGGCGCTGGTGGCGATTAATTTCCTCCTGAGTGACGAAGCACAATCTCGTAAAGGGGATTTGTCTATTTGGGGCGACCCTTCCATATTGAAACCTCAGTTTCTGACAGGCAGTGCCAAAAATACCATCCTATTCCCTGCGATTGCTGAGCCGCACCCAAGTTGGCAAAGCGCGCTCGAAGCAGAATGGCAAAAGCGCTACGGTAATAGCTTAAAGTAACGGTTGTCAGACCATGCTTAGAACTGCCTATTGGGGTTTCATTTTGCTTTGTGTCGCGCCGATCCTACCTGGGTTGGCGGGAGTCTTGATCTCAGCCTCAGGCTATCTGCCCGTACTTGGGCATCACCACGTATCTTGGCAGGGTTTTAGTCAAGTTTGGCAATGGCAAGGCGTTGAATACGCCTTGCTCCTTTCTGTTACTTCGACCCTATTCAGCACTTATCTTGCCCTCTTGATGAGCTTCGCCATTTTGCAGCGATTTTGGTTTCATCCTCGCTGGAAGCGCATAGAAAACAGTTTATCTATCCTGCTTGCCTTACCCCATGTGGCCTTCGCGATCGGTTTTGCTTCTTTGTTTGCCTCGACCGGGTGGTTGGCTCGTCTGCTCTATTATGGCTTCGAACTCCGTGACAACTCGCATGAGGTGACGTGGTTGGTGCACGACCCTTACGCCATCGGCCTTACTATCGCTCTGGCGCTGAAGGAAGTGCCATTTATTCTGTTGATCAGCTTGCCCATTTTACAGCAGTTGAATTTAACCAAGATGAAAATGCTCAGTGCTTCACTGGGTTATTCGGAGCCACAAATGTGGTGGAAGATTGTTTTCCCGCAGTGGCTGCGCAAAATCCGCTTTACTTTGTTTGCCGTCGCCGCATACGCTATTTCCGTGGTCGATTTCAGCTTAGTGTTAGGGCCGACTACTCCCCCAACGTTTTCAGTCCTAGTTTGGCAGTGGTTTAATGAACCCGATTTGAACCTACTCCCCAGAGCCGCCTCTGGTGCGGTAGTGCTATTACTTCTCGCAAGCATCGTGTTAGTGGCGATTGTTGCGCTTGAGTGGTTATTCACTCGCGGCTATCGCGCGTGGCAATCTTCCGGTCGCTCTCACTTTCCTTTGCCTCACAAAAGCATACTCACGCTCTTGTTCACCATTTCAGGAGCCATGATTCCGCTCACATTGATTTGGAGTTTGGCACAGCGCTGGCGCTTCCCAGACCTCTTCCCAACCCAATGGACGGGACAATTTTGGTATGACGAGTGGCCGAATGTCCTGCACAACATGGAAACCAGCGTTTTGCTTGCCCTTGGCTCCGGTAGCTTAGCGTTATTGTTGGGCATCCTTGCCCAAGAGTATCGGCTGCACACTCAACGGGCGATCCCGGTTTACATCATCGCGTTACCTATGTTGCTGCCCCAGCTCTCCTTGTTGTTCGGTATTCAAGTTTTGACTCTGCTGATGGCTTCTCAAGCCTATACTTGGTGGGTGGTATGGGCACACACATTTTTTGCATTTCCCTTAGTTTACTTAGCCTTAAGTGGACCTTGGCAAAGCTACAATTCGAATTTCTCAAAGATTGCGCGCAGTTTAGGTAAAAGCGAATGGCAAATTTTCTGGAAAATCAAATTGCCATTGCTGTTTCCTGCCCTGCTTTATGCGTGGGCCGTCGGGATCAGTGTCAGTTTGGCGCAGTATCTCCCGACCTTGATGCTCGGCGGCGGACGCTTAACCACTATCACAACAGAGGCCGTTGCCCTTTCTAGCGGTTACGATCGTCGAGTGACAGCCATTTACGCCCTCTGCCAAGCACTCCTGCCTTTTGTGTTCTTTTCAATAGCTCTGCTACTCGGACGCATGCAAATTCACCGCTACCGAGCAGCACAATTGACAACGGTATTTCATGATATTTTCTCTCGAAAACCTCGCCATCCATAAACAAGATGGCCGCTGCCTTTTGGCAGAGTTTAATTTGACTATCGCAGAAGGCGAGATTGTGAGCCTAATGGGCCCTAGTGGCTGCGGCAAATCCACCTTATTGAGCGTGATTGCGGGTCATCTCGCCACGGATTTTACGTTTCAAGGTTCGATGAAACTTGGGGATACGCAGCTCAACACCTTACCGGCTCATCAACGCCAAGTAGGCATGCTTTTTCAAGAAGATTGGCTTTTTCCACACCTCAATGTGTGGGAAAACTTAGCGTTTGCGTTGCCGAATTCGATTAAAGGCGAACAACGTAAGAAAAACGCTTATGCCGCTTTAACGAAAATTGCCCTCACTGAGCTGGCTTGCTCGTTTCCCGAGCAGATTTCCGGTGGCCAACGGGCACGGATCAGTTTGATGCGTATGCTGCTCGCCGAGCCTAAATTGGTTCTGCTGGATGAACCCTTCAGTAAATTAGATAAAGCCTTACGCAGCCAATTTCGAGATTGGGTTTTCAATCAGCTGACCAGCGCAGGGATCCCAACACTTATGGTCACTCATGACCATGAGGATGTGCCAGTGGGCAGTCGTGTCATTGAATGGCCCGTCATTGAGCAAGAAACAGAGGTAAACCATGCTTGATCGCTACGCGATAAAAATCATTCGCTGGCCACTTCATCAAGCCGCAGGATTGCTGGATGAAGCGGGCGTCACCGCCAATCAAACCACGGTATTTGGCTTTGTGATTGGGGCATTAGCATTACCTGCGCTTGCGATGCAGCAATACTGGCTCGCCTTGTTATTGATTGTGGTTAATAGGATCTGCGATGGACTGGATGGTGCCCTCGCACGCCGCCAAGGGCTGACAGATGCGGGAGGATTTCTCGATATTAGCCTCGACTTTCTGTTCTACTCTTTAGTGCCGTTTGGCTTTGTCCTTGCAAACCCAGAACATAACTCGGTCGCGGGCGCTTTCTTGATTTTTGCCTTTATCGGGACGGGTAGTAGCTTTCTTGCTTTTGCAGTCATGGCCAGTAAACGTAACATCACCAATCCGGTGTATCAGCACAAATCCTTGTATTACATGAGCGGTCTGACAGAGGGCACAGAAACCATCGCCTGCTTCATCTTGATGTGTTTATTGCCTCACTCTTTTTCAACCCTAGCTTGGCTGTTTGGTGCTGCCTGTTGGTTTACTACGGCAACACGCATCTATTACGGTTTTCAAACCTTGCAACACGTCGAACAAGGGTAAAGTTCGCACCCTCAACGTGAGTTGATCGATACGTTGAGGGCACAATGAGAACGCTCGCCTACTCTTTCACCCCCACTTTCAGCGCTGGCCAAGGTAAATCCCAAGGTGATAGCCAATTTTCAATCCCTTGGCTCACCGCTTCTTCGTGCCATTTCTGACCTAAGTGTGAAAACTGACGCGGATCGCACTGCCATTGGTAAACCTCTCCTTGATAGGTAAAACGCAAGGCAAAAGCGTGCAGATAACCGCGATCGGACTTATCCGCCGTATTGTAAATAGGATCCCCTACAATCGCAGAACCAATCGATTTTAACGCTACGCGAATTTGGTGGGTTTTTCCGGTATGGGGCTTACACAAAAACAAGCGCTCCCCCGGTGCCGCGGTCGCAGAGAAAAATTGCGTGATCGCCGGATTTTCTTGCGAGTTCACCAGCTTCCATGATGAGCGACGTGAGCGCTCCATATCTCCGCAAATCAAACCTTGTTTTTTCTTCGGCTTTTTACTGCCAATCGCCAGATAGAATTTTTCAACCTTGCGCTTAGCAAAGCCTTGCGAAAGTTCACTGGCCGAGGTGGCATTTCTTGCCAACAACAAAATCCCTGACGTCATCTTATCCAACCGATGCACCAAATAGAGCTGGGCATCCCCTGTTTGCGTCGCCACTTCTTGCAGCAACATAGTATCGCCATCATCTTTATGGACCGATACGTTGGGGTGTTTATTGATAAGCAGAAAATCAGGATGGGTAAACAGAATATCAAACATAAATACGCCTCACTTTGCGACGTGATTATACTTAAAACCCTCTCAGCCTAAAGATAAAGCGGCTGAAAAGCCGCTTTACTGTAAAACCTATCTCTCTGATATTTCGATTAAGCAAAAAATACCATCAACATCAGAACCGGGCAGACAAGACGCACATACCAAGGCCAGATTTTCCAAAATAGGCTGTTTTCAATGTCAGGGCAGCCTTGTTTCAGCTCCGATAGGATCTGGTTACGATTCCAAATCCAACCCGCAATCAAGGTAATTAAAAGTGCGATGATCGGTTGCGAGTAAACCGTGGTGAAATTAATCACTAAACCAAACAAGCTGGAAAAATTCAGCACAATCACACCGGAAATGATCGTGACCAAACCGCCAATCCATAA
The DNA here is from genome assembly GCF_000621645.1 of Vibrio cholerae ATCC 14035. Classification (GTDB taxonomy): domain Bacteria; phylum Pseudomonadota; class Gammaproteobacteria; order Enterobacterales; family Vibrionaceae; genus Vibrio; species Vibrio cholerae. The sequence continues at coordinate 137,810 of NZ_JHXR01000009.1, read as the reverse complement.
CACCGCACTAGATCGTTTCTGCTGTAACTCTTCCACTGCGCAAGCGACGGGCACTTCCAACATAGATATTGAAGAAGTCAATGCGGCAATGATCATCAAAAGGAAGAAGATAATACCAATCACAGCACCTACCGCCCCCATGGTGTCAAACATCGCAGGTAACACGGTAAAGACTAAGGTATCAGAATTGAGTAACTCACCGGATGGAGAGAAAATCTCCACACCGTTGTGTTTCGCAACAAACATGGCAGGCAGTACCATCAAGCCAGCAATGAAGGCGACACCAGTATCAATCAAAGCCACTTGTGCTGCGGTTTTCGGCAAATTTGCTTCTTTGTTGAGGTATGAGCCATAAGTGGTCATCACGCATACACCCAGTGACAGCGAGAAGAAGGCTTGGCCCATCGCGCTAACCACAACATCAGGCGTAAAGTGGCTCAAATCTGGTACCAGATACATTTTGAGTCCATCCAGAGCACCCTCTTGAGTGAAGATGTACACCGTCAGTAAACCAAACAAAACAAATAGCAGTGGCATTAAACGGGTAGACCATTTTTCAATCCCGTTAGCGACACCGTTACGCACCACAAACATGGTCAATACCATGAATGACACCATCAGAATGAGATTTCGCTCAGTACTGAACGAGGTTAGCCACTGACTTGCACTGTCGGCACCAATCAGCGTTAAGCCACTACCAAACAGGGAGCCAACTAGCCAGCCTGCGACGATGGCGTAAAAGCTAAGGATAAGTGACACCACGACCATGCCGATAACACCAAGCAAAATCGCACCCCATTTGCCTTGCGGCCAAACAGAGCGAAATGCACGTATCGGGTTAGATTGACCATAACGCCCAATGGTTAACTCCGCCACCAACATCGGGTAAGCGAGAAGAAAGACCATACAGAGATAAACCAAAAGGAAAACGGCACCACCATTACTGGCAGCTTGAGTTGGGAAGCCCCACACATTGCCAAGCCCCACCGCAGAACCCGCTGCAGCCATAATAAATCCAAATCGAGAGGTGAACTGACCTCTAGAACCACTTGCCATATTTGCTACCAATGAATTGTGTTTGTTTGCTTATGATTGTAGGTGTAAAAATAAAATTACACATGACAAAATCATCACTAACTTTGTAAGTATGGCAAGTAAATCAGTTCAAGAATAAAATTGGAAGCCCGAACAGTCTATTTTGCTATTCACCAGTAATATTTCTGGTGCGTTTGTTTGTTTTTCATCCAAAGCTTGACGTCTTACACTCATTTTTACAAATTAATAACAACAACATCCTACCTATACCCAAACGACTTGAAGTTGCAGGTAGGCGGCAAGTGAGTGACAAATTTGTCGGGAACAAATTTGCACAGCCGAAGGCTAGCCTCTGGTGAGAGCCAAGGATGGCTCTCATAATCCCCATGCATAGGCAGACTATGTGATTGGGGTAAACGAACGTAGCCAACACCGCTGCAGCTTCAAATTGGAAAGGGATATACTCGGACGACTTGCCGTTTCAAGCAGGATAAGCCTAACTATTGTATTAATTTGGCCAGTTCGCTTCCTTCTCTTATGCTTTCGCTTTACTATCTCCTTTGAATATCAGTTTGTTATTGGATAGGCATGGACAAGGTTTATCACTTCCTCACTTTGCTCAGTATCGGCATCTATTGGCTTTTGGTCGCCGGTGTCACGATTCGCGTTGTCTTGAAAAGACGTGCGGTCAGCGTTTCTTTAGCTTGGTTGATGGTGATATACATCATCCCGTTTGTGGGGGTGCTCTGTTATTTCCTGTTTGGGGAACTCAACCTCGGCCGTAAAAGAGCCGAACGTGCTAAAGAGATGTTCACGCCTTTCGGCCACTGGTTCCGCTCTCTCAATGATTGCCAAGCCCATGTACAAGAAGGGATGGGAGCACACATCTCACGAATTGATGAGCTGTGTAACAACCGGATGGGCATACCCGCACTCAGTGGCAATACCTTATCTTTACTCAACTCTCCGAATGAAATCTTGCACGCCATCATTGATGATATTGAACGCGCCCAGTTTCAAATTCGTATGGTGTTCTACATCTGGCATCCTGGTGGTTTAGCCGATGCCGTTGCTTCGGCCGTGATTCAAGCCTCAAAACGCGGTGTCAACGTCAAACTGTTGCTCGATTCTGCTGGCAGCCCACGTTTTTTCCGTAGCCCTTGGGAAAAAATGATGCGTGATGCCGGAATTGAGGTAGTACAAGCGTTAGAAGTCAGCCCTTGGCGGATCTTCCTACGTCGGCTAGATCTGCGCCAACATCGCAAAATCATTGTGATTGACGATGAAATCGCCTACACCGGCTCCATGAATATGGTTGACCCTGCCTACTTCAAGCAAAATGCAGGCGTGGGCCAGTGGATCGATATTATGGTTCGAGTGACAGGACCGACCGTGAATGTCCTCTCGGCCATTCATTGCTGGGATTGGGAATTTGAAACCGGCTCACGCATGTTGCCGAAAAATCCGGAATGCCGCCTCGAACCGAATCAGCCTCAGCATCCAATCCAAGTTGTCCCTTCTGGCCCTGGTATGCCTGAGAATTTAATTTCTCAAGTGCTGACGTTAGCGATCAACCAAGCCAATCGCTCAGTCTGCATCACTACACCTTATTTCGTGCCAAGCGCAGATTTGCTGGCCACATTAAAAATGACGGCGCAACGTGGCATCAAAGTCGACATTATTATTCCGAAAAAGAACGACTCGCTCATGGTGCAATGGGCTTCAAGAGCGTTTTACGGCGAATTGCTCGAAGCTGGCGTACAGATCCATGAGTTTGATGGAGGTTTGTTGCACACCAAGTCTGTCGTGATTGACCAGCAGTTCTGTTTAGTAGGGACGGTGAATCTGGATATGCGCAGCTTATGGCTTAACTTTGAGCTTACACTCGCAGTGGATGATCTGGAATTTACTCAACAGATGCATTGGCTGCAGCAGCAGTACATTGATCAGTCTCATTCCGTCGTTTATGCCGAGTGGGAGCAGCGCCCATGGTACAACCGATTCTTGGAGCGCGTATTTTATCTCTTTAACCCATTATTGTGATTTTCTCACTGAGTGGGGTTGCCATCCGGCACGGCACCATGGTTTAAATAACGTTTTGTAAAGTCAGACAAGGACAGCAGATGTCAGAAGGTAAAAAGACCCGCCTCGTTACCGCGGGACGCAACAAAAAATGGACACTTGGCGTGGTTAACCCCCCAGTACAACGCGCTTCTACTGTGGTGTTTGATACGGTCGCACAAAAAAACCAAGCGGCGATCAATCGCGCCAACAAAACCCTGTTTTACGGACGTCGTGGCACCACAACTCACTTCGCGTTTCAAGAAGCAATGGTTGAGATTGAAGGCGGCGCGGGTTGCGTGCTCTACCCTTGTGGCGCAGCGGCCATCACCAACGCGATTCTCTCTTTTGTTGCGCAAGGTGACCATATCTTGATGGTCGATACCTGTTACGAACCCACCCGTGACTTTTGTGAGAAAGTCCTGAAAAAACTTGGTGTATCAACCACCTATTATGATCCTATGCTTGGCGAAGGTATTCGCGAGTTGATTCAACCTAATACCAAGGTTCTGTTTACCGAATCACCGGGCTCACTGACCATGGAAGTGCAGGATATTCCGACACTCTCTCGCATCGCTCACGAGCACGACATCGTTGTCATGTTGGATAACACTTGGGCGGCTGGGGTACTGTTCTCACCCTTCGAACATGGCGTCGATATTTCCATTCAAGCAGCGACCAAATACATTGTCGGTCATTCTGATGTGATGCTCGGTACTGCGGTCGCCAATGAGAAGTGTTGGGCACAACTGCGTGAACACAGCTATTTGATGGGACAATATGCCTCACCTGACGATGTGTACATGGCAATGCGTGGATTGCGCACCCTCGATGTACGTTTACGCCAGCATGAACAAAACAGTTTACAGATTGCCCAGTGGTTGCAAACTCGCCCAGAAGTCGATCATGTTCGCCACCCTGCGTTAGCGACCTGTCCGGGGCACGAGTTTTTCGAACGTGATTTTACTGGCGGCAATGGCTTGTTCTCTTTTGTGTTGAAAACGACGCATCCAGAAGCCACAACCGCTCTACTCGATGGCATGCAACACTTCAGCATGGGCTTTTCTTGGGGTGGATTTGAAAGTTTGATCTTAGCCCACGAACCCAAAGCCTTTACCTCTCTTCGCTCAGTCGCAAACCCTCACTTCTGCGGCACTCTACTCCGGGTTCATATCGGGTTAGAAGATGTCGAAGATTTAATCGCCGATCTGGAAGCGGGTTTTGCGCGCTACAACCAAATCCTGCATGCATAGCAGTTTTTCGTTCCATGATCAAAATAGGGGCTTCAGCCCCTATTTGCTTTGATTTTCTGTATTTTCCCAAACCAGCTCTTGGTGAATCAGAGCTTGTCTGCATTAGAGTGATTGGGACAGCCAACTAAGTGGTCGTTGACCAAACCACACGCTTGCATAAAGGCATAGCAAATTGTTTCGCCCACAAACTTAAAGCCACGTTTTTTCAGAAATTTGCTCATGGCTTTTGATTCTTCCGTTGAGGCGGGTACATCGCTCATGCTTACCCAGCGGTTGATTTTGGGTTGACCACCGACAAATTGCCACAACGCGGCATCTAAAGAGCCGAACTCCTGTTGTAACGCCAAGGCGGCTCGCGCATTCGAGAACACAGAAGCAATTTTGCCGCGATGCTTTACGACATCATACTCGGCAATGATCTGCTCAACATGGCTTTCATCACACTGTGCAAGGCGCTGTAAATCATAACCTAAAAAGGCTTGGCGATACCCTTCGCGCTTTTTCAATACCGTGAGCCAGCTTAATCCCGCTTGCGCCCCTTCCAATGTAAGAAACTCGAATAGCTTGGTATCATCATGCACAGCTCTGCCCCACTCTTTATCGTGATATTCACGCTCTAAGGGATGGTTCATCGCCCAAGCACATACGCCCTGTTCCGCATTCATCATGCTTATCCTTCTTCATTCAATGAGCAACGTGGCTCCAAAGAGCCACGTATTTTAAGGTCTCTAATCAGCGTTCACTGACATTATCGCTATTGTGGGACTTTTACATGATGGAATAAGCGATACAGTACCGGCACGACAATCAGAGTCAGTACGGTCGCAAAACCCAAACCAAACATGATGGTTACCGCCATAGGCCGGAAGAAAATATCCGGCAGCAATGGGATCATACCGAGTATGGTGGTGACCGCCGCCATACAGACGGGGCGAACACGGCTCAAAGACGCATCGACAACCGCCAAATACGGATCTTTGCCGGAGTGCATTTCAATTTCGATCTGATCCAGTAACACAATGCCGTTTTTGAGTAACATACCCGAAAGACTCAAGAAGCCGAGCAAGGCCATAAACCCAAACGGCGTATTCAGCGCCAACAAACCTGTCGTCACCCCGATCACCGCCAAAGGTACTGTCAGCCAAACGATCAGCGACTCCTTCACCGAGTTAAATAAGAATACGGTGATAAGGAACATGAACAAATAACCCAATGGCATGGTTTTAAACAAAGAAGCTTTAGCATCACCGGATGACTCATACTCACCGCCCCATTCAAGGAAATAACCCGGCGGTAAAGGAATGGCTTCAATCTGTGGCTGCAAACGCTGTTGTAACGTGGCAGCGGTTTCTTCGCCTAACAAATCTGGGTCCGCCATCACCGTCAGCATGCGCTTACGATTTTTACGCACAATCAGCGGATCTTCCCAACGCATTTCGTAACCAAGAGTCACTTGCTGCAATGGAATATACTCACTCAGTGCTGGGCTCCAGATTTTCATGCCTTCGATATTACGAATGTCCACCCGCTCTTCTTCCGGCAAACGTGCCACAATCGGCATCAAGGTGGTGCCATCCCGATACACCCCTATGGTTTTACCCGAGAATGACATGGCTAAAAACTCATCCACATCCGCCTTGGTGATCCCATAACGACGCGCTTGGCTTTCATTAAACTGCGGCTCCAACACTTTGGTGCGTTCACGCCAATCGTGGCGGATGTTGTAGGCACCGGGGTCAGCGTACATCACATCCATCACTTGCGCTGCGATACTGCGCAGTACCGTTGGGTCTGAACCTACAATGCGCGCTTCAATTTTGGCTCCGCCACCTGGCCCTAACTCAATCTGTTTCAGCTTGTAGTTAATCTGAGGATAGCGGGCGTCTAAGTGCGCCCGAAAACGCGCCATCAAGGCAGCGAGCTGTTGGTAGTCCGTAACCCGTGTGGTGATCTCACCGTAAGCGGCATAACTTTTCTCTGGTGAGTAAGTCAGCATGAAGCGTTGTAGACCTTTGCCTGCGGTAGTGGTCACGCTGTCGACACTTTCTTGAGCCGACAACCATTTTTCCAGCTCTAATAAAATGGCATCCGTCGCTCGAATATCCGTCCCTTCAGGCATCCAAACATCGACCATAAACATAGGGGTAGTCGATGATGGGAAGAAAGCTTGTTTCACTTTGGTAAAGCCATACAAACTCGCTGCAAGTCCGAGCACCAACACGCCCATCGTTAGCCAAGCGCGCCTCATACAAAACTCAAGGAATCGGCGATAGACCACAAAGATAAAACCTTGGTAGGGATCGCTTTCTTCACCGCTGGCTGGCGCTTTCTGACCACGGAAGAACAGATCGGCAAAAAATGGCGTCAGCGAAATGGCCGTAAACCAACTCAGCATCAGCGAAATAAGCAATACCGTGAACAAGGTTCCACAGTATTCACCCGTTGCATCTTCCGACAGGCCAATGGGCGCAAAGGCAGTCACGGCAATCACTGTCGCCCCGAGCAGTGGCCATTTGGTTTGGGTGACAATGTCCGTTGCAGCTTGCAAGCGCGTTCGGCCTTTCTGCGTGCCAATCAAAATCCCCTCGACCACCACAATCGCATTATCCACCAACATCCCTAAAGCGATAACCAGCGCGCCCAATGAAATACGCTGTAGGTCGATTTTGAAATACTGCATGAAAATGAAGGTGCCCAGTACAGTCAAAAGCAGGATAAGACCAATCAACAGCCCCGAGCGCAGCCCCATAAAGAACAATAATACGATGATAACGATGGCGACCGCTTGTCCAAGGCTCACCACAAAACCACTGACCGATTTATCGACTTCTTTGGGCTGGCTATACACTTCGGCAATATCAATCCCGATCGGTTGTTGATATTTGAGCTCGGCCAAACGGCGATCGAAGCGTTGCCCGACTTCCACCACGTTGACGCCTTGAGCAAACGAGACCCCCACGTTAAGCGCGAGCTTACCGTTAAAGGTGATAACGTTACTTGGAACTTCCACGTAGCCACGTTTAACTTCGGCCACATCGCGTAGATAAATCAGCCCTTGTGCGCCTCTTTCACTCAGGATCAGGTCGCCCAATTTCTCCACATCGTCAAACTCACCTGTCGGATGAATGCGAATATACTCAGAGCCGATCCGGATCGCTCCGGCATCCGAGACTAAGTTTTGTGTCGAGAGCAGATTGAAGACGGTTTGCGGCGAAATTCCCAGCGTGCTGATCCGTTTCATCGAGATCTCGATGAAAACCTGCTCTTGCTGCTGCCCGCTGACTGAGACTTTACTGACGCCATCAATTAACTCCAATTCACGGCGCAGATAATCCACATAATCAAGTAGCTCTTTGTAGCTGTAACCTTCGCCAGTAACTGCCAACAAGATGCCATACACATCACCGAAATCATCGATCACCAAAGGCGGATTCACACCCGGCGGTAAAGCGCCTTTTAAATCATTCACTTTACGCCGCAGCTCATCCCAGATTTGCGGCAAATCATCCGGGCCATAATTGTTTTTCATTGTCACCGTGATCTGGGATAAACCACGGCTCGAAATCGAATTCACCTCATCAACATAGGTTAATTGCTGAATCGCTTTTTCCAGCGGATAAGTCACTTCCTCTTCCACTTGCTGAGGAGTTGCACCCGGATAAGAGGTCACCACCATGGCATCTTTAATGGTAAAAGCGGGGTCTTCCAAACGTCCTAAATTAAAAAATGCGGCCGTCCCTCCAATCAAAAAAATCAGCGAAACCATCCAACTGATCACGCGATTATTGATGAAGTAAGCGGCAACACCTTGGTTCTCATAATTCTCTGGCGGGGTCTGCTTCTGTTCACTCATGGCCACGCTCCTCAAGGATTTGTACTTTCATTCCATCTCTCAATCTTGCAACGCCAGCGACCACTAAACGATCTCCCGCGTTAATTCCTTCACTGACTTGAACATGGCTGCGTGACGCTTTCGCTAACCGCACCTGACGTTTGCTCACCGTATTGTCGTTGTTGAGCAACCAAACATATTGAGCAGTTTTGTCTAACTCATCACCGTCGGCATTAAAAATCGCCTCAATCGGAATACTGATGGTGTTGAGTGGGTTTAGCCCGACATGTTGCCCTTTGGCACTCACTTCAACAGCCATGCCATCCAAGATCAGTTCTTGCTCTGGCATGGGCAGAGAAAGGGTGACAGTAAATGTCCCCGTGGCAGGGTCTGGCTCAGTGGTGAATTCTTTGATACGTGCGGGATAAACTTGACCACTTGGGACACGCACCACGGTTTCTATCTTCGCCAACTCGCTGGCCGTCGGTTGTGTCGCATACAGGCGATCAGGCAGTTGAATCAAAACTTCAACGCTATCGATATTGTGAATATTGACGATTTGTTGGCCAACCTGAACACTTTCAAACTGCTCAGCGCTGACACGCGAGATGATGCCATCCATTGGTGCGCGTAATTGGGTGAAGGAGAGACGAAGTTTCGCCAACTCAAGCTCAGCACGAGCGATTTGGCGCTGCGCAGCAATTTCGTCAAACTGTGATTTGGCTAATAAGCCTTTTTCGACCAGTGGTTGTGAACGCCGATATTGGCTATCAATCACGGAAAATCGTGCTTGAGCATTATCGACAGCCAAACGGTAATCGGTCGGCTCAATTTCAGCCAAGATGTCGCCTTGCTTAACGCGAGCGCCCTCTTTGACATGGAACTTACTGATTTCACCTGCCACTCGAAAACTCAAATGAGAACGTTCAGCCGCATTGGCCACCGCAGGAAAAAAGAGCTTATCACTGACTTTTTCACCTGCCTGCGCCACCTTTACTCGCGGTAGCGTATCGCGTTCAAGCTTCGTGGGTTCACTGCATCCTGCGATCAACAGTAAGTGAGCCAACCAAGCGGTGTAACGAATTATTTTCATCCTACAGTCCTCGCTCCTTGACCCATTCACGCACTTTTATGCCCTCGGTCACACCACTGACACCGGAAATAATGATCCGGTCACCATCATTTAAACCTGTAAGCACTTGGCGTTGATCATTCAAAGTGACCGCAGCTTTACTGACCAGCCCCGCTTCATCGACTCGCCATACGTATTTTCCCCCTTGCTCTGCAAACAATGCAGAAGTGGGGATCACCGTCGCGCTACCACTCGGAGCCATGAGGCTTACACGTCCCGCCATACCCGGCAAAATGCCGACATCATTGGGTCTTTCCATCACCATAGTCACTTTATAGGAGCGGGTTTTGGAATCGGCCTCGGTATCTATCTCTTGAAATTGCAGCGGATATTGGCGGTTAGGGAACGAGTCAAACACCATATGCGCTTCTACACCGTCACGAGAAAAGCGATTAAGCAAATGATCGGGAAGGAGAAACTGCACTTTGAGCAGTTGATTGGTTTGAATATTCATCACCCCTTGCTTGGCTGCGACATACTCATACTGCTCTGCTGGGATCAGCGAAATGGTGCCATCATAAGGGGCGATCAATTGGGTATAACGCAGATTGGCTTTGGCTTGTTCCCAGGTGGCTTTCGCGGAATTGTGATTGGCTTGAGCTTGGTCGAAATCCTGCTCGGACACGACTTTGTCTTGGCGTAATCGCTGTGCCCGCTGAAATTGCACATCGGCTAATTGAAAATTGGCGTTGGCTTGCTGTTCTAACAACGCATATTCGTCAGGGTTGAGTCTGGCAAGTACCTCACCTTTCTTCACCTCTTGTCCGGCTAAAACATCAATGGTTTGTAGTTGTCCGGGTACACGGAAAGCGAGCACCGCGCGATCGCCAGCCGCCGTAGTGGCTGGAAATTGGCGAGAAAAGGTGTTGTTACCTACGGACACAGTCGTCAATTTAGCTGGCCGCGAATCGGGCTCAGGCACGGGAGGAAGCTCTTTTCCACACCCCACCAGCAAAGTGGAGCAGATGGAAAAGGCCAAAAGGGTTTTGTTCATACCAATTACCTATGCTTAGACATAGCTCAAACATAGGTGAATCAGTGCGTTAACTCCACTCGCGCCATCGATTTTTAACCAAATATTAGCGAAAGTGAGAGCGGCATTTCATACCGCTCAATAATAACTCGCGCCTATCTATTCACTACGATTTGTAATTGGCGCTGGCGGCTAGAGCTTGCGAAACTCGCGGTTGACCTTAAACGCTTCGGAGGTGACATACGCCTCCACACCACGAATTCGACTCTCGACTTGGCTGAGATCGCGATCTAGCGTGTGCAACAGCTCTTTTGGTGCTTGCCCTTGTGCCCAAGGTTTGCTTTTCAGCGTATGCGCTTGCTGACTACGAATATCTTCGCGGTACTGCTTCGGTAGCTTCTCCAGCATCAGAGCCATTGCCACATAAGCAACCAGCACTAAAAACGTCCCACCCAGCAAGGCGGCGGTGATCACTAAAATTCGCACCAGCCAAACCTCTAGGCCGAAGTAATTCGCTAACCCTGCACAAACCCCCGCTATTTTGCCGTTATATGGGTCGCGGTACAGCTCGCGTTTACTCATAGCGATTTCTCCAGTTTGGGGTTTCATCGTCCAAGATCCGCTCTAAGGTTTCCACGCGGTCTTGCAAGCGATTTGCCTTATCCGACAGGGTGCGCAGAAGTTGCAGCTCCTCATCCGATAGACCATCCCCGGTTTTGCGTTTACTCCGGTAGTGGAGGATCAGCCACAGCGGTGCAACAAAGATACAAAAAACGATCAATGGCACAGCGATAAAAAATGAGGACATAGTCTACTCCCAATTATTGGTCTGATTTCATCTGATCTTTAAGCTTGTTGAGCTCTTTTTCAATCTCATCTTGTGCTTGTAGCTCAGCAAATTCTTGCTCCAAAGAGCGCGCTTGGCCTGATTGTGCATAAAGATCGGCTTCCGCTTCCAGCTCATCGACTTTACGCGAGAACTGCTCAAACTTTGCCATCGCTTCTTCGCTACGACCCGCGTGCAAATGACGCTGCACATCGCGACGATGACTCGCCGCTTGGCTACGAATCGCTAACGCTTGCTGTTTCGCACGGGTTTCAGTGATTTTGGTTTCGAGCTTACCAATTTCGCCTGTCAGCTTTTCAATGGTTTCTTCGACAAGCGTCTGCTCTGTGTGCAAGCCTTTCAGTACATGTTGCAGTTTCTGCTTCTCGATCAGTGCCGCGCGCGCCAAATCTTCACGTTGTTTAGTCAGCGCCAGCGTCGCTTTGTTCTGCCAATCCTCTAACTGCTGTTCAATCGACCTCACTTTACGCGCCAGCTCTTTTTTATCTGCCATTGCTTTGGCTGAATTGGTACGCACTTCCACTAACGTATCTTCCATCTCCTGAATAATCAGGCGGATCATTTTTTCTGGATCTTCTGCTTTATCCAGTAGCGCGCTGATGTTGGAATTTACGATGTCTGCAAAACGAGAAAAAATACCCATGACGTTTCTCCTATCCTTCAGTGCCAAACACTGAGATTACCGCTGCAGCCCCATGCTGTGCGTTGGTTGCAAAGATAAATCCAAATTACGTGCCAACTTTTAAACCCATACTTTTCAAACAATTACAAATATACCGACTTTTTCACTCAGCATGCTATGATGAAATTCACCAACAGTTGGTCAATTTCACCACTTTGAGGAAATAGAGGATGCAACAGAGCTTGCTCGGAGAGTCACCTGCGTTTTTAGCGGTGTTAGACAAAGTCTCACGTTTGGCGCCGATCGATCGTCCTGTGCTGATCATTGGCGAGCGCGGAACGGGTAAAGAGTTGATCGCCCAGCGCTTGCACTATTTATCAAAACGTTGGGAACAACCGCTGGTGTCGCTAAACTGCTCAACGCTCAGTGAAGGGCTGATCGATTCAGAGCTGTTTGGCCATGAATCAGGCTCGTTTACTGGAGCCAAAGGACGCCATCAAGGACGTTTTGAACGTGCCGAAGGCGGTACGCTGTTTTTAGATGAATTGGCCACTGCACCACTCTCAGTGCAAGAAAAACTGCTACGCGTGATCGAATACGGCCAATATGAACGTGTCGGTGGCAACCAAGTATTAAACGCGAATGTGCGCTTGGTATGTGCAACCAACGCGAATTTACCGCAAATGGCTCAGCAAGGCACATTTCGCGCAGACTTACTGGACCGACTGGCGTTTGACGTGATTCATTTGCCCGCACTTCGCCATCGACCAGAAGATATTGCGCTGCTTGCCGAACATTTTGCTATTCGCATGTGCCGTGAACTACAAGTGCCACTCTTTGTTGGCTTTAGCCCCAATGCATTACACCAACTGCAAGCCTACTCTTGGCCGGGCAATGTGCGTGAGCTGAAAAACGTGGTGGAGCGCGCGGTGTATCAACATGGGTTGAATAGCCAACCAATTGAACAGTTAGTCTTTAACCCGTTCCAATCTAGTGACATTGTCACCGACGTATCTGAGCAGGTGGACGTTCGCCATACCACTCGTACCGACTTCCATTTGCCTCTTGACTACAAGGCATGGCAGCAACAGTGTGATATTGAGTTGTTACAAGCGGCACTCACGCAAGCGAAATTTAATCAAAAGCACGCCGCGCAGTTGCTGGGACTCAGCTATCATCAATTTCGAGGCATGATGAGAAAGTACCCACAAATGAACAGTGAAAACGCCTCACCTCACGTTGAGTGATATGCGGTAAATGCGCCTTTTCACTTGGTTTCGTTCGAAAAACAATGGTAAATTAGCGGGATTTTGAGGCTTGCCAGACTCTGGCCAACGCCTCGTGACTGACTCAGATCACTATGAATGCATTATTACGATTTACGCTAGGGCTGTGCAGCATGACTCTGCTGGCAGGCTGTGGAGAAAACATCGACCACAGTAAGATCCGCAGTAGCGGCTTTGTCTACTGTGGTGAAAGTGCGCCGAGCACCTTTAATCCGCAGTTAGCGGATAACGATATCACCACTGATGCACTCGGTCCGCAGCTCTACAACACCTTGCTGACGATAGACCCCGAAACACACTTACCCGTTGCCAGTTTAGCCAGTAGCTGGACCGTTAATAGCACCGGACTTGAGTATGTGTTTAAGCTGCGTCCCGATGTCGCGTTTCAAACCACTCCTTGGTTTGGCCCGACACGTCCACTCAATGCCGATGACGTCGTGTTCAGTTTTCGACGCATTATTGACCCGACCAATCCTTACCACAAAATGGGCCAAACCGAATATCCGTGGTTTAAAGGCATTGATTTTCAGAATCTATTGGTTGATGTCAGCGCGCTCGATGACTTAACCGTAAAGTTTGTCCTTAGCCGGCCTGATAACAGTTTTTTATCCAACATCGCCACTAGCCACGCGGTGATTCTGTCGTTGGAATACGCCAATCAGCTCATCATTGATGATGAAAAAGAGAAGCTGGATAACCTTCCTCTGGGTACTGGGCCTTTTTACCTTGCCGAATACCATCCGCGCGATTTAATTCGTTTGAAACGTCACCCCCAATATTGGGAAGGTGCGGCAAAAGTCGAGCAAGTGGTGTTTGATATTTCACAACGTGGGACTGGCATGCTGGCCAAATTGCTGCGCAATGAATGTGATGTGCTCAATGCACCGATTTCCAGCCAGCTGCCCGCGATTGAAAAGAACCCAGATATTGTGCTGCAAACCACACCTGCGATGAATGTGGCCTTTATCGCGGTGAACACTCAACATCCTGCGTTAAATGACAATCGCGTGCGTAAAGCACTCAATTTCGCGATTAATCGACAAAATATCTTAGATTCTGTCTATTACGGCACCGGAAGCATTGCTTTTACCATCTTGCCCCCCACCTCTTGGGCCTATCAGCAAGATACTGCGCAGATTCGCTACGATCGTAACTACGCGCAAGCTTTGCTGCGTGAGGCTGGATTTGCAACGGGTCTGGAGCTGACCATGTCAGTGCCTGTAGAGCCGAAAGCGTACAATCCTAGCCCGCGCAAAACGGCAGAGCTGATCCAAGCGAATCTCGCCGACATTGGGGTGACATTACGCCTCATCAGTGAAGATCGCTCAGAGCGCCAAGAGCTGAGTATACGCAACAATATTGACCTGTACTTAAGTGGTTGGACGGGAGATACGGGTGACCCGGATAACTTCTTACGCCCTTTACTCTCTTGTGATTCCAACCGTGCAGGTCTCAACGTCTCCATGTGGTGCGACAGTGATTTTGATTTTCTGTTGGACTTGGCGCTAGAAGCCAATAAACCGCGCTATCGCCTCAATCTGTATCATCAGGCGCAAAATATCCTCAATCAGGAGTTTCCGGTGATTCCTCTCGCCCACGGCATACAGTTTACCGCTTATAGCAAATCATTAACGGGCATTCGCATTAGTCCATTTAATGTCCAACCGTTTAATACTGTCGAGAGGGTGGCCGAGTAATGTTCGTCTATACGGTCCGTAAATTTAACTTATTTATCATCACCTTGCTTATCTTGACCATGGTCGGCTACAGCTTAGCCAGATTTGACCCGCACTCGCCTTGGACGCTGATCGGCTTTTGGCAAGGATGGTCAAGCTATTTAGTGCAACTGATGGAATTCAACTTTGGCCTCAATAAAAATGGGGTGCCGATTATCCATGAGTTACTGGTGGTATTTCCGGCTACCATTGAGCTGTGTACCATCGCGTTTATCCTCTCTTTGCTCGTAGGAATTCCTATCGGAACACTGGCGGGAATGCGACAAGGGAAATGGTTAGACACTATTATCTCGTTCATTTCGATGTCGGGATATTCTGCCCCTATTTTCTGGCTGGCGCTGATGATGATCATGGCGTTTTCACTGCATTTCCCGGTATTTCCTGTGGCGGGACGCTATGACTTGCTGTATCAAATTGATCACGTTACCGGCTTTGCCCTGATTGATGCCTTTTGGTCTCAATCCCCCTACCGCAGCCAAGCACTGCAAAGTGTGATAGAGCATTTAACGCTGCCCTGCTTAGTGCTGGCGCTGGCGCCGACCACGCAAGTCATCGGCCAAATGCGCGCTTCGGTTGCCGAAGTCATGAACCAAAACTACATCCGTGCCGCCAAAATTAAAGGCTTGTCTAACTATCAAATCGTCACTCAGCACGTTTTACGCAATGCGATTCCACCGATGATCCCGAAATTTGGCGTTCAACTTTCCAGCATGCTGACCTTAGCCATTATTACTGAATCGATCTTTAACTGGCCGGGTATCGGCCGTTGGTTATTGGATGCATTGGCCAACCGTGATTTCATGTCGATTCAAGCAGGCGTTATCGTTGTCGGTACTCTGGTCCTAACGGCCAATATCCTCTCTGATTTGATTGGCGCAGCAGCTAACCCCTTGGTAAGGAAAGAGTGGTATGTTAAGCGATAGTATTTATCAAGAAGAACATATTCCAACCCAGTTTGAGCGTTTCTGGCGAAGCTTTCGCGCGAATAATCTCGCCATGTTTGGCTTGTGGTCTTTGCTGTTTATTGCATTGGTGACCATTTTGTCGCCTTGGATTGCACCTTACGACCCGCAAATGCACTCCAGCGTATTGCTCCTGCCCCCTTCTTGGGAGCCCGAAGGTACCGTTGATTATTTCCTTGGCACCGATGATCTGGGGCGAGATATCTTGTCTCACCTGATTGATGGTTCGCTGTTTAGCATAGGTGCTGCCGTCCTGATTACACTGATTGCAACCCTAGTCGGTGGAACCATTGGTGCACTGGCTGGCATGACCAAAGGACTGCTTTCTAGTACCTTAAACCATATTCTCGATACGGTGATGTCTATCCCCTCACTGCTATTGGCGATCATTTTTGTGGCTTTTTTGGGTGCCGGTGAGTTCAACATTTTACTGGCGATTGGTCTGGCACTGATCCCGCGCTTTATTCGCTCCGTGTATGTTGCGGTACACAATGAAGTGGAAAAAGATTATGTCATGGCTGCCCGTCTAGATGGTGCAAATGAATTTTATCTGCTCTGGCATTCCATTTTCCCTAATATTCTGCCCATTATCGTAGCGGAAATTACCATGGCACTCTCGATTGCGATTCTGGATATCACCGCGCTCGGATTTTTAGGGCTTGGTGCTCAATCGCCCAGTACAGAGTGGGGAGCGATGCTCGGTGATTCAGTCGAGCTCATCTATATTGCCCCTTGGACAGTGACTCTCCCCGGCTTAGCCATTATGTTTACGGTGGTAGTGATTAACTTGGTCGGCGATGGTGCACGCCAAGCCCTCAATGCGGGAGTCGAATAATGCCGTTACTTGATATTCGTCACTTGACGATTGAGATTGATACTCCACAAGGCCTTGTGAAAGCGGTTGATCGTATGAGCTTGACCATGAATGAAGGGGAAATTCGTGGCTTAGTGGGTGAATCAGGCTCAGGTAAGAGCTTGGTTGCGAAAGCGATTGTCGGTATCTGTAAAGAAAA
Source organism: Vibrio cholerae ATCC 14035 (assembly GCF_000621645.1). Classification (GTDB taxonomy): domain Bacteria; phylum Pseudomonadota; class Gammaproteobacteria; order Enterobacterales; family Vibrionaceae; genus Vibrio; species Vibrio cholerae. The sequence continues at coordinate 121,058 of NZ_JHXR01000009.1, read as the reverse complement.
CTGGCGCGTCACGGCTGACCGTATGCGTCTTGGCAATATTGATTTGTTGCAGCTCACCCCGCGTGAACGCAGACGCGTGATCGCACGCGATGTGGCAATGATTTTCCAAGAGCCTTCCACCTGTCTTGATCCATCTGAAGAGGTTGGACGACAACTGATTGAGTCCATCCCATTTCACACCTTCGAAGGACGCTGGTGGGAGCGTTTCACATGGCGGAAAAAGCAGGCGATTGCTTTGCTGCACAAAGTCGGCATCAAAGATCACAAAGACATCATGTCTAGCTACCCTTATGAGCTGACGGATGGCGAGTGTCAGAAAGTGATGATTGCGATGGCCATTGCCGCTAAACCGAAATTGCTGATCGCAGATGAACCCACCAACGACGTGGACCCCATCACTCAATCGCAAATTTTGCGTTTGCTGAGTCGCATGAATCAGGTTAATAACACCTCGATCCTGCTCATCGGCCATGACTTAACCACCATTACTCAGTGGGCGGATCGCATTACCGTCATGTATTGCGGGCAATCGGTGGAATCTGCGGAAACTGCAAAAATTGTGGCAGAGCCAAAGCACCCGTACACCGCAGCGCTGCTGAAAGCCATGCCAGATTTTAGTGACTGGATCCCGCACAAACAGAAATTACAATCTCTCCCCGGCTCAATTCCGCCACTGCAACACTTACCGATTGGCTGCCGCTTAGGGCCACGTTGCCCTTACGCTCAGCGTCAGTGTGTTGAAGTCCCTCATTCACGCTGGGTAAAAAACCATAAATTTTCTTGCCATTTCCCGCTCAACATGGAGTCGCCACAATGAGTGCGCTGTTAGAAGTCACCAATCTGCACAAAGACTTTGTCACTCGCTCAGGCTTTTTACGCAAACAGATCCAACATGCGGTAAAGCCAGTCAGCTTTACTCTTGAAGCAGGACAAACCATTGGTTTTATTGGTCAAAATGGCTCAGGAAAATCTACCCTCGCTCGCATGTTAGCGGGGATGGTTGCACCGACCGGTGGCGAGATCCGCGTCAACGGGGAGTTGTTAGAACATAAAGACTACTCGACGCGCTGTAAATTGATCCGGATGATTTTCCAAGACCCGAATACCTCGCTCAATCCACGTTTACAGATTGGGACGATTCTGGAAGGGCCGCTGAAACGAAATACCAGCATGACACCTGAAGCGCGAATGCGCCGTGTAAAAGATACGTTGCAACGTGTCGGTTTACTGCCAGAGCATGCTTACTTCTATCCGCAGATGCTGGCGACTGGACAAAAACAGCGTGTCTGCTTGGCTCGTGCGCTCATCTTACAGCCTTCCATCATTATTGCCGATGAGGCGTTGAACGGTCTGGATATGGCGATGCGCTCGCAAATCCTCAATCTGTTTTTGGAACTGCAAGAAGAGATGGGCGTCTCCTTTGTGTATGTATCCCAGCATATCGGAGTGATCAAGCACATCACTGACAAAATCATCGTCATGCATGAAGGAGACGTGGTCGAAGCGGGGGAAACTCACGAAGTGTTGGCGGATCCTCAGCATCCCATCACCCAACGCATGATTGAGAGCCACTTTACCAAGGCTCCCACCTTTAAGTATTGAGTGATGAAAAGAGGGATTGCGATCGGGCTTCTCACCCTTATTAGCCACTGTGCCTTTGGTCAAGAGAATTGGCGCGATCCCGCCTTTATTGAACGGGCATTTATCAACGTTGCACTGCGTAACGAGTACTCCGCAGGTGAAAAACCGCTCAGTAAATGGCGTGAGCCTCTACGCATCTATTTTGATCACCAAGTGCCTGATAAAGCCCTGCATGAGCAATTAGCACGCGATCATGTACAACACCTCTCCCAAGTGACTGGGCACTCAATTCAGGTGGTGACCAGCCGCACTGAGGCCAACGTAATTTGGGTGTTCACCCAACAATCAAAGTGGCAACAAGCCTTAGAAGAGGTGGCGGGTAAATCCGCCACCCAAACCATGCATGGTGCAATCTGTCAGGCCAATTATTCCACCAATTCGGCCTCTGAGATTGTTGCGGCTTCAGTCGTGATTCCGGTCGATCAAGCTCGTGACCATGGCAAACTGCTGGCGTGTATTGTCGAGGAGATCACTCAGGTGATGGGATTACCCAATGATTCAGAGCTCGCCTACCCTTCGATCTTTAACGATAAAACGCCGGAAGATTTGCTGTCCCCATTGGATGTGATTTTACTCAAGCTGCTCTACGAACCTGAATTAAGCAGTGGCATGAGGCAACCGCAACTGCAAAGTTTGCTCAAAGCAAAGCTCAAACAGTACGAGCAGCAAGGTGTGTTGGAGAATGCGGTGCAAGAAGCGCGTTCTTCACCGCTGTATGAGTGGTTACGCTAAATACTTCACCGCATCAGTTAGCGGCGGTGAGTGAGTTTTTTCAGTTCAAAGTCAAACTCATCAGGGAACAAAATCACCCCTTCTTCATTGTCATTTGGAAAAACCACGACTGACAAATCATCCTGCTCTAACCCTTGTGTCCAGCGACTAAACCATTTGTTCAAGCCAATCGATTCTGGCTCACACTCAGCCCATTCGCCGGTTGCCCACGCTTGCGCAAATTCACGATGCGGCCATACCGGAACACACTCTTCCTCTTCCGTATTAAGCATTACGCAGCCGTGCTCATTTTTTAAAATCCACACTTGCTGGTTAGCCACAATCTCTTTCAGGCAGTAGTTGAATCGTTGCTCTTGGTCATATTGGTTGATGAGCGCCATTTGCTCTGCGGTTAATGGATTGGACATGTTTTCCCCACCTATTGTTGCCATTCTACTGAACGATGAAATTGCAGGATACCGCCTACAATCAGAGATAAAAAAACGCCCACGGCATACAGCGTGAGCGTTGCTTAACAAGAATGTTAACCGCGAAGTGGCAATCAAGCCAGTTCCGTTTGTAGCCAAGGCCAACCTTGCTTCTTACGACTTAGGGTGTTTTCCATCATCAGTACGCCGTCTTTTGCATGCTTAGCCAGTTTTTCTGACCATTCTCCTTTAAACAGCAGACGAGTTTGCGCGGTAGTGATGTCGGTCAGCATCAGTGCTGCAAGAGCCAATGATTCCTCATCACAACGACGTTGCAGATCTGCCTCCAAGGCATCAATCATATCCACGACTTGCTCTAGCGTAGCCAGTTCAACCTGACCAACCACCAACTCACGGCCATTGAATGGGTAAGCTTTAAGATCTTTTTCGACCAGCTGCGCCGCACTTAAACCTTCAATGTCAGTTTTCGCAATCAGTAGCGCTTTGATAAAGCCTTCCAGATTGGTAATGCCCGCTAATACCGATAACTCAGCCACCGCATCACGATCTTTTTGCGTGCAGGTTGGTGAGGCAAAGCCGACCGTGTCAGACAAAATGGCAGAGATCATCAGTAACGCGAGTGGGCGTGTGATTTCTGCATTTTCCATTTTGAACAGATTGAACAAAATAGTGCTGGTACAACCGACAGGCCAAATCCACGCTTCCAGTGGATTCACTGTCATCACATCACCAAGACGATGGTGATCGACAATCCCAAGAATTTCGGCTTGATGGAGATCATCCGGTGCTTGCGCTAAATCGGTGTAATCCACCAACCACACTTGTTCGCCCGCTACACTGGTACGTAATTCTGGTTGCTCAACGCCTGCCACATTCAGAATATGTTGCGTTTCACGGTTGATTTCACCTTGGCGTACCGCCTTCGCTTCTAAACCACGTGCTTTTAAAAGCTCAGCCGCCACTAATGCGCTACAAATACTGTCACTGTCTGGGTTTTTATGACCAACGACTAAAATCATTCTGTTACCTATTTTCTCTTTGCCATCAAACGGGCGTAAACAAAGGGTGCACTCTACTCAATTTCATAATTTCTTCATGGTGCTAAATCAAAAAAACCTTTTTCTGCCAACAACTCGCTTGAAATTGCGAATAGTTCTCAACTATATTGTCGATAATAATTCTCATTCATTGCGCGCGATATTCTATGAACTCTCTAAAATGGCCAAACATGGCAAATCATCGCGTCCTTGTCTCTCTGTTTAACCTCAGATACAAGCGACTGCTGCTGCCTATCGCTCTCTTTGCTTTGCTTGTCAGTGAGAATACTCGCGCAGTGACAGTCGAAACCTTAGCGGATTCATTCTGGGCAGTGTCAACTTATGTGGCCTTTACTTTAGCAATTTATCATTGGGTGTCTCGCTGGCTGGATGGTGCACACGCTTTAGTCAGCGCTTATCACCGCTCGCGAAACCTACAAGTGGTGATTGCCGCTCTACTGGGTGCTTTGCCAGGTTGCGGAGGGGCGATTGTTGTCACTACGCAATTTGTCAGCGGCAAAGTGGGTTTTGGAGCTTTGGTCGCGGTATTAACGGCCACGATGGGCGATGCCGCTTTCTTGCTGCTCGCCAGCCAACCAGTGACTGGGCTTTATGTGATTGGGATTGGGGTTGTAACGGGTTGTATCACTGGTCTAGTGATCAATGCTCTGCATCGGGATGATTTTATGCGTCCTGCGCTCACTGAACTGAGCAATAAACTGCGGACATCTTGCTGCTCCGCCACTAGCACCGTCTCTTTTAAAGCGATCAATCTCCAAGGGTTGTTCTGGAAATACCTTTTACTCCCTGCATCCCTAGTGGCGTTTGCCTCTTCATTTCAAATCGACATCAACCAAGTGTTGTCACTGCCTGAAATGAGTATCGAATGGATCGGTGCTTTACTGGCCGTTAGCAGCATGTTGCTGTGGGCGCTCACGCAAGAAATTGAAGATTATCAATCCACCGTGAGTGAAGACGATAAAATCCGCACTTCACACCCGATGCAAAAAGCCGCGCAAGATACCAACTTCGTAAGTGCGTGGGTGATCATCGCCTTTCTTGCCTTCGAATTGACCCTGCACTTTACGGGATTTGAAATTGGCGCAAATTGGGGGAATTGGGGCGTATGGATGCCAGCACTCGGCATTATGATTGGCCTCTTACCCGGCTGCGGACCGCAGATCCTCGTCACCAGTCTGTACTTGTCGGGTGCACTGCCATTTTCAGCTCAATTGTCGAATGCGATTTCGAACGATGGTGATGCGCTATTCCCCGCCATTGCGTTAGCACCTAAAGCCGCGTTAATGGCCACGCTCTATTCCTCAATTCCCGCCGCGATAGTGGGCTACGGTTACTTTTGGTTGTTTGAACGATGAGATAGCCATACTCATACTCTAAACAGTGACTATACTCACTACTAGTCTGGTAGGAGAGCTTGTATGTTTTTTTTTGGGCGTGAAATGTGCTTGTTTGGAAGGCTTTTTTCTATCCTTGTACTTAGCTTAATCGGCATCTCACAAGTTAAAGCCTATGAGATCGCCTTAGGTGAGACTTACGTAAATGAACTTTTCTCAGAACAGAATCAATTAGTCAAATTAACGGATGATCTTACCTCGATATACCAACAAATCGGTATATCACCCACCTTCGTCGTACTACCCGATGAGCGAGCCGTCAGGATGAGTAATGAGGGACATTTTCAAGCGTTGGATTTACGAATTGGCGCTCTGCCTAATGCCAGCAATCTTATCAAAGTCGAGCCCGCGCTTTATTCAATGACTGTTGTCGCTATTTCCGCCAATCAAACCTTATTCTTCGACGATCTTAATGCATTAAAAGATCTCAAAATTGTCATTCTTAATGGTACGCAATATGCCAAAGAGCTGAATTTAGGCAGCCAAGTTTATCAGGTCAACTCTGCTCAATCTGCCGCCGAAATGGTCAGCAAATCACGCGTCGATATATGGCTCACGGCCGTTCCAGTTTTCTTCCAGGTAAAAAATCAATACCCTAAACTTAAAGTGGTGAGTAACCCTCTCTTACAAGAGGAGCTTTATCATTACGTTCACCAAACTCAAAAAGACCTCTTGCCACAATTGAGTCAGAGTATTGAAAAATGGCAACAATCCCAAAACCTCTCCATCGAGCCAAACAATAATCTGGTCAAATAACCATTAACCCACTGTAAAAATGGCGCGGCTTTGTAACCCCTTCTCTAAGTTAACGATGAGCAGTTTGGAAGGTTCGCTGCTTAATTGCTCTCCTGTCCAATAGTCATACCATTGCACCGGATGATTGGCGACCAAGGTAAACTCCTGAGCTTTACCGTTGAAGTTAAACAAGCAGTGCAGATCATTTTTATCGGTCAGCGGTAAGAAGGCATGGCGCATACTCAAGGAAGTGATTTTGGCCGCCTTCTGACTGTATTGGAATCGTTTGAGTAAACGTTTCAGGCTCTGTTTTGCAAACGGTGTTAATTTCGGCAGTGGGTCGCCTGACAATAGCAAACCACCACTGGCAAGCAGCAAATTACGGTGGAATTCGTAGCTGGCGCGATCGGCACTTTGATTGGGCAGCGAGGTGAGCGTTAAGCAATCCGGATCGATTTGCCACAGTTGCCGGTGCTGCCAACTGCGCATTAAGGTTTCACGCGCAATTTGGCAAAAGCGATCGGCATTGCGCTCTACATCATCCGACACACGCATTGCATCCACCAAACCCAGTGAAGGCCACATCGGCGCATTACAACCGAGTAGCCACCCATCGCCTGCGCCTTCCGCGATGGCTTGCATGCCCATTCGATACGCTTCTACACCCGTAACACCCGATTGAAAACGCTGGCCTTGTAGCGTTCCCCAGTAGTTGGCATCCAGCTTAAACAGTTCAACGCCCCACTCTTCACGCAGGGTTTTCACCACTTGGGTCAAGTGCTCTTGCACATCCGGATGAGAACCATCCAACACATACCAAGGCGTACAGCGCCAACCGCCATAAGTGATCTCTTCGGCTTTGAGTGGCTGACCTGCGGCATTTTTCACAAACCAGTCCGGATGCTGACGAAAGACCGCTGAATCCGCTTCCGCGATAAAAGGCGCGAGCCAAATGGCGGGCTTTTTACCTTGGGCTCGAATATCGGCAACCACTTGCTGAATACCACTGGGAAATTTTTGGGATGGTGTGAGCCAATCGCCCATAAACGCTTGATAGCCGTCATCCAGCAGCACCCATTCCAATTCTGGGTGACGCTCCGCCAATATCGCGACATTCTCTTTGATATCTTGTTCGGTCACCTCTGCATAATAGGCGTACCAAGAACACCAGCCCATTGGTGCGGGATCTTTGAGATGGGGTCTTGGCGGATGGTGGCGAGAGATCGCCTCGGCATAGGCTTGGTAAAGCTCTGACATGGATTCGCCTTCTAAGCAAATCACCGATTCCAATTGATTGGTGATCCAGTCTTGTGGGCGGGTTTCCTCTCCATCAATAAACGCGCTTAACACCCAATGCTGCGGGTGACGGAGCACTTCAAAAAAGCCCGCAAAACGCTGGCAAGAAGTAAAGCCAAACAACAGATAGCGGCCAGCGGCCTCTATCATCAAGGTATTGTAAAAACGCTTTGGCGCATCATGCGGGTAGATGCGGTAACTGAGATTGTTATCTGGACATCGTCCAACTTCTTGGATATGGCTTAGCGTACCTGAGGCTTGCGACAGCATTTGAAAGCCATCCCCCACTAAGCGGGCATCCGATTCGACATCCAGTAAAGTGCTAAACAGTGGATAACGGCGCTCAAAAGGTCGATTGTGTAACCCGATATACCGAGCAAAAAGCTCATTGCCTGCGATCTCCAGCTCAATATCCGCTTGCTGCACTAGGATTTCTCGCCCATTCGCTAATCTGAGATGGCTCATTGATTCTCTCCTTTTTGCTCTGAGTGTCTGACCAATGGCTTACGCATGACGTTAATTGGTTCACGTTTTGTGTGTTCCAACCGTATCCAACGGTTCATTTGGCGACAGATTAAGCGGATTTACGGATAAAAGAGAAGAAAAAAGCCAGCGTTGAACGCTGGCTTGAGGGATAACGCGCATTTTACGTTAAAGAGATGACTAGATGACTTCGATTGGGCCACCGAATGAAGTTACAGGAGGTACTTCACCACGGAATTTCTCAAAATCAACGATACAGGTATTGGCAGAAGTGGCTTGCGCCAGCTCTGACGTTCCCAGATCCAGAGTCAGAGTATTGGGATCGCCGTAAGTACAGATCGCCCCAACTTTCTCTGTCAATGGGCCATACCAAGCCCCCTCTTCAATGCGGATCACGCCACGTGGATAGCTGTCACTCAGCACCGCTCCCGCCAATAACTGACCACGGTCGTTGAATACGCGCACCAGATCGCCATCTTTAATGCCTTTGGCTTTCGCATCCACTGGGTTGATGTACACTGGCTCACGCCCCTGCACTGCGTAAGTCGCGCGGAATGCTTCGGCTTCACACATTTGTGAGTGCAGACGCTTATCTGGGTGGCATGATTGTAACCAGAACGGATATTTGTCAGAGCCCGGCCCCCCGTGTGAACGTTCGGTTTTCTCAAACCACATTGGGTGTTCTTGGCAGTGTTCATAACCGTAGCGACCGATCTTACGTGACGTAATTTCGATAAAACCAGAAGGCGTACCCAATGCATTGATTTCAGGATCTTTGCGGAAATCCGCATGACGAACCCAAGGTGTGCCTGTACCAAAATCAAGGAAGCCTTTTTCCCAGAACTCTTCGAATTCTGGCATGGCAAATTTACCTTCGTTGGCTTTCTTACACTCGTCATAAAGTGAACGTACCCACTCCATCTCATCCATGCCACGGGTGTACTCTTTTTCACGGCCAAAGCGACGGGTCAGCTCGGTCATGATTTCAAAGTCAGTACGTGACTGGAACAGCGGGTCAACCAAACGATGCATCGCAATCAGGCCTTTACCTGAGTAGGAACCGTAAGAGTCGATGTCGTTACGTTCCCACTGGGTGCAAGCAGGCAGTACGATGTCAGAAAAGCGGCAGGTTGCCGTCCAACTGAAATCAATCGTCACCACAGTCTCCAGTTTCTGGAACGCACGCTTCATTTTGTTGCGGTCTTGATGGTGGTGCCAAGGGTTACAACCCGAAATCACCATCATCTTGAAACCGGGCAGCGTGACTGTATTTCCGTTGTGGTTGATCTTCTTACCCGGTTCGAGAATCGCATCAATCCAGCGAGCAACCGGAATCGTGCGGCTGTAACCGTTGAAGTCATTGTTATCCCACTTCGGCTTCGCACCTTGGTCAAGGTTACGTGGGAAGCCGCCAGGACCCGCAAACCCCGTTGAAGGTACGCCGATGCCTGAATAGTGGTGACCATAAGAGATACCGCCACCCGGCAGACCGATTTGACCGATCATGGCCGCCAGTACCGCGCCCATCCAGTACGGCTGCTCCCCGTGCTCTTGACGTTGGATACACCAACCAAACAGCAGCTGAGTACGACCATTGACCAACATACGGGCGAAATCGCGGATCGCATCGGGTTTCACGCCACAGATTGTCGCTGCCCACTCAGGCGTTTTTTCAACCTTATCTTTGCTCTTACCCAGTACGTAAGGGATGAACTCTTCAAATCCCAAGCAGTAAGTTTCAATGAACTTCTTGTCGTACAGATTTTCGGTATACAACACATGCGCGAGCGCCAGCATAAACGCCACGTCAGTTTGTGGGTTGATGTACAAGTGATCGTTTTGTAAGAAACGCTGCGTTTTGTTTTTCACTGGGTCAACAGAAACCACGTTGATCTCGCCTTTTGCGACTTTCTCTTTCAGTTGATCCAGATAGCCGAAAGACTGGTGCGTTTCACAGTTCCAACCCACTTGCAGGTTTTTCACCGGATCGTTTGCCCACAGAATGATGTTGTCTGAGTTGTCTAAAATCTCGCTCCAAGAGGTACCTTGCGCGTAAACTTCGGTTGAACCCAGTACGTAAGGCATGATGGTTTGACCAGCACCAGTCGAGTAATCCCCGACTTTGGTGATGTAGTTACCGTGCATACCCACCGCGCGTTGCATCATCGCGGTACAGTTGTGGAAAGCACCGGTTTGGTTCCAACCGGTTTGGCCTGCGTGCAGTGCCCAAGGGCCGTATTGCTTCTGCACACGCTCTAATTCACGGTAGAATAGGTCAATCGCCTCATCCCAAGTCACACGGATAAAACGGTTGTTACCGCGCGTTTCTGCACTGTATTTGTGTTTTTTCAACCAATCGAGGCGCACCATTGGGTAACGCACGCGAGATGGGCTGTACAGAATGCCTTGAATGCCGTTCAACATTTCCGTTGGGTGGGTATCCAACTCCAACGCTTTCAGCTCTTGTACCTTTCCGCCGTAGATGTGGGCGCGGAATGCGCCCCAGTGAGAACCGGAGACTTTCCAAGTTCCCGTGGTTTCTGCCGCTTGGGCAGAAACTGAGGTCAGTAGGCTTGGGCCAATGATCGATGCCGCACTGGTGGTTGCGACACCTTTCAGAAAACTTCTTCGTGTAATCGCCATGTTATGACTCCGTATGACGTTGCTTAGTGATGGCCTTCAGCGAAATCTGAAGAGTGTTTTTGCAGATACTTGAGTACCAGCGCTTCACTGTCGGTATCGAAGTTGACGAATGCCAACATACCGTCGAACATGCCAGGCCAAGTGTTGGCATCAAAGTGCGCTTCATCCGGTTGGGTGTGGCAGACAGAACAGTTGGTCTTGTATGCTTCACGCGCTTTTTCCCAAACCGGGTTGATGTCGTTCAGCATGGCTTCTTTTTTCATCCACACTCTCGCGCTCACTTGTTCCCAAGGTAGACCCGTCATATCATCGACTTTCTGCTCACCCGTGGTCACAATCGCATCCGACATGGCGGCCTCTTTCAGTAGCGACGCCACCGCGATGTTCATACCGAAATCTTCTTGGATCACACGGCCAAAGCCTTTCGATTTACGCCAGCCGTTGATCTCCACTTGCATCATGTCGCCTTTTTCAGTCAGCACTTTCACTTCAGAAGCAGGGTTGAGTAGACCCGCTTCCACTTTGGCTTGATCATCTTCATACACAGGGAGGAAACGCACGCTGACTAAGGTTTCACCATTGGAGTATTTGGTGTTGGATGCCATACCTTCGAGCTCACCAATCAAGCCGCTTGAGCTCTCCATGTTTTTCGGCAAGTTGTGGGCAATCCCCTTGTGGCAATCGATACAGCTTTGATCGCGCTCAGCCGCTTGCTTCATTTGGATGCGCGCCGTTGCGGACATCTGATCAAAATCCATCGATTCGTAGTTATGGCAGTTTTTACACTCCAGAGATTTGTTCGCCGCAAAGCGATCCCATTCGTGTTTTGCCAATTCAATTCGGCGCTCTTCAAACTTTTCTGGTGTATCTAAATCACCAAAGATCTGTGCGAATACTTCTTTTGAAGCTTGCATCTTACGTGCGATTTTCGCTGTCCACTCATGCGGGACGTGACAATCAGGACAGGTCGCTCGCACACCAGAGTGGTTTTTCCAGTGCACTGTGGTTTGCAGCTCTTGGTACACGTTGTCACGCATGGTGTGACAGCTGATACAGAACTCTTCCGTGTTGGTCGCTTCCAAAGCGGTGTTAAAGCCGCCCCAGAAAATTACCCCAGCGATAAAGCCACCGAGAGTCAATACCCCTAGGCTAATGTGTACCGCGGGACGCGTCATGGTGCGCCACATTTTTAAAATTAACGATTTCATGCTTTCTTCTCTTAGCTAAGTCATTCAACAGTAGAAATGGAGGTGGTTAGAAACCGCCGTGCAGACCTGGAGGACCAAACACGAACATCTGCAGCATCCACACAATGAATCCATATCCACCCACGAAAGCCACGCTTAAGATGGGAAAAAGAACCACAGTGATGAAGAGGAATGACTTCCACTCCAGAGAGCGTTTTTCACCGCTTTCGACTTTATTAACATCACTCATACATTTGCCTACTTTATTTGCTGAAATTTCCGCCACTCTTATTTTTCAGAGAGGCGACAAATCAAGTTTAATTAAGGCGAATGTTAGACCATACATTTAATAGGGTTCAATCTAAAACCATCGTCCAACCCTTGTTAATCAACACTTTTTTGAGTTAGAACGGAGTTGTGTCTGATTAAAAAATGAGATGAAAAATTATGAACAGTTATGACAAATTAATATTGTTTTTATTTTGTGAATTTAAAACAAAATAAAAACAAACAGCCTATTTTAGCCAAGACATATTTTTCGTTTCACCATTCAAATAATGACAAACCGTAAATATCTATACCCAAACTACTTGGAGTTGCAGATTGGCGATAAAGAGCGATTGGGGTGAATGACACCAGCCAACACCGCTACAGTTTCAGGTGAGAAGGAAATATTGGCATTGCTGCGCCCCAAAAGTAGGCAGCTTGCACAAGAAATGCGCACCGTTCCTCACAGAATTCAATTCGATAAGGTTACACACGGCGTTTGCTCTGAGTTATCCACAGAAAATGTGGATAAGACTACTGGTGTCGAAAAGCGATTGCACCACGATGATAACCTCATGAGTGCAAGGAAAAACAGGTAAAAAAATCCCCGAGTAACACTCAGGGATTGTGGGGTATTGGGGAAGCGCTGATGGTTGTCAGGATTAATCTTTTAGATAGATCAGCCAGTACCACATGCCAACAAACACACCGCCACCAACAATATTGCCTAAGGTCACTGGAATGAGGTTATTGACGATGAAGTTAACAAAGTTGAGATCTGCGTACTGAGCGATATTCGCTCCTGTCATTGCCCAAAAACTCTCTGGCGCAAAATACTTAATCCCAATCGCCATCGGTACTTGGAACATATTGGCAATACAGTGCTCAAAACCGGAAGAGACAAACATGGCCACCGGCAGGATCAAGACCATCACTTTATCAGTTAACGAGCGGGCACTAAAGGTCATCCAAACCGCCAAACAAACTAGGATGTTACACATCAATCCAAGCGCGAAAGCTTGCAAGAAGGTGTGATGCAATTTGTGCTGGGAAATCGCCATCGCATTTAAGCCAAGCTGACCACCATCTTCCATAAACTGACGGGTGGCGAGCATGATAAACACTAAGATAATCGAACCACATAAGTTACCGAAGTAGACCACCGTCCAGTTGCGAACCAGCTCTTTCCACGAAATTTTACCACTCGCTTTCGCCACCAAAATCAACACTGAGCTGGTAAACAGCTCACCGCCAGTAATGACGACTAGGATTAAACCTAAGCTAAAAGCTAAGCCGCCGAGCAGCTTAGTCACCCCGTAAGGCATATCGTGAGCACCAGTCGTGACTACGGTATAAAAAACAAAGGCAATACCGATTTGGATGCCAGCAGAAATCGCCAACAGGAAAGATTTGTACGCCGCTTTTTTAGCTTTACCTTCACCCGTAATGGCGGCACGTTCTGCCATCTGGGGTGGGAGAAGAGAATCGAATTGGTTATGTTCCATGAGCTTGTTACATTTTGACACACAACAGAAGAGGTGGCGGATAATCGCTCTATTTCCCCTTGAGTTCAAGGGCTATTTGTCATGTTCACGAAAAATGTTTAGATACCCGTCCTACTTGGAGTTGCAGTGCCGTTTTCTCGGTCTATTCACCTCAACTCTCGCGTTCGGTGGTCACCTTGAGCTTCACTCCTCTCGCAGTGACTTTTGTGCTGTTGTTCAAAACATTTCCCTCATTTTGCGCTGAAAAAAACACCAGATCGGGTCAAGCTAACAGTTCTGCGAGCACAAGATTGCGTGTTGATGCTGCGCAGCCTATTGTTGCCGCAACAACAGCTTAAAAAGGTAATAGCCATGAAATTCACTCAACAGCACATCGATGAGCTTAATTTACTGCTGCAATTTGATTTGAGCAGCGCAGCGACCGGCATCAAAGTGCACCACGATGCGTCTGAAGCGGTACAAGCCGCTGTGGTTCGTCTGTATAACAAAGGCTTATGTACTCAACCTGATGGTGGTTACCTCACCGATGAAGGCATCGAGATTGCCGAACACGCTGACCGCGTACTGCGTGTACTGAACGCGTAACCCTGTTTTGAATGAGCGCTTTACTGCGCTCATTACCTTTCTCCCTTGATTCCAACTGTGTTACGGTAGCCACCTCATTCGCTCTTAGATAAAGGATGAACTGATGAAAAGAGTTGTCGTGATAGGTGCAGGATGGCTAGGTTTGCCACTGGCACAATGGCTTAAGCAACAAGGCCATATTGTGTATGCGACACGCACTACCCCACAGGCTGTTCAAACTCTTGAAGATCAAGGTATTGAGAGTTTTGTTTGCCAATTAGACCAACCCGATGGCTTAAGCGATGCTTTGCTTGAGCGGCAATGCGATACCGTCATTGGCTGCTTTCCTCCCGGTTTTCGTCAAGGCGCTGGCGAGCACTATGCCAAACATTGGCAAAACTTGGTGCAGCATGCCAAACAGGCCAATATTCAAAAACTGGTGATGATCAGTTCAACCTCTGTGTATCCCGATATCGCCAAAACGATGAATGAACAAGACGCCTCTTTGGCATTGGCACTGGATAATTCCGCTTTTGATGCGAAAGCGCGCATCTTACTCAAAGCCGAACAGTATGTGATCACCTCAGGTATGGATTACACCATTCTGCGTTGCAGTGGCCTGATGGGGCCTAAACGCCACCCATCACGCTTTGTCAGCAAAATGGCACAAGTCAGCCGACTCGCGCCAGCCAATATGCTGCATCTGTATGACGCGATTGGTATCGCTCATTTTTCGATAGAGCAGCTCCCCTACTCGATTATCAACGCCACAACCCCCAACACGGTCAGTAAAGCGGAGTTTTATCAGGCCGCACTCGACGCAGTAGCAAGCGACCTGCCTCTGCCACCGCTGTGTGATAAAGAGGAGAAACGGATTGTGTGCGACAAATTATTGGCAGCTGGTTACCGTTTTCATTTCTCTCACACCTTAGAGGCTGTGCACGGTTATGAGTAAACGCTTGTATCAACAGATTGAAACCCTTTGGGATTACTTGCAATTGCACCAACAACCCGACGTTGCGGATCTGATTTTGGTGCTCGGCAGTAACGATGTCCGCGTGGCAGAACATGCGGCAAAACTCTACCACCAAGGCCTTGCCCCTTATGTACTGTTTTCCGGTGGCTTTGGCCGTTTTACTCAAGGGGTATTTAACCACAGTGAGGCGGAGACTTTTGCTGCGATCGCCAAAGATGCAAGTGTCCCTGAACACGCGATTTTGCTTGAGACACAATCGACCAATAGTGGTGAAAATCTACATTTCAGCCATCAGCTACTGGTGCAACAAGCTTGGCCTGCCAAACGCATCTTACTGGTGCAAAAACCTTATATGGAACGTCGCGCTTATGCGACATTTATGCAACAGTGGCCAGAATCGGTCGAAAGTGTGCAGGTCAGCTCACCCGCAGGCAGTTTTTTTGACTATTTAACTTCAGAGCTCACCAGTGATTTTGTGCTCAATGCCATGCTGGGCGATTTTGAACGCATCCGAGATTATCCAGCGCTGGGTTTTCAAATCACACAACCTATCCCAGAGCCAGTGATGCAGGCCTATCAAGCCTTGTTGCCATTAAAAGTGAATCTTGAAATGTCATGATTGTGGCATCGGTTTTGCTTAGCTATTTTGGGGTATAGGTTACTTTTTTAGATAGTGACTTTTTTAGGTAGATGCTACTTTTTGAATAGAAGTGACTTTGGAAATGGAAGTGACTTTTTGGATAGAAGTGACTGTTTGAGTAAAAATGAACGTTGGGGTCGCCTCCACTTTCCAAACAGCAATCAAGGAGTTTGATTATGGAATTACAACGTCACCACTGCTACGACCTTATTCACATAGGAATGCGTGAATTGTTGGAAGATCGTATGGGCTATTACTCTGCGCTTGATTATCAGCAGACCTTGTATGGCATGACGGGTAAATCCAGCTGTTTAACCATGTCCGATGATGAATTAGCGTCAACCCTCGAAGCCCTAAGAAGCGAAGGCTACCTTCACGAGTTACATGACTTTTCGAACTAGTCTGATGGCTCAGGTAAGTGCACTTATCTTCGTCATGTGTTACAGATGAGGATGGCGAAAGCCATCCTTTGTTTATCTCCGCCTCCCTCCTGACTTCAAATCATTACAGCCTTGAGCATGACTTAAGCGACCGGCGCTTGCCTCTGTAGAGAATCCAAACATCGCTTAACAGTTTTTCTTGCCAAAGAGTTTCGCTACACTGTCGCCACTCATTTGACTGGACGTACCCAAAATGAAACAACTGCTCGACTTTATTCCACTGATCATTTTTTTCGCTTTATATAAGTTTTATGACATCTACGTAGCAACAGGGGCGCTGATCGCCGCCACGACACTTCAAGTGATTGTCACTTATGCTATGTACAAAAAAGTGGAGAAAATGCAGCTCATCACATTCGTGATGGTTGCTCTGTTTGGTGGCATGACCTTAGCCCTGCATGACGATAACTTCATCAAATGGAAAGTGACGATTGTGTATGTGGTTTTTGCGCTCGGTCTAACCATCAGCCAGATCATGGGTAAGCCTGCGATCAAAGGGATGCTCGGTAAAGAGCTCACCTTGCCGGATGCGGTATGGTCAACCATTAACTGGGCATGGGTGATGTTTTTCAGCGGCTGCGCTGCACTCAATCTTTATGTTGCCTACCACCTACCGCTTGATGTCTGGGTCAATTTCAAGGTATTTGGTCTGTTGGCGGCAACCTTTGTGTTTACTCTGCTCACGGGGGGCTACATCTACAAACACCTTCCCCATGAACCCAAACAGAAAAACCAATAAATTGTCCTGATGGCATACCCAAACGATTTGGCACTTCAAGCAGGAAGGAGATTGGCTGGGCATAAAGGGATGATCCAGTGACGAATTTGTGGTTATAATCCGCCCCCTAATCCACAGCGACCGTATTCGGTCGCTGTTTTGTTTGCTGTGGATCCCCAAATGAATCAAACCGTAAATTCACCTAAAGGCCAGCTTCTGCTGCGCACACTCGCAATGCCTGCCGATACGAATGCAAATGGCGATATCTTTGGCGGCTGGATCATGTCTCAACTCGACTTAGCGGGCGGTATTCTCGCTAAAGAGATCTCCTGTGGACGCATCGTGACTGTTTCTGTTTCCAGTATCACTTTTAAAAAACCTGTCAAAGTCGGTGACGTGGTATGTTGCTACGGCGAATGCACCAAGATTGGCCGCACATCGATGTCGATCAATCTCGAAGTGTGGGTTAAGCCGGTCAAAGAAGAAGGGGTCGGCGAACGTTTTCAAGTGTGTGAAGCCACCTTTAACTATGTGGCGATTGATGCAAATGGCCGCCCCAGAGCAATAAGCCTCAGCAATGGATCACAGAAATCATCTTGATAGGCTGTGTTTCACGAGCGAGTTGCGTAGAGTATTGACTTTGCTTTTAGTCAGTTGATAAGGATTAAAGTGTTATGTGGTATGTGATTTTTGCGCAGGATGTCGAGAACTCATTAGAAAAACGTCTGAGCGTGCGCCCAAAACATCTGGAGCGTTTACAACAACTGCAAGATGAAGGCCGTCTGCTCACTGCAGGCCCTATGCCAGCCATCGATTCCGAAAATCCGGGACAGGCAGGCTTTACTGGCTCAACCGTGATCGCGGAGTTCGCCTCCTTAGTTGAAGCACAAGCTTGGGCGGATGCCGATCCTTATGTCGCCGCGGGTGTTTATGCCAACGTCATTGTTAAACCTTTCAAAAAAGTATTCTGATATGAAAAAAATCGTCCTGAGCAGCGTTATCGCCTCGACTCTCCTTCTCGTCGGTTGCAGCTCTGGCTCAGCAGAAAAACAGCGTAACCTTGAGCTATTGGCGGGTAACCGCGCCAGCTTACTCTCGACCGAGTTACCATTGGAGTTTGGCCCACTGAATATTCTCCGTGCTACCGCCAAAGGCAGTACTGTTGAGCTAATGATGGTGTACAACACGGATGCCAATAATGCCAAACCGACCGAGCAAGTACTGCAAAGCGCGGTCAGTAGCTTCTGTGCTAACA
Organism: Vibrio cholerae ATCC 14035; assembly: GCF_000621645.1. GTDB lineage: Bacteria > Pseudomonadota > Gammaproteobacteria > Enterobacterales > Vibrionaceae > Vibrio > Vibrio cholerae. Next base: position 103,096 of record NZ_JHXR01000009.1, on the reverse strand, counting down.
AAGACATCCGTTCGAATCTGGATGTTGGGATCAGCTACCGCATCCAAATGCGCAACACGCGTGGTCAATTAATGGCCGATCAGTTGGTCACGAAAGAGAGCTGCAAGCAAGGTTAAGCGAGTTTACAGTCATCGAGCTATACCCAAACGACTTGGAGTTGCAGGTAGGTGGCACGTGAGCTCATCCCCATGAGCATAGATACACTATGTGATTGGGATGAACGAACGTAGCCAACACCGCTGCAGCTTCAAGTAGCAAGGGGATATTCCAGATTGACTCTCGAACAACACAAACGAAAAGAACAAAGGCCTCATAAGAGGCCTTTGCGGTTTCTAACGGTTTACTCAAACTACTTGGCGTTGTAGGTAAACCTCAAGTAGGAAGCGTATATCAAGCTTGCCATTCCGCGCGCAGTGCTTTCGCTGCGTTCACCATGTTGGTGAGTGCCGCTTCCACTTCTGGCCAGTTACGGGTTTTTAGACCGCAATCTGGGTTGACCCACAAACGCTGTGCTGGAATTTTTTCTGCTGCTTTGCGCAGCAGATCTTCAATCCATGTTTGTGCAGGAATGTTCGGTGAGTGAATGTCGTACACGCCTGGGCCAATTTCGTTCGGGTAGTTAAACTCTTCAAACGCTTTGAGCAGTTCCATGTTGGAGCGCGATGTTTCAATGGTGATCACGTCGGCATCCAGTGCCGCAACCGATTCGATGATCTCGTTGAATTCGCTGTAACACATATGGGTATGAATTTGCGTTTCCGGACGCGCGCTACCCGCGGAAATCTTAAACGCTTGCACTGCCCAATCTAAATAGGTTTGATGATCGCGTTTTTTCAGTGGTAAACCTTCACGAATCGCGGGTTCGTCAATTTGAATAATATTGATGCCTGCATCTTGCAAATCCGCCACTTCATCACGCAGTGCCAACGCTAATTGCTGAGCAATCTCTTGGCGGCTGATGTCTTCACGTGGGAAGGTCCAGCATAGAATGGTCACAGGCCCCGTCAACATTCCTTTCATCTGCTTAGAAGTTAGAGATTGCGCGTAAGTTGACCACTCTACCGTGATCGGTTTTTCACGTTCGATATCCGCCACCACAATCGCAGGTTTTACGCAGCGTGAACCGTAACTCTGCACCCAACCAAACTGCGTGGTTTGGAAACCAGCGAGGTTTTCAGCAAAGTATTCCACCATGTCGTTACGTTCCGCTTCACCATGCACCAGCACATCTAACCCTAGTGCTTCTTGGCGTTTAACCGCATCAGCAATATGACCTTTCAGTGCTTGCACATACTCTTGCTCGCTCAGCTTGCCTTGGCGATACGCACTACGCTCAGTACGGATCTCTCCTGTTTGTGGGAAAGAGCCAATGGTCGTGGTCGGTAAGAAAGGCAGACCCAATACTTCTGCTTGGTGATGAGCACGCTCAATATAAGGCGCACTCCGCTCTGCCAATGCCGCCGTAATATTGTTGATACGCGCTTGCACAGAAGCCTTGTTCACCGTGTGAGAAGATTTGCGCGCAACAATTGGCTGGCTGTAGGTATCACACGCTAAAATTGCGGCGGCATCCCCCTCCAGAGCACGGCCGAGCAAGGCGACTTCGGTCACTTTCTGCTTGGCAAACGCAAACCAACTGCGGGTTTCTGCGCTCAGATCGCCTTCCAGATCCAGATCGACAGGGCTGTGCAGCAGTGAACAGGAACTGGCGACCCACAAACGCTCACCCAGCAAGGTTTTTACAGGTTGTAGACGAGCCAGAATGGCACTCAAATCTGCACGCCAAACGTTACGGCCATTAATGACCCCCGCAGAAAGCACCCAATCGGAGGGCAAGCGGTTCACAATAGTTTCGAGCTGCGCTGGAGCGGCCGAAATATCCACATGCAAACCATCGACAGGCAGTTCGACTATCTTATCAAGCGTATCTAACACTGAATCAAAGTAAGTGGTCAGCAGCAGTTTGACGTCACCGCGGATCACCTGATAAGCCAGTTTAAATGCTTCTTGCCAACGGGGTTCCAGCTCTAACGCCAAAATAGGCTCATCGATTTGTACCCATTGCACACCCTGCTTCGCCAGCTTGCTCAGAATCGCTTGGTAAGCGGTCAATAGACGCGGCAACAACGTTAACCGATCAAAACCCTCTTCCACTTCTTTGCCTAAATAGAGGTAACTGATTGGGCCAAGCAGCACAGGTTTTACATCGTGACCCGCTTGCAGCGCTTCATTCACCTCTTCAAACAGTTGTGGCCAGCTCACATTAAACGTATCGTGAGAGCTGAACTCCGGAACGATGTAGTGATAGTTGGTGTTGAACCACTTGGTCATATCAGAAGCCGCGCTACCCGTTCCACAACCACAAGCATTTTGTGACTGACCACGACCGACACGGAACAAAGTATCTAAATCAGGAAAACCGTGGCTATGGCGCTTAGGCACATGGCCCAGTAATAGTGTGGTGGTGAGTACGTGGTCGTACCAAGCAAAGTCACCCGCGGTCACAAAGTCTAATCCAGCTTCTTTTTGCAATGCCCAGCTGTGTTGGCGAATTTGACTACCGACCTGTTTCAAAGCCGCTTGGTCAATCTCACCACGCCAGTATTTTTCAAGAGCAAATTTAAGTTCGCGTTTTTCGCCAATGCAGGGATAACCAAGAATGTGTGTCGTTGTCATGTGAAAATCCTTTATCTGTTCTTAATAGGTCGTAGAAGCTCTAAGCTGCCTCAGCACATCGAAAGATGTCTGGATGGCTAAACTATCGCGTTGTACGCCTTCGAGGACAAGGTTCATTTATTCAACTTGTTTATTAGTAATTTTCATGTTGGCACTGGCGATTATCAATTTACCTTTACCGATTTAGCCATCTAGATGTTTACAGATCTGTAGAATCGGCGTAACTTAGCTAAAAATTCATGTTGGCTTAGGGATAAGTGAGGAGAGTTCATGATAGAGCTGAAACATTTGAAAACGCTGATCTCGCTACGCGATACCGGTTCACTGACCGCCACCGCGACCTCGTTGCATCTCACCCAGTCTGCGCTCTCGCATCAGATTAAAGACTTGGAAGCGCGAATTGGCGGGCAGCTTTTTTTGCGTAAAACACGCCCAGTGCGTTTTACCGCCGAAGGCGAAATTTTGCTGCGTTTGGCGGACGATATTTTGCCTAAGATGTCGCGCGCCGAGAATGAACTGGCAAGCCTTAAAGAAGATGTGAATGGACGCCTGCACATGGCGATTGAGTGCCACTCCTGCTTTCAATGGCTAATGCCCGCCCTGCGCGAATATCAGGTCAGCTGGCCAAATGTGGCGCTGGATTTTTCATCCGGCTTTGGGTTTGAGCCTCTACCCGCGCTGTTAGCGGGGGAATTGGATCTGGTGATCACCTCGGATATTTTGCCACGCTCAGAAGTGCATTATGAGCCACTGTTTGATTTTGAAATGCGCCTTATCACCGCCACCAACCATCCATTGGCTGACAAAGCCGGTATTGAGCCCCAAGATTTGATCGATCAAACCATGCTCACCTATCCGGTGCAAAAGCAAAGATTGGATGTGGTGAAGCACTTTTTGCAACCCGCAGGCGTTGAGCCCGCACGCTGGAAGCAAGCCGACAATACCTTGATGCTGGTACAAATGGTGTCGGCAGGATTAGGTGTTGCGGCACTACCCAATTGGGCAATCAGCGAGTTTTCACGCCAAGGGCTCATCACCAGTAAACCGTTAGGTAAAGGGCTATGGCGTCGCTTGTTTGCCGCCACTCGCCATAGCGAAAAAGACAAACGCTACCTGCAAGCCTTTTTCGCTACCGCACGCCAACAATGCAAAAGCCACCTTGATGGGATCAAGATGGCTTCACTTTAGGCATCACTACCGAGCATAAGCTTTGAACTGGTTGGTAAGAGGATCGTATTGATAACCCAGTACGTCTAACTTACCGACCAGATGCTCAATATCCATTTCATAAGTGCTGATCAACTCATCCAGACTGTCACATTCCAAACGCAGTTTTTCATTGACGATGCCCAGCAAGATCACGCTATCGAAGTTTCGTACGTTGCTCAGATCCATCACATCACTCCTGATTGAATGTTTTCACTCAGCGTTTCCGCTCCCCAACTTCATCAAGCATAGTCGCTATTTGGGTAACGAAAAGTGATCTGTGCGACGCACTTCACTCCACTGCGCTACAACGGCATTTGGTACAAACCGTGGAATCCGGTTGCGGATGCCAGTACCAAAAGCCCTGCGAGCAATAACTGCCATTTATTGACGGTTTTGCCAGAGATCAAATGCCAGCACCACGCTACGACACCTGCAATCAGCAAACCAAAGCTCATCAGAATCGGCATCAATAGTGTTTGCAGTTGCTCGTCATTCAAACCAGAAACATAAGGCAAGAGGCATAACGCAGTGAGCATGGCAGATACAATCCCTACCACAGGCAAGATTCGATGAAAGGCTTGTAAGCGTGAGCGAGCCAGTGTCAGTAGCAAATGTCCGAACATCGCACCCAGCAGGAAAATCGCCGCAAAGATAGTGAGCGATGCGGGCCATGCTGGCGCTTCGCTGATCAAAATCCCGACGTAAGCCAGTGCTAAACCATTGGCTAAATACATCACCCAAAGCGGGCCTTCCTCACGCGTTTTTTTAGTCTGCACTTGCGAATAGAAGTAAAACAGAGCAAACACCACCAGAAACGCTTCAATTTTGATCGACGCCACGGCCAACCAGAGCACCGCTAACGCAGGCAATACTTTGTGGATACGACCACGCTGTCCGGGGCAAATTTCCCCCTTGACCAGCACCAGTGTCAAAATGATTTGCGCGCCCAATAACATAGGTGCGAATACGGAAATCAGAGAATAAAGCATAGTTTGCCAAATCAGAGAGCTGTCGAGGTGGCAGATAATAGCAAACCTCCTTCGAGAACCCCAAGCAGCGGCCGCGAATTTCCTCTGTGGATGAAACTCCGGTGGTGTGAACTACTCAGACCAGATCGCAAAATGGCTAAAAGTGCAGCAAGCCAAACAAAAGTGGAGCGACAAAACATCACAATGCGTTATAGTTTCCGTCCAACTATAACTAGAGAATGATATGAAAATTCGATTATTAGTCAGCATTTTATGCATACTGTTCGCCGGTTGCGCCTTACAACAAACCAACCGCGCACTCCAACCCGATCAACGCTGGGTTACTCAAACACTGCCCAATGGCCTTACTTACCATCTCTACCCAGACAGTGAACAAGAAGTCTCTATTCGTTTGTACGTTCACGCAGGTTCAATGCAAGAAACCACGCAGCAAGCGGGTTACGCTCACTTCATCGAACATATGGCATTTAACGGAACCCGCCATTATCAGCACAATGATGTGATTCGTATGTTTGAGCAAAGTGGTGCCCAGTTTGGTGCGGACTTTAACGCTTTAACCGGCTACGACCGCACGGTTTATCAGCTCGACCTACCTAATGCGCAAAATATCGATAAAGCGCTATTGTGGTTTGCTGATATTGCTGACGGTTTAGCGTTTGACGCTGATGAAGTCGAAAAAGAGAAAGGGGTGATTTTGGGGGAGTTTCGCGCCTCACGCACAGAAAACATGAGCTTAGAGCAGCAGTTTTATCTGCACCAGATCCAAGGAACCTCCTACGCGGATCGCGATCCCCTCGGTTCACGCGAGTTGGTGCAAGCCGCCACTCCAGACAGTTTGAAAGCCTTCTACCAACAGTGGTATCAACCTCAATTAGCGGAACTGGTCATTACTGGTAACTTTACCCTTGAACAAGGCCAACAGTGGGTTGAGAACTATTTCTCCTCATGGAAGAAAGGCACCACCGAAAAGCCAGCTTCGATTTATCACCAAGCCCTGAATAACCAAGACCTAGTCGCTCCGGTGACTGCAGGTGAATCCCCTAGCCTAACCTTGATCTTCCCCCAAGGCTCAGCAGCGATTAAAGACTATGCCAGCCAGCAAGAGTTTTGGCGCGACGATGTCGGCGAACAACTCCTGCACACACGCCTAGTAGCGGCATTCAATGATGCAGCGCAGGCCATAACCGGCATTTACGCAACCCATTATGAAATCGAAGGTCAACGTTACACTCTCATTAGCGTCGGGTTTGCGGCCGAACAACGAGAGAAAGTGCAAGCCTTGTTGCTGGAAACCCTCGCTTCAATGCGTGATTACGGGGTGACCAAAAATGAGTTGGATATCATTTTGCGCGGTTATCGTGAGCACTTAACCTTTTTGCAAGAAGATCGCGAAGCCATAACCCCAGCGAGCCATGCCAATCAAAAAGTCTACTCGATTGTGTTTGATACACCGATCCAAGCGACGCTCGATTACCAAGCGAGCTTGAGCGAGTTTATTGCTTCCGCGACACCAGAAATGATCAATCGTCATATCCAACAGCAATTGAGCCAAAACCCTGTCTGGGTTGTTGGCGTTGCGGCCACTGAAGATGCGCAAGCGTTGAACAAAGCCTTGCCACAATGGCGTAACGACCTAGCGCAACCTGGCAATCAGCCTATCGATCAACAAATCGATAGCCCATTCACCCAGCAATTTACTGCGGGCGAAGTGGTGAAACAACTCGATATCAATGACGATCCACAGGTGACTTATTGGCAGCTTGATAACGGTATTGATGTCTATTATCTGCGCAATATTGAAGCCAAAGATCGCGTCTTTGTTCAATACGCCAGTTCGGGTGGCCAATTCGCGTTACCTGCAGACCTACTCCCTGCAGCCGAGATTGCTACTGCAGTACAGACACGAAGTGGCCTCGATACGTTGAACGGCTCTCAGTTTGATCGCTACCTTCGTCAGAAAGACATTGGTTTCTATAGCTATATTGCATCGACCAGTCATGGTTTCGAAGCCAATAGTAAAGCGCAAGAGTTACCTGAGCTGTTGGAAATACTCCATTTATTGTCAACTCAAGTCAAAGTCAGCCCTGATCAGCTCAATTCAGTGAAAACCGAATTTACTCAAAATCGTAGTGCGTACTTTGATTCCCCTATTGGCGCTTTCTTCCGTACGGTGACCAACCAAAGCTTTATCGAAACAAGTCCCTACAGAATTCGTACTCCAGAGCAGATTGCTCAAGTCACGGCACAGCAAATTGAGCAGGTTCATCAGCGTCTCTTCAGTGAAGGACGCAATAATACGCTGGTCATCGTCGGTGATATTGAGCGGTCTCAAATAACCCCGATGTTGCGTCAGTACGTAGCAAGTATACCTTTGAGCAAGGGAACGCTTTCCCCTATGACCAGCCAGTTGATCAAACCGGTTGCGCCACGCTTAGAGTTAGCACTTAACAATGAAAACTCGACCCAGTATTCCCTGCGCCTGATATCTGAAACGCAGCCGCGTACCGCAAAAACCGTCTTTATCGATGATATGTTGCAGCGTATTGCGACTCAGCGTTTACTGGCTGAAGTTCGCGAGCATCAAGGTTTAGACTACACGCCACAAGTGATCCCATACGTGGTCGATGGAGACATTCTCAATGATTGGGTATTGTCAGCTTTAGTCGACCCCAAAAGTGAACCACAAGTGGCCAAAGTGATGCATGAGGTCGCGCGTGAGCTGGCTCAAGGTGTCACACAGCAAGAGTTGGATGTGGTGAAACAGAAGTTCTTGATTGATATGAAACCGCTCAACAAATCACCGGAGCAGCAAGCTTACTTCATGTTGCGTTATGCGATTCATCACTATGGCGTTGAGACCATCTACAAGGTTGAGGAGCTGACGAAATCCATCACTCTGGATGACATCAACCAACGTGCTCAAACGTTATTTGGCAAAGATACTATGTCACAAGAGCTGATCATGACACCTAAGGCTAATCCTAAAGGCTAAGCGCTGAGCGCACTCATCGAATCAATAATTCGTACAACACTCATTATTCAACCTAAACCAAGCCCGCCAAGCGGGCTTTTTTATGAGTGGCGTTTTGGAGAACCGATATTTCCTCTCAGCCTTGCTGACTGTATCAACTCGCTAAATAAGCGAGCAGACGCGGCGCAGTCACAATCCCTTTGTATTTATTACCCTCGACTAAAACCCAAGGTGGCGGTGGATTAGTTTTGAGCAACGAGGCTAATAGCTTGAGGTCTGTATCATGAGCCAGTTTGACTTGCGGCGTGCGCATGATTTGATTGACGGGTTTGCGCCAAATAGCGGCTTCACGTGCCGTTTCCAATTCAGTGCCCATCGTCGGCGTGAGGTGTAAATTCAACGCGGCTCTATCCACCAAGCCGACACATTCTCCAGCCGTAACGACCGGTAAAACATCGGACTGCACCGCGTTAAAGTATTCCACCGCCAACGAGAGTGGATCTCCTGGGTCGAGCCGATATTGAGTGAAAAACGCTAAACTTTGCAGTGTTGTAATTTCGCTTGATTGCTTATCGGCTTCACGGTTGGTCAGCTTAAGATGTTTACGATAATCCGAGGCATGAATAAGGTTACTCAGTGGCAAAGGCTTGGCGAAAAAGAATCCCTGTAATAGATCTACCCCCAGCGACTTGAGGACATACACTTCATGCTCAGTCTCTACCCCTTCGGCGACAACCTTAACACCCAAAGTATGGGCAAGATCGGTCATCATTTTTACGATGGCATAGCGGCGTGACCCCACTTCGATATTGGTCACAAACTCTCGATCGATTTTCAAATAATCAAACTGACACTCCGTGAGGTAAGAGAACGAAGAAAAGCCCGTTCCAAAATCATCAATCGCAACAGTGACGCCACGATTTCGTAAATGCTGCAGCACTTCGCCTCCCTGTGATTGAGAGTCAAAGTAAGCCGTTTCCGTTAACTCCACCGTGATATTTTTCGCCAAAGTCGGCGTTTCAGCGAGCATGTCAACCACGCTTTGTAAAATCTGCTCAGCACTCAAGTCGCTGTTTAACGAACGATTGATGCTGACTCCCACATGGTGACCAAATAAGGCGTGAATTTTAGGCAGATCCTTTAAGGCTTTGCCGCCAATCAACTCATCCAACTGATTGATCAGCCCCAGCTCTTCGGCTATCGAAATTAACTCTTGCGTTGATGCATGCAAAATCTCAGGAGCTTGAAAACGGCACAGCGCCTCAAACTTCACCACAGACCAACTCTGGCTATCCACAATGGGCTGATAAAACACTTCGACATCGCCATTTGCTATCCATTTCTGCACCCATTTTTCCAGTGTTTTACGACGCTCAATCTGCTGATGGATTGCGCGATCATAAAAGTTGATATGTCGAGTTTCCCCCGCGTGGTGCTCCAACATGGCTTGGATGGCATGGGGAACGAGGCGCTCTATTTTATCGGTATCCACATTTAACACCGAAACCCCTAAACGCCCCTTAGCAACGGCTTGATGAGCTTCCTGCCCACCTCGTTGTCGTAACTCAATAAAAAACTGGCGTAAAGTGCGCTGTAACCCTACCAAAGGCTGAGCTTCTAGGTTTTTCTCCGCATCCAACTGACACAGAAAAATCCCTTCACCGTGATAACCACACAGTTGCACTTGCCGGTTCTGCGCCAAACTGGCAGCCAGCCGGCGGATCTGCGCATAGTATTTATCGCTGCTGAATTTAGGCTGTATCGCCAACACAAATCCAGTGGTGGTTTGATACTTAGGTAAACGCTGTTTCAACTGATCACTGAATTTAGACAGCGTCGGTAATTGTGTCAGCAATTCGACATCGCCCGCTTGCTTATCCAGTACGCGATCCAAATGCGGTGCCAGATCCGTGGTAAAACCGATATAAAAGATCTGCCCTTTCTGAGGACTTAAACGTTTAATGGACAGGTCTTGTGGCCAGACGTCACCAGAAGCGCGCTGAGATAAAATCGTGCCGCTCCAGCCGCCTTGCTCACGCAATTGCTGCCACATATCCACATAGAAATGCTGCGAATGTTTGCCCGAATTGAACATACTGGTTTTTAACCCCAGTAGCTCATTTTGTTGATATCCCGTTTGCTGCTCAAAATAACGATTGCACGCCAAAATTCGCGTTTGATCATCGGTAATCACAACCCCATGATGGTCATTATCAAATAAAGCATCAAATGCAAAGGCGGATTCCATGCCAGAATGGAAAATCAGTAATGGCGTAATCGTCCCTCGAACAAGCTGGCTACTCACTTCGTCAACCGAAAACGCGACTAAGGCCACCAGCTTTTCGGCGCTCACCAATAAGGTATTGAGACTCTGTGGCGCTGAATCTGCTTGTACGAAAAAGCCCGCGGCATGCTCGCGCTGAGTCAAAGGCAAGTACTCAAGAAAATCGTCGGGCTTGGTAATCGAGCGAGAATTTCCCACCAGTGACTGCCACATCACAACATCGTAATCCATATGCTGACTGGCTAACTGGTAACACCAATCGAGTGGTGCATAACGAGTTTGTAAGCCGATACTTTGTGGTTGTACGGTTGATACATTCACACTCATCCGGTATCCCTAAACTGATGATGTTGATTCTGTGACCACCTTAGAATAGCTTGTCACCCCATACAATGAACTTTGACGCATAACGTTAACTTATCCCTAACTAAAGTATTAGTAACTAAACATTAACTTGCCTACTTTTCTTTTAGGCCTTGATTCCTTTCATGGATTATTTCGCAAGTAAGAGTGAAATAATCCCTTAGCAAAATCGGGGCAATGTTACGGTAGATACTGGCCTTGCAAGCCGCTATAATGCCGCCCTCTTAATCTTGAGGCCAAAATATGCACAGCGAAGTTACCCCTATCCACCACTACAAAAAATACTGGGCCGAGTGTTTCGGCACAGCGCCATTCTTACCGACCAGTCGTGAAGAAATGGATCAATTAGGCTGGGATAGCTGTGATGTGATTATCGTGACCGGCGATGCTTATGTTGATCACCCGAGCTTTGGTATGGCGATCATCGGCCGCTTGCTTGAAGCACAAGGTTTCCGAGTTGGGATCATTGCTCAGCCAGAATGGCAAACTAAAGACGCCTTTATGACGCTTGGCAAACCGAACCTGTTTTTCGGTGTAACCGCCGGTAACATGGACTCAATGATCAACCGCTACACGGCGGATAAAAAAATTCGTCACGACGATGCGTACACCCCAAACAATAAAGGCGGCATGCGTCCTGATCGCTGTTCATTGGTTTACTCACAACGTTGTCGTGAAGCCTATAAAGATGTGCCGATTGTGCTTGGTGGTATTGAAGCCAGCCTGCGTCGTGTCGCGCATTACGATTACTGGTCAGACAAAGTTCGCCGCTCCATCCTGCTGGATGCCAAAGCCGATATTTTGCTATTCGGTAACGCCGAGCGCGCACTGGTTGAAGTAGCTCACCGTTTAGCCAATGGCGAATCAATCAACAAGATGATTGATGTACGCGGTACAGCAGTGAATCTGGCTCAGGTTCCTGAGCACTTTAAAGTGATCGATTCAACCCGCATTGATCAGCCAAACAAACCGTTTGTGCCAAGCAATCCGTATGAAGTGGAAACCCAGTGCGCGACCAAAGGTGATGAGAAAGAAGAAGCTCAACCTATCACCATTCGCCCATCACGCCATGATGCGAAAACCACCGCGGTGCGTCTGCCTTCATTTGAAAAGCTGGTTAATGACCGTATTTTGTACGCGCACGCCAGCCGTGTGTTGCATTTAGAAACCAACCCTTATTCAGGCCGTGCGCTGGTGCAGCGTCATGGTGACCGTGAACTGTGGGTTAACCAAGCACCGATCCCGCTCACCACTGAAGAGATGGATTTCGTGTTTGGCCTGTACTACGCCCGTGTTCCGCACCCTAAATATGGCGATGCGAAAATTCCGGCGTACGACATGATCAAAACTTCGGTCAACATCATGCGTGGCTGTTTTGGTGGCTGTTCATTCTGCTCTATCACTGAGCACGAAGGACGCATCATCCAGAACCGTTCACAAGAGTCGATCATCAATGAACTGAAAGAAATCCGTGACAAAGTGCCGGGCTTCACCGGTGTGATTTCGGACTTGGGTGGCCCGACAGCGAACATGTACCGCCTCGGCTGTTCGGATCCGAAAGCAGAAGCGAACTGTCGTCGCCCAAGCTGTGTGTTCCCGGGTATCTGTCATAAGCTCAATACCGACCACAAACACACCATCGATCTGTATCGTGCAGCGCGTGATGTGGAGGGCATTAAGAAAGTGGTGATCGCTTCTGGTGTACGTTACGACTTGGCGATTGAATCGCCTGAGTACGTGCGTGAGCTGGTGACTCACCACGTCGGCGGCTATTTGAAGATTGCTCCTGAGCATACGGAAAAAGGCCCGCTGAGCATGATGATGAAACCGGGCATGGGTACTTATGATCGCTTCAAAGAGCTGTTTGAAAAATACAGCGCTGAAGCAGGTAAAAAACAGTATCTGATCCCTTACTTCATTGCCGCTCACCCAGGGACTGAAGATGAAGACATGGTCAACCTCGCACTGTGGCTGAAATCCAACAACTACCGTTGTGACCAAGTACAGAACTTCTATCCATCGCCAATGTGTAATGCGACCGCGATGTATCACGCAGAAGTGAACCCGCTGAAACGCGTGAAATACAAGAAACCGGAAAAGGTGCCAGTGGCGAAAGGTGAAGCGCAACGTCGCTTGCATAAAGCCCTACTGCGCTACCATGATCCTGCCAACTGGCCGATGATTCGTGAAGCACTGATTGCGATGGGCAAACGTCATCTGATTGGTGATCGCCCTGAGTGTCTGATCCCAGAAAAAGATTCAGACCTAGTCACCCCAGCACAAAGCCGCAAATCAGGTCGTCATGGCGCGAATCGTTTTGCGACCAAGCATACGCATAGCCAACCGGGCTTTGATGCGCTGCGTGGTAACAAATCTGGCGGGCAAGGTCGTCCGAACAGCGGTAATAAATCCAATCAGGGCAAACCTGCCGGCAGTAAACCGACAGGCAGTAAGCCAACGGCGAACAAACCTGCGGGCAACCAACCTGCTCGCGGTGAGCAAAACCGTGGCCAGCAAGGCCAACGGGGTTCAGCGACAGGCGGTAAACCACAAGGCTCTGGCCGTCCTGCCAGTCGTGGTAATACTCAGCGTCAGCCGCAACGCGCACGTTAAACCCTATTTGCCTTCTTCTCTCGCTTCTAGGGAGAGTTACTTCTCCCTCCCCATTCCTAGGGGAGGTCCTTCTTCTCTCCTCCCCCTTTTAGGGGGAGGTCGGGAGGGGGTATTTTCAAAGCATCGGTACCACCGAAAGCAGTAACAATCCCCCCATCGCTCCATTAAACCAACGCACATAATTGGGATGATTCATCCAGTAGCTCAGTTGCTTTCCTGCAGCAGTCCACACACTGACTGAAGGTAAATTCACTAACGCAAAAACCAGCGCAATTAAACCTAACTGCAGCCAGCTCGCATGAGGGTTAAACACACTCACCACCGTGAGCGCCATTGACCAACCTTTGGGGTTCACCCACTGAAACAGCGCCGCCGCCACAAAAGACATCGGCTGATACTCTTGCCCATCTTTGGATGGTCGGCTCAGAGCAATTTTGATCGCCAGATACACCAAATACAGAGTGCAGAGAATTTGTAACCCTTGTTGAAGGATCGGATAACGCTGAAACAGTTCCGTCAAGCCCACTCCCACCAGCAATACCATGATGCTAAAACCAAACGTAATCCCCAGCATGTGCGGGATAGTGCGCAGAAAACCAACATTGGCTCCTGAGGTCATTAGCATGATGTTGTTAGGCCCCGGCGAAAAAGTAGACACAAAAGCAAACGCCAGCAGCGGCCCAAATAAGGTGTAATCCATAACAATGTTCTCGATTAATGTCAGATGCAAAAATATTAATCGCTCTCTGACGCAATTTTGTGTTTATATGAGCGAACAAAACACTGAATGCACAACAAAAGAGAATTATGGACAGGTTTGACGAAAGAATATTGCACGAGCTGCAACTCGATGGCCGAGTCTCGAATGTAGAGTTGGCGAACGCGTAGGGTTATCGCCCTCCGCCACCCTGCGTCGCGTGCAAGATTTAGAGCGTAAGAAAATTATCAAAGGCTATCGCGCGGTATTGGATAAAAACCAGCTTGAGGTTGGTTTTATCGCGTATGTGGCGATTGGCTTAAACAGCCATACCAAGCAATCACAGCTCAGCTTTGAGCAGCATGTACGCTTTGCCAAAGAAGTAGTGGAATGCCACAACATCACCGGTATGAACGAATACTTGCTGCGCGTGGAAACCAAAGATCTGGTGGCTTATAAACGCTTCCATGCTGATGTACTCGGCGAATGTGCGGTAGTGAAATCCATTACTACCATGGTGGTGATGGATTCACCCAAAGATGAGCGACAGTAAACTCACCAACAAGCACAGCTGCAAAAAAAAAGCGCCTTCCATTTGAAAGGCGTTTTCATATCAAGCCCTGATGGGTCTCAACTATTCCGTCAACTCACCTGCAAGTTCTTCGGCGAACTTCTGCTCAGCGGTTTTTGGCTTTTCGGTTTGCGCAAAGCCGCGTAACCCTACCACATGTACGTGTTCGTGATCTTTAAACACTTTACGTACCAGTTTGTAAGTGGTGCCCTTCTCTGGGCTGATGTTCTCTGGCGCTGCAATCAGTAACTGCATATCCAGACGCTCACACAGCTCAAACAAGGTGGCGATGGATTTAGCATCCAGACGCGCGGCTTCATCGAGGAACAACAGACGACACGGCACAATATCTTTACTGCGCAGACGACGCGACTCTTCTTCCCAGCTCTGCACCACCATCAACAGAATTGACTGACCGGTACCGATCGCTTCACCGGTCGATAATGCGCCCGATTCCGCTTGCAGCCAACCATCCGAACCACGGTTGACTTCCACACTCAGCTCTAGGTAGTTACGGTAATCCAGCAGCTCTTCACCCAGCACTTGCGGTGAACGTTGACCCATGTCGATGTGTGGGTTCACACGTTGGAACAGCTTGGCCATCGCTTCTGAGAAGGTGTAACGCGCACTTTCAAACAGATCTTTGTGTTGCGCTTGCTGCTCAGACAATCCTGCCAGCAGGATCTCATGGCTTTCACGCACTTTCACATTCAGGCGCACGCCATTCACCTGACCAAAGGAGATGTTCGACAGTCCTTGGTTGAGCATACGAATACGGTTTTGCTCACGTTGAATGGTTTTGCGAATGATGCTAGCAACCGAATCTGAACTGATCGCCAAACGTTGTTCACGTTGAGTCAACTCTTCGGTCAAACGAGCCAGTTCCACTTCCATCTCTTCAATCGCTTCGACTGGATCGTCCGTGCGAATGATGTCTTGACGAATACGCTCACGCAGATGCTGATACACCGCAATGTAGAACAGCACTTTACGCTCAGGACGCGAGTTATCTTCCGACTGGCGCAGTGCATCACGCAGATCTTCATTGTTAGCGACCGCTAGACGCAGCGCACCCAAGGATTTATCCGACATTGAACGCAGTTCATCGGCAGACAAGTAAGCCAGCTCACGCTTGTGCAGACGACGCTCAACATCATTTTGGCGCGCAAGGCGCAGTACCGAGCACCAACCCGCTTTCGCGTTCACTACGAAAGTGCGCAGATCTTGATAATCTTTCTCGACTTTCTTCATGCGCTTGACCAGCGCTTTCATTTCCAGCTCAGTAGATGTGATGGTGCGTTCGTATTCACTCTTACGGCTGCGCGAAGTGTGTAGACGTTCTTGCAGCTCATCACGACGACGCTGAGCACGTTCAATCGCGCCTTCGTCAGCATGCACGCCAAACTCTTGTAGCTCTTGTTTGAACTCTTGCACCGTTTCTAGCTTAGCTTGGTGTGAACTTTTCAGTGACGCCAATAGCTGATTGTATTGGCTGAGCTGAGCTTGCGCCTGTTTCAGCTCTTCACGACTACGGGTACGTTCACTTTCCGCCTGCACCAATTTGGCTTTGAGCTGTTCACTCAGCTCACTGCTTTGGTTGAGCAGATCCACCGAGTCGGAATAAGCAAAGTGGTGACGGCGTTCAAGCAGATCCGACAGTGCAAAAATTTGCGCTTTGAGTTGCTGCAGTGCTTGGTCCGCTTGCTGGTATTGCTGCTCCAGCGCATCAAACTGCTCTGGGTCGGCATCGAGTACCGCCGCCACTTTTTCCAGCTCGCTGATGGTGCGGCCATGCGCAGCGATAAAGGCTTTTGCCTCACTCAGCTGTTGCAGTTTCTCTTCAAGCTCTTGGTAACGGGCTTCGAGCGTCTCTTCGTCAAGTAGACCCATTTGCGGCGCAAGTTTGTCTAGCGCAGCTAACGCTTGTTTACTGGCTTGCAACTGGCTACGCAGTTGCTGCTCTTGCGCTTCAAATTCGCTGATGGAGCGCAGCAGTTGATTACGCTTATCGCGCGCATTCGCTAAGGCTTGCTCAGGGTCGGCATCAAACGCCACTTGCAAATGCATCGCCACAAACTGGTTGAAGCTGGCGTACAGACGTTGCAGCTTTTGCGAATCGAACGAAGCTTTGGCGTGTTGCTCAACCACGTCATCACGCTCTTCTCGCAGCAGCTCTAAACGCTGCTCACGCGCCGCGCGGCCAAACAGTGGAATGGCTGGGAAGCGCGAGTAGCGCATTTGGCGCTGGTTAAGCTGAACGCACACCGCACCTTCTAGCTCTTCGGCATTGAATGAGCTGTCATCAAACGCATCTACATCGCCTTCGATGAGGTAGAGATCTTCCGGACAGTCATCCAGTTCAACCAGTTTTTCTTTGATGCCAGAGAGATCCGATACCACAATCGCGTGACGCGCAGGACCGTACATCGCACTGAAATACGGCGCATCATCAATGGTGATGTCGTCATAAATTTCCGATAGCAGTACACCGCCTAGCGTATCCGCCAGACCTTTCAGACGCGGATCGTTCGAGCCCCCCGGAGACGCTAAACGCTCAATTTCGCTATCGAGTTTCGCGCGGCGCTCGGCGAGCTTATCTTTCGCCATGGATTGGGCTTTTTCCAGCTCCAATACTTGCTGCATGTGCGCCATGACAGATTGGCTATCGGCCAGTTCTGCACCACTTTGCTCGCGTAGCGTTTCTAACGCATCGTTAGCTTTGATCCATGCTGGCGCAATCGACTCAAAACGGGCGATTTGCGTTTGCAGTTCTTGCTCTTGATGGCGCAGTTGACCACGTTGTTCACGGCAGTTTTCCTGCTCGGTTTCCAGCTCTTCTAGCAGTGCAGAGTGGCGCTCACGCTCTAACTCGACGGTCGCGGCATCATCCAAGGCTACCATATGTTGCTTGTGGTATTGGGTTGCCAGCTCACGCACGCTGCGTTGCTGCTCAAGTTGGCGCTCAAGGTCTCGTTGTTGTGCTTGCCACTGCGCTTCATTTTGCAGCACATTCTGAGCTTCACGCGCTTGGCGGATCACTTGCTGCGCTTGCTTCGAAGCTTCACTGCGCGCGACCTCACCCAACACGCGTTTCACCAAGTCAAACGCATGGTTGAACTGCTGCGCGGCGGCTGAAGACATATCCAGCTTGTGCTTGAGTGCCAACAGTTCGCTGGTGCGCGTTTCCTGCTCCGCTTTCAGTTGAGTTGCTAACGCTTGCGCACTTTCTGCAGTGAGTTCTGGCTTATCCAGTAAGCGGCGCGCTTTATCGAGCGCTTGCACGGCTTGTTGATATTGCAGAGCACGGGTCTGCTGCACATCAAGAGCTTGCTGATAATCGGCCAATTGCGATTTGAGGCTATCCACTTCCTCTTCACTGATGGTGGCGCGCTCTTCGGCCATCATCACTCGCTCATTGGCTTCTTCCACCACCATCATCTGTTCTTCGAGGCGGAAATTCAGCTCTTCGAGATCTTCTTGATAGCGTTCAATTTTTTCTTGCTGACGCAGCGCGTTTTGCACCAATTGCAAGTGGTCAGACGCGCCTTGGTAATCTTGCTCCAGCGCCGACTCTTGCTCAACCAGCAGTTCTAACTCTTCGTGAACACGGTTCAGCAAGCTGTTTTGTTCAATCAGGGTTTCACGAGAAGAGAACAGCTCACCGCGCAGAACCAAAGTTTGTCCCACTTTGTTACGGCGATCATTGGCGTGGCGCATGTAGTCCGCAGCTACATAATTGGTCGATTCGGTGATCAGGTGTTTGAACAGATCGCGATCCGCTTGCGTGGTCTTGATCGCTTCCAGTGTCATGCGGTTTTCACGCAGCGCGGATTCCATATCTTGGAAGGCTTTTTTCACTCCGCCATTTTGTGGCAGCAGATAATCACGCAGTGAACGGGTGATCGCGCTGGAAATACCGCCATAAAGCGAAGCTTCAATCAAACGGTAGAATTTTGAACGGTCTGAGCTGTTACGCAGTTTTTTCGGGATCACGCCAAATTCAAACATCTGCGCGTGGTAGTCGACAATCGACGGGAAAGATTTGAAATGCGCGCCTTCAATTTGACCCACGGCATCTTTCACTTCATTGATTTGGCGAACACGCGCATGTTTGTCGGATACGGTTTCGACCAACACATCGGTCGGTTTAACATGACTTGGCAAACCTTGGATCAAGAAAGGTTTGATGTCGACTTTCTTATCACGTCCCGCCACTTGTTGCAGCTTCACCGCAAACAGTAAACGTTGGTTACGTGAGTTCACCACATCCAGCGCCGCGTAACACGCCCCCGCTTGCAACTTACCGTACAAACCTTTATCGCGTGACGCTTGCGAGCTCCCCGCTTCGGTGGTGTTACGAAAATGGAGCAGGCTTTGGTCTGGGATCAAAGCGGTGATAAACGCCGCCATGGTGGTAGACTTACCCGCACCGTTACCACCAGATAAAGTGGTCACTAAATTATCAATGTCAAAGGTACGCGCAAAGAAGCCGTTCCAGTTGATCATGGTTAGCGATTGATATTTACCTCGTTCAATCATGCTTCATCTTCCCACTCGGTTTGCTCTTCGTCGTACTCAGCTGTTGGGTTTTCCAACAAGCTTTGCTGGCTTGGTTCTGGGGTATGTACCACGGCTTCACCATCACGGATTAGGCGCAGCTGCGCTTCACGCAAATCACCGCCCAAACGTACATCCGCACCAAAACGAAATACCGCTTCAGTGATGCGGAATTTGCCCGTATCACCAATGGTGATCACCATACCGAGGCGACGTAACCGACGCAGCGAGGTTCGCACTTTTTCAAACAGCTTCTCGCGATCCAGATCCGAGCCGCTCGCACGGTTGGTCACCAGCTTCATCAGCTTCTTCTCTTCCACCAGTGTCAGTAGCTCATCGTACAGCTCTTGGTTGGTAAAAATGCCTTCGTGCGCTAAACGCTCAGGGCTCAGATAGAGGAAACAGAGCACTTTACCCACCAGCATATCCAGCTCAGAGAGCACACTGCGGTTGATAAGAGAAGTTGAACGAGGACGCAAATAGAAAAAACCTTCCGGCGCGCGCACTAGTTCGGTGTGGTAGCGTTGATAAAACAGCGCCAAATCCGGTTCAAAATCCGACAGGAAGGCGTGGTTATCCAAATCGTCACTGGAAACATGACGTCCCGCACGCAGCAAACTATCTAGCGCTGGGAATAGCGGGTTCGCAATCGCTTTGGCCAGATTCTCTGGCATGTATTCATTAATATCGGTCGATGACATTCGCTTGTACCTTTGCGCCAAAATCGTTGATCGCCGTCCAGTCAGGCTGGATAGCGCGGTAGTCGGACTCGGAGTAACCCAGCCTTACCGCTTGGTCGACAACCATTCGGGCTAAATCGAAATGATGGGTTCGTGGATGGCTAGCTAGGTAATCACGCAGCACAAGGGCTAAATCAATTGCTGCGCCCTGCTCTTTATGCACTTTCAGCATGTCGCCAATCCGCTGCGCAAGTTCGTCGTTCACTTGTTGCAGCTCTTCGTATTCCACTTCTGTCGGCACATGACCGGTAACTTCTTCGTCACGCAGGGTCAAGGTTTCATCACGCAGATCGGATAGGCGTTCTGCATCGGCGTAAGTGAGATACCAAGGTTGTTCAAAATAGTCGTTCATTGACTGACGCAGACGTTGGCTGAACGCGCGGTTCTGGTCCATATCAATCGCGGTACGAATAAACTTGTGGACGTGGCGGTCGTAACCGATCCAAAGATCAATCGACTGCTGACCCCAGCTCGTAATGCGGTCGAGCTTCATTTGCAGCGCAAACAGCGTCTCTTCGATGAAATCCAATTCCAGATCGCCATACACGCACTCCTGAATATCGAGGATTTGCGTTTGCAACTCATCGCCTGCCGCTTGCAAGGTATCTTGCAGCTCACGCAGTGTGGCGGAAGTCTCAGACAGCAAGGCTTCACAGTTGTTGATCGCATCGCGCCAATCTTTATTCAGCAGATCCGCAATCTGCTCTTTGACCGATTGCTGCTGCTCATCCATCACACGCTGGTTAAGGTCGATGCGATCGAAGATTTCACTCACCGAATATTTGAGCACGCCAAACACGTTTTTGCGCCAATGAGCGACACTGCCACCCTGCTGCGCAGATTCCACGGCTTTCGCCATCTCATCCGCCACCATAGAGAGTTGGATGGATAGTTTGAGTTTGGAAAATTCGCGATGACGCACATAGTAATCGGTAATGCCGATCGCCAACGGAGTCAAACGGTAGATGCTGGCACCTTCCGTCATTTCGCTGGTAAAACGGCTTAGTAAGCGCTGCTTGACCAGATCATTAATCGCATTGTTAGCCCGAAAGGCTGAGGCTTCTCCCGATTCTGCAAACAAGCGCGTCACTATCGCGAATGCATCGTGAAGTTCCCCTTCTCCGAGCTCTTCATCAAATCTTTCATTACTAAGCACAGCAATCGCGAGCAAAAATGCCAGCCGCTCAGTAGGCAGATTCAATGAGAAGTCATACTGTTTTACCCAAGTGACGAGTTCGTCGATGGGCTTTTGCACAGTATCCTGAGTAAACTCACTCATTGTGTTTCCTGTTATTGTTTTTTCTTAGCCCATACGTGAATGTATCGACCCAATGAGAGGTAAGGCTCCTGACGGCAGAATTTGCGCTCCAGTGCCACCAAATCCTCATACTGGTATTCGCCCATGTTTTTCATGTTTCCGATGTAATCACTGAAACAACGAATACCGGATTTCCCGCAGATCTCAAAACCCGATTCTTCGATCCATTGGTAGACTTCTTCGGGGAGCAAGCCTTTCTGCGGTTGTAATTTAAACCGTTTGCGGTGCGGCATATCCTCTAGCACGTGCGGAATGTTGCCACACACGGCGTTTTTGTAAACCAAACCGTGATAGTTGTAAAACATCACCGACACCATGCCGCCCGGTCTGACTTGCGCCAGCAAATTTTGCAACGCTGGTTTAGGTTCCGCTAACCATTCCATCACCGCATGAAACAGCACCAAATCCACGGGCGCATCAAGGTGTGCTTGAATCGTCTGCACTGGTGAATGGACGAAGCGATACTTCTCAAGCAGACCATTGTTTGCAATATCCTGTTCGGCCAATTGCAACATTTCCGAAGAAAGATCACAGAGTGTCACTCGATGCCCAAGGCGAGCGATTTTTTGCGATACTTGCGCCAAGCCGCCACCCGCATCGAGCACGTGCAAGGGAACTTTTTGCGTGTCCAGTTGACTGAGAAGCTGCTCCAAATCTTCCCAAACAATGAATTGGCGGATCTCACCTTTGTCAGAACCGTATATATTTTTTGCAAATTTGTGGGCAATATCGTCGAAATTGCGATCTTCTGTCACAGTAGCTTGAGTTATGATAACGAACCGTGCCTGCTATTCTGTCATACGAATGGCAGGAATAAAGAGGCTTCGACTCTTTTTATACTCAAGTGCTGTTTTTTCGGACTGTTTTCTCTATGTTTGAGCTGAAAAAAATTTTTTCTTCACTGTTGATGCCTCTGCCAGCGCTGCTGATCATTGGTTTCGTGGGCCTGATGTTGATCATGTTCACGGCAAAACGTAAAACTGGCTGCCTAGTAGTGTTATTCTCCCTCACTGGGCTATTTCTGGTTTCCTTTCAACCCGTGGCGACTCGTTTGTTGATGCCACTTGAACGTACTTACACGGCATTTTTACCCGTAGAAGGTACTCTTGACTACGTGATGGTGCTCGGGAATGGCCATGTCATTGATGATGATATTCCCCCCACCTCCGAGCTTACTCGTGCTGCGCTCATGCGCTTAACAGAAGGCATTCGTATTAGTCGTATGTATCCGGGCTCGAAACTTATCCTCTCCGGTTACGCTGGCGGCAGCGAAGTTAGCCATGCTCGGATGATGGCGCGTGTTGCTTTGGCGTTAGGCGTGCCTAAATCGGATATTATTTTGCTGGAAACCGCTAAAGATACTTGGGAAGAAGCGCGCCAAGCGGCCGCTTTCGTGCAACAAAAACGTATGGTGCTCGTCACCTCAGCGAGCCACATGAAGCGTGCGATGCGTGAATTTGAATCGGCGGGCTTAACACCTATTCCTGCCCCGACCAATTACTTAGGCCACCTCAATATTATTCAGCCTTGGGATAAATACATTCCAAGATCGCGTTATCTTGAGCAAACTGAGCAGTATTGGCATGAAACTTTAGGACTGATGTGGCAAACCCTGCGAGATACTGTGGCGGGGGATAGCAGTGAGCCTGTGCTTACTCCACCGGTGGTTGAAGAGGCACCAAGCGCACCTTAGTCTCATCCGCTTTGGGGGATCATAAGTAGCATTAAAAAACTGGCATTTAGCCAGTTTTTTAATTTTTACAATGCAGAAACGATGAGGACACTCTCAGTGTTTAATCCCCAGCGAACATGTACCCTTCGCCGTGAACCGTCACAAAGATTTGCGGGTTTTTCGGATCCATTTCCATTTTGGCGCGCATACGGCGGATCAATACGTCAATCGTACGGTCGTTTGGCGCATCCACACGGTGACTGATCATGTTCAAAATCCGCTCACGACTCATCACTTGATTAGGATAAGAAGAAAGCGCAACCAACAACTCGTATTCCGCTTTAGTGAGCTTGACTGGCTCACCGTTACGGCTTAATGCACGGCGCTGAACATCGAACGTCCACTCACCAAAATGCACCAGTTTGTCATCGTGTTTGTCGGTAATTCTCTCTCGCTGTGCGAGGGAAATTCGCCATAATAAGTTTTTTACACGAACCTGAAGCTCGCGTAGGTCAACAGGTTTGGTGACATAATCGTCCGCGCCCATTTCGAGGCCAACGATTTTGTCGATACTGTCGGTGCGTCCTGTCACTAAAATAATGCCAATCTCCGACTGGCTGCGCAATTCTCGCGTCAATAACAGACCGTCTTCACCGGGCAAATTAATGTCCAGCAAAACCAGATCGATGTCATTGAGCTCTAACGCTTCTCTCATCTGTGCGCCACTTTCTGCTTCCGTCACTTGGTAACCTTCATTTTGAAAGTAACCACTTAACTTACTTCGCGTGACGAGGTCATCTTCAACCACAAGTACGTGATAGCTCATAATGCACCATTTTAAATAACTGGATGTATCGCAGGGTTATTCTATTCATATTTGTTAATAACTCGAGAAAAATCGTGAGAAACCTCACTGTTTCTTGATGCAAAGCAAACTTCATTTAACAGATTAACAACCTATTCTTTTCTTTTCACAAACTGTCACAATCACCGTGATAGCTGTTCATTTTTATGGTTTAGACTAAGCACACATCGATTGGGAGTGCAGAGATGATGCAAGAACTGAAAATCCTCAATGAAAAGCGTGCTGAAATCTATTGGTGGCTGTCGAGCCTGTTTTTTAAAGAACTGAGTGAGCAAGATATTGCTCGCTATCACTCAGCAGAAGTTCGTACTTTTTTAAGCGGACTCGCTGATGAGCAAAGCTTGAGCCGCGAAGTTAAACACTTGGTCGAGGCGCTCAATCGCTTGCAAGATCGCCAAGATGCACAGCTAGAGCTCGCTGCAGATTTCTGTGATCTCTTTTTGAAATCAGACCGTGATTCCGCCCTGCCCTATGCTTCTGTCTATACCGATCAAGGTTTACTCAATGGCAAGCCTGCGCAGCAAATGCGTGAGTTACTCAGCGCACATGGGGTTAAGGTTGAACAAAATCTCAATGAGCCCGAGGATCATCTTGCCATCCAGCTCGATTTTTTAGCGCATCTTGCAATCAGTGCTAACCAAATTGAGCACTCAGCACAACTGAGTTTAGCGCTCCAAGCTCAGTCCGACTTCATAAGTCAACACTTACTCACTTGGCTACCTGCCTTTGCTGAACGTTGCACTCAATTTGATGCTTTCGGATTGTACTCAGCCGCCGCTCGTTTAGCGTTAGCCTTTATTCAGCAAGATAAACACTGTCTTGATGAGCTGATCCAAGAGACCCATTAGCCAGACAGGCAAAGCGGAAAGCCAGCCTATTTTATCTATCCCAAACGGCTTCACGTGGTAGCCAACACCACGGCAGGATCAAATAGGAAGGGGATAGACGAATTAATTGTGAAATGGCTTATAGTTTGGTGAATGAATTTCGTTGCGACGGAGAGATTTGCAGTCTAAAATCCATCCGCAAACGATAAAAACGAGTAAAAATTTCAACCGCTGTTTCTCGGCGGTTTTTGTTTTTTATTACTTTAGGTTTATTACTTTAGGCATAGTGATTGAAGCGCTTTACGTACGGCATAGTGTTGGACATGTGCTCGCACAGAGTGTGAAGATTCGCTCAGTCTCGCCTTACTTCTGCTGATTAAATCCACCGATGTTATTCGCTGGCAGCAGTCATCGACAGGAACACTCTATGGCTACGATTAAAGATGTGGCGCGCCTTGCGGGCGTGTCAACCACTACCGTTTCTCACGTCATCAATAAAACTCGCTTTGTGGCAGAAACCACCCAAGAGAAAGTGATGGAAGCCGTTAAGCAGCTGAACTACGCGCCAAGTGCCGTGGCACGCAGCTTAAAGTGCAATACCACTCGCACGATTGGTATGTTAGTGACGCAATCTACTAACCTGTTTTTCTCGGAAGTTATCGACGGTGTGGAAAGCTATTGTTACCGTCAAGGCTATACGCTGATCCTATGTAACACAGGCGGCATCTATGAAAAGCAACGCGATTATATCCGCATGCTGGCCGAAAAACGGGTTGATGGCATTTTGGTGATGTGCTCAGACCTGACCCAAGAGCTGCAAGATATGTTGGATGCGCACAAAGATATTCCAAAAGTGGTTATGGATTGGGGTCCAGAAACGTCGCACGCCGATAAAATCATCGATAACTCCGAAGAAGGCGGCTACCTCGCGACCAAATACCTCACTGACCGCGGTCACACTGAGATTGCATGTTTGAGTGGTCACTTCGTCAAAGCCGCATGCCAAGAGCGCATTCAAGGTTTCCGTCGCGCGATGGCGGAAGCCAAGTTGACCGTCAATGAAGATTGGATCTTGGAAGGTAACTTTGAGTGTGATACTGCCGTTTTAGCGGCGGATAAAATCATTGCGATGGACAAGCGCCCCACGGCGGTATTCTGTTTCAACGATACGATGGCATTAGGTTTGATGAGCCGTTTGCAACAGAAAGGGATACGTATTCCAGAAGATATGTCTGTCATCGGTTACGATAATATCGAGTTAGCAGAATACTTCTCTCCACCACTGACCACAGTGCACCAACCTAAGCGTCGTGTGGGTAAGAACGCGTTTGAAATTTTGCTAGAACGCATTAAAGACAAAGAACACGAGCGCCGAATTTTCGAAATGCACCCAGAGATCGTAGAGCGCGACACGGTGAAAGACTTGACAAAATCCTAACTTTCTTGACAATTCATAACGCCTATATTTGAAAGCTTGTCACATAAATATGACAAAACATATGTAGTGCGAGTATTATTAGTAGGGCTCATTCTCACATTTGAAATATCAGTATGTGAGAATGACCCAAGAATGATTAATTTTTATCAGGAAAAATGTCACGCACAGGGCAAACCATTCGAAAGAGTGGGACGCAAAGCCTCCGGCCTAAACCAGAAGACGTGGTAGGTAGCGGGGTTACCGATGGCAAAATGCATACACTTTGTTGACTCATCATTGACACTATGAATGCATGCTTTTGCTAATTTTCTCGGACCTGACTTGGTGGCGTATGTAACAATACTCCGAGACTAACAGCATGGATAAACCAGTATTAAAAGATTCAATGCGGCTCTTTGAGCAGCTAGGACGTGTTAAATCTCGTTCAATGTTT
Organism: Vibrio cholerae ATCC 14035; assembly: GCF_000621645.1. GTDB lineage: Bacteria > Pseudomonadota > Gammaproteobacteria > Enterobacterales > Vibrionaceae > Vibrio > Vibrio cholerae. The sequence goes on along the minus strand of NZ_JHXR01000009.1, from coordinate 76,873 downwards.
GGTGGCTTTGGTATTTTCGTCGACGAAACTATGTTTGCGCTTGTGGTTAACGATACGCTGCACATCCGTGCAGATGACGCCACAATCGAAAAGTATAAACAGCAAGGTTATGAACCTTATGTTTACAAAAAACGTGGCTTCCCCGTTGTAACTAAGTACTACGCTCTACCTGAAGATTGTTGGAGTCATCCAGACTCTATCCTCAATGAAGCGCGTGCAGCACTGGAGGTCGCTAAGGCCGAACGTGAAACTCAAGCACAAGCGAAACCTGATCGTTTGAAAGATCTTCCTAACTTGCGTTTAGCAACAGAAAGAATGCTCAAAAAAGCAGGTATCGACACCGTCGAGTCTCTTCAGACTCTTGGTTCTGTCGAAGCTTATAAAGCGGTTCAACGAACTCACACGGCAGAGGTGAGTTTAGAGTTGCTATGGGCTCTAGAAGGCGCAATCGAAGGTAAACATTGGTCGGTGATCCCACAAAATCGTCGTGATGAGCTATTAAGGCATCTCTGAGTTTCATTTTGAGTTCATCAACGCCTGTAATCATCCTGTGTTTTTACACACCCTATATTTCATAACGCGTCCAAAGTGGCGCGTTATTTTTTTGAAAGAAAAACGGCCTTTGGCCTGTCTTTACTTTTAGGCTCTCTATGTATCTCCAGTAAATTCAGTTACAGACGATATACTTGAGTAATGAGCGATACTCTAATGACTTGGAGTGACAAGTCGGCGGTCACTGTGTGCACCCACATCAAACCAGAGACACTCTATGATTGGGTGAAGAAACGTAGCCCACACCGCTGAAGAGCCAAGTAAAACGGGCAATATCACGCCCCACAAACCATAAAGTAATGACTAGGTACTCGAATGTATAAAAAACTCATCATCGCCATTGTTTTGATTGCCATTGCCGCGCTCTTGGTGACGCAGTTTAGCCAATACCTCACACTGGATGTTGCGAAAGCCAAACAAGCCGAATTAGCGAATTATATTGATGCCCATTTGCTGCAAGCCGCACTGATCTATTTTGTGGTGTATGTTCTCCTAACCGCATTTTCAATCCCCGGCGCAACGGTCGTGACTTTGTTGGGAGCGGCCCTATTTGGCTTTTGGTTGAGCTTACTGCTGGCTTCTTTTGCCAGTACCATTGGTGCCACTCTCGCCTTTCTCAGTAGCCGCTTCTTATTGCGAGATTGGGTGCAAGCTAAATTCGCTGATAAATTGCAAACCATCAATCAAGGTATTGAACGAGATGGCGCGTTTTATTTACTCTCTCTGCGACTGATCCCGATTTTTCCATTTTTCCTGATTAACTTAGTGATGGGGCTAACGCCTATCTCCACTTGGCGTTACTACTGGGTCAGCCAACTTGGTATGCTGCCGGGTACGGCGGTGTATCTCAATGCGGGTACTCAACTGGCGGAAATCTCAAGCCTAGGCGAAATTGTGTCGCTCCCTGTGCTCGCTTCATTCGTTTTGTTAGGCGTATTTCCGATAGTGGTGAAATGGCTCATGGGTAAATTTCAACAGCGTGCCACTCAATCGCCAGTGAAGTAAGTCACTCTTGGTAAAAGTAAGCTAGGAAGGACAATGAAAATCTACACGGCCACTCATCCGCTTGAAGCGCACATGCTGATGCAGCTTTTGCATCAGCAAGGGATAGCGTGTGAGTTGCGTGGAGAAATGCTGTTTGCGCTGCGCGGCGAGATCCCGATGGATTCCAGCAGCGCCCCTTCACTTTGGTTACAGAAACCGGAGCAACAAACCGCAGCGCAGCAAATCATCCGAGAATTTCTCAATCCCCCCCCCGCCGAATGCTGGCAATGCCCAGAGTGTGGGGAGCATCATGAAGGGCAATTTTCCGCCTGCTGGCAGTGTGGTTTTAGCCAAACCACTCAGTGAGGGATTAACGGATTTGGCGCTGGATAAACTCGATAGAACGCTGATTAAACAGCTCAGGCTGCTCGACATTACATACATGACCGCAGTTTGGGATTTCATACAGCTCACTTTGTGCGTGGAGCGCCACCATCTCTTTCACAGGATGGATGAACATGTAGTCCTTCTCTCCCATCAAATATAAGGTTGGGATCGGCAATTCACGGTCGCGGAAATAACGCATCAGCGGATTCACCTCAGCGGTTAACGTAAACCAACGTTTAAATTCTTTCTGACAGAGCTTTTGCGCTTCACGAATAAACAGATGGCGAGACTCTTTTTGACTACGCTGCGGCATCACTATGTAAGCAAATAAACGATACAGCCACATGTACGGGATGAGGTGCTTACTCAAATGTCCTAGCTTAACCAACACTTGCGAACGCGCATTAAGTCGTGTGACCGCGCCACCAAGCACCATAGAATTGACCCGATGCGTGGCAAGCTCAGCAAGGTTACGCACTATGATGGTACCCAGCGACATGCCCACAAAATGCGCCGACTGGATTTTCAAGTGATCAAGCACTTTCAGCACATCCAGCGTCACAGTCTTAAACGTATAGCGATTGGCAATCCAGTCTCTGAGTAACTGATTGGATTTCCCATGGCCGCGCAAATCAATCAGCAATAAATTGAAATGCTGCCGATACGCTTTGATCTGCTTGAACCATATGGATGAGCTGCCCCCCGCACCATGAACGAACACCACCCACTCCTGACTTGTCGGGTGAAGATAAGTTTTGTGAAACAGCACTTTTTCGGCAATGGCAGTCATAGGGGAAGACATTGAAACCTCTTAATTACGCAGGCCAAGACTACCATAATCTTAGTCAAGAGAATCCCCCCAGTTGTAAGAAACTGTTGAGTGAAACAGAAAAAAGGCACCTTGCGGTGCCTGAGAGATGCTTCATAGACCCAAACGACTTGGAGTGGCAGCCAACACTGCTGCCGCTTCAAATCGGACGGTGATATCGTTAGCCAAATCGCGCGAGTCGATACATCTTCATATATTCTTGGGCAGACTCTTCCCAACTGAAGTTTTGCTGCATGGCACGTTGTTGCACTTTCAGCATCTCTTCTGGCTGCTGCAGATAAAACAAGAGTGCCCGCTGCATCGTGATCAATAGAGCTTCTGGCGTGGGCTCTTGGTAACCAAAGCCTGTCGCGCGCTCCGGGAATTTATCGTAATCGTTCACCGTATCTTTCAAGCCACCCACTTCACGAACAATAGGCAGAGTGCCATAAGCCATGCTGTAAATCTGATTGAGCCCACAGGCTTCAAATTCAGAAGGCATTAAGAAGAAATCCGATCCCGCTTCAACCCAGTGCGCTAAACGCTCACTGTAGGTTTCGACAAACGCAAACTTGGCTCGATGATAATGAGCGATCTTATTCAACCGCGCAGCAACTTCCGGCTCACCAGTACCAACAATAACCACTTGAACGTTATTGCGCAGGAACTGCTCTAAAATCGGCAACAAGTAATGAAAGCCTTTCTGATGCGTTAAACGGCAAACCATACCAAACAGAGGTACATCGGTAACCGGCAGGTGTAACTCTTCCTGCAGCGCCGTTTTACACAGCGCTTTCCCCTTGCGCATCGACTCAGGCTCATCGCTGTAGGTTGCTGGCAGATAGTGGTCGGTTCTTGGATTCCACTCGCTGTAATCACAACCGTTGACGATACCGTGTAAATCGCGCGCTCGGCGCACAAAATCATCCACCAGCCCGTGAGCCCCAAGAGGCGTTAAAAGCTCAGCCGCATAATTAGGACTCACCGCATTCACTTTATCCGCAAAAGCGATCCCCGCCCGCAGCATGCTCACATGATCGTGACCGTATTGCAGAAATTCCATACCCGATAAATTGAGCTCAGGAATGACTTCTAACTGATGGTAGGAAAAGATCCCTTTAAAAATCGCGTTATGCACCGTCAGCACACTTTTGACTTGCTCAAAAAAGCTGTCATAGCGATAACGGGTTTTCAACAAAAAAGGCACTAAGCCTGTGTGCCAATCATTCGCATGAATGATGTCAGGCTGAATACCGAGTTTCGGCAGTACGTCCAAACACGCTGCAGAGAAAAAACCAAACCGTTCACCATTATCGGCATAGGCTTGATTATTCTCAGCATACAGCGCCGGGCGGTCAAAATAAGCAGGGCAATCAATTAGATAGATTGGCACACCGTCTAGATCGCGTTTTAAAACACGATACTGCGTGTGCGGCCAGTGTGTCAGCTCTGTTTCCAGTACTAACTCTGCGTCTTCCTTTCCCGGTACTGAACGATAAGCAGGCAGCGCAATGGCTACCTGCTGATGCAACGCTTTCAACGCTTGTGGCAGCGCTTTTGCCACATCGGCCAGGCCACCACTTTTTACCAGCCCCTGTACTTCTGAAACGGTAAACCAAACGTTGAATTGTTCCATTCTAGAATCCTACCTTACTACCTTTCGCAATCACCACAATCCCTTCATCGGAAACGTGGAAACGCTTTCTGTCCATTTCCAAATCTTCACCAATGATGGTACCGGCGGCGATCTCGACATCTTTATCGATAATGGCGCGCTTAATCGTGCAGCCAGCTCCAATTTTCACGTCGCCCAAGATAACAGATTCACTGATAAAAGAGCCAGCAGCAATGTTGCTACGGAAACCCAGAACTGATTTATAAATGGTTGATCCTTGGATATAACTTCCCCCAGAGATCAAGCTATCTGTGATTTTGACTTTCTTGTCTTTGACATCCACAAACGTCGCAGGTGGCAAAGGAGGATAGTAGGTGTGCAGCGGCCAACTACGGTTGTATAGCGAAAATTCTGGATCTTTGTCGAGCAAGTCCATATGTGCCGACCAATACGATTCGATGGTTCCGACATCACGCCAGTAGGTCGATTCCTTCTCTCCCTTAATTTTGTTGGTCGTGAAGTCATACACATAGACTTTACCGCGCGGGAACATTTTCGGAATAATGTCTTTGCCAAAGTCATGGCTGGACTGGTTATTTTCAGCATCTTCACGCAGTTCTTTGCTGAGCGTTTCCGCTTCGAAGATGTAGTTACCCATCGAGACCAGTGCCCACTCAGGCTCACCGGGGATCGATTTGGGATTGCTCGGTTTCTCTTCAAAACCGACCATTTTGCCGTTTTCATCCACTTCAATCACCCCGAACTGAGAGGCTTGGCTGATCGGCATACGCAGTGCAGAAACGGTCAACTCCGCTTCCATACGGCGATGAAAATCGAGCATTTGGCGAATATCCATCTTGTAGATATGGTCTGAACCAAAAATACAGACTTGATCCGGCGCGACGATCTCAACAAAACGGAGGTTTTGATAAATCGCATCGGCAGTGCCTTCATACCAACGTTTTCCATCACGCATCTGTGCTGGAATAATGTCGATAAAACGGTCTGTGATCCCGGAAAGATTCCAGCCCTTTTTCATATGAATGTATAGCGATTGCGATTTGAACTGCGTCAGAACATAAATCCGCATTAAATCGGCATTCACGAAATTATTGAGTGCAAAGTCGATTAAACGGTAGCTTCCACCAAAAGGAACTGCCGGCTTGGTACGGGTTTCAGTCAACGGCTTCAAACGTGACCCTTCTCCTCCCGCCAAAATCATGCCTAATACTCCAGCCATGTGTTGTTCTCCATTCTTTTATAATATTTGCCGAACCACGAAATTTTTGCTTTGGGGGTCCTGGCTCGGCGCTCCATGCTAACCGACAGCAACATCAGTACGACAGCCAGCACAAATGTGCTGAATAAACAATGCAATCGGTTGGCTATACGTTATCGAATCCTTGGCCGAATACCAATCAATTTCTTAAAATCTCAGTGGTGAAACAAAACGAGATGGAAAAGACTTATTCCAACTCACACTCTTTTGGTGGTTCAATGACATAAACCTCATATTCAGCCATCACGGCACATTAACTGCCTGAATGTCAGCTCACCTCCTAAATAATAAAAATGATGATTTAGCGAAGAAAATCGCTCAATACATAGAAAAGAATACGTAGCGGATAAATATCGGACTGAGAAAGAGCGTTGGGTTCTGGGGCGCAAAGTTTGCGAGAAGGTAACGCCAGAACTCGCTAAAAGGACTCAGATTGAGTGGTTAATCTCATAGTAGGCAGGATCAAAGTGTAAGACTCTTTCGTGAGTCACACTCTGGCAAATTGATGATGAAAAGCATCAATACCAATCTGGTATTTCTCAGAACTGCTTCGCAAAGCCTGATACAAAAATAAGACAAGGCAGCGAGGCTGCCTGTCTTATTTTGATTGAACAAAGGATGAGTCGGATTATTTCGCGTTTTTGCGTTTATCCGTGACCAACCATTTACCCTCTTGGTAAACCGCCATCCAACCGGAAGGTTTACCCTCTGTCTCGGTACGCACGTAATGCTCTTTCTCTTTACGAGAGAAGCGCACCACAGCAGGTAAGCCATCAGGATCATGTGCGGGTGCAGAAGTCAGATACTGGTATTTTTCTGGCAAACGCTCAGCAAAACGTTTCAACTCTTCCACCAAAGGCGCGCGCGTTTCACGCGATTTAGGGAAATTGCTCGCCGCAAAGAACAAGCCAGATGCACCATCACGCAGCACAAAATACGCATCCGAATTTTCACAAGGCAGTTCAGGGAAATGCACTGGCTCTTCTTTCGGTGGCGCAACTTCGCCATTTTTCAGGATCTTACGCGTATTTTTACAAGCATCGTTGGTACAACCCATGTACTTACCAAAGCGGCCATTTTTCAGCACCATGTCTGAGCCACATTTATCACACTCGACGGTTGGGCCTTCATAGCCTTTGACTTTGAACTCGCCTTCTTCAACGATAAAGCCTTCACAGTTCGGATTGTTACCACAAACATGCAGCTTACGCTTATCGTCAATCAGATACGCATCCATCGCCGTTTCACAAATTGGGCAACGCTTCTTAGCACGCAGTGCTGCGGTTTCGACATCCTCTTCGAGAACGTTGATCACCCCTTCTTCGTCACCTAAGTTGATGGTGGTTTTGCAGCGCTCTTTCGGCGGTAATGCATAGCCAGAACAGCCTAAAAACACCCCTGTCGATGCCGTGCGGATCCCCATCGGACGCGAGCAGGTCGGACACAAAATATTGGTCATCACGATGTGATTAGGCTTCATGCCACCTAAGCTTTCATCTTGCTCCGCCGTTTCGAGGTCGCGACTGAAATCAGCAAAGAACTCATCCAGTACTGCGGTCCAGTTCACTTCACCTTCGGCGATTTGGTCGAGTTTCTCTTCCATACGCGCGGTAAAGTCGTAGTTCATCAAGTCGTCAAAATTCTCATCAAGACGATCGGTGACAATTTCGCCCATTTTTTCCGCGAAGAAACGGCGCTGATCGACTTTCACATAACCGCGGTCTTGAATGGTGGAAATGATCGATGCATACGTCGATGGGCGACCAATACCACGCTTTTCTAACTCTTTCACCAATGCCGCTTCCGTGTAACGCGCTGGCGGTTTGGTAAAGTGCTGTTTCGGATCTAGGCTGACGAGCTTTAGGCTATCACCGATCTTCACCGGAGGCAGGATCTGATCTTCGTTTTTACCCAACGGGCGCTGTACGCGAGTCCAACCATCAAACTTGAGGATACGACCTTTCGCTTTCAGGGTGTACTCTGCCGCTTTTACACTGACTGTCGTGGAATCGTATTGCGCAGGTGTCATTTGACAGGCCACAAACTGATTCCAAATCAGGGCATACAGCTTGTGTGCATCCGCTTCCATTCCTTCCAGATCGTCGGCGGTGACAGTCACATCCGAAGGACGAATCGCTTCGTGCGCCTCTTGGGCATTTTGCTTGCTGCCATACACATTTGGCTGGCTCGGCAAATACGCCTCACCGTAATGCTTGGTGATGTAGCCACGCAGATTCTCAACCGCTTCCGCACTCAAGTTGGTTGAGTCGGTACGCATATAGGTGATGTAACCCGCTTCATACAAACGCTGAGCGAGCATCATGGTCTTTTTCACCCCATAACCAAGGCGAGTACTCGCGGCTTGCTGCAGGGTTGACGTAATAAAAGGTGCACTCGGTTTACTGGTGGTCGGTTTGTCTTCGCGTTTGCACACTTCGTACTGCGCTTTATTGAGCGCAGCAACCGCCGCCAAGGCTTCCGTTTCGTTCACAGGCTTGAAAGCTAAACCGTCTTTTTGGGCCACCAACAGGCGAAAATCTTGCTTGTCTGCGGTCAAGGTATCGGCATTGATGTCCCAAAATTCTTCCGGAACAAATGCTTTGATTTCGCGTTCACGCTCAACCAGAAGTTTCACGGCGACAGACTGTACACGACCAGCGGAAAGGCCTCGCGCCACTTTTTTCCACAGCAGTGGCGAGACCATAAAGCCCACCACGCGGTCCATGAAACGGCGTGCTTGTTGAGCGTTCACGCCATCCATATTCAGTTCACCAGGCTGCTTAAAAGCCTGCTGAATGGCGTTTTTGGTGATTTCGTTAAATACCACTCGTTTATATCGCTTTTCATCGCCACCGATGATCTCACGAAGGTGCCAAGCGATGGCTTCTCCCTCGCGGTCCAAGTCGGTTGCGAGATAAACGCTGTCAGCGTCTTTCGCGAGCTTTTGCAGCTCAGCCACCACTTTCTCTTTACCGGGCAGAATTTGGTAATTGGCTTGCCAGCCGTGATACGGATCGACACCCATCTTTTTGATCAGCGCTGCGCGTTCTTTTTCACGCTTTTGCTGCTCTTTATCAGTAGTAGATGCTTTCTTAGTCGATGCTGCCGCCGCTTTACCGGTCGGTGTGGCCGTTTGCCCTGCTGTAGGCAGATCACGCACGTGTCCCACACTGGATTTCACGATAAAGTCTTTACCAAGGTACTTATTGATGGTTTTAGCCTTGGCTGGCGACTCGACGATAACGAGTGATTTACCCATATTGACTCAATTGTCCTTCATCATTTGGCGCGATTTAAATCGCATGACGTTCTAAAATGTAATTCTTTTTTTTACTATCGAGCCAGATAACAAGAAGATCAACTTGTTTTTTCTAAAAGCTTTTTATTTGCTCGACAAATCGACGAAATGTTGTTCTGCTGTCAAAAACGCGCCCATACTAAAGTGAAGCGCGGTATACCGCGACCCCAAAACGACGAAATATGCAATAACTCACAAATTCATCTAGAGAACAAATCGCCCTTTTCCTGCTTTCTGTCAAGGTTGTCACCGGTTACCTACTTATAATGCCTGCATCCAATGGTAAGGAGTTATCACCATGAACCATAAAAAACCGATCACTGAATTTGAACTTTTACTGATTGCTAACCAATTAATTCAAGATCATGAGTGTTACATCGAAGGCATGCGTGCCACTCAAGTGGAAGAGAAAGAAGGCGTGTTAGTGTTTAAAGGTGAGTATTTCCTCACTGAACAAGGCCTTCCTACTGAGAAAACCACAGCGGTATTTAATATGTTTAAATATCTCGCTCATCATCTCTCACCGGAATTTACCCTACAAAAATAATAAAAGCCTCGTAATGAGGCTTTTTTCAATCACTTACATCTACTCCAAAACCGATTTTATCGCCATCGGTTTTGGGCAGGGAGTGACACTTTAGCGGCTTAATTGCGCAAACTTATCAAAGTAATCGGGGAACGTTTTTGACGTGCATTTCGGGTCATTGATCGTCACTGGTGTATCGCTCAACGCAACCAGAGAAAAACACATCGCCATCCGGTGATCGTCATAGGTATCGATTGCCGCATGGATGAGCTTAGTTGGAGGCGTAATCACAATGAAATCTTCCCCCTCTTCGACTGTCGCGCCCACTTTACGCAGTTCGGTGGCCATTGCTGCCAAGCGATCCGTCTCTTTTACACGCCAGTTGTAAACGTTACGAATGGCCGTGGTACCTTTGGCAAAAAGTGCCGTCGTCGCAATCGTCATCGCCGCATCTGGGATATGGTTAAAATCGAGATCCACCGCATTCAGTTCACCACGGCGAGCAATCACATAATCATCGCCCCACTCAATTTGCGCGCCCATCTTTTCTAATGCATCCGCAAATTGAATATCCCCTTGGATGCTGTTTTTACCAATACCGGTCACTTTTACCTCACCGCCTTTAATGGCAGCCGCAGCAAGGAAATAGGAAGCAGAAGAGGCATCACCTTCGACGAGGAACTGCCCCGGAGACACATAAGATTGCCCCGCTGGGATCACAAATTCTTGATAATCGTGGTTGATCACCTGAACACCAAACTGCTCCATGATGTGCAGTGTAATGTCGATGTAAGGCTTAGAAACCAGCTCACCGACGATCTTGATGGTCACTTTGCCCTGCGCCAACGGTGCCGACATAAGAAAGGCGGTCAAAAACTGACTAGAGATAGAACCATCGATAGTCACCGTTCCTGCTTGTAAGCCCGTCCCTTGAATACGCAGTGGAGGAAAGTTTTCCTGCTCCAGATACTCAATCTGTGCGCTGGCTTGACGAAGAGCATCCACTAAGTGGCCAATCGGGCGCTCTTTCATGCGCGGTTCGCCAGTCAGTACATAGTCGCCTTGTCCAAGACACAACGCCGCCGCCAGCGGACGCATTGCAGTACCTGCGTTACCTAGAAACAGCTCTAATGGCTGAGTCGTGTGAAAGGCTTGGCCCAAACCTTCTACTTCACAGGTGGTTTTATCGGCCGAGAGGCGATAGTTCACACCCAGCTTGGTCAAAGCATTGAGCATATGGCGAATATCGTCGCTATCGAGCAAGTTAGTAAGACGAGTCGTGCCTGAGGCTAGCGCAGCCAGCAAGAGCGCACGGTTTGAAACGCTTTTGGAACCGGGAAGATTCACTTCCCCAGAGATGAGTTCAATCGGTTGTAGAGTCAAGCTTTCCATTGGATGTTGTGTTTCCTTGCGCCGCTGAAAGTCCTTGTGGTAATGGGTCGCGGCGAAAATTCTTCGTATCCGCAGACTAACCAAATTCATGCGCTAGCGCTAGCCTTTATCTTGCTCGCAATGAATTTTTATTTCTGTTTATGCAATCTCGACCAAGCCAGGGATTTCCCAAGCATCAAGATTGGCAAACTTCATCAAAATCACTAAGATCGCGGCTCATTCACTTTCGGAATGGCTCACAGGGACTTCTAAGGCAAACCAATACGATGACTATTTATCTGACTGAATTATCGCCGGAAACGTTGACATTCCCCTCTCCTTTTACTGCGTTAGATGACCCTAACGGCCTGCTTGCATTTGGCGGCGATCTCCGTCCTGAACGAATTTGGGCGGCTTATCAACAAGGCATTTTCCCTTGGTATGGCCCTGAAGACCCGATTTTGTGGTGGAGCCCTTCCCCACGTGCCGTGTTTGACCCTACTCGGTTTCAACCTGCCAAAAGCGTGAAGAAGTTCCAACGTAAACATCAGTATCGGGTTAGCGTGAATCACGCGACGTCGCAAGTGATTGAGCAGTGCGCGCTCACTCGCCCTGCGGATCAACGTTGGCTCAATGACTCAATGCGCCATGCGTATGGCGAGTTGGCGAAACAAGGTCGTTGCCATTCTGTTGAGGTGTGGCAGGGCGAACAACTGGTGGGTGGGCTTTATGGCATTTCCGTTGGCCAACTGTTTTGTGGCGAATCCATGTTTAGCCTCGCAACCAATGCCTCGAAAATTGCGCTTTGGTATTTTTGCGACCATTTTTCTCGCCATCAAGGGCAGTTGATTGATTGCCAAGTGATGAATCCGCATTTGCAATCTTTAGGCGCAACGACCTTGAGCCGTGAACAATTTATCCAATCGTTGCTATCTTTTAAGGAGAAGCAGGTGCTCAGTGGCTGTTTTGAAACTCAGTGGCTCGCCACCCCCACTTCGCCATGTGCCTTTGAGGATTGATGCATGAGCTCAGATATTCAGCAAATTCGTATTGGCTTAACCAATAACCATCCTTGTAGCTACTTAGCGGATCGGATGGAGCGCGTCGCCGTGGCGATTGATCCGCAGATGCAAACCCCCGAAACCTATGAAGTGCTGATGGCAAATGGTTTTCGGCGCAGCGGCGATACCATCTACAAACCGCATTGTGATCATTGCCAGTCTTGCCAAGCTCTGCGAATTCCTGCGCCCGATTTTGTGCCAAGCAAAAGCCAAAAACGTTTACTCAAGCTGCTCAGCCAAGAGTTTCATTGGCAGTTGAAACCAGAACTGGATGAAGATTGGTACGCCCTTTACGCGCGTTATATTTTCGCTCGTCATCGCCACGGCTCCATGTACCCACCCAATAAAATGGAATTTGCCAAATTTGCCCGTGCAAAATGGCTTAATACCCAATATTTACATCTTTATCAGGGCGAAAAGTTGGTCGCGATTGCCGTCACCGATTTACTCCCAAACAGTGCGAGTGCGTTTTACACCTTTTATGACCCAGATATTTCGATCTCTTTAGGCACCTTAGCGGTACTTTGTCAGCTCAATTACTGCCAACAGACCAAAAAGCAGTGGCTTTATTTGGGATATCAAATCGATGAATGCCCAGCTATGAACTACAAAGTCCGGTTCAATCCACATCAAAGGCTAGTAAATCAACGTTGGCGAGGGTAGAATACGCCGCAACTTCCCATATTGAACGTTTAATGGCAGAATCCTGCGCCGTTAAAGATCGCCAAATTTCTAAAGAGGATTAAATGGCTAAAGAAGACGTAATTGAGATGCAAGGCACTGTCCTTGATACTCTTCCTAACACAATGTTCCGTGTAGAGCTTGAAAATGGTCACGTAGTGACAGCTCACATCTCTGGAAAAATGCGCAAAAACTACATCCGCATTCTGACTGGTGACAAAGTCACTGTAGAGATGACTCCTTACGATTTGTCTAAAGGTCGCATCGTCTTCCGTGCTCGTTAATCTCTGATTTCCGAACGCAACAAAAAGCGGAGCTTATGCTCCGCTTTTTGTTTTGCTACAGCACTTATCAATCAATGCGTTCGCAAAATATCGACGGCGTTCAACCAAGAATCCATATACCCTTCCTACTTAAAGCGGTCGCGGTGTTGGCTGCCACTTCAAGTGATTTGGGTATAACAAAGAATCAAGCTCAACTATAGCGCCGCTGCTCTTTATCACTGTAGCAACCTGCTGTATTCATGCTGTACTCCGGACACAAAAAAGGCGCGATAACGCGCCTTTTTAAGATAAGAGTTAATTCTCTTACTCGATATCAATCACATCAAATTCGACTTCTGGATTGACGTCAGCATCGTAATCAATGCCTTCAATGCCAAAGCCAAACAGCTTGATGAACTCTTCTTTGTACATGTCGTAATCGGTCAGCTCACGCAGGTTCTCTGTGGTAATTTGTGGCCATAGATCACGGCAGTGCTGCTGAATGTCATCACGCAGTTCCCAGTCATCCAAACGCAGACGATTGTGATCATCCACTTCCGGCGCTGAACCATCTTCTTTGTACAGACGTTGACTGAACATGCGGTAAATCTGCTCCATACAGCCTTCATGCACGCCCTGTTCACGCATCTTCTTGAACACCATCGCGATGTAGAGCGGCATCACAGGAATCGCAGAGCTTGCTTGAGTCACCACTGATTTCAAAACTGCAACGTTCGCGGTACCGCCTTTCGCTGCCAGCTTTTCGTTCAGCGCTGTCGCTGCGCGATCTAGGTCCATCTTGGCACGGCCTAGAGCGCCATCCCAGTAGATTGGCCAAGTCAATTCAGTACCGATGTAGCTGTACGCCACGGTTTTGCAACCTTCAGCAAGAACACCCGCCTCTTCCAGCGCTTGGATCCACAGTTCCCAATCTTGGCCGCCCATCACGGTGACAGTGTCAGCGATTTCTTGCTCGGTCGCAGGTTCAACACTGGCTTCGATGATCACATCTTTATTGGTATCTACCGCGGTAGAGGTGTACGTTTCACCGATCGGTTTCAGTGCAGAGCGCACTAGCTCACCCGTGTCTGGCATCTTACGTACTGGAGAAGCCAATGAGTAAACCACCAAATCAATCTGGCCGAGGTCTTGCTTAATCAGCTCAATCGCTTTTTGCTTCGCTTCGTTCGAGAACGCATCGCCGTTCAGGCTTTTTGCGTACAAGCCCGCTTCATGCGCTAGCTTGTCAAACGCTGCTGCATTGTAGAAACCCGCAGTACCTGGTTTTTTGTCAGTGCCCGGCTTTTCGAAAAATACGCCGATTGTCGCCGCACCACCGCCAAACGCCGCAGCGATGCGTGATGACAGACCATAGCCGCTAGACGATCCGACAACCAACACGCGCTTAGGTGCGTTTTTGATCGGACCTTGTGCTTTTGTGTAGGCAATTTGTTCTTTTACGTTCGCTTCACAACCCACTGGGTGCGTTGTTGTACAGATAAATCCACGAATTTTAGGTTTGATGATCATATTCAACTTCCTTAAAAAATCGTCGCTAGGATAAAAGGTTCAGACACAAACCGCATCTAATTTCTCTCAATTTCGCCGAAAATGGCCAGTGGTTGGAGCACTCATTGGGGGATTTTTCCCGTTATGCTCACAAAAAACTCAATCAATAAAAATAAAGAGGGCTTCTGATGAGAAGCCCTCGATACTCTATTTTATTTGTTACGCCACACTGTTTAACTTAGGTTTGGTGGTCTGATGGGTATGGATTTGCGAGAAATCATGGCTGAAATGATCGACCTGAATCGCACGGCTACGCAGTTTTTCTGCCGCCAGAATCGAGGCCACTTCATCTGCGCTCAACACATCCGCTTGCTCTGCTTGTGCCAAGCGATCAACCAGTAGTCCTTTGCGCGCCACTTTACCCTCTTTCACCCCTTGTTGCAGTTTACGCTCTAAGCCTTTAACGCTATACATGGCCAAAAACGCTTTTTCCATCAAGCCTACGCTGTCATCTTCACCTTTACCTATGTAGCACAGCGCGGTTAAACGATCACGATGCGCTCCAGGGGTCATCAGACTTTCTGCGAGTTTGACCGCTAACTCATCACTCGGTGGTGCAAAGTGGTTGCCTAGCGGGAACAGCAGCCCTTTCAAGATGGCTCCGACCCCAGTCACAGGGTAGTTACGATACGCTTGGTTAAGCGATTTCGCCGCGTGATGTAAACAGTACTGCATCGCATAGTGTACGTAGTCTAAATCCGCTTGATGGCGGCCTTCATCTTCATACTTTTTCAGTACCGCCGAGCCCATGTACAGATAGCTCAGTGCATCGCCTAAGCGTGCTGAAATCATCTCTTTACGTTTGAGCTCGCCACCCAAGGTGAGCATTGCCACATCCGCACTCACCGCTAAAGCGCGGCTCAGGCGAGTCATCTGCTTATAGTAGTCTTGTGTGGGGCCACTCATGTTCGCTTTAATAAAGCGTGAACCCGTCAGTGCGGCAAACAGAGCACCAAAGCTGTTTTTGGTCGCGTGGGCAATGTGCTTGAACAGCAGTTCATCAAACGCTTTTGCCCCTTCTTGTTGATCTGGGTTGGCCGCCGCTTCCATCTCTTTGAGAACATAAGGATGGCAACGAGTCGCACCTTGACCGAAGATCATCAGGTTACGCGTCAAAATGTTCGCCCCTTCAACCGTGATTGCCACGGGTACGCCGAGATAGTGCGTCGCCAGATAGTTCATTGGTCCATCTTGGATAGCACGACCAGAATGGATATCCATCGCATCATTCAAAATGGTGCGCGCGATTTCCGTCATGTGGTATTTGGCAATCGCCGTGACAATCCCTGGTTTCTCTTTGAGATCCAAAGAGGTGGTGGTCAAAGTACGGGTCGCTTCCAGCAAGTAGGTTAAACCGCCGATACGTCCCATGGCTTCCGCCACACCTTCAAATTTACCAATCGACATCCCAAACTGCTTACGCACATAACCATATGCGCCTGTGGTACGAGCGGTGAGGTGGCCAATCGCGGTACCCAATGCAGGTAGGGAGATCCCACGTCCTGCCGAGAGACACTCCACCAACATGCGCCAGCCTTTACCTGCGTAATCCGCCCCACCAATCAGCCAATCCATTGGGATAAACACATCTTGGCCACGGGTTGGGCCGTTCATAAAGGCCAAACCTAGTGGGTCGTGGCGTTCGCCAATCTCTACGCCTTCATGGGAGGCAGGGATTAGCGCACAAGTAATACCAATCTCTTCTTTATCGCCAAGCAGATGCTCTGGATCACTCAGTTTGAAAGCAAGACCCAGCACAGTCGCCACTGGTGCCAGCGTGATGTAACGCTTGTTCCAGCTTAAACGGATGCCCAGCACGTCTTTGCCTTCATGCTTGCCGTAGCAGACCACGCCTTGGTCAGGAATGCTGCCCGCATCCGAACCCGCTTCCGGCCCTGTCAATGCAAAGCAAGGAATATCGGTGCCATCGGCCAAACGTGGCAGCCAGTAATCTTTCTGCTCTTGGGTACCGTAGTGTGACAACAGCTCACCAGGGCCCAATGAGTTCGGTACCATGACTGTTACTGCGGTGCTGATGCTGCGCGTAGCAATGCGTGACACTATGGTCGAGTTCGCCAGAGCCGAGAACTCACGGCCACCATACTCTTTGGAAATAATCAGCGAGAAGAAACGCTCTTTACGTAGGTAGTCCCACACCTCTTTGGGGAGATCGCGATCTTGTTTGACTATCTTGTAGTCATCCAACATAGCGAGCAGAGTTTCCAACTCGTTGTCGATGAAAGATTGCTCCTCCGCTGACAAGGTCGGTTTCGGATAATGGTGCAGCTTGGTGAAATCAGGCTTACCAGAGAACAGTTCGCCATCCCACCATACACTGCCCGCTTCCATCGCTTCTTTCTCGGTTTGTGACAGAGGAGGAAGCACTTTCTTAAACATTTTGAAAGCGGGATCGCTGATCCATTTTCTGCGTAGAGAGCTCATATTCAGATCCTTTTGTTCACTGGTTACACTGTTATTTTTGTTATGAATCGGTTAGTTATTTCGCCGCCACACCGGCCGCGAGGTATGGAATCAGTTGATCGACCACAGACTTAGGATCAACTTTGCTTCCAAAATCATTTTCTGCAATCTCTGCCAACGCTTGACTCGACGCCATGGTAAAGACGCAGGTACCTAAGGTGAAATGCAACCGCCAAAACAAGGTTTCGCGAGTCAAGTTGGGGTTCGCCTTAAGCACGGAATCGGTAAATAGGGTTAGCACATCATTATAGCGATTGGTAATAAACCAACGGAGATGGCCCTGCACATCGGTATAACCCCGGCCAATCAGCAGCATAAAACGGCTGGTGCCATTGGGGCGCAATTCGCTTAACGAACGCAAGGGAGCACGTAGCGCTTCAAAAACTTCAGCCATATCGTAATCGTCCCGCTCGTTAAGCCGCTCAAGCGACTGTTTCATCTCCGGCATGAAAGCTTCGAGATAACGATTGAGTACCGCTCGAACTAAGGTTTTTTTGTCACCAAAATGGTAGTTGACCGACGCAAGGTTCACCCCCGCTTTACTGGTGATCGTGCGCAAAGAGGTATCATTGAAGCCGTATTCCGCAAACAGCCCTTCTGCTACATCCAATATTTTTTCCTTAGTACTACTGCGTAATGCCATTTCAATCACTCGTATCAAACAACTGTTTGAAATATACTCTCGCCACATTTGATTAACAAGCGATTAACATCACATTTTCTCGCCATGGTCTGACCAGATGCAGCTAAGTGCTTGCAGCACGATGAAAAGTCTTCCACAAAAAAATTTAAAAATAATTTGCGAACTTTTGGAACTCTTTGCCAAACGCCCAGTCTGAATAGACGTGATTGACAGAGCTTTGAGAGTTTTACTGGCCGTCAAATTTGGTTCTCGACCCGCTGTCACCAATTACGCTGCTTTTTCCTTTTTATTAACTCCTATACTTGTGTACGCCCAAAGCCAGATTGTTTTGGGCGTTTTTTTATCTGGTTTATTTTGTTCAAGTCGGTTCATTGGCGATTTTTCAGTCAAAAATTCAGGACTTAGAGCACGGCGATAAGTGGTTAGGCCGCCAGTCATAAGGGTGGTCACTCGGAGAGAGTTTGATCCAAACCCTAGTCGTTGCGATCGAACTGCGTATAATGTGCGACCCCATTCAGAGCTCGATTTTCTTATGCTGATCACTCAATCACCTATCACTGAACACCGTTTTGCAGGGCAAACCTTTTACCTCAAACGGGATGACAAACTTCATCCACATTTCAGTGGTAACAAAGCCCGCAAATTGATGGCGTTGCTTGAAGGGGATTTTCCCGGCATCACCACCTTAATCAGCTACGGTTCGGCACAAGCTAACTCGCTCTACTCTTTTGCAGCCCTTGCTAAACTGCGCGGTTGGCGCTTGGAGTTTTACGTTGACCATATTCCCGCGTGGCTGAAAAGTTATCCAATCGGTAACTACCGTGGTGCGCTGGAATTGGGAGCGACCATTATTGAAACGCGCTCACTAGGGGCTAAGCATCCACGAGAATTTATTCAGCAACAACGCATGCCCAATACCGATTGCTTGGTGATTGAGGAAGGTGCGCGCAGCCCATTTGCAGAGCCGGGAATCAAACAACTAGCGTTAGAAATGCTCGAATGGCTCCGCCACCAAACCCAGCCAGATTGGGTGGTCGCCCTGCCTTCCGGCACCGGAACCACGGCGCTCTACTTACACAAATATTTGCAACCACACGGTGTTGAAGTCATTACCTGCCCTTGTGTGGGTGACGAATCCTACTTACGTGAGCAGTTTTTAATGCTCGGTGAAACCTCTCACCCGACGGTTCTGACCTCTACGACTAAGCACTATTTCGGTCATCTTTATCCGGAGGATTATCAGATATGGCAAGCGTTACTGGCACAAACTCATATTGAATTTGATCTGTTATACGACCCGCTGATGTGGCGTTTATTGTCAGCTTGGCGTACCGAGAACCCAGACCGAAACTTGCTTTATCTACACCAAGGCGGTTTACTGGGAAATGAAAGTATGTTGCCGCGTTATCAGCGGCAGTTTAGCGAATATACCCTTGCTACTTGAAGCTGCAGGTAGTTTGGGTATAACCAGAGGATGGAGAGTTTTCAATGCGTACTTTGATTGGGGTAGTCGTGACATTAAGTTACAGTGTCGCGTTGCATGCTGCACCGACGCCAGCGAAACTACCGATCGTGATCGGCGATGATATTGCTAAACGGGTCTGCTATTACCAAGATCAGGCTTATTCAGAAGGCGCCGTGATCTTAGTCGGTGAAGTGTATCTCTCTTGTCAGCGCGCCAATGATTTTGAAACCAATGGCCCGCTGAAATGGTTACCTCTGAACGTGCAGAGCAATCAAACACCCAAACCTAAGCTAGTCCACCCATAAGGGTATATTTGACTTCAAGGTACTCTTCAAGGCCGTGTTTCGCCCCTTCTCTACCAAGACCCGACTCTTTGATGCCACCAAAAGGCGCTAACGTAGTGGAAATCAACCCTTCGTTGATGCCGACAATCCCCGCTTCAAGTGCTTCACTCATATGCCATGCCCGGCGCAAAGATTGGGTATAACAATAAGCGGCCAAACCCGAATCGGTCGCATTGGCTCGCTCGATCACTTCTTGCTCAGAGCTAAAACGAAACAGTGCGGCCAAGGGGCCGAAGGTTTCTTCGTCAGCAACGCGCATTTCGTCGGTCACTTCGGTTAACACGTGTGGCTGGAATAAACGGCTGCCCGCTTCAGGCAACGCACCAAACATCACTTTCGCTCCTTTGCTTTGGGCATCCACTATATGTGATGTGACTTTAGCAACCGCGGCATCATTAATCAGCGGACCGATGTTTACACCGGCATCCAAACCATAACCGACGTTGAGTCTGCTGACCCGATCCACCAACTTGGCAGCAAATTGATCATATACCGCGTCATGCACATAAATCCGGTTAGCGCACACGCAAGTTTGTCCAGCATTACGAAATTTCGCCACCATCACACCATCAATCGCGGCATTAATGTCCGCATCTTCGAACACAATAAACGGCGCATTTCCTCCCAGCTCAAGCGAGAGTTTTTTCACGTTATTGGCCGATTGTGCCATCAAAAGCTTGCCAACCCCGGTTGAGCCAGTAAATGAGAGTTTGCGTACCGTTTTGCTTTCCGTCAGTACACGCCCGATTTCAATCGCATCGCCCGTCACCACTTGCAATAAACCATCAGGGATTCCCGCTTGCTGCGCAAGATCGGCCAAAGCTAAAGCCGTGAACGGCGTATCCGGCGCTGGTTTTAAAACCACAGCGCAACCAGCTGCAAAGGCAGGGGCACATTTACGGGTAATCATGGCGGCGGGGAAATTCCAAGGCGTAATCGCGGCAACAACGCCAACAGGCTGACGTGAAACCATAATTCGCGCATCAGGTTTATGGGATGGGATCAGCTCGCCATATGCACGTTTGGCCTCTTCGGCATACCATTCAACAAAACTGGCGGCGTAGTGAATTTCTCCTCTGGCTTCTGCCAGCGGTTTACCTTGTTCAATAGTTAATAACTTCGCCAATGATTCATGATGCTGTTCAATAAGCTCATACCAACGGCGCAAAATTTTTGCTTTATTTTCAGCGGGTTGCTGGCACCATAAAATTTGCGCCGCTTGCGCACCGGCAATCGCTTCTTGCACCTGAGCCGCACTCAATAAAGGAACAGAGCCAATGAGGGAGCCATCAAACGGATTGGTTACCGTTTGCCTTGCCTGTGGCTCACCTAAAATCCACTGCCCATTAATAAAGGCGCTTTGGTGAAAAAATGGAAAATCGGTCGGTAACATGGCAAGACTCCTCATCAGTGATCCGTTAGCCTCTAAGGCTTTAGTTCTATACTCAAATGACTTGGAGAGGATACACCGTAGCTCAACACAAACACACGAATGATTTCATCCATCATGATTTGCTGCTGTTTGGCATCAGGCAGCTCCACCGCGGCCAGCAACTGCGGCCATAAAAACTGACCATGAAAGAGATTCATCAAGGTTGTCGCCATGGGAGCCACTTCTTTCTCAATCAGTTTTCCATCCTTAATGGCAGCTTGCAGCCACGCAGTCAGCGCCGTATCTTGAGTCCCCATCAACGCGAGATATTGCTGCGTTAAGGCTGGATCGCGCACAAATTCCCCCACAATCATCCGCAGCACATCAAGGCCAATCGTTCGATACAGTAGGTCAATTTTTGCCGCAAAGTAGTCGTGCAACTGATCCGCAAGAGAACGGGTAGATTGATACTCAAAACCAACCTTGTGCGGCTGTGCCACCAGAAGATTGATCACTTCAATAAAGAGCAACTCTTTACTGGTAAAGTGGCGATACAAGGTGCGTTTTGAGGTACCTGCGCGTTCGCAAACGCGATCCATATTCGCTGCATGGAATCCAAACTGGGTAAACTCTTCTTTTGCTGCTTCAATCAGCGCCAACCGTTTTTGCTCACTGAGTTTCATACCACGATTTCCTCAATTTCATCGGTTATCAATATCATCCGCTATCACTATAAGTCCGACGCACAAAAAAGTACACCAACGAGTTTACTTTGTGCTAAAAATAAAGGTATTATCGCCTCAAAATGGCATTCAGGGATCAGAAACCATTAGGGGAAATCTGCCATCAATCAAACAGATTCATTGCTCCCCAAGTATCTGGATACGATAACACTGCTGAGCACTCTGAATGATATTACGAACACTACTGACACTCACCGTTTTCTGTTTTCCATTCACCACTTGGGCCAGTGAGTTTTCACTGCCGATTTGGAAAGAAAAAGCCGAAGCTCTCGGTTATGAATTACCCAAACCGATTGGCTTTAATCTCAGTTACATGACGATGGAACAAGGGATCAACGTCGATTCAATCGCTATCCAAGGCCTGGGTAAATTGCCACTGCAATTACAAGCGGATCCAGGTAGACAATATACCGAAGTGTTGACTCTGCGCGCCGACGTGTGGCTATTCCCCTTTCTTAATCTGTATGGCTTAGTCGGCAAGCTAGACGGTTACTCCACGACAGATGTGAATATGAAGTTTTTAGGGGCACAACACACCATCAACAATTTTCGTCTCGACCTTGATGGTTACACCACAGGGGTCGGTGGTGTACTGGTTGGCGGTTATCAGAACTGGTTTGCCTTGGTCGATGCTAGCCTAACCGAAAGCCGTCTCACGGTCATCGATGGCAGTATTGAAGCCATAGTGATTTCTCCGCGAATCGGTTACGACTTCCATCGTCATGGCCATCCATTGCGACTTTGGGTGGGAGCTATGTATCAAGATGTCGAACAAACTTTACAAGGTTCCCTATCGGATCTTGGCCTTCCGGGCTCACTCACCGCTTTACTCCCTAAAGATGCGGGTTTTGAAGTGAAACAACATTTGCAAACGTCATGGAATCCACTGGTTGGGATGCAGTATCAACTCAATGACAGCTGGTATTTGCTCGGCGAGTTCGGTTTTGGCGATCGCCAAAGTCTATTTTTCTCTCTCGATAGACGTTTTTAATCAGTCATCTGCGATGAAAACAAATACTCTGATTTTTCTAATCACCTTAGGTTTTTCACTGTTAGCCGAAGCATCAGATAATGTATTGGATAAAGTGCTCGAAAAACTGGGGGCAAGTGAAACGGTCGATGTGAGTAAAACCATTGATTGGGGGATACTCCCTGGACCATTTGTTAATCCTGAGCAAGGCCTAGGCATTGGCATCGCGGCAGTGGGGCTCTATGCGCCACCAACGTGGCAAGAGGGGCATCCATTTTCAACCGTGACCATCACCTCCTACACGTCAACTTCAGGTTCTTACGGTTTAGGCCTAGTAAATCGTACTTATCTCAATAACGATCAATGGAGAATGCTCATCGATGGTTGGATTAGCCATGCGCCGAGTGACTATTGGGGTATTGGTGCCAAGGCTGCGGAACAGGAATCCAATAAAACACACTATGACGCGAAAAGGTTACAGTTTAACCCATCGCTGGCTTATGAGCTGTTTCCAAGCACTTACCTTAAAGTTGGCTGGCAATGGCAGAGTTATCGTGCGATTGCAGTGAAAAAAAAGGGGGATGCGGCTGCGGAGCTTAAGCCTGGGGTAAGTAGTGGAAGCTTAATTGGGCTTGAATATGACAGCCGAGACTTTGAACCCAACCCGCAGTCAGGAAGCTATATCAATCTTGAATGGAGTGATTATCGAGACCGCTATGGTAGCGATTTTGACTATCAACAATGGGTGTTTAACTTACGCCATTATCAGCGATTAACGCCTCAAACTATCTTTGCGATGGAATGGTTTAATCAATCTTTCACTGGTGAAGTACCTTGGTTCGACCACGCAATGCTCGGCGATGATCAAAGAATGCGAGGCTATTACCAAGGCCAATATCGTGACAAACACTTCGCTACCGCACAATTTGAAATTCGTCATAGCTTTAACGCAAGACACGGCATGGTGGCGTGGTTAGGTAGTGGCAGCACAGCTTCACAATTTGCTGACTTAGCGGAGAGTGAATGGCTGCCAACTCTTGGTATCGGTTACCGCTTTGCCTTTAAAGCAAGAATCAATGTGCGCATTGATTTAGGTGTAGGTAAGCAAAACAACGGATTTTATTTTCAGATAAACGAAGCATTTTGAGGAAAAAGAGATGAGATTCATCACTACTCTACTGTGTTTTCTATTAGCCATACTTCAACCTGTACAAGCCATACCCACTCCACCTATAGGGCTTCGTCCATGTTGTGCCTTTGGTTACAATCTCCACGCACAAGTCGCCGGTATTCCTGTTCCCTTTTTCTCTGTGGATAACGTTATCGATGTTGATGCGCTTGGGGGCCATCACTACAACCAAGGAGATCAATCTTTATCAACCAGCTTATTAGGCTTAAGCGAGGAACATAATGGCCTGATTTTTACCAAACGAGCTGGATTTATTGATACTGCACACGTCAGAGACACCGCAGATTTCACCTATTACTTGTTTAAATTAAACTTGGCCCAGCTAGGTCATGAAGCTCAGATCACCTTACCCACTGAGTTACGTTCACGCCAAATACATTGGAAAAACCAATCTGTCTCTCTAGACCCCAAAGAAAGGGTAATACGCAGTGCTCAAGCCGCGGCTTTCATCGCATTTCAACTGGCCCAGTGGCATGAAATTGCTCAGTGGTTTGGCCTAACCTATGTCAGTGGGTTTCATGAGCAGGCCTCCGCTTTTTCACCCGAAGACCTTTATTCCAATATGCTCGGGGCAAACTTGGCGCGTGACGTATTGCTGGCTAATCCAGACGCCAACAAACAGGAGTTTGAAAAAATTTTTGCTCATCTTCTTGAAGATGAACTTCGGAAATTAAAAGCACAACCTAGCAGTGTGACTCAACAAAAAATCCAGCAACTCGAAGGTATTTGGTGGGACAGCCAACGCCGTCTACCAGATAAATGGCTATTACTCAAAAGAGACTATCATTTGGCTTATGCACTGTTACCCAATGAACCCACGGCTGATCACGTTCTATCATTGGAGGAGAGTTTCCATAACGACGAGCGAATTGAAGATTGGGTCGAATTAAGGTTAATTTCTGATCAGCAGGATAGTTATTTCAATCCTTTATTAAAAACTGTAGATATGCCGGATATCTGGACAGCGAAACAGTTCCATCTCTTCGCACTGTTTGCTAAATGCCAAGATACCAATGCTCATCCTTTAAAGATCTCGCCCTCCGTTGAACCTAATGGCAGAGCGACAACATCGCTCTGCCAAACAAAATAGTCACACTTACCAACACTAAGAAGTGGGCTGTGTAGGTGGGATAAAGGCTTTTTGATCCACCAGATGCAAATGCACATCTTGTTGTGGGAAAGGAATAGAAATACCTTCCCGGTCAAAGCGCAGCTTAACTTCTTTAGTGACATCCCAATACACATCCCAGTAATCGTCGGTTTTCACCCAAGGACGCACGATAAAGTCAATCGATGAGGTGTTAAGCGTATGCACTTTGATATTCGGCTCAGGTGTTTTTAGCACTGCGGGATGCGACTTTACGATATCGGTCAGTACTGCTTCTGCTTTAAGCAAATCATCGCTATACCCAATGCCAAACACCATATCGACTCGTCGGATCCGTTCATGGGTAACGTTTTTGATCACATCCCCCCAAATTTTGCTATTGGGCACAATAATGATCTGGTTATCGAACGTACGAATCGTGGTATTGACCAAACTCATGTGGCTCACTTTGCCATCCACACCTCCCGCATGCACAAAATCCCCCACATCAAATGGTCGGTAAATCAGTAACATCATGCCTGCTGCGAAGTTAGACAAAGTATCTTGCAACGCGAAACCAATGATCACCCCTGCAATACCAAAACCGGTTAATACTGGCGCGAGATTGAGACCAATCTGCGATAAGCCGACCAAAATCCCGATAACCCACACTACTTTGCCGGACATAGAAACAAAGAAATCCTGCATCAAATGAGAGATACGGATGTTTTTCGAGTTCACAGCAGAACGTACTACAGTGCGAGTCACTTTCGCTCCGCCCTTCGCCGCCAGTAGAATCAATAAAAAGATAAAGAGTTGGAATAGGTGTTGAACCGCATTACTTGCCAGCCAGTTGACCAGCGAATTTGACCAGTGACGAACAATTGAAAATACCACCTGAGTGTTCAACAAATCCTGAGTAATACTGCCCGTCACTTGGAAAATCTGTCGCTTATAGTCGGCGGTTTCTATCTCAAATTGATCGGCAATCCCCACCACTGAACGTAGGCTTTTGGTGACAATATCCAGCCGCTGCTGAGTAAAAAGGAGCGCCAATTGTAAGTTGGCCTTTTCAGACTCTGGGCTTGATTTGATCTGGTTATTGATCACACTGATTTGTTGCTTTAGATACTCTAATGAAGCCGACAGTAGACGTAAGCGTTGATTGATTCGCTCTCTTAATGTCTTCTCAACGTCACGGGTATCGATATCCAAACTACTGAGCCAACCAATATTTTCTGCGCTGGAATGGTAAGTCACGTCCAGATATTGCTGTAACTCCCGATAGGTAGTGATATAAGAGAGTTTCTCTTCATGGGATGCCTTGCCGAGACTGTCATCCAACGAATTCAACCGTTCGGAAATGTAGTGATTCGCCTCTTCGGTATACCGTTGTTGGATATTCACCAGCTCGACGAGCTTTTCTTTGGCAATTGTTTTTTCTTCCACCGCTTTGGAAAGGCTCTTTCTTAACTCGGCATTTTTTTGAAACAGCTGAAGTTGCAAAGCATCACGTACATCGCCTGTTGCTTGCTTTAGCGTCACCGACAACTCACTGATATATTGCTTTATCTGATCAATCTCATTTTCAAGCTCAGAGGGCGACTCTGCCGTAGTCGTTATCTCAGTAGTAGTCTCGATTTGGGTATTCTCTTGCGACGTGTCACTCGCGAAAGCACTGGTTGCCATCAGAAGCAATAATGCTACCCAGCTCCAACGTGGTTTCATCGCGTATCTACACTTTTTGGTTATCATTGTTAAACCTAACCTCATCAAATTTTGCTAGCGGTAATCTAGCTGAAAATTAAAAACTTTTCTTTAGTCATGCGAATAAATCGCTACAATAAGGCTGCGATAAATCCCAAATGTTACAAGCTCTCAACCTTTAACATCGGCTTGTTATCAATCCTCGTGGAATGATTCCAACCCACTAACGATAAATAAAACCAATGACTATGGACAAACTAAAGAATCATTTGATTGGTTGTGACGAGTGTGGGCTAATAACCAACGTACCACTTTTAAGCCAAGCACAAACTGCGCAGTGTCCTCGTTGCGGGCATACGCTCACCCAAACACCTCAAAAACCGTACCAAACCGCTGTCGCATTAACCATCAGTTGCCTGATTTTATTGGTGCTCAGCCTGACGTTTCCTTTTATGTCATTTAGCGTGCAAGGAATGACCCAAGAAATTACGCTGTTAAATGCAGCCAAAATGCTCGGTGAATTTCAAAACGTTTTATTAGCCATTTTACTCTTTACCACCGTTATCCTTTTTCCGGCGCTCTACATCACCATACTTCTTTTTGTCTCTTTTAAAGCCGCGCAAAGCACACAACGACAACTTTCTTCATCCGAGATCCAGCGCGCGAAGCTATTGTGCAAAACATTACTCACAGTTCAGCCGTGGTTAATGGTCGATGTCTTTTTAATTGGCGTATTAGTCAGTCTCATAAAAATAGCCTCACTAGCCGAGGTAGCGATGGGTTACTCCTTCTGGGCATTTTGCTTTTTTGCCATGTTGGTTGTGAAAACCGTTTCGCTAGTCGATCGCTATTGGTTGTGGCAACACTTTATTCCCGCCCAAACTCCCCAAGGAGTCAACGCTGGGCAAACTCATTGCACACACAACTCGGTCAGTTGCCACACCTGTCAACAGATTAACTTGCTCAGGCCAGATCAAAAAAAGCCCACTTGTTTACGCTGTGGTAGTCGTTTACACGCTTATCATCCACAGTTGAATTTGCAGTGGGCTTGGGCACTGTTACTGGCTGCCATCATTTTTTACATTCCAGCGAATCTTTATCCAATGATGTATACCGTGAGCCTCGGAAAATCAGAAGGCTCAAGCATTATGCAAGGGGTGATCCTTCTGTGGCACCTCGGCTCTTATCCGGTGGCGATGGTGATTTTCTTAGCCAGTATTTTTATCCCTATGGCCAAAATGTTTGCACTCGGTTGGCTCTACTGGCAGGCCGGAAAACTCAATGTATTTCCAGAGCAGCAGAATCTAAAACGTCTCAAAGTGTATCGCGTAACCGAATTCATTGGCCGCTGGTCAATGATTGATATCTTCGTCGTGGCTATTTTGGTGTCTTTAGTACAGTTGCATAATCTGATGGCGATTTATCCCGGCCCGGCAGCGCTCTCTTTTGCTGCAGTAGTATTATTGACTATGCTCTCAGCCATGGTTTTTGATTCGCGAATCTTGTGGCATGAGCCGCCAGAATCCCCACCAACAAAAATAAAATGAGAAAACTGTCTATGAGTGATGAACCTCAAGTTAATGCTGAAATAACTGCGCAAAAGCAGCTCTCTGCAATTTGGATCATTCCTATTCTGGCTCTTGCGATGGGGTTATGGATGTTATTTCAGTACGTCAATAGCACGGGTCCCAAGATAACGCTCATCTTACCGACAGCTGATGGGCTCGAAGTAGGGAAAACCCAAATTAAAGCCCTTAATGTCAATGTTGGGGTAATAACTGAGATAAAACTCAGCGAAGATTACGATCACATTGTGGCAACGGCGCAAATGAGCAAAGATGCCGATCGCATGTTGCGCGAAGATACGCTCTTTTGGGTAGTAAAACCTCGCATTGGCCGAGAAGGCATTTCTGGTCTCGATACCTTACTTTCTGGCGCTTATATTCAGCTCCAACCGGGAACCGCTTCGAGTGCTCAAGACCATTTTAAGGTCATGGACTTACCACCGATTGCACCGCCTGATGCTAAAGGGTTGCGTTTAGTGCTCACGAATAAAGAAGCCGGAAAACTCAACGTGGGCGATCCAGTCATGTATGAAGGATTCACCGTCGGCCGAGTGGAGAGTGCCCAGTTTGATGTGGAAAGCAAAAAGGCTCAGTACCAACTCTTTATCTTTGCCCCTTACGATAAATTGGTGAATACACGCTCCTTCTTCTGGCTCAATTCCGGGATCAACCTTCAACTGAATGCCGAAGGGCTTGAGTTCAGCTTAGGGTCGATAGAAAGCCTACTCAAAGGCGGAGTCACTTTTGGCCAGTTACAAGAAGAGGATTCTGGCCAGCCGATTACTCAGCAGCTGACCGAGTTTCGCTTGTTTGATGATGTAAAACAGATCCGTGAAGGCATGTTTGATGACTACATCGAGTTTGTGATGATGTTTGATGAATCGGTACGCGGGCTCAAACCTTCCGCTCCGGTCGAATATCGTGGTCTACGTATCGGTACGGTCAGCAAAGTACCTCTGCGTACTCGTACCTCAAACATTGATATCAGTACTAATCGTATCCCCGTCCTAGTGCGAATTGAGCTAGGTCGTTTGTACGATAATTTTAATAAAGCCGATCTCCCCGCATTGAAGTCACGTATGCAACAGGAGTTTTTCAAAGGGCTCAAAGCCTCGTTAAAAACCGGCAACTTAGTGACTGGCGCTTTGTACATTGATACCGATTATTACCCAGAAGAAAAAATAGATGGCTTGAAACACTTCGATGGGTATCCCCTATTCCCCACCAAACAAGGTGGATTTGCTGAAGTGCAAAAACAAGTTACCGAATTGCTGAGAAAACTCAACGGGTTGCCTATGGATGATACTTTGGCATCACTCAACAGCACGTTAAAAACCTCAGAAGCGCTGTTGGCTTCGGCAGAACGCATTCTCAAAAAACAAGAGACACAAAATCTGCCAGCGGATATTCAAGCAAGCCTAAAGCAACTGGAAACGACCCTAGGTGGTTTTGGTCCTGAGTCGACGGTGTATCGTGAGCTTGAAACCACGTTAAGAGAACTCAACCAAGTGATGGCCGAATTTAAACCTGTGCTGCGCACCATTAATGAAAAACCTAATGCCTTGATTTTTGGTGAAAGTAATACAGCAGATCCGATTCCCGCGAAAGGAAAGCAAGAATGAAACCCTGGTTATTGATGATGTTAACCACACTGTTGGTCGGCTGCGGAGGAACGCCACAGCCCAAAGTCAGTTTTTATTTACTGCCAAACAACCCAGAACTTAGCGAGCATATCCAGCCCAAAACATTGCCTTTGCTGGTGGTTCAACCCGTGGAATTGGCGGCTTATCTAGATACGCAAGGGATTGTTTATCGTCAGTCGGAAACGCAAGTGATCCAAGCCAGACAAAACCAGTGGGCACAGCGGCTTAGCCCACAACTGACACAACGTATCACCAATGATCTGCGCCGTAAGCAATCTCGCTACTGGCCTGCACCTTTGAATGCTTCATCCATCCAGCAAGAGCACTGGAAACTACAGGTAAGATTGCAGCGATTTAATGGTGTCTACACGGGCAATGCCGAAGTGGCTGGCAATTGGGAACTGCTCAACCCAAAAGGAGAAAGCATGTTAAACCAAGAGTTTAGTTTTCAGGTGCCGCTCAAAGATACGGGTTACCCCGCTCTGGTTGAAGCACTCTCTGCGGGTGTAGATCAACTTTCAACTCAGATCGAAACCCAATTGGTAACTCGCTGAGCAGACACTCAGATTATCGATAGAATAAAAAGCCCAACACAAATGTACACCCGAAAGTTTACTTTTTATCATTACTCAAGGTATGATGCGCGACAAGTTAACCACATGGTGGTCAAGGTGCCTGCCGATTTGAAGTTGCAGGTATAAAACGTCAAAGGCATGGGGATTCGTACAGACTCCCCTTTCCCAATTGTGAAATTGAGGAGCAACACACTATGAATCCTTCTTTTACTCGTTCAATGGCTGCAAAGCGCTCCTTGCTTAGCGCGGTGATCGCCTCGGCTTTATTGTTGGCTGGCTGCGGTGAAGCGCCACAAATCAGCGCCCCCGCTCCTGTGGTCAAACCCGCATTAACCGAGATTGTCGCAAGTCAACGCGCTTCCGATCTCACGTTTAATGGCGTAGTGCGCGCCGCCCAGCGCGCTGATCTTGCTTTTCGCATCAGTGGCCGCTTAACGGATATCGCGGTAAAAGAAGGCGACCAAGTGAAAAAAGGCCAATTACTGGCGAGCCTCGACTCACGAGATGCCAAAACGGCGCTGGAAGCTGCGCAACTTGAGCTAAAAAATACCGAACAAGAGTACCGCCGCGCCAAAGCCATTTTTGAGAAAACCCAAGCCATTTCTAAAGCCGAGCTGGATAAAGTCACCAATCGCTACGACCTTGCCAAAAACCGCGTTGAAGAGGCCAAACGCAAACTGGAGTACACCCAAATCACCGCCCCGTTTGATGGCGTCATCAGTGAAAAAACCATCGAGAATTTTGCTCAAGTGCAAGCCAATCAAGTGATCATGATTTTGCAAGATCTGAATGATTTGGAAGTGGCGATTGAGATCCCGCATCGTGTCATGCTCTCAGGTGTGCGCAATACCCGCGCGATCGCCGAGTTAAGCGCGATTCCCAATCAGCAATTTGATTTAAAGCTGCGTACCTACTCCACTCAGCCAAGTTCGGATTCACAAACCTACTCTGTAGTGCTTGGTTTTGAAGATTTGAAAGGCTTTCGCGTGATGCCCGGCATGTCAGCTAAAGTGATCCCGGTTGCCGACAAACCAGCCGATGAAAACACGCTCATCACCCTACCACTGACCGCCCTAGTGCCAGATAACCAAGGCAAACAATTTGTGTGGGTAGTCAATGCGCAAAACCAAGCGGAAAAACGTTACGTCGACATCGGAACTACCTACAAAGATCGAGTGGTGATCACTCAGCATCTCAAACCGGGTGAGCAGGTTATTATCGCCGGTGTTTCGAGCGTACGCGAAGGCATGACCGTTCGTCCCTACACGGATAACAACGGAGCCCAATAATGGATATTGCACGTTATACCCTTGCCAAACGCACCAGCGTTTGGGTGCTGATAGCCCTAACCTTGATTGGCGGCTACATCAGCTACCTCAAATTGGGTCGTTTTGAAGACCCTGAGTTTGTGATTCGCCAAGCGGTGATTGTGACGCCTTATCCGGGTGCCACCGCGCAAGAAGTTTCCGATGAAGTGACCGATGTCATCGAAGGTGCGGTGCAAGCGCTGCAAGAGCTAAAAGAAGTCAAATCGGTTTCGATGCAAGGCCGCTCTGAAGTGACGGTAGAAATCAAACTCGAATTTGCCAAATCCTCCGCGCAGTTGCAGCAGGTATGGGACAAATTACGCCGTAAAGTCGCGGATGCGCAGCGCCAACTGCCTCCCGGTGCCGGCGCTTCAATCGTTAACGATGACTTCTCTGACGTGTACGCGCTGTTTTATGCGGTAACTGGGGAAGGCTTTAGCGACAAACAGCTCCAAGACTACGTCGATACGCTACGCCGTGAACTGGTTCTGGTGCCGGGTGTGGCCAAAGCCGCTACGCTGGCCGAGCAGCAAGAAGCAATCTTTATCGAGATGTCCAGCGAACGCATGGCGGAATTTGGCCTTTCGGTTGAACGCGTATTGCAAGTGCTACAAAAGCAGAGCCTAGTCACCGTTGCAGGCAGCGTCGATGCTCAGCAGATGCGCATTCCGGTGATCCCTAAATCCAACATCAGCTCCTTGGCTGACCTGACTAATTTGCAAGTGGCGGTCGGTAGCAACAATGCGGTGGTACGCCTAGGTGATATTGCCAACATCAGCCGTGGCTACACCGAGCCAGCATCGATGCTGATGCGCTATAACGGTCAGCGTGCAATTGGCTTTGGTATCTCGAATGTCACCGGCGGTAACGTGGTCGAGATGGGCGATGCCGTCAAAGCACGCTTGGCTGAACTTGAAAGCCAGCGTCCACTGGGCATGGATCTGCATGTGATTTCGATGCAGTCTGACTCGGTGCGCGCTTCGGTGGCCAATTTTATCGATAACCTGATTGCCGCTGTCGCCATCGTGTTTGTCGTGCTCTTGCTGTTTATGGGCGTACGCTCAGGTGTCATCATCGGTTTTGTTCTATTGCTTACCGTTGCCGGTACCTTATGTGTGATGCTGATTGATGACATCGCCATGCAGCGGATTTCGCTCGGCGCGCTCATCATCGCCCTCGGCATGTTGGTGGATAACGCGATTGTGGTTACCGATGGCGTACTCGTGCGGTTTCAGCAAGAGCCGAACGCCGATAAACAGCAAGTGGTCTCTGAGGTGGTCAATGCCACAAAATGGCCACTGCTGGGCGGTACGGTGGTGGGCATTTTTGCCTTCAGCGCAATTGGCCTCTCCCCTTCCGATATGGGCGAATATGCTGGCTCACTGTTTTGGGTGATCCTCTACTCGATGTTTTTGAGTTGGGTGTTTGCGGTGACCGTCACCCCCATGCTGTGCCATGACTTTCTACGCGTTAAAGCTCCCACCAAAGAGGCGAAACCGTCTAAATTGGTGACGGGTTATAAAGCCGTACTGCAATGGGTGTTAAGCCACCGCGTGGTCAGCTGTGCGATGCTGCTCGGCACCTTAGTAGCTGCGGTGTGGGGCGCTCAGTTTATTCCGCCGGGCTTTATGCCAGAGTCGCAACGACCACAATTTGTGGTGGATGTGTACTTGCCACAAGGCTCGGATATTCGCCGCACCGAACAGGTTGTCGCCAGCATTGAGAAAGACGTGACGCAAAAAGACGGTATTACCAATATCACCAGTTTCATCGGCGGTGGTGGCCTGCGTTTTATGCTGACCTACTCACCCGAGGCGCGTAACCCAAGTTACGGCCAACTGCTGATTGATATTGATGACTACACCAAAATTGCCCCATTAGTAGGCGAGTTGCAAAATGAGCTGGATGCCAAATACCCTGATGCCTCAATCAAGGTGTGGAAGTTTATGCTCGGTCGCGGCGGCGGCAAGAAAATTGAAGCCGGTTTCAAAGGCCCAGACAGCCACGTGCTACGCCAATTGGCCGAACAAGCCAAAGCAATTATGCATAACGACCCGAACTTGATTGCGGTGCAAGATGACTGGCGTCAACAAGTGCCGGTATTGCAACCCGTGTATTCCGCACAAGAAGCACAGCGCCTTGGCTTAACCACGCAAGAAATCAGCGCCGCGATCGCGCAAACGCTCAATGGCCGTAATGTTGGGGTGTATCGCGAAGGCAATGACTTGATCCCGTTGATGGTTCGCGCACCAGAAAATGAACGCCACCACGAACGTGCGATTGAAAACAGTGAAGTGTTCAGCGCGCAAGCTGGCCGTTACATTCCGGTGAGCCAACTGGTGGATTCGGTCGATACTGTCTATCAAGATGCCTTACTGCGCCGTATTAACCGCATGCCGACCATCTTGGTACAAGCTGACCCAGCGCCGGGTGTGATGACGGCCGATGCGTTCAATAATGTGCGCGAAAAAATCGAGCAGATTGAGCTACCAGCTGGCTATGAGCTGATTTGGTACGGTGAATACAAAGCCTCGAAAGACGCCAATGAAGGTTTGGCGCTCTCCGCTCCTTATGGCTTTGCGGCGATGATTCTCGCGGTGGTGTTTATGTTTAACGCGCTGCGTCAGCCACTCGTGATCTGGATGACCGCACCCTTTGCCGTTGTGGGTGTCACCATTGGCCTTATCGCCTTTCAAACTCCGTTCGAGTTTATGGCGATCCTCGGCTTTTTAAGCTTGATTGGTATGATGGTGAAAAACGCGATTGTGTTGGTTGACCAAGCGGATGCGGAAATTCGAGCAGGTAAAGAAGCTTACTTCGCGATCATTGATGCGGCGGTGAGCCGTGCACGCCCGGTTCTGCTCGGCGCATTCACCACGATTTTAGGGGTAGCGCCTCTGCTGGTAGACCCATTCTTTAAGAGTATGGCGGTCACCATTATGTTTGGTTTGCTGTTTGCTACCATTCTGACCTTAGTCGTGATCCCGCTCTTCTATGCCGTGCTGTTTAGAGTGAAAGTCGCCAAAGCATAATCAGGCGGTTAATTTCACCCTTCCCAACCAATAAGGCTCCGCAAGGAGCCTTATTATTCTAGAAAACCCAGCACAATTGTCGTGATTTTGCCCACTCCAGCTACTTTGTAAGCAAACGCACTCAATGCGCGAGTTTTTTTCGGATTTCTGCTTGACCATCCACAGTAGAATCATTAAATTAGCGCCTCGTTAGCCAAGCGGTTAACGATTCGGTGAGTTGTCCGAGTGGCTGAAGGAGCACGCCTGGAAAGTGTGTATACGGCAACGTATCGAGAGTTCGAATCTCTCACTCACCGCCACATTCAAGTTTAAAGACGTCCTAGGACGTCTTTTTTCTTATTTGAAATTCATGAAAATCAAATAGTTACTATTTAGTAGTATTCCACAAGATATCATAAAAGCGTTCGCTTTTCGTAATACCTAAAGTAATACCCAGCTACCCACTCTAGTGCTAGTATTACTTTTGAGCACCAGTCCAGGTATTACTTTATGGTCAAACCGCCCACCAAAGCAGGCTGTAACTTAATGTAAATTAAGTAGTTATTAGCCAAAAGTAATACCTATTTTTTGGAGTCCTCATGCTCTAGCCAGGTATTACTTGAGGGATTGAAATGGCAAATAATCTAACCGCAAGGCAAATTCAAACCGCAAAACCTAAGGATAAGCTTTATCGTTTATCTGATGGCGGCAATCTCTACTTTTGCGTACGTCCAAGCAATTCTCGCTCATGGCAATTCCGTTATAAACGACCAGGACAAGATAAGATCACTTATCTTTCGTTTGGAACCTATCCCGATATGTCTTTGGCGGAAGCTCGAGAGAAAGCCCTTGAGGCTCGCAAGCAGTTAGCGGATGGTATTGACCCTCAACTCGCTAAAGAAGAACAAAAAGCAAAAACCATTACTGAACAAAATGCGACGTTCAAGTTTGTCGCTGAGCAATGGAAGGCTACGAAGGAAGGACAAATAAAAGAGAAGACACTGGAAGGGAATTGGCGAAAACTTGAACTTTATGCCTTTCCCAAATTGGGCTCGATACCCGTTAGTAAACTTACTGCGCCGATGGCCATCGCTGCATTACGGCCAATAGAGTCTCAAGGATTACTAGAAACTGTAAAACGCACCGCCCAACTTATGAATGAAATCATGAACTATGCGGTAAATAGCGGTGTCATTCATGCTAACCCATTAGCTGGCATCCGTGATGTGTTTAAAAAACACAAAGTGGTGCACATGAAAGCCCTGCAACCACATGAAATGCATGATCTTATACGCACCGTTGCTACAGCAAATATCCAGCATGTGACACGATTTTTAATTGAATGGCAACTTCACACCATGGTTCGGCCTAACGAAGCCTCTGGTGCTCGTTGGGAAGAAATCGACATGGTTAATAAGCTTTGGATTATCCCTAAAGAGCGAATGAAGATGAACCGCGAGCACGTAGTCCCACTGACAGCACAAACATTGGCTATTCTTGAAGCGATTAAGCCCATCAGTGGTCATAGAGAATTCATTTTCCCATCTAGCCGTAATCCAAAGGTACCCACCGATTCTGAAACCGCTAATAAAGCACTTGGCAGAATGGGATTTAAGGATAGAACGACCGCGCACGGTCTTCGTGCTTTGGCAAGTACCACTCTTAATGAACAGGGCTTTGAACCTGATGTCATTGAAGCCGCATTGGCTCATACTGACAAAAACCAAATACGCAAAGCATACAACCGTACCGACTATTTAGACTCTCGTCGAAAGCTTATGAGCTGGTGGAGTGAGCATATCGAAAAATCTAGCTATGGAAGTTACAGTGTGGCTGGTACTGGATATTTGCACTTACTGAAAGCCTAAAATAAGTAGTAACACACCAGCATGCCTAGGCCATCTAGTGCGCGATGGGACCACATTGATTGGGATGAGAAAGTTTGAACCATTCCTGCGAGAGAATGAAAAAAAGAAGAGAGCACCGCATTCCGCTCAAAGAGCAGATGCTGGCGCTATTGGAAGTAATGAAACCGATAAGCGGCCATCGAGATTTTATTTTTCCGTCGGATAGAGACCCGAAAAAGCCCTGTAACAGCCAAACGGCTAACATGGCATTGAAACGTATGGGGTTTGCTGGAAGGCTAGTTAGTCACGGTTTACGCTCGCTAGCGAGTACCACACTCAATGAACAAGGCTTTAATCCTGATTTAGTAGAAGCCGCCCTAGCCCACGTTGATGATAACCAAGTGCGTAGCGCCTATAACCGTACTGACTACTTAGAACGCAGAAAGCCAATGATGAGCTGGTGGAGCGGACATATAGAAGAGGCCGCCAAAGGCAGCCTTTCTGTTACTGAAACTAGGCAATTGAAAGGGATAACAGAATGCCCATATCAGACAATCTTGTCGACCAGTTGATCGAGAGCTGCTCCAGCTCTCAGAAAGTACCCTCAGCGAAAGTGGTTTGCTCTGGGCTAGATTCTTTTGTATTAGTTCAGACTAGATATGACAATACATTTTAAATTACATCCAAAACTAATCAACGAAATTAAACTCTTAATCGATCTTTCCCCAACCTTGACAGAATGTCTTTCAGTGTAATGTCATATTCTTCAAGGTAAGTTAACAGCTGTGTTCTGCCCAAAACTTCAATACCACATGTGGCAGCAATTTCATGAGTTCGCTTAGCTAACAAAGGTGAATTAGTAACAAAAATCAAACGCCCAAAAGAACTTCTCATTGCTGATTCATAAATAGGTTTAGCAGAATGAATCTCCTGTATCCCTTTATAACCATCATATTGTCGTTGCGTAAACTTAGCCTGAAGCAAAATATTACCACTGTTATTAAGTAGTACACCATCAGCACCATGATCAGCACCATTGTTCGTCAACCAAGCGCTTTCACTATCCGTAATCTTTGCAAGCAATTCTACACATAACGCTTCAAATTGCTGCCAACTTAACTTATCAAGTTCAGCCGCTGTAATACGTTTATCAATCAAATCACCAGAAACTACTCCCCCGACACCTGCTGGCTGTGGAATAACATCTTCTGGTGTAACAACAGCATCCTTCAGCAACGTTTTTTGGGTAAGTAGCCTATGTAGGTTTACATCAAATGATTCAAATTCAGGGTGATGCAACAGAGGGATGTAGATATGAACCTCTTTTTCCTGTCCGATACGATAAACCCTATCCGTAGCTTGAGCTTCTTTAGCTGGGTTCCAGTACCGCTCTAAATGAACCACATGATTCGCACCGACCACAGTTAAACCGACACCAGCCGCGACTGGAGACATTACAATTAGATTAAAGCCTTCTTTTGCTTCGAAGTCTGAAATCATTGATTTTCGAGTTGGGACAGATTTACGCTTTGCTACGGCTTTTGCATCACCATTAATAACTGAGAGCGGACCTAGGTTATAGATCTGCCCCAAAGTCACACTTAAGAAACTTTGCAGTCGTTTGTTAACCGCAAAAATAATGCACTTTTCTTGTTTGCTTCGTACTCTGTCTAAAGTCTCAAGCAAGGAAACTAATTTTCCTGATTCTCCGTATAGAGCTCTAGCTGATTTTGCATTTTTGGGAATATCAAGGCGACCTCCATCACTTAACCGAGGATGTAACGAACTATCTCTTAGCCGCATCAAAGTGGTAAGCGCGTGACTTTCTTCATTCTCGAGTTGATGGCTAATCGCTCCTTCGTAAACATCTCTCTGGTAGCCAACCATTGTCGACTTAAGTTCTTCTAAATACTTCCAGTTTTCAAATTCTCCACCAGCATACATATGTTTTAGAGGTAACCCTTTAAGGTTGTCCTCTTTAATGCGCCTAAGCATCAATGCCCCGACAGCTATACGAAGTTCTCTTCCAAGCCTAGCTCTTATTTCTTCAACTTCATCACCAGCAGCTTTAAGAATTGGTGAGATATAACGAGCACGAAATTCTTGATAGCTACCCAGATGTCCTGGGCAAGCTGTATCCATTAAACACCAAAAATCGGCTAAGCTGTTTTCTACAGGCGTACCCGTAGCCACTAGTTTGAAATCCGCTTTTAGGCCTTTCGCAGCACGAGTTTGAAGTGCATTTGGATTTTTAATGTTCTGGGCTTCATCGAAAACCACGATCCCCCAATCAATCAAACACATGGAGAACTGGTAATCGCGCAAAGTTTGATAAGTAGTGATTACCAATCGCTCTGGTAGATCTAAACGGCTAGGACCAAAGTATTTCCCAACTTTCAAAGAATATTTGGGTTCTAAACAATCATCAGATGCGCTCTGGCCTCGAATCTCTACGCCCCCCATGCGATACTCATTTAACTCAGCGGATGATTGCAAAATAACTACATCTTTGAATGGTGAGTGTTTAAAGGTTTTATCTACCTCATCCTTCCAGTTTTCCAATAAACTCAAAGGAGCAACTATCAACGCAGGTTTCTTCGTTTCACCACTAATTTGTTGTCGTTGATAAATATGTTCTATTGCTGAGAGGGCCATAAAAGTCTTACCTAACCCCATGTCATCAGCTAGCAAGGCTCCACTAACTTTCGAGTCTGATAAGCTTTTTTGTTCAACGCCTAAAATCCAACGAACACCAATATCCTGGTGTGGGAATGGTGTCCGCTTGTGGTTTTCCCAATTTAACTCACCATCCCATGAAATATCAGAAATCAGTTGTTCAACTTTAGGAGAATTTTCAGACAGCTCTTCGTCATTTAGATCAATATCAACAACATGTATTTCTGAGCCTTCTGATTCAGTCTCGGCGTCTTCTGCCTCTCCGTAGCTAGAAAGATCTGTATTAGGGCTAGATATCTTGTGACCTATTTCGTTTAGAACTTTTTCAACAGCTGCAGGATCGCTGATATCGTATGATTGTCCTTCATAATCAAAAACGGTTGCTCCGGTTTGTCGTGCATCTTCAATCTTCTTAGCTACGTCCTCAAGAGTTGTTTTATCGCGAACTCTATCAGTCAGCTTGGATATTGGATTAATCAAATCAGATGTGGGGGAGGCTCCGAACCAATCTATACCTGACTCGTCCGTTTCTCCAAAATAAGCATGTTTAAAAACTGTCGCACCATGAACTCTGATAGAAAAACCTAAATCAAGATCGACTAAACTCGCATCAATATATGCTGTAGGGTTTTCCAGGAACGCTTTAACTTGCTGTTGGGGAATTACCCTGTTGCTAATAACTTCTTTTACAGCCATTAGCTTTTCTTCAGAAAATAAGACTATTTCATCACCCACTTTCAGAGTAACTGCGTTGTCGCTTTGCAACTGCCCCAAAACCTTTTGAATCGACTCATGACTCGCACTTTGCCCCATGTTTGGCGTCAATATTAGCTCGCCTTGAGAATTCAATTCTGCTTCTACTGTGATTTTATTTGGTGTCAATATTCTTAGCCTTTCAAAGTGCTTTAGATTCAGCTTACAACCATTCTTTTGGGCCTCTTGCAAAGAGTGTAAGTACAGTAAGTTATCATATTCAGACCTATCAGACCTTACATGGGTTTTATGCGCAATAAATACCATAAGCTGCTCGGGTGTTAGCAGGTACTGCTCATTTTGACTAAACCGAATGAAAGGCCCATCCACAGTGTAATTTAGTGTTGTTCGACCTTGTTTGGTTGTGACCGAAAGATCAATTTTAAAGGTGGGTGTACTAGCTTTTCCTTGAATATCAGCGTCAATGACTCCTTTCCAAACCGGGGGCAAACTAAACAAATCCCTCAACTCAGAATCGAGTCTGACAGCTGTATCGGCAGGCATAATGAAGCCATCTGGAAATGAGCTTACATCCCCCTGCTCTTCAAGCATTTTAAGTGCAACATACTGCGCTGTTATCCACTCATCAGCTTTACCAGCTTTAATTTTCTCTAGAGTTTTTCTGGAAGTTGCAAAATCAAGACTATCATCACAAATGAGTTCAAACTGAGACGTTTTATCTGAGCTAGAGAAGAACTTGCTGATTAAAGAGGTTAACTCCACTCTCGCACCCCATAACGTTGTTTAAAATCAATATAATCTTCATTCGAAAGCACATCTTTCGGCGTCAATTTAACACCTAACTCTCTTAGTGCTATAAGTGCTTTTCGTTGCCATGCGTAACCACTCGGAGAGTGCGTTATTTTAGCAACTGCACCAGATGACAATCTGGACATTTGATTGTTTATACCGATTGTGAGTTGTGAGTACGTAGGACTATCAATGTTATAGTTAAACACACAAACGGAAGGGTCAAGATACCGGTACAACCACAAATAACAACTATGGCTCCCCTCAACCATGTGAGCGCCGTTCATTTGCACATAAATTATCGATTTGTCACCATCTTTAACAGTAGAGAAATTTGGCAAGTGCTTAGGGTCATAATTTCTCTTCAAATACCTTGCAGCATCCAGACTCAAATAAAGCCGGGTATTTGAAATAACCCCCGCATCGAACATCCCCTCTAAGAAACTTTTCCGAGATGGGTACATTCTCTGTAGCTCGTAATTAGCTGAAGAGTAAGAATAATCCTCCAACGCTTCCAGAAACAACTTCAAGTCTAGTTTTGATAACCATCCGAGAACAGCTTGAACCAGATTTGGTTCTAAACTCTTCCACCACTTAATAT
This sequence comes from Vibrio cholerae ATCC 14035, assembly GCF_000621645.1. Lineage (GTDB taxonomy): Bacteria > Pseudomonadota > Gammaproteobacteria > Enterobacterales > Vibrionaceae > Vibrio > Vibrio cholerae. The sequence goes on along the minus strand of NZ_JHXR01000009.1, from coordinate 35,750 downwards.
ATCTTGGATTTGAACTTGGTACTCGTGGGTCACCGCCAATTGCTAAGATCACATTCATCCAAGGCTCACTGATGTGAGAACCTATCGATCGGCCAATCAAAATTCTAAGAATTTGATGCCCTAACAAACTTTCAGAGTCATATCGAGAATCAAAAACCACCGTTTTTTGAACCTCCTCTAGGAGAGGATGATCTTGGCCTAATGGTATAGTGTTTAACTGCTCAATATAGTAGATGCCTTTAGCCGCCGTTAAATATCTGCCATTTGCATAACGTTCCAGCTTCATCTCCGCAATTAAATGATCAAAATCGACATTATTTTGAATAGCCCTTTCCGCAAGCCACTTGAGGCCATTGGTTGACAATATATTTTCATCAAACTGCTCATCATTGCCTCGCAGCCTTTTAGCCTCCAACAACCAGTCTGCTGTAGCTTCCAAGTCTGCCAGTCGGTCATACTCTGATAAGAAATGCTGATAAAACGACTCTATGACTAAAGAGCTTGGTTTTTTTACAATTTCTGTAATTTTATTAAGCAATCTGCGCGTAAAGCTGACATTTTTCTTCGCATCCGTATGTAGCGAAAGAGCTAAGGCGCGAACGTGTACAGAGCTATCTATAACGTCCTCAACTCTTTTCTTAGAGGCAAGCGCATTACATACTTCTCCATATGCAGTTCGGAACTTATTGTTTTCAATACCGGCACTCTTAGAAAGCACTTCTAGCTGACTCGATAGATGTGCAAAGTCCTTGATGGCTTGACCAAAAGGATTAGCAGGCAAACTAACTTTGAGCTTTTTTATATTTAGACTCACGGTCCAACAATCCTCTCGAGCTCAGCAATAGATGGTTTCTTAACTGTAAATCGAATATCAATGCGCCTATTCTGGCTCTTTTCTTGCTGATTCGCCTCATGTAGATTGGCACGTCTTGTCGCCGCATAACCACTAACAGAGAACAGCTTTGCATGATAAGCGTTTTCTAAGTCACCGAGTTTAGGCGTTAAGCTCAGTTCATTTTGCCAGACATTCCAGACAGATATTGCTCGATCAGTAGATAACCCCCAATTCCCTTTTCCTCTGTAATGGATACTATCGCTATCGGTATGCCCCTCAATAAAAATGGTATCGAGATATTGAAATCGGTCTTTCTTCTGAATTGCAGAATGAAGAACAACACCTATGTCCTTAACTGCTTGCTGTATTGTTGCATCGTTCGGAATTGATGATTTACCTGATGCAAACGTCAGTGTGCTTTCTGGAATCCGAATTACCGTATCGTTATCAGCAATTTCAACAATTACGTTTCTTTTAGCCAGTTCGTCTCGAACATCATAAATTATATTCTTTCTTGCTAACTCAGCTTGCTTAAGCTCTTCAATACCAGCTTCGACATCATTGGTCTTTTGAGTTAATTCAATAATCAGAGCAACAGCTGCAAGTATAAATATAACAAGCAAAGCAGACATTAGATCGGAAAATGAAACCCAGTAGGGATTTTCTTCATCTACTGAGTTTTGTGTATGCGAACGAACACCTCTACGCATGTTGGCTCACTTTATCTTGAATTTCATCGACAACACTAGAAATAGCTCTAACTGCTGTATTCATGCTCTCTGCATATTGTGTGCTACTATTGGCCCAAACTTTGAGGTGCTCGGCGGTTTGTCCATTGGCTTGCTCTGCGTAATCTTCAAGCAGTTGAGCCATTTGCTCCGTCAACTCTTTCACATTACGTTTCATTTCTGAAGTGAGTTCGTTTAGATTACCTTTTTGTTCTGCAAGGAACTCATTTTGGGTAGTACGAAGCGTGCTAAACGACTGTTCTGCACTAATCAGCATATTGTTTATCTGATCTGCAATCGCGCTAAACTTACTTGTATCTTCCAGCAACTGCTCCCTCAACGCTTGAACTTTCACTGCGCCTAGATGGTTTTGTTCCGCTAAATCCTTCGTGCTGTTAACCGCTTCAGTAACAGCACCAGATAGTTTGTTGCCCGCATCTTTGATGTTGGAACCAAACACATTCATACTATCAGCGGCAACTCGTAACTCATTCGCCGACTGCTGCATACTCTCCGTAGCTCGAGCAGATGCCGAAACAGAGGAATCGATACTATTTTGTAATTGTTTACCTTGCTCAATAATACTATTAGTTGTGATTTGTTGTGATTCAGTCGCCGCTTTCACTTGAGCAAGAAGCTCATCCGTTCCAGCTTTCATCGCCTGCGTTTGATTCACAAATATATCATTACGCTCTTTTTCCATCTGACTTGCCATTCCATCTCGTTCGGAGAACGTTTGGGTAAGTTGGACAACTTGATTCTGAACAAAATCGGTCAAGACTTGGCTTTGTGCTGAAACATTTTCTACTAAATCTTTAATCGTACTTTCCATTGAGGAAGCCAATTTCTGTTCACGTTCAGAAGCAGCTAATTCTCTTTTAGTAAGCTGCTCACCTAACTCTGAGACTTGTTTTTCTACAAACTCTGTTAGAACACGCTTCTGCTCATTACCCTGAGTAACTAGCTCAGAAACTTGAACTGAAATAGTTGAGATCAGTTCTTTCTCTCTTTCTGAAGATGCGTTTTGCTGAACTTCCAACTTATTGACGAAAGCAGCCATCGAAACGCTCATTGATTCTAGCGTCTTATTTACGTTTTGAGACGCAGAGTCCATCGCGACACGTTGTTGTTCGCCTTGTTGACCAAAACCCTCCATGAAAGATTGAAGAACGCTTTCCAGTGCTTTTTGATTCCCGTCAGATGTTTCGTCAACGAGCTTATTGATAGCCGGAGCCATGATTTTTTCCAGACTACTCTCGAGACCTTGTTGAATACCCTGAGTTGCCTGAATGAGTGACTCCTGCATTTTCTCGCCTATTTTCTCAGCAAGTCCTTGTAGGCTTTCTCGAGATTGCTGGCTGTTATTTGCAATAGATTGCAGTTGATATTCCGCACTTAATCGAGGGAACATCCTGTCAATACGGTTTTGCAAAGACTTAATTTTCTTTCTAATAATTTGCTCAAGTATCTTCTCAATGAAATTAAATGCAACACTGAGTAGCACGCCCCAAACCGATGTCATAAATGCGATTTTTGCACCATTTATAACTCCAGCAACGCCATTTTTCATTTCATTGACATCAACGTTGCCCGCGATATTGAGATCTGAAAGTCCTAGCTGTAAACCGACAAAAGTACCAATAACACCCAGAGCCGTTAAAAAGCCTGGAACCACCGCAATCATTCTGTTTTCAGTACTACCACCAGCTAAACTAGAACTATTAAAAAAATAGTCAGCATCAAATGTGTTATGCAATCGAACAACGTCATCAGCACCTTTTACTTCAAGCAATGTTTCATCAAACTCGAGCCATAAATGCCCTACTGAATCTTTTTTTTGTTCAGCTCTAGAAATTAAATCATTTCGAACACCTGACAGAGTCGATTTCTCCGCATCATCCAAAGATTTGTTAAGCCAAACTACTCGTTGTCTTGCGCGAATAAATGCAGCAACTGACCAAATTAAGAAAAATAGAGCGACACCCCATAAAATAACCACAAACAAAGCACTCAATTGCTCAGGAGTTTGAGGTGGCATTACATTTAGACTGCTCAAGTCTGGCCATAAGCTGGAAAGATTAAGGCTATCGGTCATTCAAATTTAGTTATTTAATAAATATGTTCTTCAATATTGGGACTTTACATCCCAACCATACGCTGCATGCTCTGCGTCCAAGACGCTTTAAAAGCTGGGTCTTGGGCAAACAGCTTGTAGAGCTCTAACTCGTCTTTACGACGTTGAAGCATGATTTCTTTCAACATCTTTTCAAACGCTAACTCTCGCGTATGAGGGTCTGCGTTGTTTTGGTATTTAGCTTCGAAATCTGGGTGATTTCGGATGCTCTCAGCAATGTTCACAAACTTAACTCTCTGCTCTTCTGGTGTTGCGCTCCAGCCTTGGAACCAGCGTTCGTTAAAGATTTTGATGATCTCATCTAACGGATCTTTCTCAGCTTCAGGACCATAAGCCCCGCGCGGGTTCGGGTTTTGAGGATCTAACTCAGTTTCAGAGTCATCTAGCTCGATGGAATGGTTAAGCTTAACCCTTTGTAATCCATAAGAGCTCAAATCAACTGAATCTAGTAATGAGTCTAGTGCTTCTTTATCTGGGTCTTCGACGGAAAGCTTCGGAATCAAAAATTTCAAGAACCAGAACAGTTTTTCCCACTGAACGACCTCATAAGGCATGATAGATGCAATCTGGCCGTAGATTTTCACAAACTGCTTGGCTTTCACTTTGAAATCGACTTTAAACTCGTTCTCTAGTTCTAACTCGTGGTTAAAACGCGCAGCTGCGATGTCAATGATTGGGCTTAGGTCCTGAGCCTCTCGTCCTTCAAAGAAACGCTTGTTGAACTCCTCAACTTCAAACCACTCATAAACATCTGTGTCGTCCATATCATCTTTTAGCTCATGAAGAACATTGACATCTGTCGCTTCAGAAAGCGTTGTGGATGTATAGAAAGGGTCGAATGCGGTTTTGATATCATCCACTGAGTTGAAGAAATCCAACACAAACAGATCTTCCGTTTTCTTACCGTACTTTGGCGCTGAACGGTTTAAGCGTGACAGAGCTTGGACACACAAAACGCTAGCCAACTTTTTATCCACGTACATGGCACAAAGTTTCGGCTGATCAAAGCCTGTTAAATACTTATTCGCCACTACCAGCAACCGGTAAGCATCTTGGTCTACGTGCTTAGGGATTGGAGAGTCCGGCTCCTTACGCTTGTAGTTCACATCAAAGTAATCTTTGGTATCACCTTCTGGGAAACCATTAATGTCAGCTTCTGTGTACTCAATCCCATCGACTTCTTTTGAGCCAGAGAATGCAATGGCAACTTTAAACGGATTGCCCATTTTATTGAGCTGTCTGGTTAGTGCCCGATAGTAACGTATGGCTGACTCAATGTTTTGAGTCACCACCATACCTTTGCCTTTACCTTTTAGCTTCTTGCCGTTAACGACATGCTTGATGAAATGCTCAAGCATGATCTCGGCTTTAGTGTCTATCGTCTCTTGGCTTGCCTCTACATACGCTCGTAAGCGCTTCTGTGCTTTTTTGCTGTCAAACTCAGGGTTATCTTGGATTGATTTTTCAATCTCGTAGTAGCTCTTATAGGTCGTGTAATTGGCAATAACATCGAGGATAAACCCTTCTTCGATGGCTTGTTTCATCGAGTACAAATGAAAAGGAACATAAGTTCCGTCTGCTTGTCGCTGACCAAACTTTTCTAGAGTGGTGTTTTTGGGCGTTGCGGTGAATGCAAAGTAAGATGCATTTGAGCGCATCTTACGATTTTTCGCACTTTGTAATGCTTTGTCTAAAACATCCTCCGAAACAAACCCCATTGCTTCATTTAACTTATCTTGGTTATGCCCATCCTGCGAACTGTGTGCTTCATCAATGATGACAGCAAAGCGCCTATCACTTAAGTCTGCAATACCATCGACAATATAGGGAAACTTTTGAATGGTGGTAATGATGATTTTCTTACCATTCTCTAATGCTGACTTTAGTTCTGACGATTTAAACGCAGGCGCAACAATGTTCTTCACTTCAGAGAACTCTTTTATATTGTCGCGTAACTGCTTATCGAGCAATCGGCGGTCAGTAACAACGATGACCGAATCGAATAGAGGCATTTCTTTTCCTCTACTTCCTGGTAGATCATCGCTAATAGGGTAAGTTTCGATGAGCTGATACGCCGCCCATGTAATTGAGTTAGATTTACCTGACCCCGCTGAGTGCTGTATCAAATACGTTTGCCCAACACCATTAACTGAGCAGTGATCAACCAAGCGACGTACGACATCCATTTGGTGATATCGAGGGAAGAACAAAGTTCGTTTGTCCAACTGCTTTTTACTGCTGCCATCAAGACGAATAAAGTGCTGAATAATATTGGCGATGCTTTCTTTGCGGAATACCTCTTGCCACAAGTAGGCCGTCTTGTGCCCATGTGGATTAATCGGGTTACCTTTGCCAAAGTTGAAGCCTTTGTTGAACGGCAGGAAGAAGGTATTTTTGCCTGCCAGCTTAGTCGTCATATAGACTTCATCGGTATCGACCGCCATGTGAACCAAGCAACGAGCAAAGTTCAACAATGGCTGATTTGCATCTCTATCATCGCGGTACTGCTTTTGACCATGATAAACAGCGTTCTGGCCCGTCCATGGGTTTTTAAGCTCAAGGGTAATCAGAGGGATACCATTGATAAAAAGCACCATGTCAATTTCTTCCAATGGATTTGCATTGGAATAACAAACCTGGCGAGTCACACTAAACAGGTTGGCAGAAAAATCTTTTTTTACCTTCTCAGAACTACTGGCGAGTGGTGCCGGGTACATCAACGATAGAAAGGCATCGTCAACGTCTAGCCCTTTTTTCAATAGTCGCAAAACACCATGGCGCTTGATCATACGATCGAAACGCTCAAGGATTTTTCTCTGCCAATCGTGAGGGCTGGTGCGCTTAAGTTTTTCTAACTCACTCGCTTGAGTATCTTCGAGGAATTGCCAAAACAAACGGGTATCTAAAGCGTACTGCTTGTCAAAGTCACTTGGAGAGCCAATAAGATAAAGATCATTATTGTAATTAAGAGGCGCTTCACCCAGCGCTAACTCTTCTTTACAAATACCTGCTAAACCTTTTTCGATTGCGGCCTCTAGCGCCTGTTCATTTGTTTTACTAACCATAAATACCACGTTGTTTAGTTTGATGACTCGAAGTTTTTATTGATGTTTATAGTGCTGAGCAAATACTGCCATCATGTCTTCTAGATGGTTATCTATCTGCTGTTTGCCCCACAGTCCCTGACCTTTCACACCGAATATCTCTCTTAATTTCAGTGCGTCAAAGTGGGATTTTCTCTCGAAGTCGATGCGTTTCTTGTCAACATCTTGATTGCTATAAGACGAGTTTTCACCTGGACTCAGTAGCACTAGATTTCCAAATGAGTTTAACGTTTCACAGTCTAACCTACTGTTATACTCATCATTTTGAGGATGAACATGTTCTACTGAGTTTTTGGATGTAATCCGGTACTTTTTAAACTTATTCAATTCTTCAGAAGGCAATGAAGATTCTGACGCCTTCATTTTCTTCCAAATCAAATATTCAAGTTTTTGAAACCAGTAATGCTCAAAGCTCGTACCTAACGACTTTGCAAAATATGTCGATTGAGATTGCCAACTCTGGCAGTTTGGCTCTATGCCTTCAGCGAGTGCAAAGCTGGCCTCTTTTTGAGTATCAACAGACAATGACATTTTGTTGTCAATGTTTTCTAGTAGCTCTAACGCGACAGAGTCTTGCTTGATACTCGAACGGATCAAGCCTGAAAGAAATGGTGTTAACCAATACTGGGCGCTGCGCTCACCGGTAAAGTTGCGAACACTTTGCAAAAGCACAATATCCGTCAGCTCTTTCTGCGTTCGGTTGATGTAGTAAGTGTCATTCGACTTGCTGCGAGATTGATACGTTAAGCCGAGCTGCGCATCTGTCGCATCATCACATTCAACCCATTTTACAACCCAACGGTCAAACTGGTAGCGAACCTGCCATAGCGTTTCAATAAACAGCTTTACCGATTGCTCATCACCGTTGATAAGTGGGTCGAATATCTCCAACAAGCGATCGCTATGCAGACGTGGTTCAATATCATTATGATCATTAAGCGCTAAGTAGACTCGATAAGCGTGAATCAATAACAGCGGGAACTTGATGATCGGGCGACAATAAACTGTTTCAACGTCCAAGTCGTAAGTTTCAAACTTCTCTTGCTCGGTGTTATCAGGAATTGAACTTGCTTTAACTTGTGACGCTAGCTCAGCAATCGACAAGCCAGACAACGCCTCTGACGTTTCATCTTTTGCAGCGAAACGTTCAGCATCAAAAGACGCCAAATGTTCGGGTTCAATATGGTACCAATCCGCATTAGGAAATACTTTGCGTACATTGCGTTCAAAATAGTTTTCCAGATGCTCACACGCCACCCACATTGCATCATACTGTGCTTTGTCAGTATGGATATGCTTGAACAGCTTCGCCTTTAGAATGTCCGCTTGTTCTAATTGAATGCCAGCGGTATTCATGGTGGCAAACAATCGGTTTAAGTCCATTTGTGTTGGCACAATGTTATTTACCCATTGAACTTGGCGGTAGAGGTAATCCCCCATAGCTTCGGCGCTCACCCCATCGTCTGATTTGAGCTTCTCTACTTCTTTGGTCAATACGTCTAACGCCACGCCCATCTGTTTCAAATAAGCATTGTCAGCGATCGTTTCCTTAGACGGCACTTGATAGTTCTTAAGCCCCGCTAGACCACCTAAAAGCTGCTGAACTTGCTCACGAATTGAAAATTGGAGACGTGGCTTATCTTCACCATCACTCGATGTATAAACAGCAAGCCCTGCAAGATCGGATTTAATGCCTGCGTACTTGAAAGCAATGGTCATGAGCATTAGCGTTGTCGTGCGTTGCTGACCATCGATCAACTCATAGATCCGCTCTCCATCTTGTTCAATGCGAGACGACAGGATGGTGCCGATAAAGTAGTTTGGCTCTTTTAATCGACACGCTTCTTTAATATCTCTGAACAGCAGCAAGACATCATCATCTGACCAGACATAAGGACGTTGATAGCTGGGAATAGAGAACTGGTAGTTGTCGGTGTAGATTTTCTCAAGCGTCAGAAGCTCAGTTTGCACCGATAAATGATCACCCATGTTTTGCTCCTAACGCAGAGATGTGTTGGCTAAATGCAGGGCCAAATTGATTGGCATAATCTTGCTTGTCTATATCAAGGCCAAAGTATTGAGACACTTTTTCGACGAAACGTTTTTTAACGCTGTTTTTATCAAAGCCACTCTTGTCTACCGACAGCTTAAAACCATCAAGCTGTGCGAAACACTGCTCTGGGGTATAGCTCATCGCAATCCAATCCAGCACTGGGGTTTCTTTGACAAAAGCAGGAACCGATTTCTCTTTTACTGCTTTTTGGTTCTCTACACGTCGAGAGTAAACCACGCGGAAAAGTTTTTTCGCTGCTACCTCTAGGCTTTGCTGCCCATGCTGACTGATGTAGAGCAGCAGGCAAGCGTCATAAAGCTGTTTGAGATAGCCGCAGCCATCAAGTTTACACACCAGCTTTTGATAGAACTCGTAAAAGCCTGCAAGCTCACCTTGCGTTGAGTTTTTCAGCAAATAGGTTTGGCGCAGTTGCTCAAAATATTGCAAATAGTGAATGGTATTAGCGCCACTGTTTAGCGGCTGGCGCAATTCATAGCCAACTTGAGGCTGTGCCAAGCTCTCTCCACCGTTGGGCATATAAGTACGAGCAATTCTACCAAAGGCAATATCGTCGCCTTTGCCTGTGTGCTCTGCCAGTTCGGTGACAATACTATTTCGCACTTGCTGAGTTTGGTTGTGCAGCGGGTAGTCTCGGAAGTTCAGATATTGCCAATAGCGACCACGTAGCAAAATATCGACCACGGGGTTTAAATCCCCCAGCGCTTCCCAACGTGTGGCAAAGGTGTTTACCGCAGACTTATCTTTCTCATCAACCGCTCTAAGATGGTGCGCTTTAATAATATCTGGCCCGGCTAATCGCACGCCGCCCGTGTTTTGGGTTTCAAAAAAGCGGTAGGCTTCATCTTCACTGTCTGTCACCACCAAGGTAATATTGATTTGAGCAAAATCGATATCAGCCAAAGAGGCTTCATTTCTATACAACCAACCAAGATTGTGTTTGATTTGCTGCTGACTCTCAGGCGATTCGTAAACTAGTTTAAGATCGACATGTTTATTTGCTAGATAAGACATCAACGCCATTGTGGTCAAACGTTGCTGACCATCGATGATATTCAGCTTGTCACCCTGCTGATGCAGAATCACACTACCTAAATAGAATGGGCAATGCTCTGTTTCAAGCTTGTCATTTAACTCTTGCTGATGAAGCTTGAAATCTTTCAATAGACGGGTGATTTGCTCTTCATTCCAGCGATAGGGACGCTGATATTCAGGGATGGCAAGCATCCCGTGAACGTTTTTTTGAACTTTACCGTCAGAAGCTAAAATCGACTCATTAGAAAACAGCTTATCCAGTGTGCAACTGGCAACAACAACCGCCATTTACGCCAGCTCCGTTACTTTGATTTTGCCGGTTACAGCGCTGTTGATGAGAGTGGTTTTGTATTCTTTGAGCTTACTTACTTGCTCAGCCTGAACAGTTATTGCTTCATCAACTTTCGAACATTCTCTGCTTATGTATTCAACAATTTGTGTTTGTTCTTCATAAGGAGGAAAGCCCAAAGCCATATCAAACAACATGTGCCCATAAAAACGTAATCGAGAAGAATGAAGTCCTGTAGAGACCTTGTTGTAGTATTCAACATACTTAGTTGATTTCAGCAACATCTCCAGATATTTAGGTACAAAAGTGCCCTCGCGCTGTTCACGGAATACGCCATATGATGGGCTCACAATACCAGTTCTGTCAGATACACCTAACGCTCCCATCCATGCCCACATTATGTTGATCACTAGATCACCAGAGTGGCAGAGCTTTGAACCTGTGTAGTCTTCCGCCATGAACATGGTGACGTTTTTCTCGGATCGTGGAGTTACGCCAGTCATGTGGGAAACTGAAAGTAGCTCTTCAAGCCCTGTCTCTGAACGCTCATTGATTTCATCTAAAAGGTATTTAGCTCTTTTGACGATCCAATGCCCTGGAATAGCTCCTATCCAATCCACACCTGAATATTTCATCGTTGCATCGGGATTCAAACCTTGTGTCACTGCTTGCTGAATGATGATTTGTTTGCGTTCTTTTAGCAGCTCGATTTGCTTTTGTTTGATTGCGATTGCTTCATTTATCTGTGTCGTTTTGTTGTCGAGAAACTTAGCTATTTCATATTGCTCCTCTTTTTGAGGGATACAAAATTTTTCATTTAGATATGAGCTAGCATCGAGATTCTGTATGCCAGTAGTTTGCTTTATAGAAAGATAGTTAACTCCATTATTGTATAAAGCAGAAAATACGTACTTCAAGAATCCAGATATAACCCACTCTTTAGGTGTCATTTTTGCGACAAAATTAGATGTTACTGCTGGGTATTGTTTATCAAACAATACTACTCTTCCGACTAGAGTTTTATCTCCCCCACCAGATTTTTCGATCAGCAAATCTCCATTTTTTAACAGACGCCCCTGGCGCTCTTTTGCTGGAATTGAGCGATAAGTAAGTTTTTCATCTGATATTTTGAGTTTGTGATCATCAAAGTCAGCAACCCTCAGCACGACTATTTCGTCCCTACCGTTAGGATCACTTCCCCAAATACCATTTGAGCACTCATATACAGCGCTTTTTAACCTATAAACTTCCCAATGAGCGGGGATGTCACCAATCCATTGCTCACAAGAGTCTTTGTAAGACTCGTATTTGGGCATCTTCTTAATCATAGTATTGCTCATCAGCTTACCCCTGAACCTTAGCCACAGAGATGCCCAAAATGTCAGCAATTAAGCCTTCCGCTTTTTGTTCAAGCGCAATAATGTCACCAGCGACCTCATCCATTGAGCGCAGTGGCTTATGGCGATAGAAGTACTTGTTAAAGCTGATCTCATAACCAATCTTGACTGATTCAAGATTTATCCAAGCTTCATCTACATGCGGCTTTACTTCATCAAGGAAGTATTGGTAAATGCTTTGCTCAAGTGGAACGGATTCGCTATCACGCAAGTCTGAACTTGATTCATAAGTCACGAACTCGTTGTGGTTGCCCGTTGGGTAGTACCCGAAATCTGGCAAATCTTGCAGTTCACATTCGTAGTTTTCTAGCAGTTCGTCTAACTTATCTTGCTTTAGCTTGGCGACTTTCTTGATGACTTTTTCTGCATTTTCGTCATACCAGCTTACCGCATCCAAGATGGCTTTCTTTTCTGGTGCTGAAAGCTTAAGGCCGAGTGATGTAAGTTCTGCATCTACTAATTGTTTGAACTGGTTAAAGTCGTTGTAAACTTCGTCACCGATCTTTTTGTGTAATTGACTCGCTACATTCACCAGTGTGCGTTGTTTAATCCAGTTTTTCGTATCCAGCAACTTGGTTTTTGCCGCTTTGTTTAGGCTGATATCATTTTCTTCACACCACTTGGTGATCTCTTTTTCAATCCCTTTAACAAAACCTGCGTCATAGACTTGCTCGCCATATTCGGCGTACAAGTACTCCATGACTTCACGCTGTGAGTTTTCAAAACGTAACGGCTCAATTAAGTCAGCGCGGAATTGGGCATTTCGGCGATCTGGGCGCTCAATATTGACTTTGTAGTAACCAAAATCTTGGTTCTTGAATACTTGCGCGGCAATACCGACCGGATCGCCTTTCTCATCAATAGCACGTTCAACAGATTGATTCTCAAGATAGGTCGAGACAATTTCCGCAATGTGCTCTGGCGAAAATTCGCAGTTTTTATTACCCAAGTTCTTACGCAACTTACGGAACAGTAAGCTAGCATCAATCAGCTGCACTTTGCCTTGGCGATTTTCAGGTTTGTTGTTATTGAGCAGCCAGATGTACGTGGTAATACCCGTGTTGTAGAACAGGTTGTTTGGCAACTGAACAATCGCATCCAGCATGTCATTTTCTATGATGAAACGACGAATATTACTTTCACCACTACCCGCATCACCGGTAAACAAGCTTGAACCATTGTGAACGGACGCAATGCGTGAACCCAATGGGCTGTCTTGCGGCGACTTCATTTTGGTGACCATTTCCATCAGGAACAGTAACTGGCCATCACTTGAGCGTGGTATCGCTTCTTGCTCGCTCTCTACACCCCAGTAATCTTTTAACTTCACTTTAAAGCGACCATCAACGACTTCTTTGCCTTCTTTGATGTGCTTTTGCTCACTCGCCCAGCTCTTACCATAAGGCGGGTTAGAGAGCATGAAATCGAAGCGATTAGATGAGAATTCGTCAGTGGAAAGGGTTGAACCTACACGGATGTTTTCTGGGTTGTTACCTTTGATCATCATATCTGACTTACAGATAGCGTAAGTCTCATCGTTGATCTCTTTACCGTAAAGGTAGATATCACGGTTTGATGCTGGGTATTTCTCTTCAACAAAGTTTTGCGTTTCTGTCAGCATACCGCCACTACCACATGCTGGGTCATACACTGTGATAGAAAGTGGCAAGTTATCTTTGATTGGATCGAAAACAAGGTGCGTCATCAGCTCGATCACTTCACGCGGAGTAAAGTGCTCCCCCGCCTCTTCGTTGTTCTCTTCGTTGAACTTACGAATCAATTCTTCAAATACATAGCCCATACCAAGGTTGCTGAGTGCTGGTAGTTTGTTACCCTCAGGATCTTCTTTAACCGCTGGCGTTAAGTTGATGTACGGCGAGACGAATTTCTCAACCACATCTAGCAGAACGTCTTTCCCTGCCATGTGACGGATTTGGGCTTTCAGGTTAAAACACTCAACAATCTCTTTTACGTTTTCGCTAAAACCGTTGAGGTAATCTTCGAAGTTAGCCAGCAGAATCTGTTGGTTGTTAGTCGCTGTACTGAATAGCGTTTGCAGAGTCCACTTGGACGTGTTGTAGAACACATAACCTGATGTAGCGCATAATGGTGCGTCATCAAGCTCAATTTCATTCATCTCTTCTTTTTGGAATCTGACTTCTTCCAGTACTGCTTCTTTTGATGGCTCCAAAAGCGTATCCAGACGGCGTAGCACCACCATAGGCAAGATAACGTCGCGGTATTTACCACGAACATAGACATCACGAAGACAGTCGTCGGCAATCGACCAAATAAATGAAACGAGTTTGTTATGTACTGAGTGGTCCATAATTTTCTTCTTAAAGCAATAGTTGCTTGAAATTCAAACAATAATAGGGATGATTGGGCAGAATTTTACTGACTTTTGGCACTAGTAGCGAATAAAACATGCGTTTCTGCTCGTTACTAGCACCGTGGTTTAGTCTGCTATCAAGATCTAAAACGCTGCATCTCAACATACTCACGTAGATGCTTAAATGGATAAGGCGTTACGGTTGGTAAGCGATGCCTTAAGTGATAAACGTCAAACAAGTTTTCTACCTCTTCAGGTAGTGCATCAAACGAATGTTTTATCAGGTATAAATGGCTAAAGGTCTCGATTTTACTTTGTGGGCTGCCTTTACCACCAGCAAAGTACATCCCCTGCTCTCGGTTATAGAAGAATCCTAAAGATGCATTAAAGAATCCCTCACTTTGCCCTCTTATCGATGTTTTTAAAAAGAATCCTTGTTCACGCAGCCAATCATAGAATTGTTTTTCATCACTGCTTTTGTACGCGATTGTAGAAAACTCATCAAACGGTAGAGGTGCTACATCATCCCACTCTGACAATATCGCTCTCAGTTTGTTTATTACTTTACTCTCTGGGTTTTCTTCAATGAACTGAGCCAACAATGCAATCGGGACATCTTGTGATCGCCCTTCTTTGAGTTCACGCAATCGCTCTGCAACCGCTTCAAATTCCGGAAGCATTTGAATGCCAGTGTCAATGAAAATGGCATAGTCCCCCGTCTCCGGCCAATAAATAACAGGAGAACGTTCAAACCCATGAAATACATGCCTTTTATCATTACCTAAATCGAGTTCAATATCTTCAAGCTCCTCTTGGGTCGCTTGTGTATATTGCCATTCATCGCCAACTAACTTAGACGCATACACTGGCCACGGCTCGTCTCGAACCTCTGAAGACTCGTCTTTTGGTCGCTGAGGCATGTAATACACACATCTTTCAGGCCCACTTGGGTACTCAATCAAATGTTTTCTTGTATGGACTTCTAGCTTGATAAGTAGTTCTTTTAACAGCACTTCCACCACATGGCGGTTTGGCTGGCCTTGACGGTTCCATAAGCGCTCTGGGTAACACGACTGGAAAACCGTATCTTGGTACTTCTTGCGATAAACCTGATACGGGTCTTCTTCATCTGACTTGTAGGTGTCTTTATTACCAACAATTAGGATATTCAATGCCCCACGAATCGGAACTTCAGCTATTTCTGCATTTATATCTAGATGCTCGATACCATGAAGCAAGGTTAATGCAGCGTCTGTGTCTTGGTTTTCGGTTAAATCACAGATCACCAAACGATGCTCTTTCAACGCATCAAACAGCCCTACATAGTGATTTTTGACAATCGTATCTGAAACAAATCTGTGCTTTTCCCCGGGAATCCGCTGCAACTTCACGGATACTGAATCACCATAAGCTTGCTTAAGATCTTGCATAAACTGTTCAAGAATACCGACCTTAGATAATTGAAAACCGCTATAAGATTCTTTGGTGATATCAATTGCCTGAATTCGATTCTTCGCATTAGAGTAAAGCGGCTTCTTGATGTAGTCGCCCTTTATGGATTTACTGACCAACTTCCCAACATCGTCAAGTTGATAACGTGTAGCAAACCTTGCCTTTTTTTGTACTTCTCCGTTCTCTAGCGTAAACCAAGACAAGGGAGAAAATGTTTTAGTGCCCATTGAAAGTGTTTGTTTGAATCCAAGTGCTGCACATGGAGCTAAGTCGATTTCGACGGTCGTTAATTCATAGCCAGAGTGATCTTTCGGTAACTTTTTGCTTTTGACTAAATAATACAAACCTTCACTTTCAAAGCGCTTTATCTCAGGCATTGTGCCACTCAATACTTTGGGTATCGCTTTAATCAATAAACGAGCCAACTGCCATGTAGGTAGCTCGGCAGCACTACTTGGTTTAATGGCCAAAGACGTATCTTTGAGATCTAACTTTGAATCCTTTGGTAACAACACCCAATAACACGCTTCTTTATTGGCACCTTTGACTAAGCAATAGACACTTCCTGATTTATAGGTTTCAGACGCCAATGTCACCAAACGCTTAGGTCGTTCTGAGAAGTCTATGCCTTTATAACTGACACAGTAAATCGCGAAGCTTCTATCAACCCAATCAGTATCAATTGATATTTGTTCAATTAAGGTTGATAAGGGCCCCTGCGAGGAAGGTTCTAGCTGTGGTGTAACCATTTTATCAACTCCTGTACTGCTGTTCGGTTGGTGTCGGCATTGCTATCATCAATTAGTGCCGGAATCTCAATAACTTTAGCTAACTGTGGTGAGGTTTCTACGAAGCACGAGTTCAAGTATCTAATGGGTTTTGAAGTATCCCCTAACGCATTCACATAAATAAACTTCGAAGGTCCAAACTCTTCTTCTACCAATGCAATTTTCGAACTGTAGCCTTCGCTGCTTTCATTACCTTCATGCTTCCAGTATTTGCTGTCTAGCCAGATCGGTTGCTCAATCCCTGCAAATATGACTCTATTGTCAAATCGCTCGTAAATAGAATTTGGAACTTCTTCAAAGGTAAAATCGAATGCTGTTAGCACTGCCTCTACCGCTTGCTCGCCCAAGGCTCCCTTATAAATGTTGGTAAACATAATTGGCGTCATCACATTCGCTTCTTTTTGCCACGAACAGGCAAAGCCTTTGCGTTCAAACCACGGCCTCACATATTGGTTCTGTACTAACGTCGCTAGGCTGCAATCTTCCTCTGACACCATGTCGCCATAAGGCACCCTATCAAAGAACTCGAAGCTATTCGGATCACCATCTAAATTACCTTGATAACGGTAATACCCTTTTGTCATAGACTGTAAGTACAATCGATTGAATCGCTCCGGTTGAAAGGCCACCGTCGGATATCGGAGCAACTGAGTTCTAATGTCTTGCCACTCTTGAATATCACTCTTAGATGCTGGTTGATTATGTAGACGATGAACTAGGGCTTTGATTGATAGCATACCGTCTTTATTGTTTCTTTGAGCAAGATTGAATAAACGTCGAACAGCTCGGTCCTCAACAATAGACTTACCAGCTGATTTCGCTTTATTAACCAAAGCAACATATTTGTGCGAAAACAAACTTGGGTCTCGACTCTCTTCCGCCAGAATTTCTTTCAAACCAGAATCAACAAACAAGAGAATTTGTTTTCGTTTCAGGGACGTTCTTCCTGCTCTTCCTACCGCTTGCTCAATGTATTTCCTTACTGCACTTTGGTAGTCACTTGTTTGGTGGTATTGCTGTAAAGAACGCTCTCTGCTCATACCCATAAGTTGCTGGCGACACCAGTTTTCAGCGCTTTTCGGTGACAACTCGCCGTTCTCTTGCAAAGATAAAATTTGGTGGAATTGACAAAGCTGGTTGGCAGTATGCGAGTAATCATCTGACAGGAGTAGCTGAGTAGGCTTTTCAAGATAAATACTGTCTATATCGCTTCGCAACTGCGTGCTATAAGTGACATCGGCAACAGATATTAAGCTTTCACCTTCCAAAGCTAAATTAACTGCATAATCAGGGTTTTTGCCTGCTCCCATTGAAGCGTATGTGCTAAATACAACGACTTTTCCTAGCTCAGTATTTAGGTGCTTGGAAATTTCATCGTAGCCAACTAATCTCATCCAATCAGCATTCACACCAAAAAATGTCTTGGTTTTAACATTAAATTCTTTTGCCCATTTATCACAGCAGAACTGAATGAAATCGTTAATGTTCTGACGTGTTGTATCTAGGGTGCGGTTTAACAACGACAGCATATAACGATTATCAGGGGATGAGATAAACGCTTTAATGCTAGCTAAGAGCTTAGACAACCAACTACGAACAAATGCCTGCTCTGATTCCGCAATACCGAGATAGTGATTTAGGATAAAGTGACTTGATCGAGCTTCCGGCTTATATTCCTCCAACAAAGCATCAAGAAACGCATCTCGGCTATTGAGATATTTGACTGTCAAAACTACGCCGTTATCTTTATAGTTGCGTCTACTATGGTAATAATTATTTACCCGCTGTTTTTGCTCTCTCGACAAAGATAGAAGCTTGTTACCCAAACGCTCATTCAAGTATTTAAAATCAAAGTTATGTATTACGGTGTCTGCTCTCGCTGTTGCACTTATGCCGAGAATAACGGCACCTGCATCAACCATATCCGCTAAAACACCCGATGGTGAAGTATTTAGGAATGACGCTTTACAATTTACGGTATCGCGAGTCCCCTGATTATGAGCCACCTCTACAAGTTTTAGCCCTGTATGATGGTAACTCTTGCTAGAACTTAACTTGTTCGCTTTACCACCTGCAGATTGCCGTAACCCCCGCGTATCGAAAGACTCGTAAACTGCAGACTCAAATTCTTGTAAGTTGAAGTGAGTAAGCAGGGATTGAACAGCTTCTTGAAACGTTCCTTCTAGACTTCTATTTTCGCGTACTTCGATTTCTAAGCCACGAACGTTCTCCCAGTACTGAAACACGGCTTTACGCATTGTGCCAAGAAACCACTGATATATAACATCTGCTTCATTGACAAAGCGGGTTAAAAGGCCGTGTTTTTCGATGAGAGAGCCTTCTACTTTCTCATCGCTGAATATGAGATTTTTCCGTCTCAAAAAATCTGACTTTAATGACAGCTTATGAGTGGCACTACTTACATGCGTGAAGCTTCTATCCGAAAACAACCGAACAGGCCGCTCATTCAAGTTAGCACCTTCCGTATTAAATGCGAACGCTAGATTCCAATTGGTGCCAAACTCTTCAAGTCGCTCACGGAGCGGTTCAAATAGATCTTCAATTTTGTCGTAGCGAGGCGAGCTCTCAAGTTGATGGTCTCGAAAGTTTGCTCTTAAAGTTCTGATTGCCCAAATTAAGTCCTGCGCTTGTTGCTTACACAACTCAGAAAGGATGACCTGATTCTGCTTGTCAATTTCATCAATTATAAGTACAGCACCACTTAGATCGCGCAATGGACTGTAACGCGAACGAGTATTGTGGAAGCCTTTCAGAAACTTACTTGTCGTTAAAAAAGCAACATGAGCACTTCCATTACGAATTTTTTCACCCGGCAATAGTGTTTCAACGGATGCTAGCAACGAACCGCTCAACAATACTCTATCGGCCCCTTTTTGTTTCTTTTGCAAACGGTCTATTAAATTACGGTAGAAGTAACCCGCTTGCCTATTTAAAGAGATTTTAACTTCAGGGTTACTCGCATGACGTCTTAGACCTGATATGGCACTCCACTCTGCTTGAACATCACGCTCAGCGTTCAAGTTAAATCCGATTAACACGTCATTCAATACCGCATCAGAACATTGCAATAGCTGCTCTGACTGGTTGGGAAGGTGTACTATTTGCGCTTTAAGGTACTCTTGTTGTTCTAAAGTGAAGCGAGGCTCACCCTTGACTGTCTGCTTTTCAATTAACTTCAACAAGTCTGCTTTCGCGCTTACCACGTTATCTACTGAATCAGTAACGTAATACAGCAAGCGTTTGGATTTTTTGCCGGTATTTTCTTCTTTCAGCTCGCTTCGTACTTGCTCTAACATCTGCTGGAGTAAGAAATTTAGTGCCGTGTAAGTTTTCCCGATTCCAGTCTGAAATGGTAATGGGAGCAAAGCACCAGATTTAACGCCATTTACTTCAATGTGATTTTTGAGCGACTCTGTAATTACCAGATCAAGCGGCGAAGGCTCGGGAACAAGCTGAAAATCAAAATGAGTAAACTCTTCTATCGATACATTCATACAATATTCCCCCAGCAGTTGTTGATGTTTTATTAATCGGACCATAATGTAACGCCAATAGCGACAGGTAAATACTGAATACATGAACATGTCGAATAACTAGACAGGAATCTAACAATGAGTGCATGGCCAATTCGATGGGATCTGCTGTTTCGATACCGAATGATTGAGATTATTGCTTTATGGGAAGGGCGTTTGACCACCAACCATCTGATCCAGAGCTTTGGTATCGGGCGTCAACAAGCTTCTAAAGACATCAATACTTATCTTGCGGATATTGCACCTGGCAACTTGGTTTACGATAAGCACCTCAAAGGCTATAAGCCCAGTGATAGCTTTAGCCCTAAACTCACCTCCGGCCATGCCGATGAATACTTGCATATTCTTTCGCGTAGTGAGGATATGACGGTCACTTTTAATGAGCTCGATATGGGCTTTGAACATTCCACTATGGTTCGCCCAGTAACACGCAACATTTCGCCACAAGTATTACGTCCTTTGGTGCAGGCGATACGAGAGAAAAAACGTGTCGATATTTGCTACACATCGCTAAAAGATGGTGAGCAATCTGAGCGCATTATTTCCCCGCATACTCTTGTTTGCACACCATTACGCTGGCACGTTCGCGCTTATTGTGAACAGGCTGGTGGCTATCGTGATTTTGTCTTAAGCCGCATACAAGGTATTCCTGACATCAACAATAATGCGATACACGGTAAACGTGACGATGTACTTTGGAATACCAAAGTGAACGTAGAACTCATCCCCGATCTTCGCCTAAATGAAAAACAACGCGCGGTGATAGAAAAAGATTATGCGATGAGTGACGGCGTTTTGCGAATTGCCACCAACGCGTCACTCGTTCGCTATGTGCTTGATACCTATAACATTGATATCCATGTACAAAAATCTAATCCTCAAGGACAACAGATTGTGCTGGGGAATCGGGATGAGCTTATATCCTACGTTTTGGAGTAGGTTCATTGAAACATTTAATACATTCATTCCCATTGTTAATGACGAAGCGCATAACTATAAAAAATTAATCCATTAATAATGATAAGCATCTTGTCATTGCATCACCATTAGAGTTTTCTCCCCCTAAAACATACATAGCTTTTCCGTTTGAAGCGGAAACGCCATAGGCAATACCTGCAGCATCTAATTGGCATTTATTCTCCCAGGATTTACCATCAAAAATCCAAACATTCGAACTAAAGTGTTTAATGAGGCCATTATGGGCATATAAGTTTCCTTTTATAAATGCGTCTTGACTACCAATAAAATATGCCCCACCAATAACAATTATCTTATTGTCAATTTCACCGAAAAAATGCCCAGCTAGTCCTTCATGATTTTTACATATATCAATAATAGAGGCACTACTATCAGAATATTCCAGTTTTCCTTCTTTAAACAAGTAGCGCTTAGTTTCTAAGCTTCTCAGACCAGGCTTTACTTCGCCTTCAATCAAAGTTACAACGTTGTTTTTATGAATTATTCCAGAACCACAATTAGGCTTAAATGGGTTTTCACCAACAACTGACCAGTGTTCATTGCATGGTGTAAATGACCAAACATTTTTATTCCAATTATAGTTATCGATTGGCTGAGACATGAATATAGTAATAAGCTCTTTATATTTATTAGGCTCTTTTGTTACATCAATTTTTGAGATTTCAGAAAGGAAGTTATTAAAAGTATCCTTATCATACCCTCCGAAAAAAATGATCTCCGTCGGTGATAGACTACAACAAGATGCACCAAGAAATCCGGTAGGAAGTGTTCTCTCTAATCGTTTCCATTGATTGATTTGACTATCAAATACATAACCATCCATTAAAACTGTTGGAAAGCTGTTATTGCCCTCTATCCCTGCACCTGAAAAAACATAAAGCTTGTTACCACAGACTGTATAGGCAGCATCATTTCGAGCAATTCCAGGAAAGTCAGCAGCCGACTTCCAACCACTATTCATATCTTTTAGGTCTAAAACAAAAAATGCATTTCCAGAACTACCAAGCCCTGCATACAATTTTTGACCTATTATTCCACCCACTCCGTGTTTAACTCCTACTGGAAGCTCAGGGAGTAATTGAAATGAGATTGCCATAATGCTCTCCTTAATTAGTCTATCACTTCAACAGTAGAGCCATTCCAAGCCAACATATAAACCTTATGACTCATTTCTTTACCACTTTTTTCTCCACCAACAATTAAAACACCCTCTGATGTAGTAAATGAAGCCCCATATGCCAAGCCCTCAGGAAGCGAATTTACCGTTGACCAAATGCCCTCTTTTTCTACATAAATTTCGGAATTAAACGCCTTAGGCAGCCCTTCATGTGCGAACATTTTTCCGTTTTCAAATGCTTGTTTCGCACCATGGAAATTCGCTCCACCAGCAACAACTACAACTCCATTTGTCTTCCCAGAAAATGCACCTGCAACACCCTCTTGGATATTGCTCGTTTGGGGTGCAGGTAAGGGCAACAAACTTTTCCACGGTTGATCCATTCCAAATTCATATTGCTTAACTTCAGCGGTGCGTAAACCCGGTTTTATCTCACCACTGATGAGAGTTACTTTGTTCCCTTCAATAACGGTTGCGCTACCACAATTAGGGAGATACGTAGACACGCCTAAATCACGCCACTCTTGTTTTTCAGGCAAATAACTGATCACGTTTCGGTTCCATTTATAATCCGTAGGCGTCATTCCCATATAATCATCAACAATACGTTGCCATACTTCAGGATTTACTTGCTTGTCAGTGGTCGATATATCTCGCAGATAGCGATCAAAATAGGCTTTGTTATAACCACCAAAAAAGAGGATCTGTCTATTGTCCGGAGAATAAGAAGAAGCACCAAGAAGTCCTACAGGCGAGGTCGTATTCATTTTCTCCCATGAATCTTTCTTGGTGTCGTAGCGATATACCGAATCAAACAAAATAGGCGATGGATCAGACGGTTCTGCTTTGCCGGAGCCACCAAAGAGATAAATATAATTTCCTATTACAGATGCCGTCGCTCCACTTCGTTCAGCACCGGTAAAATCAGCAATCTTTTGCCATCCTTTCGATAATGCATTCAAATCAAGTACATAAAAGCTTTTCCCCAGAGATCCAAGTCCTACATACACTTTTGAACCAACTTGTGCACCAACCCCATCTTTAAATCCAGTAGGTAAATCAGGCCATTGATTATCGGCATAGACCACATGACTAAATGCTGTCACAGAAAGTAACGTAGCGTAAGTCAATAGAGTTTTCATATTCATTAATTTGTCCTTATTAATTGCTATCCATACTTTTGTCAGGTGTTCAATGAGAAACTGAACATTAACACCTTGTTTTGAAGATTAATTTCTTCACCATTAATAAAAGTAAAAATTATCTTCACTAAATGCGCTAAAAAAACCCATCGATATCCTGATGGGTTTCAAACTTGTTAAATACTGCTTAACTATCCATTAAAGGTAAAATCACTTCCGCAGTACCAAATACGGAGGCTGAATATTCAGGATATACATCTAAAAGTGTGTTAATCAAAACATCAACAAGCAACAAAGCACCAACTTTAGAAGAAAAAGCACCGCCAGTGAGAGGGCCTTCAGGCCTTGCAGCCACTAACATTTCATCTGAAATCGAAGAAAGTGGGCTATGGCTAATATTCGTAAGAGATACAACTGGCACACCGCGTTGATGAGCCTGGGTGGCCGCATGAACCACCTCTTTTGTAGAACCTGAGCTCGATATTGCAAACCATGCATCCCCGACAACACTCTGTCCAGCACTCATTGCCGCCAAGTGTGTATCTTCATACATGATGGCTTTTTTACCTATTCTCACTAATCGGTACGCCAAATAGCGACCGACGATACTGGATGCTCCCACACCAACACACCCAATAAACTTAGCCCCATGAACCAACTCACATATTCTATTTAAGGCAGCTCTGTCTATCAGTTTTGCAGTATCCATTAAACTATCTACCGCGCTTTGCGCAGAAACTTCGCAAATATCGCCATCCATTTTGGGCTGAGATTGGTTTGCAGACTGACTAAGATCAACCGCCAATGCCATTCTAAAATCCGAATAACCTTTGTAGCCCAAATCACGGCATAGCCTGACTACAGTGGCTTCGCTTGTTTTTGTATTAAACGCTAGATCGGTGATCGTCTGATACTGAACTTCATGTGCATTTTCGAGCACATAATCAGCAACAACTCTGAGTTTTTTGCTCAAAGGTTCGGTATTCGAGCGCAATCGAACCATCAGATTTTTAGGCAAATTCACTTGGAGTCCTTAATATTCTTTTGACTACCATAAAAGTACCAAAGACCTAGATCTATTAATACATCATCATGATAATTTGTTCTTAAATCTTCTTTTAGGGAGGATGAATATTCCTCCCTAGCCTTTATTTAGATCGACAGGAACCCAGCATCACGCATCTTCGCAAGCACATCCGCTTTCTGTTTGTCATTCAATGAACGAATAGGTAAGCGGGGATCCCCAGCATCAATACCATGTAACTGCATGGCAACTTTACCTGCCGCAACACCGCCGTATTCGACCAATACTCGAATAATCGCAATCACTTTATCCATCAACGCTGCGACTTCATCATGTTTACCATGGTTAAATGCTTCAATGATTTTCAAATACAATGGAGCAGCATAGTTATAAGTGCTACCAACTGCGCCTACCGCACCGACGGCTAAACCAGCAGGTAAAAACTCATCCACACCAAATGGAATATCAAATTTGCGATTCGATACTCGCACGCAACGCTGGTATTCATACAAATCAGCATTATTGAATTTTGCGCCATAAAGATTAGGAATGCGCTGTTCGCCTTTAATCAAGAACTGCTCTAAATCTAGATTCACGCCCGACATTCCTGAGTGGTAGTAATAAAAACCTTTTGAAGGAGCTGCGGCAGCAACTTGAGCACAATACTCAACTAAATCATCAACACTTCCCGGTTTGAAAAAGCATGGGCCAATAGCGGAGGTAGCAAAGATATCCAGTGTTTCAGCGTGCTCTGTCAAGTTGATGGTATCAACAATACTTAAAGCGCCTGTATGTAAAATAACATCTAACTTCCCATCAACGGCTTTCACCCAACGTTCTGCAATTGCTTTTCTTTCTTCGACAGAGCAATGGATCCCCTCACCTGTCGTTCCGCAGACATAAGCACCTTTCACTCCTTGTTCAATCAGAAGCTCAGCAATTTGGTCAATCGCCGCAAAATTAACCTTGTTATCTTTTGTGAAAGGCGTATGTGGAGCAGCAATCAAACCTGTTAATTTTTTCATTTTGTTTACCTTTAAATTCTATAGTTCGCTAGTTCAACTACTGTCCGTATCCGAGGAATAATTCCGGTAGTAGCAGAGTAAATTGAGGGAATACCGCCACCAGCGCCAACACGATGAATAGCGGCACCAGTAGTGGTAAAACACCACGCGTAAGCGTATGGAATGGGATATCTCCGACTCGAGAAACCACATATAAAGCCATTCCCATTGGTGGGGTAAGAATGCCAATCATTAGGTTAAGAATCGCCATAACACCGAAGTGAACAGGATCGATACCCACCGCTGAAGCCACTGGCACCAAGAATGGAACTAGCAGCAACAGCAAGGCCAATGACTCAATAAACGTGCCCAAGAAGAGGAGCAACAAGTTGATCAACAGAAGCAGTACGAGTGGGTTATCACTGATTGTTAAGAAATAATCAGCCAACATCTGTGGTAACTGTTCGCGAGCCACAATCCACCCAAAAACAGTCACGCCCATAACCATCAGAGCAACCACGGCTGTGGTATTGACCGTTTCTTTCAGAATTTCGATGAACCCCTGTAACGTGAGCGTGTTATAAACAACTGTACCTAAAAATAGTGCGTAGAGAGATGAAACAGCAGCCGCTTCAGTTGGCGTAAATTTACCAGAGAAGATCCCACCAATGATAATGACTGGTGTCAGCAACGATAAAAATGCTTCTTTAAGTGATTTAAATTGCTCACGTCTGCTCGCTTTAGGCAATGTCATATATCCGCGCTTTTTGCAGATAAAATAACTCATCACCATCAAGGCAATACAACACAGCAAACCAGGTATCGCACCCGCTAAAAATAATGCGCCAATAGAGGTATTGGAAACCACACCGTATATGACTAGTGGTACTGATGGCGGCACCAGAGGACCAATGATGCAAGATGCCGCTGTCAGCCCGCCCGCGAAATCATCGTGATACTTCGCATCACGCATGGATTTGATTTCAAGCTGACCTAACCCACCTGCATCTGCCAATGCTGAGCCAGACATTCCAGAGAACAACAAGCTTGCCATGATATTTACATGACCCAAGCTGCCCGTAATATGGCCAACGAGAGACTTCGCGAAGTTGAAGATTCTTTCTGTAATACCGGCACTATTCATTAGATGGCCAGTTAACACAAAAAATGGAACGGCTAGCAACGTGAAGTTGTCGATCCCACCCAGCATTTGCTGAGCCGCAAAATTAATCCCTGTACTATTGGTGAGAATGAGGAAAGCTAATGCAACAAAAATAAGTGAAAAACCTACTGGCATGCCCGCAAATAACAATCCTAACCAACCAAAAATTGAACCAACCATAGTCCTACTACCTCTCCGTTACTTGCTGATCAATTAATGAAGCAGATGAGCTAACACCCAGTAGCAGCTTCATAAGGTTAAAGATTTTTTCGAGTTGTCTAAACACCATAAACACGCCACCCACAGGTAAGCTATAATTCATCCAGCTACTCGATATCCCTAATGTGATCAATTCAAAGAATGCATTACGCTGGGCATGTTGATAGCCGAGCACAATGATTGCACCAATAGAAACCAGCACGGCAATCTCTAACGATAGGACTAAAGACAAGCGCGCCTTTTCAGGAAGTTTGTCAGAGAAAAAAGTGATATTGACGTGAGAACTTCGTTTAATGGCGATAGCACATCCCACTAAACACATATACATGAAGAGTAATCGGGCAAGCTCTTCACTCCACAAAGAAGGATCATTGAGAAGCCAACGGGTACCAATTTGCCAAGTCAAAACAGCAAGCAAGGCCGCCATTAGAGGCACAGTAATGATTTCTTCAATATTATTAATTATCTTACGTAACATCTTAAGCTCCATAGCTGACCAGTCCTGGCCAGCTAATTTAATGAGACAGAGAACCCTACCCTTTACATTGCTGCCAATTTCGACACAATCGGCTGACCGATGTTACTGTCAAACTCCTTGTAAAGTGGTTGCATCGCTTCTCGGAATGGCTCCAGATCTGGGTAAGTCACGTTGATACCTTCACTCTTGAAGAAGGAGACCAATTCTGCCTCTTGAGTTTTAACGGTCTGTGTATGAGCATCTCCCACTTTCTGCACGGCTTTCTGAATGATGTCTTTATCCGTATCAGAAAGCTTCTGCCAAGTAGATTCCGAAATGATCACCATTTGATCGTTAACAATATGATGTGTCATGGCTAAGTTCTTTTGCACTTCATAGAACTTCATTGTTTTAATTGTTGGTAGCGGGTTTTCTTGCCCATCTACGGCATTGGTCTGCAGCGCTAAATAAACTTCAGAGAATGACATCGGGGTTGGCGAGGCACCAGACAGCTTTGCATAGTTGAGGTTTTGCTTAGCATTCGGGACTCGAAGTTTTAACCCTTTAAAATCTTCAATCGAATTGAGGGGACGGTTTGAAGTGGTTTCACGGGTACCGTTATACCAAGTGTCCAAAGCACGCCAGTTGAACTTCTGGAGCATTTCATCACGAACACCTTGACCAAAGTCAGATTCAAACATGCGGCGTAAATGGTCAAAATCTTTCGCGACATAAGGGAGCATGACCGCTTCTGCTCGCGGTATCCAAAGCCCCATACGACCAAACTCAGCATAAGTTATATCGAGATCTCCCAGCGTCAATTGCTGAAGCATGGCACGATCATCACCAAGCTGGGCGCTTGGGTACAAAGCGAGTTTGATCTCTCCTTGACTCATTTCTTCTAATGTGTCGGCAAGCATTTTTGCCGAGTTATACTCTACAGACCCCACAGAAGCTTGCATCCCCATCTTTAAAGTCGTCGCAGCATTGACAGAAGCAGCAGCACTCAAAGTAAGTATTGCGATAGTAATCTTATTAATGGTTTTCATATTTTTCCCTTTGTTCTTTCCTGTTACGCCTTGTCTCACCATTTTCAAAAAAAACTTTTATTTCGTTTGAAAAAAATCTTCGTTATGAATTATCATTGCGGTGGAGATTATTTTCAAACCACCTTTTTTCAAAGTGTGATGGCGAACAAAATTTGGTTACAAGAGTCCTTTTGTTCATCAAGTCAGGAATTAAAAACGTTTTTAGAAAAGAAAAATGAGGCCCGTCGTGAGAAAGAATTTTTTGAATATCGAAGAGTTAAAGCGATTTTTAAACGGCCAAACTGTCGTTTCCATACAACCTGTAACAGGCAGCCCACTCGATAAAACAGATTTCATTGTGGCGATGGCGATCGCCGTCGAACAAGCGGGTGCAAAAGCGCTGCGCATTGAAGGTGTGAATAACGTGGCTGCTGTATCCGCCGCAGTAACAATTCCGATTATAGGTATCGTTAAGCGTGACTTGCCTGATAGCCCAATTCGAATCACTCCTTTTGTTTCAGATGTTGATGGCTTAGCAAATGCTGGCGCAACGGTCATTGCTTTTGATGCCACCGATAGAACACGCCCTGAAAGTCGAGAACGTATTGCGCAAGCAATCAAAAACACGGGATGTTTTGCGATGGCCGATTGCTCCACATTCGAGGATGGATTATGGGCTAACTCACAAGGTGTTGAAATTGTTGGATCAACACTGTCAGGCTATGTCGGAGATATTGAGCCCACGGTTCCAGATTTCCAACTTGTGAAAGCGTTTTCTGAAGCCGGCTTTTTTACCATGGCGGAAGGTCGATACAATACGCCTGAGTTAGCAGCGAAAGCTATTGAGTCTGGTGCGGTTGCCGTAACGGTTGGTTCTGCATTGACTCGATTAGAAGTGGTTACTCAATGGTTCAATAACGCAACCCAAGTTGCGGGAGAAAGGAAATGCGCACACTAGCCATCGATATCGGCGGAACAAAAATAGCATTAGCGATTGTAGAAGAAGGTACGATCATACAGCGTTACCAGATAGCAACGCCTGTGGTGCAGGACGTCACCAAGTTTGTTCAAGCGATTCTCGAAAAGGTCACTGAATGGCTCCCTTCTATCGATTATGTAGGCGTATCAACAACAGGTTATGTAACGCCAGAAGGCATCACATCGATAAATCCAGAGACTCTTAATTTCCCTGTACCTTTTCCATTAGCTCAAACGCTAGAACAACTCACTAATAAACCAGTCTCCATTCTTAATGATGCACAGGCCGCGGCATGGTTTGAATTTGTGCAGTTAAAAAATCCTAGCTTAAATATGGCTTTTATTACGGTTTCAACAGGGGTTGGTGGCGGAATCATCATTGATGGCAAGCTTCACAAAGGAAACAGCGGTTTAGCGGGACACATAGGTCACATGTCGGTGGCCATTGAAGGTCCATTATGCGGATGTGGTCAGCGAGGTTGTGTTGAGTCCATGGCTTCAGGTAACGCGATTCAAAAAGAGAGCGAAGCCACTTTTACCGAGACAATGAGCAATGTTGAGTTATTTAAGCAAGCAGCGTTCAACCCGAAAGCAGAAGCGATCATCAATCGCAGTGTGCAAGCAGTAGCCACATTATGCTGTAATCTTAAAGCATGCTTAGATCTGGATATTATTGTTTTGGGTGGTGGAATTGGTCTCGCAGAGGGCTACCTTGAACGCCTCAACAAAGCTATTCAATCTAGGCCATCCGTATTTCACATCCCTGTCACTCCTGCTCATGGCGATTATGATGCTTGCCTACTCGGAGCAGCATTTCAGTTTAAGGAGTAAACGATGGCATTAAAGGCAATTTCAGCCACACGGCTTTTTGATGGAATTCAGTATTACGAGAATGCGGCAATGGTTTGGGAAGGTTCACACATTCACTCCATTGTTCCTATTGAGTCTCTGACGGAGGATATTGAGCATCAACATTTTGATGGTGCATTGATCGCTCCAGGATTCATTGACTTACAAGTTAATGGCGGTGGCGATGTCATGTTCAATAATGACATGACTCTTGCGGGTATTGATTCGATCTGCCGAGCACACAGAACTCACGGCACCGCCTATCTGCTTCCAACCTTAATCAGTGCAACACCGGAACACATCAACCGTGCACTTGATGCCATTCAATCTGCAATCGAAAATCAAGTCTCGGGTGTGTTGGGTATTCACTTAGAGGGGCCTTGGTTAAACCCAGAAAAGAAAGGCGCTCATAACCCAGATCTGTTCTATTCCCCGACACCCGAACAACTTTCACAGTTTCACTGGCCAACCAAAGGCAAAGTTCTTGTAACGGTCGCGGCTGAAAACCTCTCCATCGACTCACTAAAGTGGTTAAAGGATCATCATGTTACTCTCTCGTGTGGTCACAGTAATGCCACTACAGCCCAATTAACCACTGAGAAGTTAGCTCTCATTGATGGATTTACCCACTTATTTAATGCCATGTCGCCTTTTGAGAGTCGTGAACCCGGAGTTGTCGGTACAGCATTGAATACCGATCATGCTTGGTGTTCAGTAATAACTGATGGAATTCATGTCCATCCACAAAGTTTTTTACTCGCTAAGCGAATCAAACCTAAAGACAAACTTCTTATTGTTACCGATGCCATGGCTAGCCTTGGCAGTGTGACTAGCCAGTTTGAATTGGATGGGGAAACCATTCGCGTCATCGATAATAAACTGATTAATAGCAGAGGCAATCTTGCGGGAGCACACATCGGGATGGATGAATCGGTTGCCAATGTTATTCGTTGGGGAATCGCGGAAGATGAAGCATTAAAAATGGCCTCGTCTTATCCGGCTCAAGCAATTCAATGTGATGATTTAGGGCAACTAAAACCCAATTATCGAGCCGCCGCCACTGTATTAAACTCCAAATATGAAAGCTTGGCTGTAGTCAGTGAAGGCGTGCTCTACAACTGAGCTATCGATCAAACATGCCTATCCGTTATTGACCAGATCGTTCACTATTCCAATGTTCAGCAGAGATCATTGGAATAGCTCTTCCCAAAAAATCTATATGCCTTTAGGCATTAACTGTACTTCCGTCGCTTCTATTCCTACTTCAGTAGCCTCCTCTAACCCAACTACACACATCTAAGTACGAACATAACTGCAACGTGTTGATGTCTCATCGATTAAACAACACACAAAAACATTTATGGAAATTATTTTTTTTGCGATCGCAGTTCATGAAGAAAATATTTTTTAATGAGAATCTACAACTGGAAATGTGAACGTTTCCAAGCCTTACATTCGATGGAGACTTGTCAATCAAGATGACTTCACAACGAAGAAGAGCATCGATTCACAAGGAAACAGATTCTAATATAAAGGGAGTAGATATGCGTTTCAAAAACGTAAAGAAAACCGCTTTAATGCTTGCAATGTTCGGTATGGCGACAAGCTCAAACGCCGCACTTTTTGACTATAACGCAACGGGTGACACTGAGTTTGACAGTCCAGCCAAACAGGGATGGATGCAAGACAACACGAATAATGGCAGCGGCGTTTTAACCAATGCAGATGGAATGCCCGCTTGGTTGGTGCAAGGTATTGGAGGGAGAGCTCAATGGACATATTCTCTCTCTACTAATCAACATGCCCAAGCATCAAGTTTCGGTTGGCGAATGACGACAGAAATGAAAGTGCTCAGTGGTGGAATGATCACAAACTACTACGCCAACGGCACTCAGCGTGTCTTACCCATCATTTCATTAGATAGCAGTGGTAACTTAGTTGTTGAGTTTGAAGGGCAAACTGGACGCACCGTTTTGGCAACCGGCACAGCAGCAACGGAATATCATAAATTTGAATTGGTATTCCTTCCTGGAAGTAACCCATCCGCTAGCTTTTACTTCGATGGCAAACTCATTCGTGACAACATCCAGCCGACTGCATCAAAACA
Source organism: Vibrio cholerae ATCC 14035 (assembly GCF_000621645.1). GTDB lineage: Bacteria > Pseudomonadota > Gammaproteobacteria > Enterobacterales > Vibrionaceae > Vibrio > Vibrio cholerae. The sequence goes on along the minus strand of NZ_JHXR01000009.1, from coordinate 3,966 downwards.
AAATATGATCGTATGGGGGAATGGCTCATCAAATACGGATGGTGTCGCCGCTTATCGTGATATTAAGTTTGAAATTCAAGGCGACGTCATCTTCAGAGGCCCAGACCGTATACCGTCCATTGTAGCAAGTAGCGTAACACCAGGGGTGGTAACCGCATTTGCAGAGAAACGTGTGGGGGGAGGAGATCCCGGTGCTCTGAGTAATACCAATGACATAATCACTCGTACCTCACGAGATGGCGGTATAACTTGGGATACCGAGCTCAACCTCACTGAGCAAATCAATGTCAGTGATGAGTTTGATTTCTCCGATCCTCGGCCTATCTATGATCCTTCCTCCAATACGGTTCTTGTCTCTTATGCTCGATGGCCGACCGATGCCGCTCAAAACGGAGATCGAATAAAACCATGGATGCCAAACGGTATTTTTTACAGCGTCTATGATGTTGCATCAGGGAACTGGCAAGCGCCTATCGATGTTACCGATCAGGTGAAAGAACGCAGTTTCCAAATCGCTGGTTGGGGTGGTTCAGAGCTGTATCGCCGAAATACCAGCCTAAATAGCCAGCAAGACTGGCAATCAAACGCTAAGATCCGAATTGTTGATGGTGCAGCGAACCAGATACAAGTTGCCGATGGTAGCCGAAAATATGTTGTCACACTGAGTATTGATGAATCAGGTGGTCTAGTCGCTAATCTAAACGGTGTTAGTGCTCCGATTATCCTGCAATCTGAACACGCAAAGGTACACTCTTTCCATGACTACGAACTTCAATATTCGGCGTTAAACCACACCACAACGTTATTCGTGGATGGTCAGCAAATCACAACTTGGGCTGGCGAAGTATCGCAGGAGAACAACATTCAGTTTGGTAATGCGGATGCCCAAATTGACGGCAGACTGCATGTGCAAAAAATTGTTCTCACACAGCAAGGCCATAACCTCGTGGAGTTTGATGCTTTCTATTTAGCACAGCAAACCCCTGAAGTAGAGAAAGACCTTGAAAAGCTTGGTTGGACAAAAATTAAAACGGGCAACACCATGAGTTTGTATGGAAATGCCAGTGTCAACCCAGGACCGGGTCATGGCATCACCCTTACTCGACAACAAAATATCAGTGGCAGCCAAAACGGCCGCTTGATCTACCCAGCGATTGTGCTTGATCGTTTCTTCTTGAACGTCATGTCTATTTACAGTGATGATGGCGGTTCAAACTGGCAAACCGGTTCAACACTCCCTATCCCCTTTCGCTGGAAGAGTTCGAGTATCCTAGAAACTCTCGAACCTAGTGAAGCTGATATGGTTGAACTCCAAAACGGTGATCTACTCCTTACTGCACGCCTTGATTTTAACCAAATCGTTAATGGTGTGAACTATAGCCCACGCCAGCAATTTTTGAGTAAAGATGGTGGAATCACGTGGAGCCTACTTGAGGCTAACAACGCTAACGTCTTTAGCAATATCAGTACTGGTACCGTTGATGCTTCTATTACTCGGTTCGAGCAAAGTGACGGTAGCCATTTCTTACTCTTTACTAACCCACAAGGAAACCCTGCGGGGACAAATGGCAGGCAAAATCTAGGCTTATGGTTTAGCTTCGATGAAGGGGTGACATGGAAAGGACCAATTCAACTTGTTAATGGTGCATCGGCATATTCTGATATTTATCAATTGGATTCGGAAAATGCGATTGTCATTGTTGAAACGGATAATTCAAATATGCGAATTCTTCGTATGCCTATCACATTGCTAAAACAGAAGCTGACCTTATCGCAAAACTAAGAGCAGCTTAACGTGTTAAAGCTGATAGCACATCAAATGATGCTATCAGCTTATTTCTCGTCACCGTTTCAAACCAGTACTCAAATTGACAAATCAGGCACCTTACACTCTCAGCTATAGTACATGACGCATGTATAATCACGCCATCATCGCTGTTTAAGACAAAAGTCCATCCACTCATCCACTTCGCTTTCCACCCAGGCAATAGCCCTTTCTCCCAAGCTCACCGACTGTGGAAACTCGCCATCATTCATTTTTCGGTAAATTGCTGAACGGCTTAGTGCGGTCTTTTCCATTACTTCTTTTAGTTTCAGAAATCTCATGGGATGTTCTCCTATGTCTTGTTGTCCCATGGGATGAACTGACTCTGTAAAAAATAGTTAAATCAGTCCCTTACCTATATTCAAAGCCAATTTAGATATATGTCATCACTGTGAACCTTCCCACTATTGTTAAGGAGCAGGCTATGACTCATTTCCCTCGCCACCGCTATCTACTCTCGCAACGAGCTTATGAGCATCGAGTACTGGAAGAAGCAGCAGAGATCCTTGAACAGCGTTATGTGCGCGGTGAAACCTTTGCACGTACGGAAAACACCACGGAATACTTACGCTGTAAACTTGCTGGATATGAGCACGAAATCTTTGCCGTACTGTTTTTGGATAACCAGCATCGGCTAATTGAATTTAAGGAGCTATTTCGCGGTACGGTCGATGCCGCCAGTGTCTACCCAAGAGAGGTATTAAAGGAGGCACTAAACGTTAACGCAGCAGCGGTGATCTTTGCCCATAACCACCCCTCTGGCGATCCTGAGCCTTCACAAGCCGATAGGCGTATTACTCAGCGCTTAAAAGACGCCTTATCACTGGTAGATATTCGTGTGCTAGACCATGTGGTCGTTGGCAAAAGCAGTGTGTCATTTGCAGAAAGGGGCTGGCTATGATTGTGGAAAGCTATCAAACGATCCAGTTAGCTGACAGCTTTTGTCATGCGTTGAGCGCGATACTTCGCCGTTTTGACATCCCACAAGAGGCAGAGCGAATAGTCCTCAACTGTCGAGATCCAAACTATTTGTAGCGCGCCAAGATAAAACGCTTAAAATTTCAAGATAAATAAAATTCAGAGAATCCCATAGTATGAGATGGCGATTTCATTTTATCGATAGTTTTCACCTAGTTGATACCAGTATCTGGATCTACAGAAAATCCTTTTGGAAGGTAAGTAGGCGTCACTTTTACCCTATCGTCCGAAACCTCTACTTTTAATTTCATCTCTCCTGCTTGAGCTGCAAGATAAGAACTAGGAGTTGATATCGGACTCCTATTATACCCGCCTGTCATGTATTCGGGGGGAGACATTGGCTTGACTTCATACTTTGCAGGGTCAGCTCCATAATATTGAACATCTTGAGCTTGAGCCTCCTTATCACCAAAAAATGCTTTCATCTTCGTAGTGAACTTTGCATCAGCCTCTCTATAGCCGTCAAAATTGGATGACAACACACTATCAGTTAGATCTGCTAGTTCGTAAGAAGCCCATCCAATCAATGGAATATTTGCTAAATTACTTGCATTAAAGAGTGATTTATTGGGCTTTTTGTTATCTGGAAAGTTTACGTCAGGACCACCAAGACCGCCATTAGGCATATTCACGACATAGACTGGAGTTGCGCCTAAAGCACTCAACGAACCAGCTCCCGCAGCCCCTTTCTTTCCGCCAAGAACCATATCTCCAATCATGGCTCCACCTTTGAGAAGGGGTGAGCCTATTCGCAGCATTTTGTTAATGGCGTAAATTGAAGCCAGAATTTTTGCTAGATTTCCGTAACCTCCCACAGTCTCTGCCAAACTATTAGCTGTAGTGGTCAACTAAAATTGGCCACGGTTTTAGAGTTTTCCCAATATAATCGTTCTGATTCATTGGGAGTTAGACCACCGTTATACTGATGTGGCCTGAGTTGGCAGTAATATCCGATAATGTAGCGGGTGATCTCTTGTTGAGCCTCAGCGAAGCTACGATAACCCACAGTTGGCACCCATTCCGTCTTCAGACTTCTAAAGAAGCGCTCTATCGGCGCATTATCCCAACAGTTTCCTCGGCGAGATAAACTCTGTTTTATTTGAAAGCGCCACAGTAATTGACGGTATTTACGGCTAGTATAATGACTGCCTTGATCGCTATGG
>NZ_KK211323.1:94946-224516 GCF_000621645.1 Vibrio cholerae ATCC 14035 | reverse complement strand
GCATGAACAGCACCAGTTTGATGTGGTTGGTCAGGTAGTTCACATCGCCAAAGACATCGGAGATTGATTTAAAGGTTTAAAGCGGTTTTAAAGCCTTTTTGCGATGTGCGCTCTAATGCTCATTTCAATAGTCTTAAAGTGAACTTTTAAAGAGGATTGCTCAAAACACAAAAGAATTGCTCAAAAGCCAAAATACAAAGCGGGGTTTGAAGCTCCCCCCCTCAACCCCCGCGCCGTTCCTAGATCTTCTCTCTATTTTAGATCCCGAATGATCCCAAAATTTCCCGCCAAATCCCTATCTTTCTTTTTGTTCATTTTTCTAGTCTCTTATCAGCTCCCGAAGGAGCCTTTTTGTTATCTTTCCCAATAAGCCTCTTCAAGGCTATCTTCTCGCTCAGGAAGACCACGTGAAAGACGTGGTGAGTGCTGCGCCAATACTTCATAACTTGCACGGTTAGAGTATTTGCAAACTTGAGAGAAAGAAGAATAGGTTAAAAACTCATGTTGATGCTTACTTGAGTTAGGGACGTTTTCTTTATGGTATTTATTAGCCGCCATATCATGCAGTAGAGCGGATAATGCTGCGTCTCCAGCACCATTGGTATTTTTTATCTTCTCTGGACCGCCTATATACGGTGAAATATGTGAATAAACACGAATAGGATTTATACAACTCTCTTTACGGGCAGGGCGGCTAAATTCATAGCGGTTAAATTCTGGGACCGATCCCGGTAATAACGGTAATGACGTTTCACGTTTAGCGGAATCTTCGGTGTAACCCGCCATAAATAAACCGACTGGGCCTGCAGTACACAGTACTAAATCAACCCAATCTAACGCTTTATCTGAGGCTGCGAGCGGATCGCTTTCTCCTGTTAAAGCTAATGCTTCATCTTCATTCATTGCCACCACAGTGACATGATCACGTAAAAATTCTTGCCAGAATTTCGGATCATCTTGAATAACAAATTTAGTACCTAGGGTTAATACCACAGGCACATCATATTTTTTGGCATATTCAATGGCACGCATTGTTGCTTCCGGCATTGGATCGCCTTCTTTACAACGAACTAAATAAGCCGTGATCACTAATGCAGAGGCACTAGCAAATATTTTTTCAGGAATACTGTCTGGGCGTAATTGGTTCATTTGACCTTCGCTGATCGCGAAAGTACGTTCACCATCTTCGGTAATTAAGGCAAAGCAGCGGCCAATCGCGCCATCTACACCTTGCAGATAGTTGAGATCCATGCGGCTAGAAGTGTTACACAGATAGCGATAACCGTAACTGCCAATTTTAATATCTTGGCTCATCACACCCAGTAGCGTGGAGCGATCATCCGCAAGCACGGAGTAATTATGCAGCGTATTCCCTATGGTTCCACCTGCATATTCATTGGTAATCAAACGCTGCTCTTTTAATTCGTTGTATAACGCTTCTGCAGCATGATCATCAATGACCAATGAGTGTCCTTTACTTAAACCATAACGTTCAATCAAATCTGAATCGACTTTGGCCTCAATATCCACTAGGGTTTGATCAATACCGATAATGTGGGTGCGCGACATCTTCTTATTTTCTTGCGCTTGAATGACCAGAGGATCACGCGCGTGAACCGGAAAATAATGCTTAGATTTGCGTTGGCCAGGAAATTTCATAAAGGTTACTTGGGTTCAAGGATGAAAGGAGCGCCGATTCTACCGCGCACCTTTTAGTGCAGCAATAAAGGAAAAAAAGCAAACGTTTGCACGCTGAGGATTTTATTTCGCGCTCTTCTCTTAGCGCTTGGAGCACAAGTGATTCAATAGGTTAGCAACATAGCGTTTAGGTTCGGGGAAGTGTGATTAGCGTCTCGGATCTGTCCTCGAAAAATTCTTTCTGTTAGAATCCCCGTCCAAGTTCCTCAAGTGGTAGATAAGTGATGTCTGTAGAGCACAGCGCAAACAGCCAAAAGAAAGTGATTGTCGGTATGTCTGGAGGGGTTGATTCCTCTGTTTCAGCCTATCTTCTCAAGCAACAGGGTTACCAAGTGGAAGGCCTGTTTATGAAAAACTGGGAAGAAGACGATAACGAAGAGTATTGTACTGCGGCAGAAGATTTAGCAGATGCTCAGGCGGTGTGTGACAAACTCGGCATCCCACTTCATACCATTAACTTCGCAGCAGAATACTGGGATAACGTATTTGAATACTTCCTCGCGGAATATAAGGCGGGACGTACTCCTAACCCAGATATTTTGTGTAATAAAGAGATCAAATTTAAAGCCTTCTTAGAATTTGCTGATGAAGTGCTGGATGCGGACTACATTGCTATGGGGCACTATGTGCGTCGCACCTTCCCGCAGAATGGCGAAAAACCGCAAATGCTGCGCGGTTTAGACGGTAATAAAGACCAAAGCTACTTCCTTTATACTCTGAGTCATGAGCAAGTGGCGCGTACCCTATTCCCAGTAGGTGAACTAGAAAAACCTGAAGTACGCCGCATTGCCGAAGAACAAGGCTTAATTACCGCGAAGAAGAAAGATTCAACCGGTATTTGTTTTATCGGTGAACGCAAATTTACCGACTTCTTATCTCGCTATTTGCCAGCCCAACCGGGTAAAATTGAAACCCCGGAAGGCAAAGTGATTGGTGAGCACCAAGGCTTGATGTACCACACTCTCGGACAGCGTAAAGGTCTGCACATTGGTGGTATGAAAGAGAGCAGCGAACAGCCATGGTATGTGGCGGATAAAGATCTCAAACGCAACGTACTCATCGCGGTACAAGGCGCGGATCATCCCCTACTCAAATCGCATGGTTTGGTGGCGGCTCAGTTACATTGGGTTGATCGCACCCCCATCACAGAACCTGTACGTTGCAGCGTGAAGACGCGTTATCGTCAAAGTGACATCGCTTGTACCATCATTCCCCTGAGTGATGACCGCATCAAGGTGATGTTTGACGAGCCACAAGTGGCCGTGACTCCGGGACAATCCGCCGTCTTTTATCAAGGTGAAATCTGCCTTGGTGGCGGCATTATTGAAGAGCGCATTTAAAGTCAATTTTTAGGAGATTTACGTGGCTAACGCAATTTACGACCGTACCATCGCTTTCGCTGGCATTTGTCAGGCAGTGGCACTTGTGCAGCAAGTCGCCAAAAATGGGTACTGTGATTCTGATGCGTTTGAAACGTCGCTCAAAGCGATTACTTGTACCAATCCAAGTAACACGCTTGAAGTTTTCGGTCACGAAAGTCAGCTCAAGCTCGGCTTAGAGTGCTTGGTCAAAGGGATTGACAGCACGCCATCAGGTAGCGAAATCACCCGTTACCTGATCAGCCTAATGGCGCTTGAGCGTAAATTAAGTGGTCGCCGCGATGCCATGAGCCAACTCGGTGACCGCATTCAAATGATTGAGCGTCAGCTTGACCATTTTGACTTATTTGATGATCAAATGATCAGTAACCTCGCCAGCATTTACCTTGATGTGATTAGCCCAATTGGCCCGCGCATTCAAGTGACTGGCACTCCAGCCGTATTACAGCAAACCGCTAACCAGCACAAAGTGCGCGCCCTACTCCTGTCAGGGATCCGCTGCGCCGTATTGTGGCGTCAGGTTGGTGGACGCCGTCGTCACCTGATTTTCGGTCGTAAAAAGATGATCGAACAAGCGCAGATTTTGTTAGCGCGAATCTAAGTGATGACTACCCACTCGAATTACTCACACCTTTAACTCAATATTCAGGAGAAGAACATGGAACTGTCAGCATTGACTGCTGTTTCACCGGTAGATGGCCGCTACGGAAGTAAAACGATTGCGTTACGCAGTATCTTCAGTGAGTTTGGTCTCCTAAAGTACCGCACTATCGTTGAAATTCGCTGGCTACAAAAGCTAGCCGCCACTGCTGAGATCGCAGAAGTGCCTGCATTCAGTGCCGAAGCGAATCAATTCCTTGATGCGATTGCCGCCAACTTCAATGAGGCGGATGCACTCCGTATCAAAGAGATTGAACGCACCACCAACCACGATGTAAAAGCCGTGGAATACTTCCTGAAAGAGAAAGTAGCGGCCATGCCTGAGCTGCATGCCGTCAACGAGTTCATTCACTTTGCTTGTACTTCCGAAGACATCAACAACACTTCACATGCGTTGATGCTCAAAGAAGCGCGTGACACGGTGATCCTGCCTGAAATTCGCAACGTGATTGACGCAATTCGCAAACTGGCCGAAGAGTACCGCGATATTCCGCTGCTTTCTCGTACTCACGGTCAGCCAGCCTCTCCATCGACCATGGGTAAAGAGATGGCGAACGTGGCCTACCGCATGGAGCGCCAATACAAGCAGATCGCTAACGTAGAAATCCTAGCCAAAATCAACGGTGCGGTGGGTAACTACAACGCGCACCTTTCTGCTTACCCAACGGTAGATTGGCATAAATTCAGCGAAGAGTTCATCACTGAATCTTTGGGCGTAGATTGGAACCCGTACACCACGCAAATCGAGCCGCATGATTACATTGCTGAGCTGTTTGAAGCGGTGGCACGTTTTAACACCATCTTGATCGATTTTGATCGTGATGTTTGGGGTTACATTGCCCTGGGCCACTTCAAACAAAGAACCATCGCGGGTGAAATTGGTTCTTCTACCATGCCACACAAAGTCAACCCAATCGACTTTGAAAACTCAGAAGGTAACTTGGGTCTGGCGAATGCGGTATTTACCCATTTAGCGCAAAAGCTGCCTATCTCTCGTTGGCAACGTGACCTAACGGATTCTACCGTGCTGCGTAACCTCGGTGTGGGTGTCGGCTATGCCATCATCGCTTATACCTCAACTTTGAAAGGCATCAGCAAGCTGGAAGTGAACCGTGACGCACTACTTGCAGAACTGGATCACAACTGGGAAGTTCTGGCAGAGCCAATCCAAACTGTGATGCGCCGCTACGGCATTGAAAAGCCATATGAGAAGCTCAAAGAACTGACTCGTGGTAAGCGAGTAGATGGCGAAGCGATGCGTCAATTCATTGATGGTTTAGCACTGCCAGCGGAAGAGAAAACTCGCTTGAAAGCCATGACACCAGCCAGCTATATTGGCTACGCGATTGAGCTGACGGACAAGCTGTAATCTCGACAAGAGAGACCAAATGACTAAGGGGAGCAACGGCTCCCCTTTTACTTATCGACGACTTATCGACTTGGTTTATACCAGACCGTTTCACTCCTGCTTTTCAAAAAACAGAGTAATCCGACCGACTTCAAGACCAAATTTGCGAATTTTGGTTAAATTAAATACCCGCTTGTCATCTTGTCGATACAGCCAGTCATCGAAGTGTACTTGCACATCGCCGCTGTCGAGTTTCAACACAAAATCGTATTGCCACTGCAGTGCATTACCCACTTCTTTACCGCGAGCCGTTCCAACAATGTCATCCGCTCGTCCTTCGTACGCATCATCAGCCGTTCGGTTAATCGTCCAGATCCGTTGATCCTTTTCCCCATCATCAAACACGAAGTCTTCGACTAAAATCAGTTGGTTATTCTCAATCCGACCTTCAATTACCACCTCAAAACGGCGCGTCTGCTTCTCGGTATAGTCTTGCACCATACCCCACGCATGTGTCGTTCCGACAAAGTAATTGAAGAGATCAAACTTAGGCGTCGTCGCACGATAATCATCAATCTCTGCCGAACATCCACTAAGCCAGATACAGAGCAGTAATAGCCAACATTTAGCCAATCTCATGGTCGATTCATTCCTATCAATTGATTACGCAAGGTTAAATATTCCGTTTGCGGCGACAGCCAAATGGAGAGAAAAGCATCATTAAACGCTTCATCATCAATGCGGCCTACCGAACGTTCCGTCTGTTGTTGGCGACTAAAGAAAAACTCTCCGCGCTGCCCATCAGAGACATACACTAGGCGATCTCCCGTCGCGACATCCGGCAGTATTTGCTGCAGTTGCTTCAACCACGCTTGGGTTTGCGGTGCGGTGAATCCCAGTTTTCGCCACTGATCCTCAGTAGCATCCACCAACTGTTTACTGCTGATATCGCGCAAATAACGGATCTCAAGAGCAACAGGATGTGGCGAGACATCTTGCGACTCATGATACAGGCCATCAGGCGCTCGCAACTGCGAGGAGTAGATATCCAGCCACAGCCATGAAAGGGTGGCCTGCCCAACAACTGGCCATTCTGCCCATCGCTGGAAAGTTTTATGCTCCGCTTGCGCCGCATTAGCGACGGCGGCGTAACCAAGTCCGCTCGCGAGCAAAACGAATAGGGTTATAAGTCCTTTTTTCATGCCTCATTACCTTCAACAGTAACCAAGTGATACCTATCCATTCCAAAAACAGTGCCAACATGACGATAAAGGTGGGGTATTCCCAACCAACCGCGCCCATTCGGTAACCAAACCAATAACTTAAACTTCCCAAAACGCCTCCGGCGAGACACAGAAGAGTATGGGAATATTGGTTAAGCTGCGGCAGTAAGTGGCCTGCATACCAAGTAAACGCAAACCAGAGTGCCACCAACCAAAGTGGAAATTGATCGTCGGCAAAGGTGAGTAACCCAAGCAGCATATTGCTGCTGTCTATCATGATGCCAACCACCGCCATCCAAACCATTTTTTCAAACAGCGGATGGCGCTGGATTGCCGTTAAGCCATAGGTGGCAACCACCAGTAATGTGGTGAGCCATAACCAGGTTTGCTGCCCCAAGACAGCCAGTGCCCAGAGCAGGTCAAACCATAATGATATCGCCACTAACGCCATGATTAATCTCGTTCAAAAGTCATGTGCACGGTACTGATGCTACGGGCTAAAAAGCCACCTTCGCAGTAACAAAAGTAATAACGCCACATACGGATGAAACGTTCGTCATACCCAAGATCACGTACTTTCGGCAATTGCTGCTCAAATCGGTCACGCCAGTGTTGCAACGTCAGTGCGTAATCTATGCCGATGTCATGCAAGTTACGCAACACCAACCCAGTTCGTTTGGTGGCTAATTCGGTCAACACACTGATCGAAGGCAAAAAACCGCCGGGGAAAATGTATTTCTGAATAAAGTCCACGTTATTGCTGTAGCTTTCATAACGCTGATCGGCAATGGTGATTGCCTGAATCGCCATTTTGCCGCGCGGCTTCAGTAACGCATAACATTGGCTCAAAAACGTCGGCAAGTAGGCCTTACCCACCGCTTCAATCATTTCAATCGATACCAACTTGTCATACTGACCGCTCAGCAAACGGTAATCTTGTTTGAGCAGGGTAATTTGGTTATTTAGCCCAAGTGCCGTAATTTTTTGCTGTGCGTAAGCATACTGCTCTTCCGAAATGGTGGTGGTGGTGACCTTACAGCCATAGTGCTGCGCCATGTAAATCGCCATCGCGCCCCACCCCGTACCAATTTCTAACACGTGATCGGTCGGTTTCAGTTGTAGTTGCTCACACAAACGCTGCATTTTGGCTTGCTGCGCCTGCTCTAGTGAGAGCTCAGGTTGGGTAAACAGCGCGCTGGAGTAAAGCATCTCTTCATCGAGGAACAGTTGATAAAGCTCATTCCCCAAATCATAGTGCTGGTGAATATTATCTTTGGCTTGATCTATGGTGTTGCGTTTGAGCCAGTGAGTGAAACGGTTTAACCATTGAGTCACAGGACTACTTTGACTTTCTAGCTTATCCAGCGTACCGAGGTTGGCAGCCATCAACTGCATCAAGGCCGTCAGATTAGGGCTTTCCCACCACCCTTCCATGTAAGCTTCTGCGGCAGCAATACTCCCGCCCTTCAATACTCGGCTGTAAAAATCCGGGTGTTTAATTTCAATCACGGCATGAATGGCATCGGGCTTATCTTGGCCAAATTGTTCATGCGTGGTTTGGGTTTGATCGGGGAAATGTTCTATCACTGTTAAATTGCCTTCGAGATACTGTAATGCACGGTGAATAATACTGCGGGCACCTTTCTGCCAACTGGTGAGAGAGCGGGATATTTCCATCGACGAGCTATTTAACATGAGGTTGCTCCTTATTATTGTTCTGAGTTTGGTCTGGGTGCGCATAAAACGGGGCACCTTTGCGCCACAATTTGAAAGCGTGCCAATAAATGCCCAATACCACTTTTACTGCCATGATCGGCGTTTTGATCAATCGAGGTAATAAATTGCTTGCGCTCAAGGGTTCAGCCTGCATCGCTAAGGTAGCATCAAACTCTTTATTACTACGATGACACTCAAGATGGATCATCAGCGCGCGAGTTAAGGGTTTAATTTTCCAGCAGTATCTCTGTTCGATGGGATTGAATGGCGAAACATGAAACGCTTTCGCATGCTGCCATTCAATCACGGCAGCCTCTTCTGAGGTTAATGCTGCTTGTGCTGGAACCGCATAGTAGTGGCGCTCATTCCACGGGGTATTGCTGACTTCAGCCAACAAATAACGCCAACGCTTTTCGCTATCATAGACGTAGTAAAAGTTGACTGGGCTAAAATAGATTCCGAGATAGCGCAGGTGCAGCAAAGCCACCACTCTGCCGCCTTCTATTCGCTCTCCCGTCAGTTGCTCGATCTTATCAAGTACTGCTTGTTTGAGCGGGCCTTGCCCGAGGTAATCTTCACGGCGAAAACGCGCCCAATGCCACCAACGCTCACCCAATCCCCACACTTTATCCGCCAACTGTGGCCATTCATCTAAATCAATACAAGGCATAAACAGCGGATAGTTGAGTGCGTGCTCGACCGGCGTAAAACGTCGATGTCTGACTTGTCCAACCATCAAACAACTTTGCCACTCGGTGCTATCTTGGGGCACAGGCATTAGGCCGCTCCTTGCTCACTGCGCTGTGCGTAAGCTTCCAATTGGGTCACCACATCCAGCGCACTGCGTACCCCATCCTCATGAAAGCCGTTATGCCAGTATGCGCCACAAAACCAAGTATGGTTGACACCGCTGATCTGCGCTTTTTTCTGCTGCGCTTCAATCGCAGGACGAGAAAACACCGGGTGATGATAGGTAAATCGGCGCAGTATCTTGCTCGGATCAATGTCCTCACTACTATTGAGTGTGACGCAGAACGTCTCAGGCGCTTCAATATGCTGCAAAATATTCATGTTGTAGGTCAAAGATGGCAAACGCGTTTCTTGATTGGCTTCACCTTTCAACCAGTAATTCCAAGCCGCCCAAGCCGCTTTACGTTTGGGCAGCAGACGAGTATCCGTATGGAGCACCACTTCATTCGCCTGATAAGCGAGTGCAGACAGCAGTTGTTGTTCGGTGGAACTTGCATCACTGAGCATGGCAAGAGCTTGGTCGCTATGGCAAGCAAAAATCACCTCATCAAAACGCTCACTCCGACCATTGACCACAACCTCTACCCCACTTGGTAAACGCTTCACTTGAGTGACCGCGCTATTGAGGCGGATGCGATCGCCAAATCCTTGGGTTAAAGGCGCAATATAACTGCGCGAACCGCCGGGGATCACATACCACTGTGGACGATTGGTGACATCCAGTAGGCCATGGTTTAGGAAAAAGCGCGCGAAAAACATCAGAGGGAAAGCTCGCATATCCGCCAGAGAGGAAGACCAAATCGCCGCCCCCATGGGTAGAATGTAGTTTTCACAGAAGTATTCAGAAAACTGATGCTGAGCCAGAAAATCACCTAAGGTTTGCTCATTCGCCAATTGATTATCGACGCACGCTTTCGTTAAACGGTTAAAGCGTAAAATCTCCGCGATAAAACGATAAAACTTTGGATTCAGCCAGTTACGTTTTTGAGCGAATAAGGTCGTCAGGGTATGCCCGTTGTACTCCAAACCGTTAGCATCATTACGCACACTGAAGCTCATCTGCGTCGGTTTACCTTGCACGCCAATCTCATCCATCATTTTGATGAAATTGGGATAGGTTCTGTCGTTATAAACGATAAAGCCCGTATCCACTGCGTACGGCTTACCCGCAAGCTCAACATCCACCGTCGCAGTGTGCCCACCAATGTAGTCATTGGCTTCGAATAGGGTGATATCGTGATAACGGTGCAGATAGTAACCACAGGTTAAACCTGAAATGCCCGAGCCAATGATTGCAATTTTCATCAAAAAATCCTTATTAAGCCTTCAACAGACGTCGAACTAAGCGACCTTGCCATGCATAAGGCAAAGCACCGAGTAACCGAATCAGCCAAGTAAATCGTTTAGGGAAATAGAGTTGTGACACACCGCGCGCCAAGCCAGCTTTGATCTCCTGGGCGGCACGCTCTACTGTGATGATCATGGGCATGGCAAAAGTATTGCGATCCGTGAGTGGTGTGGCGACAAAGCCCGGAAAAATGGTGGTGACTTCGATACCAAGTGGACGCCAATCGAGTTGAAGCGTTCGTGCTAAATAAGCGACGGCCGCTTTGGAAGCGCCATAAGCTTCTGCTCGCGGCAAGGCCAGCTCACTGGCAATCGAGCCAACAATCGCCACACGGTGACCACAGGACAAATGTGGCTGTATACCTTCAATCACCGCCGCTACGCCAAGCACATTGATATTGAACACACGTGCCATCAGTGTGACATCCATCTTGCCATCGTCGATGTACTCACAATCGCCTGCATTTAAAATCCAGAGTTCCGGCTGACATGGAAGCTGCGCTAATGCCGCTTTTGTACCGGGATGATCGGTGACATCAAACGCCAAGGGAAAAATGTTGGCATATTGTGTATGTAAGCTGTCTAACACCGACTGATTACGTCCACACGCAATCACTTGCCAACCCTGTTTGGCATAATCCAACGCCAGTTGTTTACCAATTCCGGAGGTCGCACCGGTAATGAACACCGCGGTCATTGTCCTAGTCTCCGCTTAATCGCGCGGATAACTTGCCCAAGCACAGGCAATTGCTCATAAAGCATTTCCCCCATATCGAAATAATCGCGATGGTAGGTCACTTTGCCCTCGGCAAAGTGCAAGTGGCTCACGCCTTTCACATCCACCTGTTCGCCCTTGGCTAATTTTGGGTGACGTAAATGCATGGTCCAGACCAAAAACGCGCCCTCATTGACCGCATACTGCTCATGAATGGTAAAAGTACAGGTATGGACGTTTTGGTAAAGATTCAAAAAATACTGGTAAAGGGCGTCAAACCCTTCGATGCGATGTGCGGCATCTTCAAACACCACATCAGGATGATAGATTTCAATCAGCCTATGTAATTGGCTTTTATCTAATTGTTGATAAAACTGCGCGACGTGTTGTACGTCCATAATGCTCATCCCTAAAGTTATACAAATTTAAGATTCGTATAATGCATTACAACCATAGTTGAGTTTGTAAAGTTGTACAAGATTTTTTCTGTACAACTTTATACTTCATGTTACGAAACTCAGAATGTAAGGGATCACTAAAGAGCGTTAAGAAAACGAGCTCAAGAAGACTATCAATCAAGATAAACAAAACCAGCCCGAAGGCTGGTTGGAAGAGATTACATATTGCGCAGTGCTGCGATACGTTTTTCAAGGGGTGGGTGAGTCATCATTAATTCGGATAGAGAGCGTTTACCTGTGATGCCAAACGCCATCATCGAACCTTCAAGATGCGACTCCTGACCCATTTTCAGGCGTTCTAACGCCGCAATCATCTTGTGCTTACCGACTAACTGAGCGGCACCCGCATCGGCATGGAACTCACGGTGGCGGCTATACCACATGGTGATGAAGCTGGCTAAGAAACCAAACACCAATTCAAGCACCATAGATACACCGAAATAGACCATCATGTTGCTACCTTCACCTTCTTCCGAATCACGTGAAGCCACGATATTGGCAATAAAGCGCGACAAGAAGATCACGAAGGTGTTCACCACCCCTTGCATCAGCGTCATGGTGACCATGTCACCGTTAGCAATGTGGCTAACTTCATGCGCCAACACAGCTTCGGCCTCATCACGCGTCATGTTGTGCAGCAATCCCGTTGAGACCGCGACCAGAGAATCATCACGCTTTGCACCCGTGGCAAACGCATTCATGTCTGGCGCATCATAAATCGCCACCGTTGGCATACCGATACCCGCTTGGTTTGCTTGGCGACGTACCGTTTCCAATAGCCAATGTTCCATCTCATTGCGTGGAGTATCAATGACGACACCACCCACTGAGCGTAGGGCCATACTTTTTGACATCAGCAGTGAAATAAATGCACCGCCAAAGCCAAACACAGCCGCCATCACCAACAGACCAGACAAACTCCCTGGCTGCATGCCCGTGACGGCATAAACAATATTCAAAACAACACTAAGCACCAATACGACAGCAAGGTTGGTTGCTAAGAATAACAATATACGTTTCATGACTTAATCTCCGAAGGAAACTTCTCAGCGGTTGCGATGCGCGACTTTACCACACATCGTTTGTTCTTATTTACAACATATGTTCTTCCATTTGAAAAACAAGGTTAAGTAGTAAATTGCAACATTTAATGTCCAGATTCTGTTCGGCAAATGCTGAGCAGCCTAGAAGGCACAAGGGTATAGACTTTGGTCGTATTGAGATAGCCGTAATGAAGGCATAGAGTGCGTGAGTCGAAGGAATTTAACCACAAACAAAGGAAAACACATGGCTGAAGCACATAGCTACCAAATGGCGATTGATTTACTTTGTTGTCATTTAGGTATCAGTGAACAAGAAGCTCGTACTCAACTCGGATTGGAAGCCAAAGAGCAGACGCTGCAGCAGCAGATCGTCGATACTCAACACTCTTTAATGGGTTTGAGCGCAGAGAAATAGCCTCTCGCACACTCAACTTCCATACAGTCTGATACTAAAAAGGCTGCTCATGTTTGAGCAGCCTTTTGTTATTTAGCGTCGTTATGCCACGGTGTCGGGTTCTAACAAGTGATCCAGTTGGATGAACTTGCCTAACTCTTGACGTTTAGCCTTAGGCATATAAGGGATCTCCCCTAATTTCGGTGTACCAAGCCGCCCTTCTAGATGCTCAATGATCTCCGCATAGTGTTCAGTTCCCGGATTAATCCGGTTGGCAATCCAGCCGACTAGCTCTAACCCATCGGCACGAATCGCTTCTGCGGTCAAAATCGCATGGCTCAGACAACCGAGTTTAATTCCAACCACCAAGATGACCGGTAAACGCTCTTGTTTTACCCAAGTAGATAAACAATCGGAATCGGAAGTAGGAACTCGCCAACCTCCCGCACCTTCTACCACGACTAACTCTGCATTTTGCTTATGTTTCGAGAGCTTATTGCTTAGCAGCGCATAATCAATCGTAACATTTTCATGCTTAGCGGCGATGTGTGGTGAAGTGGGAAGTACTAAGGCATAAGGATTGACGTCCTCATACGGCATATCGACGGTCGCGGCTTTCATCAGATGCAAGGCATCGGAATTGCGATAGCCAAACTCAGTTTTATCACTCCCCGCTGCGACTGGCTTATAGCCAATCGTAGCGATATTGTGTGTCGCGAGCGCCTGAAGAATCGCTTTCGAAGCGACTGTTTTCCCAACGTCGGTATCCGTCCCTGCGATAAAAATTGCATTTCTCATCGGTGAATAACCCCTAAACAAACCTGATATGTGGCAGGCACAAGACCCTGTTGGTTACGAAATGATTGGTAGGCCAATTCCACTTTTGCCAACGTTCGGCGACTGATTAGCCCCGTTGAACGTCCACTGACATGATTGGCGCCGATCCCTTTTAGATCGCGCATCAGCATAAAGGCAGCTTCATACCAAACCGTAATTGCCGCTAAGTCTAAGTGATGTTGCGAACATCCGGCTTGCGCTAACGCAATTTTTACCTGATTGATGGAAATGAACTGATTGATATGACGATGATGATCAACGCTGCGCCACGCTTGCTCGAGTTCAAACAGCGAACCGTCTAACAAGGTGGAGAGGAAGGCTTGACCATGTGGTTTGAGTACACGGCGAATTTCGCTCAGCGGCAGCGACAGATCTTCACACCATTGTAATGCTAAGCTTGAAAATACCATGTCAAAACAAGCAGATGCAAAAGGCAGTTGCTCGGCATCCGCTAACTGGTAACTCATGCCTTCATCACCGCAGCGTTGCTTTGCTTGCTCAAGCATGGCGTGTGAGATATCGGCGCACACCACTTGCGCTCCCCGCTCGCGTAGCAAGGCTGAAAAATAACCGGTACCACAACCGAGATCCAATACTCGCAGCCCCTTCAGACAACTGGGCATTTTTTGCAGTAAACGCAATCCGACATCGCGCTGAAAAGCCGCGTGCTGATCATAGTGCGCGGCGGCTTTGCCAAAGGCTTGCGCAATCGCACTTTTGTCTTTTAATTCAACACAAAGCTCCGTGGCTGTCATGCTCATGTGTCCTTCTCCATCACATGTTTTAACTGCTCCGATAAGCGGCGTATCTGCGCTTGGGTATGCGCCGCCGTTATCGTGATACGTAAACGCGCACTGCCTACAGGCACGGTGGGTGGTCGAATGGCACTCACCCAAATCCCTTGCTGCTTGAGCTCGTGGGATGCACTCAATGCGGAATCAGAGCTGCCCAACAACCAAGGTTTGATGGGCGTTTGTGTTGCCACAAAACCCGGAATATTGCGGCACTGCTCATCAAAACACGCCAGCAGCTCAGCCAATTGTTCTCTGCGCCAAGACTGACTTTGGATCATCCGCGCAGCATGAGTCAGAGCATGCGCTTGTGCCGGAGGCATAGCGGTGGAATACACATGGTGGCGTGCAAATTGCGTCAGATAATCACCAACGTGCGCATCACACAACACCGCCGCACCTGCTAACCCAAAAGCTTTACCAAAAGTAACGACCAGAATCTCGGGATGAATCCCTGCCGCTTGGCAGCTCCCTGCCCCATCCTCTCCAAGCACGCCAATGCCGTGCGCATCATCCACCATCAACCAAGCGCGCTGTTTCACTAAAGTTGCAATTTGCGCCAAGGGTGCGCAATCGCCATCCATGCTAAACACCCCTTCCGTCACCACTAAGCTGTTGCTCTGCTCATGCAGTAATTGGCGAAGATGCTCAGTATCATTGTGCTTAAAGCGTTTCATGGTGGCAGGACTTAACATACCCGCTTCCATCAAGGAGGCGTGATTGAGTTTGTCTTGCAGCAGCAAGTCCTCTTTTTCGAGCAAAGTAAACAGCAGGGCTTGATTGGCACTAAAGCCAGAGCTGAACAAGACTGCTCGCTCGTAACCAAGCCAGTGACACAACTCATGCTCTAACTCGGCATGAGCGGAGCTAAAACCAGTTACCATCGGCGAAGCGCCACTGCCTGCGCCAAAGCGCGCCAGACCGGTTTGCCAAGCCTGCACTAACTCAGCATCATTGGCTAAACCAAGGTAATCGTTGCTTGAGAAGTTCAGGTAAGTACGATCTTGCTGAATCAGTTCACCTTGTGCGCTTCGATCTAAAAGCTGAAGACGGCGAGTCAGCCCTGAATGTTCACGCTCATTCAGAGCTTGCTCAATCCGCGACTTAAAGCGCAGCGTCATAAAATAAATCGCTGGCGGTTGGGCGCGCGGCTACTCGTTCAACGACTCTATCCAACAACTCATTTTCCGTGATTTCATCGGGCTTTTGCGCCACTTGTTCGCGGTTAATTCCTAGCTTTTTAAACAGCAGCATATCGCTGTCTTCCGCTGGGTTGGGGGTGGTCAGCAGTTTGCAACCGTAGAAAATCGAATTGGCTCCTGCCATAAAGCACAGCGCCTGCATCTGCTCATTCATCTTCTCGCGTCCAGCTGAAAGGCGAACCGCAGATTTCGGCATCATAATGCGCGCTACCGCAATCAAACGCACAAAATCAAAGGGTTCCACATCATCGACTTGTTCCAGTGGTGTACCTTTCACTTTGACCAGCATGTTGATCGGCACACTTTCCGGATGAGTCGGCAAATTCGCGAGCTCAACCAATAACCCAGCGCGGTCATTGGTGCTTTCGCCCATGCCGATAATGCCCCCCGAGCAGATCTTCATCCCGGCATCACGCACGTGCGATAAGGTATCTAGGCGATCTTGGTATGTGCGTGTGGTGATGATGTTGCCATAAAATTCCGGAGAGGTATCAAGGTTGTGGTTGTAATAATCCAGCCCCGCTTGCGCCAATTGCTGCGCTTGATCTGGCGTCAACATACCCAGCGTCATGCAGGTTTCTAGCCCCATATCCTTCACGCCGCGGATCATCTCTTTGAGCAGCGGCATATCACGCTCTTTCGGATTCTTCCACGCCGCGCCCATACAAAAACGGGTCGAGCCTGAATTTTTGGCTTTTTGCGCCGCATCCAATACGCGCTCGACTTCCATCAAACGCTCTTTATCTACATCAGTACGGTAGTGAGCACTTTGCGGGCAATATTTGCAATCTTCTGGACAAGCGCCAGTTTTGATCGACAGCAGCGTGCTGACCTGCACATGGTTGTGCGGATGATGAAGACGATGCACCTGCTGCGCTTCAAACAGCAGATCCATAAAAGGTTTATCCAGTAACGCTTTGACCTCAGCGACCGTCCAGTTATGACGAACTTCCACGTGTAATCCTTATTGGGGTTATTGGTTTTATGCTTGGCTAGTCTACTGACAGGCGTTAGACTGTCAACAATAAGAAAATCACAAGGTTTACATGTGGTTATTAATTAATCTTTTATTAATTTTGGAATGATGATGGATTTAGCCTTCGACCGTTGCCACATCTGGCATCCCTACACTTCGACCTTGACACCTCTGACCTGTTATCCGGTAAGCCGAGCCGATGGCGTAATGATCACACTTGAAGATGGGCGCAGCTTAGTTGACGGCATGTCCTCTTGGTGGGCAGCGATCCACGGTTACAATCACCCCAAACTCAATCAAGCGGCGCACCAGCAAATCGAGCAGATGTCACACATCATGTTTGGTGGGTTAACTCATCAACCGGCGATTGAGCTTTGCCAAAAGCTACTCAAGCTCGCGCCCAACAATTTACAGCAAGTGTTTCTCGCCGATTCAGGTTCGGTTGCGGTGGAAGTGAGCCTTAAAATGGCGTTGCAGTATTGGCACAGCAAAGGTCAACCGAGAGCAAAGTTTCTCACCCTACGCCACGGCTACCACGGCGATACCTTCGCCGCGATGTCAGTGACCGATCCAGATAACTCCATGCATAGCCTGTACAAAGGTTTTCTGCCCGAGCATATTTTCGCTAATTCGCCAGAAGGCGGATTTTTTGATGCGTGGGATGAGCGTGATATTGCCGATTTTCGTCACAAATTGACTGAACATCACCACCAGATTGCCGCCGTAATCCTTGAACCTATCGTGCAAGGGGCTGGTGGTATGCGTATCTATCACCCCGAGTTTTTACGCCAAGTTAGAGCTTTGTGTGACGAATTTGGTGTACTGCTGATTTTGGATGAGATTGCGACCGGCTTTGGCCGCACAGGCAAACTCTTTGCTTGTGAACATGCGGGAATTCAACCGGATATTCTCTGTGTGGGCAAGGCGCTGACTGGCGGATACATGACGCTATCCGCTACCCTCACTACCCAACAAGTGGCCGATACCGTTTGTGCGGGGGAAGCAGGCTGCTTTATGCATGGCCCAACTTTTATGGGCAATCCGCTGGCTTGCGCGGTGGCGAGTGCGAGTTTATCGCTGATTGAGCAAGGGGATTGGCAACAGCAAGTCGCGAATATTGAAGCGTTTTTTGCCGAGCAACTGCCTAAACTCAATAATTTTTCACTAGTGAAACAGACTCGTTGGCTAGGCGCGATTGGTGTGGTGGAGACACATTTTCCGGTCAATATGGAAGTGATTCAGGCTCTCTTTGTGGAGCATGGGGTTTGGATCCGACCCTTTGGTCGGTTGATTTACCTGATGCCACCCTATATTAGTCAACCTGAACATCTGCAAAAGCTGGTGGATGCAATGGCAGCCGCGTTAAGCCAACCAAACTGCTTTAAGCAATAGACAATATGCTGCGCAACAAACGACAAGCATAAAAAAGCCGACATCACGTCGGCTTTTTTCATTCTTATACGTTTTGAGCGCTAATTTCCCTTTAAAGGAAAACGGGATTAACCGATATGGGTTAAACCGCCCATGTACTTTTGCAGTACCGCAGGAATCGCAATGCGACCATCGGCTTCTTGGTAGTTTTCCAAAATCGCGACCATGGTACGACCCACCGCCAGACCAGAGCCGTTCAGCGTGTGCACCAACTCAGGTTTCTTCTCACCTTTGCGGCGGAAACGCGCTTGCATACGACGCGCTTGGAAATCCCACATGTTTGAACAAGAAGAGATTTCACGGTACGTCTTCTGCGCTGGAACCCAAACTTCCAAGTCGTAAGTTTTGCACGAGCCAAAGCCCATGTCGCCCGTACACAGAATCACTTTGCGGTAAGGCAGCTCCAGCAGTTGCAGAACTTTTTCTGCATGGCCAGTCAACTCTTCCAATGCCGCCATAGAATCTTCAGGGCGAGTGATTTGTACCAGTTCCACTTTATCAAACTGGTGCATACGGATCAGACCACGAGTATCACGACCGTAAGAACCGGCTTCAGAACGGAAGCATGGCGTGTGTGCGGTCATTTTCAGAGGCAGTTCAGCTTCATCCAAAATGGTGTCGCGCACTAAGTTGGTCACTGGCACTTCTGCGGTTGGGATCAGTGATAGACGGCGTGGCTCTTCATCACTGGCTTTCTCAGTCAGAGGCTCAGTGTGGAACAGATCTTGACCGAATTTTGGTAATTGGCCTGTACCGAACAGCGTTTCAGCGTTCACTAGATAAGGCACATACAGCTCAGTGTAGCCGTGTTGATCGGTGTGCAGATCCAACATGAACTGTGCGATAGCACGGTGCAAACGAGCAAATTGACCTTTCATCACCACAAAACGCGCACCCGTGATCTTGGTTGCGCTTGCGAAATCCAGACCGTCGCCCATTTCACCCAAATCCACATGATCTTTCACTTCAAAATCATACGTTTTTGGGGTGCCCCAACGAGACACTTCTACGTTTTCGCTGTCGTCTTTACCGTTTGGCACTGCATCGTCTGGAATGTTAGGCACGGTTTGGGTGATCGCATCCAATTGCGCCATAACCGCATCCAATTCCACTTTTTTCGCATCCAGATCGTCACCCAAGGTGCCGATTTGTTGCTTAACCGCTTCTGCGCCCGCTTTGTCGCCAGACGCCATCAGTTGACCGATTTGCTTGGAGATGGAGTTACGCGTGGATTGTAAATTCTCAACTTCTACTTGAATGGACTTACGTTGTTCTTCAAGAGTACGGATAGTCTCCACGTCGAGTTTAAAACCGCGACGTGCCAATTTTGCAGCTGTTTCGTCCAGCTCAGTACGAAGTAATTTAGAATCCAGCATTGCTAATCCTATGCTTTAAGAGTTGCGAGAAAGCGCGTGTGCTTCCTTTTTAGCCAAAGCCACGCGTATTGAAATTTACCCTGCCAAAGATAACCAAAAGGCACTACTTTTCATAGCGCTTTTGTGGGCTTTTTGCGTTCAAATCCGCCAGATACGCTAACTTTTCAGCAATCTTAGTTTCTAGCCCGCGTTGAGTAGGCTGATAGTAGCGAGTTCCACTCATTTCTGGTGGGAAATAGCACTCCCCTGCAGCATAAGCGCCCGGTTCATCATGGGCGTAACGGTATTCCTCACCATAACCGAGATCTTTCATCAATCGCGTTGGGGCATTACGCAGATGCGGCGGTACTTCAAACTCAGGCAGATTATGCGCATCCGACAGCGCTTGTTTCCACGCGGTGTACACCGCATTGCTTTTCGGTGCGCAGGCGAGGTAGACAATCGCTTGAGCAATCGCGCGCTCGCCTTCTGCAGGCCCCACGCGGGTAAAGCAATCCCATGCAGAAAGCGCCACTTGCATGCCCCGCGGGTCGGCATTACCAACATCTTCAGAGGCAATCGCGAGCAGACGGCGCGCGATATACAAAGGGTCACAGCCTGCGGAAATCATCCGCGCCGCCCAATACAGAGCCGCATCGGGATCAGAACCTCGAATCGACTTGTGTACAGCGGAAATCAGGTCATACCAAATATCGCCCTTGTTATCAAAGCGCGACACTTTTTCACCAGCGACCTCAGCCAATAAAGGCAGATCAATCTGCTTGCGTCCCTGATCATCTTCGCGAGCCATGTCGTACAGCAGCTCAAGATAATTGAGCGACATGCGCGCATCGCCATTGACCAGTTCGGCTAGGCGATCTAAAACATTATCAGCAAATACCGCCGCCACTTTGCCAAGCCCGCATTCAGTATCGGCAATCGCTTGATGCAGAGCTTGCAGAATTTCTTGTTGATTGAGTGAGGTGAGCTTATAAACCCGCGCGCGGGAAAGCAGCGCGTTATTAAGCTCAAAAGAAGGGTTTTCCGTGGTTGCGCCAATAAAAGTGACCGTACCGTCTTCAATATGCGGCAAAAACGCATCTTGCTGCGATTTATTAAAGCGATGGACTTCGTCGACAAACAAAATAGTGCGTCGACCACTGAGTTTGTTCTCACGCGCTTTTTCGATCGCGGCACGGATCTCTTTGACTCCGGACGTCACTGCCGATACGCGTTCCACTTCCGCATTGGCGTAGTTGGCTGCCACTTCGGCTAAAGTGGTTTTTCCGGTGCCCGGAGGTCCCCAAAGAATCATCGAGTGAATATGCCCCGCTTCTAATGCACGGCGCAGCGGTTTTCCCGGCCCTAAGATGTGTTGCTGACCAATATACTGCTCCACCGTTTGTGGACGCATACGGGCAGCTAACGGACGAAAATCTTCGTCGCCGGAAAAATCTAAGCTGTAATTACTCACTCGACTCGCTTCCTTGGTGCTGATTTAGTTACGCTGATCGTCAACTTCCACGCCTTTCGGCACTTTGTAGTTAAATACGCTAGCGTTTGGTTTCTGCTGTTTCACCTTACTAAAGGTAAATTCGCTCTGCTGACCATCTTGCTCAATCACTTTAAAACCTTGCACCACCCCTTTCTCACTGATGGTGATTTGGAAACGGCCTTGGTTTGAATCCAGCGCGGTAGGCGTCAGGGTAAATACATCACCCTTTTCTTCCACATGGTACGCATCCCAATCGCTGGCTTTATTACGAGTCAGCAGCACAAAAGGCGTCTGCTCTAAGGCTTCTTCGGCGCGGTACAAGGTGACCTGCTCCACGAAAGGATCGAAATGCCATAAGGTTGTACCGTCAGAGACCAGTAAGTTTTCATCTGGCGTTTCGGTTTCCCAACGAAATAGGCTCGGACGAGCAATATCCACCTTGCCATTTCCGGTCAGGATCACTTTGCCCTCTGGGCTTAATACTTGCTGATTAAAGGTCGCGCTGAAGCCTTCACTCATGGCTAAACGCTCACTTAAGGTATCTTTAGGGGCGGCAATGGCCGAGAAACTACAAAATAACAGGGCTAACCATTTGTTCATGCTGACTCTGCTCCAAGCAATTTAGCGATGAGGAAGATAATAAAGCAAAAGCCTAAGCGTTTGCCTTCTCTAACGTGTCAGTGATGTGTAATAAACTATTGCCCACAACACTGTTTGAATTTTTTACCGCTGTCGCAAGGGCAAGCATCATTGCGGCCAATGCCTTTAAACGGATTCACACTTTGTGCTTTAGCGCCGAGCATGGCTTCATCCGCCGCAAGCGCGACTTCGTGCACCATTAAATTCAGTTGCTCGATCAAATCGGCGAGCGCAGGAACTTGTTCATAGCCCGCTTCGCGCATTTGCGCTTGGGTTTGCGCTTCATCAATCGCCAACATCAAGGTGGTCAATAATGCTTGCAGCATGCGGATCGAACCATCTGCAAATGCGCCTTGCTGCCACATGGGTTCAACTTGCGGCCATAATTGCATAAAGCCTTCCGAAAAATCTGCCAAACCTTGCTCACGCGAGGGTGCATGCTCATTCAACAGCGTCAACAAATCGTACCCATTGCCTTTAAGTTGCTGGTATTGGAGATGAATTTGCTCGGTCACCGGTTGTAATAGCGCCTGATGTTGCTCGACAAACAGCTCGGGTAGCCACTGCTCAGGATCGAGCGGACGAGTCGCAAAATTAGCGGCGAGCACCACACCTTCAATAAACAGATCCGACTCAGGGCATTCAATCGCGCTGAGATCGATCAGGGAATAATTCATAGAAAACACTTAAGACAAGGAAAGTTGCGCCGCATTATATACTCAAAGCGAAAGAAGTGGCAGGCTGTCACACTGAACTTGAATCAGAAAGGATGGGTGACATTTATTGATGCTACTACTACAATCTCGCTCCCTTTTCTTCAGCGCTAGCCGGTATTCATCACTATGCGAGTTATTTTAGGCCCGATGGAGGGCGTGTTAGATCATTTGATGCGTGACATGCTGACACAAATCAATGACTACGACTTCTGCGTCACCGAATTTGTGCGCGTAGTGAATCTGCTGCTGCCTGATCATGTGTTTTATCGCCTCTGTCCTGAATTACGGCACGGTTCTAAAACTCCGTCCGGTGTTCCGGTAAAAGTACAACTGCTTGGCCAAGACCCACACTGGATGGCCGAAAACGCGATCCGCGCTGCTGAGCTTGGGGCTTATGGCATCGATCTAAATTTCGGCTGCCCTGCCAAAATGGTCAATCAGAGCAAAGGTGGCGCGGCTCTTTTGCAGCATCCCGAGTTGATTTATCAGGTGGTCAAAGCGTGTCGTGACGCAGTACCGGCGCACATTCCTGTTTCGGCGAAAATCCGCTTAGGTTGGGAAGATCCGGAAGATTGTTTTGAGATTGTCGATGCCGTTGCGTAAGCTAAAGCCGATGAGCTCACTGTGCACGCGCGCACCAAAGCCGGAGGCTACAAGGCCAGCGAAATCAAATGGCATTACATTGACCAGATCCGCCAAAAATGCAGTATTCCATTGATTGCTAACGGTGAAGTGTGGAATTACGCCGATGGTCAAGCTTGCATCCAAACCACAGGTGTCGATTCACTCATGGTGTGCCGCGGCGCGCTCAACGTGCCGAATTTAGGCAATGTGGTCAAACACAATCACGCCGCCATGCCTTGGCATGAAGTGGTGGATTTGTTGCTGCGCTACACGCAATTTGAAGTCCGTGGTGACAAAGGCAAATACTACCCAAACCGTATTAAGCAGTGGTTTGCTTATCTGCGCCACGCCTACCCTCAGGCTAATGAGCTGTTTGGTGAGTTACGTACGTTGACTCAAGTCGAGCCGATCGTTGATCAGTTACATCGCTATCGCGATCAACTCCATCATGCTGCGGCCGAGCTACCTGTCTAATGAGTAAAACAACGAATCAGTAAATCAACTGATCAGTAAACCAACTGATTTTTGCCGCTGGTTTTCGCTACATACAACTTTTCATCAGCGGCTTTAAACAAATCTTCAAAACTGCGATCGGTTGTACTTTCAACCACCTCTATCCCACCAGAGATGGTAAAACCTGGCTCTAGTATTAAAGGGGACTCGCGGCAAACCGCATCAAAAATGCGCTGCATAATTCTCGTGATCTGCTCTTTTTCTTTTGCTGTGACATAAACCACAAATTCTTCGCCACCAAAGCGTGCCACGGCATCTGAGCTACGAATATGGTTTTCAATCTGCTCACCAATGTAGCAGATCACTCTATCCCCCATATCATGACCATAAGCATCATTGATCTGTTTGAAGTCATCGATATCCAACACGGCAATGGCTAAATATTGACTGTGGCGTTTGCCTTTCAGAAAGCTTTCCATACCACGTCGATTGAGTAAACCCGTCATCGGATCACGCGCGGCGAGCTGCGCATAATGCTGGCGATCCCAGCGCGTATTGAGATAGATAAGTACGCCTGTGAGAAAGAGGTACACCAGAGCAACGACCAGTAAATTACCGCTCTTCTCAGTAAGAAAATTGCTCAATTCGGACTGAATATCCAACTTATAAAATACCACCTGATGATAGTCTGCATATTCACTGGTGAGCTTGTGTGGACGATAGGCAAACGTTGGAATAGCCATCTCATTCAAATCAATCATGTCAAAACGAGATGCTAAATGAGGCATGCGGCTAAGCAGTTCGCGTAAACCAATATCTACCGCAACGAGTCCTTGATAATCCGCGTCACGGTAAACGGGCAGAATCAGTGTTAATAACCACTCATGTTGCTCTCTGATCACTGAGCGATAAGGCCCATCAACGGCAATCATATTGGGGGCAGCAATCGCATGGCTCCACAAAGGACTCTCGCTGATAAAGTCTTTAATTTGCTGATAGGTTACCTTTTCGCTGATGGTATCCGGCGATGAAATGATATAACCGCTGCTATCCACATAATGCACACCATAAATATATTCATCCATGTCATGCAAAAACGAGAGTATAGGAGCCATGGAGAGTTTGATTTGTAAACTGGGATCATGACTTGGTTTGGAATCGCATAACGAGGCATCCCCAATCAGCATATAACTTAGATCTAATTTGGGAACAGCAAAGCTGGAACTCAGCCCCTGAGCCAGAACTAACCCATCTATCGGTTTGATTTGGCAAACATTCGCAACCACACGGGCTGAGTGTTTAAACAATATATTCTCTGCCGGGCGTTGATTATGCGTGAAAGTGTAATCCAGCGCTGTCACCACTTTTTCGGCGCGCTCAAGCTGCTGTTGAATGTCAGCGTAGGCGTCGTCAATTTCTTGGTTAAGATCGTACAGATATTGCTGAAAGACCGATGCGGCCAGCACAAAAACGATAAACAGTGGCGCACAGATAATCCAAGTTAAACTCATGCGCTGATTCATAATTGCCTGCTAACCTCTAGAAATGAAAAACCCACCATAAACCGATAACGCTTATGATGGGTAGGGATATTGCGTTGCGGCGATTATGCCAAAAAACACAAAACAGTGTTAGCGCTTGTTCATCATCCGTCTCTTTTTCCTCACCGTTTTCTATTCAAACAGGCACTTAACTCAGTAGCAAACTATCGTCTGCCAACTCTTCTCCACGCACTTTAGAAAAGCTCAGGAACGCCCATGTTCGCGCGCTGTTCCCCTGTGACATCCAAGACAATCTGACCTTGATGCAGCATGACGGTGCGATCACCACAAGCCAGAGCATCTTTCATCGAGTGGGTCACCATCATCACGGTTAAATTGAACTCTTTAACAATTTTTTTCGTGAGATCGATAATGAATGCCGCCATACGAGGATCGAGTGCCGCCGTGTGTTCATCTAAGAGCAAGAGCTTGCTTTCTGACAGTGTCGCCATCACCAAACTCACCGCCTGACGCTGACCACCTGAGAGCAAACCAATATTGTCACCGAGACGATCTTCTAACCCCAAACCGAGGATGCTGATCCGTTCTTGGAACAACTTCCGGCGCTGGTTTGAGAGCGCCAAGCTCCAACCACGTTTTTTACCGCGCATATAAGCGAGCGCCATATTCTCTTCGATGGTCAGGGCTCCACAGGTTCCCGCTAATGGGTCTTGAAACACGCGAGCACACAGATTCGCACGCTGATCCACACTCTGTTTGGTTACATCAATCTCATCAATTAACACCTGACCGCCCACGATAGGCGTTTCACCAGTGACCGCACCGAGTAGCGTCGACTTCCCCGCCCCGTTAGAGCCAATCACGGTTAAAAATTGGTGTTCCGGAACCTCTAGCGATACGCCGCGTAATGCGCGATTTTCCAGAATCGTGCCAGGGTTAAACGTCACCTGAATATCTTGCAAACGGATCATACTGCATCTCCTGACACGCTTCCCTGCTGAGAGACTTCGGGCTTCTGAGCAGGTGCGTTACGCTTTTTTGATTTTAAATTCCTTTTAATCTTCGGCATGATCAGCGCCAAAGCCACTAACACGGCAGTCACCAAGTTAAGATCGGACGCTTGTAAGCCAAACATGCCTGAACTGAGTGCGAAGGCAACCGCTAAACGGTACAGCACAGAGCCGACAATGACCGCCACGACAGCGACCCAGATCTTGCGACCGGGGATCAGGGTTTGTCCTAAAATAACCGCAGCAAGCCCCACCACAATTGTACCAACGCCAGAAGTGACATCCGCAAAACTGTTGGTTTGCGCAAATAGAGCCCCTGCAAAACCGACAAAACCATTAGACAGAGCCAAACAGAAATACGTGTAAAACGCGGTGCTTGCCCCTTGGGCTGCCACCATACGAGCGTTGACACCTGTGGCTCGCAATCCTAAACCGAAATCGCTGTTGAGCAGTCGAATAACCAATAGCGCAGAAATCACGACCAATACTGCGACAACGAGAGGACGAATTAAGACAGGATCACCCAAGGCTTCAAACGGGGTCAAAATGGTGTCTTCACCCAATAAGGCCAGATTAGGACGTCCCATAATGCGGATGTTGATGGAAAACGCAGCAATCATGGTCAAAATCGAGGCCAAGAGATGCAAGATACCACATCGCACACTCAGAAAAGCCGTGACCCAACCGGTAGCGGCGCCAGCAAGAATGGCCAATCCTGTCGCCACCCATGGATTAATTCCTGCCACAATCGCAGTAGCCGCCACCGCAGCGCCCATTGGGAAACTGCCGTCGACGCTCAAATCAGGGAAATCCAGCACTCGGAAAGTTAAATACACGCCCAAAGCTACTAAGCCATACAACAAGCCAAGCTCCAAAGCGCCAAAAAAGGCAAAAGCAGACATACATACTCCTTTCTGCTTACAGAAGTTGAAATACCCCAACTCCTTGGAATATACGCTTCCGACGAGGGGCTAGCGCGTCAAGCGTTACCCCCTCGTCATTTGGATAGAGCTTACTTATTTGGTACTGGTTGCACGCGCAAGTACGGCTTCAGGAATGGTGATGCCTAACTGTTCTGCGGCGGTTTTGTTGATCACAAGATCCGAACCTTTTGCCACTTGAACATCAAGCGAACCCGGCTCTTTACCTTCTAAAATAGCCGCCACGTAGTCAGCGGTTTGCACTCCGATTTGGTAATAGTCAAAACCTAGGCTGGCAATTGCGCCGCGTTCTACATAAGACGTTGCTGCACCAAAGACTGGGGTTTTGGCTTGGTTAGCCGCCACAATCATACCTTCGATTGCACTGGCAACTGTGTTGTCGATCAGGGCATAAATCACATCGGACTTTTCTGCAATCGCTTGGGTGGCTGATTGAACATCAGCACTTTTCAGCGCAGTCGCTTCGACCAGCTTAATACCATGTTTTGCCGCCGAGAGTTTGAGTAACTCCATTAAACTGACCGCATTGGCTTCACCTGGGTTGTACACCACGCCAATCGATTTGACGTTGGGTAGGATTTCTTTAATCAGTTCAACATGTTGCTCAACCGGAGACAAATCTGACAAACCCGTGACGTTTTTGCCCGGTTGTTCAAGTTGTTTCACCAACTTAGCCCCAACAGGGTCAGTCACTGCGGTAAACACAATAGGTATGGTTTTTGTGGCAGAAACCAGTGCTTGGGCGGTAGGTGTCGCAATACCGACTAAAACATCTGGGTTTTCACCGACAAATTGACGGGCAATTTGGACCGCAATGGCAGGGTTGCCTTGCGCGGTTTTGTAATCAAACTCTAGATTTTTGCCCTCTTCATAGCCTTTGGCTTTCAATCCATCGAGTAGCCCTTGACGTGTCGCATCTAAAGCGGGGTGTTCCACAATTTGTGATACCGCGACTTTGGCTGTTTTGGCCATGATACTCTGGGAAGACAGTAGTGCAGCTCCGGCTAGAACGGCGGTAGCAATAACTTTGCCTGCTCTCATCTTAACTCCTTGATATAAAGCATAGTTTTTATGATGTTGTGTGTGGGTGTAGCTTTAATAGTTGTTATTGGACACTTAGGGTGTCGCTGACAACATTATTACCAGTAACTTTAGGCAAAGGGAAGTAGGATTTAACAGTTAGATAACAGAAAAAAGCTCAGAATTTGGTCAATGTCGAAAATGGAAGTGAAGTTAACTATCTCTCTTCCCAAACGACGTGGAGCGACAGAGGATGGTAGGCAAGTTCACTCTCATGAACCCAGATAAACGCTATGATTAAGGTGACCCCATAAAAGATGATCCCCATAACAGATAACCATAGGGATGTAAGATCAACTCTGCTAGAATGCGCCGCCGCGCAGAGGTCAACAAGTACATGGCTCATCTCTGCCAAATCTTGGTATACCTACTCTATTTACCCTTAGGAGCCGATTATTATGACCGATCAAGAAAGAATCGAACTACAAAAGAACAATCCACTACACGGCCTTAAGTTAGAAACCTTGCTACAAGAGCTGGTGGATTTTTATGGCTGGGATATTTTAGATACTGCAATGCGCTTTAACTGCTTTCATACCAAGCCTTCGATTGCCAGCAGTGTCAAATATTTAAACAAGACCGAGTGGGCACGAGAAAAACTAGAAAATTTTTATCTCTATCGCTTTAAACGCATGCCTCGCGCTTCCAGTGAAGAGTTTACTCTCCCGCCACGCGCAAGAACTTTCCCTCACGGCCTACACCCTAAAGAGCCGATGGCATTAACGGTAGACTCTATTTTGAAATCTCAGGCGAAAGCGGCCTCTGCTCATAAAGAAAGAACGTCTCGCAGTCGCTACAATCAGCGCTAACTGATCTTGATCTCATGGGATAGGTTGCCTTGGCACGCGGCAAGTTTCTGTGACCAACGATTCGATATGCTATTCGATATTCGTTGGTCACACTGATGGGACAAATAGCCTACTCGGTAGCCTTAAAACCAGCGTTCTAGCGCAGTATCATCCAGTTGTCGAAACGCACGATTCAACACTTGCGCGAGCTCTTTATAGCGCGGTTTGCTTTTGATCGGCTCCAGTGCAAAACCAGTTTCGACGATCTTCATATAGAGTTCGCGATACCAGCTCGCAAGCGCCGGAGGTAGTTGGGTATTGGCACGGTGACCGAGCCACCAAATGCCTTGCAGTGGCAAGCTCATAGCAAATAAAGCGACCACAATCGCCTGAGGCATGGCCTGCGTGTTGGCAAACACCATTTGTGTCAGCACGCTGATCGCCGCAACCGCAGGCATCACTTTAATCGCAAAGCGTGTGGCTTTAATCACGCGTTGCTCAGGGAACAGTGGATTTAACTCTTTGCGCATCGGCCAAATATCCATGTACTTCTGGCCATCTTTTAGGCTATGCACTATGCCGACTTTATTATTCATATCCACTTCCTCGCTGCTCTTTGCTCAACCCACTGAAATTTAGTTGAATGATTCAACAAAAGACGCAAAAATTTGACAAAAGCTAATATTGATTCAAATTTTTTTTGTTATATTTGTCCATTATCGCTATGCTTTGCGGACTCTCAATCTCATTGTTGCCCTTATTTACAATTTAGGCAACGTTGAGACGATTCCTGCACGGATTGCATCGACGACTTATACTGACTTTGTCACGTCTTCACGATACGGAAATTGACGTTTTATTGACCGAGATTAGGGCGCATTCATCGAGGCGTCATCTACTCTTGGTACTGATTTTTTTATCCCAACCGATTATTACAGGTAGTCACTCATGTCTAAGCTGGTTTTAGTTTTAAACTGCGGTAGTTCTTCACTTAAGTTCGCAGTTGTTGACGCTCAAAGCGGTGAACAACATCTTTCAGGTCTCGCTGAATGTTTACACCTTCCTGAAGCTCGTATCAAGTGGAAATTGGACGGCAAGCACGAAGCTCAACTGGGCGAAGGCGCTGCACACGATGAAGCTCTGTCTTTCATCGTTGAAACTATTCTTGCTTCTAAACCAGAACTGGCAGCTCAACTGAAAGCGATCGGTCACCGCGTGGTACACGGTGGTGAGCAGTTCACTCAATCTGCACTGATTGACGACGCTGTACTGAAAGGCATCGAAGATTGTGCAGCACTCGCTCCACTGCACAACCCAGCACACATCATCGGTATCAAAGCGGCGCAAAAAGCGTTCCCAGAGCTGAAAAATGTTGCGGTATTCGACACTGCGTTCCACCAAACAATGCCAGAAGAAGCGTACCTGTACGCTCTGCCATACAACCTGTACAAAGAGCACGGTATTCGTCGCTACGGCATGCACGGTACGTCTCACCTGTTCATCGCACGTGAAGCGGCTGAGCGTCTGGGCAAACCTGCAAACGAACTGAACATCATCAACTGCCACCTAGGCAACGGTGCTTCTGTGTGTGCGATCAAAAACGGCCAATCGGTTGACACATCTATGGGTCTGACTCCACTGGAAGGTCTGGTGATGGGTACTCGTTGTGGTGATATCGATCCTGCGATCATTTTCCACCTGCACGACACGCTGGGTTACTCAGTTGAGAAAATCAACACCATGCTGACCAAAGAATCGGGTCTGTTGGGTCTGACTGAAGTGACTTCTGACTGCCGTTTCGTTGAAGACAACTACGGCCAAAAAGAAGAAGCAACTCGCGCAATG
Organism: Vibrio cholerae ATCC 14035; assembly: GCF_000621645.1. Taxonomy (GTDB): domain Bacteria; phylum Pseudomonadota; class Gammaproteobacteria; order Enterobacterales; family Vibrionaceae; genus Vibrio; species Vibrio cholerae. The sequence goes on along the minus strand of NZ_KK211323.1, from coordinate 194,100 downwards.
GACGTATTCTGTCACCGCCTAGCGAAATACGTTGCTGGCTACACAGCAAGCCTAGACGGCCGTCTGGACGCGATCACCTTCACTGGTGGTATCGGTGAAAACTCTGCGCCAATCCGTGAAATGGTTCTGAACCGTCTAGCGATTTTCGGTATCACCGTTGACAGCGCAGCAAACCTGAAAGCCCGTTTCGGCGGTGAAGGTGTGATCACCACTGCAGACAGCCGTATCCCAGCGATGGTTATCGCGACTAACGAAGAGTTAGTGATTGCAGAAGATACAGCTCGTCTGACGAACATCTAATACGACTTACACTGGCTAACTCAGGTTAGCCAGTGTCATTTAGGGGCTCAGCGTAAGCCTGTCCTGCGTTTGAGCTTTGTCACTTTCAATCTAAGCACCTTAGATTGGTATCAATAGTGTTGAGGTACTTTACCAATGTCCCGTACTATTATGCTTATCCCAATCAGCGCTGGCGTCGGTCTGACCAGCGTGAGCATGGGTCTCCTGCGCGCCATGGAGCGTAAAGGGGTTAGCGTTTCTTTCTATAAGCCTATCGCGCAGCCACGTACTGGCGATGATCAACCTGACCTGACGTCTACTGTCATGAGCCGCAACAGCGACATCAAGATCGGCCAGCCGATGAGTATGTCTGCCGCCGAGACTCTGATCGGTAGCGAGAAGATGGACGTTCTGCTGGAAACCGTGGTTGAGCGTTACAACCAGATCAACAAAGATGCAGAAGTGACTCTGATCGAAGGTCTGGTTCCAACGCGTAAGCACCCTTTTGCTAACCAAGTGAACGCGGAGATCGCCAACACTCTCGGTGCAGAAATTGTGTTCGTTGCCACTCCGGGTACTGATAACCCAACGCAACTGAAAGAGCGCATTGAAGTCGCGTGCTCTAACTTTGGTGGCACCAAGAACAAGAGCATCTCTGGCGTTATCATCAACAAGCTGAATGCCCCTGTTGATGAAGCTGGCCGTACTCGTCCTGACCTGTCAGAGATCTTTGATGATGCTGACCATGCGAAACAAGCTAACCTTGAAGTGATGCAGATCTTCAACACCAGCCCAATTCGTGTGCTGGGCTGTGTACCATGGAGCATCGACCTGATTGCGACTCGTGCTATCGATATGGCGAAGCACCTGAAAGCTGAGATCATCAACCAAGGTGATATCAATACTCGTCGTATCAAGAGCATCACTTTCTGTGCTCGCTCTATCCCGAACATGATTGAGCACTTCAAACCAGGCTCACTCCTAGTAACCTCCGCTGATCGTCCTGACGTGATTGTGGCTGCGGCACTCGCAGCAATGAACGGTGTGGAAATCGGTGCCGTACTGCTGACTGGCGGCTACGACATCCCACGTGAACTGGTTAGCCTATGTAAGCCTGCTTTTGACACGGGTCTGCCCATTTTCAAAGCGCAAGGTAACACTTGGCAAACGTCGCTGAACCTACAAAGCTTCAGCCTTGAAGTTCCAGCCGATGACAAAGAGCGTATCGAATTCATCAGCGAACACGTGGCAAGCCACATTGACGGCCCATGGGTAGACTCTCTGACTGAAGGTGCGCAAGCGTCTCGTCGCTTGAGCCCACCAGCCTTCCGTTACCAGCTGACTGAATTGGCTCGTAGCGCGAACAAGCGTATCGTACTGCCAGAAGGTGATGAGCCACGTACTGTGAAAGCAGCTGCTATCTGTGCTGAACGCGGTATTGCACAGTGTGTACTTCTGGGTAACCCAGAAGAGATCAAGCGTGTTGCTGCTCAGCAAGGTGTTGAACTCGGCTCTGGTATCGAAATCATCGATCCAAAAGTGGCACAAGAGAAATACGTAGCACGTCTGGTTGAACTGCGTAAGAGCAAAGGCATGACTGAAGTGGTGGCGCGCGAGCAACTGGAAGATACCGTTGTTCTCGGCACTATGATGCTTGAGCGTAACGAAGTTGACGGTCTGGTTTCTGGTGCGGTTCACACCACAGCAAACACCATTCGTCCACCACTACAAATCATCAAGACTGCGCCGAATGCGTCTCTGGTTTCATCGATCTTCTTTATGCTGCTGCCTGATCAGGTACTGGTATACGGTGACTGTGCGATCAACCCAGATCCAAACGCAGAGCAACTGGCTGAGATTGCTATCCAGTCTGCCGACTCTGCAGCGGCCTTCGGTATTGAGCCTCGCGTAGCGATGATCTCTTACTCGACCGGTACTTCTGGTCAAGGTGCAGACGTTGATAAAGTGCGCGAAGCAACTCGCATCGCCAAAGAAAAACGTCCAGATCTCGTGATTGATGGCCCTTTGCAATACGACGCGGCAATCATGGAAAACGTAGCGGCTTCTAAAGCGCCTAACTCGCCAGTGGCAGGTAAAGCGACCGTATTCGTATTCCCAGATCTGAACACAGGTAACACGACTTACAAAGCGGTACAACGTTCAGCGGATCTAGTGTCTATCGGTCCTATGCTGCAAGGTATGCGTAAGCCAGTTAACGACCTGTCTCGTGGCGCATTGGTTGACGATATCGTCTACACCATCGCCCTGACGGCTATCCAAGCAGGTCAAGAGCAGAAATAAGCGCTAGTCACAGTCATCTTTTCTGGTGATAAATAGGCAAAAGCCCCCGACATTCGGGGGCTTTTTTATGCGCTTTATAGATTGCTATCTACCCTTTTCAACCAATTCGTTCACGCTGGTGTGGACTGAGTAGATCCACTTGCGGCCCGACTGGCACAACTTGAGTGGGGTTGATCGTGGTATGACTGAAATAGTAATGGCGTTTAATGTGGTAAAAATCGACCGTCTCTTGGATGCCGGGGACTTGGTATAACTCCCTTAAATAACCGCTCAGATGTGGGTAATCCGTAATACGCTGGCGGTTACATTTGAAATGCCCGACATACACCGCATCAAAACGCACTAAGGTGGTAAACAAACGCCAGTCCGCTTCGGTGATTTGGTTTCCCGCTAAATAGCGATGCGTTGTCAGATGCTGATCAACTTTATCCAACGCCGCAAACAGCGCTTCAAACGCTTCTTCATAGGCTTTTTGCGTGGTCGCAAAACCACAACGATATACCCCATTGTTTATGTTGGGATAGATGAACTCATTCCACTCATCAATCACTGTGCGCAGCGCTTGAGGGTAATAATCGGTTTGATTGCCCGTTAACTCATTAAATGCACTGTTGAACATGCGGATGATTTCGGAAGATTCATTGCTCACAATCGTGTGAAGTTTTTTATCCCACAACACAGGCACCGTGACTCGTCCGGTGTAATCGGCTTTAGCATGGGTATAAAGTTGATGTAGTTGAGTGTAGCCATACAGCGGCTCTGGTATGCCAAACTGCCAACCATGTGAGAGCATATCCGGACAGACAATCGTCACATCAATATGCGTTTGCAGCCCTTTGAGAGCACGAAAAATCAAGGTGCGATGTGCCCACGGACACGCCAAAGAGACATAGAGATGATAACGGCCAGATTCTGCAGCAAATTGCGCATCAGGCGTCGCTTTCACCCAGTCACGAAACCCTGCATCTTCGCGTATAAATTCGCCATCATGTTGTTTGGTGTCGTACCAAACATCGTGCCATTTGCCTTTAATTAGCTTGCCCATCTTGCCCCCAAATTCTCATCTTTTAGGCATTATAAGCAACTGGGCACGCCACTTAACCCAAGGCGATTGGTCGTGTTGTTCAAAATATTCGAATACAAAAAAAGCGCGATCCGAACGAGGAATCGCGCTTGGCCCGTCACAGGCTGAATTTATGCCTCAGCGTATAAACAAGAGACTGAGTGAATATCCGAACCTTTAATCACTGGTTTCGTCTTCGCACACTCTGCCGTGGCTTGCGGGCAACGAGTACGGAACACACAACCTGAAGGCGGGTTCATCGGTGAAGGCAGATCCCCTTCCAACATCTGAATGGTCTTATTGCGCTCGATGTTGGGGTCAGGAATAGGCACTGCAGACATTAATGCCTTGGTATAAGGGTGTTTAGGGTTGGCAAACAGTTCTTTAGAGACGCCTAACTCTACCGCATTACCCAAATACATGACCAACACGCGATCTGAGATGTGCTTTACCACCGAGAGATCGTGCGCGATGAACACCAGACTTAAACCGAGCTCTTTTTGCAGCTCTTTGAGAAGGTTAACGACCTGAGCCTGAATCGACACATCCAGAGCGGAAACCGGTTCATCACAGATGATCATCTTAGGTTTGAGGATCAGCGCGCGAGCAATACCGATACGCTGACACTGACCGCCTGAAAACTCATGCGGATAACGGTTGATCACGTTAGGCAGTAACCCAACCTTGGCCATCATCTCTTTTACCCGATCTTTCACTTCTTGCTTGGAAAGCTCGGGATAGAAGGTTTGTAGTGGCTCAGCAATGATATCACCGACCGTCATTCTCGGGTTTAACGATGCCAGAGGGTCTTGGAAGATCATTTGGATTTGCTTACGCGTTGCACGGCGTTTGACTTCCTGCATACGTGTTAAATCCTGACCTAACCACACCACTTCACCGTGAGTCGCTTGCACCAAACCAATAATGGCGCGTGCAAACGTCGATTTACCACAACCTGACTCACCCACTACCCCTAAAGTTTCGCCTTCATACAGACGCACGTTAACCCCATCAACCGCTTTCAAGGTAACGGGTTTGGTCCATGGCCATGCCGATTTCGGGGTAATGTTGAAATGGACTTTAAGATCTTTAACGTCCAGTAATAATTTTTTCTCTACGCTCATTTTGTCCAAGCCTCCCAATCAGAAAAACACGCACGTTGACGACCGTTACCAAACGGCAGCAAGAGCGGAGCTTCTCGCTTACAGCGATCCGTCACGCGATGGCAGCGTTCTTGATAAGGACAGCCGACAGGCAAACGCAGCAAGTTAGGTGGGTTGCCCGGAATCGTCGGCAACACTTCCCCTTCGGTATCCAAGCGCGGGATCGCGCTCAGCAAACCTTCTGCGTAAGGGTGGCTTGGGTTGTAGAAAATATCGTTTACTGAACCGTACTCCATAGTACGGCCGGCATACATCACCAGCACTTTATCGCAAGAGCCAGCCACCACCCCCAGATCGTGGGTGATCATGATGATTGCGGTATTGAACTCACGTTTCAGTTCGTTAAGCAGCTCCATGATTTGCGCTTGAACAGTAACGTCGAGTGCGGTGGTCGGTTCATCGGCAATCAGCAGTTTCGGGCGACACAGCAAAGCCATCGCAATCATCACACGTTGACGCATACCGCCAGAAAACTCGTGCGGATACATGGTGATACGCTTACGCGCTTCTGGGATCTTTACCGCTTCCAGCATGCGTACTGACTCTTCAAACGCCTCCGCTTTACCCATACCTTTATGCAGCATCAGCACTTCCATCAGCTGATCGCTCACTTTCATGTAGGGATTAAGTGAAGTCATTGGGTCTTGAAAAATCATCGCGATTTGCTCGGCGCGCACTTTATTCAGTTCACGCTCTGGCAAGTTGAGGATTTCTTTACCCTCAAATTTCGCGCTACCGGTGATTTTGCCGTTTTTGGCGAGTAGCCCCATGATGGCAAATACGGTTTGTGATTTTCCTGAGCCGGATTCGCCCACAATACCTAAAGTTTCTCCCTGCTTAAGAGAGAAATTGAGATCGTTCACTGCGGTGACAATACCGTCTTGGGTAGAGAATTCTACGCGCAGATCTTTGACATCTAATAAACTCATCATTGCTTCCTTTTTATTCTTCTTGGTTTATCTGTCTTTTGGATCGAGCGCGTCACGCAGACCGTCGCCGACATAGTTAAAGCAGAACAAGGTCAACACCATGAATGCGGCGGGGAATAGCAGTTGCCAAATAGCCACTTCCATTGTGTTAGCGCCCTCTTGTAACAGCGCGCCCCAGCTTGTCATCGGCTCTTGAACACCAAGACCAAGGAAAGAAAGGAAAGATTCGGTCAAAATCATGCTTGGGATCAGCAGGGTGGAGTAAACCGCTACAATGCCCAATACGTTTGGCACAATATGGCGCGTAATAATGTTCCACTTACTCACACCACACACATGCGCCGCTTCGATAAACTCTTTGCTACGTAGGCTCAAGGTTTGGCCGCGCACAATACGCGCCATATCCAGCCATGCGATTGCCCCAATCGCGACGAAGATCAGCACGATGTTACGACCAAAAAACGTCACTAATACAATCACCAAGAACATGAATGGGATAGCGTACAGAATTTCCAGAATACGCATCATTACACGGTCAGTACGGCCACCGATAAAACCTGAGGCCGCGCCATACAAAGTACCGATCAGTACTGCAACCAATGCCCCCATGATGCCGACCATCAGTGAGATACGACCACCCACGAGCGTGCGCACAAAGAGGTCGCGACCAAGAGCATCAGTACCAAACCAGTGCTCCGCTGAAGGTCCAGCGTGCATGGCATACCAGTCCGTATCTTCATAACTGTAAGCGGAAAACATCGGCAGAAAGACGACTGCCAGGGTGATTAACATCAAAACAAACAGGCTGACCATCGCGGCTTTGTTACGCATAAAGCGAATACGCGCGTCTTGCCACAGGCTGCGACCTTGAATCTCAAGGTTTTGTGAGAAGTTTTCAATCGCCGCTAAATTTTCTTTTTTCGTCAACATTATCTAAGTCCTATTAGTAGCGAATCTTCGGATCGATGTAAGCGAGGAGAATATCGACAATCGCGTTAAACAGAATAAATAGGAAACCGATCAGGATCGTTACCCCCATCACCAGAGAATAATCTCGGTTGAAGGCGGCGTTAACGAAGAGCTTGCCAATGCCGGGCAAACCAAAAATGGTCTCAATAACAACCGAACCTGTGATAATACCGACGAAAGCGGGTCCCATGTAAGAAACCACAGGCAGCAGTGCAGGTTTTAACGCATGCTTGACCACGATATAGCCATAGCTCAAACCTTTCGCACGTGCGGTACGAATGAAGTTACTGTTCAAGGTTTCAATCATCGAACCACGAGTAATACGCGCAAATGTCGCGACGTAGAGCAGTGACATACCCAAAACCGGCAACGCCATATACTCAAACCCACCGTCTTGCCAGCCACCGGCAGGGAATAAACTAAACTGGATAGCGAAGATATATATGAGTACTGGCGCTAACACGAACGAGGGCATCACCACCCCTAACATGGCGGTCGACATGATGGTGTAGTCTATCCACGTATTCTGCTTCAGGGCGGCAATGGTTCCGACCGTTACCCCCATGATCACAGTAAACACAAATGCGGCGAGACCAATTTTCACGGAAACAGGCAGTGCACTGGCGATAAGCTCATTCACCGTATAGTCTTTGTACTTAAACGATGGGCCAAAATCACCCTGAACAATGTTGGTCAAATAGGTTAAATACTGTTCAGAAACGGGTTTATCTAGGCCATATTTGGCATTGATGTTGGCCATCACTTCTGGCGGCAGAGGGCGTTCTGAAGAGAATGGGTTACCTGGCGCGTAGCGCATAAGAAAGAAAGATATAGTAATCAACACCAACATCGTTGGAATTGCTTCAAATATCCTTTTTGCTATGAATTTAAGCATAAGCTCACTCTTTCAATCTGTGACAAGGAAATGCAAAGACCCTGCACGTGAATTTCACATGCAGCGTCTACGTTATTTATAGTTTTGTCCCCGACGAATGAAGTTGCAGTCATCACTGCAACTTCAACTCGTTAGGAATATGGCTCTATTATTGAGCTTTGATGTAAAGATCTTTGGCGTAGATCTTGTCTTCCGCGTTATTCGATGGGTAGCCACCGACGGTTGGAGAAACAAGACGCGATCTTACGTATTGGTAGATTGGCGCGATTGGCATATCACGAGCCAACAACTTCTCTGCATCCGCATAGAGTTTTTGACGCTCTTCTTCAGAAGTTGACGTTTTCGCTTTTTCAATCACGGCGTCGTATTCAGCACTGTGGTACTGCGGATCGTTTGAAGTGTTGCTCGACAACATCAGAGTCAAGAAAGAAGACGCTTCGTTGTAGTCACCACACCATCCCGCACGAGTCACATCAAAGTTGCCTTGACGACGAGTATCTAGGTAGGTTTTCCACTCTTGGTTTTCCAGTGCGATATCAACGCCCAGAGAAGTTTTCCACATAGATTGGATCGCAGTTGCAATCTTCTTGTGGTTTTCTGAGGTGTTGTACAGCAGAGTGAATTTCAGAGGGTTAGATTTGTTGTAACCCGCTTCTTCCAGCAATTTCTTCGCTTCTGCAATACGCTCTTTCTGAGTCATTTTGCCGTAAGCTGGCATTTCTGGGCTAAATCCTGCGGTGATTTCCGGAGTCAGGAAGTAAGCCGGTTTTTGGCCTTGGCCTAGAATCGCATCAGAAACCACATCACGGTCAATCGCGTAAGAAAGGGCTTTACGTACGCGAACATCGTCAAATGGTGGCTTTTTGTTATTGAAGCCGTAGTAATAAGTACAGAGTTGGCCTTGCACTTGAACAGATTCTGGATGCTCTTTTTTCAGACGTTTGAAGTGCTCAAGTGGCAGTTCGTTCGTGATCTGAATTTCGCCCGATAGGAAACGGTTCATCTCTGCCACTTGGTTTTCGATTGGCAGATAAGTCACTTTATTCAGAACAGTATTTTTGTCGTCCCAGTATTGAGGGTTACGCTTGAGCTCTAAACGCTCGTTAACCACCCACTTGTCGAGAACGTAAGCACCGTTACCGACAAAGTTTTCAGGTTTGGTCCACTGATCACCAAATTTTTCTACTGTCGCTTTGTGAATCGGTTTCACCGTTGTGTGACCCATCATCATCACGAAGTAAGGAACGGCAGTCTCCAACTCAAAAACCAGAGTATGATCATCAACTGCTTTCGCGCCCAGTGTTGATTTGTCTTTCTCTCCGGCAATGATTTCTTTCGCATTCTTCATCTTGGTGTATTCCATATACCAAGAGTAAGGAGAAGCGGTTGCAGGATCGACAGCACGTTGGAAGCTGTAGACGAAATCGTGTGCAGTAACAGGGTCACCGTTAGACCATTTCGCATCTTTACGAATATGGAAAGTAAAGGTTTTGTTGTCTGTCGTTTCCCAGCTTTCAGCGACACCCGGAACCACGTTACCGTTAGCGTCTTGGTTTACCAGACCTTCTAACAGATCACGAATCACGTTGGACTCAGGAACACCTTCCGTTTTGTGCGGATCAAGAGACGCGACTTCAGTACCGTTACCACGAACCAGCTCTTGAACAGGAGCAAGTTTGGTACCAGCAGGAACATTCGCTGCAAAAGAGGTGAATGACGTGGTAGCCACCGCTAAACCAGCACCTAACAGCAGTGCCTGGGTGATTTTGTTCTTATACATGCATAAACTCCAAGTTTTAGTATTGCATCCATGACTTCCATGTCAGGTATTCAGAACGGCTGATTGTTGTCGTTTGTCGTATAAGTTTTAAACAAAAACAACTTACACCTGACAGGGATTGCGGCACACATTAGCAATCATTGAATTAATTTGCCATAAAAATGTCTTAAAAACAGACTATCCTCTTTGGTTTTCTCAGACATTAGTAAAAAACTTCACCACTCATGATTATCTCTAGCGGATTAGAGCGTGGAAGCTGGCCTAAACAGACAATGTGCCAGATTATCTAGTGCGCCCTCAATGTACAGCGCATTATGCTAGATAACTCTGATCTATTTAACATTTTGTACACAAAAACACCAACTCTTAATGACAATGCGCTATCTCACAACACAAAAACGTGAGCAATATCAAACCTACGTTTCAAGCAATCGTTTGGTATAAGACGACGGATTTTGAGCCTCCTTCAAGCCTATCAATCTGTATTGAGTAAAAACGTAAATTTTGCTGAACAGATAGAGCAACACTTATTCATCACTTTTCTTTACCAGAAAATAATCACCAAGCTGATCAACCATTTTCTATACTTACCCCATTAGTATTAGAAACCCAAAGGTAACTTTATGCGCTACGGTTGGTTTATATTCATCTGGTGTGTTTCATCATTTACTTGGGCCTCCCCCCTCTCTTTTGGCGTCGTCCCACAACAATCCCCTGAAGAATTAGCGAAGCGTTGGGTGCCGATTCTGGAAAATCTTTCTGAAACGACAGGCTTCTCTATTGAGTTTCATACCGCGTCGACTATTCCTGAATTTGAACAGCGAGTGCTAAATGGCGAGTATGATTTGGTGTACATGAATCCTTATCACTACACCTTCTTTCATCAACAGCCGGGGTATGTCGCGCTGGCCAAGCAAAAAGATCAAAAGCTACAAGGCATCATAGTGGTTGCCCAAGAGAACCCGATAAAGTCCATACAAGATCTCGATGGAAAAAGTCTCGCCTTTCCCTCTCCTGCGGCCTTTGCTGCCACCATCATTCCTCAAGCGCTGTTAAAAAAAGAAGGGATAAATATTGAGTCTCAATATGTCTCCTCACACGATTCCGTTTACTTGAATGTGGCGAATGGCTTTTTTGTCGCAGGTGGTGGTATTAAACGCACGTTTAACAATGCCCCAAAGGCCATCACCAGCCAACTCAGAATATTGTGGGAAAGCCCCAGCTTTACGCCGCACGCTTTCGCCTATCATCCAAGATTGCACTCAGATCAGGTGTCCGCTGTGCAAAATGCATTAGTCAACCTTGATCAGACCGAGAAAGGCCGTTTGCAGCTTAAGGCGATTGGGTTTTCCGGCATTGAAGCCGCTCGAGACAGTGATTGGGACGACATCCGTGAATTAGATATCCAAACCCTCTCTCATCTGCTTAAGGAATAAGCGATGTCGATACGCTTAAAGACCATGCTTGGTGTGGCGTTGATCGAAGCTTTGTTGCTGACGATTTTGATCACCTTCACCCTAAGCTATCTTGAGTCCACCAACTATGATGGATTACAAAAGCGCGCCCAAACGACCATTGCTCTATTTGCCACTATGGTGAAAAATCCAGTACTGGCTTACGATCTGGCCAGTATCGATTCTGCCGCCACGTTAATGATGTCCAATCAAGACATCGTCTATGTCGCGGTCGAAAATCCCCATGGAAAACTCTTAACCTTTAAAGGCAACCGCGATTTATTCGAGGCTTACCATACGATTAACGATCAAGATTTTTCTAAACTCCAATCCATCTATCCCATCACCGATGTTATTGAGGTGAGCGGCACTCTGTTTGGTACCGTATTTATCGGCTTTGATCTCTCTTATCTCGAGCAACAACTCGCTCACGCCCGTAAATGGACACTACTGATTGTGCTAGGGGAAATGGGCTTAGTCGCCCTGTTCTCTTACTTGTTGGGGAATGCCTTAACCCGACGTTTAACGGAACTCAAAACCGCAACCGATCAAATCACCTTCGGCAATCGTGAAGTCCTGCTTGAAATCCAAGGTCATGATGAAATCAGTCGCGTCGCCCACTCTTTTCAACAAATGGTGCAATCGCTGCGCCATTCAGAAGCGACCATGCGAGATTACCAACATCAACTTGAGCAGTGGAATTTGGAGCTTGAAGATAAGGTTAACCAGCGTACGGAAACCCTACTCGCAAAAAATCAGCAACTGGAAGAGATGAATACTAAGCTCACTTTAATGAAAGATAAGCTGGTTGAAACCGAGAAAATGATTTCGATTGGTACACTGGCTGCAGGCTTTGCTCATGAGATTAACAACCCTAATGGCGCACTGAAAAGCCACTTGCAGCTACTCCAACAAGACTTTAATCAACTTAAGGTGGGATTTGAACAGATTGATATTCTGCTAAGCGGAAGTGATTTTCATGGCAAGTTCACCCAAACCAAAAATGCGCTTTATCTCGAAGAGAGTTTTTCAGGGATTGAGGAAAGCCTTAGGGATGCGCTGCACTGTGTTGACCGAATAAAAACGATTGTCGATAAAGTTCAGCGTTGCCAAGCCGAACCCGCGCTCCATGACAGCAGTTGGGTTTCTCCACTCAGCTTAGTGGAACAAGCCATTCAAATTTGCGGATTACGAGAGTGGGTAGTCTGGAAAGAACAAACCCTCTATCCACCGTTGATTTATTGCTACAGCAACGATTTCGTGACCGCGTTGAGTGCGATTTTAAATAACGCCTATCAAGCTTACGCCTCCGATGACCCAATGATCCGTATCGAACTTTCGCTGCGTCATGATCATCAACAGTTAGAAATTGAGGTGCGCGATTTTGGTCGCGGTATGAGTATCGAAGAAAAACAGCACGCTTTTGACCCCTTCTTTACCACTCATGATGTGGGTAAAGGCGTAGGCCTCGGTTTAACCGAGGCCTACAGCAGCATCAAAAAATACGATGGCGACATACAACTCTTTAGTGAACTAGGACAAGGCACCCGAGTGTTAATTACTCTACCGTTAGCCCCCCTACCGTTAGCCCCCAACAAACCGTAACGACCTGACTAATTCTTATCTCTTTATCCTATGCCCTTATCCTATATAAACAGGGATCGGCATATTCATCTCTTGTTCTAACTCTTTGAGTTTACGTAATAAAGGCTCACTCATTGCGTTGCCAGCCGTCAGCATTAAATTGCCGTTGGGTAGATAGATATCACGTTTGATAACCATGCCCGGACGCACTTCGCTCAGGCTGACACACAGTTCCATACCCTCTTCAATTCGAGTCACTGCACTCACAATCGTAATAAAGGCTTCCACGACTTTAGGATCGTAATAGACTTCGGACTGCTGACGCAGATAGCCTTGCGCACTTTTGGTGTGCATGCGTCTTGGGTTATTCGCCCCCGCAACTAAGAAGTCATAATCTTTGACGACTTTTATGATCCGCGCACCAATCGGAATTTGCTCACCACGTAAATGATCCGGCTTCCCTGTACCATCATACAGCTCATCTTGATGACGGATAATTTCCATCAGCGGTTCAAAGCGCTTAATTCGGCCCACAATTTCTGCACCCAAAATCGGATTCACGTTCGGGGTAATGGGGATCTCCGAATCCTGATGCACCTTGACCACTTTCCAGTCATTACTGGTTTCAGCAATCAGGCCGATTTGATGCATAAGCCCACATAAATAAACATGGCTGGCAACGGCCTCTGATAATTTCAGTTTAAGAGCGACCGATTTGGCCTGATTTGCGATCCGCTCTGCATGATCCGCAGGGAACCCCGTACGATGCTGGATAATCGCGGTCACCATAGCCAAAATATCTTTAAACGTTTTATTGCGTGAAGCAAGCAAGGATTCTAAGCGCTTGTTACTCTCTTGTAAGGCGACGGTACGCTCTTGTACTTTCGCCTCCAATTCTTGATTAAATTGCGCAAGTTTATGGTTATTCTCAGCTAATGCCTGATTCGCAACTTCCAGTTCTTTATTGCGTTCTTCCAATTCAATAGTCAGGCGCTCTTTATCCCGACTTAAGCGATAAAACTCGGCGGCTTTTCCTACAATGAGCTTGAGGTTTTCGTTGTCCCAAGGTTTGCTGATGTAGGTATGAATCCCTCCTGCGTTAACCGCACGTACTGTCGATTGAATATCCGCATATCCGGTGAGCAGCAAACGCACCGTATCCGGCTGCATTTCTCGCGCTTTGGCAAGAAAATCTGCACCATCCATCTCTGGCATACGCATATCCGAGATGATGATGTGGATTGGGTTTTCCTGCAGATATTCCAACGCATCAGCGCCGTTATCGAAGGTCACTACGTTGTAATCCATCCGCAACACACGGTTAAGCGCTTTCAAAATATCGTTTTCATCATCAAGTAACAGGACGTTTAACTTCTCATCGTGCATGTTATCCATTTGCATAGCGCTCCCCTATTTTTTATGGAGATAGTTTGTTATGGAGATAGTTCAGGACTTGTTGTGGTGAAATAGCCGGGCTAACTAAATAACCTTGCACCAGGTCACATCCCATCTCTTGTAAAATTTGATATTGCTGATCTGAGTCGACCCATTCTGCAATCACCTGCATAGACAAGGATTTAATGCTAGAAATCATCGATTGTAAAATGACCGTACTTGATTCCGCCTTGCCCAAACTTTGAATGTATCGCCCATCAATTTTCACTACATCAAACGGAATTTCACACAAGTACTCATAACCAGAATATCCCGTACCAAAATCATCTAACGCGCAGCGTATTCCTAATGATTTTAGCTTATAAATCTCATGTTTAGCGGCATCAAAATCCGCAATCAAATCGTGTTCCGTGATCTCAACAGAGAGTCGATGCAACGCATGTTGTGCTTGCTTCTCCTCCGCGACGCTCAGTAACAAACGATAAAAACTGCCGTCAGTGAGCATTTTTCCCGGAATATTTACCCCTATGGTGATGTCTTGTAAGACCGCATCTTCCGTCATTAAAAAGGTCAAAATGTCGCGCACCATGACTTCAGTTAACGTCGGGATCAAATGGTACTTTTCCAAGATCGGGAAAAAACGATCGGGCATTTCATACAATCCTTTGCCAATCACTCGTCTGGCTAAGGCTTCAAACGCTACGACGCCCCCAGAATCGATGTGCTTTTGAGGCTGATAGAAGGCACAAAAATGGCCGAGTTGGAGGTCACGATAAATATTCAATAGCTGTTTAATTTCCAGCGTCTCGTCCACATTGCCCAACCCAAAGATAGGGAAATGATCAACCAACGCGCTTTTCTCACATGGCGGATTGACTAACTTCAACTCAACATCAGGCCAAGACTCAATATCGGCAATCCACCAATGCGGCGGCTGAGCAATATCAAAGGCCGCATTATCTGAAGGTGCTGGGTTCTGAAAGCTATCAATTAACTTAAATAATGTTTGATACCAAGGCGTTAAGCGGTGAGTAACCCAAAACCAACGTGCTCCATCTTGATAGATGTGCTCAGTTTCTGGAAGTTGCTGGATCACATGTTGCGAAATGGCTTGTTTTTGCAGGTCCTCCAGCGGCGCCGTCCACTCCATGATCAGCACAAGATAGGGGTGGTCAGCCAGTGACTGTAATAATGAGATCTGTTTGTTGAGTACTTGCCATGTTTTGAGTCCGGAAACGGTATCAAACTCTTCACGGCGCTCTTTTTCACTAAAACACTGCAAGATTGTTTGCAGCAGATAATTTCGCTCCCAAGGCTTGAGCAAAAATTTGTACAGATCGCCTTCATTCAAGGCTCGCGATAATCCATTCATATCCGCCTGCCCAGAGAGGATAAGCGACATAATGTGCGGATAGCGGCGATTAATCTCTATCACCAAATCCGCACCATTCATGCCCGGCATCCGATAATCGGAAATCACCATCTGTACTGGATGTTGCTTTAAAAGCTCTAACGCTTCTTGCGCACAAGTGGCGGTATGTAGATGGGGGAAATAAGGACGCAGCTCGCGCTTTAAGGCATTCAACACCGCAGGTTCATCATCCACTAGCAGAATTTCACGGTTGCTTTGCATCAGAAGGCTCCTTGAGCACGCACCGCTTGTGGCAGTGTCACAAAGACTCGCGTTCCGACCCCTTCTGTCGAACAGAGCTTTATTTTGCCATGGTGTTCTTCGATGATTTCACGTGCCACGGATAACCCCAAGCCCGCTCCGTCACCAACTTTTTTAGTTGTGAAAAAGGGATCAAACACTTTTTCAAGGTGCTCTGCACTGATCCCTTTGCCATTGTCTTCAATCAGCACTTGTACGCGTGGAATGCCTTCTCCCGGCCAACGGACTTCACAGAGCTCAAGACGCACGACCCCTTCTTGGGTTGCAGAGACGGATTGCACCGCATTAATAATCAAGTTGATAAACACTTGTTGCAGCTTGTTGTAGCTGCCACGAATGTAATAAGGCTTTTCTGGTGCGGGATACACAAACTGAGCTCGGTATTTCAGATCACCAATAATCAAAGCCAGTGCCGAACTCAGTACGTCACGCATATCAATTTCTGCCATATTTTCATGCGTATGTGAGTACACATTGAGGCTCGAAACGATATTTTTGATCCGCGACAGTCCCTCTAAGCTCTCCATCAAGATCGCTTCACTATCGGCGATCATCTCATGAAGCCTAGGGTCGGCTATCGGTTGAATTTGTGGATGCTGCCTTATCTGAGCAACGTATTCATTCAGGAAACTGAAGTTACTCATCACAAACCCAAGCGGGTTATTGATTTCATGGGCGACGCCAGCGGCTAACTTACCTAAAGACGCCAATTTTTCTTCTTGCTGAACCTGATGCTTATCGATAACGGTTTTGCGAAATTGCAGCATGGAGTAAAGCGCACTTTTGGTAACATCAAATAGCGCATATAACTCATCGCGTTGTGAATGATTAAAACCATCCAACATCGGCTGCATAATCAGCAGGAGATAATGATTTTCGGCGGTGTGAAACTTCGCAGCTAAGGCGCTCTGACAGTCAGGAAAACAGTGTGCGTAATGCTCTCGCCACACCATTTCCGCTTGCACATTCGGCATGCAGTACCACTCATCTTCAATAAATGGAGGTAATGCGGTTTTGAAGCGAGTCTCCACTGTCAAGCCACTGGTTTGAATAATACGCCAGTGCTCGTCGGATTGACGTTCAAGTAACGCAATCTGACACCCGGGCACTAAATCGCTGATGGTGGTCATTAAACTATCGAACTTACGCTTTGGCTTTACATTGGAAAACAGCACCTTGATAAAGGCCAACAGAGCAAAAGGAATATGGCAATCATTCTCTTGTTCTCGCATAGCTGCGCCAGAAGTGCGTAGTTTGTCTACCATAATGCCCCCATTTACATCGCTTTGGCATCGGTATTGTCTACCGCTTCGGCACTGGGATTCACCGGTAAACGAATGGTGAATTCGCTCCCCTTACCGACTTCGCTGGTGACGCTGATCGTACCATTGTGCTTATTGATAATGCCGTAGGAGACAGATAAACCTAATCCGGTCCCCGAACCGACAGGTTTTGTGGTAAAGAAGGGTTCAAAAATACGCTCGCGGATCTCCTCCGGAATACCGCATCCCGTGTCTCGAATGTGTATTTCAACAAAGTCGTCCCCCGCAGATTGTAAGGTAATGGTGATCGTCCCTTCGCCTTTGATGGCATGGCTGGCATTCACCAATATGTTGAGTAACACCTGATTGATCTGCATCGGCTGGCAAAAAACATCGGGCACATTGGCCGCGTAGTGTTTCTCCAACGTGATGTTGTACTTGATCTCGTTATTGATGATTTTCAACGTCGATTCGATACAGTTTTCTAGATTGGCGTAACTCCACTCTGAACGGTCAACGTGTGAGAACTCTTTGAGGTTTTTTACAATCGACATGACGCGTGAAGAGCCTTCGAGAGATTCGGTAATCAACTCCGCCGTGTCTTCCAAAATAAAATCTACTTGTCCTTGTTTAAGGATCTTCTGACAAGCTTCATTGAGTGCCGTGTCTTTACTCTGACCAATCGTCTGGGTAATGCTTTTCAGAACTTTCTCTAAGCTATTAAAGTAGTCGCTTAACGTTTGTAGGTTCGAGGTAATAAAGCCTACTGGGTTATTAATTTCATGGGCGATCCCCGCAGAAAGTTGACCAATTGAGGCCATTTTTTCCGATTGAATTAATTGCCCTTGTGCATCTTCCAGTTTCTTGATTAACACTTTTTGGGATTGATGCTCTTCTTCAAGCTTTTGCGATACTCGCTTAAGTTCCTGTTGCTGGCTCGCTTGAATCGTGACGTCATACACACAGAGACAGACATGCTCTATCGTCCCATCTTCACTGTGGATCGGGATCACTTCGAGGTTTTGATACATCTGCTCTTCTTCGCCCGACACTGGGCGAGAACTTTTGAAAGGCAAAAGATGCGGTTTCTGCTCCCAACTGCTGAAACTGGAGGATTCAATCACCAGCGCCGTATCAATTTTGCGCTTTAAATAATCGGCGGATTCAGGAAATAGCTCTAGGATGTTCTTCCCTTGCATGGTTTCCCCATCAAAAATGACACGTGATTCAAAATATTCATTCACTTTGACGATCACATAGTCATTACGCACGATACAGAGCGCAAAAGAGAGTTGATCCAGTAGTTCAGAGAGCAATAAACGACTCTTTGCCATACTCGTATCCTTACATCAAGAGTTCGTCGAGATGGGCAAATACCTTATCTAACTCTTTATCAGCAAAACAGATGATGGTTTTGGCAGAAAAAGAGGCCTTCTCAACCAGAAAATTGATTTCCATAATCAAAGACAGACGCCATTGCAAAATTGGCAAAGGCTGATGGGTCGGATCAAAGATGACTGGTGGTTGAATTTTGGTTTTCAATTCAATCTGTTGACATAGACCTTTTAAACTCGCCCCAGAAAGGATGTTGGAGATATCCAAAATGCTCTCTTCAATACTGACTAATCCATCCGCCATACCTTTCGAATGGTTAAGGTCATTGACCACTTGCTCACAACCGCAACGGCTCATTAAGGTGATCAGCTCTCCATCCATTCCGCCGTAGAAAGATTGTCGGGTGTAATAATAATCAGCGGCATAAGACTGCAGCGCACGCATATCTTCCTCTGTCGCGACCCGAATGTTGGGAACGGAGATGGTGACGTGCAAATTAAGCAAGGTCGCAAGCTTACTGGCGGCTCGACCCATAGAGATGTTCATGAATTCCTGCAATGCGTCTTTGTGATCTGCGGAAAGTACAATGCTCATAGCAACCCTGCCTCATGAAGTGTTTGTTCCAGTTGCGCTGGATCGAGTGGCTTTTGCAAAAAGTTCAGCGCGCCCAACTCTCGAACTCGTTGCTGAACCAAGGGTTGAATATCCGCACTAATCACGATAACTAAGCATTTCGCATCAATGCGGTGAAAGTGTTCCAAGACTTGTATCCCATCCATTTCAGGCATGGTGAGGTCGAGAAACATCACATCAGCAAGGCCATTGTTATAGTTCTCTACGGCTTCCTTTCCATTTTGAGCCTCGGTTATCTCTACATCCCAACCGGCAGGAATCGCCCTAATCACGGACTTGCGTGACATCTTTGAATCATCAGCTACCGTTAGTCGAATCGCCATAAACTCACTCCCTTAAAATTCAGTATTTCACTGACTAAGCTGGAAAAAATTGAGTTTCCAGTTCCTTGAGCGCACCTTGTATTGAGTCTGGTGCTTCTTGTACAAGCTGTCGGTATTCATTGATTTGCTTGCAATTTTCAATTCTATTCGCCAGACATGAAAGACTGCCTAGCTGCTCTAAATGCTCACCGCTAAACGAGGTCAATCTTTGGTTGAGAATGATATCCCCTATATCAATATCGTAGCCCCACATAATCAGTATGTATGCCGATATCACATCACAATCGGCATACCCAGGCTGTAAGTGGTAGTAATCCAAAAACTCTTTTTTACTTGCACCATCTTCGAGCAGCAGAATTTTGCCAATTGAGGTCAGTAAATTCGCCACAAAAATCCGGTCTTGATCCTGACGCGGAAAACCCAACTCTCTCACCAATGCTCTGGCAATGGAGCTGGATTTGAAGGCGCAATCTGCCACCCATTGATGATCTTCCGCTGAGTTCACATTACTGGGATGAATTGCGAGCAAAGAGATGGCGATAGACTCCACCAAAACCGCGCCCAAACGCGCAACCGCTTCATGCAGCGAATCGGTATTACGCCGAAAACCAAAGTAGGATGAGTTGGCGATTTGAATGATTTTGGCCACCAATACAGGCTCATGAACTATGGTTTCCGCAATCGCGTCCATACTGCAATTTGGCGAAGCAATCACTTGTTGTAACTTACGAACGGAGTTAGGCAGGATCGGAATTTCCTCTAACGCCCCCAGTCGCTTGCGGCATTCAATATTGAACGGCATTCGATACAGCCGTTCGACACATAAGAAAAGATGTTCAAAATCTTCGTGAGTAAAAGGTTTAGGAAGCACAAATTGCGCATAGGTGTGCGCTTTACGAGGCAATTCTTGGGTCGTATCTCCGGTTAACAGTACCCGCATAGTCTCTGGACAACGCGCACGTAATTCCGTCAGCAAGGCTTCACCATTTTTCCCCGGCATCAGCAGATCGGAAATCACCACGCTAGGCGCGTGCTCTACATCCACCACCCAATGGTTAGCATCTTCAACTAACTCAATCTCCCAATCAGGTCGCATGCGGCGAATCATACGTCCTAACGCTTTGAGCATAAAATCGTCGTCATCGACGCAAACAACTTTCATCGCTTCTACTGTCATCGATTACTCACTTTTTGCTGTTCTAGATAGATGGTGACTTGTTCAAGGACATCGCGACTTCGCTGGCATAATTCTTCCACTTGCCGCACATAGTCACTATGCCACTCTGGGTCGGCGGCCGTTTTCATCTCAAGTTGAAAACAGAATTCGGACAGAGCATCACTACCAATGAACCTTGCCGAGGATTTCATGCTGTGTGCCAAGCGATGCAGCTCACTGACGGACTGCGTTGCAACAATCGTGATTAATTTCGTCAACTGAGCTTGCGTGTTCTCTTGATAGCTCACCAACATAGGCTCTACCAGATCGCTGCCGACCATTTTGGCGATTGTCGAAATGTTAAATGCGACACTCTGCTCCATCTCTTTTTCATTCCAATGTTAGGGTTGCGATATAAACCAATACCTTAACCTCAGTGTAGTTCATTATCGGATATGTAAACGGTAGCGGTGCACACTTTTAGTTTTAAAGTTATCGATAAACTCCATACTAAGGTTTATCGTTCAAAAGCATTCTTGAGTAGGGATCTGGGTCAAATTTTGTTAGAATGCCGCCCTTCAAAACACCGGACACCCTTTCATCGGTGAATGGATGATGCGAGTAAGTTATGCCGAACCACGGAGATTTTTTGTTGAATACCCAACAGCTTTCAGCGATGACACCTGCTGATATTGAATGCGCAGCTCAGTTACTTAAGCAAGGCCAACTGGTTGCGATACCGACCGAAACCGTTTATGGACTGGCGGCCGATGCCACCCAACCTGAAGCGGTGAAGCAGATTTTTAGTGCCAAAGGTCGCCCAGCGAATCATCCGTTGATCGTCCATCTCGGGTCGGCAGAACAACTCTCTGAATGGGCGACCGATATTGCGCCAGAAGCGTATCAACTTGCCGAAGCTTTTTGGCCGGGGCCTTTGACGCTCTTGCTCCCCAAAGCCAAGCAGGTTTCACCTGTTGTGACTGGCGGTTTAGAATCGGTCGGCATTCGTGTTCCCGCTCATCCTGTCTTGCTGGATATTTTGAAGACGCATCGCTTAGCGGTGGCGGCACCTTCGGCCAACCCCTACAAAAAACTCAGCCCAACCTCAGCCCAGCAGGTGCTTGATGGTTTGAATGGCAGACTCGCCGCAGTCTTGGATGGCGGTGAATGCCAACACGGTTTGGAATCCACGATTGTCGATTTAACCAGCAAACCTTTTCGTGTACTGCGCGCAGGCCCGATAACGGCCAGTGAACTTAGCGCGGTATTGGGTCAAGAAGTACTGCAGCCACAAGTTCATCAAGTTGCGGTGCCGGGAAATGTCGATAGCCACTATCAACCGAAAACGCGCCTACGGGTGATTGATGACCTAGCCCGTGAGCTTGCCACTCAATCGGATGAGCTTCGCATCGCGCTACTTAATCTCTCTGCGCTGCAAGCCAGCGAGCAGCGTTTACTCAAGCCGATGCCGCAAGAAGCCAAAGCCTACGGCCAAGCCTTGTACCGCTCTCTGGCCGAAGTGGATAAATGGGGCGTAGATGAAATTTGGTTAGAGCGTCCACCACAAGGTGAAGCGTGGCTTGCCGTGCATGATCGGCTGCGTCGCGCAGCCAGCTAAGCCAATACCCACGCCGAGTACAGAGAAGAAAGGTCACCATTTTTGTGAGCTCACGCAGCAAACTAGACAACCAAACTGAGATGTCTGCAGATATCAGCTTGGTTTTGTCGATGTACATCCCCATTGATGTTCACAAAGCTGGTGAAAAAAACGTGCTTTTCAATCGCCCTTTCAATAAAGATTGATGCACCGCAATGCGCCGACTCGGCAGCCAGATTAATTAATAGCTTCTGTTTCGAAGCGCCACCGATAGGATTTGTAAGATGTCTGATGTTTCTACCACCGTCGATTTTGCCACACAAACCGTACAACCTGTAGTTGAGTCAAGCGGCTCCATTTGGGGTTATGTGGTCGGCGGGATCGTCATCGTGATTGCTGCGGGTTATTTTGGTTTTAGAAAAATTAACAAACCTGCGTTTATGATCAAGCAACTGCGTAAACGTAACCAAAAAGAGATGAAAAAGAATGGCGTGGAAAGTGCCGAAGCCATGAACGACCTCGATCTTGTGCTGGATGCCGTTGAAGCGTACGCCACTGAGAAAAAAATGAAAGGCACGGAAATGGTGAAATTGCTTGCGCCACTCAATGACGCCACCAAGATTAAATCTGCCAGCGATTTCTATCATGCGATGTCTTACATCGCCAAAAGCATTGATAACCAAACGTTAGCGAAAAATCTGCTCAACAAATCTAAGCAAGTGAAATCGAGCTCAGCGTTGATGGCAGGCCTTCTAAAGCGCGCGGGCATTTAATCTCGGTAATCCAATCCATAGTTCAAGAGCCACCTAAGGTGGCTCTTTTTATTTTTCCGGCTTATCCGTAATGGTTTGTAAATACTGATAAGGCGTAAGCCGATACTGCTGCTTAAAGCGCGCCGAAAATCGAGTCAATGATTGATACCCACAAGCCACCGCGACCTCCATCAAAGGACGTAGCTCTTGTAGCAGCGCAAGCGCGTAGTTCATCCGCACTTCACTGAGCACTTCTCGAAAACCCGTACCTTCCGCTGCCAAATGTCGAGCCAAGGTCGCTCGACTCATCGCAAAATGCGCCGAAACCGTTTCAATATTGTGTTCATCACCGGGATTAACACTTAAATAACGCGCTAAACGCTCTCGCATTGAGGCATTATCGCTTGGAAATAGGAGATGTAGCGCTTTCTCATCCCGCAGCTGCGCGTAAAAACCCAGCACAAACTGGCGCTGTGTCTCTTCACTGAGCGATTGTTGGTTCATCTCGTAAAGCAGCTCAAAACAGTAGGCCAGCTCAGCCGTCACTCTCACTCTAGGTTGTTCATTTCGCTCATATTGACTTGATTGAGTTATCCACTCTACAGGTGGCGCTTCATGTAAGGTCAAGGTGCGTGAATAAAACTGCGCCTGCTGCGGTACATTCACAAAGGTAAGATACTGATTGGCTGGCAACATCAGCCAATCAGCAGAATGAAAATTGAGCGTCGTGTCATGCCACCAGAGCTGTTTATTTCCATGTGTTACCCAAATAATGGTGGGCGCATAGATCAAGACATTATGCAGAGGCTGTTTACGCAAACCTTTAAACTGCCCAGTCTGCACGATCACTTTGCTCATTTCTCTTCCTTATTATTCATTCACATAGGTTGCGGTTAGCGTGGCCTGCTCAAGCGCATTAGCGCGCAGCATAAAACCCACTAAAGCATTAGAAGCCCCTTGTGGGATCTCCATTTTTTCAAACGGGAGTGCCCAAACCGTAAATTGATAACGGTGCATACCGTGACCTTGTGGAGGGCACGCACCACCAAAGCCGCTAAAGCCGTAATCGTTGTTCAGTTCACGTACGCCTTTAAGTTGCTTAGCTGCGCCACGCGCCACATTATGTTGATCCGCCGCGATATCCAGTGCTACCCAGTGCCACCAACCACTGCCAGTCGGTGCATCGGGGTCATAAGCGGTAATGGCAAAACTTTTGGTGCCTTTCGGGGCATTGTTCCAGCTCAGTTGTGGCGACAAATTATCACCGCTACAACCAAAACCATTAAACACAAAATGCTTCGCCATTCGTGAACCTTCTTGAATGTCTTGGCTAGTGAGCGTCATGACAGGGCTGCTCAGCGCAGGAAAAGTGATCGCGGCGGCGAGTACAGGTAAAAGATGACGTGCTTTCATTGAGATTCTCCTCGTTAAGTTGACGTGAATAATTTACCTTCTTCAATCACTCAATAAGCAACAATAAAACTCAAAAAACACTCAAGATTCGTTACTTTTGAGTTTTATCGTTACATTCAATCACTGTCAACGTGCAAAAAAGGCTCACGGTATAGCTGTTCAACAGGTTTAACCAGTAAGAAAGCCTGACTTCGTGGCTTGTCCTTGCTCGCTTAGCACGTCATTATCCCTGCCTTAAATACCTCAAGCTCTTGAAGCAAGAGGAAATAAATAGGATATCAATATGTTACTTTCTGCATCCGCTTTGCTTTGGCTACCGCTGGCCTTAGCGATCATGGCGGGCTTCGCTCGTTATCACCGCGTTAGTTGGGGACTACTGATCATCACTCTGCTCAGTGCATTAGGAAGTGGTTACCTCACCTTCGTTGGCGCTGGAATCATCTGTGTTGGTTTTGCCCTGGCGTATCTGGCTGCGAATGGTCAATCACACTGGCGCACGACCGCTTGGGTTGCTTTGCTGCTGTGGTGTTTAGCGCTATTTCTCCATTGGCTACCCGGTTTTTCTAACCTCAAAGTGCTGGATAAAGTGATCGCCAGTGCGCACAGTACCCCTTTCAGCCTTTATCTGAATTTAGATAAACCGCTGGTGTTTTTTGCTCTGTTACTCGCGTTTCCAGCACTACTGGGTCAGTCTAAAACTGCGAACATCAAGGCCACACTGCTGACCTTAGTGCCTTTATTTGCTCTCTTGCCGATCGCGGTTTGGTTAGGCGCGCTGGCATTTGAATGGTCACTACCGGAGTGGTGGTGGATTTTTGCCCTCAACAATTTGCTATTTACTTGTGTGGCAGAAGAAGCGCTATTTCGTGGTTTGATTCAGCAAAAAGCTCAGCAGCAGTTTGGCGCCATTGCCGGACTTTTGATCGCCAGTGCGCTGTTTGGTATGGCCCATTTTGCGGGTGGTCCATTACTAATGATCTTCGCCGCCCTTGCGGGGCTTGGCTATGGTTTGGTGTTCCATTTTACCGGGCGTCTTTGGGTCAGTGTTGGCGTGCATTTCTTATTTAACTTCGCTCACTTGCTGTTTTTCACCTATCCCATGCTGGCGCGTTAAACGCCTTTTCCATTTTTCTTATCCCTTTTTCCAAGCATAGAAAAGCCCAGCCAAATGGCTGGGCTTATGTTTCATGAACGGTAGTTAACTTAGATTTTGCACACCGCTTTCCATGATGCATCGGCGCTGGATGGTGTACTGTTCGTCCACCAGTTGGCTTGCCATACAGAACCATTGTGGATCAGTTGGTCACCGCCTGCCGCGTGGTCGCCACGTGGAAACTCTGGGTACACTTTCAAGCCATTAGGGTTGATGCCGGCATCGGCACAAGATTGACCCGCACCGCCTTCGTTCCCATTGCCGCCATCGGTGGCACCTTCAAACGCTGGCAATGTTGGGAAGTCTTTCTTCAAGCCGACCGTTTCGTTACCCACGATAAAGCGCACGCCGTTAGCCACGCCAGAGACTGGGGTGTAGTACACCATATCGACGCTGTACTCACCGCCCGCAGGGATCGTTTCGGTTGAGCGCAGTGTCACGGCCACTTTGTGGAACAGTTTCTTCTCACCATTCACCGAGAAGTTGCTGCCGGTATGACCGCTTTCAATCACTTTCAGACCAGCACCGCTCCAATCTTTGACGATATCACCGGTTGACGTTGGCATCAGGAACTCAATCGTAGAACCACCCGGAATCGCCACATTTGAGTGGTTGGTAAACACCAATTTCGGGTTGATTGGGTAGTTGCTATCGCCTTCTGGCCATTCTGTGGTCGATACCGTAACGTCAATCACCGAGTCTGGTTGTGGCAGATCGTTATGACGAATATCCATCGGCTTCGCCGCGGCAAACACTTCATGGGCATAAGAAGTCATGTCAGAACCGATCACGTATTCGCGTTTCACCGCATCATACGAGTAGTCACCCGCCATCTCCCAAATCATCATGCCGCCTAAACCGTTATCGACGATGTAATCCAGTTTTGGCTTCAGTGAGTCTTTATCTTCAATGCTCAGGAATACTTTTTTGGTGTCGTTCCAAAGCCATGCCGTTTGCAGCTCTTGACTCCACACACGCTCGTATTTGCCTTCAATCAGGTGTTTCGGGTTGTTTGGATCCATACCCCACGCTGGGCCGTAACTTGGCATACCGTCAATACCCAATTTTTCAGCGTGCATCAGGTTCATCGCGTGCCACATGGGTACCACACCGGCTTTGATTTCGTTACCGTTGGCATCCACATCATGCCAGATGTTATCGGTACCTTCCGCGCCCCAACCACAAACAGTGGTGCCTTCTGGACATGACGATTGGTTTGGCTCAACCGCACGACCCCATAGACCTTTATCGCCGCCGCTCACGCCTTGCCAGCCACGGGTGTAGTAAGGAATCCCCATGTTGATTTGGCTTGGTTTAAAGGCGCCACGGAAGAAGTGGTGCGTCCACGCTTGGTTTAAGTAGCCAATGCCTTGATATTCTGCAGTCGTGTACACGCCCCATTTGGCCAGCTCAGCATCTTTACCATCATCAAACAGTGCGGCTTGTGGGCCGACAAACTCGTTCCACGTACCATGCAGGTCGTAAGACATGATGTTGACGTAATCCAGTACATCTTGCATCGCGAAGTCTTGCATACCACGCAGCAGGTAAGCTGATGAAGGTGACGCGATAGTCAGCATATAACGACGGCCATCTTCTTCGCCCGCTTTATCCAGCGCTTTGCGCAGTTCGGTCATCATCACCATGTAGTTATCCCACAACTGGCCACGACACTTGTTCGACTGCTCGAAATCGACCGGATTACCGGAATCTTTCATTGATGATGGGTATTCGTAGTCGATATCCACGCCATCAAAATCGTATTGACGGATGAAATCGACCGCCGATTTGTTGAACGCCTTGATGCCTTCCATGTTCACTGAACAAGAAGCCAGATCGGTCGTCATTGGATAGAAACCACCGGTTTCCGCCCAACCACCGACAGAAATCAGCGTTTTCACATCGGGGTACTGTTTCTTAAACTTGCTCAGCAGGTTGAAGTGACCTTGGTATGGCAGTGAAGGATCCATCTCGGCACCCGGTACATTTTCCCACGTCATCTTGGTCGCGGAATCATCCACTTGCATGCTGAAGTCAGACTTGTTGATGCTGGCGAACGCGTAGTTAATGTGGGTCAGTTTTTCCCAAGGCAGATCGCCGGCGAGGTACGCTGGCAGACCGTTTTTACCAGTACGCCATGAGGTGTAATAACCGATGATACGGCGCGGGTGATCGTCACCCATACACTCAGTGCCATCTTCACGATAGATCTGTTTGATGTCACAACTTAGGTTGCCCGTGCCCATTTCTTTGGCGTTCACTGTCACCATTGGGGTTTGCGTTTGATGACCTGCTGCATCGTAAGCGATCGCTTCGATGGTGTATTGACCCAAAGCTACCGGAGTCTAAGCCAGTTGATATGGAGCCTGAGTAACACGGCCAATCGATTCGCCATTCACCAAAAACTCAACTGCGGTGAGATCATTATTTTCGTCTGTCGCATTCGCAGCCAGTGTGGTGACTTTGCCCAAGAATACGCTTTGTCCGTTACGTGGATTGGTCAACTCAATCACAGGTGCAACGGGTACTTCTGGCTCAACCGGTGGATCAATTTCTTCGGCTTTGACGGTAATACGTACCGCTTGCTCTTTCAGCAAACCAGAAGCATCTTCCACGATGGCTTTGATGGAGTGAGCCCCCTCACCAGCCGCAGTCCAGCTAGCTTGAAATGGCGCTTGCTCAAGCAACGCAATCTGCTCACCATCCACCAAGAACGTGACAGTTTTTACTGTTGTGTTGGTTGCAGTAACGTTAGCCACAATCGCAACGGTCTGGCCTTCAATGAACTCTGCACCTTGAACGGGTGAAGCCAGCTCTAGCGAAATTTCTGGTTCGCCCGGCTCCACTTCACCATCGGTTTCCAGAGCGATCGTGCTTTGCAGCAGGCTCAGCTCGAGCACACCACTGACACCTAAGGTAAGATCAATGCTTGCCCCCGGTAGCAGTTGCGTTTTTACCCAACTGCCTTGATCAAAGCTCAGAGTTAAGCGATTGCTAAACACTGAACCTTGCGCATTGCTGCTAAAGCTCATGCTTGGGTAAGAAATGCCTTGTGCTGACCAAGAAGGTGTTGAAAGTGAAAGGTTGGTATCAAACGCAATGCTCGCATCACGCAGTTCAACTGGCTGATTGCCGTTGTTAGTGAGCGTCACTTTGTAGGTATTCCACCACTGGCTTTCCGTACCAACCACAGAAGCGTCACTATTGATTGCCGCCTGCACTGCAGGCATCGCCATTCCCACTGCTAATGCAAGAACGGTCGGCATTAAAGTTAATGCTGATCTTTTCATTATTTCGAGACTTATTTTATTGAACAAAATTTATGTCTCATTATAGAAAAGAAACTGTTTCAGTCTGTTTCAAACGGATGTAAGCAAATGTAACGACACTTTCATAATTTTAAACAAACTCATTGAGAACTTGAAAATAATCAGAAAGAAATAATTCATAAAATCATTGAGATCACGGTTCAATAAAATTATCGCTCGCTAGAAAGAACCATAATTAAGATAAATACCCAAACAACAAAATAGGCACAAGATCAATGCCAACCCTTTAAATTCAATGCACAAAACCTTAATCAATACAAATTTCAGTCACACTTAATTACATTTCAGGTCAATAATCACTCACGCCAAATAAGTCAGTCACTTTATTTTTGATCATAAATAAAAAATCAGACAATACTGATATACAAAAACAACATGTTTTTATAAAGATAGCCGCCAAGTCATTAACCCAAGAGTCAGAATAACCCCACACAATAAAAAGTCGCCAATAAACATTTCCAATAAATAATTATCTGTGCATTCCCGTAAAAGCGGATTGGTAAATTATTGACTAGGGGTACATATCGACTACAAAAAATCGACCAAGCTCATTATTTCAAATTCACTTGTGACGTATACGCACGATTCGGCAGCCAAAATGAGATCAGCGTCGTCAGCACTAAAAATCCGAAAGAGACCCACAAACAAGCTGCCAGCCCCCAAAGCTGGAAGACCCAGCCGGATAATATCGTGCTGATTAAGCGCCCCATCGCATTCGCCATGTAGTAGAAGCCGACATCAAGCGATACGCCATCATCTTTGGCGTAGCTGACAATCAGGTATGAATGCAGTGAAGAGTTCACCGCAAATACCGCACCAAACAGCATGAGTCCTCCGATGATCACCACTTCTGGGTGCCACTGTATCTGCACACCGTAAGCAATCAGCCCCGTGACCAAAGACAGTGCCAATGCCCAGCCAATAGCGGCTCGCCCTGCTGGTGGATGCTCCGATTTGCTGCCTGTGATTTTGGGCGCGAATCCTTGAATGACGCCGTAGCCAATCACCCAAAGCGCCAGAAAACCGCCCACAGCACTGTGATCCCAACCAAACACGCTGCCTAAATAGATAGGCAGTGCGATGACAAACCACACATCGCGCGCGCCAAACAGAAATAGCCGTGCCGCCGACAGGATGTTCACACTCGCCGATTTAGAGAAAATATCGGAAAACTTCGGCTTGTTCTTGGCCTTGCCGAGATCGGATTTCAAACTCATTACGCTGCCAATGAAAACCAATACCAACACAGCCGCCATGGCAGCCACTGCGTACTGGAAACCGATCAAAGACAACAACGCTCCGCCCAAGAAAAATCCAGCACCTTTTAAGGCATTCTTTGACCCCGTCAGGATCGCAATCCACTTAAACAACGCGCCTTGTGCATTTTCTGGCACTAGGGTTTTGATGGCGCTTTTGGCACTCATCTTATTGAGATCTTTCGCGATGCCCGACAGGGCTTGCGCGGCCATTACCCAAGGAATGGTCAGCCAGCTTGCTGGCACTGCCAGCATCAAAAGTGCGATGATTTGCAAGCCAAGCCCGATGTTCATGGTGCGATTCAGCCCAAGCCGAGCCCCAAGCCACCCGCCAATTAAGTTGGTCACGACACCAAAAAATTCATAGAACAGAAATAGCGAGGCAATAGCTAAGCTGGAATAGCCTAAATCATAGAAATAGAGCACTACCAACATACGCAGCGCCCCATCAGTCAGAGTAAAATTCCAGTAGTTGAACGTCACGAGCATGTACTGACGAACATGGGCATTCAGTTGGGACAACATAAACACTCTCTTAAAAAGAGCCGCTTATGCGGCCCTTGATCGGGTTATGGTTTGACGATTTGATGCACGTACTGCACTTGCACTTCTTTGGTAAATGCACCCGGCCTTAATGCTTGCACCTGAGTAATGATGCTTTCCAGCGGCCAACCTTTTTCCAGCAGCAGATGCGCGGCCAGTAAGCCAGTACGACCCGAACCTCCCATGCAATGCAAAGCGACTTTTTCACCGCGGCTGAGTGCCTGATGCAAAGCGGGTGAGCAATGCTGCCAATCTTGCGCAAAGGCCGCATCCGGCGCGCAATCATCTTCGATCGGCGCATGAAACCACTGTAATCCGGCTTTTTCGACTTCCGCTGGTAGCTCACCGACACCATGCTGCTCCATTTCCTCATGGCTTAGCGCCGTGACTACTGCCGAAACCCCTTGCGCTTTGAGTTGGGCAATGCTTTCCGGCAGTGGTGTACCTTTGGTTCCCGGGCAAGGTGTGAGCACTAAACTCGCCAGATTGTCGGCTACCGGTAATTCCCAAGTAGGATGCGTCATTTTTTACTACTCCTTATGCCAAACCGACTTTACGAACCAATTCTGCGGTGCGCGTGGCGTAACCCATTTCGTTGTCATACCAAGCGTAGATCTTCACCATTCGCTTACCAACCACCATGGTGGAGAGCGCATCCACAATCGTTGAACGTTGATCGCCTTGGTAATCAATCGACACCAGTGGACGCTCTTCAAAACCCAGAATGCCTTTAAGCTCGTTTTCTGAGGCTTGTTTTAACAGCTGATTGATCTCTTCCACCGTCGTATCACGCTGCACATCAAAAATGATGTCGGTTAACGAGGCATTCGCCAACGGTACACGTACGGCGTGTCCATCAATCTTGCCTTTCAGATCCGGGAAAATTTCGATAATCGCTTTAGCAGAGCCGGTGGTTGTGGGGATGAGGCTCATACCGCAAGCACGTGCACGGCGTAAATCTTTATGCGGTGCATCCAAAATGGTTTGCGTATTGGTTAGGTTATGGATGGTAGTAAAAGAGGCTTGCGCGATACCCAGTTTTTCATGGATTACTTTCACCACTGGAGCAATACAGTTAGTGGTACAAGAAGCGGCAGTGACAATACGATGTTGTTCAGGGTTGAAGATGTGATCGTTCACCCCGACCACGATATTGGCGATCCCCTCTTCTTTGACAGGTGCTGAAACGACGACGCGTTTTACTCCTTGTGCCAAATACTGGTTCAAGAACTCGCCTTTACGGTGCTTACCCGTAGCCTCAATCACCACATCACAGCCCGACCAATCCACTGCATCAATCGCTTTTTCTTGTGTTGCGCGAATGCGTTTGCCGTTGATCAGGACAGCATCCGCTTCACTACCCACAGCATGGTGCCAACGACCTTGTACCGAATCGAACTCCAAAAGGTGTGCCAATGTTGCAGCATCGCCCGCCACATCGTTGATCTGTACAAACTCAATCTCAGGCCAATCAAACGAAGCTCTTAAAGCCAAACGCCCAATACGACCAAATCCATTAATTCCGACTTTAATTGCCATCTTCCTTTTCCTTTAAACTTGTTTTTATCCCTTCCCAACTAAGCAGCCATTTTGGCTACAACGCTAAGCCGTTGAGGGATAACTCAACTTGGTTCTTTACACACAGCACTGAGGACGAGAAGTCATCTCGGCGAGGCGCTGAATATCTTGCTGGTATTCTTGTTTAAGACAGTTGGATTCCACCAACCCTTGGATCTGCTTGCGCATCCATCCCGGCAGTTGATCGGAAATACGATAAAACACCCACTGCCCCTGACGGATATCGACCACCACGCCGCTGGCACGCAGCAATGCCAAATGGCGAGAAATTTTCGGCTGACTCTCATTCAAAGCTTCGGTAAGTTCAGCCACACAAACCTTCTCTTCCCGAGCAATCATCAGTAAGCAGCGCACCCGCGTTTCATCGGCGAGTAATTTGAAAAACTGGTGGGGTAACATAATCAAACTCCAATATATATGGATATGCAGATATTTTATTGGGGAAAAAATCGATGTCAATCAGTGTTTGATGTATTGGATAAAAATAAATCAACGATGACTGCAACATCTGTCATCAAAAATTAATAAAACCATGAATAAACAATGAGGTAAGACAAATTGTGCTTGGATAAAAAATCATTCAGACTAGAAAAATGAGTAGAACCGAGGGTAGGAAGTAGCAATAGCTTAGACTAGGTCAACTTATCCCTTGAACAAGGAAGCTCACAGAATTATTGGGGAAGAATTGGATTTTTAGAACGTCAGATGGGCGGAGACCCCAGCCACATCCCGGCACACACATCATCCGCTGTGGCTGCTTCCTTCCGGATCTGACCAGGTTCACGAACTAGTGTTGCGGGAGGACCAGGGCCCCCATCGATTTGAGTTTGGATTGCTCCAAAGCGGGTGCGATTATTAAACATCGACTTAGGCAATGCAAGCGATAATCCTGATTTACCCCCACATTGCTCATCAACCGAACAGCATTTCACCAGTTTGATTAAACGATGTGTAATCCTTTTACCTTGCTGGCAGCCTGAAATGGCGATTGCGTCGATTCCGCCTTAGCGCGATACATCGCAATATCCGCTTGGTGCATCACCTCATTGAGTGATTCGGTCCGCTCACGATTCTTAGCAATACCAATCGCCACACTCACTTCAAAACTGACATCGCGCTCTGCATCCACAAACATAAAACGTTCACATTGCGCAACCACATGTTCAAGCCGCTTAGCAGAACATTCACCGATTAAAATAAATTCATCCCCACCAATCCGATAGCTGCGCCCACGCCATACCGCTTCGATGCGCTGAGCCAACTGCTTAAGGACTTTGTCACCCACTTCATGTCCATACTGATCGTTGATTGATTTAAACGTATTCACGTCAAGATAAACCAAGCTTAGGCGAGGCGATAACCCGCGGCGGTATCGGTTATACAAAGCGCGACGATTGCGCAACTTAGTAAGGTTATCGGTATGTGATATGCCATGGAGGTAAAACGCCACCATAAACAAAACGATGAAAGCCATGGCAAAAAGCCATTGAGTACTGCGCTGATATTTCTTTTCCGCAAGTAATGTGGCTCGCCAATTTGGCTGATAATCATAGGTATGTATGATCTGTTCGGTATTGAGCATTTTAATTGCCCGAGAGAAAAGAGGTGCCAGAGTTGCAACAAGTGGATTTTTAGCAAAACCTATCGCAATGTCATATTGGTAGAAACTGCCAATCATGGTGTCTTCTACAATCGGTAACATCTCCGTTGACTCGCGAAGCAAGAGATTAAAATTGGCTCTATTGAGCACTATGTAGTCCACCTCTTTATTCAGTAAGGCTTGAACTTTCTCTTCCTGACTTGCGTAGCTGAACAAGATCTTGTTCGGCAGCATCTGCTGTAACAGCTCTTCAAAAAAATCGTCTTTGATGACGCCAATACGTTCAGCCACCAACTCAGACACATTGCTATACACATCGTCTTTATAGTGTTCACGTTTGACCAAAATCGCTTGTGGGTGGTAGTAGCTTTCACTGAAGTAAGCGAGGTTTTTACGCTGCTGAGAAACCGTTATAGGAGCCAAAATATCGATGCTTTTATCCTGTAAATCATCAAACATGCTCTCCCATGTTTCTTGACCATTACTGACCAATTCGCATTTCAGCAGTAGCATCTCACAGGCCTGAAACACAACATCAGCACTGATCCCACGAACCGAACCGTCTGGCTGATAAAGTGCATATTGCGGGTTGTTCTCTAGCTTAACACGCAATACACGCTGCACGTTGAGTCCGCTCTCAACCACGGATTGACGCAGAGCTTGCTTACGGATGTCCAATTGATACTTTTGGATCGATTCACGCAATAAACGTTGTACGTGAGCCGAATGCGCGTATTTTTCAATCTTGCCCAATAGCGCTGAGTGTTTGCCTTTAGGCGTCACAATAGAAACAGGCTGAATCGGTAATTGGTCGTTAAGGAGTTGTACATCAAGCCCTTTCAGTAGCATAGGTTTGAGCTGATTGATCGCATCAACCACTCCGTCTACTCGGCCACTTTCCAGCAAAGTGAGCGCTTCTAAATGCCCTTCATACTCAACTTGCTGGATATAGGGATAGTGTTCTTTTAGTAGGGTCCCGTAGGTGGTTCCTTTCGGGATACCCACGAGGCGCAACTCGGGTAAACGTAGGCCACCATAACTGTAGAGATAGGTGTACTCGATGTTGGTTGGTCTTGAAAAATCAAAACGTTGAGCACGCAAATCAGTGTAAGTAATGTTGGCAGCAAAATCGGCGTTGCCAGTCTCTATCGCCACCAGAATATCGTTAAAACTGGGGTAGTTGACGTATTCAATTTCAAGGTTGAAGTGGTGAGCAATCGAATCAAAAAGCACACGAGTCACCACGTCATCCGCTTCGGTGGCGACCTTATACGTCGTAGATGTAGCGGCTAAACTGCTGGTGGAAATCAATAGCCAACCTAGCCAAAGGAAGACTCGGCGTGAAAAAGCGTTAAGTAGCATAGACGTTGAATAATGGTATGTTGTATTTTTTGCTGCGCATTTTATCGTAAATACCCCCACCCCACTATCAACTTTAGGTAATAAATTTCATAGAGCCACCGATGCTTTATTAGGCTCTCATCTGGCTATTTGATGCACTCAATGGACTATTCGTGCGCTTCCTCTGTGCTTTTCAATACATAGTCTGTGGTCCAAGCTGTGACCAAAATGCAGATCCATACCACAAAGACCGGATTGGGCACTTCTGTCGCGGGTGAAACGACTAACGCAGCAAAACTGACACAAGGTAGGCTCCATCCCAACAAGCTTCCCCAGTTTAAAGAAGGGGTTGCTTTGGGGATCAGGTTTTCGCATGCAGCAATAATTCCGGTTATCAGTAACGCTAGGGTGACCGCATAAAATTGCTCGGCCACCCAGAGCGGAATCACTAAAGCCAATGCCCACCAACTGTGAGCATGATTTGGTTTCCAACCTCGAGCTGCCCACCAGATCAACATCACCATAACTATCTGCACCACAGTCACCATAGGTGAGCCTTCCAGTTTGCCCGCCGATTGCGTTACCATGATGCCGACTTGCAAAGTGAGTACAATCAAAGCACTGACTAAGATCACTCCCCAGTTACTACGTGGAGAAAACGCCACCATCAACAGCGGAATAAGCACCCACTGACTGATAGACAACGCCACCGGTTGGAGTGGTAAGGTTAGGCCAAAGATCCCCATCGCGAGCAACATGACAACGCTAGAAAATCCTGATTTAGGTAATAGCCAGAGAGCAGGGATCAGAAATGCGATGATCGGAATATCGCCCTCACTCAAACCTGCCACATACGCAGCAACAATGGAAAACAGAATCGCGATGAGAAATTGTAAGGCAGACAGTATCATGCCAACTCCCTATACCTATCCTTGGTAAACTTGTTTCGGGCACTTGTATTATGGACCAGTTTTTACAACAGATCTTTGTCGTGATTCACCAAATTCCGGTTGGTCGGGTTTCGACTTACGGCGCTATCGCCAAAATGGCCGGTTATCCGGGCTATGCACGCCATGTGGGCAAAGCGCTGGGTCATTTACCTGAGGGGAGTCAGTTACCTTGGTTTCGAGTCATCAACAGCCAAGGCAAAATTTCACTACAAGGGGAAGATTTTGTGCGCCAGCGGCAATTATTGTTAGCCGAAGGGATAGAGGTGAGTGACACTGGGAAAATATCGCTACGTAAATATCAATGGCAGCCGTGATGGCTGCCATTGTGCAATCAGAAAAGCTTAACGGAATAACGCCTTATCGCGAGTTATTCGCCATGCACACCAATCAGCATCATAGGTACGTGTTTAGTCGCTTCAGGATCGGTGATCACACCGTAATGAGTATCCGTGATGAAACGTAGCTTACCGTCGACTTCGATACGCGCACTCACACTGTAACGGTGACTCGCTTTGATCTTGCGGCTGTCATACGCTAGGTTGAATTCAAGTGGTACTTGCATACCATTAGTGATGAAGTTCTGTTTTGCGATAACCGTCGCTGGCGCATCAGCCAAGGAAACGTCTTGTAGGTAAACTGTCACCACCGCATTATCCGGCAACGCAATGCGTTCACGGTATGCCACACTCCCCGTAATCGATTGGATTTTATCTTGTGTCTTGTTGGATTCATTCATTTGGCAGCCTACGAGTACAGAACCAAACAGGATAGAGATAACAATAAGTAGAACCTTTTTCATAGCGCCTCACTACACAACTGGGAAACATCACATTAGAAAACCAGCAAATTATATGCCACCACGGTATTTGTGTCATTGGACAGCAGGATTATTGACAAATGTCTGACTAACATCACAAAATCATCAAACTACAAAAGAGGGTCCTAAGTCATGAGTAAACCGTTAGACGAATTATTAAGTCTGCTGCAATTGGAGAAACTGGAAGAGGGGCTGTATCGCGGTGCCAGCGAAAATTTGGGGCTTCCTCAAGTCTATGGCGGACAAGTGATTGGCCAAGCCTTGTCGGCAGCTCGCTACACGGTCGAGTCAGATCGCACTGTGCACTCTTTCCATAGCTATTTTCTTTACCCTGGCGATCCAGAAAAACCGATTATTTACGATGTAGAAAATCTTCGTGATGGCAAAAGCTTCAGCACTCGCCGTGTTAAAGCGATCCAAAATGGTCGGCCAATTTTTTATCTGACTGCGTCCTACCATGGTGATGCACCGGGATTTGAGCACCAAAAAACCATGCCTGTGGTTCCAGGGCCAGAGAACTTTGCTTCCGAATCCGAACTCGCGGCGCAGATTGCGCATTTCTTACCAGAAAAACTGCAAAAAGCGTTTTGTGGTGAAAAACCGATTGAGATGCGTCCCGTTACTGTCATCAACCCCTTGAAGCCAGAAAAAGCGGAGCCTAAGCAGTATTTGTGGATCCGAGCCAATGGCGATATGCCCGATGACCAGCTCATCCATCAGTATTTGCTTGGCTATGCGTCTGACTGGGGCTTTTTAGTGACCGCCTTGCATCCACACGGTGTTTCTCTGATGACACCAAAATTCCAAGTGGCAACCATTGACCACTCTATCTGGTTCCACCGTCCGTTTAAGATGGATGACTGGCTACTGTTTGCCATCGAAAGTCCTACGGCGAGCAATACACGTGGTTTAGTGCGTGGTGAGATTTATGATCGCCAAGGCAATTTGGTCGCAACAGCCGTCCAAGAAGGCGTTATGCGCTTTTTAAGCTGATCTCACCCTTAGAGCGGTAACTGAGTCGTGTATTTAAGTGACTCCATCGCAAAGGTGGAGGTCACTTTGTTCAACCCTTCGATACTATTGACCAGTTTTTTATAGAATCGGTCAAAACACGGCATATCTTTGACCTGCACCTTCATCATGTAATCGTATTCTCCCGCCATGCGATAAAACTCCATCACTTCGGGAAACTCTTCCACGGCAGTCACAAAGCGGCAGTACCATTCATGGGAGTGGTTATTGGTCGTCACCATGACAAAGGCCGTGAAAGAGAGGTCAAGGGCTTGCGCATCAAGCAGTGCGACTCGCTCGCGAATCACGCCACCTTCTTCCATTTTTTTCAAACGCTTCCAGCAAGGCGTTGTGGTTAAATTGACCGCTTCGGCTAATTCATTGAGTGACACGGTGCAGTCTTGTTGCAAAATGGCCAAGATTTGCCGATCAACTTTGTCGAGCAACATACAAATTGCCTTTTTTAGAGAAAATTTTTCTACAAAACTACAAAAGCATAGGCAAAATGGCAAAGTTTTTCTCTCCAAGCCTAGCTAAACTGATTCGGTAACCTAAGGGAGAAACTGGATTATGTGTACCGACCATCAGTGGATTAACAGTGCAATTCGTAAAATTGAAGCAGACTATCAACGCTCCGCCGACACCCATCTGATTAAACTCGATTTACCTTGCGTCTCTGGCGTCGATATCTATCTGAAAGATGAAAGTACCCACCCCACCGGTTCTCTCAAACACCGTCTCGCCCGTTCACTGTTTTTATATGGGCTGTGTAATGGCTGGATTGGCCCAGAAACTACCATTATTGAATCCTCATCTGGCAGTACTGCCGTATCGGAAGCTTACTTTGCTCGCTTGCTTGGCCTACCCTTTATTGCCGTGATGCCAAAGTGCACCGCGCGTAAAAAAATCGAACAGATCCAGTTCTATGGGGGCAAGGCGCATCTTGTAGATCGCTCCGATCAAATTTACGCAGAATCTCATCGTCTCGCGAAAGAGCTGAAAGGCCACTACATGGATCAGTTTACTTACGCTGAACGAGCCACCGACTGGCGTGGTAACAGCAACATCGCTGACAGTATTTTTAGCCAGATGCAGATGGAACAACACCCCGTTCCAAGCTGGATTGTGATGAGCCCGGGGACGGGAGGCACCTCAGCCACTATCGGCCGCTTTATTCGCTACCAACAATACAACACCAAACTGTGTGTGGTTGACCCGGAAAACTCGGTTTTTTATGACTACTACCGCACGCGAAATGCCGAGCTAACCCGTGACTGCGGCAGCAAAATTGAAGGCATTGGCCGCCCAAGAGTCGAGCCGAGCTTTATTCCTGATGTGGTAGATGAAATGCGTGCGATCCCTGATGCCGCGAGTGTAGCGACCATCTACTGGTTGGAGAAAATTCTTGGCCGTAAAGCAGGCGCCTCCACTGGCACTAACCTGTATGGCGCGCTGCAACTCGCCTGCGAAATGAAGCGCCGCGGTGAGCAAGGTTCGATTGTCACGCTCTTGTGCGATAGCGGTGAACGCTACCTTGATACCTATTACAACTCTGAGTGGGTCAAAAACAACATTGGCGATTTAAGTAAATATCTGCACAAGTTGGAAACATTCTCCGCGACAGGCTGTTTGGATTAAGTGCTTACTCCATGCAAACCATCCCAGCGCAAAAAGCGATGATTTAGGGATGACCATGAAAAAACGCGCTTAGCAAACTAAGCGCGTTTTTTCATTACGGCAACGAACAGTAAACCAATCAACCTTAAACCAAGGGACGTTGGCCTCGACTGATCAGTTTCAGCAACACATTGTCGGCGGCATCACCGGCCACTCCGGCCAGTTTATCGGCCAGCTTTTTCTTTTGCGTATAACGCAGCAGAAGTACGGTTTTGCTCTTGCACGCGGCAACAATCAAATCATCGGACGTTTGAATCTCATCGACCAACCCCAGAGCTTTGGCCTGCGTGCCAAACCAGTGTTCACCTGTCGCGACTTTATCGAGATCCAACGCGGGTCGATGCTCACGGATAAAGTCTTTGAACAGTTGATGTGTTTCTTCCAGCTCTTGCTTGAACTTTTCACGCGCTTTATCGGTGTTTTCACCAAACATGGTTAAGGTGCGCTTGTATTCGCCCGCCGTGAGCTGTTCAAACTCGATATCGTTCTTTTTCAGCAGTTTATGGAAGTTTGGTAACTGAGCCACCACACCGATAGATCCGACAATCGCAAATGGCGCACTGACGATTTTATCAGCGATGCAGGCCATCATATAACCGCCGCTAGCTGCAACTTTATCTACCGCAATCGTCAGCGGTAAGCCAGCCGCTTTAAGGCGATCCAGTTGTGATGATGCCAAACCATAACCATGCACCATGCCGCCACCAGTTTCCAAACGCAGCAGCACTTCATCACCCGCTTGTGCCACCGCCAAAATCGCGCTCACCTCTTCACGCAGTGAAGCGACTTCTTTCGCATCAATACTGCCGTGAAAATCAAGCACAAACAGATGCGGATCGCGTTTGCTTTCCAATTCACCTTCTTTCGCCGCTTGCTTAAGCGACTTTTCACGACTTTTCTGCTCAGCTTTTTCTTTCTTCTTATCCGCTTTATCGCGCGCTTTTAAAAACGCTTCGTCATGCAGATAAGCCTCTAAACGCTCAACCGTCTCTTTATGCTGTTCGGTCAGATCGGTGATTTCCAACTCCCCTTTGGCACCACCACTGCGTCCGCCCAATGATTTTACTATCACTAGTACTGCGACCAATGCGACTACCACAGTCACAATCTTGGCCAAAAACAGGCCGTAATCTAACAAAAACTCCAAGTGACTCATCCTTCTTGAATACGAATTGGTGTATTGTAACCACCTTGTCACGAAGACTTAAAGCAAATCCTCTTCCAACTCGACTAACCTTGGATTTTTGACACGCCTCAGCCAGAGTTTGCCAGCAGGAAGAGCTAAAAAATAATAAGGAATAAGACGTGAATTATTCAGTCTCAACAGACGCTTTGAAAGAGAAAGTGATTTTAGTCACCGGAGCGGGTGATGGTATTGGTAAGCAAGCGGCGATCAGTTTCGCGGCGCACGGCGCGACCGTGATTTTACTTGGCCGTACCGTGAAAAAGCTCGAACAAACCTATGATGCTATTGAAGCAGCGGGTTATCCGACACCGGCGATTGTTCCTTTAGATATGAAAGGCGCAACCAAACAAAATTATCTGGATATGGTCGATACAATAGAAGATCAATTTGGCCGTTTGGATGGCGTATTACACAATGCCAGCTTGCTTGGCGTACTCAGCCCCTTCGATCAAATTGGCGAAGACAGCTTCGATGAAGTGATGCAAGTGAACGTGAAAGCACAGTTCCTTATGACTCAAGCGCTGCTACCGCTGCTGCACAAATCAGCCGATGCTCGAATTGTGTTTACCACGTCTACCGTAGGTCATATTGGCCGTGCTTTCTGGGCAACTTACGCGATTTCTAAGTTTGCGACTGAAGGTATGATGCAAATTCTGGCCGATGAATTGAGTGAAAGCACCATTCGAGTCAATGCGATTAACCCGGGCGGCACTCGCACCGCGATGCGCGCGAAAGCCTACCCAGCAGAGGATGCAGACAAGTTAAAAACACCGCTCGATATTATGCCACTCTATCTGTACTTGATGGCTCCAGAAGGCCGTGAAGTGCACGGTCAATGTATTGATGCCCAGCCAAAGAAATAACGCGGTTTAGTTTTCGCTTTCACACAAAGACAAACGCCTTGCAAGCAGCAAGGCGTTTTTGTTCTCTAACATCACCATCGATGAGTAAAGCGCTTAATCTCGACTCATCAGCACAATGTGATCTTCCCAATCAATCACATCCACTTCATAAACGATTTTACCGCGCACACTTTCATCGGCGGCATGCATGGCGTCTTTCGAGCCGGTCAGCAAAGGATGCCATTCTGGAAGTGTTTGACCATTACCAAGCAAACGGTAAGCGCAGGTATCAGGCAGCCAGTTAAACTCTTCAATCTTGTCGCGAGTGAGCTTTAAACACTCTTCACCTGAGCTAAAACGATTGGGGTAATCTTTACAAGAGCAGGTGTCGCTATTGAGCCAGCTACACGCCACATTGGTGTAGTAGATTTCATCCGTATCTTCGTCCATGAGTTTGTGCAGACAACATTTACCACAGCCATCGCACAGCGATTCCCACTCGGCTTCGGTCATTTGGTCTAACGTTTTGCTTTGCCAGAAGGGTGTACTCATTGCAGTGTCTTACGGTTTATCTATCGGGGGGACGATTTATACTCTTTACATCGCTAAAGTGCAAGAAAAGCGCAAGTGCATCCTATCAAGCTTTCTGTTAGGATGGCCGCCCATTTTTCCAGCGCAAAGAGATTATGATGGATTGTCGATTAGGCTGCGGCGCTTGCTGCATAGCGCCAAGCATCTCCTCCCCGATTCCAGGCATGCCGAATGGCAAACCGGCTGGTGTGCGCTGTGTTCAGCTTAATGAGGATAATTTGTGCCAACTATTTGGCCGCCCTGAGCGCCCAAAAGTGTGTCACGATTTCAAAGCTTGCCCTGTCGTGTGTGGAAAAACCAATCAGCAAGCCTTGGCTAACTTAACCGAACTTGAGCGATTAACTTAAGCATAACGTGGATTCCGCTACGCGACTTCGCCTCCGAACACAGATTAAAAGACAAGTACAGATAAAAGAATGCCGCTCATCGAGCGGCATTGTAATTTTTGAGGCTGAGTTAAAACAGTTTGTGACGGCCCAACAGCGAATGGGATAAGGTCGTGCCATCCACCAACTCAAGTTCGCCGCCCACGGGAACACCATGTGCAATGCGGCTTGCGGTGACTTGATGCTCACGACACAACTCGGCAATGTATTGCGCGGTCGCCTCACCTTCCACCGTCGGGTTAGTGGCGAGGATCACCTCACTGATATCACCGCGTTGCAAGCGATAATCCAGCGTATCGAGGCCAATATCGCTCGGGCCAATACCATCCAGCGGTGATAAGTGCCCCATCAACACAAAATAGCGACCAGAAAATTGACCGGTAGCTTC
Organism: Vibrio cholerae ATCC 14035; assembly: GCF_000621645.1. GTDB lineage: Bacteria > Pseudomonadota > Gammaproteobacteria > Enterobacterales > Vibrionaceae > Vibrio > Vibrio cholerae. Next base: position 151,497 of record NZ_KK211323.1, on the reverse strand, counting down.
TAGCGCCGCAATATCTGCTGGGCTTTCAACCACACACAACTGACCATTTTCTTTACGTTTTGGGTTGCTACAGATGTGACAAACATCCTGCTCAGTAAAAGTTCGGCACTCCTGACAATGGCCGATTTCGACCATCGCCTGACTCAGTGCCTCAGCCAGTTGTAAACCACCTTTACGATCGCGCTGTAACAGATGGAATGCCATACGCTGCGCTGATTTTGGGCCAACACCCGGCAGGCAGCGTAATGCTTCCATCAAATGTTCCAGCATGTGACTGGTACGCATAAATTCAGCTCAGATTAGAATGGCATTTTCATGCCCGGAGGCAGTTGCATTCCACCGGTGATTGAAGCCATTTTTTCTTTTTGCGTCTCTTCGATACGACGAGCGGCATCATTAAATGCGGCAGCAATCAAATCTTCCAGCATCTCTTTGTCGTCTTCCATCAGACTTTCATCGATGTTGACACGGCGCACGCTGTGGCTGCCAGTGACGGTCACTTTCACAAGGCCAGCACCGGATTCACCGGTCACTTCCATGTTTGCGATCTCTTCTTGCAGCTTTTGCATACGCTCTTGCATTTGTTGGGCTTGCTTCATCAGGTTGCCCATTCCGCCTTTACCAAACATCTTTATCTCTCTGGTTATCGTTGAATGTTTCACATAGTGTGGGGGTGAGACACTTAGGTTTCAACCCCAGTTAAATGGGTCGTACGCTGTCACTATCGAGCTGCGCATTAAATCGACGCTCAATAAACTGCACGTTTGGATCAGTTTGTAAACTGTGCAGCGCAGAAGTGAGTTTCTGCTGGTAGAGCCGCTCACGCAGCTCAAGGGGTGTTTCACCCTCTTGCCCGACGGTAATGTTTAATGAACAAGCTTCACCAAGCACATGATTCAATGCCTGTTCTAACTCTTGCTGCGCTTTTTCGTTGTGCAGATGGGCATGACTTGGACGCAGCGTTAGAGAAATCTGATCGCCTTGACGAGCAAAAGCGGAATTCAGCGCCAATTGCTCAACCATTTTGGCAGTCTCTAGCTGTTGAACCAATGCCGACCACGCGTCTTGCGCGACCGCTTCTTCAATCAACTTCGCTCCCATTTCCGGCGTTTTTTCATGCTCTAACGCTTTTTTCAGTTGCGTTGGCGTGACTTCACTTTTTACCGCCACTTCGATAGGTTGCATCGGACGCCATTGATAGATTTCCTCTTCGGGCTCCAACTCATCTTCATCATTGCGTTCTGGCGACACCTGCACTTGTTGTGCTCTCTGCGCAATACGCTCTAGCGCCGACGCTGGAGTAGCAGATGTCGCGTCAGACTTTTTTCCATCCGCGCCTTTGTTTTGTACTTCTTGTCGCTTAGAGCGCAGTTGATGACGCAACCCTGCTAGGGCTGGCATGCTGGCCTGACTCTGCGTGTCGGTATTGGTGACAACAGAGACTTCTGGAGCGTTTATCGAGTGTGATGCTTCTCGCTGAGTGACTGGCACCGCGCTTTCTACCACAGGCTGTGCTGCCATCATTGGCGGTGCGACAGAGTAAGGTATCGCTTGCGAGGCAGGTTGCGATACGTTTGACTGCGCAACGGGTTGTGGTTGCGGTGCTGAAGTCGCCATTTGAGAAGTCGGTGCCGCGATTGTTGGAGCTGTCACTGCCGTATTGGGTGGCAAAATCACACTCGCCAAGGAGACGTGAGATGGACGAAACGCCATCATACGCAGCATCAACATTTCAATGCCAATTCGCGCCGTGGGTGACAGTGGTAAATCTTGTCGACCTTTGAGCGCAATTTGGTAGTAAAGCTGCACATCTTGCGGCGCTAAGGTTTTGGCCAACGACTCAATACGCGATGCCTCTGGCAGCGATTTATCCAAGGTGGCAGGCAGCGCTTGGTACATAGCAATTCGATGCAGTTGAGTCGAAAGCTGTTGCAGCAATCCATCCCACTCTACGCCATTTGGGGCAAGTGTTTCGATGCAATCCATGACTGCTTGTGGCGTTTGCAAGCTGATGGCTTGCAAGAGATGCAGGGCATGATCCGTGTCTAGCGTGCCAAGCATGCGCGCGACGATGTCACTTTTCACAACGCCATTGCCCAACGCAATCGCTTGATCGGTCAAGCTAAGAGCATCGCGCATACTGCCATCCGCAGCATGGGCGAGCAGATTGAGTGCTTTGCTGTCGCTCGAGATCTGTTCGGCGTGCAGCACTTTATCGAGCTGCTGCTGGATATTTTCTACACTGATCGGTTTGAGATGGAACTGCAAACAGCGCGACAAGATGGTCACAGGCAGCTTTTGTGGATCAGTGGTTGCCAGCAAAAACTTCACATACTCAGGCGGCTCTTCAAGCGTTTTCAGTAGCGCATTGAAGCTGTGACGCGAGAGCATATGAACTTCATCGATCAGGTAAACTTTGAAGCGTCCACGCGCAGGTTTGTACTGCACGTTGTCGAGTAGCTCGCGCGTATCTTCCACTTTGGTGCGTGATGCAGCGTCAATCTCGAGCAGATCCACAAAGCGTCCCTGATCAATTTCTTGACAGGTTGCACACTGGCCGCAAGACGTAGCCGTTATGCCCGTCTCGCAGTTGAGCCCCTTCGCAAACAAACGACCTATGGTGGTCTTACCCACGCCTCGAGTGCCACTAAACAAGTACGCATGGTGCAAACGGTTTTGCGCCAAAGCGTTCTCTAAAGCGGTTAAAACATGGGATTGTCCGACCACTTCGCTAAATCGTGTCGGACGCCATTTGCGTGCTAAAGCAAGATAACTCATTCCAATATCCGTTGTCGGTTAGTGACCTTCAAATTCACAGATGCTGTAAACCTGCAAGCCTAACCCTTCAAGGCGCTTATCACCACCAATTTCTGGCAAGTTGATCACGAAGGCAGCGTGCTCGACTTCTCCCCCTAATTGACGGATAAGCTTAGTGGTCGCTTCAATCGTACCACCGGTCGCCAGCAGGTCATCCACCACCAGTACTTTGTCGCCCGGTTTGATCGCATCCACATGAATTTCGAGCGTATCAGTACCGTATTCCAGCTCATAAGATTGAGCGACGGTTTGACGCGGCAATTTACCCGGCTTACGCACAGGCACAAAGCCGACACCCAGTTCTAGTGCTAGAGGAGCACCAAATAAGAAACCACGCGCTTCTGTGCCCACAACCTTGGTAAAACCCATGTCTTTGTACTTTTCAACCAGAAGTTGAATGGTCGCTTGGTAGGCTTGGGCATCTTCCAGCAAGCTGGTCACATCACGAAACAGAATGCCTTTTTTCGGGTAGTCAGGAATACTTTTGATGCTGGATTTGATCAGTGAAAGAGTTTCAGTTGTCATAGTTACTTTAACTTCAGTTGCTTCATCACCTTAGGTGATGACAGAACAATTTCGGAGCCGTCTGCCACAAGGGAACGACAGCACTGAAAAAACAAAGCCCACTCGAAGAGTGGGCACACTTCCCGCTAATGCTAGTGATTTTCTTGTTGGTTAGCAACCAGCTCATGGGTTGGTAAACGGATAAACCAAGTGATCAAAAGCACAAGCCAGATAAACAGCGCAACCTTGAGCCACAGCCAAGGAACCATCCAGATCGAAAAGGCAAAACTCAGCACGATAAAGAGTGTGGCACGCTTTTTCACCACTTTACTGACCGCGCCATGTTGTTGCCAGTTTTGAATCATAGGGCCAAATGTCGCATGTTGATTCAACCAGCGATAGAACCGAGGACTGCTGCGTAAAAAACAAGCACTAGACAGTAAGATAAAGGGGGTGGTGGGCAGAAGAGGAAGAAATATGCCCAGTATCCCTAGGCATAGACTGGTTATTCCAATAACACTGAACAAAAAACGTGGTAAGGATGAACGCATTAAAATCCAGCGTACCCGTTAAATACACGAATCCAAGTCAGTGTCGCAGGCAGAGTCGGGATCAGCAGGACTGCAACCACGCCTAGAAAGTAATAGATATTGAAGGGTTCTTTGAACTCTTGGTTTGCCATTGTAATTTTCTCTTTTGGGTGACTTTAAACTGGGCAACTCTAAGGTAGCCTCATTAATTTTGTGGTCGGAACTATAACGAAAGCGAGCTGCAACAAACACTGACAATGTATAAGGTTATTAGCAGCTCGATGCAAAGTTACAATCACACTCACACTTTAGGCGGAAAAATCACCCCTCACAACCTTGATAGAGATCCAAAGTAAAACTGTAGGCACTGGGTTTACTTAAACTGATTTGACAAGCAGCACGAATCGGCAAATCTTTGGTGATGAAATTGCGCAGGCTATTATCACCTAGCTGAACACCAGAAGTAATCCGATTGTGTACGTAGCCGTTTGACCACTGGCAATCAAGCCCCGCGGGTAATAGTGACAAAGTACCATCAGCAAGATCAGCCACCCCAAACAGGGCAGAAACTTTACCAATACACTCAGAACAATGGATTCCCCGTTCGATGATTTCGGCAAGATCTTTTAGTTCGACACTAAAGTTACGCAGATTTCGCAAATAATCATGGAACAAGGCGCGCACCAGCAATGTAGAAGCTGCCCCACACTCACGATGGCTCGCGGCATCAACCACATAGAACACAAATTGACCGTTCATAAGCCAAGCGTAGTCAAAAACCAGTGGCATCAATTCGGCGGACTGTAGTAATCGATAGCTGCATTTCCAGCTCCCAAGCTGAGAATCCTTTTCTGGTAATAGTGCTTCGAGCAATTCTTTGGCAGCATTGGGGTTGTCTTTCAAATATTGTAAATGCCAATGCAACTCTTGCTCTTCAGGGATACTCCCTTGGCGATCAGCACCATACCAACAACTTGCAAAATCTCGTTGATGATCATCATTCGCCAACACTTTTTCTATTGCGCTCGCAAGATGTGAATGATTGGTGATCGGTTTGGGTAGAAAATCTTTAATCCCAAAGCGCAGCGCTTTAGCCACATCGGCCATTTCTTCGGTGGCCGAAACAACAACCAGAGGCAAAGAAGGATAGGACGAACTGACCTCCTCAACGAACTCAATTCCGTTAAGCACAGGCATGGACAAATCACACAGAATCAAGTCTGGCTCGTGATCACGCAATTTTCGCAAACCATCCAAACCGTTTTCAGCTTCGATCACTTGATAGCCATATTTTTGAAGATAGCCTTTGGTCATTCGTCGGAAAACAGGATCGTCATCCACCAGCAAAATCAGCTTTGCTGCCGTTATCTGCGCTTCTTCTTCGCAGTCTTCCGGGATGTGAGATTTATACATAAACATCGACCTCACTAATAAAGTCTACCGCACAAGTCACCATTAGCTTGCGGCGGAAAAGTTGAATTATTGATTAATTAAAAAGTAGCCGCGAACTGGGCATTACACAAACCGTGGGGCCTGAAATTTAATCAATCACAAGATGTATGGTTTTCAATAAATCATCTTACAAGTTGACATCACGCAAAATTTATCGGCTTATATGTGTATAAATTAGCGATAGTTGCAACATAATGTGTCAGAAACGATGAAACTAGATGACCTAAACCTCTTTCGACTGGTTGTCGAAAATGGAAGCTATACCTCAACTTCAAAAAAAACCATGATCCCTGTGGCAACGATCACAAGACGGATCCAAGCCTTGGAGGATTCCCTAAACCTTAGGTTGCTCAATCGTCACGCTCGTAAACTGACTCTGACCGAAGCGGGCGAACGTTTCTACAAAGATTGCTCTCCCCTGCTGGAGCGTCTCGCTTCAATGACAGAAGAGATCACCGATGAATGTCGTGGTGCGTCGGGACGCATTCGTATTTCTGCACCATCCAATCTGACAAAACGAATGATGATGCCGATGTTCAATGCCTTTATGGAAAAATACCCCGATATTCATATTGAGCTGATGATGAGTAACCAAGCCGACGATCTCGACCCCACTGAATGGGATGTGATTTTCCGAGTTGGCCCACAGCGTGATTCCAGCTTGATAGCTCGTAAAATCGGTGAAGTAAAAGACATTTTGGTTGCCAGCCCTCAATACTTGTCGAGCCATCCGCAACCGACTCATGCTGAAGAGTTGCATCAACATCAGTTACTCAAAGGTTATCCATTGCTCAAATGGCAACTGACCAACAGCCAAGGTGAAACTGTCGTCAACAGTGATCGCGGCCGTTTTCAAGCCAGCGCACTGAATGTTGTTCGCAGCGCATGTTCAGAAGGTTTAGGCATTACGCTCATGCCCGATGTGATGCTGCGTGAATTTCTTGAGGATGGCAGTTTGGTACAAGTGCTGTCGGATTGGAGCTCAAATCCGCGGGATATCTACATGCTGTATAACCACAAAGATCACCAGCCAGAAAAAGTGCGTCTGTTTATTGATTTTGTGATTGGCTACCACCTGCAATAAACACTCGTCTTTTTATAAAGAATTTCAATAGAAAAAGGGCTTCGCGCCCTTTTTCCTTACTGCCAGAACTGCGTATTTAGAGATACTCCACATACTTGCTAAGCTCACGTTCGGGCACTTTAGCTGCCGTAGTCCCGGGAGTCCCAAGATAGAGAAAACCGACAATGTGATCTTCGCCTTGTACATTGAAAGCACGACGGACAACCGGATGGAACATCCAACTTCCAGAGCGCCAAATCCCCTGAAACCCTTGTGCTACGGCCGCCATTTGCATGGCTTGTACTGCACAACCGGCGGATAGATGCTGCTCAAACGCAGGGATCTTTTCACTGTGAGTGACTTTAGCGATCACTGTGATCACCATGGGTGCGCGAAAAGGCGCATTTTTCGCTTTACTGATCACCGCTTCATCACTGCCGTTGGCAATCTCCGCTTGCTCTAAAATGGCGGCAAGTTTGGCTAACCCTTCACCTTGTGCAACCACAAAACGCCATGGAGTCAAAGCACCATGATCTGGAGCGCGTAAACCCGCGCGCAAAATATTATCCAATGCCTCATTTTGTGGTGCTGGCGCATCCAATTTGGCAATTGAACGACGGTTGAGCAATAAATCGAGCGCTTCCATTTTGAATTCCTTGTTACTTCTTGATTTTATGTTTCATCCTAGCACAGATTTTTGAGAATCACTCGCAATAAGAAAGAGGCACTCGGCCTCTTTCTATTCGTGATAAGGGGATAGTCTCACCGGATACTAGGGGTAGAACTTCTCGCCCAATCCCGCTCTCGTCAACAAACCGTCACATGGAGCAAACCGCTCTCCATATTTCTCGGTGTGTTGGTTCATCATTTCCACCACTTTGGTTAAACCAAGCGTGTCCATGTAACGGAAAGGCCCACCTAAGAACGGCGGGAAACCGATGCCAAAAATCGCGCCCATATCGCCATCACGTGCACTGCGAATAATGCCTTCATCGAGACAACGAACCGCCTCATTGAGCATAGGCAACAAGCAACGCATCGCGATTTCTTTGTCGTTTAGCTTAGATTCCGGGGTTAACTTCAGCAGTTTATAAACGGATTTATCGACTTCTTTCTTCTTGCTGCCTTTGTAGGTGTAGAAACCTTTACCGCTTTTCCGGCCTTTACGGTTATCTTTCAAAAGCACATCAAAGACGTCCGGTCCTTGGAAACGCGGCCCAAGCTCTTTAACCAAAATCGGCATGATCTTGGCTCCGATATCGACCCCTACTTCATCAAGCAAGGTGATAGGCCCCACTGGGAAACCAAAATCCAGTAACGCAGCATCGAGTTTTTCGATAGGTTCACCCGCCATCAGCACTTGCGCGGCTTCATTCATATAAGGCGCTAAAATGCGGTTGACATAAAAACCAGCACAGTCTTTAACAACAATCGGTGTTTTGCCCTGCTTACGTGCCAATGTCACCACGGTCGCAATGGTTTCATCCGAGGTGGTCGCGTGAGGAATCACTTCCACCAACGGCATTTTTTCAACTGGGCTGAAATAATGTAAACCCACAATATTTTGCGGACGCTGCGCTTGGCTCGCGATCTGATGGATCGGCAGCGAGGATGTGTTGGTCGCAAAAATCGTTGTCGGTTTGGCATTCGCTTCAATATCCGCCACCATTTGTTGCTTAAGTTTCAGGTCTTCAAACACAGCCTCTATCACTACATCACAGCGATCAAAACCCACAAAGCCAGTCCCACCCGAGAGCTGCGACATCTGCGCTTGCAGCTGTGCTTTAGTCAAAATCTTGCGCTGTCTCTGCTTATCAAACAGCTTGTAGTTGTAATTGAGGGCATTGAGCACACCATCATTCGCCACATCTTTGATGCGCACCGATGTTTTGGCTTTCGCCACAGTAACGTGACTGATGCCAGCCCCCATCAAACCACCACCGAGCACGCCCACAGCCGCCACAGGTGCGGGTTTGGCATCCGCACCGAGATCTTTTTTCATCTCTGTGGTCGCAAAGAAAATGGAGCGCAGTGCTTTCGATTCTCGGGTCATCACCAATTCAGCGAAACGCTTGGCTTCATATTCCAAGCCAGCATGCATCCCTTTTTCTAGGCCATACTGAATGACCTCTAAAATGGCTTGCGCTGCGGGGTAGTTACCACGCGTTTTCTGCTGCGTTTTCTTGGCCGCTTGGTCAAAAATCAACTTACGCCCCAAGCCGGTATTGGCGAGCAGTTTTTCTTTGATCGGTAGCGTAACTTGAGCGCGCTTTTTGTGCCCTTTTTCTTCTAGAAGACGTTTGGCCACATCCAACAGTACTGAGTGCGGAACACATGCATCAACCACACCCAATTTCTTGGCCTTTTTGGCACGCAATTGTTTGCCCGTTAAGATGAGGTCCAGCGCAGGCAGTAAACCAATCAAACGTGGTAAACGCTGCGTACCGCCAGAGCCCGGAAGCAAACCCAACATCACTTCTGGTAAGCCTAGACGTGTTACCTCATCTTCAGTACAGACACGATAATCACACGCCAGAGCCAATTCTAAACCACCGCCTAAGCAAGGGCCGTGAATCGCCGCGACCACAGGGAAAGGCAAATCGGCAAGCTGCTGGAACATCTGTTGCCCCTGCGAGGCTAACGCTTGTGCTTCATGTACCGATTGGCAAGCTTCCAACATGCGGACATCCGCACCCGCAATAAAGTTATCCGGCTTAAGAGAGTGGATAATCAGCCCTTTGATCTGTCCTCGTTTTTCATTGAGCGTTGCAAAAACGGCTTGCATCTCTTCTGCAAATGCCGCTTGCAGGGTATTCATTTTTTCGCCCGGGACATCAATCGCCAGCCAAGCGTAATGCTGCTCATCAAACGAGAGCTGAAATGCATTGTTGTTATCCATTATTCCACCTCCAGAATCATAGCAGCGCCTAAGCCACCCGCAGCACAAGCCGTATTTAAGGCTAAACCACCGCCACGACGTTTTAATTCACGCAAAGTTTGAGTGATCATACGCGCACCTGTTGCCGCGAATGGGTGACCATAAGCCAGTGAGCCACCCAGCACGTTAAATTTACTCATATCCACTTCACCAATCGCTTGTGCGCGACCTAGCTGCTCTTGAGCAAACTTGTCACTGGCGAACATCTTCAAGTTCGCTAAGGTTTGCGCGGCAAAGGCTTCGTGCATATCAATCAAAGTGAGATCATTTAAGGTGATGCCTGCGCGATCCAAGGCTATCGGAGTGGCGTAAGAAGGCCCCATCAGCATATCTTTTTCTACGCCAATCGCGGCAAACGCATAAGAGCGGATATACCCCATGATCTCAAGACCAAGCTCTTTCGCTTTACCTTCACGCATCAACATAATCGCGGCGGCGCCATCCGTCAGTGGGGTTGAGTTTGCTGCGGTCACCGAACCGTATTGACGGTCAAAGGCAGGACGCAACTTAGCATAGCTCTCTAGCTTGGAGTCCATGCGAATGTTGTTATCCATATCCAGCCATTTTTTGTATGGCTCAGGAAAAGCCGTCATCACTTCATCGCGAATTTTGCCCTCTGTCCATGCTTGAGCCGCTAAAGTATGTGAACGATGTGCTAACGCATCTTGCTCAGCGCGCGAAATCGCATAGCTTTTGGCCATCTGCTCAGCAGTTTGCCCCATCGAAAGACCCGTTGAATATTCCGCGACCGCAGGAGGTACGGGCATCAAGTCTTTAAAAGAGAGGTTACTGAGCAGTTTAAGTTTCTGCCCGACCGTCTTAGTTTTACTCAAGGCTAATAAAGAAGCCGCCAGTTTTTTAGAAACACCAATCGGCAGAACAGAAGAAGAATCCGCACCACCTGCAATACCAATATCTATGCTGCCAGCCATGATACTTTCGGCCACATTGACGGCGGCTTGAAAACTGGTGGCGCAAGCGCGAGTAACGCTGTAGGCATCCGTGTTAATCGACATTCCGGTACCTAGTACAATTTCTCGAGCAATATTCGGCGCTTCTGGCATCTGTACCACTTGGCCAAACACCACTTGCTCAATTAATTTAGGATCGATAGCGGTGCGAGCCATCATCTCTTGTACTACCATTTTGCCGAGATCGACTGCGGGTACTTGACCAAACTCGGTGCTTTGACGCGCAAACGGCGTACGTAGCCCGGCCACAATCGCCACTCGTTCTCCAGAACGAGTCCTGACTTCTTGTTTGCCCATGATTTCTCCTTCGAATAAGAGGTCTGACCTGGCGCATTGTAACGAGAATGTTAAACAAATCAAACGGCCGTTTAAATAATCGTGATTTAAACAATCCTTTCGAGATGAAAAACACTGGCAAACCGGTGTTGGTAGGATTTTTTGCAAAAAAAAACCACACAGAACTGTGTGGTCGGAATGGGTAAAGCAATTAACTTACGCCAATTGAAAAATCAGTTTCCTGATTAGGAGAAAGTAAAGTCAGCCTTCAAAAGGAAGTGTCATCTTTGCTCAACAATGTCAGTCGTAATGACTAACGAGATGACAGGAGCTACTATAACGGCTTCAGAGTATGAGATTTTGAATTAGATCAAGTTTAATGCGATTAAACGACTTGTTGAGATAGAGAGCCATAACGCGCTGAAACTTCATAAGTCGTGAACTCCTTCGCATAATTTCTGTCCTATCACCATCTTCGAGTCAAACCGCATAGCGCAACAGGAGTTTGGCAAAATGAATTGGAATAACACGACGCATACAGGGAGTCCTTGGTGTCGATATTGAATCTGTTTGGAAAGAAAGTTTCCCAACGTCCGGTCAATAATGACATGGACAGACAAAGAAAATACGAAGCACTGGTGCGAGCTTATCATCGCGACCTTTACCGATACGCCTATTGGTTGTGTAAAGATCGCTCGATTGCCGAAGACTTGGTGCAAGAAACCTGCTTGAGAGCGTGGAAATCGCTCGATAGCCTGCTGGATGAAAAAGCAGCCAAAGCTTGGCTAATTACGATTTTGCGCCGAGAAAATGCTCGCCGCTTTGAGCGTAAACAGTTTGACTTAGTCGATATCGACGATCACGACTACGAAGCCAAATATAGCGATGATGAGCACCATCAAAATGAGTGGCTGCAAAGGCAAATTTTGAAGTTGGATGTCGAATATCGCGAGCCCCTCTTTCTACAAGTGGTGGGCGGATTCAGTGGTGAGGAGATCGCAGACATCCTTTCACTGAATAAAAATACGGTGATGACCCGTTTGTTTAGAGCACGTAACCAACTTAAAGAGATGATGGATGGTTCAGAACACTACCCGGAGCAGCAAAATGGATGAACTGGAATTTCGCCGCAAAGTCATGTCTGATCCTAAACAGCGCGATAACGACACACTGGATATGATGACCTCAAGTGAGGCTAACGCTAAGTTTGTCGATGATGTACTTCAGCTCGATAAGCAGATCGCTCAGGCCTTCAAAGTCGATGTGCCGGATGATTTGGCCGATAAAATTTTATTCAAACAAACGACTTTAGTGGAAGATGAGAAAGTCATCCGCCCGCAGTTTGTTCGAAAAGCCATGGCGATCGCGGCATCGGTTGCCTTTACTGCTGGGCTGCTTGTTGGACAAATCCAGTGGGGCAACCTTTTGATCTCTCCCGCGCAAGCCAGCCTGTCTGACATGGCGGTGCAACATGTCATCCATGAAGAAGGGTTCGTCAACCGATTGGATGAACAAGCGGACATGCAGCAAATCAATGCCAAGATGCGGCCTTTTGCCTACAAAATGGAAGGCGATTTTCCTTATCACGTCTATTACCTCAACCATTGTGGTTTTGGTAAAGACAATGCCGTACATATGGTATTTCAAGGTGAAAAAGGCAAAGTAACTCTGTTCTTTACGCCCATCCACAGCGCACAAAGCAGCCTATTCAAGCAAGAAGGGATGGCAGGCATCATTGAACCCGTCGGAAATGCCAGTTTGATCTTGGTCGGTGAGAAGGATGAAAACCTGACCAACATTGCCAATAAGCTCATGCCCATGATCCAATCATCCATCTGATTTTTGCATACTCAACATGACACTGACGCATTGTTGTGAATAGTTAAAATAGAGCGAAAACTCTAAGTTTTAGAGTTTTCGCCTAAATTCCTGCCAAATAGCCATCATTTCAGTAATTTTCTCGCTCAATTAGACAATGGTCGGATTTCTATCTCCTATACTAGCGTCTAGGATCAGCCACCACTGAGCAATTGCTCAAATAAAGCAAAAGCTCATACAACAACGCCCATAAGAGGCGAAACCAAAAAGGAAAAGTCTAATGAACAACATGCGTCTGTTTAAAAAATCCCTGCTTGCCGTGACGGTAACGCTAGCCACACAACAAGCGTTTGCAGCAGGTTTCCAGCTCAACGCACAATCTGCTACCGGCCTAGGTCGCGCTTTTGCGGGTGATGCCGTTATCGCCGATAACGCAGCCGTAATGTCTCGCAACCCAGCGGCGATGGCACTGTTTGATGAGATGGCGCTCTCTCTTGGTTTTGAAACCATTACCACCATGATTGACGTTAAAGATGTCTCTTATCGAGGTGTTCTCGGTAACTCAGTTTCTGTTCAAGACACGGATGACGTAGGTGGTACTTCCGTTGCACCTAATATTCATTTGATCGTTCCAGTCAATGAACAGTTTGCTTGGGGGGTTAATGCTTATTCAAACTTTGGTACAAAAACTGAGTTTTCTGATTCTTATCCAGCCTCTGAATACGGTGGCTTAACTGACGTTAAAAGCTTTAACTTAGGCCTAGCAGGTTCTTATCGCGTCAACAAAGAATGGAGTTTCGGTGCTGGTTTAGACCTGATTTATGGGCAAGGCACCATGAAACGTATTGCCGGAACCAGTTTCCCAGCAAGTACAATTGTGGTGAACCCGACGACCGTTATCCCAGCTCGAGGCACATCACTACTCAACGTCGATAAAGCGGATGGTTGGGCAGTAGGTTTTAACTTGGGTACAGTTTACGAAATGGATGAGAATAACCGCTTTGGTTTGTCTTACCGCTATAGCCCAGAATTTAAAGCTAAAGACGATTACGGACAAGAGATCACGCTACCACTACCGGATATCGCTGAGTTCTCTGGCTTCCACAAAATTGAGAATACTCAGTTTGCCGTACACTATAGCGTACAGTGGATTGGCTGGAGTGCTTTCGACAAAATTGAGTTCCGCAACCTTGTAACGTCTCGCTCTTCTGTTGGCGCTCTAACCAAAGGCAGCTACGATAAGATGTATGAGTGGCAAGATGGCTGGCACTACTCTATCGGTGGCACATACTACTTAAATAGTGATTGGACACTGCGTGCAGGCTATATGTACGATACTAGCGCACAAGATTCACGTACTTCTATCTCTGTTCCTGATTCAGATCGCCAGTGGTTATCAGCAGGTTTTACCTATAACATCGATGACAAATCAAACGTAGACTTTGGATTTACTTACTTAATGGGTAAAGATGTCGCAGTTTCCGAAAATGATGCGGGTTCTAAGCTAACCGCAACAACCCACGCAGACGCAATCCTGTTGGGCTTACAATACAGCCGTACGTTTTAATTAAAACGTCACAACATATCATTACTAAGGGGCTGATTTATCAGCCCCTTTCTTTTGCTGACTGCCTAGTTTTGCTTAATGTCAGCGTACAAGCGTGCGATTAACCACCTCAATATCACTACATCTGTACGCTGAACCTTTAATAACCTTTGTTTAATAAATAGAAATATCATCTATAAAATATCAATTTTACAGGCTAAAACTTCAAATCCTGCACTTTCATTGATTTGAAGTTTTAAAGCAATTGCTCTAGCCGTAGACTTGCCGCAACAAAAACCAGCAAATTTCAGCGAACAATCCCAATGAAAACCAATAAGACTCTCCTCTCCTGTGCTGTGGCTTTCGGTTTAGCCAGCGTTTCTACCTTTACTCAAGCGGCAGGTTTCCAGCTTGCTGAATATTCAGCAACGGGTCTTGGCCGTGCTTACGCCGGTGAAGCCGCGATGGCAGACAATGCCAGCGCACAATGGCGCAACCCTGCAATGCTGACCTATTTAGAGGGCACTCAAGTTTCTGCCGGCGCAATTTACGTGAATCCAAACGTGGATGTTGAGGGTACAGTAAACCACGCACAACTAGGTAAAACTCACGCATCTTCAAACGATTTTGCCCACGATGCAGTGATTCCGAATTTCTACCTGTCACACCATTTAAACGAACAAGTGGCACTGGGTTTTGCTCTTGGTACTAACTACGGTATGGAAACGGATCTGGGTACTGAGTTTGCAGCCTCTCACTTTGGCAGCCAAGCGAGCGTGATCAGCAAAGAAGCGAACCTCAATATTGCTTACCAAATCTTGCCTCAATTGAGTATTGGTGGCGGTGTGCGTTATGTGATGGGTGAAGGTCATTTCGGTGCAACTGCGCCAGCAAAAAATCTGATTCGTCATCCTATTACTAACAACGTCATGACTTTACCTAAAGGTACAACATTAAAATATATGGAAGGTGAAGATAACTCTTGGGGTTGGCAAGTAGGCAGCGCATGGCAAATCAATCAAGATCACCGCGTAGGTTTCGCCTATAAATCGGAAGTGGTGATGGATTTTGAAGGCCATGCAGAAGGAGTCAGTTACGGTAGTTATAAACCCGGCATGATGTCTGTGACTCTACCGGCGACGGCTGAACTGGCAAGCTTCCACCAACTCAATGACCAGTGGGCGATTCACGCTAGCATTAACTGGACAGATTGGAGTTCATTCAAAGAGTTGACAGCTGTGTTCCCAGAAAAATCTGACCTCATCAAATCAGAAAACTGGGAAGACAACTACCGCTTTGCTTTGGGCACAACGTATCAATACGATGCTAAACTCGCTCTGCGTGCGGGCGTCGCATACGACACATCAGCGGTAGACGATAAAAACCGCACAGCAACCATCCCGGAAACAGACCGTACTTGGGTAAGTGTCGGCGGTAGTTATGTTGCAACGCCACAACTGACTCTCGATGCCGGTTTTACCTATATCTTTGCGAAAGATGCCACCATCAACGAACCTCGTGACGCTTCAGACCAAACTGCAGCCGCAATCGGTGGTGCATTTACGGGCAATGTATCAGGCAATGTATGGCTGATCGGTGTTCAAGCGAACTACCGCTTCTAAGGTCATTCTACTTTATCGAGGCCAGCTTAATGCTGGCCTTGCTGTTTTAGTTTCAGTAAAAACTGCTCTGCCGCGTCTTCAACCAAATCGAGCACCAGCTCAAAACCGCGTTCACCACCATAGTAAGGGTCCGGAATTTCTTGGTATTCCGAGTCACTGTGGCTGAGCATCAATGACAGCTTATGTTGATGGGATTGAGGGCAGCGAGCTTTCAGCTCAGCTAAATTTTCTTGGTCTGCGGCTAAAATCCAATCAAATTTCACAAAATCTTCATCGCGGATCTTTCGCGCTTTGATGCCAGAAAATGAGTATCCCCGCTTCTCTCCTGCCGCTTTTGAGCGTGCATCCGGTGGATTCCCTTGGTGATACCCAATCGTGCCTGCTGAATCGACTTCCACATCAACCTTGAGTTGTGCCGCCTTAGCACGCAATACCGCTTCTGCGGTCGGAGAACGGCAAATATTGCCCATGCACACCACGAGTACCTTCTGCATCTTATATCCCTATTTTTGTTTGGTGTTTGCCACTGACGAGTTGGGCTATCATAGCGACAAGTTTCAGATTGAAAAAGGATTTGCCATGTCCGGCGATGAAATCAAACAAGAGCGTCACAAAGCTCGTCAACAAAAAGTCAAAGAGCAAGTGGATGCCAAAATTGCCGCCGCTCAAGAAGAAAAAGGGTTGCTGCTGATTATTACTGGCAATGGTAAAGGAAAATCGACCTCAGGTTTTGGCACCATTGCGCGCGCGGTAGGTCACGGTAAACAGTGTGCGGTGGCTCAGTTTATCAAAGGCACTTGGGAGAATGGTGAGCGTAATCTTTTAGAAAAGCTCGGCGTTGAATTTCAAGTCATGTCGACTGGCTTTACTTGGGAAACCCAGAACCGCGACAGCGATACCGCAGCGGCACAAGAAGTATGGCAACACTGCAAACGCATGTTGCAGGATGAATCGCTGGATGTGGTGCTGTTTGATGAGCTCACTTACATGGTGAGCTACGGTTACATCGAGTTGGATGAAGTGGTCGAAGCACTCAATCAGCGTCCGAAAATGCAATCGGTGATCATCACGGGGCGCGGCGCACACCGCACTTTGATTGAGATGGCCGATACGGTTTCTGAAGTGAAAAACATCAAGCACGCTTTCGAATCCGGCGTGAAAGCCCTTAAAGGGGTCGATTGGTAAAACACTTAAAAAAATCAATAAGAAAGGGCTGATATTCAGCCCTTTTTAGTTTCATTAGCGATGCATAACCATCAGTTAAATAGACCTTTTAGCAACCCATCCACCGCTTTTTTGGTGTCTTCATCTTTGATTTTATCGGTCAGTTTTTCCACGCCGCGATCCACTTCTTTCTTGGCTTTTTGTTTGAGTACATCATCAAACACCAAACGGAACTTCGGATCGCTCCACGCACCTGAAATATTGATCGGGATAGTCACATCGCGCAGCTCATCTAAACTCTTACCGCCCTGACCTTCCAAGGTTCCAACAATCGAAGTACGCACCAGAAAATCGACATTCTGCTGTAGGTAATTGGCTTTACCTTCACCATGAATGCGCAGCAATGGCGATTGCATATTAAGATCGTTGGTCGTTACTTCACCTTTATTGAGTTTCAGCGTCGTCGTCATCGCACTAAAGTCGGTTTTCTTTACCGCATCCGCTTCTTCAACATTTTGGCCTTTGATCTTGGCGTAGTGGGTACGAATCAAGTGCGCCACGTTAATGCCCTTCACCGCACCATCGGCAAAGTTAATCGCCACAGTACCAACCAGATTTTTCTGGATGCCGCTTGGTGTTAGGCTCTGGCCTTGCACATTCATATCAATATTGCCTGTCCCTTCTAGCATTTCGTTGTTCAGCACATCTTTTAGTAAAGGCTTAACCTGTACCCCTTTGATCTGCTTCTTCACACTGTAAGTCGCGGGCGTTTTACGCGCATCCACTTGCGCGCTAGCTTGCACGGATCCTTGATACAGATTCGCGGTGAAGGATTTCAAATCCACCACGCCACGATTGACCGCAAAATTCGCTTTTACATTTTGCAGATGGGCGTTGCTGGCTTTGAATTTATCAATGCTGATCTCACCGGCCACATCCAAGGCGTTGAGTGCCGACAAGTCCGGTTCCACTTCTGCTGGGGCATTTGTCACGGGTGCTGACGCTGAGGATGCCGCTGCTTCCTTGGCTGGCGCAGGTTGCGACTCTTGAGCTTTCGTGCCTAAGAAGGCATCCAAGTCAATCTCAGGGCTGTGCAAGTTGAAACGCACTTTCGGAATATCTGCGAGAGTGACATCCGCTTTGCCATCGAAACTTAGCGCATTAGCCGTTAGTTTGTTGAGCAGCACACTGAGATGGTTTTGTGTCAAATCGAAAGCAATTTGAGAGTCTAAACTTAACTTCATCGGTGATTGCGGTAACGCAGCCCCTTCCAGTTCGGCTTGCAGTTTCAGCGCATCCAAACCCACTTTGCTCATCGCTTGATTGACCATCAATGAGGCAGAACCTTGCGCATTAAGCTTCATGTCTGCCGCTTTACCCGCCACAGAGAAGGTCAGCGCATTGGCTTTATCAAACTCAAAGGTGTCGAGTTTCAGTTTGACTGAATCGATTTGGTTACTCGGATCACTAAAGCTCGCATCAAGCTTAATGTCACGCAGCGCATACTGCTTGAAATCCGCCGATAGGCGCACTTCCGCTTCACCTTGCGCGGCAAACTTTTGCTGATCTTTATCGCCTTTCGCGGCAAAGGTCGCTTTCGTCCAGCTGTCTGGCACAAACTCAGCAACGCTCAGTTGAACGTCATACAGCTTGGTATGCGAACCCGCTTTTTTATCCGTTATTTCCAACACCGCATTGGAGACAGACACGCCCCCTAATTCAATACTCCACGCCGCGGCTGGCTCGCTTGAGCTTGGCTGAGAAGCGGGTGCAGAGTCGGTTGTCGCTGGCGCGGACGCGGGTTTAGATTGCGCTTGCGTCAAGGCATCCAAATTGGAGCGACCATCTTTAAGCGTTTCCAGATGGAACTCTGCGCCATCCAAACGGATGTTGCCGATTTTGAGCTGTTTATCGAGCAGTGGCATCACTGAGACATCAATACCCACACTCTCAACTTTAAACAGGTTTGGGCTAGCAAAACCTTGCGGGTTTTTCAGCTCGGTTTTGCCTAACTCAAAACCGATAGATGGGAAAAATTGCCAGCCAATATCGCCTTCAATCACCAAATCTAAGCCAGTTTGTTTTTTGGCTTGCTCTACGATTAAAGGTTTAAATTGGTTGGGGTTAACCAACAACACTAAGGCCAGCAGTGCGCCAACAATCAGCACAACTAAACCGAGAAGAGAAATAAACAGTTTTTTCATCTGCTTTTCCTTGCTTGACGAGAAAAAGAAAGTGGCACTTAAAGTGCCACTTCTACTTTGAAAAATAAAGCTAAGCGATGCAAAGCTCTGGTCAAAATTACGATTTGAGCAATTTTGCGATATGCGCTTTGAGAACATCAATCGCGATACGGTTTTTACCACCACGCGGCACAATGATGTCAGCGTACTGTTTAGACGGCTCAATAAATTGCATAAACATAGGGCGTACCGTCTCTTGGTACTGCTTCAGTACAGATTCCATGGTGCGACCACGCTCTTGTACATCACGCTTCACACGACGCAGCAAGCAGATATCCAGCGGCGTATCCATAAATACGGTCGCGTGCATCAAATCACGAAGACGTGGATCAGTCAGAAGCAGGATGCCTTCCAGAATGATCACTTTCTTCGGCGTCATGGTGGTGGTTTGCTCGGTACGTGTGTGCTCAGTGTAGCTGTATTCTGGCACTTCAACCGCTTCGCCACGCGCCAACATTTGCAAATGTTGGCAAAGGAGATCGTGGTCTAGCGCACTTGGGTGGTCGTAGTTGGTTTTAACACGTTCTTCCATGCTCAGATGGCTCTGATCTTTGTAGTAGCAATCTTCCGTAATCACACCGATTTGATGGTCACCCACTTTGGCGCGTAGCTCATTATAAATCGTGCTCGCAATGAGACTCTTACCAGAAGCAGAAGCGCCAGCAATACCGACGATGACACATTGATTATTCTCAGACATGGTTATGCACCCGAACATGGTTGTGAGGAATGAAGGTAAACCGCCTGATTATAGGGAGAATGTGACCGAGATACCAGTTTGCATTAGGCAAAAACAGCCACATAAATGTCGGATGGATAAGATTAAACCAGAGCAAACGATTACATTCACTCTGGCTGTTAGAGAATTTAATTAACCCACTGGATTTGAATGCTCTCTGGTTTGGCTTTGCCTTGCCAGAACAGCGAAGCACACACACGCTGCGCCAACGCTAAATAGCGTTCGGTATGCTCGCTATTGGGACGCGCCACCACAGTCGGAACTCCCGCATCAATATCCTCTCGCATGTCAATATGCAGCGGAATTTGTGCCAGCAGGGATAAGCCAAATTCGGCGGCAAGAGTTTGCGCTCCGCCCACCCCAAAAATATGCTCTTTTTCGCCGCAATGACTACAGATGTGGTAACTCATGTTTTCCACCAACCCAATCACAGGCACGTCCACTTTGGCAAACATCGCCGCGCCTTTGCGAGCATCGGCTAAGGCTAAATCTTGCGGTGTGGTCACAATCACTGCGCCGGTCACCGGAATTTGCTGCGCGAGGGTGAGCTGAATATCTCCGGTGCCCGGCGGCATATCGATCACCAGATAATCCAAATCCGGCCACTCGGTTTCATTGAGTAACTGTGCCAGCGCCTTAGAAGCCATTGGTCCACGCCAAATCGCCGCATCCGCCTCATCCACCAAATAACCAATCGAATGCGTGGCAATGCCGTGCGCCTCAATTGGCTGCATCCATTTATTGTCACGCACTTCAGGTTTTGCTTTGGTTTTACCGAGCATCAGCGGTACTGAGGGGCCGTAAATATCGGCATCCAATAGACCGACTTTGCCTCCTGACTTCGCAATCGCGAGTGCAAGATTCACCGCCGTCGTGGATTTACCCACGCCACCTTTGCCTGACGTCACCGCAATAATGTTTTTCACCCCTTTGACTGCCGCATTTACGCGAGTTTCCAGCGCTTGAGGTTTTACTTGAATGTCAAAGGTTACTGGCGCAACGGCTCCACTGGCTTGCTGTTTGGCAATCCAATCACTTAATTCAGTCAGCAGTGAATGGGCAGCAAAAGGCAATTGCACATTGACTTGCTGGTTGGGCGTGATGGTGACGATAGAAGGCGACATCGCCCAATCACTGATTAAATCGGGATGCGAAAATTGGCTCAGCCAGCGGCAGAGATCCTGTTTGGATTGAATAGATTGCATAACTTCCCCTTTTTTGCCCATGCTACCACCGCTCAAAGAGCAACTGAACCCCGAAAAAGATAGGGGAATCAACTGTTGCGCGCCTTGGCGTGACTGCGTGCTTAGGGTAGTATTATCGCTTCAATTTGGTCCCTATCAAGAAAAGCGAATATTAAGTATGGCAAACGATCCAAGAAAACTTCTGGTAACTTGTGCCCTGCCTTACGCGAACGGTTCAATCCACCTTGGTCATATGCTTGAGCATATCCAAGCTGACATTTGGGTTCGTTATCAGCGTCTGCGTGGCAATACAGTAAACTTCATCTGTGCGGATGATGCGCACGGCACACCTATCATGCTGAAAGCACAGCAAATGGGTATGACACCAGAAGCGATGATCGAGATGGTGAGCGAAGAGCACCAACGCGACTTTGCTGGCTTCGATATTAGCTTTGATAACTACCACAGCACGCACAGCGATGAAAACCGCGAGCTGGCTTCGCACATCTATCTGCAACTGAAAAAGAACGGCTTTATTTCAAGCCGCACCATTTCTCAGCTGTTCGATCCTGAAAAAGAGATGTTCTTGCCGGATCGTTTCGTAAAAGGCACTTGCCCGAAATGTAAATCGGAAGACCAGTACGGCGACAACTGTGACGCGTGTGGTGAGACTTACAGCCCGACTGAGCTGATCAATCCAAAATCCGCCGTCTCTGGTGCGACGCCAGTGATGAAAGATTCTGAGCACTTTTTCTTTGACCTGCCTCAGTTTGAAAGCATGCTCAAAGAGTGGACACGTTCAGGCTCTCTGCAATCAGAAACCGCCAACAAAATGCAAGAGTGGTTTGAAGGCGGCTTGCAGCAGTGGGATATTTCCCGCGATGCACCTTACTTTGGTTTTGAAATCCCGGGCGAGAAAGACAAATTCTTCTACGTATGGCTAGATGCTCCGATTGGTTACATGGGTTCATTCAAAAACCTGTGCGACAAGCGTGGCGATTTGAACTTTAACGAATACTGGAATAAAGACAGCAAAACCGAGCTTTACCATTTCATCGGTAAAGACATCGTTTATTTCCACAGCTTGTTCTGGCCTGCCATGCTCGATGGCTCTGGTTTCCGTAAACCGACCAACGTGTTTGTGCATGGTTATGTGACCGTCAATGGCGCGAAAATGTCTAAGTCGAAAGGTACGTTTGTGAAAGCCAGCACTTACCTGAATCACTTGGATCCAGAGTGTCTGCGTTACTACTACGCGGCAAAACTGAATAACCGCATTGATGATCTCGATTTGAACCTCGAAGACTTCACCCAACGTGTGAATGCGGATGTGGTGAACAAGATCGTAAACCTTGCGTCACGTAATGCAGGTTTCATCACTAAACGTTTTGATGGCAAGCTGTCTGCACACTTTGCGGAGCCTGAGCTGTACGCTGAATTTGCTGGCGCAGCCGATCGTATTGCTGAGCTGTTTGAAGCACGTGAGTTTGGTCGTGCCATCCGTGAAATTACTGCATTGGCAGATAAAGCCAACCAGTATGTGGATGAAAAAGCCCCTTGGGTTGTCGCGAAACAAGAAGGCCAAGACCAAGCACTGCAAGACATCTGTACGGTAGGCATTAACCTATTCCGCATACTGATGACTTACCTCAAGCCAGTGATGCCTGCGTTGGCAGAGCGTACTGAAGCTTTCCTTAACCAAGAATTGACTTGGGAAGGCGTGGCAACTCCGCTAACGGATCATGCGGTAACGCCATTCAAAGCACTGTTCAACCGTATCGATCCGAAACAGGTTGAAGCTATGATTGAGGCGTCGAAAGCCGAGGCGGCAGCCGAAAAAGCCGCAGCAGATGCCGCAAAACCAAAGAGCGCAGAAACCGAGCTGAGCAAAGATCCCCTAGCGGCGGAGATTGAGTTTGATGATTTTGCGAAAGTGGATCTGCGGATTGCTAAGATTCTTTCTTGTGAAGCGGTCGAGAAATCGGACAAGCTGCTCAAGTTTGAACTGGACATCGGCGGTGAAACCCGTCAAGTCTTCTCTGGTATTAAGTCTGCGTACCAACCAGAAGATCTGATTGGTAAATACACTGTCGTCGTAGCAAACCTCAAACCGCGTAAGATGAAGTTTGGTATGTCTGAAGGCATGATCCTCGCCGCAGGCCCTGGCGGTAGCGACCTGTGGTTACTTGAACCCCATCAAGGCGCTCAAGCGGGTATGCGTGTGATGTAATTATTGCGTCTTGATTAGCAAGCCAACACCTGAAAAGCCTTTGCATCTGCAAAGGCTTTTTTGTCATCACCCGCTTTCTCAAGCCAAACATTTTCTCTTCTTATCCAGCATGACTCTCTTGGCCATTACACGGTCTAGCTCACATTTTTTGCGCATTATGCCCCATAAATGTGCATACCCAATCAACCAAAAACAATAACTTATTGATTTTTAATCATTAATTTTTTGGCATTCAAACTGCAATACCACTCTGTACCCTTCCACATAGGAATGGGATGGTCCAACACCAACACGGAGGTGGCTATGTTTGTGACAATTTCTCTGGTTCTGTCTTTAGCAATTCTTGGCTTGATCTATACGCTCTCTCAGCGGAAACATTCAACACAACAGCGTAAATTTGAACTGCTGATCTGTTTGCGCGAAGTGTTGGCGCTGTGCCGCCAGCACCGTAGTCTCACTCATCAAACACTCAGCCAACAAGAGACGCATTCGCAAACTGAGCACGATCTTTCCAAGCTACAAAAGCGTTTGTTAGAAAAGTCGGAGCAACTGATCCAGATCGCCCACTTTGACAACAAACCCTCCTATCGAATTTTGCAAAACTCGTTGAAAACGGTGTTAAACGAATGGGAGCAAGCCAATGTGGGAAAAAATCAACGCCTGCATGGCAAATTGATCCGCCACTGCATGTACTTGATGGATGATGTGGTGCTCGCTTGGCTTGCGGAATCAGGACGAGAAGAATTGAGTGATGAGTACCACATGAACTGGCAACAAATTTTTGATGCGATGGAAACACTCACCCAATTGCGCTTGTGCATTGATGACTCTCGAAATGAAAACAATAACTTACGTATTCGCCACTATTGTGAGCTGATGCAACGTAAGCTCAATCAGTTAGCGCTGATCAGCCCTTTAACGCTGGGATCACCAGTCTGCTCATCCGCGATGCGCCAATTGAACGAAATCACCGACAGCAGTGACTTAATGCCAGAGAGCCATAAACTCTATCAGTTAAGCACTGAACTTTCGGCCACCATTGCGCAGGTATACGACCATATGCTCAATGATTTGGTGGAAAGCCTCTATCACCCGTTACCACAGCTTGTTGTGGCGTAAACGGGTAGGTAAAGGAAATAGAAAGCGCCACATCAAGTGGCGCTTTTTAATTCAGTGAAGAAGATATGCCTCTTATTTCAGCATCTTACGTGCAGCTTCCACCACAACTTTGATAGAACGCGCTTCGGTTTCTTTCAACGTCGCGTGATCTGGGATCTCTTTTTGAGTACGGTTGATGATCACACCCGCCACGCAGCCCGCTTTCAAACCAGAGCTCGCGCACATGGTCAGCAGAGTTGCCGATTCCATTTCAAAGTTGAGCACGCCCATGTCTTGCCACTCTTTCATCGAGCCTTGGAAACGACGCACTACGCGACCAGTGAAAGTGTCGTAACGCTCTTGGCCTGGGTAGAAGGTATCGGAGGACGCTGTCACACCCATATGGACTGTTGCACCGCTTTCTTGTGCTGCCGCTTTCATTGCGGTCGCCACATCAAAATCCGGTACCGCTGGGAATTCCATCGGCGCAAAGTGCAGACTTGCACCATCCAAACGCACAGAACCGGTTGTGACAATCATGTCACCGACATTCACATGAGGCTGGATCGCACCAGTCGTGCCAACGCGCAAGAAAGTACGCACGCCTAATTGTGCTAACTCTTCAACCGCAATCGATGTTGAAGGTCCACCGATACCGGTTGAACACACCACCACAGACTGCCCATCCAGCTCTGCGCGGTATACGGTATATTCACGATGGCTTGCGAGGAAAACAGGGTTATCCATCAGCTCCGCGATTTTCTGCACACGAGCAGGGTCGCCCGGAATAATAGCGAGTGTGGCACCGTTTAAATCTGCTTCAGTCACACCAAGGTGGAATACGGTTTTGGTCATAGGGGGCTCCTTCAATTGCGTCTATTCAGCGCACTTATCATTTAGGGTACGGAGTTACTTTACCCGATAGCTTCGCGCAAATAAGTGATAACAATCACACCAAAGACAGCAATAAACATCAAACTTTCATAATTAATCGATTTGCATCACAAACAAATGTATCTGTAATGCAAGTCGATTCCTATTACAGAGAGATACCTCTATCCCCTTCCTACTTGAAGCTGCAGCGGTGTTGGCTACGTTCGCTCACCCCAATCACAGTGTTTATCTATGCTCATGGGGATTATGAGAGCCATCCTTGGCTCTCACCAAAGGCCAGCCGATGGCTGTGCAAATTTGTTCCAGACAAATTTGTCACTCTCTTGCCGCCTACCTGCAACTCCAAGTAGTTTTGGTATAGTTGTTGAGACTTGAAACACATACGGAAAAACTAGGAGGCGAACCTCCTAGTTAAACGACCTTATTCCGAAGTCGAAGAGCGGAATTTAAGCAGACGCAGTGCATTGAGCGTGACCAGTGCGGTTGCACCGCTGTCGGCCAATACCGCCATCCATAATCCGGTGATGCCAAGTAAACTGGTGACTAAGAACACCGCTTTAAGTCCCAAGGCTAAGACCACGTTTTGGCGAATGATGGCCAACGTAGCACGAGACAGCTCAATCATCCCCGGCAACTCAATCAAGCGATTGTGAGTCAGTGCTGCATCGGCGGTTTCTAGCGCGACGTCGGTGCCGCCGCCCATTGCGATACCAATACTCGCCTCTTTCATGGCTGGGGCATCGTTAATGCCATCGCCCACCATGGCGACACGTTGATGTTGCGCCAACTGCTGAATGTAGCCGACTTTATCTTGCGGCAATAAACCTGCCCGAAAATCCATATTCAGTTGCTGGCTCATTGCGGCCGCGCTGCGTTCGTTGTCTCCCGTCAGCATCAAGGCGTTAATCCCGAGTTGATGTAAGGCGGCGACCGCTTGACGTGCATCACTGCGCAGCGTGTCTTGCCAAGCAATCACACCAACCACCGCGTCACTTGCCAGCATCACGACTACGGTTTTACTTTCAGCTTCAAGCATTTCGACATGCTGTTTCACCACGTCGGGCAATTTGGTTTCGACCCGATTTGGCGCAAGCAGACGATACTGAACACCATCAATCTGGCCGCTAATGCCTCGCCCAACCAAGGCGGTACGCTCTTGCGCTTGTGGGATGGTCAGTTGCTCCGCCTGCGCTTTTGCCACCAGCGAGGTCGCTAAGGGATGATGTGAGCCCATCTCAATCGCAGCAGCCCGAGCTAACAAGGTCGCGCTATCCCAACCTTGCAGCGGGATAAGGTCTGTGACTTGCGGTTTACCTTCGGTCAAGGTGCCTGTCTTATCAAAGGCAATGGTCTCGATTTTTCCCAATTGCTCTAATGCCGCACCACCTTTAATTAAAGCCCCACGACGCGCCGCCGCCGCCAAACCCGAAGTGATCGCCGCAGGTGTGGAGATCACTAGCGCACAAGGACAAGCGATGAGCAGCAAAGCAAGGCCACGGTAAATCCAAGTCTGCCAATCGGCACCAAACGCTAATGGCGGGACCACAATCACGGCGAGCGCGACCAGCATCATCAGCGGGGTATACCAACGACTGAATTTATCTAAAAAACGCTCCAGGGGTGCTTTGCGCGATTCCGCCTCTTCAATCATATGCAAAATACGGTCGATGGCGTTTTCACCTTGTTTCGAGGTGATTTCAATCTGCACCACCTTATCCACGATCACACAACCTGCAGAAACTCGCTCCCCTGCCGTTAATTCGACAGGTAAGGATTCGCCCGTTAACGCACTGTTATCCAGACTGGCGGCGGCAAGTAAGCGCCCATCCGCTGGTAAACGACCTCCGGGAGCCACTTCAATGACATCGCCCGGTTGCAACTGCGCGGCAGGAACGGTAACACGCTCTCCATGTTCTATACGAATCGCCGTTTCTGGCACCAGCGCCATCAAGGCTTGTACGCCCGTACGTGCCCGAGAAGCGGCATAAGCCTCCAAGCGCTCACCAATCAAAAACAGCAGTAATACCATGGCGGCTTCTAAGGTTTCCCCCAAATAAAGCGCGCCAATTGCGGCAACCGACATTAAGGTTTCAATCGAGAAAGGAGAACCCGATTTGGCAAGACGCCAAGCTTGTTGAAGGATGGGGAACAGCCCCAATAGACAAGTCAGCGTATAAATCCAGCGGCTCATCTCGCTGGAGTTGACTAAGGCACCTATTGCCATCAGCGCAGCGATACCGATAATTCGTGCGTTTTCACTCTGCCAGAGGGGCGGCTTGGATTGGGATGGTGTTGCCGCTGAACTGGCGGCTGGGTTTAGGCTAAAACCGCTGTCGCGTACTGCTTGTTCGATAAGCGGCGCGGTTGAGGGTTGATTAAAGCCAACCACCAATTTCTGAGTGGCGAACATCACCTGCACTTGAGTGACATCACCCAACTGCTTAACGGCTTTTTCAATTTTTTGTGCGCAAGAAGGACAGTCCATTCCTGCGATATACCAACTCTGCTGATAGTGTGATGAACGTGGTTCGTGACGTCGCTCGGGGTCTTCTTCCAACGTCGCACCGCCACCACCATCACTGGTACAGCAACTATCGCCGTCACAAGAAGCGCTTACGCCTGCCGCACGAATGGCGACAATTTTGGGGCTTCCGTCACAGCTCGTTTGGTGGCTGTGCATAGGTTGAGTTAACGATTTTGAACGACAAGCATGGTGTTTAGTACACATATTTCCATCTCCTTTTTGTGTGCTGTGATCAGCTTACACCTTGGAGTCAACTTCAAGGTCAAGCGGATTCAAGCACAAAAGCATAAAAAGTTGGACATGCTCATCGGTCACATTAAACCGGATGTTGAAAACAGTTGGTTAAGGTTTTGCTCAAGGCTCGTAGCACATCACGCCGCGTGATCACACCAACCAATTTGCCATCACTCACCACAGGATACATTTTCGGTTTTCCGACCTTCATCATCGCCGCAAGCTCAATAATGGAAGTCTCTGGCGCAACCGAGAGCACCTCTTTGTGCATACAATCACTCACCAAATGGGCATCTTGGCAGTGATAACTGGCATGCACCAGCTTATCCAACAAATCCTGTTCGGATAAAAAGCCAATCACATGCCGCTGCGCATCAATCACAGGGCCGCCCATGTTGTCTGAACGCACCACTTTTTCGAGCGCCGCACTGAGCGACATATCTGGACTGAACGTTACCGCTTGTAGGGTCATATAATCGCTGACTTTCAGTGAGTCCATCCTGTTCTCCTTTATTAAACCCATCTCACGCTGATTGAGTTAAGTGTTGTTCAAAATGAGCCATTTATCCTGTTTCATTTTGTGGTTGCACCACACAATTTCCAAAAATTCATCCTTTTTTATGAACATGAGCTTTTGAGATTGAATGTGACGGCCTACCCGTATCCGTTCTGAGTAAGATCATCTATAAATAGAGTAATAAGCGATCACTCATTAGGAATCAGGTCGGTGACTTCTATTTTTTCCTCGACGATTATTGCCAATCCTGAAATTCTGCAGTTTATTTTTCAATCGCTGCCTGAACCCACTTTTCTCATCAATAAGAAAGGGGTGTATATCGAAGCATGGGGAGGTACGGACAGTGAACGCCATCACAACCCCTCTTATCTGGTCGGTTTAAACCAGTATGATGTGTTACCGGCAGCACAGGCTGCTTGGTTTACTGACGTCATCCAACAAGCGATCGAGCAGGGCTGTGCCAAAGAGTTGGAATATGAAATTGATCCAACCCAGTTGCCCTGTTTTGACAATGTCCCTGGGCCAAGCCAAAAGCAGTATTTCTCCGCATTAGTCATCCCTCTTCCCAACACAGACATGGTGTTGTGGACCGTGCGTAACATCTCAGACTACAAGCACACGGTTGAAAAACTCGCGCAGCATCAGTTGGAACTTGAGCACCTGACTCATATGGATCATCTGACCCAAGTGTACAACCGTTACGCAATGGATTCGTTGCTGCCGCAAGCACTGGACATCGCCCGACTCGATCGGGTCAGCAGCGCATTATTGATGATCGATATTGACTGTTTCAAAGAGTACAACGACGGATATGGCCATATTCAAGGCGATGATGTCCTGCGCAAGGTCAGCCAAACGCTGCGTCAATGGAAATCGAATCTCGATCTCTGCTTTCGCTACGGCGGGGATGAATTTTTGATTTTTATGACCAGAGTCGATGCAAAGCAGTGCCAGCAACGAGCCGAAAAACTGATGGCGATGATTCATGAGCTGAACATCCCGCACCTGAGTTCTCGAGTGGCGGATCATGTGACGATTACCGTAGGCATTCGCCACTGTGATCAAATAGAGAAAGAAATGACCGCGGAAAAGCTTGTGTTAGTCGCCGATAAAGCGCTGTTTCATGCCAAACATGAGCAACGTGGCACCATTCATATGTTTAGTAGTACCACTTGGCATGAATAGCCTTATTACTCTTCTTATTCCCAGCGCTGCGCGGCTTGATGATCACTGTCGCGTGAATCAATCCAGCGACTCGCTTCGGTCGTCAGCTCTTTTTTCCAAAATGGCGCGCGGGTTTTCAAGTAATCCATGATGAACTCGCACGCTGCAAACGCAGCATTGCGGTGCGCACTGCTGACACCAACCAACACGATTTGATCGCCGCTGAGCATATCGCCGATGCGATGAATAACGCGAACGCGTTGTAGAGGCCAACGCTCCTGAGCCATATCGCAAATCTCCAGAAAGGATTTTTCCGTCATGCCCGGATAGTGTTCAAGGTGTAAGCCCACGACATTATCGCCCAAGTTCATATCCCGAACTTTGCCGACAAAAGTCACCACAGCCCCCGCTTGTGAGCCTTGCGCTAACGCTTCATATTCTTGAGCAACAGAGAAATCTTCCTTCTGCACCGATACGCGATGGTCCATACTAGCCTCCAGTCACTGGTGGGAAAAAGGCCACTTCATCGCCATCTTGTAGCTCTGTATCGAATGGCACAATCGATTGATTAACGGCCGCCAATAGCTTACCCGGTTCAAGTGCCATATCCCACTTACCCGGCTGCTGCGCTAAATGTTGGCGCAAAGCTTCTACCGTTGCAAAAGCGTGGTCAACCACCAGACTATCGCACTCCACCAACTCTCGAGTTTGGGCAAAAAACAGCACCTTAATCATGCATCCACCTTAAAGTGTCCCGATTTTCCGCCCGATTTTTCAAGCAATCGCACGTTCTCAATTACGATGTCTTTTTGAACCGCTTTGCACATGTCGTAAATGGTCAGTGCCGCCACCGATGCCGCCGTCAGCGCTTCCATTTCCACCCCGGTTTTACCACTGAGTTTACACAGAGATTCAATGCGTACGCTGCTTTGTTCTGGCAAGGCTTCAAGCTGTACTTCCACCTTGGAAAGCAGCAACGGGTGACAGAGCGGAATAAGCTCCCACGTACGTTTCGCGGCTTGAATGCCCGCAATACGCGCAGTGGCAAACACATCCCCTTTATGGTGCTGGCCAGAGAGGATGAGTTGCAGCGTTTCGGGTGCCATGCGCACATAGGCCTCGGCACGAGCTTCACGGACAGTATCGGCTTTATTCGACACATCCACCATATTGGCTTCACCCGAAGCATTAATATGAGTGAGTTGGCTCATCAAACCTCCCCTATACCGTTAGGTGCGGCATAAAGTTACATGGGCGATGGGAAGCATCCAATTGCTGTTTAATGATTTTTGTCCAACCGGTGCGGCATGCGCCAGTCGAACCCGGCATAGCAAAAATCACCGTGTGGTTAGCAAACCCCGCAACCGCGCGCGATTGAATGGTCGAGGTGCCAATCTCTTCAAAAGAGACCATGCGAAACAGCTCGCCAAAACCTTCCACTTCTTTATCAAACAGAGGCTTAAGTGCTTCAGGTGTGCTGTCACGTGACGTAAACCCAGTGCCACCGGTGATCAGAATCGCTTGGATGGTTTCATCCGCAATCCACTGTGAAACCACCGCACGGATTTTGTACATATCGTCAATCACGATCTGTTTATCTGCCAGTGTATGGCCAGCTTCTTGAAGCTGCTCTGCCAAGTAACGGCCTGAGGTATCGTTTTCTTCCGTGCGCGTATCTGACACGGTTAAAACGGCGATGTTTGCTGCTTGAAATTTGCTTTCTGCGTGACCCATTTGTTCACCTTTTCAAAATGGTTAAACCTCAATGGTGAGGTCAGATTATCGGTAGAAACTCAGCCGCCAATCGAGGCTAAATGCGGCGTCACACCCGAATTTCCATCATGCAGGAAGTGGGTTTCCGCCTTGTTTTGCAACTGAGTTTGAATTCGTTCAATCAATGCGTTTTCTTGGTGATCGTCTTGCAAAAGATCGCGTAGCTCGATGCCTTGTTCGCCAAATAAGCACAGATGCAGTTTGCCAAGTGCTGACACCCGAAGGCGGTTACAGCTGCGACAAAAATCTTTCTCATAAGGCATGATAAGGCCAATCTCGCCTTGGAAATCCGGATGGATAAACACCTGTGCAGGGCCATCGTTATCGGCTCTGGCTTTGAGTAACCAGCCGTTACCGAAGAGATAGTCGCGGATCGAAATGCCAGAAACATGATGGCGAGCAAACAGCGCGTCCATTTCTCCGGTTTGCATCAACTCAATAAAACGCAGTTGGATGGGGCGAGTTTTAATCCACGCCATAAATTGGGGCAGTTCAAGGTGGTTAAGATTTTTCATCAGTACCACGTTGACTTTGACTTGCTCGAATCCAACTTCAAAGGCGCGATCAATGCCGGACATCACTTGCTGAAAGCGGTTTTCACCGGTGATTTGCGCAAACATACGTGGATCTAAGCTATCTACGCTGACATTCAGTTGAGTCAACCCCGCTTCGCGCCACTCACCAATATGTTTGGCTAAACGGTAGCCATTGGTGGTCGTCGCAACTTTTTGAATGCCGGGAGTTTGCGCTATGGTATGAATGATTTCGCCAAAATCTTTGCGCAGTGAAGGTTCACCGCCGGTAATTCTGACCTTGGAAGTACCACAATGGGCAAACGCACTCACCACTCGGCGAATCTCATTCACCGTCAGAAAAGAGGCAGGGCGACCCGCTGATGGCTTGTAACCATCAGGTAAGCAATACGTACATTTGAAATTACAAACGTCGGTTATGGATAGACGTAAATAGTAAAATTTACGCTGAAATCTGTCTTCGAATTGTTGCGCCACAGAACACCTTTCCAAATACGGGAGGCAAAATCATTTCCAATTCTGCCCTTGTGACAAGCGGTCACTGGCTTACAACGCATATTTAAAGGTTTAAACTTAGCGCGGTAAGCTCGGAGTTAAGGCCAAGCACTATGATGTTGCCATCTCTTTAGCTCAGGCTGCTGGTAAAATACTTAATAATTGTACGTGATTCTAGCCTTAACCAGAAAAAAATGGTTACCTTGCAGAAATTAGCCCTAAATGGGTACTCATTATGAACCAAGTTAGCTAAATTGCTGCGAGTTATGAAAAAATAAGAAAAACCTATGTCTCTATACGAAAACAAAAAAGTGGTTGCGATTGGCGGCGGCCACGGTCTTGGGCGAATGCTGGCAGCGCTCAAAGTGTTTGGTTCCAATGCCACAGGCATAGTCACCACCACAGACAACGGCGGCTCAACAGGACGCATTCGTCACTGCCAAGGTGGGATTGCTTGGGGAGATACCCGTAACTGCATCAACCAGTTGATTACCGAGCCGTCGATCAGTTCAATGATGTTTGAATACCGCTTTAAAGGCGCAGGGGAGCTCAACGGCCACAACTTGGGCAACCTAATGCTCACCGCATTAGATAACCTTTCGGTGCGCCCATTGGATGCGATCAATCTTATTCGCAACATGCTCAAAGTCGATGTCAATATCCTACCGATGTCTGAACATCCATCCGATCTGGCAGCCCTCGCTATGGATGGCAAATGGGTCACCGGTGAAACCAGCGTCGATGAGATGACTCAAGATTTGCGAAGACTTGACCTTGCGCCTGAAGTCCCGGCCACCAAAGAAGCGGTAACCGCCATTCAAGACGCAGACTGCGTGATTCTGGGCCCCGGAAGCTTTTTAACCAGCGTCATGCCTCCTCTTCTGCTGCCAGAATTGGGCAAGGCGATTGCTCGTAATCAAACTGCGAAAGTGATTTTTGTCGAGAACCTATCGCCAGAATATGGACCTGCAGGACGAATGAGCTTAGAGCAAAAATTGGAATGGTGTGAACGCGCCTGCCAAGGGCGCAAAATTGATGTGGTATTGGGCCATCACCCTCATCCAGAGTTAGAACAGCGTTGGAATTTTGTTACCCGAGATTTGGCTTCCGCCAACCGCGACTGGCGTCATGATCGGCAGAAGCTGAGACAAGCTATCGAAGAGCAGTTAATGAACTAAATCGGAGTAGCATTGATGCGTCTGCTTCAGTAACTCAAGCATATGTTCAACCTCTAGCGAGATGTCCATCATCTCGCCAGATTTGGCGCGACTATCTAACTCCACCGCTTTGGCGCACAAGCGATCAGCCCCAAAACTGGCCGCACTGCTTTTCAGCGCATGGCTGATTTCCTTGAGATACCCGAGTTTGTCCGCGACCGTATCACTGACTAACTTACTTTGGTAATCATTGAGTTCACCAAGAAAAATGTTGACCAAGATCGGCACGTTTTCTTCACCGATCTCCTTCGCCAGTAAGTCGATTTTGCTTTGGTTGATCCATTCTCTCATCGCTTACCGTTCCTTCTCTTTTTCTTTCACTTTTTCATTCCAAGTTTGCAGCTTGCGATAGATGGTTGACGGGCTGACATCCAGATAGGTTGCGGCACGGGGAATGTTGCCATCACACGCTTCGATGGCTTGTTCAATAGCTTGTTTTTCGGTCATCCACAGCGGAAAAATCTCATGCACGGATACTTTATTCTCATGCGCAAGCGGTAAAGCCCGATTGATCGGCGCGGACATTTGATTAAGAGGAGGAGGCAGCATATCTAGGGTGATTTCACGACCTTCATTGAGCACAACCACGTTGCGCAAAACGTTTTGCAATTGACGCACGTTGCCCGGCCACTCGTATTGGCGAAAACGCTCCACCACTTCAGCCGACAAACGGACAAAATCTTTGCCCTCTTCCTTGGACATAAAGCCAAGCAGTGAATAAGCAATCTCGATCACATCATCACCACGCGCGCGCAATGGCGGTAAATGCAGCGGGATCACATACAAGCGGTAGTACAGGTCTTCACGAAAGCGTCCTTCTTGCACTTCCTTCCACGGATCGCGGTTCGTTGCACACACAAAACGCACATCCACGCTTTTCATTTTGGAAGAGCCGACTTTTTGGAATGTCCCTGTCTGAATAAAGCGCAGAAGTTTGGTCTGCAGATCCAGATCCATTTCGCACAATTCATCCAAAAAGAGGGTTCCCCCATCAGCCGCTTCTGCCGCGCCTTGACGCTCAGTCGCCGCCCCAGTAAAAGCCCCTTTGACGTGACCAAACAACTCACTTTCAATCAGATCTTTCGGAATGGCCGCACAGTTGATGGCGATAAATGGCTTATCTCCACGCTTGCTCGCGGCATGAATCGCTTCCGCGCACACTTCTTTACCTGTACCACTTTCGCCGGTAATAAAAATACTGGCTTTGCTGCTCGCCGCAGAGTCAATGGTGCGGTACACCGCCTGCATGGTTTGACTGCTACCAATAAAGCCTTGATAGTTTTGATTTTTATTATCAACATCGTTTTTGAGTTTCGAGGCTTTGCGAATCGCATTATTCACTGTGACCCGCAGTCGGTCCGCTTCACACGGCTTGATCAAAAAGTCTTGCGCACCATGACGCATGGCTTCAACCGCCGTATCAATCGAACCATGAGCGGTCATAAACACGATAGGCACATCCGGTGATTTCTCTTTCACTGCATAGAGTACGTCCATCCCCGTCATATCTGGCAAACGTAAATCCAGCAGGATTAAGTCAGGCTCGCGACGGCCAATACTCTCGATGGCATCGCGTCCGGTACCCACGATATTGATATCAATATCCAGCGGTGTGAGGTAAGAACGATACAGCGCCGCCACCGACGCCGTGTCTTCTACCATGAGGACATATTTTGTTTTCTGCAAAGATTGATTATGTTGCATAGCCTAGCCATATTATTTTGCATTTTGCTGTAATAATTGCATTTGGAATTGCATTTTGCAAATTTGAATTAAAATTTCTTGATAAATGATGCCAAACATCACACATCTAGACCGATTTGAGTTGGCACGATATGTGCTTGATTACTACTGACCCGCAAGGGTCACCTAGCCAACTGACGTTGTTAGTGAATAATCAATGTTCACAAATAACAGCCAATAGACTCATTCTATTGGCTATTTTTTTATCTGCGTGTTTGAAATCAGTGTTTTTCTCTTCCTAAACACTTGCTCAGTGGCGCCTGATTTATCCCTAATTCACATAAAGATACCTATGATTGGCGAACACTGTCGTGTTATCGCGCAGCTTCCTCTAAAAATGAAAGAAAGGCTAACTATTGGCGATAAACTGCTGACGCAACTGATGAATTTCATCACGTTTTTGCGCCGCTAACTCAAACTCTAAGTTCTGCGCATGCTGATACATTGCGGCTTCTAATTTACTGATCTCTTTTTCAAGCTGCTGAGGAGTCAACACTTGGTAAGCCGCCGATTCTTCAGCTACTTTCGCCAATGGCACCACTTTGCTGTTCTTCTGTTTGCGCGATTTCGCAATATCGCCCAGCTCCATGATGTCTTTAACGCTGCGTTTTAAAGGCTGCGGCGTGATACCGCGCTGCTCATTATAAGCCAGCTGCTTCTCACGGCGACGCTCGGTTTCATCGATCGCTTTACGCATGGATTTGGTGATCGAGTCGGCATACAAAATTGCTTTACCATTCACGTTACGTGCTGCACGACCCATGGTCTGGATAAGTGAACGCTCGGAACGCAAAAAGCCTTCTTTATCAGCATCCAAAATCGCCACTAAAGCGACCTCTGGCATGTCCAGACCTTCACGTAGCAAGTTGATCCCCACCAACACATCAAATACGCCTAATCGTAAATCACGAATAATTTCTACCCGTTCGACGGTATCAATGTCCGAGTGTAAATAGCGAACTTTCACACCATGCTCATGCAGATATTCGGTTAAGTCCTCGGCCATGCGTTTGGTTAAGGTAGTCACCAAAATCCGCTCATCATTGGCCGCGCGAATGCGCGCTTCAGAAAGCAGATCATCCACCTGAGTGGCGACCGGACGTACTTCAATGATCGGGTCTAACAAACCGGTTGGACGCACCACCTGCTCCGCCACTTCACCACCCGATTTAGTGAGCTCATATTCACTCGGTGTTGCTGACACAAAGATGGTTTGCGGTGCTAATGCTTCAAATTCATCAAACTTAAGTGGGCGGTTATCTAAGGCTGAAGGTAGGCGAAAACCGAACTCCACCAGCGTTTCTTTTCGTGAACGATCGCCTTTAAACATCGCGCCAATTTGCGGCACGGTGACGTGTGATTCATCGATGATCAGCAAGCCATCGTGAGGCAAGTAATCAAAGAGCGTTGGAGGCGGCTCGCCTTCTGCACGACCACTTAGGTAACGTGAGTAGTTTTCGATCCCTGAGCAGAATCCCAATTCGTTCATCATCTCAATATCAAACTGAGTTCGCTGAGAAATCCGCTGCTCTTCCAGCAATTTATTGTTATCCAGCAAATATTGGCGGCGGACCTGCAACTCGCTCTTAATCTGCTCTATCGCCTCAAGAATGCGCTCGCGTGGGGTGACATAGTGAGTTTTGGGGTAAATCGTAAAGCGAGCTAAATCGCGTGACGTAATCACGCCGGTCAGCGGATCAAATAAACTGATGCATTCGATTTCATCATCAAACATTTCCACTCGAACAGCTTCTTGATCCGATTCGGCAGGGAAAATATCAATCACTTCTCCGCGTACCCGGAACTGACCGCGCTCAAATGCCATATCATTGCGTGAATATTGCAGCTCCGCCAAACGACGCAACATGTCACGTTGATTAATCACATCACCACGACGTAAATGGAGCATCATTTTTAGATAAGAGTCCGGATCGCCCAGACCGTATATGGCAGAAACTGAAGCGACAATCACCGCATCTTTGCGCTCAAGCAAGGCTTTAGTGGCCGATAAGCGCATCTGTTCAATATGAGCGTTCACGGACGCGTCTTTTTCAATAAAAGTATCCGTGGTCGGCACATAGGCTTCTGGTTGATAGTAGTCGTAGTAAGAAACGAAATACTCCACCGCATTGTTGGGAAAAAAGGCTTTCATTTCGCCGTACAATTGAGCCGCCAGTGTCTTATTAGGCGCAAGTATAATGGTGGGACGCTGCGCGGTGGCAATCACATTCGCTAACGTAAAGGTTTTACCTGAACCCGTTACCCCAAGCAGAGTTTGATGAGCCAAGCCCGCTTCCAACCCCTCCAGCAATTGCTTAATCGCGGTAGGCTGATCACCAGCAGGTTGATAGTCTGAAACCAATTCAAATGCTTTGCTCATTGCATCCTCGTCACGCTTTTGTGTTGAGCGCTATTGTGGCGGGATGCTGACCGGATGATCAAGCACTTCTTCTCTCGCTTTTTGCCACGTACAACGTGGTGTAAACAGATTTCGTAGTTCCTGTGGGGCAGATCTTAATCTTCGTGAAAATATTCCTAGCTTCCTCAATAGAGGTTTGCTAACATCCTCAGCCCTACATCGGCCTAGCGCCACTCTTGATCCAAAAAATAATCCACCTGTTTTCCCCAGATTTTCTTCTGAACGCATTTTCTTGTCTGTAATTCATCGATTTACTGAGCTGAGTTACCACTGTGGAAAAGCTAAAAATTCCCCAAAAAAATAAATACTTAACGAAAATACCACACCAAAATCAAACTGAGTATTTACTCAAGACTTATTCGCTCAAACATTAACTCAAGATCCATTAACACACTTATCCACAATTTTGGTGGATAAGTGAATACAGCTCAATAGCGGTAAGGGATACAAAAAAGTAAACCCTTTACGACATAAAAAAGTGCGCTTTTTTTCATTGAAAATCATTGACACCCACTAGTTGGGTCGTTAAAATCCGCGCCGAAACTATTCCTCCTTAGTTCAGTCGGTAGAACGGCGGACTGTTAATCCGTATGTCGCAGGTTCGAGTCCCGCAGGAGGAGCCAAATTTAGAGCCCAGTCAGTAACGACTGGGCTTTTTTATTGATGTTTTTCTCTGCAAGATTCCCGTCAAGATCTCTTATCAATCCCTGCCATTCGCATCCCATTTGCCACTTATTGCGTATAATTTATCTCCATCTACCTAAAACCTTATCTTTCCTTGGTTGTTATTGCTTTGGCAAAGCAGGATAATGCCGGGATCGGAAGCAAACATTTATATAACTATGACCGAATATCTTTTGTTGTTAATCGGCACCGTGCTGGTCAATAACTTTGTACTGGTGAAGTTTTTGGGCTTATGTCCTTTTATGGGCGTATCAAAAAAACTAGAGACCGCCATTGGCATGGGGTTGGCGACGACATTCGTCCTCACCTTAGCTTCGGTGTGCGCTTATCTGGTGGAAAGTTACGTGTTACGTCCGCTCGGCATTGAGTATCTGCGCACCATGAGCTTTATTTTGGTGATCGCTGTCGTAGTACAGTTCACCGAAATGGTGGTGCACAAAACCAGTCCGACACTCTATCGCCTGCTGGGCATTTTCCTGCCACTCATCACCACCAACTGTGCGGTATTAGGGGTTGCGCTGCTCAACATCAACGAAAATCACAACTTTATTCAATCGATCATTTATGGTTTTGGCGCTGCTGTTGGCTTCTCGCTGGTGCTCATCTTGTTCGCTTCAATGCGTGAGCGAATCCATGTAGCCGATGTCCCCGCTCCCTTTAAGGGCGCATCCATTGCGATGATCACCGCAGGTTTAATGTCTTTGGCCTTTATGGGCTTTACCGGATTGGTGAAACTGTAATGAGTACCATAGTCATCGCTGTTATTGCGCTGGCGGCATTGGCCGCCGTGTTTGGAGCCATACTCGGCTTTGCTTCGATTCGCTTTAAGGTAGAAGCCGACCCTATCGTGGACCAAATAGATGCTATCTTGCCACAAACCCAATGTGGCCAATGCGGCTACCCCGGATGTCGCCCTTACGCCGAAGCCATTGCTAATGGTGATGCGATTAACAAATGCCCTCCGGGTGGCCAAGCGACCATTGAAAAACTTGCAGATTTGATGGGTGTCGAAGTGCAAGACTCCGCCCACGATCTGGACAACAAAGTCAAAATGGTCGCCTTTATTCATGAAGACATGTGTATCGGCTGCACCAAGTGTATTCAGGCTTGCCCGGTCGATGCGATTGTGGGCGGTAACAAAGCCGTACACACAGTGATCAAAAATGAGTGCACGGGTTGTGACCTGTGCGTCGCGCCTTGCCCGACCGACTGTATTGAAATGATCCCGGTACAAACCACGCCAGAGAGCTGGAAGTGGCAACTCAATGCCATCCCTGTGGTCAATGTGACCGATTCTGCGCCTGCTGCGCAGAAAAGTGCGAATTAAGGATGGGTATGTTGTCATTAATCGAACAAATCAAATCAGGTAAGCTTTGGGACTTCCCCGGCGGCATTCATCCGTTTGAAAATAAACACCAATCCAACCGTCAGCCGATTATCAATGCGAGCATTCCGAATGAGCTGGTACTGCCACTCAAGCAGCACATTGGTAAGGCCGGCGATCTACTGGTGAAAGTGGGCGATCGCGTTTTAAAAGGCCAGCCGCTGACGCAATATACGTCGACCTTCATGTTGCCGATTCATGCACCAACTTCAGGCGTTATTAGCGCTATTGAGCCACGTACCGTCGCTCACCCTTCCGGTTTGAGTGAGCTGTGTATCGTACTAACGCCAGACCAACAAGAAGAGTGGTTTGAGTTGCAGCCGCAGCCGGATTTTCAGCAGTTGACCCCTGAAACACTGTTGGAGCTGATCCGTCAGGCCGGTATCTCAGGTATGGGTGGCGCAGGTTTCCCAACTGCGAAGAAACTGCAATCTGGGCTTTCGCGCACCGAAATCTTGATCATTAACGCCGCCGAGTGTGAGCCTTATATCACCGCAGATGATGTGTTAATGCGTCAATATGCCCATGAAATTATTCAGGGAATCGAGATTGTTGAGCACATTCTAAAGCCTAAACTCACCATCATCGGGATTGAAGATAACAAACCGGAAGCCGTTGCAGCGCTGCAGCAAGCCGCGCAAGACAAACCGATGGTGATCCGCGTTATCCCAACCAAATACCCGTCTGGTGGTGAGAAACAACTCATCAAAATCCTGACTAACTTGGAAGTTCCGAAAGGTGGTATTCCTGCCGATATCGGTTTAATGGTGCAAAATGTCGGCTCATTGCAGGCGATTGCGCGCGCGATTGTACATGGTGAACCTCTGATCCGCCGTGTAGTGACACTCACCGGCGATTGTTTCCGTAAACCACGTAACGTTTGGGCATTGCTCGGCACGCCTGTCCAAGCGCTGCTCAATGAGTTTGGCTACAAAGCCGATAAAAAGCTGCCGCGTCTCATCATGGGCGGCCCGATGATGGGCTTCACTCTACCCCATGCGCAAGTGCCGATCACTAAAACCGCTAACTGTATTCTTGCGCCTACACGCAATGAGTTAACCAGTAGTGATAATGAGATGGCGTGTATCCGCTGCGGTCAATGCGCCGAAGCCTGTCCGGTATCGCTATTACCACAGCAGTTACAGTGGCACGCGAAAGCCGAAGAATTTGATAAGTGCGAAGAGCTCGATCTAAAAGACTGTATTGAATGCGGCGCTTGTGCTTATGTCTGCCCGAGTGAAATTCCGTTGGTGCAGTACTATCGCCAAGCCAAAGCAGAAATTCGTACCCGCAGCTTAGAAGCGGAAGCCGCTGAACGAGCAAAAGCACGCTTCGAAGAGAAAAAAGCGCGCATGGAGCGGGATAAAGCGGAGCGTGAAAATCGCTTCAAGCAAGCGGCGGAAGATCGCCGCAAAGAGATGCAGCAGCAAGGTGGCTCCGATGCGATTGCGGCGGCCATTGAACGGGTTAAAGCCCAAAAAGCTCAGCTCGAGCCAACCGATAACAGCGTAAAACCGGCTATTGCGGCTGCGATTGCACGCGCTAAAGCCAAACAGGCAGAAGCAGCGCAAAGTGGTGCCAGTGAGCCTGATAATAGTGAAATGGCTAAACTACGTGAAGAGCGTAAACGCCAAGCTCGGGAACGCAAGGCACAAAAAGGTGAAGTGACTGAAGCATCAACCAGTGATGGTGCGGACGATAAGAAATCGGCTGTCGCTGCAGCGATTGCTCGCGCCAAAGCGCGTAAAGCGGAGCAGCAGGAAACCGAAAGCGCAGCTCAGCCAGCACAAGCCACACCAAGCAGTGACGATGCTGATCCGAAAAAAGCTGCGGTCGCCGCCGCCATTGCTCGCGCCAAAGCGCGTAAAGCAGAGCAGGGAACCGAAAGCACAGCTCAGCCAGCACAAGCCACGCCAAGCAGTGACGAGGCTGATCCGAAAAAAGCTGCGGTCGCTGCCGCTATTGCTCGCGCTAAAGCGCGTAAAGCAGAGCAGCAGGAAACCGAAAGCACAGCTCAGCCAGCTCAAGCCACGCCAAGCAGTGACGACGCTGACCCGAAAAAAGCTGCGGTCGCTGCCGCTATTGCTCGCGCTAAAGCGCGTAAAGCAGAGCAGCAGGAAACCAAAAGTACAGCTCAGCCAGAACAAGCCACGCCAAGCAGTGACGACGCTGACCCGAAAAAAGCTGCGGTGGCCGCCGCGATTGCTCGCGCCAAAGCACGGAAAGCCGCCCAACAATCATCATCTAATTTAAACGCTGAGGAGAAAGACTAGTGGCCTTCTTTATTGCTAGCTCCCCACATTTACGCAGTAAGCGCAGCACGGCTGACGTTATGCGTTGGGTATTAGTCTGCGCACTGCCCGGCCTGATCGCTCAGACTTACTTTTTTGGCTACGGCACACTGATCCAGTTACTGCTGGCCATCTCGGTCGCAGTGGCACTCGAAGCGGGCATTATGCTGCTGCGTAAACGATCACCAATCTCAGCACTGCGCGATTACAGCGCGGTGGTTACCGCATGGTTACTCGCGGTCGCTATCCCGCCCCTCTCACCATGGTGGGTCGTCGTGATCGGTCTGATTTTTGCGATCGTGATTGCCAAACATTTGTATGGTGGACTTGGGCAAAACCCTTTTAACCCAGCGATGATCGCCTACGTAGTGTTGTTGATCTCCTTTCCGGTTCAGATGACCAGTTGGATGGCGCCCATCAAATTAACCGCCGAACCCAGCTCACTGGTAGACTCGTTCTCACTGATCTTCGGCGGTTTTGACAGTGATGGTCTATCGCTACAGCAAATCCGTACGGGCATCGATGGCATTACCATGGCAACCCCGCTCGATGCGATCAAGACCTCGCTCAAAGCAGGACACACCATGAGTGAAACCTTGACCCAGCCTCAGTTTAGTGGCTTTGCGGGTATCGGTTGGGAATGGGTCAATATTGCCTATCTACTCGGTGGCCTGATTCTGCTGAAACTGCGTATTATCCGTTGGCACATTCCAGTGGCAATGCTGGCAGGTTTGGTTTTCACAGCGTTACTGGCACAACTTTTTGCACCGGGAACAACCGCGTCCCCCATGATCCACCTACTCTCGGGCGCAACCATGCTGGGCGCATTTTTTATCGCGACCGATCCGGTCAGCGCCAGCACGACGGATAAAGGCCGCTTGATTTACGGTTTCTTCATCGGTGCAATGGTGTTTCTGATCCGTAGTTGGGGCGGCTTCCCTGATGGTGTCGCCTTTGCCGTACTGCTCGCCAACATGTGCGTACCGCTGATTGACTACTACACCAAACCGAGAACTTACGGACACTAAGAGCGCGACTTATGCTGACAGCAATTCGAAAAAATGGCCTGATCCTCGCCGTCTTTGCCTGTGTTTCAACGGGTTTGGTGGCGCTGACATACGCCCTCACCGCAGAGCAAATTCAACAACAAGAGCAAAAGCAGCTACTGCAGGTTCTCAACCAAGTGATCCCACATAAGTATCACGATAACCCTCTGGCGCAAGCCTGTACTTTAGTCAATGATGACAAACTCGGTACAGCCAAACCCATGCATGCTTATCTGGCGCAACGTGACGGCCAGCCCACAGCCATTGCGATTGAGACCATTGCCCCCGATGGTTATAACGGTGAAATAAAATTGATCGTCGGGATCGCCAATAACGGCACCGTACTTGGTGTGCGTGTACTTGCCCACCAAGAAACACCGGGGCTAGGTGATAAGATTGATTTACGGATCAGTAATTGGGTATTAGGCTTTAACGGCCAACAAGTCACCGCCGATAATCAGGATGACTGGAAAGTACGTAAAGATGGCGGTCAGTTTGACCAATTTACGGGTGCAACCATTACTCCTCGCGCTGTCGTACTGGCGGTCAAAAAAGCCGTGGAGTATGTCAACCAACATCAACAACAGCTGCACAATCAGCCGAATCCGTGTGAGGGTCAATAACATGAGTGAAAACCGAACTCTGATGTTAAATGGCATGTGGAACAACAACCCAGCCTTAGTGCAATTACTGGGATTGTGTCCGCTGCTCGCCGTTTCCTCCACCGTGACCAATGCCCTCGGATTAGGCATTGCCACGCTTCTTGTTCTCGTCGGCTCGAATGTCACCGTCTCTCTCGTGCGTGATTATGTGCCGAAAGAAGTCCGAATTCCGGTGTTCGTGATGATCATCGCTTCGCTGGTGACTTGCGTACAGTTACTGATGAACGCCTACGCTTACGGGCTTTATCTCTCGCTCGGCATTTTTATTCCGCTGATTGTGACCAACTGCATTATCATAGGTCGTGCTGAAGCGTTTGCTTCAAAAAATGATGTGCTCCCAGCCGCGTTAGACGGATTTTGGATGGGATTGGGGATGACCTCAGTACTGGTTGTGCTCGGATCACTGCGCGAAATCATCGGCAATGGCACGCTGTTCGATGGCGCGGACCTCCTACTCGGAGAATGGGCTAAAGTTCTACGCATCGAAGTGTTTCACTTTGACAGCGCCTTTTTGCTGGCACTGCTGCCCCCCGGTGCCTTCATCGGCGTTGGCTTTTTGAT
The DNA here is from genome assembly GCF_000621645.1 of Vibrio cholerae ATCC 14035. Taxonomy (GTDB): domain Bacteria; phylum Pseudomonadota; class Gammaproteobacteria; order Enterobacterales; family Vibrionaceae; genus Vibrio; species Vibrio cholerae. The sequence goes on along the minus strand of NZ_KK211323.1, from coordinate 107,161 downwards.
CGCCGCTAAAAGCGTGATTGATAAACAGATTGCCGCTCGCCAACCAAAACAACAAAAGCAAGCCATAGAGCGTGCACGCGTGACCAATGTCTAACCAGATCAAGGAAGCCAACCCGTCTAATGAATAACGCGAAACGGATTGAAATTTTAGAACGGCTGAGGGCTAACAACCCAAAACCCGAAACCGAATTAAACTGGAACTCCCCCTTTGAGTTGCTGATTGCTGTGCTGCTCTCCGCGCAAGCAACCGATGTCAGCGTCAACAAAGCCACCGATAAACTGTATGCAGTGGCCAATACGCCACAAGCCATGCTTGATCTAGGTGTTGATGGCGTCAAAGAGTACATAAAAACCATTGGTTTATTTAACTCTAAAGCCGAAAACGTCATCAAAACTTGCCGTATTTTGCTTGAAAAGCATCAAGGTGAAGTGCCGGAAGATCGTGAAGCATTAGAAGCGCTGCCAGGCGTTGGGCGTAAAACCGCCAATGTGGTGTTGAATACAGCCTTTGGCTGGCCGACTATTGCGGTCGATACGCACATCTTTCGCGTCTCCAATCGCACCAAATTTGCGGTCGGCAAAAACGTCGACGAAGTAGAGCACAAGCTACTCAAAGTCGTACCTAATGAGTTTAAACTCGATGTGCACCACTGGCTGATTCTGCATGGCCGTTACACCTGTGTCGCGCGCAAACCACGTTGTGGCAGTTGCATTATCGAAGATCTTTGTGAATTCAAAGATAAAGTGTACCCAGAAAGCTAATTTCCCAAAAAACCGTTATCCGGAAAGTAAGGAGCTCTTAATGTCCAACCATCGTATTTTGCACACCATGCTACGCGTCGGCGATTTGGATAAATCGATCGAATTCTATACTCAAGTGATGGGTATGAGCCTGCTGCGCAAAAATGAGAATACTGAGTACAAATACACCCTCGCCTTCTTAGGTTATGGTGATGAATCCCAAGGTGCGGTCATTGAACTGACCTACAACTGGGGCGTGGCGGACTATGAGAAAGGCAACGCATACGGCCATATCGCGATTGGGGTTGATGATATTTATGCGACTTGCGATACCATCAAAGCAGCGGGAGGCATTGTAACCCGTGAACCAGGCCCAGTGAAAGGCGGGACAACTCACATCGCTTTCGTGAAAGACCCTGATGGTTACATGATTGAGCTTATCCAAAACAAGCAAGCCCATGCTGGTCTTGAAGGCTAATCGCCGATTCTGATGCATGATGCCGTCTTATGGACGGCATTTTTTTGCGCGCTGTTCTTTCACCCTTTCTCTACAATGCGTAATTCCCACACAATTCCTGTCATTTACATGATAATAATTATCAATTAATCTGAGGCAACAGATAATTAAGGAGAAGGTGTGATGAATATAAAAGAGTGGGAAAGGCATACCCTATTAGCCGATATCGCTATGCAGGAGTCAGACCACCTGCGCAGCATTCTTCACTATCAACAAGCGCTCACCGTCAGCCAACAGTTGGATGAAAGTGAAGAGATTGACATGGAAGATCGCATGATGATCTCGGTTATCTCTTGCCACAACATGGCCAAGTTTTGGCGCACCATAGGCGATAACCAATACGAGCTTAAATACCTACAACTGGCCTCAGAGCGCGTCCTCACGCTCATCCCTCAGTGCCATAAACCGGGTTGTGAAGCTTTTGTTGACTCTCTAGGCTGCTGCCGTAAAGCGCTGCTCGATTTTATGAAGCGCCACCCTAATCCAGAGATCGCACGCATGGTGCAACATATAGATACCGCCTCGAAATGCGAGATTATTGCTCAATTTCGCCTCAATTAACGGTATCACCCAACCAATGCGCTCTCCCAATTCAGGTGTGACTCGCTATCACACCTGAGTTCGGCCTAGTGAAATCACCACGCGGCGGTTTTTGTCTTTACCAATCGGCGAAGCATTATCGGCGATCGGCCGACGTTTGCCATAGCCCTGCACTTGAATACGATCTTCCGGCAACCCGATCGATTTAAAGTATTCACGCAGTACCTCAGCCCGTTGTTCCGACAAATTTTGGCTATTGTTATTGGTGTCCGTGGAATCGGTATAGGTGGAAACCAGCACTAAATCAATATCTTGGTTATAGCGTACATATTCAGCGATCTGTGCCAAACGCTTTTGTGACGCTTTATTCAACTCAACACTGGTGCCTTGGTCGTAGTGTAAAATCGTAAACGAGATGTCTTCAAAGCTGTAAGGCAATAGCTTAGAAATACAGTCACTAAACTCATTGTAGGGTTGCTGAAACAGCACTGAAGAGAGCGCAACCTCAATACGTTGATCGCGGCTTTGCCAATCTTGATAACTGAAGGTCGGGTAGCGCCCCTTTTCCAGTTCACTGAGTAACGACCACGCGGTCTGTCCACCAATATAACCATCAAACTGTTTGAAAAACTGCAGATTCGTGATGCGATCTGCGCCTTCCCCCGGCCGCCAAACCGGAGGCATAGAGACTAGGCTGACATTACGGGTATCCCCCATTGGGCGACGCATTTTTAATTCAAAGTCGAGATTGATTTTCTTGCCAGCGCGAGACGAAAACTCGGCGTCACCATAGTTGGGGATCGGGTGCACAAGGCGGCATTCCAACGGAGTATTGGTTGCCATTTGCCACGTAGACTGTTGTGGTGTTGCCACATAACGCACTTCCAACGCCGAAGCGACAGACGCTGATAACATGCTTATGGCAAACAAACTTGTGATAACCCATTTATTCATAAATACTTTTTCTCACTACTGATACTGCATGCTCAGGCGATAATTTGCCGCCTGCGAGACTTGGTGGAGATGATGCAAAAATCTAGCCAGCACGATACAGGCATGACGGTTCCCAAACAACTTGGTTACCGCAAAACAGCCGTGAATGCATTCCTTTCAACCTTATCGCTTCTCTTTATTGAACAATTAATTGCCGCGATTTAGATAAGCTAGGTTTTGCTCCACCGCAGAATCTGCAATAATGCCAGCCTTATCACACAATTTAGAACCCGCATGACTGATAAAAATGACGCGCTAACCTTGAAAAAACGCTTTCGTGGCTATTTTCCTGTGGTTATCGATGTAGAGACCGCAGGATTCAATGCGCAAACCGATGCGCTTTTAGAAATTTGTGCTGTCACCTTGAGTATGGATGAAAACGGCGATTTACACCCAGCAAGTACTATCCATTTTCATGTCGAACCCTTTGAAGGCGCGAATCTCGAAAAAGCCGCACTAGAATTTACCGGCATTTACGATCCGTTTAGCCCACTACGGGGGGCGGTGAGTGAAGATCATGCATTAAAAGAGATTTACAAACTGGTTCGCAAAGAGCAAAAAGCCGCAGATTGCAGCCGCGCCATTATTGTGGCGCATAACGCGCATTTCGATCACAGTTTCGTGATGGCCGCGAGCGAACGTTGTAAATTAAAACGTGTTCCTTTCCATCCCTTTGCCACGTTTGACACGGCAACGCTAAGTGGTCTTGCTTTCGGGCAGACCGTGCTGGCTAAAGCCTGTAAAACTGCTGGGATGGAATTTGACAATCGCGAGGCACATTCCGCCTTGTACGATACCCAAAAAACTGCAGAGCTGTTCTGCACCATTGTCAACCAGTGGAAAGCTTTAGGTGGCTGGCCATTGGTCAATGATGATGAGGACAATAACAACGATGCCGATTTAGATTGAAGCTCGTTCTACCCATGAACCGCTTTAACCAATCAGGCCCATCCCTACCCTTCTTGCTTCTTCAAGTGGGCTGGGGATACACAACATCCCGAGAAAAAATATGAATCCAGTAGTCATTTCCGTTTGTGTCATGCTGCTGCTAGCCCTGATGCGGGTGAACGTCGTGGTTGCTTTGACGTTCAGTGCCGTGATCGGTGGTTTAGTCGCTGGTATGAGTTTGAATGAAACCGTTGCCGCATTTGAAAGCGGTTTGGGTGGTGGCGCCACGATCGCCCTGAGTTACGCCATGCTTGGCACCTTTGCGGTGGCCATTTCGAAATCGGGGATCACCGATTTACTGGCGCAAAGCGTGATTCGTCGCATTCACGGCCAAGAAAGCCACGCAGCATCAACCGGGTTAAAATACCTCGTACTCATCTCTTTGCTGCTGATGGCGATGGCCTCACAAAACGTCATCCCCGTCCACATTGCGTTTATCCCCATTTTGATCCCGCCGCTCCTGAGTGTCTTTGCTAAGCTGAAACTCGACCGTCGCTTAGTCGCCTGCGTCCTCACTTTTGGCTTGATCACCCCCTACATGGTGCTTCCCGTCGGTTTTGGCGGCATTTTCCTCAACAACATTTTGCTAAAAAACCTGCATGAAAATGGTTTGGAAAGCATCACCGCAAGCCAAGTTCCCACGGCGATGATTTTGCCCGCAGCTGGGATGATTTTTGGTCTGTTGCTGGCGGTACTTTTTAGCTATCGCAAACCTCGTGAGTATCAAGAAACGGAATTGACCGTAGTGCAACAAGAAAGCTCGTCGATCAATAAACAGCATATCGCGATTGCGGGTGTCGGCATTGTGGCTGCATTAGCGGTGCAATTGTTGACGGGGTCTATGATCATTGGCGCACTAGCAGGCTTTATGGTATTCACTTTTGGGGGCGTGATTGCGTGGAAAGAGACGCATGATGTGTTCACAAGAGGCGTGCATATGATGGCGATGATTGGCTTTATCATGATTTCTGCGGCCGGTTTTGCCGCAGTGATGAAAGCCACTGGCGGCGTTGAAACACTGGTCACTTCGCTTTCCACCAGCATTGGTGACAATAAAGCTCTAGCAGCTCTGCTGATGTTAGTCGTAGGCTTGTTGGTGACTATGGGCATCGGCTCGTCATTCTCGACCATTCCGATCATCGCAACCATCTATGTGCCGCTGTGTCTTTCGTTTGGTTTTTCCCCAATGGCCACCGTTGCTCTGGTCGGTACCGCCGCTGCGTTAGGAGATGCAGGATCTCCTGCGTCCGATTCAACCTTAGGCCCAACATCCGGCCTCAATGCGGATGGTCAGCACGAGCATATTTGGGAAACCGTTGTGCCAACCTTTATTCACTACAATCTGCCACTCATCGTATTCGGTTGGATTGCCGCCATGGTGCTGTAACCTCCGCTAACCAAGAGTCCAACCATCACCTCATCCCCTCACCCAAGCGTAGCGGTCGTGAGGGGGATAACGAAAAAGGCTTCCCGCAGGAAGCCTTTTTGATGATGATCCGAACCCGTTATTTGCTTAAGCACCTTCGTTATGCAGCTCAAGGTTAGCCAGATCTTGTTGAATTTCACGCTGCACTTTCGCGTCATCACTGCGCATTGACTCGAGAAAATCTAAGTACTGCTGATCGATGTCACCCGTCACGTATTCGCCATTAAAGACCGAAGCTTCAAACTTGACGATATCAGGGTTGCCACAGCGAACCGCTTCCACCAAATCCTCTAAAGTTTGGAATATCAAGGCATCAGCACCAATCTGCTTACAGATAGCATCGTTATCACGACCATGAGCAATCAGCTCATTGGCACTTGGCATATCAATACCATACACGTTCGGGAAGCGAATCTCAGGGGCAGCAGAGACGATGTAGACTTTCTTCGCCCCAGAATCACGAGCCATCTCAATGATCTGCTCTGAGGTAGTGCCACGCACGATAGAATCATCCACCAGTAGTACGTTTTTATCTTTAAACTCTGAGCGAATCGCATTGAGTTTGCGGCGTACCGATTTCTTACGTTGCTGCTGACCCGGCATGATAAAGGTTCGACCAACATAGCGGTTTTTAACAAAGCCTTGGCGATATGGTTTATCAATCGCCTGTGCAATTTGTAGGGCGATATCACAAGAGGTTTCAGGAATCGGGATGACTACATCGATATCGAGATCGCTGTAATCGTTTTTGATGCGCTCACCTAAACGCTTACCCATCTCTACACGAGCGCTGTAAACGGAAATCTTGTCGATAAACGAATCTGGGCGCGCAAAGTAGACAAATTCAAAGATGCATGGGTTGAGTGCTGGATTATCGGCACACTGTTTGGTGTAGAGCTCACCGTCGAAAGTGGCATAAATCGCTTCACCGGGCGCGACATCTCGCACGAAGTCGAACCCAACCGCATCCAGTGCGACCGATTCGGAGGCGACCATATATTCGAGCTGACCATTAACTTCACGCTTACCGAGACACAATGGGCGAATACCGTGTGGGTCACGAAACGCAATCATACCGTGACCAATGATCATCGCCGCCACCGCATAAGCACCACGAATGGTACGGTGAACATTGCTGATTGCACGGAACACATCTTCGGCGGTGACATTGCCCTTTACGGTATCAATTTCATGAGCCAGGACATTGAGCAACACCTCTGAATCCGAAGTGGTATTCACATGACGACGGTCTTTTTCAAACAGCTTTTGACGCACTTGGTTCGCGTTGGTCAGATTACCGTTGTGAGCAAGTGTGATACCGAAAGGAGAGTTGACATAGAAAGGTTGAGCTTCTGAGGCGCTAGAGCTACCTGCGGTGGGGTAACGCACATGGCCGATCCCGACGTTGCCTTGCAGGCGTTGCATGTGTTTCGCTTCAAAGACATCCCTGACTAATCCGTTTGCCTTACGCAGACGAAAACGATTGCTTTCTATGGTACAAATACCCGCGGCATCTTGGCCACGATGCTGCAAGACCGTCAAAGCGTCATAAATTGACTGGTTTACAGGCGTTGTACCCACGATTCCAACAATACCACACATGTCCTAATCCTCGATTTCAACCGTCTCCGGCGCTAAATCGCGCCAGAGAGAAAACTTGATGTTGCTTTTAGGTGTTCAAAGAACGGAGCAATAACGCGACTGAATTCAGGCACTAGCTGCGAGCTTTTCCACCACTCTGTATTTGGAAATGCGGTAAACGCATCCATGAAGAACAGACCTGCTGCGACAATCAACACTCCACGTAGTGCACCAAACACCACACCGAGAATTCTGTCGGTTCCTGAGAGTCCTGTTTTTTCGACCAGTTGGGCAATCACGTAGTTAACGATAGCACCGACGATCAATGTCGCCACAAACAGAGCCGCAATCGCCGCTCCATTGCGAAACATGTCATCTTTAATGTTGGTGAAATACACCGCCAGTTTGGCGTAGTACTCCGAAGCGATATAAAACGCCCCAAACCAAATCACTAAAGACAAGGCTTCTTTGGCAAAGCCGCGAACAAGACTGATCAGCGCAGACAAGCCGATCACACTTAAAATGACAATATCTAACCAGTTCATGAGTTCTTACATCTTAAGTTGGCGCGCATTTTAACAGAAAAAAACGCGACGCAAACGTTTTCTTATGGGTTTAGTGGTTTAAATTTGAGCAATTGACCTTTAGCACCGGTAATTTTTTCCAATTCCACGAGTTGGGTTTCTAACTTAGATTTTGAAACATCAGGACCAATAATCACTCGGGTGAAATCATTCTCTTGTTTGACATGCGCTTGGTAACCACGCTTTTGTAAGTCAGCCACGAGATTGCGTGCATTATCGGCATTTTTCAGTGCCACTAACTGAATGATCCACGCGGAATCTTGGTATTCATTCGTTTCTGGAACCTCAGTGACCGTCACGGGCACAGGCTGCTCTGCTGCCACTTTGACTGGCGCACTGTTTTTCACCACCGTCGGCGTTACTGGTGCAACACTGGCTTGATTATCCTGCCCCGTCTGAGTGACGGAAACCGGCGCTTCAGGTAAGGCAATATCATCTTGCACCGGATCCAGCACTTCAAACTTTTCTACCTCGCCTTCCGGCTGCGGTTTAATTGGGACGCTGGCAATCTCTTCTTTAAAATGCGTTTTCTTACCATCAAGCACATCGGGCAGCACAATCACGCCGATGGCGACCAACACTATGGTGCCAACTAAACGGCTTTGAAATTTACTGGCCATTTATTCCCCTCTCTTTTGCCAATGTTCAAGCACTTCACCTACCGTATGGAAAGAGCCCGCAACTACAATGACATCTTGTGCCCCAGCCTGTGTCAACGCGGCTTCAAATGCCGACACAGGATTGGCATATTGAGTAATATCCGCAGGTAAATACTGACAGAGCTGCGCCGCTGTAGCCGCACGAGGGCCAGACAACGAAGCGGGATACCAATGAGTAACCGCCGGAATTAACTCGGCCACCGTTGAAGCAATATCTTTGTCATGCAACATCCCAAACACCAGATGAATGGTGCGCTCTGGGTAGCGTTGTGTCAGTTGCTGAACCAGATAATGGGCTGAGTGCGGGTTATGTGCGACATCAAGCACTATCGTAGGTTGATGGCTAATCACCTGCATTCGTCCCGCTAATTGGGCATTCCGTAGCCCATCCACGATATTAATATCGCTGATGGCAAGCCCAGAGCAACCCAGCGCCATTAAAGCCGTTGCCGCATTCGGTAACGGCAGAGATGGGATAGGAAGATCGGTCAATTCAAAGCGGCCACTACGCCAATTCCAAGTCGTTGCTGAGGTTTTCTCATAACTAAATTGGATTTCCACCTGATGCAGTTTAGCGCCGATATCATCGGCATGCGCAGCAACGGTTGCGGGTGGCTTAGGCTGCCCACAAATCGCAGGCTTTCCTGAACGGAAGATGCCCGCTTTCTCATAACCAATCACAGCGATGTCATTGCCAAGCCAATCGGTATGATCCAGCGCTAAGCTGGTGATGACACTGACATCGTGATCGACAACGTTGGTCGCATCTAAACGGCCCCCCAACCCCACTTCAAGCAGCAACACATCGACTTTCTGCTGCTCAAAAAGATAAAGAGCGGCGAGTGTACCGAATTCAAATAGGCTTAAGCTTATGTCACCGCGCTCTTGCTCAATATGCGCAAACGCTTGGGTGTGCATCTCATCGGCAAGATCTTGGGCATTGATGCGTACACGCTCGTTATAGCGAATCAAGTGCGGAGAACTGTACACGCCAACGGAATAACCCGCTTGCAATAGAATCGCTTCCATTAATGCACAGGTGGAACCTTTACCATTGGTGCCCGCCACCGTGATAACGGTGGGCGCTGGTTTGGTGAGTTTGGCTTTTTGAGCGACGGCTTGAACACGTTCTAGGCCGAGATCAATGGCGGAAGTGTGTATGTGGGCTAAATAATCAAGCCACACCGCGAGTGGAGATGTGGCTTGAGGAACAGGCTTTTGAGTCATCTAACGTACAACCATAGAATCCGTTGGTTTAGTTAGCGCTTACTTTACCCTTTTTTATTGGCTTCTGGTACCGCATAAGGCGCTTCATTTGGCGCGTCGTTCACAGAAACTACGAGAGGAGACGCTTGGCCAGTCATTTTCGCCAGTAAGCTAGCGACACGCTGACGCATGTCTCGGCGATCAACGATCATATCAATCGCACCATGCTCTAGCAGGAACTCACTGCGTTGGAAACCTTCTGGAAGCTCTTCACGTACGGTTTGCTCAATAACGCGACGACCAGCAAAACCGATCAATGCTTTGGGCTCACCGATATTAATATCGCCCAGCATCGCCAAACTCGCTGACACCCCGCCCATGGTTGGGTCGGTCATCACGGAAATGAAAGGCAAGCCTTTATCCGATAAACGCTCTAGCGCGGCACTGGTTTTGGCCATTTGCATCAGAGACATTAATGCCTCTTGCATACGCGCACCGCCGCTGGCAGAGAAACAGATTAATCCGCAGTTGTGTTCCATGGCCGCTTCAACCGCACGCACAAAACGAGCGCCAACCACAGAACCCATTGAGCCGCCCATAAACGAGAACTCAAAGGCACACGCTACGACAGGAACACCAAGCACAGCACCTTTCATGACGACCAGAGCATCCTTCTCACCACTGGCTTTTTGCGCCGCAGCAAGACGCTCTTTGTAGCGTTTAGAATCTTTAAATTTCAGTTTGTCTTGTGGCTCGAGCTCTTCACCCAGCTCAACACGCTCACCTTGATCCAGAAACGTTTCCAAACGGCGGCGTGCTTTCATGCGCATGTGATGATCACACTTAGGACAAACTTCTAGGTTACGCTCCAACTCCGCGTAATAAAGCACTTGTTCACACGATGTACATTTAGTCCAAACGCCTTCTGGGATAGAGGCTTTGCGTGAACTGACGATGTTGCTTTTCTCTAAAATCTTTTCGAGCCAACTCATGGAAGACCTTTTACTCTCAATCTCCCGCCATCGGCAGGAGAGATAAATTCGACAAAAAATGCGTGTGGATTAAAACACAGAAAATGCCAACTGTAGACAAAAAACTGGTTGTACCTATTTCTGCGCTTTAGCCAAAGCACAATATTGTTTATTTTTGAGTCAATTACTAGCTGTTAGTTCAAATTATCAGGCAAGAAAAGTGGCCCAATTGGCATTTCGGGCAACCCAAAATGCGCAGGGTAATCAACAGAAACCAAGTAGAGCCCCTCCGCTTTGGCCGTCGCCGCCGCTAAGGTGCGATCTTTTTGTGCCAATAACCATTGAATCCACTCTGGCTTCTGCTCACCACGCCCGACGGCTATCAAGCTACCCGTGATATTGCGTACCATATGATGCACGAACGCATTGGCTTTAATATCAATCACCACATAACGACCGTGACGCGTCACATTCAGATGCATGACGTTACGCCAAGGACTACGGGACTGACAATGCACCGCACGAAATGAGGTGAAATCATTTTCCCCCAGCAAGTACTGCCCTGCTTGCTGCATTTTTTCAACATCCAGCTCGCCGTGGTAATGGCTGACACCAGAATTCAAAATCCCCGGGCGATAAACATGGTTGTAAATGACATAACGATAACGGCGTGCAGTGGCACTGAATCGTGCATGAAATTCATCAGGAACCGCCATCGCCCAGCGTACTGCAATATCCTTCGGCAAATTCGCGTTGGCGCCCATGGTCCAAGCGACCATCTGCCGTTCGGCGGTGGTATCAAAGTGCACCACTTGCCCAGTACCATGTACCCCCGCATCAGTTCGCCCAGCACACTGCACTTCCACTGGATGATTGGCAATCTTACTCAGCGCCTTTTCTAACGCTTCTTGGACACTTTTGACTTCTCTCTGGCGCTGCCAACCGTAGTAGTGAGTCCCGTCATACTCAATACCTAACGCGATTCTCATGCTGTTTGTCTCAATAAAAATGGGTCGGGAAGTATAAACAGTTTGCCAGTAAATTTCTAATCACTACAAAAGTAAAAGGCAGCTAAGCTGCCTTTTAAAGTGTCGAAAGAATCAGAGGGAGCTACACTCGCCCATTCAGCACATCGATCAGCCGTTTAGCTTGTTGGCGAATCTCATCATCGCCGTCAACAATCGCCTCTTCGAGCAGTTTAATCGCCCCTTTCTCATCGTTCATTTCAATGTAGATTTTGGCCAAATCCAGCTTACCAGCTGCTTCCGCACCACTATCCACATCAATATCTCGAATATCACCAATCACATCAGGAAACTCATCCAGACCCACATCAAGCTTAAGCTCCTCTTCATCAGGATTTAAGCCTTGCTCTTCCGATTCTACCTGTGCCATGAGCTCGTCGATGGTCATGTAGCCATCACGCTGTGGGTCGAAATCCAGCAAATCCTCTTGCGATCCCCAGTTTTCAGGCTTCGCTTGCGGCTCCGGTGTTTCACTCGCCCAAATCGCTTGCTCATCCTCAGGTACATCATCCGGCAACTGCGCTTGCTGATCTGGGGTTAGGTGGAAACCATTCCAATCTTCGCCGCCCATTTGCAACATGGCATCAATATCCATGCCCGCGCTATCAATCGTTTTAGCATCAAGTGGACGATCAAAGCTAAACGGTTTTTCACCATCGGGATTATCACTCAGCCAATCGTGCAGCGCTTCTTCATCAAATGCCTTGTTAGCCAAAGATTGTGTCGGTGGCACATCTTGAGTCGCGCCCAAAAGTTCAGGCTGAACCTCGTCTACTGCGCTTTCAACACTGGCCAGTAAATCCTCATCGGCAACCAGCGCATCACTTTCTGTCTCTTGTGCTAGCGTTTCTGTCTCATCACCGAGCTCTGGCTCAACTTCCGATTCAGCGGCAGGCTCTAACTGTGCATCCGCCAAGGCGTCTTTTTCAGTGTACTCAGGCAAATCGAGCTCATCAAGCTCAGTAAAGGAGTCTTCCTCTTCGAGAACGCTTGCCAACTCAAGCTCCGGCTCAACTTCTGATTC
>NZ_KK211323.1:0-94722 GCF_000621645.1 Vibrio cholerae ATCC 14035 | reverse complement strand
TTCTTCCTCTTCGAGATCGCTTGCCAGCTCAAGCTCGGACTCAACTTCCGATTCTGCGGCAGGCTCTAACTGCGCATCCGCCAAGGCATCTTCTTCGGTGTACTCAGGCAAATCGAGTTCATCAAGCTCGGTAAAGGCTTCCTCCGTGACTGGCTCACTTACTAACTCAAGCTCTGGCTCAACTTCCGATTCGGCGGCGGGCTCTAACTGCGAATCCGCCAAGGCGTCTTCTTCTGTATACTCAGGTAAATCGAGCTCATCAAGCTCGGTAAAGGCTTCTTCCGCAGCTGGCTCACTTACTAACTCAAGCTCTGACTCAACTTCCGATTCTGTGGCGGACTCTAACTGTGCATCCGCCAAGGCATCTTCTTCGGTGTACTCAGGTAAATCGAGCTTATTAAGCTCGGTAAAGGCTTCTTCCTCGGCTGGCTCACTTGCCAGATCAAGCTCGGGTTCAACTTCCGATTCTGCGACAGGCTCTAACTGCGCATCCGCCAAGGCATCTTCTTCGGTGTACTCAGGCAAATCGAGCTCATCAAGCTCGGTAAAGGCTTCCTCCGTGACTGGCTCATTTACTAACTCAAGATCTGGCTCAACTTCCGATTCTGCGGCGGGCTCTAACTGCACATCTGCCAAGACATCTTCTTCGGTGTACTCGGGTAAATCGAGTTCATTAAGCGCAGTAAGGTCACTTTCATCATTAGATGCTTCTGCAGCCAACGGCTCCGACTCAGGCTCAATTTCGGTCTCAACTTGTTGTTCGTCGAATGCAGAAGACGGAGTGACTTCAGCCAATTGAGGCTCATCATTCTCTTCTGGCAGCTCCAAATCGTTAAGAGTGAGAGGCTCCTCGACAGACTGAGAAAGCCCGTCAGGGGCTAACGCATCATCAGACGTATCCACTGTATTTGATTGCGGCTGCGCAGCCAAATCTGCCAGTAATTCATCCGCCGTTTCATTTGTGGCGGTAGTCTGCTCTGGCAAATCATCCTCAGCCGAAGATAGCTCAAGCTCAGCATTACCCTCTAAAGTTGGTGAGGAGTCATCCTCATCAAATACCCAATCCTCATCTTGAGGAGTACCAAACTCATTGGCGGGTAGCGCACTTGGCTGCGATAAATCGTCTTCCAGACCACCTTCAATTTCAGGATTGAAATCAAAATCATCCGCTTGTGCGAAAGCTTCATTTTCATCGAGTACAGGTTCAAGTAACGGATCTTTTGCGGGTGCCGAGTTGAGTAAGTCGTCAATGAAGGTATCGCTATTAAACTCATCTTCGGTTGCCAACTCCGGGAGTGATTCTGCTGACTCTGGATGCTGCTCAATTTCAAGCAACTCATCAAAAAGCTCAGTACCATCTTCTACACTGAGTTTTTCCGGTGCCACTGAGAATTCTGTAGCTTCGATGGATTCATCATCCAAGTCCAGATCATCCAGTAATTCATCCAAAAGCTCAGTGCTGTTTTGGTCAATTTCAAGCCCAGAGGCAAGCTCTTCGGGCACGGGTTCCCCCAACACCTCATTGAGTAACTGAGTGCTATCTTCCTCTAAATCTAAAATGGGCTCTTCGGGTTGAAGAAGATCCGCAGTTTGGGCATCAAACTCATCGTTTTCTGGCTTATCAAAATCATCCAACAACTCATCTAAAAGCTCGGTACTCTCTTCGCTCAGAGGAGCATCTTGTTCAGCGAGTATTTCATCAAGTAATGCCGTTTCATCTATCGCTTTGGCTTCAAGTTGCTCAAGGTCAGCTTGCTCTTCGATAGAGGCAAACAGGTCATCCAAATCTTGGTCACCCGCTACGCCTGCACCACTGAGATCAAATTCGTCATCATCCTCTTCACTGAGCGACGCCAGCTCATCATTGAGTAGCGTATCCAAGGTTTCGGTATCTTGGATCGCGGGTTCATCATCTAATGCGTCGAGTTCACTGGCGAGTAAGTCATCCAGCAGCGATTGATCCACTTTGCCATCGCTAAGCAGCTCATTCTCTTCATCACCGGATAACAGCGCTTCGATGTCATCCTCCGACATTTGATTTTCATCAGCCAAGTCAAAAGAATTCAGATCATCGTTGTCGGTTGGTTCACTAACATCATTTAGCGCGCGCTCCATCTCCTCAAGTCCGAGCGCTTTATCATCAGCGTTAACAGAAATGCCGTTGGCACTTTCATTTAGAGCATCAAATTCGGTATCGAGATCGCCATCATCATCAATTCCTACAAACAGATCATCGCTGTCCTGTCCATCAAGATTGAAATCAAGATCGGTTTCGTTCAGATCGGCGAAGACATCATCTTCATCCGAGAACGCTTTTTCAGCGTCATTTTCTTCTTTGTCGTCGGTGGTACTGAAGAGGTCATCATCCAACAGCAGGTCATCACCAATATCTTCCGTCTGTTCTGGACCTAAAGTGACAGGCGCCGCGGTTGGCATTTCAGAAGTGATATTGTTTTGCGTTGGATTCTCTTGCTGAGCACTTGAGCGGCGGTTAAGCAGCAGAAGCACCACGATAGCAATAAGCAGACCGGGGATTAGCGCTAACAATGCCACTAACCAGCCATTAGAAAGCAAATTATCTAAAGCTGATGGCGCAAGACGCGAAGCTTCTTCCGCTTTACGGCGCTCTTCTTCCAACAATCTCTCGACTTCACTGCGGATGCGGTTCTCATCACCCAGCTCTTCTTTGAGAGTACTGACTTCCGATTGCACTTGCGAAAGCATCAAGCGCAAGGTGTGATTCTTCTCTTCCAGAGCCATCACTTCAGCATCTGTTGATTGGCTGGGTTTAGCGGGCGTCTTGAGCTCAGTAGGCGCTTTCTCTTGCGGCGCGGTCGTAGGGGTGACTTGAGGTGGCGTTTGCGCGACCGCTTCTACTTTTGGCGTTGCAACAGGAGCAGGACGTGGAGGAGCTACAGGCCTCACTGGCGTATCGGGTGTTTGGTTTAATTTTGCTTGGTGAGACGCCATGATGTTGACAGCGTCTTGAGTACTATTGCGACTGATTTGTGCCAGTGACGGAACACGTAGAGTACTACCTGGGATCAGAGTGTGAATATTCTGATTTTCAAACGCCTGAGGATTGAGCTGATAAATGGCCAATAACGTTTGTTGCACCGTGACGCTGGAAGAAGGCCGTAACTGGCTGGCTATCGACCACAAAGTCTGGTTGGCTGAGGTCGGCCCGAAAAATCGACCGGGTTCATTATTAGCCGAATTGCGAACAATATTTTCACTATATTGGGGCGTAGGTTGTACTTGGCCATCAGGGCCAACAAGACGAATGCTTTCTGCACTGACGAAAGAAGTCTGAGTCACGACCATTACTGCCACTGGCAGCAGGAGCCGTTGGAAAAATCGACGCATAAAAGGCTCAGTATGTGCTTTGAATTTTGAAGTACGGAGATTGGTTAAATATATCGGATCCACCTAGCAAAACTATAGACTGACTGGCAAAAAATGTGTCACGACCGGAATAATCGCAGGAATCTCACACAAATTTCAGTCCTAGCGTGAGGCAACACCGCTTTCTCCACGCCTAAAAACAAAGCCAGCACGTTGGCTGGCTTTGCATTTTACTCTCGTTTTTCGGCTTACTCTTCGTCAATTTTGACGAAACTATCGCGCAAACCAACAGTGCGGTTAAAGACCAAAGCCTGCGGGCTAGAGTCTTTGTTATCGGCACAGAAATAGCCCATACGCTCAAACTGATAACCAAATTCAGGTTTTGCTTCCACTAAGCTTGGCTCAACATAACCTTGAACTTTTACCAGAGATTCTGGGTTAATGGTTTCGGCAAAGTTATCCGCCGCACCTGGATTGGGTACAGTGAACAGACGCTCGTAGAGACGAAACTCAGCAGGAACGCCTTTTTCTGCAGATACCCAGTGAATAACACCTTTCACTTTACGACCATCGGCTGGGTTTTTACCCAAGGTTTCAGGATCGTAAGAACAGAAGATTGTGGTGATATTACCTTGTTCATCTTTTTCGATGCGCTCAGCTTTGATGACGTAAGCACCACGCAGACGCACTTCTTTGCCTAACACCAAACGCTTGTATTTCTTGTTGGCTTCTTCGCGGAAATCTTCGCGTTCAATCCACAACTCACGGGTAAATGGCACTTCGCGATCGCCCATCTCAGGTTTGTTCGGATGGTTAGCCAGCGTCAAAGTTTCCACTGTGCCTGCGGCGAAGTTCTCAATCACCAGTTTAACCGGATCCAGAACGGCCATCGCACGTGGCGCATTTTCGTTAAGATCATCACGAATACAAGACTCTAATGCACTGTATTCAATCATGTTTTCTTGCTTAGTCACACCAATGCGCTTACAGAATTCACGAATAGCGCTTGGCGTGAAGCCACGGCGACGCAGGCCTGAAATGGTCGGCATACGTGGATCATCCCAACCTGTGACCAATTTTTCGGTCACTAGCTGGTTCAGTTTACGCTTAGACATCACGGTATATTCGAGATTTAAGCGGCTGAATTCATACTGGCGTGGATGGCATGGAATCGTGATGTTATCAAGAACCCAATCATACAGACGGCGGTTGTCTTGGAATTCCAAAGTACAAATAGAGTGCGTAATGCCTTCGAGCGCATCAGAAATACAGTGTGTGAAA
Source organism: Vibrio cholerae ATCC 14035 (assembly GCF_000621645.1). Classification (GTDB taxonomy): domain Bacteria; phylum Pseudomonadota; class Gammaproteobacteria; order Enterobacterales; family Vibrionaceae; genus Vibrio; species Vibrio cholerae. The sequence goes on along the minus strand of NZ_KK211323.1, from coordinate 90,096 downwards.
TCGTACATCGGATAGATGCACCACTTGTCACCCGTTTGGTGGTGTTCAGCAAAACGCACACGGTACAAAACAGGATCACGCATTACGATAAAAGACGATGCCATATCGATTTTTGCACGTAGACAAGCTTGACCTTCTGCAAATTCACCCGCACGCATTTTTTCAAACAGCGCTAGGTTTTCTTCTACGCTACGATCGCGGTATGGGCTGTGCTTACCAGGCTCAGTTAGAGTGCCACGGTATTCACGAATTTGCTCAGGCGTCAGTTCATCCACATACGCCAAGCCTTTTTGAATCAGCTCAATCGCGTATTCATACAACTTGTCAAAATAGTCAGAGGAGTAACACACCTCACCTGACCAATCAAAACCTAGCCAAGTCACATCTTTTTTGATCGACTCAACATATTCAAGGTTCTCTTTTTCTGGGTTTGTATCATCAAAGCGCAGGTTGCACTGCCCTTGATAATCCTGAGCAATACCGAAATTCAGACAGATTGACTTGGCGTGACCGATGTGCAGGTAGCCATTCGGCTCCGGCGGGAAACGAGTATGCACGGTCGTGTGTTTACCATCCGCAAGATCTTTATCGATAATTTGGCGGATGAAGTTCGATGGACGAGCCTCAGCTTCACTCATCTATAGCACCTCAAAATTCATTTAGTATTGTCAGAAAGCGTTTCTGCTTCTTGTACCATCAAGGCTAGAAAACAGAAAATATTGCCGCTAATCATCCACAATTCTTGCGGTGGGCACAATAAAAACTATGGATTTCTTGTGATTATTTCTACGGTTCGATGCTTATATCGCCACTTCTCAAACGGGAAATAAGTAAAAAGCCTTCGCTTTCGCGAAGGCTTTGATTCAGGCTAGGGTTTAAACTCGATTAAGGCAGTTTAACGTCAGAAAGATCTTCTTTCGGGCTGATGGCTTTCATCTCACCCGCGACGATTTCTGCTAGAGGGCCAAGGATAACTTGCAGGTTATTTTCACCCAGTTTCACAACACCTTTCGCGCCCAGTTTCTTCAGTACCGCTTCATCTGCAACAGAGCGGTCTTTCAGAGTCAGACGTAGACGTGTGATGCACGCATCGATAGATGTCAGGTTTTCATGACCACCCAGTGCTTTCAGGTATTGGCGAGCCAAATCACCTTTAGATGCATCAGCGGAGTCTGTTTCTGTTTCCACTTCTTCGTCTTCACGACCTGGAGATTTCAGGTTGAACGCACGAATGGCGAATGTGAACGTAAAGAAGTACAGAGCAAAGAACGCCAGACCAATCACAAACAGAGTTGCAGGTTTCGTTGCTAGACCCCAGTTCAACAGGAAGTCGATAAGACCTGCTGAGAAACCGAAACCATGCAGTGTGCCAAACATGTTAGCCACAACCAGTGACAGACCTGTAAATACCGCATGCATTGCATACAGCGCAGGTGCTAGGAACACAAACATGAACTCTAGAGGCTCAGTGATACCTGTTAGGAATGAACAGAACGCAACAGAGAACAGTGCACCACCCACTTGGTGACGACGCTCAGCTGGAGCGGCTAGGTACATAGCAAGTGCAGCACCTGGTAGACCGAACATCATGACAGGGAAGAAGCCGTTCATGAATACCCCAGCGCTCTTATCGCCGCCGAAGAAACGGTGTAGGTCGCCAGATTTAACCACTTCAGTCACTTCTTTTACCACAGCTGTGATTTCAGGCGTTACCGCATTTTTGAACGCAAAAGTATGCTCTTGACCCACAACTAGGGTTTTCGCTAGAGCTGGATCCACACACAGTTTTTCGAGTGCAGGCAGTGCTTGACCAGCGGCTTGAGCACCTGAAACTAGGATCTCTTGACAGGTACCCATGCCGAACCAGAAGTAAGAGTTCAGAACGTGGTGTAAACCTACAGGGATCAGAGCACGGTTCAGAGTACCGTAAACAAATTGGCCTAAAGCACCTGATGTAGAGACGGCATGCGCCAGCGCATCTAATCCACCTTGAATTGATGGCCAGATAACGCCAGAAAGCGCACCAGCAACCAGAGCGAACAGACCCGCCATAATTGGCACTAAACGCTTACCAGCAAAGAATGCTAGCCACTCTGGCAGACGTGTAGTGTGGAACGCGTTGTAAGAGTGCCCTGCGATGATACCTGCGAAGATACCGCCAAAGAAAGACATGTTGATTGAAGCATCAATCGTTTTTGCCGTTGCACTCAGAACAAAGTAAGCTACTGCACCCGCTAGACCTGCGGCGCCAGATCCATCTTTCGATAAACCAATGGCAATACCCAAACCAAACAGTAGTGGCAGCTGGCTAAAAATTGCATCGCCCGCTGCAGCCATGAATGGAATGCCTAACAGGTCTGGTTGACCTAAACGAAGTAAGAGCGCCGCTACAGGTAGCGTAGCGATAGGTAGCATCAATGCTTTACCTAACTTTTGCGCATATCCAAGAATATTCACCTTAAGTTCCCCCTATAGGATTTTTGTATAGTATTGAGAGACTTTTTTTAGTCGCCCAATTTAGTCCTGGTCAGTTTATGACATTAATTTTGCTCCGCAAATTAAAACCTCATCATTTGTGATCCTAATCACCCGTGGTTCTAAGAACGAAATGATTTTGCTAGCCAGATCATAAAACTTATTTTATGATGTAAAAAAACAACTTTTGGACGCTAATATTACAGCGTTTGTTGGTCAGACAGTCACCGTGTTACACTCGTTAACATAGTGCATTTCTCTTAATGCCCTTAGGTTAAACACCGCGAAGAGTGGATTGACCAATGACTTATTTTTAGCCGCAGTTGCTGTGGCCTTTTGCACAAAAGATAATTCGCGACCTGATTGAAGTGAAGCAGCTTGCGCTTTGGCTGTAACCTCGGTGAGTCGCTAAAATGAATCTAAAAATATCGACAAGAGGATTAGCTGATTATGTATGCGCTAACGAACTGCAAAATCTACACAGGCAATGATGTGCTTGTGAAACATGCGGTAATCATCAACGGTGACAAAATTGAAGCCGTTTGCCCTATCGAATCTCTTCCATCTGAGATGAATGTGGTCGACCTAAACGGTGCAAACCTCAGCCCTGGTTTTATCGATTTACAGCTGAATGGCTGTGGTGGTGTGATGTTCAATGATGAAATCACAGCGGAAACCATCGATACCATGCACAAAGCTAACCTTAAATCGGGCTGTACCAGCTTCCTTCCAACGCTGATCACTTCTTCCGATGAGAACATGCGCCAAGCAATTGCCGCCGCTCGCGAATATCAGGCTAAATACCCAAATCAATCGCTTGGTCTTCATTTAGAAGGGCCTTATCTGAATGTCATGAAAAAAGGGATCCACAGCGTTGACTTCATCCGCCCCTCTGACGATACGATGATTGATACGATTTGTGCCAATAGTGATGTGATCGCCAAAGTCACTCTCGCGCCAGAAAATAATAAGCCTGAACATATTGAGAAGCTGGTTAAAGCGGGAATTGTTGTTTCCATTGGACACACAAACGCGACCTATAGCGAAGCACGTAAAAGCTTTGAATCCGGCATTACCTTTGCGACCCACCTCTTTAACGCAATGACCCCGATGGTAGGTCGTGAACCAGGAGTGGTCGGGGCGATTTATGATACACCTGAGGTGTATGCGGGCATCATCGCCGATGGCTTCCATGTTGATTACGCAAACATCCGAATTGCCCACAAAATTAAGGGTGAAAAGCTCGTATTAGTGACCGATGCCACAGCTCCTGCAGGCGCTGAAATGGATTACTTTATTTTTGTCGGTAAGAAAGTATATTACCGAGATGGCAAATGTGTTGATGAAAATGGCACGCTTGGCGGTTCAGCCCTAACAATGATTGAAGCAGTTCAAAATACGGTTGAGCATGTCGGTATCGCTTTAGATGAAGCTCTGCGAATGGCTACTCTGTATCCAGCGAAAGCAATCGGTGTTGATGAGAAACTCGGTCGTATCAAGAAAGGTATGATCGCCAACCTGACTGTTTTTGATCGTGACTTCAACGTAAAAGCGACGGTAGTTAACGGACAATACGAGCAGAATTGATAATGAATGGCGGACAGATTGGTAACGTAGATTTAGTTAAACAGCTAAACAGTGCGGCGGTTTACCGCTTGATTGACCAACAAGGCCCAATCAGTCGGATTCAAGTCGCTGATGTAAGCCAACTGGCTCCGGCCAGTGTTACCAAGATTACCCGCCAATTGCTTGAACGTGGATTAATCAAAGAAGTCGCGCAACAAGCTTCTACAGGTGGTCGGCGAGCCATTTCGCTGACCACAGAAGTCAAGCCGTTCCACTCTATTGCCGTGCGTATCGGACGTGACTATATTCAACTCAGCCTCTATGACCTAGGTGGAAACTCACTGGTTGATGAGCATCATGAATTTCACTACAACACGCAAGACGTGTTGATGTCGAGCCTGATTAAACAGATCAAACAATTTATTCAACAACACACCGCATTAATTGATCAGTTGATTGCGATTGGTGTGGCCTTACCCGGTTTGGTGAACCCAGAAACAGGTGTTGTTGAGTACATGCCTAATGTCGCGATCAATGAATTACCTCTCGGCGCAACCATTCGTGATGAGTTCCATGTTGAATGTTTTGTGGGTAACGACGTTCGTGGTATTGCCTTAGCGGAGCACTATTTCGGAGCAAGCCAAGATTGCCAAGACTCCATACTAGTCAGTGTACACCGTGGCACAGGTGCAGGGATTATCGTTAACGGTCAAGTCTTCTTAGGCTATAACCGCAACGTCGGTGAAATTGGCCACATCCAAATCGACCCTCTTGGTGAGCAATGTCAATGTGGCAACTTTGGTTGTCTAGAAACCGTTGCGACCAACCCTGCTATCACTTCTCGTGTGCAAAAACTGATCGCTCAGGGGTATGAATCTTCGCTCTCTACTCTCGATACGATTACGATTGATGATGTCTGTGAGCACGCAAATGCTGGGGATGAACTGGCGAAACAAGCGTTGGTTCGTGTAGGTAATCAGTTGGGTAAGGCGATTGCGATTACCGTAAACCTATTCAACCCACAAAAGATCGTGATTGCTGGGCAAATCACCGCCGCCAAAGAGATCGTGTTCCCCGCGATTCAACGCAACGTAGAAAATCAGTCACTGAAAACGTTCCACCAACATCTGCCGATTGTGTCTTCACAAGTCTACAAACAACCCACTATGGGCGCTTTTGCTATGATCAAACGTGCGATGTTAAATGGGGTTCTGTTACAAAAATTGCTTGAAGACTGAGCTTTTTAGTTAAGCTTACGCAACCGATTGACCTATAATGACGGTGGTATTTTTATACCACCGTTTTTTTATTATTAAATTAAGAATATAGCTCATGGATTTGATACTTCTTTCTGCCGCATTTTTAGCAGGTTTTATCGCTTTAAAATGCCATTTACCGCCGCTGGTTGGTTTTTTGATTGCAGGTTTTGCGCTCAATGCCTACGGATTTACCAGTAATGATACCCTTTCTCTGCTCGCCGACTTAGGGGTAACCCTACTCCTTTTTACTATCGGTTTGAAACTGGAAGTCAAAACTTTACTCGCCAAAGAGATTTGGGCAGGGTCAACCATTCATAACTTGCTCTCTACCGCACTGTTTACGCTTCTCTTACTCATTTTTAAGCAGTTAGGGCTCGATAGTCTGGCGGATCTTTCTTTTGATAAACTCATTTTGATCGGATTTGCCCTATCCTTCTCTAGTACCGTATTTGCCGTCAAATCGCTGCAAGAAAAAGGGGAAATGAATGCGACCTATGGCACCTTAGCCATTGGTATTCTGGTTATGCAAGATATCTTTGCTGTGGTGTTCTTAACCGCATCGACCGGCAAACTCCCAGAATGGTATGCGATAGGCTTATTTGTACTCCCTTTACTCCGTCCGCTCTTTTATGAGTTATTGGATTGGGTCGGCCACGGCGAGATGTTGGTTCTGTTTGGGATTTTCTTTGCATTGGTTGTGGGAGCCGGATCCTTCCAGCTCGTCGGAATGAAACCCGATCTTGGAGCACTGATCTTAGGGATGATGCTCGCCAGCCACCACAAAGCCTCTGAATTATCGAAAGCACTATTTAATCTCAAAGAGCTGTTTTTAGTCTGCTTCTTCCTGAACATCGGGCTTTCTGCTCACCCGACTACCACAGGAATTATGCTCGCTCTACTGCTCCTGTTACTGCTACCAATAAAAGGCGTGCTGTATTTTTGGGTCATCCACCAGTTCCATTTCCGTGTCCGCACGTCACTACTGGCCTCGCTATCCCTATTCAACTTTAGTGAGTTTGGCCTGATCGTGGGTGGACTTGCTTTCAAAATGGGCTGGATAAACAGTGACATTCTGGTGGCTCTCGCCGTTTCCGTCCCCTTATCGTTTATCTTAGCCGCTCCGATTGAACGTAAAGGACATGCCATTTATCAACGTTCGGCCAAATGGCTGAAAGAGCAAGCGGCTGAATCCTTACACACCAGGGATCGCCTAATTGATCCTGGAGAAGCGCAAGTTCTTATCTTAGGTATGGGACGTATCGGCCGCGGCGCCTATGAAGAGCTCACTTCACGTCACGGGGAAATCTGCCTTGGGGTAGAAATTCGTGAAGAGGCGGCCAATAGCCATCGTGAAGAAGGCCGTAATGTGATTTCTGGCGATGCAACCGACCCAGATTTTTGGGAACGCATTTTCGATACCGGCAAAGTCAAGCTGGTGCTGCTGGCTATGCCTCACCATCAAGCTAACCAAATTGCCCTTGAGCAACTGCAAAAGCGCCACTATCAAGGCCAAATCGCAGCCATTGCAGAATACCCGGATCAGATAGAAAGCTTGCTTGAGCATGGTGCTCACGCAGCATTCAACATTTACAGTGAAGCGGGTACTGGTTTTGCTCGCCATGTATGCGAACAGCTCAAACCAAACTTCACTCGCCGCTAAAAGATAGGGCGAATATCGCCCTATCGTTTCTTTTTTCACCACTTTTTAAAGCTCATTTAAACAACACGAAGATTAAATAGAAAATTTCCAATCAAAATCTTTTTATTTAAAATAAAACTCAACATGGGGTTGAAGTTTTTAATCAGAATGGCAAATTAAGTCCAACAGATTAAAAAACATTTAAAAGGAATTCATATGTGCTCTATCTTTGGCATCTTAGACATTAAAACTGATGCAGCAACGCTAAGACCTATCGCCCTCGAAATGTCGAAAAAACTGCGCCATCGCGGTCCAGACTGGTCAGGTATCTATGCTTCTGATAAAGCGATTCTGGCCCATGAGCGTCTGGCCATCGTGGGTTTAAATAGTGGCGCACAGCCTCTTTATAGCCCAGATCGTAAGCTCATCCTTGCCGTGAATGGTGAAATCTATAACCACAAAGAAATTCGTGAACGTTACAAGGGTCAATATGAATTCCAAACCGATTCTGATTGTGAAGTTATCTTGGCACTATACCGCGATAAAGGAGCTGATCTCCTCGAAGAACTCAATGGTATTTTTGCTTTTGTTCTCTACGATGAAGAGAAAGATGAATACCTGATTGGACGCGACCATATCGGCATCATTCCTCTTTATCAGGGTCATGATGAACACGGTAACTTCTATGTAGCGTCAGAGATGAAAGCACTGGTTCCTGTGTGTAAAACATTGAGTGAGTTTCCTCCTGGCAGTTATTTGAGCTCAAAAGATCAAGCGGTGACACGCTACTATGTGCGTGATTGGAATAGTTTTGATGAAGTAAAAGATAACGTCAGCAGCAAAGAAGAGTTAACTCAAGCCTTAGAAGCTGCCGTGAAACGTCAACTGATGACCGATGTTCCTTACGGTGTACTGCTATCTGGGGGGCTGGATTCTTCGATTACCTCTGCGATTGCGAAGCGTTTTGCCGCAATGCGTATTGAAGATGATGAGAAAAGTGCGGCATGGTGGCCACAACTTCACTCTTTTGCGATCGGCTTAGAAGGGGCTCCAGATCTTAAAGCCGCACGTGAGGTTGCAGAGAAAATTGGTACCGTGCACCACGAAATGACTTACACCATTCAAGAGGGACTTGATGCGATTCGTGATGTGATTTACCACATCGAAACTTATGATGTCACTACGATTCGTGCTTCTACTCCCATGTTCTTGATGGGGCGTAAAATCAAAGCCATGGGCATCAAAATGGTGCTTTCCGGTGAGGGAGCAGACGAAATTTTCGGTGGCTATCTCTACTTCCATAAAGCGCCAAACGCTAAAGAGTTTCACGAGGAAACCGTACGCAAACTGCTGGCGTTGAACTTATTTGACTGTGCGCGTGCCAACAAATCGCTGGCAGCATGGGGGGTAGAAGGTCGTGTGCCTTTCCTAGATAAAGAATTTATTGATGTTGCGATGCGCCTCAACCCAGCCGATAAAATGTGTGGTAATGGCAAAATGGAAAAACACATCCTGCGTGAGTGCTTTGAGCACTATCTGCCCGAGTCGATTGCATGGCGTCAAAAGGAGCAGTTTTCTGATGGCGTAGGTTATGGCTGGATCGATACGCTAAAAGCTACCGCAGAAGCTAAGATCAGTGATCAACAAATGGAAACTGCGAAATTCCGTTTCCCATACAATACTCCAACCACCAAAGAAGGTTATGTGTACCGGGAAATTTTTGAGGAGCTATTCCCACTTGAATCTGCGGCACGCTGCGTACCGGGAGGCCCTTCCGTCGCTTGCTCTTCAGCCAAAGCGATTGAGTGGGATGAGTCATTCAAAAACTGTATTGACCCATCAGGCCGCGCGGTGAAAGCCGTCCACAAACAAGCCTACTAAGGATACCCAAGTTACTTGAAGTTCTAGCCAGCAGCGCTGCTGCTTCAAGTAGGGCGAGTATAGTGATTAAAAAAGCCAGAGTGATGACTCATTCTGGCTTTTTAATTCTTTCATCACCCGATGATTCATCAACAGAAAAATCAAGACGGTAAAGATAAGATTAGGTGACTTCCCAATCGGTATTTTCAATACTCATTGGTACTTGCTGACTGATCATCTTCACCAGCATGATCGAGCGAGTATCACCATCCGGCTCTAAATAAATCGCTTCAATGCCCGCAAACTGACCTCTTGCGACTCGCACGGTTTGCCCTTTTTCTGGCAATTGTTTGGTGGCATGCTTCAATTGCTCACAATCAAGCTGTTTCAATTGATAAATCAAATCGCCTTGCAGTTCACGTGGATGAGGCCCCAAGCGGACAAAATCTACGACACCACGCGTAGAACGTACGGTCGTAAATGAAGGTCCATTTTCGAAATCGAAACGCACAAACATATAAGAAGGGAATAACGGCTCCTGAACCATTTGCCGCTTACCACGTAGAATTTTTTCAACGCACACTTCGGGGTAGAAGCATTCAACACTTTGATTTTCTAAGTGCATCTTCGCGCGCTGCTGCTCGCCTCGTTTGCAGTAAAGTAGATACCAACGTTTCATTTATATTCTGTTATGCCAACCTTTTTCGGCATGCTACCACACCCATAGAGCAAATATGAAATGCACTCTTGTAAAAAGAGTTGAGTCCCCCGCACCTGATTTAAATGCATAAATTAGCTTAATCTGTGCATTTTCCAAGCAAACATCCAGTAAGAAATCGCCTACCAAAACAATAAAAACCACAAATTAATCATATTGATAGATTCAACAAACCCATCAAATGGAGCATTCACACCCAAGTTTGGTGGCAAGTCCTTTTTGTGAAAAATTAGTTTACGCAACAAAAATCACGATTCATTTCTCGGAAGTTTTATTGATTTTCATTGAGTTACATTTATTTACAACTGAATCCTGAGAAAACCTGTATTGCTCATCATTTATTTTGAATGTATAGGTATCAGCCGAATAAAAAACTCTCATGGATGAGTTGAATAAATATAATGTTTGACGGTTGGAGCTTCACAACAGACTTCAACCATTGCACTGCACAATGATACAGGAATGCTTATGTCCAACCTTAATATCTTTAAACAACCGAATGCCTTCTATTTGATCTTCTCTATCGAATTTTGGGAACGATTTGGCTTCTACGGTATGCAAGCCATTCTGACGGTTTACATGGTCAAAATTATGGGCATGGATGAGTCCGCTTCTTTCGTACTCTTCGGTGCCTTTTCAGCGTTAGTGTACGGCTTTGTCGCGATTGGCGGTTGGATCGGCGATAAAGTCATTGGAACAAAACGTGCTATTACTCTCGGCGCGATTGTCATGATGCTTGGTTATGTTCTGCTTGGACTCTCCACCGCAGATCATCCGCTGGTTGGGCCAACGTTAATCTACATCGCTATGGGCTTTATTACGGTTGGTAACGGCTTGTTCAAAGCAAACCCTTCGAGTCTACTTGCAAAAATTTACCCAGAGAATGATCCTCGCTTAGATGGTGCTTTCACCATGTACTACATGGCGATCAATTTAGGCTCTTTCTTCTCAATGATCATTACTCCACTTGTAGCAATCAAGATGGGCTATGGAATGGCATTTGGGGTGAGTGCAGTCGGCCTTGCCATCACTGTGGTGAACTTCCTATTTTGCTTACGCATGTTAAAAGGCACAGGCTCTCCAGCCGATCTTATGCCGGTGAATAAAATGTATCTGGTTCTTGTCGCCGTGGGTTCTATCATTGCCAGCCTAGTGTGTAGCTACTTACTACAAAACCTCACCCTAGCACACGGTATTTTGGTTGTTGCGGGTCTGTTTATTCTGGGATGTTATTTTAAAGAAGCGTTCTCTATGTCTGGCATTGAACGCGCCAAAATGCTGGTTGCCTTCATCTTGATGCTGCAAGGTGTAGTGTTTTTCGTACTCTATTTCCAAATGCCAACTTCACTGAATTTCTTTGCTATCAATAACGTTGAGCACCATATCTTTGGTTTTGATGTCGCGCCAGAGCAGTTTCAAGCGCTCAACCCGTTTTGGATTATGATTGCTAGCCCTATTTTGGCGGCGACTTACGGCAAACTGGGAGATAAATTGGCGATGCCTTTCAAGTTCGCTTTCGGGATGGCTTTATGTGCGCTCTCTTTCTTAGTATTAAGCTGGGGAACCTTGTTTGCTAACGAACAAGGCATCATTAGCTCAAACTGGCTTATCGCAAGTTATGCTTTCCAATCCATCGGTGAACTCCTAGTCTCTGGTCTTGGTTTAGCGATGGTCGCGCAATTGGTACCACAACGTATGATGGGTTTTGCAATGGGTATGTGGTTCCTCACTTCGGCCTCTGCCGCGGTCATTGCAGGTTGGGTCGCTAGCCTGACTTCAACGCCGGCTAATGTGTCTGGCGCCACCGAATCACTGCATATTTATGGTGAGGTATTTGCGCAAATTGGTTATGTGACAGCCGGAATTGCCATCGTCACCTTCATGATTGCACCTAAGCTGACTCGCATCTGCCGCGGTGAATCAGAGCCGTTAGAGCTGGTGACGCAATAAAGATGGAATCATAAATACGCCGTGGAACTGAAAACAGCGCCGAATGAGGCGCTGTTTTTGTATGGCTGCTTTATGCATGACTCGCTCACGTTGAAGCTTAACAATGGGCTTTAACCAGCGCGGCCATCAGCTCAATGTGGCTCTGACTGTCATTCAAACAGGGGACATAGTGGAACGCTTCGCCACCACTGTGCAAAAAGATTTCTTGGTTCTGCTCAGCAATTTCTTCCAGCGTTTCTAAGCAGTCCACTGAAAAGGCAGGGCAAATAACATCAAGCTTTTTAATGCCTTGGCGAGGAAGCGCTTCCATCGTCTTGTCCGTGTATGGCTGCAGCCACTCTTCCTTACCAAACTGAGATTGGTAAGTCATCATGACTTTATCTTGAGGCAATCCTAATGCTTGAGCCAATAACTCTGTGGTTTTTAGGCAATGCTCTGGGTAGATATCGCCATTTTGCGCATAACGTTTGGGAATACCATGGTAAGAGCAGAGTAACAGATCACCTTGTCCATGTTGTTGCCATGAAGCACGAACGCTTTTCGCGAGGGCTTGGATATAGAGTGGATGGTCATGATAATCACGAATAAAGTGCAATTCAGGGACTACAGGTAACTGACGCAACGCTTTGGCGAGACCATCAAACACCGCCGCCGTTGTCGTCGCGGAATATTGCGGATAAAGCGGCAGCACCACTATCTGTTCAACACCTTGTTGCTGCAACTTGCGTACACCCTCCAATAAACTCGGCTCTCCGTAGGTCATCCCTAGCTCAACAGGCCGTTGGCTAAGCTCTGCCAATTTATCGCGTTGACGTCGAGAGTAGACCATCAAAGGCGATCCCTCATCCATCCAGATTGATTGATACAGCTTAGCCACCTTAGGCGATCGCGTTGGCAAGATAATGCCATGTAAAAGGGGGCACCATAACCAACGACTCATGTCTACCACTCGCTGATCATGCAGAAATTGGCTCAAAAACGCTTTTACCGCTTGAGAGGTTGGCGCTTGCGGAGTACCTAAGTTGGCAAGCAAAATGCCAAGTTTTTTATGATTATTCATGGCTTCCTTCAAAATGCACTGTTGAATACGTTATTACGTCTCTTTCTGGTAAAAAGTTTATAAAAAAAGCGGCTTTACTGCCGCTTTATTTCACCTATCAATGCAATCAGCACATCACAATAATGATTAAGCCAACGCTTTAGCAATGTCAGCACTCACTTCGCTCACTTGCTTAGTGCCGTCAAACTTCAGGTATTGAGTTTTACCTGCAGCTGCTTCTTTACCGTAGTATTCAATAAGTGGCGCAGTTTGGGTGTGGTAAACATTCAGACGCGCACGTACGGTTTCTTCTTTGTCATCTTCACGGATCACAAGGTCTTCACCCGTTACGTCATCTTTACCTTCAACTTTAGGTGGATTGTACACTACGTGGTACGTACGGCCTGAAGGTAGATGAGCACGACGACCCGCCATACGCTCAACAATCACATCATCCGCTACGTCAAATTCAATCACATAGTCAACATTGATACCCATCTCTTTTAGGCCATCGGCTTGTGGAATCGTGCGAGGGAAACCATCTAGCAGGAAACCTTTCTCACAGTCAGCCTGAGCAATACGCTCTTTGATAAGGCCTAAAATGATGTCATCCGATACCAATTGTCCTGCATCGATTACCGCTTTCGCTTGCTTACCGAGCTCAGTGCCCGCCTTAATGGCTGCACGCAGCATGTCACCAGTAGAAATTTGTGGAATACCAAATTTTTCCATGATGAATTGAGCTTGTGTGCCTTTACCTGCACCCGGAGCACCGAGAAGAATGATGCGCATGTTTTATCCTCATACTAATTGATTTTTATACCGAAGCTCACAGCGCTTGCAAATACTCACGGTAAGTTTCGGTATAACAGACAGAACAGCCCGCACAGCGAGCTGGCGTGCAAAAATACACGCGTTAATGACCACATTCAAGTGCCGCATTCTATCACAGAAATCGTTTGGCATACCGCTCTAAGACTAAAGAATGTGATGGGTAAAATTGAGATAGACCTCATGATACTGACGCAAAACAGCCATTCACCTGTTTAGTCACTAATCCGTCCTTCGATAGCTCAAAGGCAGAAAAAAGCCCGCCGAAGCGGGCTTAAGATGCGATAGCAAGGACTTAGTGGCTAGGTGCAAGCAGTTGGTTTACTGCACCTAAGAATTGTGATGGATCTTCCATCGAGCCACGTTCGGCAAGCATAGCTTGACCCAGTAGCACTTCCGCCCAACGGCCAAAAGTTTGCTCATCCGCTTCATCCGCCATGCGTTTTACCAAAGCATGTTCAGGGTTAACTTCAAGGATGTACTTCACTTCAGGCACAGGCTGGCCGGCTGCGGCCAATAGTTTCGCCATTTGGGTACCCATTTCATAATCATCGGTCACCACGACTGCTGGTGTGTTAGCCAGTTTGAATGTGGTACGAACCTCTTTCACTCGGCTACCTAAATAGCCTTTGAGGCGTTCAACCACAGACTTAAATTGCTCTTCCGTCTCTTTATGTTTCTCTTTTTCGGCTTCATCTTCGAACTGGCTGAGATCCAAGCCTGCTTTGGTGATGGACTGGAACGCTTTACCCTCAAACTCTGGCAAATAATTCATCAACCATTCGTCAATGCGATCAAACATCAGAATGACTTCAATCCCTTTTGACTTAAACTGCTCCAAGTGTGGGCTGTTTTTCGCAGCGGTATAGCTGTCTGCCGTCAGATAGTAGATCTTGTCTTGACCTTCTTTCATGCGCTCGACATAAGAAGCAAGGCTGATGGTTTGCTCTGCCGAATCGATATGAGTAGAGGCAAAACGCAGCAAGCTAGCGATTTTCTCGCGGTTAGCAAAATCTTCTGCCGGACCTTCTTTCATCACCAAGCCAAACTCTTTCCAGAATTTCTGGTAATTGTCAGCATCATTGCTCGCCATGCGCTCAAGCATAGTCAATACGCGCTTAGTACAAGCTTGGCGCAGTGACTGAGTGATCTTGTTATCTTGCAGAATTTCACGCGATACGTTGAGCGGCAGATCGTTTGAGTCAATCAAACCACGTACGAATCTCAGATAAGAAGGCATGAATTGCGCCGCATCATCCATAATAAAGACGCGTTGCACATACAGTTTTAAACCATGCTTATGTTCACGATTGAACAGATCCCAAGGCGCTTTAGCAGGAATGTAAAGTAAGCTGGTGTAGTCATTTTTACCTTCGACTTTGTTATGACTCCACACGAGTGGATCAGCAAAATCGTGTGATACATGCTTGTAGAACTCTTTATATTCCTCATCGGTAACTTCCGATTTAGCACGCGTCCACAGAGCTTGAGCCTTGTTGATCTGCTCCCATTTGGTTTCTTCTGTCGCTTTCCCTTCTTCATCCATCACTGAGGTTTGGATATAGACAGGAATACCGATGTGATCAGAGTATTTGGAAATCACATCGCGCAAACGCCATTCGGACAAAAACTCTTTACCTTCTTCACGCAGATGCAAAATGATGTCTGTACCACGAGACTCTTTATTGATAGTTTCAACCGTGTACTCGCCCTCACCTTTTGAGTACCACTGTACTGCATCTGCTGGTGCACTACCTGCAGCGCGAGTCCGCACCGTCACCGCATCCGCCACGATGAAAGCCGAGTAAAAACCCACCCCAAACTGACCAATGAGCTGCGAGTTTTTAGACTGCTCTTGAGAAAGTTTTGAGAAGAATTCAGCCGTACCCGATTTAGCAATCGTACCTAAGTTTTCGATCACTTCATCACGGGTCATACCGATCCCGTTATCCGAAATGGTCAACGTATTTTTGTCTTTATCAAAAGAGAGTTTTACGCCTAATTCAGCGTCGCCCTGATAGAGATCAGGATGAGAAAGCGCTTGAAAACGCAACTTATCAACGGCATCGGAGGCGTTAGAAATCAACTCACGCAGGAAAATTTCTTTGTTGGAGTACAAAGAGTGAATCATCAGGTGCAGCAGTTGTTTAACTTCCGATTGAAAACCACGCGTTTCTTTATTAGTGGTTGCAGTCTCGCTCATAATCGCTCCGTTTACTTCTGTTTCAAACAATTGATCCATTGAGACTCAATGGAATTACCTTGATGTGCAAGTGAGATATGGACAAAAAATGTAAATTCAAGGTCAAAACTCATAAAAACACTGTTTTTTGATCGAGATTGGATTATTCTAAGTCTGCATTTTTATCAAAGAAGATAAAAAAACCAGTAAAGTCTGAGTGTTGGGACAGGGAGATACTGGGACATTAGATGTTCGGATTAGGACACAACTCAAAAGAGATATCGATGAGTCATATTGGTACTAAATTCATTCTTGCTGAAAAATTTACCTTCGATCCCCTAAGCAATACTCTGATTGACAAAGAAGATAGTGAAGAGATCATTCGATTAGGCAGCAACGAAAGCCGAATTCTTTGGCTGCTGGCCCAACGTCCAAACGAGGTGATTTCTCGCAATGATTTGCATGACTTTGTTTGGCGAGAGCAAGGTTTTGAAGTCGATGATTCCAGCTTAACCCAAGCCATTTCGACTCTGCGCAAAATGCTCAAAGATTCGACAAAGTCCCCACAATACGTCAAAACGGTTCCGAAGCGCGGTTACCAATTGATCGCCCGAGTGGAAACGGTTGAAGAAGAGATGGCTCGCGAAAACGAAGCTGCTCATGACATCTCTCAGCCAGAATCTGTCAATGAATACGCAGAATCAAGCAGTGTGCCTTCATCAGCCACTGTAGTGAACACACCGCAGCCAGCCAATGTCGTGGCGAATAAATCGGCTCCAAACTTGGGGAATCGACTGTTTATTCTGATAGCGGTCTTACTTCCCCTCGCAGTATTACTGCTCACTAACCCAAGCCAATCCAGCTTTAAACCCCTAACGGTTGTCGATGGCGTAGCCGTCAATATGCCGAATAACCACCCTGATCTTTCAAATTGGCTACCGTCAATCGAACTGTGCGTTAAAAAATACAATGAAAAACATACTGGTGGACTCAAGCCGATAGAAGTGATTGCCACTGGTGGACAAAATAACCAGTTAACGCTGAATTACATTCACAGCCCTGAAGTTTCAGGGGAAAACATAACCTTACGCATCGTTGCTAACCCTAACGATGCCATCAAAGTGTGTGAGTAGGATCTTGCTATGCAAAATAGACACATCGCCATGGGTATTCTTCTGCTCTCTCTGCTGCTCAGTAGCTGGTTATATTGGGGGAGTGACTTCAAGCTTGAGCAAGTGTTAACCTCTCGAGAATGGCAGTCCAAAATGGTCTCTCTGATTAAGACCAACAGCAACCGCCCGGCTATGGGGCCACTCAGTCGGGTAGACGTCACTTCCAATGTGAAATATCTGCCTAATGGCACTTATTTACGGGTTTCAATCGTAAAGCTATTTTCCGATGACAATAGTGCAGAAAGCGTCATTAATATCTCCGAATTTGGTGAATGGGATATCAGCGATAATTACCTTTTGGTTACGCCAGTCGAGTTTAAAGATATTTCGTCAAACCAAAGCAAAGACTTTACTGACGAGCAATTGCAGCTGATTACTCAACTGTTCAAGATGGATGCACAACAAAGTCGTCGAGTCGACATTGTTAACGAAAGAACCATTCTCTTTACCAGCTTAAGTCATGGTTCTACCGTACTGTTCAGTAATTCTTAACCTGACTGAGCGTAGAATAGGACATAACAAGGACGTCACGATGAACAAAGCCCAAATCGAGATTTATTACTGCCGCCAATGCAATTGGATGCTGCGGTCTGCCTGGCTGAGTCAGGAGCTACTGCATACCTTCAGCGAAGAGATTGAGTATGTCGCCCTGCACCCCGATACGGGCGGACGCTTCGAGATTTTTTGTAATGGCGTGCAGATTTGGGAACGTAAACAGGAAGGGGGATTTCCAGAAGCCAAAGTGCTGAAGCAAAGAGTGCGTGATTTAATTGATCCTGAGCGCGATCTTGGGCATGTTGATCGCCCCTCTTCTACGCAAAGTTAAGCGATCCCCAAACGACTCAGAATAAAATACGGCCAACACCGCTGCAGCTTCAAGTCGCAAGGGGATGTCGAACTTTAGATTTATTGAAGGAGGCAACTGGCCAGCGTTTCGCCAGCAACCGATATCACCTTCATTGTATCGCCTTCCAGCACGCCATAGCTCGCGGCATACTCACCGCGGGGAAACGTCATAGAACCCGGGTTAACTAGGTATATTGAGCCAACTTGTTCGGCCACAGGAATGTGCGTGTGGCCATGCACCAAAACATCCCCATCGCTAAGCGGCGGCAGCTTATCTTTATGGTAAAGATGCCCATGCGTTAAAAGTAAGCGTCGCCCTGAACTTAACAGTACCCATGCTGAGTCACTCATCATAGGAAAACTCAACAGCATCTGATCGACTTCACTATCACAGTTCCCACGCACAGCAATGATCTGCTGAGCAAACTGATTCAATTTTTCAGCGACGGCTACAGGGTTGTACCCTTGCGGGATAGGATTACGTGGCCCGTGATTTAATACATCGCCCAACAAAATCAGAGATTGCGCCCCCGATGCTTGATAAAGCGCAAGTGCTTGTTCGGTCGCAGATAAAGAACCATGCAGATCTGAGACAAAAAATAGTTTCATGGTTAACCTCTTAAAAAACACTGGGTAATTGTAAGGCTTTCTTTTCTACCGTGCACCGTTGTTTTGTCACCCAACTCACCGTAAACAAACTCTATCTTAGGATGAATAAACCTAGCCAACAGCGCTACGATCTTAAATAAGGAACTGATACCGCTTCAAATTGAGCAGGATAAACGGGTAAATGCCCGCATAACCCATGAGCCAGATTTGACAAAGCCCCCTTTCACTCTTCACTATTTCAATACTGCGTTATACCCAAACGACTTGGAGTTTCAGGTAGGCGGCAAGTGAGAAATCACCATGAGCATAGATAAACTATGTGATTGGGTGATCAAGCGTAGCCTGCACCGCGGCAACTTCAAGTAAAAAAGGTATAGTTCGAATCACCGAACCCGCTTCACACAAGGAGTCACCATGAGAATTTTAATTACTGGAGGAACCGGATTTGTCGGTTTTGAGCTGATAAAGTTGCTCAGTAGTCATGAGCTGCTGGTTCTCACGCGTGACCTAACCAAAGCCGCTCAGCGCTTTGCGCACATTCCAAGTCAGAATCTGCAATTACTGCGCTCGTTAGACGAGCTCTCTGATTTCAACGGGATAGATGCCATCATCAATCTTGCCGGAGAACCGATTGCCGATAAACGCTGGAGCAAAAGCCAAAAGCAGCGTATTGCCCGTAGTCGCCTAGACATCACGGAACAATTAGTCGAGAAAATTCACGCTAGCGCTCACCCACCCGCCGTATTTTTGAGTGGATCTGCCGTGGGTTTTTATGGCGACCAACAACAGCATGCCTTTGATGAGAGCCTTCAGGTAAGAAGTGACCATTTTTCTCACCAAGTTTGCCAACAGTGGGAACAGCGCGCCCTCAAAGCACAATCTGAACAGACGCGGGTCTGTTTATTACGTACAGGAATCGTGCTAGCACCGGAAGGTGGGGCACTCAAAAAAATGCTTCCCCCTTATCGACTCGGGTTAGGAGGGCCGATTGGAGATGGGCAACAATACATGCCTTGGATCCATATGCAGGATATGGTGCGCGCCATCCTTTTTCTGCTTGAAACCGAACACGCTCAAGGTCCTTATAACCTTTGTGCCCCACATCCTGTGACCAATGCCGAATTCAGCCTCACATTAGCCACCACATTGAAGCGTCCGCACCTTTTTAAAACGCCGCAATGGCTCATAAAAATGTTATTGGGTGAAGCCTCTGAATTGCTGCTCGATAGCATTAGAGCCAAGCCGAAAAAACTGACCGACCTTGGCTTTCAGTTCCACTATTCACGCATTGATCGAGCCTTTAATCAGCTCCTTACGGCATCACAATAAGCCATAACGGACACAAGCAAACGCATACATAATAGGATTGCGATGACCAAATCGATTTTCATTACTGGCTGCTCAAGCGGCATTGGTTACATGGCGGCGAAACAATTGCAGTTACGGGGTTATCAGGTGATAGCATCATGTCGTGATGCACAAGATGTTGCGCGCCTATCCCAAGAGAGTTTGACCTGCATTCAACTGGATCTCACCTGTGAAGCCAGCATCAACCAAGCGGTAGAGCAAGCGCTAGAACTTTCCAACCATCGGCTTTATGCACTGTTTAATAACGGAGCTTATGGCCAACCGGGCGCTTTGGAAGACTTACCCGTACAAGCTATGCGCGAACAGTTCGAAGCCAATTTTTTTGGCTGGCATCATCTGACGACCCGCTTGCTTCCTCACTTTCGTCGTCAAGGTTACGGACGCATTATTCAAAACAGCTCTGTACTTGGCTTTGCCGCCATGAAATACCGCGGTGCTTACAATGCTTCCAAGTTTGCCATCGAGGGCTGGACGGATACCTTAAGACTGGAGTTGCAAGGGTCGGATATTCATATCAGTTTGATTGAACCTGGTCCGATTGAAACTCAATTTCGCGCCAATGCCTTACACGCCTTTAAGCGCTGGGTAAACATCGAACAAAGTGTTCACCACCTCGCCTACCAACAACAAATGCAACGTTTGAGCAAAACGCACTCCAACAACCGCTTTGTCTTACCGCCAGAGGCTTGTCTAGCACCACTTTGCCATGCTCTGGAAGCACGCAAACCGAAGATCCGTTATCGCATTACGACGCCAACCAAAGTCTTTGCGGTATTAAAGCGACTTTTACCCACACGCTGGCTAGACAAATTATTATTTAAAGCCGCATAAATTATTTAATTGTCATTATTTGGTAACAATTGCGCGGCAAACTTCATAATGCTCACTGGATTAACTCCTAGACATTGAGTAAAAACATCAATATCTATCAAGCGTTGCATGTGGTTCGACAAAAAATGACATTAAACCAATGGAATTGGATCGGTGTCGGTGTTGCGCTGACCTTATTTATACTGCTTTAAACACCTTTGCTTGCTCGCTCGTAAGAGCCACAAAATCACCACCTTCGGGTGGTGATTTTGTTTTAATCCTGCATATATCAACCTCTTGCATCACTGTTCGACGACTCAGTTCAAACAAGAGAACCGCTCCCATCACGCGATCACTTTATCTAGTAAGGAACTTACCTAGGCTTGAGTTTTGAAGCCTTCATCCCCATAGTTTATTCAGCGATGTGCCATCCAAACCAAGGATTTGCTATGCAAGCAGCGAAGATTATTGACGTTTCTCAACATAACTTTCACCAAGTGCTCCAACACTCCACCCTCTCACCAGTACTTTTTTATTTTTGGGCTCCAATAAGCCATGAGAGTGCCGAGCTGTTACCCGCGATTGAACAACTCACCGAACGTTATCAAGGAGCCTTTGTTCTTGCACGCTTAAATTGCCAAGAAGAACAAGGGATTGCTGCGCAGTTTGGGATCCAAGCGATTCCGACCATTGCGCTGTTTATTGAAGGTAAACCCGTCGATGGATTAGGCGGCCCCCAGCCAATTGAAGCGGTTGAGGAAATGCTTAAGCGTCATTTGCCAAGCGATGAAGAGCGCCTCATGTACCAAGGATTCGAGCTTGCAGAGCAAGAGCAATTTAGTGAAGCATTATCTCTGCTCAGCACATTGAGTGATGAGTGGCGTAATAAAGGTGAGGTCAAACTCACTCTAGCTCGCTGTTATCTAGAAACCGGCGCAGTAGAAGCGGCGCAAACCGAGCTGGCCAACATGCCACTTGAATACCAACAAGGTGAATACAAAACGCTGATCGCGAGACTCGAATTACATCAACAAGCCGCGAATAGCCCAGAAATTATCGCTCTTGAGCAAGAGTGGAATAGTGACCCGCAGAATCCCAATATTGCTATAGAGCTTGCCAAACAATATCACCATGTCAAACGCGACGAGGAAGCCCTCTCCTTACTCTGGTCTTGGCTCAGTAAAAATCTAAACACCTTAGATGGTGAAATGAAAAAAACCTTTATGGATATCCTAACCGCCCTAGGTCAAGGTCATCCATTAGCGAATCAGTATCGTAAAAAACTCTATTCACTTCTTTACTAACCCAAGTCCAGCCGATTCACGACGTGAAGCATACAGCCAACACGGCGGCTGCTTGAAATAGGAAAAGACATATGGCGCTCTAATATGAGCGCCATATTTATATCCTCAAACGACTTGAAGTTGCAGGTAGGCGGCAAATAAGTGAATCCCCTCCAGCATAGATACACTATGCGATTGGGGTGAGCGAATGCTGCCAACACCACTGCAGCTTCAAGCAGGAAGTATAATCATCAGCTATAAAATTGATTGTTAACCCTTCTCTAGGATAGTAAATCGCATTAGTTGCTGTTAACTTAGTCACAAGTCACTGATTGGGAACGTTTTCGGCTATTTTTTTAGGCAAGAGGCGCTCATTCTTAGCTGACTAAATATTCGCTCATCGCTTTAACGGCAAGTAGCAAGCTATTACTTTAAAAAACAAGGATACGTCATGGCTATTGATTCATTGATCACTATCGCAGTTCTCGTACTGGCTGTGGTTATTTTCATCTCCTCTGCAGTAAAAACCGTGCCTCAAGGTAATAACTGGACGGTCGAAAGATTTGGGCGCTACACACAAACACTCAAGCCCGGACTCAACCTAATCATCCCTTTTATTGACCGTGTTGGTCATAAAATCAATATGATGGAACAAGTTTTAGATATCCCAGCTCAGGAAGTCATTTCCAAAGACAACGCGAATGTTGTGATTGATGCGGTCTGTTTTGTACAAGTCATTGATGCAGCGAAAGCCGCTTATGAGGTTAGCCAACTGCAACATGCTATCCGTAACCTCACCCTCACCAATATGCGTACCGTATTAGGTTCAATGGAGCTGGATGAGATGCTCAGTCAACGTGACATGATTAATACCAAGCTGCTGTCAATTGTTGACCATGCCACCAGCCCGTGGGGTGTAAAAGTGACTCGTATTGAAATTAAAGATGTACAGCCACCTGCTGATTTGACCGCTGCAATGAATGCTCAGATGAAAGCTGAACGTAACAAACGGGCGGAAGTCCTTGAAGCAGAAGGGGTACGCCAAGCGCAAATCTTACGTGCGGAAGGTCAAAAACAATCCGAAATATTGAAAGCTGAAGGGGAAAAACAAGCCGCCATTTTACAAGCTGAAGCACGTGAGCGTGCCGCCGAAGCGGAAGCCAAGGCAACCACTATGGTTTCAGAAGCCATCGCTAAAGGTGATATGCAAGCGGTCAATTACTTTATTGCTCAAGGCTATACCGAAGCGCTGAAAGCTATTGGTCAAGCAGAGAATGGTAAGATCATCATGCTGCCACTTGAAGCAACAGGCCTCATGGGTTCTGTCGCTGGAATTGCAGAAATGTTTAAATCATCACAAACCACTAAGTAGGTGCCCCGTGGTAGAGCTACTCTCACAATTGAATTTCTGGCATTGGTTGGCCTTGGGCCTACTTCTATTAGCCGCTGAGCTACTCGGCACTGCAGGTTATTTTTTGTGGCTTGGCCTATCAGCACTATTAGTTGGGGTATTGCTGGCCGTAATGCCTCTTGGTTGGCAACTGCAGTGGCTGGCTTTTGCGAGTTTTTCTCTGGTCACGACTTGGCTTTGGTGGCGACGTCAATTTAGCCGAGATAAAAAGCAAGATACAGAACGCGACCTTAACCAGAAAGAAAAACAGTTACTCGGACGTATTATTCCGATAACTCAAGATACCCCAGCAGGAGAGTTTCAAGTAACACTGGGTGATACGGCTTGGACAGCGCGCTGCGATCAGCAGCTTGCGGCTGGGAGCCGTGTTTCTGTCGTTGCTGTGGATGGGATTATCTTAGTCGTCCAACCTATCTAAAAGTCTATCATTCTGTAGGCAACTTCAAGTCGGAACTAAGATCCTACGGGGTCTTAGTTTTATTGTTTGAACAACAATGTCCCTTCAACTGTTCTATGATTGGGCAATCGCTGCCTTGATCTCCGGGACAAGATGCAATCCACTCTTCTAGCTGCTGCTTAATCATGGTGAGCTCGGAGAGTTTTCTCGAGATTTCTTGCCACTTTTCTTGCGCTCGCGCGCGCACCGCTGCGCTCGTTCGGTTTGGATCATTGGCAAGAGTGAGCATGGCTTTACACTCATCCAAACTAAAACCGACTCGCCGGCAGCGAGCGATGAGCAGTAAATCATCCACATGCTGCTGAGTGTAAGTGCGATAACCACTTTCAGAGCGCAGTGGTGGGATGATGAGACCTTTCTCTTCGTATAGACGAATCGACTTGGCAGTCAGCGAGGTGAGTTTGGCAATCTGGCTAATATTCATGACACATAAAAAATCACAGAGGCATGGAAAGACCATGCCTCTATCCAGCGAGAAATGCAATTATTCTTGGCTAATCAACCAAGAGAGAATCGATGCTTTTTCGGCTTTATCGGCTTTTTTGTACCAATCAGCCATCATTTCGACCAACTTATTTTGTGTAACCATAGGCTGGGCTACCTCTGCACGGTTAGCAAAAGCCCAGTTAGCAAATTCTTGGCGCTCTGCTGAACTGGCTTCACCAAACAAATATTGGATCATTTCGTTAGGTTTGGATGCGGTTGGTTGCGCTTGAACAGCAACAATAGGAGCAACAGGTGCCACATCTGTCCCTTGTAAGACAAATTTCGCCTCATTAATAACCGCTAAAAAATACGCTTTAGGAACCGTGAATTCTACTTGGTTTTTGTCTGTTGACGAGGACAGCGTAAACACAACTGAATCCGAGTTCAGTTGCTGAATATATTCTTGAGATAATGGGAACTTAAACCATTGCGAGGTCGTGCAATGTTCGGTACAGGTCTCAGCTAATGGACGATATGTTTCTACTTTTAACTTCTGTGATGAATAAGCAACAGTGTCATATTGGTCATAATTTTTAAAATAAGTGACGTTCATATCAACGTATGAATTTTCAATATTAACGCCTTCAGCTTTAGGGAAATTACCGACATAGCTTAACTCTGCTTTTACAATATCAGGTCCTACAATTGCTTTTGCGTCAGGAGTAATATCTTTCGCGACAACTTGAACATAGTTGTGCCTTTCTTTGACATTCTTCGCCACATCATTGAACACACTCGAACTGTCTAAATTACTGCATCCAACGGCCATGGTGATGGTTGAGAATAATATGGTCGTTTTAAATAAATTCATCATTTATGTCCTTGTTTATGGAGTAAAAACACCGGCACAAGGCCGGCGTTTTTATTAAAGAAAGGCAGGGTTCGTCTGATTAGAAACCGTATTCCAGACCTACACGTACGAAACCTTTCTTGTCGGCTGAATCATAAGCATCATGCTGGCCAACACGGATGTATGGTACGAAACCATTTTTCACGTACATCAGCTGTGCAGACAATACTTCATCATCATCTTTTTGTTCAACACCGTTCACTTCAGACTCAAGGTTGGCAGCGTAACCTACTTTAAAGCCCCATGGGCCATTCCAGTATTGACCAATCAGAGAGTATTGGCCTTGCTCGCCTTCTTGACCTTTCACTGTTTTAGAAGCACCTTCAGTGTACTTATAAGCACCAGCTAAACCAAAACCAGCAGGTAGAGGCAACTCAAAACCTACGATATACGCTGTTGCATCAGTCAGGAATGTATTATCGACATCTTTACCAGCTGTATCTTTGGTTTTGTAGTCATACTTGAAGTTAGAGTTGTTTTCATAACCAACATGGAACGTTACGATATCCGCAGCATTGTAGTGTGCAGCCGCACCAAAGTGGTTAGAACTTTTAGTACCCACATCACCACGACCAGCAGAAATGTTGAACGTCAGACCACCGAAAGCTGGAGAGTCATAACGCGCAATATCACCTTTACGATCATAGTGACCAGCAACGTCGCCACCCCAGTCGAATACACGACCTAAACCTGGGTTAGAGTATGGCCAGTCAACGATTTCATATAGTGGTGTCAGCATACGACCGAAACGTACTTTACCCCAATCGCCTTGTAGGCCGAGGAAAGTATCACGAGCACCAAGCGTGCTGCCTTTACCATCTTCACCAACGTAACCTGATTCGATCTGCATGAATACGTTTACGTTATCAAACATATCTTTGCTAGCACGGAAACCGATACGAGATTCGTTTTCGTAGTCATAACCGTTGCTATCTTCTTGATAGAAAGCAGAGATTGCTGCAACACCGTACGCTTGTACGTTGAAATCAGACAGAACACCGATTGCACCAGTTTCAGATGCGGCAAACGCACCAGTTGACGCCATCGCTACTGCTGCACCCAGAAGAGTACGTTTAAACATTTTGTCCATGGATAACTCCTAAAAATGGATATAGCTGTTTTTTTGAGTTTCTCCCTTAAGTTGGCCGCCGAAGGGAGAAGTCATTTCCTTTTCGAGTATCGAAACCGATTCTCTTAGTTGTTGGCACACTGACCGTGTATCCATATCCGTAGACTAACTCTCGGTTAGAAAACATCAATCAGAACTTAATTTTTATCTAAAAAAATATGAGCCACGACAAACTTCTGGGGAGTAAGTGATCGAGATCCAATTATTACTAGCACAAAGCCAGAGAAAACTTAAATAACTGATAAATATAAATTTTTATTTTTGGTTAATGTCTTTTATTTGAAATGCGTCGAATAAAAACAAAATGAGGGATGACTTTTAAAAACAATAAAAGTCCTGAACTTGATACAAATTGGCGAGTTGTTTCTGAGCAAAAATAAACCCCAGCACAGGCTGAGGTTTAGACTTGGGATGAGCAAGAAGTTCAATCTATTTATAAAAAATGCAGCAGATCCAACATGAAACATACCGAATAGAGTTGGAATTGTAGGTAGGCTGCAAGTAAATTCATCCCTATAAGCATAGGCAGGCGATGTTGGAGTGAACACACATCGCCAACACCACTGCCGCTTCAAATATTAAGTGAATAGGCTTATTTCAAAAATTCGATTAATGCTTGCTCATCGAAAACTTGGATACCCAACTCGGTCGCTTTGGCTAGCTTAGAGCCCGCTGCTTCTCCTGCAAAAACAATATCAGTATTTTTTGATACGCTACCCGTCACCTTAGCACCTAAAGCTTGTAGTGCGGCTTTCGCATCATTACGAGACAATTGAGTAAAACTGCCGGTTAACACAACAATTTTGCCCGCTAGAGCAGAGTCTACCGCCACGGGCGCAGCCGTTAGCGCCGGCCATGTGATGCCTTGTTCTAGCAATTCATTGATCACTTGTTGGTTACGGTCTTGCGCAAAGAAGGCCAGTAAATGGCTTGCAACAACCACTCCGACATCGGGAACTTCGATAAATTGTTCTAAACTCGCTTGTTGAATCGCTTCCAAACTTAAAAAGTGCTGAGCCAAGTTGAGTGCGGTAGCATCGCCGACTTCACGAATACCCAGTGCATATAAAAACTTAGGTAATGTGGTTTGCTTCGCTTTATTGAGAGCATCAATCACATTCTGCGCCGATTTGGGGCCCATTCGCTCCAAAATCGTGAGCTCTCCCGCTCTTAACCGGAATAAATCAGCAGGTGTACTCACCATTTCTCGGTCAACCAGTTGCTCAATCACTTTATCGCCCAAGCCTTCTACATCCATGGCCTTGCGAGAAACAAAATGCTTCAATGCCTCTTTGCGCTGAGCTTGGCAAATCAGTCCACCGGAACATCGAGCAACCGCTTCTCCTTCAACCCGTTCAACATCCGATTGACAAACTGGGCAACGAGTAGGAAATACAATAGATTTTGCATTCTCAGGGCGTCGCTCTAATACCACAGAGACGATTTGTGGGATGACATCCCCAGCACGGCGGATCACCACCGTATCTCCGACCATCACTCCCAAACGCTCAATCTCATCGGCATTATGTAATGTGGCATTACTTACCGTAACACCACCGACAAAAACAGGCTCCAACTTAGCAACTGGGGTAATCGCGCCAGTACGACCTACCTGAAATTCAACATCATTGAGCAAAGTAAGCTCTTCCTGCGCAGGAAATTTATAGGCAATCGCCCAGCGCGGCGCTCTAGCAACGAACCCCAATCGCTCCTGCAACTGGATATCGTCAACTTTAATGACGACGCCATCAATCTCATAAGCCAAAAACTGACGACGTTGCAAAATGTCTTGATAAAAAGCTTTGACTTCGGCGAGAGAAGTTACCAGTTTGGTTTCAGGACAAATCGGCAGCCCCCAGCCCTTTAGTTGCAAAAATCGTTGATAGTGGCTGGTCGCTAACTCTCCGCCTTCAATAACACCAACACTATAAGCGTAAAAAGCCAGTGGACGTTGGGCGGTAATTTTGGAGTCGAGTTGACGTAGGCTTCCCGCCGCCGCATTACGAGGGTTAACAAACTGCTTTTCACCTTTTTTCAATGCTCGTGCGTTAAGTGCTTCAAACCCCGCTTTAGGCATAAACACTTCACCGCGCACTTCAAGGCGAGTTGGAAAATCTGCGCCTTGCAGACGTAAAGGGATTGCTTTAATGGTACGTACATTTTCCGTGATGTTTTCGCCGGTCATACCATCACCACGAGTCGCCGCGCGGGTCAGAACACCATTTTCGTATAGTAAACTGACCGCCAAGCCATCCAGTTTCGGCTCACAACAAAAGGCACTATGCTGTACCGCCTGGATCCGATCCGTCATACGGCGATAAAAGCTTTCTAATTCACCATCATCAAAGGCGTTATCGAGCGATAACATCGGAATTTCATGCACGACAGATTCAAAAGCATCCAGCGGACGTCCTCCGACTCGTAAACTGGGCGAGTCCGAGCTCATCAATTCCGGGTGAGCCGCTTCCAATTCCAGCAGCTCGCGCATTAAGCGATCGTATTCTGCATCCGGAATGGTGGGGGCATCTTCTACGTAATAGCGGACACCATGCTCATGCAAGGTTTTTCTTAATTCTGTTAATCGTTGCGCGACATCTGACATCGTAATTCTCTCGGATGATGAAAAAAGGCTCCGCTACGGAGCCCTTTTAGTATAACTAGGGATATCTTTATCTTGTTACTGACGAAGTAAAGCAGCACGCTATCGCGTGGTGCTTGAATGAATATCCAAAACCTAGGCTTGAGCGGCTCGAACTTTAAACTCTTGAATTTGCTTACGATAAGCATCAAGTCGGTTTGGAGTCATTAAATTACGAGCATCGTCCAACACATGCCCACCAAGATCATCGGCAATTTGTTGAGCGGTTTTTAGCATCAACTTGAAGTTTTGCTCAGGATCGCCAAAACACGGCAGTGTCATAAAAAAGGAGATGCCTTTGGTTGAAAAGTCCGCAGGATCATCATGCATCAGGGTACCAGGTTGCATCATATTCGCGACACTAAACAACACTTTCCCCGTTCCAGAGAGATCCGCATGGCGATGGAAAATATCCATCTCACCAAATAACAAACCATTTTGCTGCATGCTATCGAACAGTTTGGTCCCGATAAAAGGCTGGTTACCAGCACAGTGTACATTGAGCACAATCACATCCAGCTTTTCTTCCTGCGGCTCTTGTACCTCAATCTCGGTCACCACTTCAGGTTGCACCTTAGCCATTGGCACGTTTGGCGCAACTCGAGGCATCTCAACCTGGGGTTGAACCTTTCTAGGTTGAGGTTGGGATTGAGGCTGAACCGGAATGCGCGCTTCCTCATCCTCTTCTTCATCCAGCTCATCATGGGCCGCGAAATCAGAGATCAGAGGATCGTGCTGTTGATTCGGAATGCCAAAATCAGGCTCTTTGCGTTCCTTGCGGATGATTTCGAAATCGTCTTCCGCCGCAAAGGCACGCGAAGGCGGATCATCACTTTCGACTTTCATCTTGCGCAGAGGTTTATCACCAAACTTGGACTTTCCCTCTTTTTTGCTGGTCCACAGACCATGAAACAGCAACGCCGCTATCGCCAACGCGCCAACAATTATCAATACGAATCGCAGTTCCTGCATCTTAAACTCTCAGTATCCCGTTTGATGTTCTGAGCTCTAGCGCCCGACAGGACGTTTATCAGGGTGTGTTTTTGACTTGTCGGGGTACTTTACCAAAACTCTCGTTGAATTTAGAACAACTTAATGTGAGAAGTTGAAAAGATGACGCGTTTTTTGCAGTTTCGTCATTTCACTTCAGTATCAATCAAGTACAATCTTCACTCGGTTTATCAAGGAGAATACCGTTTTTATGCAGATCAGCTCACGTTCCGGGTTCGGCTACTTCTCTTACGGCATACGTTTGGCTTTAACGCCAGGCATACGTCGGTTCGTTGTTCTTCCGCTACTGGCTAACATCATCTTAGTCGGCGGTGCTATGTACTACTTATTCAGCCATTTAGACACTTGGATCAGCGAGTGGATAGGACAATTACCTTCGTTTCTCTCTTGGCTAAGTTATGTACTTTGGCCGCTGTTAGCATTAACCATTCTCGCTACTTTCTCCTATTTTTTTAGTACCTTAGCCAACTTTATTGCCTCGCCATTTAATGGTCTATTGGCCGAAAAGGTGGAGCAGCATCTATCAGGTGAACGCATCGGTGAGGAAGGCGTCTGGGCACTGGTCAAAGACGTTCCTCGAATCCTTAGTCGAGAATGGCGGAAACTGCTTTACGTGCTTCCCAAAGCACTTGGCTTATTCCTGCTATTACTGATCCCAGCACTTGGGCAAACCTTAGGCCCTATTGCTTGGTTCCTGTTCACGGCTTGGATGTTGGCTATACAGTATTGCGACTATCCCTTCGATAACCACAAAATCAGCTTCCATGACATGCGTAACACTTTGAAACAAAATCAAAGTAAGGCCTATGGATTTGGTATGCTGGTCGCTTTTTTCACGAGCATTCCGATTGTGAACCTCTTCATCGTCCCAGTTGCCGTGTGTGGCGCGACGGCGATGTGGGTGATGGAATTTAAGACACAACACTCCCCTCTGCGCCAATAACAAGCACCACATAAGTTATAACTTTTTAATCCTTTTCGCTTAGTGAATATGAACTTATTCTCTGTCCATATTCACTAAGTATTCACGCACACTCACTGCGTAACGAATGAAGGAACATCGCCATGAGCAAAATCTACGAAGACAATTCACTGACTATTGGTAACACCCCACTAGTGCGCTTAAACAAAGTCTCTAACGGCAAAGTGCTGGCTAAGATTGAAGCACGCAACCCAAGCTTCAGCGTAAAATGCCGAATCGGAGCCAATATGATTTGGGAAGCTGAAAAGCAAGGCAAACTCAAGCCTGGCGTTGAATTAGTAGAGCCAACAAGTGGTAATACTGGTGTTGCCCTAGCGTTTGTTGCTGCAGCTCGTGGATACAAGTTAACTCTGACCATGCCTGAATCGATGAGTTTAGAGCGTCGTAAGCTACTCAAAGCACTTGGCGCCAATTTAGAACTGACTGAAGCAGCAAAAGGCATGAAAGGCGCGATTGCGAAAGCAGAAGAGATTGTTGCCAGCAACCCAGAAAAATATTTGCTCCTCCAGCAATTCAATAACCCAGCTAACCCGCAGATCCATGAAAAGACCACAGGCCCAGAGATTTGGGATGCAACAGATGGTCAAATTGATGTGTTTGTTGCTGGTGTAGGTACTGGCGGTACATTAACGGGTACCAGTCGCTACATCAAAGGCACTCAAGGTAAAGCTATTCTTTCTGTTGCGGTTGAACCGGCTGAATCATCGGTCATTACACAAGCGCTGGCGGGAGAAGAAATCAAACCTGCACCACATAAAATTCAAGGTATCGGTGCCGGTTTTATCCCTGGTAACTTAGATTTAAGCTTGATTGATCGTGTTGAGCGAGTCACCTCAGACGAGGCGATTGAAATGGCGCGTCGCCTAATGGAAGAAGAAGGCATTCTCGCGGGGATCTCTTCTGGTGCTGCTGTTGTTGCCGCTAACCGAATCGCACAATTACCTGAATTTGAAGGAAAAACTATAGTTACCGTGTTACCAAGTTCAGGTGAACGTTACTTGAGCACAGCTCTATTCGCAGGCATTTTCACTGATAAAGAAAACCAGCAGTAATACGTGGTTAAATCAAATTTTCGTTTAAAAAAGCCCCAGTCAGGGGCTTTTTTGTTGATCCCTGCCTCACCTTTGGTAATATCGGCATGTTTTATTTTTAGCTTCAAAATAAAGAAGCAGACGGTTTACGCTCAATTGCTCAAATTGCAAAAAATAGCAAAGGCGATTGATAATATTTTGACCAGTCTTAGTTCTAACACGAAAAGCCTGTGACAGTGCTAGCACAAAGCAGTTTATGCGGTTAAGCTAAATCTGGTTAACAAACTTACAAAAAATAAACTCATTGGGGTATAAAACATGTACGAGAAGCAAGTAGAAATCACTGCAGAAAACGGCCTTCACACTCGTCCTGCTGCACAGTTTGTTAAAGAAGCAAAAGCCTTCGATGCAGACATCACTGTGACTTCTAACGGTAAAAGTGCAAGCGCGAAAAGTCTGTTCAAGCTGCAAACGCTAGGTCTGGTAAAAGGTACTGTCGTGACTATCTCTGCCGAAGGCCCTCAGGCAAAAGAAGCTGTTGAGCACCTAGTTGCTCTGATGGACCAACTTCACTAATCCGGTCTTCCTTTCAAAGCCATTTTGTTCACGCAAAATGGCTTTGTTGGAAATAACCCGAGAAATACGCTAAACGTTACGGTTAGCGATTGTCCACTCTCCCGTTTACAGTTGACCAGTTTAAGGTAAGGCTATGATTTCAGGCATTCTAGCATCTCCAGGTATTGCTATTGGTAAAGCATTACTTCTTCAAGAAGATGAAATTGTCCTAAACACAAACACCATTTCTGACGATCAAGTAGAAGCCGAAGTTGAGCGCTTTTACACTGCGCGTGACAAATCTTCTGCGCAGTTAGAAGTGATCAAACAAAAAGCACTTGAAACTTTTGGTGAAGAAAAAGAAGCCATCTTTGAAGGCCATATCATGTTGCTTGAAGATGAAGAGCTAGAAGAAGAGATTTTAGCCCTCATCAAAAAAGAAAAAATGTCTGCCGATAACGCAATTCATACCGTTATCGAAGAGCAAGCCACTGCGCTTGAATCTTTAGACGATGAATATCTCAAAGAACGTGCAACAGATATCCGTGATATCGGTACACGTTTTGTAAAAAATGCTCTGGGCATGCACATCGTATCGCTGAGCGAAATCGATCAAGAAGTTGTCCTTGTTGCTTACGATTTAACGCCTTCTGAAACTGCGCAGATTAACCTGAACTACGTTCTCGGTTTTGCATGTGATATTGGCGGCCGTACCTCTCACACTTCTATCATGGCTCGCTCTCTAGAGCTACCAGCGATTGTCGGTACTAACGACATCACTAAGAAAGTGAAAAATGGCGACACATTGATTCTGGACGCAATGAACAACAAGATCATTGTGAATCCAACTCAAGCCCAAATTGAAGAAGCCAAAGCGGTTAAAGCGGCTTTCCTAGCGGAAAAAGAAGAGCTCGCTAAGCTGAAAGATCTTCCAGCAGAAACGCTAGACGGCCATCGCGTTGAAGTGTGTGGCAACATCGGTACCGTGAAAGACTGTGACGGTATCATCCGTAACGGTGGTGAAGGTGTCGGCCTATACCGTACTGAATTCCTGTTTATGGATCGTGATGCCCTGCCAACAGAAGAAGAACAGTACCAAGCCTACAAAGAAGTCGCGGAAGCGATGAATGGCCAAGCGGTTATCATCCGCACCATGGACATCGGCGGCGACAAAGACCTGCCGTATATGGATCTGCCAAAAGAGATGAACCCATTCTTGGGTTGGCGTGCCGTTCGTATCAGCTTAGATCGCCGTGAAATTCTACGTGACCAGCTACGCGGTATTCTGCGTGCCTCTGCACACGGCAAACTTCGCGTTATGTTCCCAATGATCATTTCAGTAGAAGAAATTCGTGAACTGAAAAATGCGATTGAAGAGTACAAAGCTGAACTGCGCACCGAAGGTCATGCTTTTGATGAAAACATCGAAATCGGTGTGATGGTAGAAACGCCAGCTGCAGCAGCGATTGCTCATCACTTGGCAAAAGAAGTCTCTTTCTTCTCTATCGGTACCAACGATTTAACTCAGTATACCCTAGCGGTAGACCGTGGTAACGAGATGATCTCTCACCTCTACAACCCACTCTCTCCAGCGGTTCTGACCGTGATCAAGCAGGTGATTGATGCTTCTCACGCAGAAGGCAAATGGACTGGTATGTGTGGTGAATTAGCGGGTGACGAGCGTGCAACGCTACTCCTACTCGGTATGGGTCTGGATGAGTTCTCAATGAGCGGCATCTCGATTCCAAAAGTGAAGAAAGTGATCCGTAACGCCAATTATGCGGAAATCAAAGCGATGGCTGAAGAGGCGCTTGCCCTGCCAACGGCTGCAGAAATTGAAGCTTGCGTAGATAAATTCATCGCAGCGAAAGCGTAATTATCGGTTGATACCAAGGAGATAGGCGATGAAAATAGTCGTCTATCTTTAGCGATTGGTATACTATACTTCGACAGAACAAATTTAAAACGTTAGGAGCATGACACAATGGGTCTGTTTGACAAACTTAAGAAGCTAGTCTCTGACGACAGCGCTAACGCAGGTGCAATCGACATCATCGCACCTCTTTCTGGTGAAATTGTAAACATCGAAGATGTACCAGATGTGGTTTTCGCTGAGAAAATCGTTGGCGACGGTATCGCGATCAAGCCTGCTGGTAACAAAATGGTAGCTCCTGTTAACGGTACTATCGGCAAAATCTTCGAAACCAACCACGCGTTTTCTATCGAATCAGATGAAGGCGTTGAGCTGTTTGTTCACTTCGGTATCGACACGGTTGAGCTGAAAGGTGAAGGCTTCAAGCGTATTGCAGAAGAAGGCCAATCAGTGAAAATCGGCGATACTATCATCGAATTCGATTTGGCACTGCTCGAAGAGAAAGCGAAATCAACTCTGACTCCTGTTGTTATCTCTAACATGGATGAAATCAAAGAGCTGAACAAACTTTCTGGTTCAGTGACCGTAGGTGAAACACCGATCCTACGCGTGACCAAGTAATCGCTTGGTTCGATTTAAAACGTTCGATGTAAAAAACGCTGCCGAGTGCAGCGTTTTTTGTTTTTACGGCCGAGTTTTTTGACATAGCCAATAGCGCCTAACTAGCGCTCATCTCAAACAACATTCAATTCGTAAAACCAAGGGCATAACGCAGCACTTGCGTTTTCAGTGGGCCAGAACGCTCAGCCAATGCCAACGCAGCATTACGCAGAAACTTCACTGGTGTGATTGAGTTACTGAAGGTTTTGTAGAACAAGTCCATCCCTGTTTGCATCAGTAAATTATCGGGACGACGGCAGCGTTCATAGCGTTCAAAAGATGCCTGATTTAACGCCTGCTCTTGAGTTTGCGCCAGCAACACGGCCACATCTTTAAAGCCCAAATTGACGCCCTGCCCTGCTAATGGGTTTATGGTGTGTGCTGCATCCCCAATCAAAATACAGCGATTTTTCACATACTGCTGAGCATGACGGCGCGTTAATGGGAAAGCACCGTGTTGCAACACTTTAATATTCCCCAACTCGGCCGGGAAATACTGCAGAATTTCGCTACGCAATTGCTCCGGATTAAGACCGCTGAGCTTGCGAATACGCTGCGGTGTGTCATACCACACCAAAGACGCCTGATTGCCGCCCAAAGGTAAGTAGGAGCGCGGACCTGTTGGAAAAAATTGCTGCCACGTGGTTTCTTGTTGGATCTGCTCCGTCTGCACATTAATCAACATACAGTGTTGACGATAATCCCACGCCGTTACGCCGATACGCACCAGATTGCGCACCTGGGAATTTGCGCCATCCGCACCGATTACCCAATCACACTCAATTTCAGCGCCCGATTGCAAGGTAACACGGCATCCCTCTGCACTCACATTCAACTGCGCCAATTGTTCGGGACACATTAAAGTCAACTGCGGATAAGCCGCAAATTGCTGCCATAGTGCTAATTGAATGACTCGGTTTTCTACCATGTAACCTAATTGTGGCAACCCGAGCGACTCACAAGAAAAACGCGTTCGACATTCTGGGTGTTCCCACGTTTCTAAGTGACGATAAGGACAAGCGCGCATACCAACAACACTTGACCAAGCACCCAGTTCTTCTAGCAGTGCTACCGAGGTTTGCGAAATCGCAGAGACACGCACATCCATAGGCTGACTGGGCTCAAAAGCGTGCGGCGCGCCAGAATCAATTACCGCAACCTTGCGTCCTTGGCGTGCAAAGCCCAGTGCAGCAGCCGCGCCCACCATGCCGCCCCCCACCACGAGGATGTCAAATTTGTTGCTACTCATACCTTTTCCCACCCAGTATTTTCTCTTCACGGCATTGTACGGAGTAAGGGAAATATTGCGACATTTTTTACGTTAAAACCTTGCTCGTAATAAGGTAAAAAGCCAATCACAGCAAGGGTTACAAGAGAATTCCGCCAATTACTAGTCAGTCGGTTTTTAAAGCAGTACAATACGCCGCTTACCGCCGAGAGGGCGGCTAGAATGTGAGCTACAGCTCAAATGATTGAAGAACTATTGAACGAGCGAAAGTGAGATGAGTAAGAAACTGCTAATTAAAACTTGGGGCTGCCAGATGAACGAGTACGATTCATCGAAAATGGCTGACCTGCTTAATGCTGCAAACGGCTATGAGCTGACAGAGATACCCGAGGAAGCTGACGTTTTACTCCTAAACACCTGTTCGATTCGTGAAAAGGCGCAGGAAAAAGTCTTCCACCAACTCGGCCGTTGGAAAACCCTGAAAGACAAAAAACCCGGAGTCGTGATCGGTGTTGGTGGCTGTGTTGCCACTCAAGAAGGTGACTCGATTCGCGATCGTGCACCTTATGTGGATGTCATCTTCGGCCCACAGACACTTCATCGTCTGCCTGAAATGATTAAACAATCGCAAACCAGCGACGCGCCCGTGATGGATATCTCTTTCCCTGAGATTGAAAAATTCGACCGCCTGCCTGAGCCACGTGCGGAAGGCCCAACTGCGTTCGTTTCTATCATGGAAGGCTGCTCAAAATACTGTACTTACTGCGTAGTGCCTTACACTCGTGGTGAAGAAGTCAGCCGTCCTATGGACGATGTCCTGTTCGAGATCGCTCAGCTTGCCGAGCAAGGGGTGCGTGAAGTTAACCTGCTGGGTCAAAACGTCAACGCTTACCGTGGTGCCACTCACGATGGCGGCATTTGCTCTTTCGCTGAATTACTGCGTTTGGTCGCCACCATTGACGGCATCGATCGTATCCGCTTTACCACTAGCCACCCACTCGAATTTACGGATGACATTATTGCAGTGTACGAAGACACGCCTGAGCTCGTGAGCTTCCTGCACTTGCCAGTACAAAGTGGGAGCGATCGCATTCTGACTATGATGAAGCGTCCACATACGGCGATTGAGTACAAATCCATCATCCGTAAGCTACGTAAAGCGCGCCCAGATATTCAAATCAGCTCTGATTTTATCGTTGGCTTCCCTGGGGAAACCGACAAAGATTTCCAAGACACCATGAAGCTGATCCGCGATGTCGATTTCGACATGAGCTTTAGCTTTATTTTCTCACCTCGTCCAGGCACACCCGCCGCTGACTATCCTTGCGATCTGTCGGAAGAAGTGAAGAAAGAACGCCTGTACGAACTGCAGCAGCAGATCAACAGCCAAGCTATGCGTTATTCACGCCTGATGCTGGGTACTGAACAGCGTATTTTGGTTGAAGGTCCATCGAAAAAAGATCTGATGGAGCTGCGTGGCCGTACTGAAAATAACCGTGTAGTGAACTTCGAAGGCTCACCGGATCTGATCGGTCAATTTGTTGATGTGAAGATCGTCGACGTTTTCCCGAACTCACTGCGCGGTGAACTGCTGCGTACCGAACAAGAGATGAATCTGCGTATCGCGACCTCTCCCTCTGAAATGAAAGCGAAGACTCGCCGCGAGGATGAGCTTGGGGTTGCTACATTTACTCCTTAATCTCGTATACACTGTCAATAAGCGTCCGGTCACAATCGGACGTTTATTGACATACTGAGAGGCAAATTTGAGCAATAAAATCATAACCTTAGAAATTAATTTAGAAC
Source organism: Vibrio cholerae ATCC 14035 (assembly GCF_000621645.1). Classification (GTDB taxonomy): domain Bacteria; phylum Pseudomonadota; class Gammaproteobacteria; order Enterobacterales; family Vibrionaceae; genus Vibrio; species Vibrio cholerae. The sequence continues at coordinate 52,372 of NZ_KK211323.1, read as the reverse complement.
CATCCGATAACCACCGACTCGCCAGCCTATGCGGTCCTTTTGATGACAACATCAAGCACCTTGAACGTCGCTTGGGTGTCGAAATCAACTACCGCGGCAACTTCTTCACTATCGTGGGTCAACCTCATACTGCCGCTGCTGCACTCGACATCATCAAAACACTTTACGTTGAAACGGCTCCGGTGCGTGGTCAGATTACCGATATTGAACCTGAGCAAATTCATCTTGCCATCAAAGAATCCGGCGTGCTTGAACAACACAGCGAATCCAGCATTGCTCACGGCAAAGAAGTGTTTGTCAAAACCAAAAAAGGCGTGATCAAACCGCGGACACCGAATCAAGCTCAATACTTGATGAATATGGTGACCCATGACATCACCTTTGGTGTTGGCCCTGCTGGTACCGGTAAAACTTACCTTGCGGTCGCGGCTGCTGTGGATGCGCTTGAGCGCCAAGAAATTCGCCGAATTCTATTGACTCGTCCAGCGGTTGAAGCGGGCGAAAAGCTCGGTTTTCTGCCGGGCGATCTAAGCCAAAAAGTCGACCCTTATTTGCGCCCACTTTACGATGCTCTATTCGAAATGCTTGGTTTTGAGCGGGTAGAAAAGCTGATTGAGCGCAATGTGATTGAGGTCGCTCCGCTGGCGTACATGCGTGGTCGTACCTTAAACGACGCGTTTATTATTCTCGATGAAAGCCAAAACACGACCGTTGAACAGATGAAAATGTTCCTGACGCGGATTGGTTTTAATTCGCGCGCCGTCATTACTGGTGACGTGACGCAAATCGACTTACCGCGCGGCGCGAAATCCGGTCTGCGCCATGCGATTGAAGTGCTCAATGAAGTCGATGAGATCAGCTTTAACTTCTTCCAAGCTGACGATGTGGTGCGCCACCCAGTGGTTGCTCGTATCGTTAACGCTTATGAAAAGTGGGAAGCGCAAGATCAAAAAGAGCGCAAAGAGTATGAGCAGCGTCGTCGTGAAGAACGTGAAAATAAATTACTCGAAATGCAGCGCGCAGAAATGACGCTAAGCCACAACAATGAGTCGGATCCCTCATGAGTATTGAACTGGATTTGCAATTGGCAGTCGAAAATGAACATGGGCTACCAAGTGAAGCGGAGTTTGCGTTGTGGCTCTCTCGAACCATCACGCCGTTTCAGCCACAAGCTGAGGTGACGGTTCGCATTGTCGATGAAGCAGAAAGCCATGCGCTGAATTTGAACTACCGTGGTAAAGATAAACCGACCAATGTGCTGTCTTTTCCATTTGAAGCTCCTCCGGGGATGGAAATGGATCTGCTTGGCGACTTGGTGATTTGCCGCCAAGTCGTTGAGCGTGAAGCAATTGAGCAAAATAAGCCTTTGCAAGCACATTGGGCGCATATGGTTGTACATGGCAGCCTGCATCTGCTAGGTTATGACCACATCGAGGATGATGAAGCCGAAGAGATGGAATCTCTCGAAACCGAAATTATGCAAGAGATGGGTTTTACCGACCCATATCTGGCAGAAAAAGAGTAACCCTTATCCTTTTAGATAAGGCCTATGTGAGCTATCACACATCTGATAGCGTTAGTGAATTGAGACATAATGAACGAAGACAATTCTCAGAATTCGGAAGGTCCGAGTAGAAAGTCCTTCTTTGAACGCCTAAGTCAACTTTTTCAGGGAGAGCCGAAAGATCGCCAAGAGCTGGTCGATGTGATTCGCGACTCTGAAGTCAATGACTTGATTGACCATGACACCCGCGACATGCTCGAAGGTGTGATGGAAATCGCCGAAATGCGCGTGCGCGATATCATGATCCCACGCTCACAAATGGTCACTATCGATCGTACTCATAACCTAGATGCTTTGGTTGCCATCATGACGGATGCGCAGCACTCACGTTATCCAGTGATCAGCGAAGATAAAGACCATGTGGAAGGCATTCTGCTTGCGAAGGACTTACTCAAATATCTAGGCTCTAACTGTGCCCCATTCAACATCCAAGAAGTGATCCGCCCTGCGGTCGTGGTTCCGGAAAGCAAACGGGTTGACCGTCTGCTCAAAGAATTCCGTGAAGAGCGTTACCACATGGCAATTGTGGTGGATGAGTTTGGCGGCGTATCTGGCCTAGTCACCATTGAAGATATTCTGGAAGAGATCGTCGGCGACATCGAAGATGAATTCGACGACGAAGAGCAAAAAGACATTCGCCAACTGAGCAAACACACCTTTTCGGTGAAAGCGCTCACCACAATTGAAGACTTTAACCACACTTTCGGCACCAAATTCAGTGATGAAGAAGTGGATACGGTCGGTGGTTTGGTGATGACGGCATTCGGCCACTTACCCGCGCGCGGTGAAGTCGTAGACATTGCAGGCTACAACTTCAAAGTGACAGCGGCGGATAGTCGCCGAGTGGTGGCTCTTCAAGTGACCGTTCCCGATCTGGAAGCCCTTTCGCACGTTGCGGAAGAGTAGTCCCCACTCTCTTACTAAGTAAGAGTAAAGAAAAGAGACGATGAACAGCGTATTATCTCATCGCCTAATGCGGCCGCTTACGGCCGCTTTTGTTGGCGTCATAACTCCTCTGGCTTTTGCCCCGTATCAATTTTGGCCTTTGGCTCTACTCAGCCCATTTATCCTACTGCTTTTGCTCCACCAACAAAGCGCCAAGCGAGCGGCTTTGATTGCTTATCTCTGGGGGATTGGTCAATTTGCGGTGGGTATCAGTTGGGTACACGTCAGTATTGATACGTTTGGCGGCATGCCCAAAATTGCCAGCCTGTTTTTAATGACTCTATTGGTCGGCTATCTGGCACTTTATCCAAGCCTTTTCGGCTGGCTACTCAATCGCTTTTTTCCGAACAACTCACGCAGTAAATGGTTATGTGCTGCCCCAGCTTTGTGGCTGATTACCGATTGGCTACGTGGTTGGGTGATGACGGGTTTTCCTTGGCTATGGCTCGGTTACAGTCAAATTGATAGCCCTCTTGCCAACTTTGCCCCCGTCGGTGGCGTAGAGCTCATCACTCTGTTACTGCTGTTTTGTGCTGGTAGCTTAGCTTATGCAGTGCTTAATCACCGTTGGTTGATGGCTTGCATCCCTCTTGTGGTTTACGCAACGGGTTATGGCCTCCAAGCCATGCAGTGGGTCACCCCACAAACGGATCGCACAGCCTCACTGGCCTTGATTCAAGGCAATATCGAACAGGGATTGAAATGGCTGCCTAGCCAGCGCTGGCCAACCATCATGAAATACACCGATCTTACTCGCGAAAACTGGGATGCCGATGTAATCATTTGGCCAGAAGCGGCGATCCCCGCTTTTGAATATGAAATCTCCTCATTTCTGCATAATCTTGATGCTGCGGCACGTATGAACCAAAGCGCGGTGATTACTGGCATCATCAATCAAAGTGAAGATAAGCAGTACTTCAATAGCGTGCTGACAGTCGGTGATACGCCTCATGGCGAATACCGTTATGATCTGACCCTGCGCTACCATAAGTACCACTTGTTGCCTTTTGGCGAATTCGTGCCGTTTGAAGAGATCCTGCGTCCATTAGCTCCATTCTTTAATTTGCCGATGTCCTCCTTTAGCCAAGGGGCTTACGTGCAACCGAATTTGATTGCAAAGGGCTTCGCATTTGTCACCGCACTCTGCTACGAAATCATCTTCAATGAGCAAGTACGCGATAATGTGACGCCGGAAACCGACTTCCTACTGACGCTTTCGAATGATGCTTGGTTTGGTCGTTCGATAGGCCCATTGCAACACATGGAAATCGCTCGCATGCGCGCCTTAGAATTGGGCAAGCCGCTGATCCGCGCCACCAACAATGGAGTGACGGCCGTCACTGACGAGCGAGGACGCATCGTAGCTCAGTTGCCACAATTTGAAACTGGCGTGCTAAAAGCAACGGTCACCCCAACTCGCGGTAGTACACCTTACTTCCTATGGGGCACAACGCCACTCTACCTCTGGGTAGGCTTAGCGATTGGGTTCGCTTTCTGGCGCCAGCGCCGGGCTAGATAAGTAAAAGTAAAACGGGAAGTTATCTTCCCGTTTTTTATTGCAACGCTTTATCCAACTAAGGTTTCAGTGGTTGGCGGCTAAACGCTTTACCCCCACATTGCGAACAGGGTTCAATTTCCGTTGGGTGATTAAATTCGGTTTTATGACCGCACTGATCACAGATCAACACGCCCAAACCAATCATTTCTCCCGCCTGATACAAGCCTTGGTGTTCTAAATCAGCAAACAGTTCGACCCATTCCACTTTGGTGCGGTCGGTAATATCCAGTAGCCCCTGCCAGATGGAATTAGTGATCATCAGATAGAATGGGCTGCTTTTGCTTTGCTCAAAACTTTGCGAGAACTCTTTAAGGTCAGCTTTTACATAAGCGGAGATCAGCGCAAGCTCATCCTTGGTCAAATCATTCGCCGCATCGACGTATTTCGTAGAGGATTCAACGATCTCATTCACGCCATCTGGGCTGTGTTTGAGCGTTTCTACCACCTCTTCCAGTAAGGCTTCATAACTTGCTTTCTGTTTTGGCATCTCTCACCTCTCTCAAGCCTGATGGCTGCCGGATTAGCTATTGTTGTAACCCCCTGCTTTCTGTATTCTATGCCGAACCGAAAGACTTCGTTCCTACTGAACTCACAAATTCCAAGATGGATGTCATCGATGCAAGAGCAATACAACCCGCAAGATATTGAACACAAAGTTCAACAGCACTGGGACAACAACAAAACCTTCGTTGTAAGTGAAGACCCAAATAAAGAAAAATTCTACTGTCTTTCCATGTTCCCTTATCCAAGTGGCCGACTGCACATGGGTCACGTGCGTAACTACACCATCGGTGATGTAGTCTCTCGTTTCCAACGTCTGCAAGGCAAAAACGTACTGCAACCTATTGGTTGGGATGCTTTTGGTCTGCCTGCTGAAAACGCAGCGGTAAAAAACAATACTGCGCCAGCACCTTGGACATACGAAAATATCGAATACATGAAAAACCAGCTCAAGCTACTGGGTTTTGGTTATGACTGGAATCGTGAATTCGCAACTTGTCGCCCTGAGTACTACCGCTGGGAACAAGAGTTTTTCACTAAGCTGTTTGCAAAAGGCTTAGTGTACAAAAAAACCTCATCAGTCAACTGGTGTCCAAACGACCAAACGGTTCTGGCTAACGAACAAGTGGAAGATGGTTGCTGCTGGCGTTGTGACACTCCGGTTGAGCAAAAAGAGATCCCACAGTGGTTTATTAAGATCACCGCCTACGCTCAAGAGCTGCTTGACGATCTGGATAACCTAGACGGTTGGCCTGAAATGGTCAAAACCATGCAGCGCAACTGGATTGGCCGCTCTGAAGGTGTAGAACTGAAATTTGCAGTTAAAGGTGAAAACACCGATCTTGAAGTGTACACCACGCGTCCAGATACTCTGATGGGGGTTACTTATGTAGGTATCGCTGCAGGCCACCCTCTAGCGACAAAAGCGGCAGCGAATAACCCAGCCCTCGCCGCCTTCATCGATGAATGTAAAAACACCAAGGTTGCAGAAGCTGAAATCGCGACCATGGAAAAGAAAGGCATGGCGACAGGCCTGACGGCGATCCATCCTCTCAACGGCCGTGAAGTACCTATCTATATCGCGAACTTCGTGTTGATGGATTACGGTACTGGTGCGGTAATGGCTGTGCCTGCGCACGACCAACGTGACTTTGAATTCGCGACCAAATATGGCCTAGACATCATCCCTGTGATTAAGCCTGCCGATGGCAGCGAGCTGGATGTGTCTGAAGCGGCTTACACTGAAAAAGGTGTTCTTTTCGCTTCTGGCGAATTTGATGGTTTGGATTTCCAAGCTGCCTTTAATGCGATTGCTGCCAAATTGGAAGCAGAAGGCAAAGGTAAGAAAACCGTTAACTTCCGTCTACGTGACTGGGGCGTGTCTCGTCAACGTTACTGGGGTGCTCCAATCCCAATGGTGACCACTGAAGATGGTCAAGTACACCCAGTACCAGCAGACCAGCTGCCCGTTATCCTACCAGAAGATGTGGTGATGGATGGCGTGACTAGCCCAATCAAAGCCGATAAAGAATGGGCAAAAACCACCTTTAACGGTGAGCCAGCACTGCGTGAAACCGATACCTTCGACACCTTTATGGAGTCTTCATGGTACTACGCGCGTTACTGCTCACCACAAGCGGATGACATTTTAGATCCAGAGAAAGCCAACTACTGGCTGCCGGTTGATCAGTACATCGGTGGTATTGAACACGCGTGTATGCACTTGCTCTATTCACGCTTCTTCTACAAACTGCTGCGTGATGCTGGTTATGTGAAGAGTGATGAACCGTTCAAAAAGCTGCTGTGTCAAGGCATGGTACTGGCAGATGCATTCTACTACACCAATGACAAAGGTGGTAAAGAGTGGGTGTCGCCAACTGAGGTTAAAGTAGAACGTGATGGTAAAGGCCGCATAGTTTCTGCGGTGGATGCCACAGGCCGTCAAGTTGAGCACTCAGGCATGATCAAAATGTCTAAGTCGAAAAACAACGGTATCGACCCACAAGAGATGGTCGATAAATACGGCGCTGACACAGTACGTCTGTTCATGATGTTCGCTTCACCAGCGGACATGACGCTGGAATGGCAAGAGTCTGGTGTTGAAGGTGCAAACCGCTTCCTGCGCCGCGTATGGAAACTGGTGCGTGAGCACACTGAGCTCGGCCAAGCTCCCGCTTTAGATGCTTCAGCACTGAATGCAGACCAAAAAGCGCTGCGCCGCGATGTGCACAAAACCATCGCTAAAGTGACGGATGACGTAGCACGTCGCCAAACGTTCAACACGGCGATTGCGGCAATCATGGAGCTGATGAACAAGCTGACGAAAGCGCCGATGACCGAAGCACAAGATCGCGCGATCCTGGATGAAGCACTCAAAGCCATCACGCTCATGCTTTACCCAATCACACCGCATATCTGTTTCGAAATGTGGGTGGCACTGGGTCAAAGCAATATCGATACGGCAAGCTGGCCGACGTACGATGAAGCCGCACTGGTCGAAGATGAAAAGCTGATCGTGCTGCAAGTCAACGGCAAACTGCGCGGTAAACTCACTGTCGCTGCCGATGCTACTCAACAACAGGTTGAAGCGCTCGGTATGCAAGATGAAAACGTACAGAAGTTCATTGATGGCCTCACCGTACGTAAAGTGATTTACGTACCGGGCAAACTGCTGAACATCGTTGCCAATTAACTCACATTTTATCGATGAGTCACTAAGCCATGAGAACACTCGCTGAACTGATGGCTTATTTTAATGTCAGTAAACAGGGTTCGCCCTGTTTACTTATCTCAGCTTATCGCACAGCAAGTTTTCGCTCTTGGTGAGCTGAGATAAGTATTTTGCCTAATAACGAGACTGAAGCATCCATGCGTAACACTCTTTTCCCTACTTTGAAATGGTCACTCTTGGTTCTGATGACAAGCTTACTCACGGCTTGTGGTTTCCACTTGCGCGGTGATTACGATATTCCCCAAGAACTCTCTCGTATGTCACTGACCAGCTATGACCAATACAGCACCTTTACTCGTATGGTGCACCGTCAGTTACGTTTGAATAAAATCGATCTGCAAGATCCAGCAGAAGATCTACCTAATCTACATCTACTCAGTGAAAGTACTGGTGAACGCACCCTATCGCTTTATCAAAATACGCGTGCAGCCGAAATTGAGCTGACCTTTGTCGCAAGCTATCGCGTCACCGTACCTGAGCTGGGCAGTCGCACCTTTACCACTAGCGTAACGCGCAGCTACTTAGATAACCCTCTAACAGCCCTAGCAAAATCCGTTGAGCGCGACATGATTGAAGATGAAATGCGCAAGCTAGCTGCCAGCCAAATTGTGCGCCAGATGGCACGTTTAAAAGCAGACTTTGCACGTAAAACGTTGGATGATGAAAGTATTGAAGGCGAAGGGCTCACTGACTATCGCGTTGATACGCAAGAAGTAGCCAACCCAGTGTCAACAGAAGGCAGCAGTGAGTAGTTTCGATGCGCATTTACGCTGAAAAACTGGCTGAATCACTGCACAAAACGCTCTATCCGATTTACCTCGTATTCGGTAATGAGCCACTGCTGCTCCAAGAAGCCAAAACCGCCATCGAAAAAACGGCACAAGCGCAAGGTTTTTTGGAAAAACACCGATTTAGCGCGGATGCCGGGCTCGATTGGAACGCGGTGTATGACTGTTGCCAAGCTCTGAGTCTGTTTTCATCTCGCCAACTTATCGAAATTGAGATCCCAGAATCTGGGGTCAATGCTCAAACGGCAAAGGAACTTAGCGCACTGGTAGGCCAACTTCACCAAGACATTCTCTTGCTGGTGATTGGCCCCAAACTGACTAAGGCGCAAGAGAACGCAGCTTGGCTCAAAACGCTTGCGCAGCAAGCCTGTTGGGTTAACTGCCTCACGCCAGAATTGAGCCGTTTACCTCAGTTTGTTCAGCAGCGCTGTTTTGCCCTCGGTTTAAAACCGGATGCCGAAGCGGTACAAATGTTGGCGCAGTGGCATGAAGGTAATCTCTTTGCATTAGCCCAGAGTCTCGAAAAATTAGCGTTACTCTACCCCGATGGTCTACTGACTTTAGTGCGCTTGGAAGAGTCGCTGAGCCGCCATAACCATTTCACGCCTTATCACTGGATGGATGCGCTATTAGAAGGCAAAGCCAACCGAGCTCAGCGTATTTTGCGCCAGCTTATGCTCGAAGAGAGTGAGCCGATTATTCTGATCCGCACCGCGCAAAAAGAGCTCACTCAACTGCTTAAATGGCAACAAGAGCGCCAACAGCTGGGTAATTTGGGGAGTCTTTTTGATCGCTATCGTGTCTGGCAGAATCGAAGACCACTCTACTCTGCCGCTTTACAGCGCTTACCGAGTCGCGCCCTACTTCGGTTGGTTGGAATATTAACTCAGGCTGAATTACTGGCAAAAACGCAATACGAACAGCCAGTATGGCCAATCTTGCAGCAACTAAGCCTTGAATGCTGCAATCCTCAGGCAAACCTACCTTTGCCTCACTAAAAGCGTGATATACTGCGCCCTTTTAAGCGAAAGCTGTATTTTATTGATGATTTTCAGAGGACATTCTCTTGCAAGGTGAAGCACTTAAAGACTTTCTTTTCGACAAAGCTGACGACATGAAGGCGGTCGATATCGTAACTCTAGATGTAAAAGAGAAATCCAGCGTTACTGATTACATGATTGTCTGTACTGGCACATCCAAAAGACATGTCGCCTCCATCGCTGAACACGTGGCCAATGAAGCCAAACTTTCTGGCCTGCAACCACTGGGTATGAACGGCGAAAATGAAGGTGAATGGGTCGTTCTGGATATGGGTAGCGTAATGTTGCATGTGATGCAAGAAGCGCCACGCGAACTCTATCAATTGGAAAAACTCTGGGGTTAAGTGTGAAGATTCAACTGATCGCCGTCGGTACTAAGATGCCTAAATGGGTCGAAGAAGGCTTCCAAGAGTATCGTCGTCGCTTCCCTCATGATATGCCTTTGGAATTGGTAGAAATTACCGCCGGTAAACGCGGTAAAAATGCTGATATTGCGCGTATCTTACAAAAAGAGGGCGAAGCGATGCTGGCCGCAGTGCCCAAAGGCAATCGAATCGTCACCTTAGATATTCCCGGCAAACGTTGGGATACGGAAGAGCTCGCAGTACAGTTGGAAAGCTGGAAACTGGATGGGCGTGACGTGTCGATCCTGATTGGTGGACCAGAAGGCCTTGCGCCCGCCTGTAAAGCCGCGGCAGACCAAAGTTGGTCTCTTTCTCCACTGACCTTGCCTCATCCACTAGTGCGCGTGGTGATGGCAGAAAGTTTATACCGTGCGTGGAGCATTACTACTAACCACCCTTACCACCGAGAATAGAGTGACATGTTACGCCAGCATACCCCTATCCGCGACCATCAAGCCGAGACGCATCTGTTTCGTAATCGTGCCATCGTCTCTTTTGTCGGGATCTTGATCTGCATGGGTCTGCTGGTGACCAACTTGTACAATATTCAGATCAACCAATATCAAGACTACAAAACGCGATCCAACGATAACCGCATCAAAGTCGTTCCGATTGCGCCTAACCGCGGGCTGATTTTTGACCGTAACGGTGTGCTTCTGGCGGAAAACCGTCCGGTATTCAACTTAGAAGTGATCCCAGAAAAAGTGCCAAATATGGAAGAGACCATTGCGCGCTTGCAACAACTCATTGAGATCAGCCCAGAAAAGCTTGCCGCCTTTGAAAAGGAACGCAAACAGACTCGCCGCTTTAATTCTGTACCGCTGCTGACTCAGCTTACCGACGATGAAGTGGCGAAGTTTTCCGTTAATCAACATAAATTCCCCGGCGTTTCGGTCACCGCTAACCTCAAACGCTATTACCCCTATGGCGAAGTGCTGACCCACGTGATTGGTTACGTATCGCGGATTAACGATAAAGATCTCGAACGCTTGGACAAAGAAGGTAAAAAAGCCAACTACCAAGCTACCCGAGATATCGGCAAACTGGGGATTGAACGCTACTACGAAGACTTACTGCACGGTACCGCCGGTTATCAGGAAGTCGAAGTCAACAGCCGTGGCCGTGTCATTCGCACCCTAAAATACGTCCCTCCCATTCCGGGAAAAGATATCGTGCTCAATCTCGATATCGAACTTCAGCTCTATGCCTACAAGCTGCTCAAAGGTCGCCGAGGCTCGATTGTCGCTCTTGATCCTAAAGATAATGGCGTGCTCGCCATGGCATCGAGCCCAAGTTACGATCCCAATGCATTCGTGCATGGTATTTCAGGTAAAGCCTACAGCGATTTACTCAATGACAAACGTCGCCCATTAGTAAACCGCACCACGCTTGGCATTTATCCGCCGGGGTCAACCGTCAAACCGTTTATTGCGGTGTCCGCACTGCAAGATGGGATCATTACACCTAATACTACCCGTAATGATCCGGGTTACTGGCGCATTCCCAATACCGATACTCGGCCTTTCCGCGACTGGCTACGTTGGGGCCACGGCCGGGTAGACATCATTAAATCTCTCGAAGAATCGGTAGATACCTTCTTCTATCAAATCGCCTATGACATGGGCATAGATAAACTCTCCAGTTGGATGATGCGCTTTGGCTTTGGGGATCTGACGGGGATTGATATTTACGAAGAGAGTAAAGCCAATATGCCAACACGCGAGTGGAAAATGGCACGTCACAAAGTGCCTTGGTATCAAGGTGACACCATTCCGGTTGGGATTGGACAAGGCTATTGGACTGCCACACCGATGCAAATTGCCAAAGCGACATCGGTTTTAGTTAACCACGGTAAAGTGATTGCCCCGCATCTGCTGCGTGCCACCATAGATAACGGTGAACAGTTCTCAACCCAAAAAGAGACCGAGTACACCACTTACCCGCCGATTGATGGCGTGCCGAAAAAGTATTGGGACATGGCTATCCATGGCATGTATCTGGTTAACCATGGTGCTAAAGGAACCGCACGTCGCGCCTTCCAGAATATGCCTTACGAAAGTGCGGGTAAATCAGGGACAGCGCAAGTATTTGGTCTGGCGGAAGGCCAAAAGTATAACGCAAGTGAGTTAGCAGAGCACTTACATGACCATGCTCTGTTTACAAGTTTTGCCCCTGTCAAAGATCCCAAAGTTATCGTCACCTTCGTATTGGAAAATGGCGGCGGCGGCTCCAGTAATGGTGCGCCAGTCGTACGACAAATTTTCGATCACGTGATTTTGGGCAAAAAAGAAGAAGAGCCAAAAGCAGAATCAAAAGAAGAGGTAATACAGCCATGAAGATGGATCCTGCAACCGGACAAAACCGGGCGCTGTTTGAGCGTTTTCATATTGACCTGCCTCTACTGCTTGGCGTTCTTGCCCTAATGGGATTTGGCTTAGTGGTGATGTACAGCGCCAGTGGTCAGAGCCTAGCGATGATGGATCGCCAAGCCATGCGCATGGCCATGGCTCTCATCATCATGGTGATTCTGGCGCAAATTCCACCGCGTACCTATGAGAGTGCTGCGCCTATCCTATTTTTTTGCGGCGTCATATTGTTGGTGTGTGTACTGCTGTTTGGGGAAATATCCAAAGGCGCGCAACGTTGGCTAGATCTCGGTTTTGTCCGTTTTCAGCCTTCAGAACTGCTCAAACTCGCCGTACCTTTGATGGTGGCACGTTACATCGGCAAACACGCCCTGCCTCCTTCGTTCAAAACCTTATTCGCCTCGTTGGTAATGGTGTTCGTTCCAACCATTTTAATTGCGAAACAGCCCGACCTTGGCACCTCAATTTTGATTGCAGCATCAGGCATTTTTGTAATCTTCTTGGCGGGCATTAGCTGGAAGCTGATTACTGCAGCGGCCGTGGCCATCGGCGCTTTTGTGCCTGTGCTGTGGTTCTTCCTGATGCACGAATACCAAAAAACCCGCGTGCGCACTTTGTTCGATCCTGAATCTGACCCTCTTGGCGCTGGCTATCACATCATCCAAAGTAAAATTGCGATTGGTTCAGGTGGCTTGTCAGGAAAAGGCTGGTTACACGGCACACAATCACAACTTGAATTTCTTCCTGAACGACATACTGACTTTATCTTTGCAGTCATTGCCGAAGAATGGGGTATGATCGGCATCTTAGTCCTACTAAGCCTCTATTTATTTATTATTGGTCGTGGACTTTATCTCGCTAGCCATGCACAAACGTCCTTTGGGCGTATGATGGCTGGCAGTATCGTATTGAGCTTCTTTGTTTATGTGTTTGTGAACATAGGCATGGTGAGCGGAATTTTACCCGTGGTGGGTGTTCCACTACCACTGATTAGTTATGGTGGAACGTCGATGGTGACACTGATGGCCGGTTTCGGTATTTTGATGTCCATCCATACTCACCGCAAAGCGTTTTCGAAGACGATTTAATGAACCGAATTTATTTATACTTACTGCTCGTTTTAATCCTCGCTGGATGTAGCTCTCCTGGGGGGCGCTATGATATGTCTGACGATCAAGCACCCGATACACCACTGTCTGTCGAACATATTGAAGATGCACATCCGCAATATGAACCGTACAGCTTCGGGGGTAATAAAGATTACAATCTGCGTGGTAAGAGCTATCGCATCATTAAAAACCCTAAAGGGTTTACCGAAAGTGGCAAAGCCTCTTGGTACGGCAAAAAATTCCATGGCCACCTCACCTCAAACGGTGAGATTTACGACATGTACTCGATGACGGCAGCGCATAAAACGCTACCGATTCCCAGTTATGTCAAAGTGACCAATACGGACAATGGCAAATCGACCGTGGTAAGAGTCAATGACCGTGGGCCTTTCCATGATGGAAGAATCATCGACCTTAGCTATGCAGCCGCCTATAAAATTGGGGTGGTCCAAGCAGGAACCGCCAATGTGCGCATTGAAGTGATTACCGTCGATAAACCCACTAAACCGCGCCCGAAAAGTAAAAACAACGCCCTCGAATATGTGATTCAGGTGGTTTCATCACAACATATCGAACGCGTGCGAACTTTAGCGCAAAACCTCGGTCAGAACTTATCGGCACCGAGCTTCGTCGAGAGTACAAATAATACGCATCGCTTATTCCTCGGGCCATTTACTGACGATGACCTGACGCAGACTTTACTTGAACAAGTAAAATCCGCAGGCTATGACAGCGCATTTATCAAGACGATTAATAAACGTGCTAAATGACCACTCAAACCTGACCTGAGTCTATCTGGTCTGGTTTGAGACGTTATTTTTGTTAAGATTACGGACACTTAAGTAGAACTAAGCATTCACCATGAAAAAATCAATCCTCAAATCTGTGTTAGCGTCTTCTATTACGCTTTCTATCACGCTAAGCAGCACTGCTTTCGCCTCTCCTATCGTGACACCAGACGCACCACAAATTGCCGCTAAAGGCTATGTACTGATGGATTACCATTCAGGAAAAGTGTTGGCTGAAAAAGAGATGGATACCAAACTCTCTCCTGCCAGCCTAACCAAGATGATGACCAGTTACGTGATCGGTCAAGAAGTAAAGCGTGGCAATATCTCGCTGAATGACGATGTAGTGATCAGCAAAAATGCTTGGGCGAAAAACTTCCCTGATTCTTCGAAAATGTTCGTTGAAGTCGGTACCACGGTTAAGGTCAGCGATCTCAACCGCGGCATCATCATCCAATCGGGTAATGATGCGTGTGTAGCGATGGCAGAGCACGTCGCAGGGACGGAAGATGCGTTTGTTGACCTGATGAACGCTTGGGCAAGCTCACTTGGGATGAAGAATTCGCACTTCACTAACTCTCACGGTTTGGACGATCCTAATCTTTACTCTACGCCATACGATCTGGCTCTACTTGGCCAAGCTCTGATCCGTGATGTGCCTGAAGAGTACGCGATCTACTCCGAGCAAAAATTCACCTACAACGGCATCACTCAATACAACCGTAACGGTTTGCTTTGGGATAAAAGCATGAATGTGGACGGCATTAAAACCGGACATACGAGTGGTGCTGGCTATAACCTCGTGAGCTCTGCTACAGAAGGCAACATGCGCTTGGTTGCGGTGGTGATGGGTACTGACAACGAAAACGCGCGTAAAGCGGAAAGTAAGAAGCTATTGAGCTACGGTTTCCGCTTCTTTGAAACCGTGGCACCACACAAAGCGGGTGAGACTTTCGTAAATGAAACCATCTGGATGGGCGATAAAGACACGATTGCACTCGGTGTTGATAAAGATACTTACGTAACTTTGCCACGCGGACAGGCCAAAGATCTCACCGCCAGCTTTGTACTTGAAAAACAATTGAAAGCACCGCTGAAGAAAGGCGATGTCGTCGGCACACTTTACTATCAATTAGCTGGTAACGATATTGCTCAATACCCATTGCTCGCACTGGAAGATGTGCAAGAAGGCAGCCTATTTAGCCGCCTATGGGATTACTTGGTTCTGCTGTTCAAAAGCTGGTTTTAAACCGTTCAGCCAGTAAAGCCAATACTGTCTAAAGAGATTGATCTCCCCAAAAGCCGCTTCATGCGGCTTTTTTGTGAGCTTGAGATCACGCCCGAATGGCTGTAGTATTTCGTCCCGTTTTTCCAATGCTCAAACTGGAGTTTCACCATGCTGAACATCAACTCTGATGCGAAATTAAAAGATCTGCTCGAATTCCCATGCTCCTTTACCTACAAAGTGATGGGACACGCTAAGCCTGAGCTGCCAGAACGTGTGTTGGAAGTGATTCAACGTCATGCTCCTGGTGACTACAGCCCGCGCGTTAAACCCAGCGCTAAGGGTAACTACCATTCGGTGTCGGTAACCATTCACGCGACCTCAATTGAACAAGTAGAGATCCTTTATAAAGAGCTCGGTGAAATCGATATCGTGCGTATGGTTCTGTAAAACCACGCTATTATTTTATTTATTCAAATATTTTTGAAAGCAGCTTCGGCTGCTTTTTCTTTATTTTTCAAAAAATTAACAAAACCATCATTTTATCAGGGTCAAAAAGTTCCCCCTGATGTGTAGTTCATTACAGGTAAGCAGTTTATAATCGAAAAACTTTATATATCTCTGGCGGATGACAATAATGGAAAACCAGCTGTTGGTGAGACGCCTTGGCAGACAGGACTACACTCCCGTTTGGCAGGCAATGCATCAATTCACTGATCAACGTGACTCCACAACGCGTGATGAAGTGTGGCTTGTCGAACACAACCCCGTGTTTACTCAAGGACAAGCCGGCAAAGCTGAGCACCTCCTCAATACTGGAGATATTCCTGTTGTACAAAGTGATCGGGGTGGGCAAGTCACCTACCACGGACCGGGGCAATTAGTCGCCTATTTTCTGATTGACCTACGCCGTAAAAAGCTCGGCGTCCGTGAATTAGTGACACACATTGAAAATTTGGTTATTCACACCTTAAAACATTATCAAATTGAGTCAGCCGCACGACCCGATGCCCCCGGAGTTTACGTACAAAATAGAAAAATCTGCTCTTTAGGTTTGCGTATCCGTAAGGGATGCTCTTTCCACGGACTCGCACTCAATATTCAGATGGATCTTGCTCCATTTTTACGTATTAACCCTTGTGGGTATGCTGGAATGGAGATGATTCAATTGAGTGACCTGCATCCGGTCAGCATGGAACAGGTTGAAAAAGTATTAATCCAAGAACTCGTTACTCTACTGGACTACGAGCAAGTCGAATTCAGCACAGAAGCATACAATCATGAGTAAACCAATTCAGATGGAACGCGGCGTTAAATATCGTGACGCCGACAAAATGGCTTTGATTCCCATCAAGAACATGCCGACAGAGCAGAAAGAAGTTCTGCGCAAACCAGAATGGATGAAGATAAAGCTACCTGCGGATAGCCAGCGCATTCAAGACATCAAGGCCGCCATGCGTAAAAATAATCTTCACTCAGTCTGTGAAGAAGCCTCCTGCCCTAACTTGGCTGAGTGTTTTAACCATGGTACGGCGACCTTTATGATTTTAGGTGCTATCTGTACCCGTCGCTGCCCATTCTGTGACGTTGCCCATGGCCGCCCCAATGCACCAGAAGCGGAAGAGCCGAAAAAGCTTGCGCAAACCATTCACGATATGAAGCTCAAGTACGTGGTAATTACTTCGGTGGACCGCGATGACTTGCGTGATGGTGGTGCACAACATTTCGCCGATTGTAACCGTGAAATTCGCGCTTTGAATCCGCACATCAAGATTGAAACCTTAGTGCCTGATTTCCGTGGTCGTATGGAAGTGGCTCTTGAGGCCTTAAAAGACAATCCACCCGATGTGTTCAACCACAATTTGGAAACCGCACCACGCTTGTATCGTAAAGTGCGCCCAGGCGCTAACTATAAGTGGTCGTTAGAACTACTGCGTCAATTTAAAGAGCAACATCCTCATGTACCGACTAAATCCGGTTTGATGATGGGTTTGGGTGAAACTAAAGAAGAGATCGTCGAAGTATTGAAAGATCTCCGTGCTCATGGCGTCACCATGCTGACTCTTGGCCAATATCTCGCACCAAGTCGCCACCATCTGCCGGTTGAACGCTACGTGCCACCCGCAGAGTTTGATGAGCTGAAAGAGATTGCTCTAGAACTCGGCTTTACTCATGCAGCCTGTGGACCCTTTGTACGTTCCTCTTACCATGCTGACTTACAAGCCAAGGGTTTAGAAGTCAAATAAGCCTCCTCATCAAGCCTGCACCTCGCAGGCTTGATGCTTTTCACGGGGATGAGATCCTTCACCATAATCTCAACCAATTCCCTGATTTAACCTTGAATCCTACGCTTGGCTTCTATAGGCTTAGGCTAAAGTTTCGATTAATTTTCGCTCGCCCGATGGTGCTTTTGAGTGAATCCTGACCACAAGGAAATAATAATGAATCATATCGGCTTATTTGCCCTCACTGCTGCAGCGCTATTGGCTGGTTGTTCATCGAATACCCAGCAAGATAACTATCGTGAAGCCTCTTTTGAGCTGTGTAATACCGAAGTGAACATTTACTCAGTCAGCGATGATGGCCAAGTACGCATTGTGTGCGCTGATGGCGCGAAGTTTGCCCTGAAAACTGAGAAAACTCTCGATATCATGCGCGATATCAACGTGGATTATTGTGATGGGGAAGGCTTAGGTAAGTTTACCGAAAGCAACAAGTACTACATGTTCAAGTGTAAATCCGGCACCATGATCAGCGTCAGTAAGTAAATACTGATGCGATTGACCAAACAATCACCGCCACTAAAAGCGGTGGTTTAGGGATGACAAACAAAAAAAGCCTGCGAACTTCGCAGGCTTTTTTATCAGGACAACCTAACCAAAGAAAGTTGCAACCATAGCGTTGCAACTTCACATGGCTGGGGTTTTAGCGCTTAAGCGTAAACAGGCAGACGTTGACAGATCGCCAATACTTTTTGTTTCGTCGCTTCAATCACACCTTGATCATTGATGTTGTCTAGAACATCACACATCCAGTTGGCGAGATCTTTTGCGTCTTGCTCAGTAAAACCACGGCGAGTGATTGCAGGTGTACCGACACGGATACCTGAAGTCACAAACGGGCTGCGTGGGTCATTTGGTACCGAGTTCTTGTTAACCGTGATATTGGCAGCGCCCAGAGCGGCATCTGCTTCTTTACCTGTGATGTTTTTATCAATCAGATCAACAAGGAACAAATGGTTTTCCGTGCTGTTAGAGACGATCTTGTAACCACGCTCTTGGAACTGCGCCACCATGGCTTTGGCGTTTTTCACCACACGCGCTTGATACTCTTTAAACTCAGGCTCCATCGCTTCTTTGAACGCCACCGCTTTTGCCGCAATCACGTGCATCAAAGGACCGCCTTGGCCGCCAGGGAATACTGCAGAGTTCAGCTTCTTGTACATCTCCTCACCGGCATTTGACAAGATCAAGCCACCGCGTGGACCTGCCAGTGTTTTATGCGTGGTGGTCGTGACAACGTGTGCAAAAGGCACTGGGCTTGGGTAAACACCCGCCGCAATCAGACCCGCAACGTGCGCCATGTCAACAAACAGGTAAGCACCCACTTTATCGGCAATTTCACGCATGCGTTTCCAATCCACGATTTGTGAGTAAGCCGAGAAGCCACCGATGATCATCTTTGGCTTATGCTCCAGTGCTAAGGCTTCCATTTCATCGTAGTTAATTTGACCCGCTTCATCGATACCGTAAGGGATCACATTGTAGTGCTTGCCCGAGAAGTTAACCGGTGAACCGTGAGTCAAATGACCACCGTGAGCAAGGCTCATACCTAGCACGGTGTCACTTGGGTTGAGCAGCGCCATGTACACAGCGCTGTTCGCTTGAGATCCAGAGTGCGGCTGAACGTTCGCGTATTCACAGCCAAACAGTTGGCAAGCACGATCAATCGCTAAAGCTTCTGCTTTGTCCACGTACTCACAACCACCATAGTAACGCTTACCTGGATAACCTTCGGCGTACTTGTTGGTCAGTTGAGAACCTTGTGCTTGCATTACACGCGGGCTGGTGTAGTTTTCTGAAGCAATAAGTTCAATATGTTCTTCTTGACGAAGCGTCTCTTCCTGAATGGCAGCGTATAGCTCCGGATCGTAATCAGCGATGTTCATATCACGCTTAAGCATCTGTATCTCCTGACTCAGATTGACTGAAATTGCAAAAAAACCACACAATGACTCCACGCAAACGTTTTCGTCATCACTTTATGGCGCGCATTCTACATAATTTGATCTTTATCATAAAGCCCAAATTCATGAATTTATCATGCAGTGTTTTCATAACCACTACGACAGTATTCATGCTCTAGGTATAAAACCTATCTAAACAACAAAACTGTCAATTTTTTGCTTTACACCCTGTAAAGCGGATGTGACATAGGTTTACCTCAATTTTCCATCCCTAGCTACCGAAAATATCCGCTTTTCATTAACATCCGCGCCATTCTCTCTCCTGATAACGGAATTTATGGAAAAACATTCACATAAAGAAGATTGGATCGCGATTCTGACTGGGACATTTCTTGTCGCACAGGGCGTCTATTTTCTACAAGCGGGGCAACTGCTAACCGGAGGAACCACAGGATTAGCGCTGTTAATGACCCAATTTTTGCCACTGACTTTTGGCGTGCTCTATTTTCTCTCGAATTGTCCATTTTATCTGTTGGCTTGGAAGCGCTTTGGTGCTCGTTTTGCGTTTAATAGCGCGATTTCCGGCGCTTTAGTCTCGATCTTTGCCGATCATCTGGCCATGTTGATTACTCTTGAAAAAGTGAATGTGGTTTATTGCGCGATAGCCGGAGGGCTATTGATGGGCTTAGGGATGCTGATTTTGTTTCGTCATCGCTCAAGCCTTGGCGGCTTTAATGTGCTGTGCCTCTTTATTCAAGACAGATTTGGCATCTCAGTCGGGAAAAGCCAGATGGCGATTGACGGTTTAATCTTGCTCGCCTCGTTCTTTTTTGTTTCTCCACTGACCATAGGTTTATCGATTTTGGGGGCGTTTTTACTCAATATCGTGCTGGCAATGAATCACAAACCGAGCCGTTATCGCGTCATCTATTAGTCTGTTCTGCTAGTTATACCAAAACTACTTGGAGTTGCAGGTAGGCGGCAAGAGAGTGAATCCCCATCAGCATAGACAGACTATGTGATTGGGGTGAACGAACACAACCAACACCGCTGCAGCTTCAAGTAGGAAGGGTATAGTGAAAAGAGAGCCTAATAATGCTCTCTTTGCTTACGTTGCAGTAAACCCGCGAGCATAGTGTTGATCACACTCGCCAGTGTCACCCCAATGAAACTGGCTAAGATGTCTTGAATAGAAAAAGTGCGAAGTGGTGTGAAGGCTTGCATACCTTCATCAATCAAACAGCAAATCGCTACCAACAAGCCAGTGAATACGACCAGCTTATAGCTGTGGCTCGTGGCAGAAAGCACTCGATACAGCGCCAACGTCAGCAACATGGCTAATAGGCCATGCAAATGGGTATCTCCACCCACTGCTCTTTCTAATTGGTAAACATAATCGGCATGCCAGCCGGAAGATTTCAACCAAGAAGCCAAAGCCGTTGACAAGGCTAACAAGCCAAACAACACCAAAGAAACTGGACGCTGTTGCAAATGGAAATCTCTAATTTGGGCTCACGGCGTGAGGCTAAAGTGCAAGCCAGTTTGAACTGATGCGCCGATTTTAGGTAATCCGCCAAAAGGTGTCGACTGTTTTTGCCGTCTAGTCCGCGCGCCAGATGTTCAATCACCAACCACTTTTGTTCACTATCCCACTGTTTCCAGTGTGCTAACCCCACCTGCGAGATGGCAATATTCACGGCTGGTGTATACGGCCCATACCGGTCAGCATTGCGCATAAATTTATCGAGAGAGTCCTTGCTCGAATGAGGCTGCGTTGCATCATGAGCAGATAACTGAGCTTCAATCTTTAACAATTCAGCCCAAGTGTCAGGCCAAGTTGGGCGCCGCTCGGCACTCTCCAGAAACGCGGTTTTAGCCGCATGCAACGCTTGCTGCGTATCTTGCTCCTGAGCAAGATACGCTTGCCACTGAAAAATCCGTCCCTGTAAAAAATAATACTGCGGATGTTCAGGGCTATACTCAATCGCACTCTGGATAGCCTTGTGCGCATCATCCACGGCCGAGAGCGTCGCCGGAGAATGATTCCAAGCTAGCAGAGCCTTCTCAGCGGTAACACCGTATAAGGAGGCGATCCCTTGCTGGAAGGCGAAATAGATCACCCACAACGCAGAACTCGCCACCCCGACACGCCATCCAAACTGAAAAAAAGCGTTCACTTTGCCGCGCCCGATTTCGTCTCTTCGCCATAGTAAGCTTGGTAGTGATAATAGCCGCTGTAGCGTGAAGCCTTTTTCGCATTAAGACGATTGAGTATCACACCATCAATACGACTGCCCTGCTGAGTCAATTTACCCACCACTTCCCGCACGACTGGCGTTCGAGTATGGTTGGCATCAATCACCAAAATCACCGAGTCCACGTATTGCGCCAACATAAAGCTATCGCTCACTGCGAGACAGGGTGGTGTATCAATCACAATGCGTTGATAGCGAGTACGTAAATCGGCCAACAGTTCACTAAATTTGCTTGAAGAGAGCAGCTCTAACGGGTTGGAGGCATAAACACCCGCAGTGAGAATATCGAGCCCGGATTGCTCATCATGGTAGACGCAATCTTCTAAGCTTTGCGTGCCATTGAGTAAATTGGTGACGCCCGGTTGTGAGCCAGAAATGCCAAAACGGTGCGCAATCGCCGGTTTGCGTAAATCACAGTCAATCAGCAAGGTTTTTTCCATTTGCGCCAACGACAAGGCCAAGTTCAGGCTAGATGTCGTCTTTCCCTCTCCGGGCAGACAAGATGTGAGCATCACGACATGCTGATCTTGATTGACATGCGCAAGCAAATAGCTGGTCCGTATCGTACGCACCGCTTCGGTTAGCTCACGCAGTTTCTCATCAAAATAGGCTTTCGCATCCAGTTTGCCACGCTGTTTACGCACCACAGGAACAACGCCCAATAAACTCAGTGCCAGCTGTTTCTCGACCTGTTTGATGTCGGCAAAGGTATCAGTCATCGCATCAGCGATAAACGCCACTACACAAGCAAAACCAAACGACACCACAAAGGCAAGCAATACAATCAATTTTTTATTGGGTTTACTCGGCGTTAATGGTGCACTGGCTTGGTCAGTAAAGCGAGCGATCGTGGTATTAAAATCCCCCGAAGCACTGGTCTCTTTTTGACGCGCTAAAAACAGGTCAAACAATTCACGGTTAGTTTGTACTTCGCGCTTCAGCTCAGAATACTTAGCATTTTTTACCGTCAGGGTCTGGAACTCAGATTTACGCTGATTAAATTCCGTTTGTAATGACCGCTCAGACTGTTTGGCCGCTTGCAGCTCGTTATTGATACCATTTAACAGCTGTCTCAGCTCTGCACGCAGATTTTTACGCACCGCTTCTAACTGTGCTGATGCCGATTTCAATTTCGGGTGTTTAGGGCCGTAACGCTTAGAAAACTCAGAGACTTTCCGCTCAGCATCCACTTCAGCGACTTTCAAATCACGGATGGTTGGGTGATTGGAAATTTCAGGAATCGACGACAAAGCCGTCAAGTCACTGTCATTTTTACTGTAGCTGTTCGCCACTTGATACAGGGTTTCCGCGGCCACGCGGCGATCACGCGCTTTGTTCATCTGCGAAGTCAGCTCTTCCAACTCTTGCGTTGCTAGCCCTTCAACACCTTGCACATCAACCAAGCCTTCCGCTTGCAAAAACGCTTGTAACTTAGCTTCCGATTCTCGTAATTGAGTACGCAGCTCTTCCATACGGGTATTTAGCCAAGTATTCGCCTTTAGCTCTACCTCTAACTTGGCTTCCAAATGGCTGTCCATATACACCCGCGCAATCTCATTCGCGATTTTCGCCGCCAACTTAGGATCACCTGCGGTGTAGTAGATATTCACCAACTGGGTTTTGCGGATCGGGCTAATCTCCATTCCGCGTTTGAACTTATACAAGATCAGTCGATTTTGGCGATACGCTTCCAAATCAGGATCGGCGACGGTCTCTTCCTGCTTAAATCCCTGTAGGAATGGCATCCACTCTACCAAGCGTTCTTTTAAGCTTGGAGAAGCGTCGCTCTCTGGGCTTAAGTCGAATTCTGGATCGGAGGCTAAATCAAGTCGTTCAATGACTTCTTGAGCGATCGTGTCGGATTTGAGGATCTCAATTTGGGTCAGGTAATACTCCTGACTTTTGGTATCGAGCCCATACACTTCTTCAATGGATACCGCTTTCGCTTGCGTCGATTCAATCAAAATAGTCGCACGCGCTGTGTATTCTGAGCGCATTGAGAGTACGAACAGTAAGGTGATCGCCGTCACCATCACGGAGAAAAGTAAGATGCGCCACTTATAGTTAAGTAGCACATTAAAATACTGACGAATATCGATCACTTCTTCTTGAGTGAATTGTTTGCCTGTCATCTTGTGTACCGTTACACCCTAAAATTAAAAGAAGCTTTCGGCGACTGTCAGTATGTCACCGGGTTGAAGTTTACTCAGCAATGTGGCTTTGGTCGGTTTGGCTTCCGGATCGTCACTACTGGAGATAAACAGATTGGTTTTTGAGGCACGCTCAGTAAACCCACCTGCAATAGTGATCGCTTTGTTCACCGTCAAACCGGGATGATAAGGATAACTTCCAGGCTTCATTACCTGACCATTCACAAAGAAAGGACGGTATTCCAAGATCGAGACGGAGACATTAGGGTTGATCAAATAACCATCCAGCAAACCATCGTGAATCGTGGTTTTGACTTCTTCCAAGGTTTTACCTTTCAAGCGAATTCGGCCAAGGAAGGGATAATCAATGTTGCCGTTGTCACTCACCCGCGTCTCAAATGAGAGTTCGGGCTCGTCATAGACTTGAATACGGATCTGATCGCCAACACCGAGACGATAAAAATCGTCATTGGCGACAGCCAATGACGGCCATACCAATAGGCACAGCAAAAAAGAGAGTAGGTACTTCATCATGGGTTACATCACGCCCTGAACAGACAGGTAATACACATTTTGACTATAGCTTAACGAGTCGATATTGGAGTCTTTCCGCTCACGTCCTACACCCAACTCAAAGGTCAGCCAACGGCGAAAATCATAGCTGGCACGTAAACTCGCATTCGTCGTTTCATCATCACGATTCGATGCCGTGTAGTCTTCCTCTAAACGCGTTAATGCGGCTTCAGTCGTCCATTGGGTATTCCAATTGTGTGACCAGTTGACTTGATAGGTCGCTGCGTCAATCGCGTCACCATCGCCATCAGAGTCGGTCGAACGTCGATTGGTCACCAGTTGGAGCGCTGAGTAGGTGCGAACCAGATAAGTCACATCCACATCCCATGAGAAAGAGTCAAAGTCTTTACGGCTGGCTGCATCAAAATCTTTTTGCTGGTAACCAAGCTTTGCGTTGCCTCGCAACTTACCTGTGGCATCCCAAGAAGCACCGAGATAACCAAAGTAGTGATTATTATCTTTGCTGCTGGCTCCCGGTGCGATCAGGTCATAACGACGAGAGTTAGCAATCACTTGCGCGATAAACGAGGTGCGCGGTAATGCCTGATAATAAAAAGTGGAGTTAAAGCGCAGCTCATCCCAATCCTGATATTGAGTAATGGTGCGGTTATTTTGATAAGTAAAATCTTGCCAACCGATATTGGTTTCAATCCGACCAATCGCTTCTGTTGAACCAAAACCATACCCAAGATTGGCACTGTGGCTCTCATATTGGTTGTAATCAAGCCCGAGTGTCGTATCGTTCTCGCCACGGCCTTCATGGGCTAAGGCTAAGTTATACTCAAACCCAATGCGGTGGCGGGAGTTCAATTCCCAATCACTGGTCAGATCAAGGTAGTGATCGGTAAAGTTATCTTGTTGAGAACTAAAATACGTTCCGTTGCGAAAACGGTATCCCAATTGGGTTTTACTGCTTTGCGGCTCGACTATAAAACCGACTCCCGATTCAATCACCGAGAAGGCCGAGCTGTCTTGCTGCTGGTTTGATTTGGCCAAGTTATCGTTATAGCCCGTCGAAAGATTAAGAAACGGCACTACCGCCATCCCAGATTCCGTCACGATAGGATTCGGCGTTGGCTTCGCAACCCCTAATGGCGCATAAGTCACACCCAGCGTGACCAAGCTGGCTGAAAAAAGAGAAGTCAGTTTAATCGGTTCCATTTGCCTGCACTTATTTAAATCGATATTTATTCAAGAGTAGCACTCGCACTTACGACGCAAGTGCCCTGTCTTAATACGCGTTTTTTCCAACAAATCCTTTGAAAATAGTCAGGAAGACGATTTTCAGATCAAACCACAGCGACCAGCGATGGATGTAGTCCAGATCGAACTGCACTCGCTTCTCCATCTTGTCGAGCGTATCGGTTTCACCACGCCAACCATTGATCTGTGCCCATCCAGTAATGCCGGGCTTCACTTTGTGACGCAGCATGTAGCGATTCACTATGGTGCGATATTGCTCGTTGTGCGCAACGGCATGTGGCCTTGGCCCCACGATCGACATACTTCCTTGCAACACATTGAAAAACTGCGGTAACTCATCCAGCGATGTTCGACGAATGAACGCACCAAATCGTGTAACTCGTGGATCGCCTTTGGTGGCTTGCTGCACATGACTGCCATTATCCATCACTCGCATACTGCGAAATTTCCAAACTTGGATTGGCTTGCCATCTAAACCATAGCGGTTTTGTTTAAAAATGATGGGGCCAGGCGAGCTCAGCTTAACGCCAATAGCGACGGCCAATAACACTGGGCTGATCAAGAGCAAAATCAAGCTGCTCAGCACCAGATCTTCAAAGCGTTTCACCCAGTTGAGCAAACCATTAAAGGGGGTATCAAAAATGCTAAACGCGTTGACATCACCAATCGTGTACCAACGTGAGTGCAGTAAATTAAAAGTAAAAAAGTCAGGCACTATGTAGGTATTGACCGTACTGTCCGAAAACGCATCCAAAATTTGGTTGATACGGCGCTGCGCTTGCATCGGCAAAGCAATATAGACATTTTGCACCTGCCCAGTTTTCGCAAGGCTTAATGCATCATTGATATTGCCCAGCACAGGCGCCCCCTCTTTAAGGCGCTCAGGCGCACGGTCATCATAAAAACCTTGCATCACAATCCCTAGTTCAGGGTTTTTGAGCAGATTATTTGATAACTCTTGCCCTTGAGTAGTCATACCGATAATGACCGCGTTCTTGGTATGCAGACCCTTTTTGTGCATGTAGTGAATGGTCGCAAATGCCAATACACGCCAACCAATCAAGCCAATAAAAGAACCGACAAACCAAGCGCCCATCACCATGCGAGAAAACTCGATCCCCGTTTTGGAGAAGTAAGCCAATAGGGTCAAGCTAGCGATGGTCGCAGCCCAACAGAATGCCGTATGTAAAGAAAGTGAACGCAGCTTTGCTGTTCGCCAACCACTGTAAATATCTAAACTTTCTGCAATGTAGGAGTAAAAAAGCACCCCTAGCAAGGCAACCGAAATATAAGACATGGTAACAACATGCTGATTCGACTTAATCGATATATACATAATTACTAATATAAAAATGCTATCAATTAATCGGTAGAAAAATTTACCGTGATAGTTAGTAATGCGTATTCTGCTTTTTTCCTTCATCACTAGACGCTCCTAACCGATGTAAGATTTCCCGAAGAATAATTGGAATGTATTAAATTCTTTTTTAAAGACTACATCTTTATCAATAGAAATATCTGCATCAATTCTAAGACTGAATAAAAATAAAAAACATGATGAAACCAATTGAAAACAACCAAGTTTCATATAATCTAGTGTTGGCATTAAATTAAAAAAATAAATATAAAACAAACACTTAATCAAATAAAACCTTGAGACTCACTTATTAACCACCATGAAAATAAACTTTAGTTTACTTTTATGATGGTTAATAGGTTAATCAAAACAGATAAATAAAAACGAAAGAACCAATTTAAATAAAAATAAGATTTGTATTACATTTTGGATTTACATTGAATTATTTTTGAGAAAAGTAAAAAACAAATTATTTAACAAGCCACATAGACCAGCCGTGATTTAAAATACCATAAAGAAATAATATGTATCGTTTATCGAAAGGAAAAACAGAACAATATGAAACCCGTACCATTACCACTAGTGCTATTGATTGCATTTTTTCCTAGCATGAATGCATTCGCAGAATCTGAAATAAACACTACCGCTTCATTTGATCCTGCTCTATGTACACAAGAGAGTCAGTTGAACAGCGCTTTAAATCAAACTACCGATCTACTGACAACGGTGGCATCACTCATGGTGACATGTCCTGAGAATGCCGTGCAAATCGCAGCCCTTGCGAGCAACCTAAATCCGTCACTAACACGAGAAATTTATCTCGTGCTTTTTAGTGATGTTGTGGATGACCAACGAGTACAACTCGCCGTTGACGCAGTGCGCAGTATCGTTCAAGAACAACGTGCCGATGTGGTACAAGCCGCGATTGAAAGTGCGCCACAAGAGCTTGCTCAAGCGATCGTAGATGCCGTTGCCGAAGCTGGGTTGATGGACCCAACCGAGATTATCATCGCTGCCATCGCTGGAGGTGCCGACCCAGGTTCAATCACTGAACCAACCGCGGCAGGTATTGCTACGCCGCCGCCAATTGCATTGGCTCCGGGCTTAACCAATACCTTTGGTACAGGTAACGGTAATGGTGGTGGTACTGCATCACCGAACTAACCCAGATAACTGACTTGATATTCCTAGCATACAGCGCGGAAACACCGAATCAACGTGACCGCGTGTTATAAGCCGGCCATGGCATGGCGGAGCAAGTTGAAGGATTTCTCTCATTACCCACTTAAATCGATCAAATCTTTAAGTGGGTAAACTGCTATTTTGAGCCACCGAATTTATGCTTTCGTTTCACAAAACTCTATTTTTCGCTTTTTTACTGTTTGTTTTCTGGTTACCAATCCCTCTTGGCAGTAATCGTCCTTGGGCATGGTCGCTCAATGAAATTTACGTAGCCTTCTTATTATTAGGCTGTTTGTTTCTGCTCCCCGCAGCACAGTGTTGGCTAGCTATACAACGAGCGAAAGTCATTCTCATCCCAGTGGCGCTTTTTACTCTATGGTCTTGGATGCAAAGTTGGCCAAGTTTGGGGCTATCATCCGATCAAACTTTGGTGTTTATCTCTGCCGTTAAATCCTTACATTACCTACAAATCTGCTTGGTTGCCGCGTTATTGGTCGATACCCCTCATAAGCTCAAAATGCTGGCGACCACTATGATCGCAAGTGGTATCTGTCAGGCCTTCTATGCTGGCGTAATCCTGCTGCTCGAATTGCAAACCTCACCGTTTTTTTCCTTACCGTTAAACCAACGAGCCTCGGGAAGTTTTGTCTATCATAACCATTTAGCCAATTTTCTAATGCTCAATCTCTGTCTTGGTTTTGGTTTGTTGATTGCTGAGCTCAATCACCAAACAACACAAGGTTGGAGAAACACCCTAAAAAAATTATTGGCGATACTCCTCTCTGACAAAGCATTTATTCGTCTGGGCTTGGTCATTATGGTGATCGCTCTAGTACTCACCCGCTCAAGAATGGGCAATATCGCCTTTTTTGTCGCACTCAGTATCGGAAGCTTGCTCATCCTTCTCTTCTATAAATCGAAGCCGAAAAGCCTCTATCTGTTGATCGTGAGCTTATTTATTGTGGATGCTTTGGTTGTCAGTAACTGGTTTGGCTTAGATAAGGTTCGCCAACGTTTAGCTGAAACCAGTTTGCAAAATGAATCGCGGGATGATGTGGTTCGTGATGCCTTGAACGCCATTCAAGAACGTCCCCTTACCGGTTTTGGCAATGGCACGTTTTACTCCACTTTCCCCTCTTACAATCAAGGCGAAGTGGCGCTTTTTTATGACCATGCACACAACGATTATGTGCAGTTCACCTTGGAGTCAGGCCTGATTGCCACCAGCGTATTTGGCATCATGGTTTTGTTTTGTGCATGGCGGGCTTTGTCAGCCTTTCGCAATCGAACCAATAAAACTATGCGTGGCATTGGCCTTGGCAGTTTAATGGCGATCATCGGGATGCTGTTACACATGAGTGTGGATTTTCCACTGCAAGCCCCAGCCACGGCGCTCTACTTTCTATTTTGTCTATTAATCGCCAATTGGAGCATGACGCTTCCTACCCCGAAATACCGCTCATCCAGAACCTGATTGCTCTTCATCTCCTGCATGAACACTGCGAAATTGATGACTTATAGAGTAGAAACAATCACTTACGTTCAAAGCGGAGTTTAGGGATGACAATAAAAAAACACCCCGAAGCATCGGGGTGTTTTTATTCGCAGTTCAGTAAAGCGATGAGTCGTTAGTAGACAAACTGGAAGCCTTCAACTAACCAACCGCCGGTCCATACATTAATCTGCTTGATACGTTTACCTTGCGGCACAGTGTATGTTTCCACTTTCTTATTGCTCGCATAGTGGGTTGAGCCCAATAACACGCTAGAGCCATCCTTCATCGTGAATTTAATCGCCACGATGTGGTAACCACCCCAGTTATAAAGGCCAGAGGTGACCTCCACTGATTGCAATTGATCAAGTGCAATCGGTGCTCTTAACACACCACCGTTAGTGCCTTGCACCGGCCCGCCGACTAAGTTGTTGACGGTAGTACCAATGGCATCGATCGCAAAACCTGAACGCAGATACATCTGGTTATCCGCCGTCACGACACGTTGCGATTGTTGAGTATTTGAGTAACCGAAAATTGGAGACTCACCACCCACTGCAGCGCGTAATGTGCTTGAACGGTAGGTATTATGGCTCAACCAACTTGGCTCAACAAAAGTCGGCAAAGTACCATCTTGATTGATGTTGGTGAGATGGAAAGCATGCTGGTTCCAAATACGAGTCGCATTCTTCCAAGGTTTCGAACTGTCCGCTGATTGGTAAACATAAACCCCGTGGTTAATCGAATATTGGCGATCGAAATCGTTCGCTGCCACGATCAACTCTGCGTTGTTATCACCTTCCAGATCGACCACGATAGGGTATTCCCAAAGTGTTGCCGTGGAGTGCGCTAGCGACGCACGTTCTTTGCCCGTTTTGCCATCTAATACACGCACGCGTGCATGATCTTGCACGAGTACTTCATCGATACCATCGTTATCAAAGTCATACGCAGAGACACCAATTTTACCGCTGCCAGTGTCGTCATTCGCCACAGACCAAACACGCTCGCCTTTGCTGTTATACATATCGACAGCGGCATAGCCTGCGTAAACAATCCCTTTTACATCCAGATCATTGGTACCATTTTGCGTAGCTAACTCAAATTGAACACCGTCCAACAACCAACCCGCGGTCCAAGCTTTGATGCCTTTAATGCGGCTACCTGCTGGCACAGTAAAGCGCTCGGTCTGCTTGGAGTAAGCATAGTTTTTAGAGCCCATAGAAATCACGCTACCATTGCTCATTCTAAAATCGAGCGCTAATAGATGATAACCACCCCAATAGTATTTACCCCAAGTCAGGTCAATCGCCTTAATATCTTTGACGTTAACCGCAGCATTAAGATTGCCTCCCGTACCACCGACTAACGTCGAAGCAGAAGCACCAATCGCATCAATCGCAAATCCTGAACGAACCGAGATCTTGCCATCGACGGCCAAAGCAATCGAAGCAGGATTGTTATTAGGCTGATAACCATAGACTTTTGAGAACTCACTCGTTTCAACGGCTTGAGCTTTACCTAAAAAGTTAGATACCGCCTGCACACCACCACCAGGGTTTGCTGTGTTGTTGATTTCCCATTTAATGGTGCCATCGTGTTCTAGCACAGCAAAACGTGCGTTATCGCCTGTCGCAAAAGTGGCAGGTACAGAGGCCACAATCTCAGGCTCAGCATCATTATCTAAGTTAACTAGCGAAGAGAACCAAACCGCATCGTTCGCTTGATACTGCCAATTGATCGCACCGTTATTTTGAAACAGAGTACCACCCGAAAAAACTTCTTGTTGCTGATCGCCATCGACATCAACGTTGATCGAGGACGGCGCCCAAGGATGATTAAAGACCAATCCGCTGTGGTAGTTATACACACCATCTGCAGCCAGAATTTCTACACTGCCATCGTGGTCTAAATCCGCCAACGTGATATCACCGACAATACGCCAGCCACTTTCTGTCGTTGGGATCTGTTTTTTAATGTTGCCTTGGTTATCCAAAATCGTGATGAATTGATCGCGATTGTTGGTAGTCACAATCTCAACGATTCCGTCACCGTCCAGATCGCCTACCGCTGGCGAATAACGCGCATCCGCGATCACACCACCATTCGCATAGCTCCATAGCTCAGAACCATCCACACCACTTAAAGCACGCACTAAGCCGCCATTGGCGTATTTGTTTCCTTCAAACGTCACTACGATCAAATCTGCGACATCTTTTTCATCAATCTTGCCATCACCATTGTCATCGTTCAGTTGCGCGACAATAGGCGTTACCATCACTTGGTTAGAGTTAGGTTGGAAAGCACTGCCTTGCCAAGACCACTTAAGCTTCATATTGAGTGCCGAGCTGTCACCGTCATAAGGGACAACGCGCATTGAGCGTGGCTTTGAGAAATCAAGCGTTTCGCCATTGTAGGCTTTGACTGCACGCATTTGCTCGTTCTGGGTGTTACCACCAAACACCGCAAGACGGTTGTATGAAAGGTTATCCCAATCACTCAGCATGACCCCCAAACCTAGAGGTGCTTCAACATCAACCTCATGGCCATAAATGTACGCTGGTAGCGAGTAACCAGAGCGCTCACCCTCTTTTAAACAGAAACGTTCACCCGTTTGACGACTCACAATACAAGCCTCAGGATAAGTTTCAGAAGCCAGTACTCGCATTGAACGTGGTTTAGAAAAATCTAAATAAGCACCGTTGTAGGCTTTGACATTCTTAAGATCTTCGTTACCAGTATAACGATCGAACACCGCCAAACGGTTATAAGACAGGTTATCCCAATCACTTAGCATGACAGAGACACCACTCGGAGCCTGAACATCTACTGGATGAGCATAAATCCAGCTAGGGAGGGAATAGCCCGAGCGCTCTCCCACTTTTAAACAATATTTTTCGCCATTCAGGCGGCTGATAATACACCCTTCGGCTTCATTCGTTGTGGCTTGAACCACGTTACTACTCAACGACAAAAGACCGACAGCAAGTGCAATATAGTGAGACGTCATTTGTAAGACTCCCTTTACCTTGTGTTAATTTTATTCAAAGCCAGAAACAATATGCATCCGGTTGATCGTTGTAATTATTATTTTAAAACCTAGGAACTGGTATCGCGGATTGCTAATAACAACCTGACGGAATTATCAATACCTGAAAGAGCCATTTCAACACAGCACACCTATTTTCACGCCTCAGTAATGAGACATCTCAAAGTTGAGAAATAAGCCGAATACAATGAATCTCTTTCTCTTTTTCAAGAAGCATTTTCTAGGTGCTGTTATACTTAAATCAATTCAATAAAGAGGGTGGCATCTTGCGTTACATATTTATTTCACTTGTTCTGTTTAGCCCAGCTATTTTTTCAGAGGTTAACTCTCACAATGTCATAGAATATGGCGCCATCGCGAATGATGGAGAGGATGATTCGAACGCATTTCAACATGCACTCAATCAATTAAACAATGGTGATGCCTTAATTATCCCTACAGGAGAATATCAAATTTGCAAAACGCTTTATTTAAAAGAAAAGAATAACATTGAAATTATTGGTTCTATAAACAGTAAATTAAAGAAGTGCCGTTCATTTAATGGGGAATACTTACTCCATATCACCTACACACAAAATCTGAAGATACAAGGCCTCAGTTTTGAAGGACTGAATAATGGTGACCTCAAACCTTTGTGGGGAGAGCAAGGTGTCTACCTTGGCAGCACTAAAGGTACCTTAGTGGTTCAAAATCAATTCGCTCGCTTTGGTGACGCCGCATTGCGCATGACGACGGCAAGTCAGGACCACTCGATACCACCAGGCTCTATGGCAATAAAAGTGAGTCATAATCACTTCGAAGACTGCGCTCAAGTCACTACAACACAAGCGACAGCAGGAACAGAAATGCACGGTACACAGGATATTATTATTGATAACAATCAATTTAATGCTTGTAAATTAAAATTATCTGCACGCGCAGATACTAGAGGAGCTAAGGTCATTAATAATCAATTTGAAAATATTAATGGTACTTCAAATGAAGTCAGTTATTATTCTGACGTTTATTACTCAGGAAACACATTTTTAAATATCAATGGGTTCGCTATCAACATTTACCCAAACTCTAGAACGGAACAAAATGTTCAGTGGGGAAACATCTCCATTATAGGTAACACTTTTGATGCCATCCAACAAGGTATACGTTTGCAAAGCTTTAGCATCAATGACCCAAACAACCAATCCATCAAAAACATTCAAATTAGTGATAACACATTTGAAAATATTTACTTTGGAAATGAAATTGAAAGTCAATATAAAGCCATTATTAGAACCAATAGCCAAGATAATCTCGTTTCTTTCGAACATGTCAATATAACTGGTAATCAATATCAATTAACGCCTTATAGTAAATTCATTTCAATTGATCATAAAAGCAAGTTAATCAATATTCAAAACAATGAAAGAATTTATAGCGACCATTATTATATACAGCACTTTATTAAAGATTGATATATAGCTAATGACTTGGATTGATAGGTAGAGAGAGAGACAGTGAGTGAATGGAAGAAGAATAGATCATCGGTATGATTAATGAGGAAAGCGGTAAACTCCCCCCCCTAAAATGCCTCATCACATCATTCACTATAATTTAAATAAGAAAATAAAAACCGCCATAGGCGGTTTTTTATACATACGACTAAGTGACTAGGTAAATTTATTTTTTTACCACTGTCATTGACTGTTCCACTCGCTCACCAGAAACAATGTCTACCACTTGAGCATTAATTGTGTATTCGCCCGCTGGATAGCTTTTATCAAAATTAATACCACGCACTTTTGAATAAGTATCACCTGAAGCAATAACCCATTTCTCTCTCGCATTGACAGGAATAATCAAACCATCAGGACCTACCGCAGTCATCCAGAACTCGACGTTAGCTTCTCCCTCGCGGCCATTATTTAAATCAACGGTGAATGGAACAAAACCGCCGGTACTTTCCACACTATTAATGCCAAATTGATTTTTGATATCAATAGTCAAACCATTGAGTTCAGGTAGGCTATTTAAATCGACTCCTTTCACAAATTCTTGGTTGGCTTTAAATACTTTTCCATTTTCTGCAACGACTTGAAGAGAAACAGTATATTTACCATCAGCCATATACTCTGGAACCCAGAAACCACGTGTAACGTTCAACATACGACCATCAGTAAGAGCATCAGACTCTTGCTGCGCTGTATCAACTCCAACTACCGCTTTGGCTGGGAAGTAGATACCTTCTGGACCTTTAATCGATAGCCAGTATTTGAACTTCACTGTTTCACAGCTTTCATTACGGATCCCTAGCTGACTAGAGATGTATCCACCGTTACTTGCCAACTGGTTTTGATTTAATGAAAGATTTGCTTCAATCACTGGCTGTAACTCACAATCCACTTCCGCATAAGAAGCCGTTGAAAATAACAATGCCAAGCATGAGGCCAGATAATAATGACGTTTGTTCATGATAGATCCTTTAAAGTTAGACAACCATTTGTTTTTACAACTGGCGCTAAGGCTAATTCATAACTATAGAAAATACATCCGCTTTTTATTAAAGGATCTACCTTTATCAAATCTAAGACAATTGCATTGGCTAAGCATTAATAATATTAAAAAAACTTGATTCAACGAATAAAAACCAGAAAGCAAAAATAAACCAAAGTTTATTTTTTCACCCAAAGGTTAATTCTTTGGTTTTATTTTTTCATTGAGCAATAACCAAGCATAGCGGCTATTAGTAATTAAATAACGCTTCCACATTCTTCCGGGTTCTTGTAACACACGATATAGCCATTCCAATCCGGCTTTTTGCATCCATAAGGGAGCCCGAGAAACATGACCAGCGACAACATCAAATGTCCCGCCAACCCCCATCACAAATAACACCCCTAACTGCTCTTGCCAGCGGTTGATAAAGTTCTCTTTTTTCGGGGATGTGATCGCCACAAACAGAAGTTTTGCACCTGACTGACGGATTTTTTCAACTATCGCTTGCTCATCATCCCAAAAATAACCGTGGTGATAACCAGCGATCACTAATTGTGGGTGCTTTGCCTGCATCACTGCTGCCGTTTTTTCAACAATCTCCGGCTTTGCACCGAGGTAGAATACGGGCATTTGTTCTTGTGCGGCCATTGCATTGAGCTCAAGAAATAAGTCAACGCCCGCCACTCGTTCGGGAACCTGGTGACCTAAAAAGCGTGCCCCCCAAACCACCCCCATACCATCGATATTGATAATGTCACACTCGGTCA
This sequence comes from Vibrio cholerae ATCC 14035, assembly GCF_000621645.1. Classification (GTDB taxonomy): domain Bacteria; phylum Pseudomonadota; class Gammaproteobacteria; order Enterobacterales; family Vibrionaceae; genus Vibrio; species Vibrio cholerae. The sequence continues at coordinate 16,667 of NZ_KK211323.1, read as the reverse complement.
CGGACTGAGCCAATTCAGGATCCTTACGCATATTGACCAACTTAGCGACATTGACCACCACGTGCTGGGTAAACTCTTGGCGCAAAATGCGATCGCGGATCAGCGCAACCGTTTCACTCATCGAAGCCACATCCATCGGGCTACCCAGAAAATTAATGCGTTTCAATCGGTTATTCCTCATTGGTAATTCTTAAATAAAAACGAAATGAAAGGTACATCCACGCCTGTGTCCAGCGCGCGTAGTGAATTCGGTTAACCCAACGTTTGTTACGTTGATAGACAAACTGATCCCGCTCAGGCATGTATAGCGTTTGAATAGCACGCTGAATGACTCGTTTAACCAAAACAACATCACTCTCCTCACCACCAACACTGAGTAAGGTAATAATGGCCTGTGATACTGAGTGCGGATCCAGTGGATAAGGATTGTTGTGGTAATACTTCGCCGTTCCATCGGCTTCAAATAGATGCTGCTTGTAAAAATGAAAACCGCGTGCAATCGCCTCATCAAATTCGTTTGTCGCTAAAGTCGTTCGTATAAGATGTAGCGCTTCTAAGTTGTAGCCCGTATGAAATCCGTCAATAAATCCATGATGATGACGAGTGCCATAGGCCCAACTGCCATCGGCAGCTTGAGCTTGAGCGCTGTTACGCGCAATGCGTAATGCCAACTCGGTGTAATCAGGGCAAGACGTTTCGCGGCCAACCACAGCCAGCCATGCAGCCGCCCACAAACTGGCGTTGTGTACAAATGCCGTTTCACCGGGGATATACGCAAAAAATTCCCCGCTCTCATTTTGAGTCAATAAATGGCCAGCAATAAAATCACCACTGCGCAGCGCCAAGTCGACCCAGTCAGCTCGCCCCGTCAGTTGCCCCAATTGGTGTAAGGCACGACTGACATAGACTGTCGTGATCACATTCGGCTTCCCCTTAGGAACAAAGAATGCTCGCGCTTTCCAATCAAAATGATATCCCCAACAGGCACCATGCCAGATTTGCTCATCACAACGCTGAGTCACTAGCCACTGCGCCAGTTGCTCCGCTTCTGTGAGCAAAGCGGGATCTTTTGTCACTTGATACTCTTCGATTAATCCGAGGATAAACAGGGCCACGCCTTTAGGGTTTCGCGCTTTGGGCACACCTAGCCATGGGCGAAGATTAATCGGTGAGCGTTTGAACAACTGGATCCACGCTAAACCAAGAGTCGAATCTTTGCTTATCGGTAAGCGCTTGAACCAGCTTGAATTGAGCCCATCAAAAGGATCGTATCCTGCGAATTGTTCTGTACGAGCTTTATTCAATAAGCATTGGCTAATGTCAGCTACAGTCGTTGATTTCATGATTTTAAAAGCTCATCGTAAAGTGTTTGTAGACGCGGGATCACCGCTTGCAAAGAGAAGTTTTCAGCAAACTTTTGCTTCGCCGCGGTCGCAATACGTTGATTTTCGGCACGCTGTTCAATCAGATCTCCGAGTGCTTGCGCTAAAGCAACCACATCACCGGCCTCAATTAAACGACCTTGCTCACCATCACTGATCGCATCAGGAATTCCGCCCGCTCGACTTGCGACGACGGGAATCCCTGCCGACATAGCTTCTATAACGCCCATAGGAAAACCTTCGTTATAACTGGGTAAGCAGTAAATATCAGTTTGGGTCAATAATTTGAGCTTAGCTTCGCCAGCTATCCAGCCTAAACAGTGAACGGACCCGTTCAAGCCAAGCTGCTCAGCCATCGCTTGATAGGTTTCAATCTCACCATCGCCAGCAAGATACAGCTGTGCTTCTGGGCAGCGCTGCTTAACTAACGCAAAGGCTTGAATCAAATCACCGACTCCTTTGCGCGTCCCCAAACGACCAAGGAAGGCAATACGGCCAGGTTGAGCAAGGTGGCGATCTAAAGCCAAACTGGGTACGGCGTTATACAGAACAGAAACGCCTTGTGTTCTACCTATGACCTCTTGTAGCCATGCGAGCCATTGAGTTGAAAGAACCAGCACATGATCCGCCAAAGCAAAAGTGTGTCGAATATGCCTTTGCTGAACCATATTGCACTCATCTCGATAGAAATCACGAAACTCGGCGCCATGTAAGTGCAGAATAACCTTTCCTTTCAAAAGCTTAACTAGACGAATAATCACAGACTTACGTCGATAGCTTCCCCTTGATGACATGTGAATATGTACTATGCCGACTCGGTAACGCATAAAGCAGTACAACAATTGGCAGAGTGCAAGCATAAAGCGCAATGTCATTCGCCATTTCTGCCCGTGGTCCAAACTTGAGTGTGAGGCAATCAACTTGATGTGGTTTTCTTCTAGAAAACCACAATCAGCGTAGGTTGAGACCACTGTTGCCACACCACCTTGTCCTTTCAGATCTGTGGCGATCATTAGATTAATGTTTTTTCTCACTGTACATCCTTGATGGTACAAATCGCTTGGCGAATCTTACCGTTTGCAGTGCGCTCAAGTGCTGACACTATGTCTATCGTGACATTGAGCGAGCTTCCTAAGCGAGCTTGAGTATTGCTGATTAACTGTTTTTGCTGCTCTTGATTAAATTGCTCTGCATCAGCCACCACTTTCACCACAATCTGCCCTCGTTCACTCTGCACAAATTGGCATGCCATAATCCCAGCGATACCTTTGGGTATATGGTTAAGAATATGCACTTTTTGACCATCTTCACCGACGAGATAATCACCAATCCTTCCCTCAATACGCTCGATCACAGGAAAGACTCGACCACAAGGACAAGCCTCGTTTTCAGATAAATGCACATGATCACCGGTCTTATAGCGGATCAAAGGGAAATATTGATTATTAAAGTTAGTGCCGACCAACTCGTAACGCCCGTCGCCTGCGGCTAACAATTCCACATGTGAATAGTCGGAGAGCAAATGGTAGCGACCATGCTCACACTGCCCTATCGCAGCCACTCGCTCAAATAGGCCATACCAGTCAAAAACTTTGCAGCCAAAGCGTGTCTCAATCACCTGTCTATCTTCTGCTGACAACGATTCTGATGAAGTCATAATCGATTTGAGCTTCGCCGGATAATAACTTTGGTTGGCTTCTAAATAGCGGGCTAACGTAGCAATCGAAGAAGGGTATGCCTGAATCACTTCAACCCCAAAATCGACCATGGCTTGCAGGTAACTCGACATCGTTTTCGGTGTCAGATGGAAAGAGGACAACACTATCATCTGCTCAAACCAAGAGTAGCGCCAGAATGGTCCTTGCTTTTGACTTAATGGCACCACCATATCGCCACGGATCCACGCTCGTTTATCCCCTTTACGATATCCCGCCCAAGCCAACTGTCTTGCGACAAAGGCTTGTTCACGAATAACCGAATGCCTATCTTGCAAAATAGTCAGAGGTGTACCCGTTGTGCCACTGGTCGCCCCTTTCACCACCACTGACGGTTTATTTTGTGAGATAAACTGTTTGTGATCACGGCGTAATACGGATTTATCCAGATAAGGGAAGGCCTCAAGCTCAAGATTAGGCACCTCTAAATCCTGATAAAACGGCACATGGTTACGAGCATTCTCCAAGGTTTTTTTTAGCTGCTTGTGTTGATAATCCGCTAAATGAGTACGTGAAAACTCGTTAGCTTGGATCTCTTGCAACACCGCACGCATCTCACCATTTTCTCTGACCATTTGGCGTGACAGCGCCCGCACAGAAAGCATGACATTTTGCAGCCAGATTGGTGCTTTAACATAAAGTGAACTGGTAAACATCAGTAAAAGTCCTTGGGATTAATATTTGTTTTGATCACTTTGGCGGGCATTCCGACTACAACGCTGTAAGGCGGGACATCTTCAAGTACCACAGCATTCGCACCAATCACGGCTCCATCACCGACTCGAATATCACCCAGTACTTTTGCCCCAGTGGCGATATAGACATAATTACCGATCACTGGAACATTGTGTGAACGAGAACGGCCACCAATAGTCACATTACTCCCAATCACACACTCTTTACCGATTACACAGCGCTTATGAATTACAACTGCAATCCCTCCATAGCCAAAGACAGTCCCTTTACCAATTTCAGACTGACTATAGACGGCACAATTATGAACCAAACGAATCAAACCATTACAGACCTGAGGTAATAGAGGTATGCGGCGCTTATGGAAGAAATGGCCAACACGGTACAACCACATTTCTTATCTCCTAATGACTCTTGCTCGCCAACGAACGATCAGATGAACGATAACGACAAACTAAAGCGACAACGAATAACACGAGTGCAGGAGTCTTCACCGTTAGCGCATTGTTAGTCAGTGATATCAACATAAAACTGAGTAAAGCAACTTGAGCAGGAAGTTCTTGTCGGTAAATCAAGCGCACTGGAACAGTGTAAGTTGCCAGTAATAAGCCGATCGCCCCTAGTAAGCCAAAGTTAAGAACCCAGCCAATTAAATAATTTTCCACGACATTGATCCCGATATAAAAGGCAATATCACTCAGTAATCCATGAGAGGCTCCAAATACCCACTCCGAAGGTGAAAGCTGTTCAAGCAAAATAAAAACATCGAATCGCGCTTCGGCGCTTTTGTCGAGATACAATTTAGACAGTATTCGCTCACCTATAGGACTTAACACCAGGGTCAAAATAACGGCAATTACAGAGAAATAGACTAAGGCCTGCAGATAAGCGAATTTCAACTTATGGTAACGAATGCCTTGGCCTAAAAAGTCACGTAATTTAGGCAACAGCATCAGAAAATTCCCCAATAGGAAAATCCCCAACGCAGCTCGCCCTCCAAAAGCAAACAGGGCTAGCACGATAACAGAGACATACAAAGCCACCGGAATTCGTGTATAACGCATCACAATCGGCGTTAATGACGCCGTAATGAGCGCATTGTTCAGTGGATGCGCCAAAAAGGCGGTCGAACGGAAAGTTGAAAAACTTCCAATCTCTACCGCCACAATACTCTGCGCCAATATAAGCTCAATAATAGCAATACAAGCATTAAGAAATAGAAGATAGCCGAGTAGAGCAAGTAATCGATTTTTAGCTGTATCGGATAACCCGTATACAATAGGAACCAAAACCAAAGGGATAAAAATCGTATCGATAAGATAAGCGAGTCCCGACGTACCGAATCGCATAAAGCCGTATAAAATAACGGCCAGCATCGATACCATGGCCAGCCACCATGCCTTTTTAAGCTCATTCAAAGGCTTAATAAGATTGAAAAGTCCTACCCATAATATCAACAGGGCAAAAATCCCCATAGTCAAATAGGAATAGACATGAATTTTGAGTATGGGGCTTCCGCCTTCTGAAACGTACTGAATACCCATATTTTCGAGTAAAAAAGCCCCCAACAGAAACGCACTGAGGATAATCAGAATCATCCATCGATTGAGATTACGTTCGCTCAATTAGGCCTCCAGATTGAGAATAAACGCTGACGTGCATTAAAAGCATTCAAGCACCACAAACAGATACCATAAAACAACAATGAGGTAGTGACATAAAAGGCTAGAGCGAATAACGAATGGATCGCCAATGGCCACTGTTTCACTAGGTATAAGTAGCCACCCATCAGCAGTGCCGAAATGATCACTTTGATGCCATCCATGCCGATAGCATAACGATACCCCGATCGCCATGAGCTAATAAAAGAGAGTATTGCGACTAAGCCACTCACTATAAGCAAGGTGATAGCCGCGCCGAACATGCCAAATTGATTGAGCATCAAAGGTAGTAGGAAAATGCTCGCGATTAAGCCCGAGAGAGAAACCCATAGCAGCTTGCGAGTCTGTAATAGAAACTGTAAACCATGATCAAGGTAATGACCTTTAAAATTAATCAGATAAACAGCGATCGCTAACACCCAGAATAGTTCGCTAGAACGACTCAGATATTGCTCACCCAAAAAGAGCCTAATGATCTCATCTTGTAATATGCCAAGACCAAGTAAAGCTGGAAAAGTAAGGGTAACCAGTAAATGCAGATAGGTTTTATGCTGACTCACAAGAGCGATTTTATCTTCCGCATGTTTGGCTAAGTTAGGGTAGAGAGGCATAGAAATCACCATAAAAACGAGCCCCAAAACCCCCATCAATAAGTTAGCTTGCGCAGCATAAACACCGGTTTCATTCATCCCAACAAAATGAGCGATAAATAAACGATCGATTCGTCCACCCAGTACACCAATTCCCCCAGCCAACATGATCGGAATACCATAAGCAAGCAAACGCTTTAACATTGCAATATGCCATTTAGGCCGCTGAGGTAAACCCAGACACAAAGCCCCAATGCCAAAGCTCAAGGTTAAAGCAAATAACGCAGACTCAATAGTCGCCGCCCAAGAGAGCGAAAGGATGGAGAGCACTACCGCTGAAATTGACTGCAATACGGTCGCTTGACGATAAACGCTCAATCGCTCATTTAAGCGACTTAATTCTAACTGGTATTGAAATATCGATTTAACCGACAATAAAGCACTCAGTACCAATAATCGTTCCCAATTCAATTGCTGATAAATAAAGTCGCGGCAATAACAATAAAGCCAAGCAAAGATCCGATGATGACCAGCAGTGAAATGCTTTGAACGAGTTGGACTTGCTCCCTATCTGAATACCCAGGGTAAAGACGTAACATCGACGTGTTGAGCCACTGAGCACTAAAAGCACGCACGAGTTCGAGCACCACCATCGCTACCGCCAACACACCATAATGTTCCGGAGAGAGAAAGCGAGTTTGTACAGCGATCAGAGCAAAGACACTCAGAGCGGAAAAGACCTGAACAGGAGCATATTTGAGTAGACTAGCAATCAACTCAGTACCTCTCGATATAGATTCTGGTAATGTTCAATCACATTTTCTACTGCGAATTGATCGCGCAAATAGGTTTGAATCGCTTGAGTATCCGTTATTTTTATCTGACTGATTCGCTCAGCAATCATCGCTTCCTGCCCTTCTTGCATAAAAACCACCCCTAACTGGTCAAACGTTGCTTGCCGTTCACCTAAAATCCCGACAGGAGTACTAATTAATGGCAAGCCCGCCGCCATCATTTCCAATGGCGCTAAGCCGAACGTTTCTTGTTGTGACGTAAATATTCCAATATTCGCTTGTTGGTACTGTTGTACAATTTCACGCTGATTAAGTTTGCCAAGAAAAATGACATCTTGTTCAAGCTCATACTCTTTGATCAATTGCTGCAATTGCGCGTAATAAGCAGAATCCATATTGAGTCCGATAATACGTAAAGTAGCCGCTTGCCCTCGCTGTTTTAGCTCACGCAGTAATACAATGGCTCGATCAATACGCTTGCGTCGAGTAATCAATGCACAAGTGACTAAATTGACTTCATTCTGGGGCAGATTCTGGTTCGCAGAGTTGGCAGAGAAATAGTCAGGATCGACTGGATTGCCAATCACTTGAATTGACTTATTCGTCTCCAGAGATAACGCTTGACGCAACTCTTCGCCAACACAAGTATAAAAATCGACGGAAAAATGACTTACCCATGGAATGATTTGTTCATAAACAAAATCATTGAGTTTTGAAACTGGCTTACGCCCAATCTTGCGATAAGAATGCAAGGTCAACACATTACGAGTTTTCTGCCCAAGTCCCATCATCCAACTGTTGAGATGAGAGTGAACCAAATCTGGCTGATAGTCTTTCAGTTGCTCTTGGATGCGGAGCCAATTGGATAATAAGCTAGGCAAAGGCAGCCCAAATCGCTTTTCCCGCAACGGACAAATCACCACTTCCAGATGTTTTGACAACTGGATAATCTCGCCTGAATAAGAGTGATTGTTGAGCGGATCAAACGCTAACACTCGGTAATGGTATGGACGCTCTTGCTGAGCGAGTTGACGTACCAACATTTGGCATACTGAATCCACACCACCAAGATTTTTCTCCCCCCAATTGAGCGTAGAGAGTGGCATGATAAGCAATATTTTACTCATGACTTACTTTCCAATGGCGCGGGGTGGCGAATATAGGTTTTATGGCTTGGTCTTGTTAGTACGCGTCCGGGGTTACCCACGACTACCGAGTTTGGGGGAACATCACGAATGACGACGCTCCCCGCACCAATGATAGAACCATCGCCAATCGTGATATCTTCAACGATCGAGACATGCGGACCAATATATACACAGTCCCCTACCGTTGCGGCTTGTCCTTGATTTGAGCCAATCACAGTAAAGGGACTCAAATTACAATTGGCACCAATCTTAGCGGTACTATTAACAATGACCCCAGTGGCATGCCCGAGGTATAACCCCGGGCCGACTTGAGTCTCTTTTGGGAGTTGGATCTGATAACGCACTGACAGAATGCGATGCATAAGACGAGCTACAGTGCGGATCAACACATTCTTACTACGACATAACCGAAACCAGAACATGTAGGCGAAACCCGCATTGAGTAGTAGGTGCTTTACGACTAACCCAATACTTACCTGCCCAGTATGCCGATAAAGATCAGCTTTAATCAGCTCCCAAGGTGAACTCATGCCACCACTCCGCGAGTATCAATCACCACTTTCTTAGCAAACTCGGTTTTATCCGCCGCTTTAAATTCTTTGTGATCGACCAGCACGACAACGATATTGGCGAGCTCAAGCGCGCGCTCTAGAGAAACCAACTCGATACCTTGCTTCGCAAGTTTGCTAGGTAGTTCAGTAATATTTGGTTCAACCGCCAACAACTGACCCACTTTGCTTTCAGCCAGATGTTTAGTGATATCCAAGGCTGGACTTTCACGCAGATCATCAATATCCGCTTTAAACGCTAAGCCTAGGCAAGCAATGATTGGCTTTTTGAATTGGTCAGCCGCTTGTTTAACTTGATCCACAACCCAATGAGGTTTGCCATCATTGACTTCACGTGCAGTACGGATCAATTGCGCTTCATCTGGACAACTATTAACGATAAACCACGGATCAACCGCAATACAGTGGCCACCGACACCAGGACCTGGGTTAAGAATACTCACACGAGGATGGCGGTTGGCTAAGCGGATCAATTCCCATACATTGATTTTCAATTTGTTGCACACCAAAGAGAGTTCATTGGCAAAGGCAATGTTGACATCACGGAATGAGTTTTCGGTTAATTTAGCCATTTCCGCCGTACGCGCATTGGTGACAATGCACTCACCTTTTACAAAGGTTTTGTACAGGGCAACAGCCTTTTCGCTACAAGCCTTACTCACGCCACCAATCACGCGGTCATTACTCACAAGCTCTTGTAGGACATAACCCGGCAACACACGCTCTGGGCAGTACGCAATCTTCACATCCGCAGCGATGCCTTTTTGCTGAGGAAACGTCAGATCCGGACGCGCTTCTGCAAGCCATTGCGCCAATTTTTCGGTTGTGCCTACTGGGGAAGTACTCTCTAGAACCACCAAGTTCCCTTTAGCAAGAACGGGAGCGATGGTTTTTGCCGCCGCTTCAATGTAGCTAAGATCAGGTTCGTGGTTATCCCCTTTAAAAGGTGTAGGAACGGCCACCAAAAACGCATCGGCAGGCTCAGCTGTTAATGTCGCTTTGAGTTTCCCGGTCATGACAGCACTGCGTACCACGATATCAAGATCCGGCTCCACAATGTGAATCTCGCCTTTGTTGATGGTATCCACTGCATGGGCGTTGACATCAACACCGACCACATCCAAACCACGAGAGGCCAAAACGGCTGCTGTTGGCAGACCAATATAACCTAGGCCAATCACTGAAACTTTATTAAACATCTGTCATCCCCTGATGAGTCTATTTCGCTAAAATGTCCGCAATACGTTGACAGGCTTTACCATCCCCATAAGGGTTGTGTGCCTGACTCATGGCTTGATAAGCCTGTGGGTCAGTCAGTAGTAAGCTTAACGCATCACAAATTTGTTGTTGGTTGGTACCGACTAATTTCACCGTGCCCGCAGCCACCGCTTCAGGGCGCTCAGTCGTTTCACGCATCACCAGCACTGGCTTACCCAGCGAGGGCGCCTCTTCTTGAATGCCGCCAGAGTCAGTCAAAATAATGTGTGCGCGATCCATCAAGTAAACGAAAGGCAAATACTGCTGCGGTTCAATCAAGACAATATTGCTGACACCTTTTAGGAGCTTATTGACCGGTTCACGCACATTCGGATTGAGATGCACGGGATACAAAATTTGGCATTCGGGATGCTGCTCTGCGGTAGTGATCAGCGCTTGGCAAATACGCTCAAAGCCACCACCAAAACTTTCACGGCGGTGTCCTGTTACCAGAATCAGCTTTTTGCTCGCATCAAGCATTGGAAACTGACTCTCTAGAGTGGCTTGCAGATCCATATCGGTATGGATCTTTTCACGCACAGCCAACAACGCATCAATCACCGTATTACCAGTGACGAAAATATTCTCTGCGTTGTAGTTTTCTTGCAGCAGATTGGCACGCGAAGTATCTGTAGGTGCAAAGTGGTACTGCGTGAGTGCGGCCGTGAGTTTGCGGTTGCCCTCTTCAGGCCAAGGGGAATAGATATTGCCCGTTCTCAAACCCGCTTCAACATGACCTACCGGAATTTGTTGATAATACGCGGCTAAAGAGGCAGCAAACGTGGTAGCGGTATCACCATGCACTAAAACCACATCTGGCTGTTCACTACTCAACACTTGCTGCATACCGAGCAAAATTTTGCTGGTCACGCCATTGAGTGTTTGCCCAGGCTCCATGATGTTGAGATCAAAATCAGGCGTAATCGAAAACAGCTCTAATACCTGATCTAACATCTCACGGTGTTGGCCCGTTACACATACCTTGGCGACAAAACGATTGTCTTGACAGAGTTGCTGCACCAGAGGTGCCATTTTGATTGCCTCTGGGCGCGTACCAAATACGATGAGAACTTTTTTCACTTCCCCACATCCTCTTTAAAAAAGAAATTTCACAAAATTCAAGCAATAAAGTCCCACTGCTCCTTAAATGAGGAACATATACATAAGCGAACACTGAATTATTTCGTGTTGTTGTATTAAATCTCAACGAGGGAGATTACCCATGTATGTCAGCTTATTATTTAAATTCGTCGTTATAAACAATCTTATTTACTTGAAAATTTATGGCCTTCTTAAAGGAACAGAAAAATAAACATATAGTTTAAGCGCGATATAAACTTTAGTTTATTTTCATTCCAACTTATCTTTTAGACACACCCAAAAGCGACTAAGTTATTGAGATAAATTTTCGTTGCACGCATTTATCCCCTGCTCTTGCCAAGAATCAACCAAAGCCACCGCTCCAGATTCAATCAACAAAGCTGTACGTTGGAAAAATTCACTACTACGCCGATAAGGATCGGGTACTTCTTTTTCTTGTCGATTCGCCTTGCTAAGAAAAAGAGCCAGCTTGTTTTTATGCTCAGCAGGACAAATATCGAGTAAATCAGCAAGATTGGTCCTATCCATTGCATAGATAAAATCATGCTCGATAAAGTCTTGTTGAGTCACTTGCTGGACTGGGTTGACCATAGGGTGATACCCATAATCCTGTAACGCTTGTAACGCTTTATCATCAGGCATTGTTTTTCCTGTCTTTAGCGTGCCAGCACTACGCACTTGGATATTCAAGCGTTTTTGCCGAATCTTATCGCGTAAAATAATCTCTGCCATTGGCGAACGACACAAATTACCTGTACACACGACTAATACTGATAAACCTTTAACCTTCATACCCTAACTACGCACATGATTTAATATTGTTAAAGTAATACGCAATCTACTCATTATCAGAGTATCCCAAGCTTACCAATAATGTCTGTCTCATAATTGAGCTGGATATTAATTAGAACTAAAGCAGTAAAATGAAAGTAGTTTTATTTATTGTATTAGTATTAAAAGCCATCGATTTGAATCAATAATACGACAGGGCATATTTACTAATAAATGAAGGTTGACATCTTCGTTAAATGCCCAAAAGACTTAAAGTTGCAGCTAGGTGGTCATCGAGTGCATAATCATCAACGTAAATAACACGGCTGCATCAATAGGATAAGGATAGGAAAACAAAAAATGGATGGATATTGCTAATACAACAATATCCATCCATTGCAGCAGATATAAATCTTCCCACCGTACAAAGCGATGGGATAACCAATTTTAGTGTTGAGCGCGGCCTTTCACATCTTGTTGCAGCTCATGGTTGAGCTCTGCTTCAACATGACCGGGGGCTTGGGTTGAACCGGAAATCAAGCGATACATGGCAGGAATCACCAACAAGGTCACTAAGGTTGCAAACCCCATCCCAAAGAAAATCACCGTACCGACCGCAATTCGGCTCTCATAGCCTGCACCTGTTGAGACGATCAAAGGAATAGAGCCAGCCAGTGTCGTAAAAGCCGTCATCAGGATTGGACGCAAACGGCGCGCCGATGCATCAATGATCGCCTTTTCAAACTCAACACCGCGATCACGCAGTTGGTTAGCAAATTCGACAATCAAAATGCCATTTTTGGTGACCATACCAATCAGCATGATCATGCTAATCTGGCTGTAAATGTTCATCCCTTGTCCCATAACAAACAGCCCAAGGAAACCGCCAAATACTCCCATAGGTACCGTCAGCATTACCACCAGCGGGTTGATAAAGCTTTCAAACTGAGCAGCCAGCACCAAATAAGCAACCAGCAGCGCCAGAGCAAACACAATGGCTACGCTTGATTGGTTCTCTTTGAAATCTTTCGACTCCCCCGAGTAGCTAACGGAGATATCATTTGGCAGTATCTCTTGCGCTTTTTGGTCAAGAAAATCGAGCGCTTGCCCTAACGTGTACCCAGCTTCTAGGTTTGCGGTAATGGTAACGGATTTCTGTTTATTGTAGTGCGCCAAACGAATCGCTGACGCCACTTCATCAATACGCGTCACCGTATCCAGTGTCACCAGTTCACCGGTTGCGGTTCGCATATAGATTTGGCTTAAATCCGCCGCATTGTTGAAGCTGTTTTCATCCCCACGCAGATACACATCATACTCTTCACCACGCTCAACGAAGGTCGTCACTTTTTTGCCACCCAGCATCACCTCTAGTGTATCGGAGATCGATTTTACGCTGATTCCTAATTCCGCCGCGCGCTGCTTATCAATCGTCACCACCAACTCTGGCGTTTTTTCTGAGTAATCGATATCAGCCCCCGTCATAAACGGTGACTTCTCCGCTTCCTCTTCTAACTTCTCAGCCCACGTTTTGAGCTCGCTATAATCCGAGCCACCAAGCACAAACTGTACAGGCTCATTAGAGCCCCCACGAAAACCGGGCATGAATGGGAATACCCGCACATCAGGAATGCCCGCTAAGGCTTTACGTACTTGGCTTAATGCTTCCTGAGCAGTAACGGTGCGATCATTCCAATCCTCAAGGATCATGATCACGAAACCGGTTTGGTCACCGGCGTTACCACCAAAAGCAGGTGATTGAATACTAAACGATTTCAAAAAGCCTTGACCCAATAAGGGCATCAACCGCTGCTCAACCAAATCCATATTAGCCGCCATGCGGTTATAACTGGTGGCATCAGCACCACGCACAAAAGAGAAAATCACACCGCGATCTTCGGAAGGGGTTAGCTGAGCTGGCACCAGTTGCATCAAACCATAACTACCACCAATACAAGCCGCAATCACAACCGGCGCCGCCCAACGCCAACGAATGGCTCGGCTTACCACTTGGCGATAGCCCGATTCCAGTCGTGCGAACAGCCTATCAATCAACTGATTAAAGCGTCCCGGTTTTACATTGGCTTTTAAAAGCTTACTGCCAAGCACTGGCGTCAGCGTTAACGCGATCAGAGAAGAGAAAATCACTGCCATCGCCAGTAGTACGGAGAATTCAGTAAACAGGAGTCCGACCATCCCGTCCATAAACGAGATCGGCAGAAACACCATCACCAGTACCAAAGTCGTGGCTATCACGGCAAAGCCAACTTCTCGTGTACCTTTGTAGGCGGCTAAAAGAGGTTTTTCGCCCCGTTCAATGTGGTGAAAAATATTTTCAACGACCACGATGGCATCATCGACCACCAGACCAATCGATAAGATCAGCGCCATTAAGGTGATGAGGTTAATAGAAAATCCGAAGTAGTACGCAGCCATAAAGGCCGAGATCAGCGAAACCGGAACCGTTACCGCAGGAATTAAGGTGGCTCGCAACTGGCCGATAAAAATGTACAACACCAAAATCACTAAGCCACCCGTGATAAAGAGTGTGCTATACACCTCGCTTATTGAGCGCTCAATAAACACCGTTGAGTCATAGTCAATGGCTAAACGGGTACCCTTGGGTAAAAACTGCTGAACCTTATCCACTTCTTCATGCACGCGCTTCGCCACTTCCAGCGGGTTCGCGTCGGATTGCGGCACAATCCCCATGCTCACGTTGACGATGCCATCACTTTTAAAGGTCGAGTTTTCGTTTTCCGCCCCAATAAACACATCCGCGACATCTTTGAGGTAGATGGGGGTACCATCACTGGCACGTTTCACCACCAGATACTCAAAATCTTCAGCAGATTGATAACCGCGCGCGGTACGCACCGACATCACGGTCGAATCGTTGCGAACCTGACCTCCGGGACTTTCGAGGTTCTCTTTGTTGAGTGCATCAGAAATATCGCTGGTCGCAACGCCGCGCCCCGCCATCAGTTCTGGCTTGATGCGTACATACATCACTTTATAGAGGCCGCCAGAGACATCCACCGAACTCACACCGGAGATCAAGCTAAACCGATCGAGCAACACCCGCTCGATGTAATCGGTCAACTGAGTGCGATCCATTTCTGAGGAGCTGAGATTGATATAGACCGACGCCTGACCAGAGCCATTATTCTTGAACACCTGCGGATCGTCCGCTTCTTCAGGCAGTGAACGCTGCGCCCGAGCCACCGCATCACGAATGTCACTCACACCGGTATTGAGATCATAACCAAGCTCGAAGGTCACCGTGATACGAGACATTCCGTTGCGGCTAACTGAGGTAATCTCATCAATCCCACTGATGCCCGCTAATTGATCCTCTAGCACGCTGGTGATCTGACTTTCAATAATGGTGGCCGAAGCGCCTTGATAACGGGTGGAAACCGATACCACAGGGCTTTCAATATCCGGCATTTCACGTACTGCAAGTTTAGTGAAAGAGACCACACCAAACACGCACAGCAACATACTCAGTACTAACGCTGCGACAGGGCGCTTTACCGATACATCTGACAACCACATTATTTGTCATCCTTCTTCAGCGGACGCCCTTCTACGGTGACTTCGCTAACACGCGCGTTGTCACGCATATTGACTATGCCTTGAACGACAATTTTCTCGCCAATCTGTAAGCCTTTCTCAATCACGACCTGATTTTCAACCCGAGCGCCCAGGCTCACTTCACGTCGTTTGGCTACATTGTCTTCACCAATCACGTAAACAAAACGTTTGGTGCCGGAGTACTCAAGGGCCTGCACAGGAATAATCGGCGCACTAATAGCGGGGAAATGGATGCGTGCCGACATCAACATGCCCGGCTTGAGGCGCTGATCTGGATTGGGGAAATGCACGCGCACTCGTAAATTTAAGGTTTCTTGATTGATACGCGAATCCACAGCCACCACCGAACCTTCAAACTGCACGTTTGGCCACGCTTCGCTACTGCCTTGCACCTTCATGCCCTTGCTTAACTGTGGCAGATAACGTTCTGGAATTTGCAGGTCGAGCCGCATCAAGGAAAGATTATCCAGCGTCAGTAATTCAGAGCCCGCACTCACCCACTTACCGCGGCTAAAATCGATAAACCCAACCGTGCCATCAAAAGGAGCAGTAATGTGTAAATCGGCCAAATTGGCCTGAGCGGCATTCAATCTCGCTTGACCAATCTCCACTCGGGCGCGCTGTGCATCAATTTCCGTGGGCGTAATCGCATTACGTTTTAGCAAGCGCTCGTATTCCGTCAGTTTACGCTGCTCATCTTGTAAATAAGCTTTAGCTTCCACCAAGGCCGCTTGAGCTTTGTCATCATCCAATTTGATCAGAATCTGACCTTTTTTAACTTGCTGATTGGCTTGCACCGCAATCATGTCCACTTTACCCGCCACTTCAGCGGCAATGTCGACCGATTGCTCGGCTTTAAGCTTACCCACAACAGAAAGAGATTGAGAAATTTGCTGAGATTGAACCGACTCTGTCACAACAGAAATCGCGGGCGGCTGGTTCGGCTCTTTGGCCGATAGCACAGCGCTGTTCATTAGCAGGGTCAGTAAGGTCAATGAAAGTACAGTGTTTTTGTTCATGATTTGGCTTAGTGTCTAAAAAATCCGTTTATATTGTAGCGAGTTATACGCAACTGAAACGTCAAGGAACGTAAAGATTGCCAGTAAAAGTGTAAGGTTCGCTGTGACTTAAGCAGCTAAAATGGTCAATTATTTGCGTCTTTGCCCAAAAAGCCATCATTCGATTCAATTTGCTAAAAAAACAGTTTACAGAGAGAGCGAGTTTGATAAGATGCGCTCCGCACTTGAGCGATGTGTTGGGAAAACATCACTTAAGCTTTTCAGAAAATGAAAAGAAAACACCCTGGAGGGGTTCCCGAGTGGCCAAAGGGAGCAGACTGTAAATCTGCCGACTCCGCCTTCGATGGTTCGAATCCGTCCCCCTCCACCA
>NZ_KK211322.1:51716-232755 GCF_000621645.1 Vibrio cholerae ATCC 14035 | reverse complement strand
AAGGCCCGAAGGTCCCCTGCTTTGCTCTTGCGAGGTTATGCGGTATTAGCCATCGTTTCCAATGGTTATCCCCCTCTACCGGGCAATTTCCCAGGCATTACTCACCCGTCCGCCGCTCGCCACCCAAGGAACAAGTTCCTCTGTGCTGCCGCTCGACTTGCATGTGTTAGGCCTGCCGCCAGCGTTCAATCTGAGCCATGATCAAACTCTTCAATTAAAAGTTTTATGAAGCTTTCGCTTCGGCTCAATGAATACTGATACTATCTTTCGATAGTGAATTGACTGTGCTGAATGATTGCTCATTCAAATGGTCACTCAGTTCATTGATAATTCTTTTTTGATTATCATCAACGAGTGCCCACACAGATTGATTGGTTTATATTGTTAAAGAGCGCTCTTCTTGGCGGTCTGCTTCAGAAGAGGCGGCCATTTTAGCGAGAATCGATTTCGTGTCAAACACTTTTTTCAACTTTCTTCATCGAAGCGTTTTAGCCTTACTGACTAGCCTTGAGACCTTATGGCGTCTGCCGTGTCAGTGAGGGCGGATTATAGGGAGGTTTTGCGTTCTGGCAAGCAATAAAATGCTTTTTCTATGCTTTATTAGCTCAAGAGAACAAATTAACAGCAAAACCACTAAAAAACGCACTTCATCGTTCAATTAACAAGCAAAAGAGCCACTCAAAGTGGCTCTTTTACTTATGATAGATAAGGTATCTGCTACTGGCTTGCGAAAATATTCCCGTCTTTTACCGATAGTAAAATAGGTGAACCAGGCAGGAACTTACCAGCCAGAATAGATTTGGCCAGTGGGTTTTCCACATTTTGCTGAATCGCGCGTTTCAGTGGACGAGCACCGTAAACCGGATCGAAGCCGACATGAGCAATCAGATCCAGCGCCTCATCATCAACCTCTAGTTGGTAATCTCGCTCTGCCAAACGTTGACGTAGGCGGGCCAACTGAATAGAGGCGATAGACTTAATATGCTCTTGTCCTAATGGATGGAATACCACACTTTCATCCACTCGGTTCAAGAACTCAGGGCGGAAGTGTTTGCTGACTACGTCCATCACTTGTTCTTTGATACCTTGATAATCCAACCTTGCAAAATTTTCTTGGATACGGCTTGAACCCAAGTTGGAGGTCATGATCACCACGGTATTTCGAAAATCAACCGTGCGCCCTTGCCCGTCCGTCAAGCGGCCATCATCCAAGACTTGCAGCAGAATATTGAAGACATCTGGGTGCGCCTTTTCCACTTCATCGAGCAAAATCACCGAGTAAGGTTTACGGCGCACCGCTTCCGTTAAGTAGCCACCTTCTTCATAGCCGACATAACCTGGAGGCGCACCGACTAAACGAGCAACCGAGTGTTTCTCCATAAATTCCGACATATCCACACGTACCATGGCATCTTCACTGTCAAACAGGAAGTTAGCCAAGGTTTTACACAGCTCGGTTTTACCGACCCCTGTTGGCCCCAAGAATAAGAAGGAGCCAATCGGACGATTTGGATCAGAAAGGCCTGCGCGACTGCGGCGAATCGCATTCGCGACCACTTCCACCGCTTCTTTTTGACCAATCACGCGTTTATGCAGCACTTCTTCCATGCGAAGCAACTTTTCTTTCTCGGCTTCGAGCATTTTTGATACTGGAATGCCAGTCTGTTTTGAAAGCACTTCGGCAATTTCTGCATCCGTCACTTTATTACGTAGCAGAGTCATTTCCTGCATTTCGGCTTGCGCAGCCAGATCAAGCTGCTTTTCTAGCTCTGGAATGCGACCATATTGCAGCTCTGACATGCGGTTCAAATCCCCCGCACGGCGAGCGACTTCCAGATCCATCCGCGCTTGTTCAAGTGCCGCTTTAATATGTTGCGTGCCGGAGAGTGCCGCCTTTTCAGCTTTCCACACTTCTTCCAACTCCGCGTAATCACGCTCTTTCTCTTGCAGCTCTTCATTTAAGATCGCCAAGCGTTTTTCACTGGCTTCATCGTGCTCATTAGAGAGCGCTTGCTGCTCGATTTTCAGTTGGATGATTTTGCGCTCAAGCTTATCCAGAGCTTCTGGTTTGGAGTCAATCTGCATCCGGATGCTTGAAGCCGCTTCATCGATCAAATCGATCGCTTTATCAGGCAACTGGCGATCGGAAATATAGCGATGCGATAGGCTCGCTGCCGCCACAATCGCTGGATCTGTGATTTCGACATGGTGATGCAGTTCGTAACGCTCTTTCAATCCACGCAAGATGGCGATGGTATCTTCCACCGTGGGCTCATCCACCAACACTTTTTGGAAGCGGCGCTCTAACGCTGGATCTTTTTCGATGTATTGGCGGTACTCATCTAAAGTGGTTGCGCCGACACAGTGCAATTCTCCACGCGCCAAAGCGGGTTTGAGCATGTTGCCAGCATCCATCGAGCCTTCGCCTTTCCCCGCACCAACCATGGTGTGCAGCTCATCAATGAAGAGGATGATATTGCCTTCTTCTTTCGCTAGCTCATTGAGTACTGATTTCAAGCGCTCTTCAAATTCGCCGCGGTATTTCGCCCCAGCCACCAGCGCGCCCATATCTAAAGACAATACGCGGCGTCCACGCAGGCCTTCTGGTACTTCATTATTAATGATGCGCTGCGCCAAGCCTTCCACAATCGCAGTTTTACCCACACCGGGTTCACCGATGATCACTGGGTTGTTTTTGGTACGACGCTGCAGCACTTGAATGGTGCGGCGAATTTCATCATCACGACCGATCACAGGATCGAGTTTGCCCTGCTCAGCGCGTTCAGTGAGATCGATGGTGAATTTTTCCAACGCTTGACGCAGCTCTTCCGCATTCGGGTCATAGACCTTCTGGCCTCCACGAATTTTTTCAATTGCATCAGAGACTTTTTTCTCGGTCAGCCCGAACTCTTTGAGCAAGGTTCCAAGTGGACCTTTATCTTCCAAAGCGGCGAGGAGATAAATTTCAGAGGAGATGTAGGCATCTTGACGCTTTTGCGCAACCTTATCACACAGATTAAACAGCGAGCCAAGCGCCGAAGAGAGCTGTACATCACCACCAATACCACTGACTTTGGGTAAACGATCGAGCATTTCGCCAAGTTTGGAGCGCAGTTGCATCACATCCACATTAAGCATGGTGAGTAATGGGCGGATCGGGCTGCCGTTTTGATCCAGCAGAGCCACCATCAGGTGCACAGGTTCGATATATTGATGATCACGGCCGAGCGCTAATGACTGGGCATCGGAAATCGCGATCTGAAATTTGCTCGTAAATCTGTCAAGACGCATACCAACCTTCCTAACCTCATCTGAGATAAATTGAATACGTTAGGAAAGATGGTTATCACGAACCAGATTTTCAAGGGAAGTTGAGGAAACTTTCTTGTTGTTTGATATGGGTATGGATGAAGGCTTACTCTTCAAGCCAAATAAAAGCGGCTTGGCGTCCTGTTACTCCATCGCGGCGGTAGGAATAAAAACGCTCAGCATCCTGATAAGTGCACAAGCCACTATCAAAGACTTGTTCAATCCCAAGTTCTTGCAAACGCAGTTTGACTAATTGGCTCATATCCGCCAGCCATTTCCCTTGTTGTGCACGAGGAGTGAAAGCGTATTCGGCTTGAGGATGGTGAGCAACAAAAGCGGCGAAAACATCTTCCCCCACTTCAAACGCCTGCGCGCCAATTGCAGGGCCAAGCCACACCATGACATCGCCAGACATTCTTGCCGCTGTGTGTTCAACAATACCATTGACCAAACCACGCCAACCGGCATGTACAGCCGCGACTTGGGTACCAGTACGATTGGTCATTAATACTGGCAGGCAATCGGCCGTCATCGCTGAGCACACCACATTCGGCGTTGAAGTGATGAGGCCATCGGCATCCAACACTTGTTCAGTCGGAGCATCAACATCGAGTACCACTGTGGAATGGGTCTGGTTTAGCCAAATGGGTGAGCTTGGCATCGCGGATATTTCCACCAACGATTGCCGATTACGCAGTACAAGTACAGGATCGTCCCCAACATGCATACCAAGGTTTAACCCTTGATAAGCGCCTTGCGAAAAACCACCTTGGCGAGTCGAACTAAACGCTTTGACTTGTTTGGGTGCATTCCAGTTGGGGAGAATCATGATTAATACTCTTCAGTGCGGTTTAGCTTCGCATCTTCACGCAGTGCAAGCGTCATCTCAACCATATCATCAGGCACTGGTGCATGGAATTCGAGCTCTTCCCCCGTAACCGGATGCTCAAATTTCAACATCACCGCGTGCAGTGCTTGGCGATCGAAGTCACGAATCATTTCCGTCAGCTCTTCCGTCGCACCTTTCGGAATGCGTGCACGACCACCATAAGCCGTATCACCCAAGAGTGGGTGTTGCAGATAAGCCATGTGCACACGAATTTGGTGGGTACGACCCGTTTCCAAACGTAGACGCAAACGCGTATGTTCACGGAAATGCTCTGCCACACGGTAATGGGTCACGGCATGTTTGCCCATCGGAGAGACCGACATTAAAGTACGTTTGGTCGAGTGACGGCCAATCGGCTTATCAATCATGCCACCCGCGGTCATTGTGCCAATCACAATCGCTTCGTACTCACGAGTCACGTCGCGCTTTTGTAGTGCACGTACCAAGCGTGTTTGCGCGGGAACCGTTTTCGCGACCACCATCAAACCCGTTGTATCTTTATCGAGACGATGGACGATGCCTGCACGTGGCACTTCAGCAATCGGCGGATAATGGAACAGCAATGCGTTAAGCACGGTTTTATCCGCCTGACCAGCACCGGGGTGAACCACAAAGTCACGCGGTTTGTTAATAACGATAATGTCGTCATCTTCATACACAATGTTCAGTGGCAAATCCTGCGCTTCCCAGCGCTGTTCGTCTTCCAGTTCTGCCTGAACGGTAATCACCTCGCCACCCATCACTTTGGTACGCGGTTTGGTGATGACATCACCATTCACGGCAATCTTGCCTTCCAACAACCACTCTTTTAAACGTGAGCGGGAAAAGTCGGTAAATAATTCAGCCACAGCTTGATCAAGACGTTGACCAAGCTGGCTATCTTTTACTGTTTGAGTTAATTCAATCTGATGAGCCATATCGAACTTTTTAAAAAACCGTGAGACTAATAGTCACTAGTATGGAAAAATACGCCGACATTGTATCTGTTACTGCCAAGAAAGTAACGAAACGATTTGCGCGCGGTTTACGCACCTATTGAAAAGCAAGATTTGCAAGGAACTCCACCCTGACATGAAATACCAGACTTTATCAGGCCTACTCGCGTTATCCCTGTTATTTGGTTGCTCTAGCAGCCCAGATGTGGTGCCAGATGTACCGCCATCACAGCTGTACTCTGAAGCGCAAACCGCTCTACAAAGCGGAACGTGGTTAACCGCTATCGAAAAACTAGAGGCGCTCGATTCACGCTATCCATTTGGTGCTTATTCAGAGCAAGTACAGCTCGATCTGATTTATGCCTACTACAAAAATGATGATTTGGCCCTTGGCCTCGCGACCATCGAACGTTTTACACGCCTTAATCCAACCCATGAAAAAATGGATTGGGTACTCTACATGCGCGGTTTGACGCACATGGCGCAAGATCGCAACTTCATGCATGACTTGTTTAATATCGATCGCCGTGACCGCGATCCTGAACCCGTGAAAGCAGCCTTTGCGGATTTTAAGAAGCTGCTCCAGCGTTACCCAAACAGCCCATACGCAGAAGATGCGCAGCGTCGAATGTTTGCGCTCAAGAACCGTTTAGCGGAATACGATTTAGCGACCGCAGATTTCTACCTGCGCCGTGAAGCATGGATTGCGGCGATTAATCGCACTCAAGAGTTACAAAAAACCTATCCAGATACCGAAGCGGCACGTCAATCCTTAGAAATCCAACTCGAGGCTTATCAGCAGCTTGGTTTAACCGACGCGGTAGAGCGAACTAAGCAGTTAATGCAGCTTAACCCTTTATAAGGCGCTAAAACTCACCAACAAAAAGAGCCACAGCAATTGTGGCTCTTTTTGTTTTGATTTTTATTGATTTGGCGTAGCGATGTTTCTCTTACACGCCCCATCACCAAAGTGACTTTCATCACAAAAGCAATATGGTGACTTTTTATCCATTAAGCTTTTTTAGGTCGAAACAAAGCGCTAAAAAATCGGAAATTTTTAGTCTCTACTTACCTGAATCTAGCGGTTTTATAAGAGATAACAAGCTTTTTCTTTACCTCTTCAGCACAAGCTTTGCGATAGATCACGTTTATTTCACATCAAGAAAAACCCTCAATACAAAGTGATACAGATCACATTATTTCCGCAATAGCACGCTAATCTGAACTCAACCCATAAGGGATGACACAGAGGAAAAAGCATTATGAAAATCAACATCACTGGTAAAAACATCGAAGTCACCTCTGCAATCCGCAATCATATCGAGGGTAAACTCAAAAAATTAGAAAAATGGCAAGTTGACATTATTGGCTGCCAAGCCAGCTTCAGCGAAGAGCCCAACAAACAGAAAAAATTTGAAGCAGTCGTTAGCATTCCACGCGGTCAGTTAGTCGCTTCTGCGATTCACGAAGATTTGTATGCCGCCATTAATGAGGTAGAGCAAAAACTCGAACGACAATTGAATAAACTACGCCACAAACCAGAAGCTCGCCGAGCGGATAAAACGGAACTGAGCGAAGAAGTGGAATAAATAGAATGATGGGAGATAGCGCCTTAGGGCGCTATTTTTTTGCTTGACGCTCTCTAGGGGCTTGCTTATTGTGTGGTGACTTACTTGGATAAATATGCATTGATGACACCTCATTTCCTGTACTTTTTTGACTTCTTTTTTCTCCAATAATGTTTGGAGGCTCGCTCGTTGTTCAAAGACAAGTCAAAAACGAACAGAAAGCCTCCTCTTAAGGGGGCTTTTTTTATAAGGATAACTTTATGACAGACAAACAATACTCACTCGACGATATTCGCTTACGGCTAAACGAACTCGACGATCAACTGCTAAACCTGCTGTCAGAACGACGCAAAATGAGTATTGAGGTCGCCAAAAGCAAAGTCGAAACCGCGAAACCTGTACGTGATCCGGCTCGTGAACAGCAGCTACTGGTAAAACTCATCAATGCTGGCAAAGAGAAATATCAGCTCGATCCTCAATACATCACCAAAATTTTCCACACCATCATTGAAGATTCGGTTTTGCTTCAGCAATCCTATCTGCAAAACCTTGCGAATCCACAAAGTCGTAAACCATTGGCTAGAGTCGCCTTTTTAGGCGCTAAAGGCTCTTATTCACATCTGGCGACTCGCGAGTATTTCAGCCGCAAAAATACAGAGCTGATTGAGCTCAACTGCGACCATTTTAAAGAGGTGGCAAGAACCGTGGAATCCGGCCATGCGGATTATGGTGTGCTACCGATTGAAAACACCAGCTCAGGCTCCATCAACGAAGTTTACGATTTGCTGCAGCACACCACACTGTACATAGTGGGTGAGTTAACGCAGCCAATAGAGCATTGCCTGGTGGCCACGCAAGAGATTCGTTTGGAGGATCTGAAAGTCCTCTATTCCCATCCACAACCTCACCAGCAGTGCAGCGAATTTCTTAGCCGCTTAAAAGGGGTCAAGTTAGAAAGTTGCGCCAGTACTGCAGATGCCATGAAAAAAGTGCAAGAGCTCAATCGTGCGGATGTAGCAGCGATTGGCAACTCAGCCAGCGGAAAACTGTACGGACTGCAACCGATTCAAGGTAATATTGCCAACCAAACCGAAAATCACACTCGCTTTATCGTGGTAGCTCGTAAACCCGTCGAAGTTTCACCACAAATTCCAGCCAAAACCACCTTGATTATGTCAACTTCACAAGAGGCGGGCTCGCTGGTTTCAACCTTACTCGTGCTGCAACGTTACGGCATTAATATGACTAAGCTGGAATCGCGTCCGATTATGGGTAATCCGTGGGAAGAAATGTTCTACGTAGATTTAGAAGCGCACATTGACTCCGATGAGATGCAGCAAGCGTTGGCAGAACTCACTCAACTGACTCGACACCTCAAAGTGCTCGGCTGCTACCCTAGTGAAAACGTCAAACCCACTCAGGTGAAATTCATTTAGCGTCAATAAATTGAACCTTTTAAGCTGACAGCTTCACCCGCTCTGATTATAATGCGACCAAATTATACATAGAGTTAGGTGATCCAGGCTGTCAGCGTAGCCAAAATATTGGCTTTTACGCTATTAGGTTATTTGTCGGATCGTGACCAATTTTT
This sequence comes from Vibrio cholerae ATCC 14035, assembly GCF_000621645.1. Classification (GTDB taxonomy): domain Bacteria; phylum Pseudomonadota; class Gammaproteobacteria; order Enterobacterales; family Vibrionaceae; genus Vibrio; species Vibrio cholerae. Next base: position 224,463 of record NZ_KK211322.1, on the reverse strand, counting down.
GTAACGAATGGGTATCGTATTCACAAATGATCAAACGCTTTCTGTCGCTGATGGTATTGAATACTGTCTGTTATCAAGCCAGCGCTTTGGAACTGAATGTCTACCTTTGGGAAGATACGATTGCACCAAGCGTAGTTGAGGCATGGCATAAAAAAACCGGCGTCTCCGTTAATCTCTACCATTTCGATAATGATGATGAACGCAGTTTATTAATGCTCAAAAGCGTACAACTGCCCTTTGACATCATGGTGTTGGATAACGTCTCCGCGTTCATTTTCTCAAGGCAAAATGTTTTTGAGGATCTGACCGCCCTTCCTAATCGTGCGAATAATGACCCTATGTGGCTACAAGCTTGTGGCACCCATGCGGTACCTTATTTCTGGGGCTCAGTCGGCATTGCCTATCGCAAAAGCTTGTTTGATAAACCTCCAACGCAGTGGAGTGAGGTCGTCGATATCGCTCCGGCGCATCGTGGACGAGTGGGTATGCTTAAAGACAGTGTCGAAACACTACTGCCTGCACTGTACATGCTCAACGCCTCTCCCATTACCGATTCTATCGACACACTAAGGCAAGCGTATCGTCTCTTAGACGCCGCCAATCCCCATATCCTGACCTATGAGTATGTATTGAGCTATGTACGCAGCCACCCACAAACCGACAATCTACATATGGCGGTCTCTTACAGTGGCGATCACTATTCACTGAACCGCTTCTTCAATACTCAAGACTGGGACTTTAGCGTTCCAGAAGGCCGCCCTTATTTGTGGGTTGATTGTATGGCCGTAAATAGCGTTTCTCCCAACACAGTGCAGGCCAAAGCTTTTTTGGATTTCTTGATGAAACCTGACATTGCCGCAATCAATGCCGAATATATTCGAGCTGCAAGCCCAAACTACAAAGCACGCGCTTTGCTCCCTGTAGAGCACCGAGAAGATCTCTCGATTTATCTCCCAGAGCAGCGATTGGCGGAGGGAATAATCTACAGCGAACTCTCGGCGAAAAACCTCAGTCTGCGTGCCAAAATCATCAGCAGTGTGACTTACCAATATGAAGCTAAACCATAGAATTCTGTTACTGATTGCACCGGTGATCCTGCTCAGTGCAGCCGCATCAAGCTACATCATTTACACCAGTCAGAAAAATGCGCTGCTAAAAAGAACCGACAGTTACCTGCAGTTGAATATTGAAAAGTTAGCCAGCCACTATCGACAAGCTCAGTCGCTCGTCAGCAGTTATGCCTTCACGCTGGCCAAAAGTGACATCATCCGCCACTACTTCTCTTTAGAAAAAAATCCTTACCGCGAACTAGAACTGGTGGATAACTTACGTGAAACCCTGCAAATTTTGCAGCCGAATGAAAAACAGCTCGTGTCGTTATCGATCCTCAATGGCCATGAAGAGCTGCTTTATTATGCGGAAAATAGCTCCGATCCATTTGCCGAGCTTGACCCTAAGGTGATGGCGTACATCAAACAGCGTTTTGCATCCACACAAAAAAACTCTGATATCAGCTACACCGTCAACTCAGCGGGTGAAGATATTTTGGTTCGCTACGATATGTTGGATACTCAGACACTCTCAACGCCGCTCAGTTATAACCGCCAAGACGTGTTTTTTGTGGTGGTGTATGTGGTGCTTGAGCAGTTCAGCCAACTGCGTAAAAAAATTGAATTTGATAACCAGAGCCCGATATTTTTTACGCATTCACCTCCGAGCTACCGCACGGGCTTATTGCAATCGGTTGAATTACAACCGGGCTTTTACGCCATACTCGACCCTGCACCGAAACTGATTAACGCCCAGCTTCACTCCATTCAGCGCGAACTTTTACTCTCTTTTGGCGTTTCGGCACTGGTGACGGTACTCATGCTACTGCTCCTTCTCTATCGCCATGTGATCAATCCGATCCTGCATTTGGATAAACAGCTTGAAGAGGTGGAAAACAACCAACGTAAGAACATTGAAAAACTCAATACTGACGATGAAATTGGGCGGCTTTCCTCGCGTTTTTACGCTATGTACAGCGAACTTCATTCAACCTATCAACGCACGAAAGCACTTGCGGAAAACGATCACCTCACCAAGCTGGCTAACCGCTATCAATTTCAAGTTCAAGCCGATCTGCTGCTATCACGTTGTTACGATACTCAGCATATCTGGGTCATGTATATCGACTTAGATAACTTCAAGTACGTTAATGATAAGTATGGTCACCAAATCGGTGATTCCTTACTGGTCAGCTTCGCGACCCACGTTCGCCAGTTATGTAAAAATTTTGAGGCCAGCCATAACACCTACAGTATTGCGGCCCGTTTATCTGGTGATGAGTTTGCTATTTTGCTCGTCTCCCCCAAACGGTTTAATGATTGTGCGAAGATCTTTGCTCAACGCTTGTTGGCACCGATCCAAAATAAAGACAACTCACCACTTAGCCATTTTCCCATTACTGCCAGTATTGGTATTGCGACTTTCCCTAAAGATGGCGAACACATTGAGAAATTGCTGCTCAATGCCGATACCGCCATGTATCAAGCGAAAAATGCGGGCAAAAACCAAGTCGCTTACTATTCGCAGGCGCTAGATCAAATAGTACAGCGGCGCAATAATATTGAACGAGCACTGCGCTTAGGGTTATTTGATCAAGAGTTCAATTTGGCTTATCAACCTTACTTTACTTGCTCAGGGAAACGCTTAGTGGGCTTCGAAGTATTGCTGCGCTGGCAATCTGAATTGCTCGGTGAAGTGTCGCCAGAAGAGTTCATTCCAATTGCAGAGCAAACTGGATTGTTTGGCACGATCGACCGCTGGGTCATTTCAAAAGCTTTTCAAGAGATATCAACTCTACAAGCCATAGTGAAAGAGCCGATCCAGGTGTCGATCAACCTCTCTTCGGCAGAACTCAATTCGCTGAAATTGGCTCAATTTATCCATCGACAGGCTGAGCAGTTTGGCGTTTCTCCCGCATGGATCGATTTTGAAATCACAGAAACGTTTGCCGCAGATTCGCAAAGCTTCCCATTGCTGCACGAACTCTCGCGTCTTGGCTATGGGTTAACGATTGATGATTTTGGCTCAGGCTATACCTCTATTACTCAGTTGGTGCAGTATCCAGTACAAAAGATTAAGTTTGATCGCCATTTTTTGGATACACTCATCGCCACCAACAAACAAAATGTTATTCGTCCACTGATTGATCTCTGCCACTCTCAATCCATGAAAGTGACCGCTGAAGGCATTGAGAGTGAAACTATGCATCAATGGTTGGCCGATTATGAGTGCGATTACATGCAAGGCTTCTACTTTGGTTATCCAATGAGCCTAAGCGAGATCTCCCCATGGCTTCATGCCTCCAATCATAAAAAGAAGAGTTATGCGCAAGATCATTATTGCTTCACAGAACCCAGCCAAAGTGAATGCCGTTAGAAGTGCCTTTAGCACCGTATTTCCAGATCAAGAATGGGAATTTATTGGCGTATCAGTACCGAGCGAAGTCGCCGATCAGCCCATGAGTGACGAGGAAACCAAGCAAGGAGCCCTCAACCGAGTCCGAAATGCCAAACAGCGCCACCCTGGTGCAGAGTATTATGTCGGATTGGAAGCGGGCATCGAAGAGAACAAAACCTTTGCGTGGATGATTGTGGAATCAGACCAGCAACGCGGAGAATCACGCAGTGCCTGTTTGATGTTGCCACCACTGGTATTAGAGCGTCTACGCCAAGCTAAAGAGCTCGGCGATGTGATGGATGAAGTATTTGGAACTGAGAATATTAAACAAAAAGGCGGAGCCATTGGCCTTTTAACCCGCCACCATCTCACCCGCAGCACGGTTTATCATCAGGCCTTAATTCTCGCTCTGATCCCCTTTATTAATCCAGAACATTATCCGTCAGCTTAGTGAGTATGAGTTGAAGCTCTCATTCACTTCAACTGATCGAGTTCCTCAAAAAACACTCGGCTTAGCCAGTGATGTCATTAGGCTTCTGAGGATGGAGGCGGCATAAGCAGTTGAGCTAATGCCGCTTTCTCATCTTCACTCCGTGACTTGAGCTCATTCGAACCACGCGTGATGGTTGCAATCCCAACCCCAAGCATTTGGCTTATTTGGCGCTGAGAGAGCTCGCCTTGCAGCAGCTCATGCACAATATTCACTCGAGCTACTAATGCTTCACGCTCATCCGGCGTCATCAACATGGTCAGTAGCATTTCGTGCTGATCTTGCTGCACGGCTTGCTTAACCAGATCCAACACTTGCTGCCACTCACTAAAAGAAGGTTGCTGTACCATAGTTGTACTCGTTAAGTGATACACCGGCTTATTGTAGTGCAGCAAGTTGAGGAATCAATACTTTGTATTTAACTCATGCTCATTCAAGAAGCGACCTTGTACGCCCATCAAATCCCGATAGTAGGTTTCAAACATCAAAATGTTCTGCACATAACCGCGGGTTTCAGCAAAGGGGATTGCTTCAATAAAGCCATACGCATCCAGCTTACCTTGGCTACGTTTCAACCAACTATCGACCCGACTTGGTCCTGCATTGTAGGCAGCAAAAGCCAAGATTCGGTTCTGGTCATAACGCTCAAGCAAACTGCTGAGATAACGGCTACCGATCTCAATATTCTTACCCACTTGATAGAGTTCGTCAGGATTGGAGTAGCTCAATTGGTATTTCCTTGCCGTGTAGCGCGCAGTATCCGGCATAATCTGCATTAAGCCCCGTGCGCCAACAGGTGATTGCGCATCTGGGTTAAGCGCACTTTCTTGTCTGGCTAAAGACATTAATGTGATCGGATCTACACCATTTTTTCGACCATGCAAGGTAAACAAGTTCTGATGTACGACAGGAAAACGCAGTTGATTGTTATCCCAGAGGCTGGCGGAAATGGTCGCCGCAATGGTCATCTGATACCAACCTGAATCTGCGGCATACGCTGCCAACATCTCTTTTTCTTTCTGAGAAACTCGATCAAGCAACCAACGCCATTCACTTTTTGCCGCCGGCACTTTATCCAAGGCAATCAGTTCATCAATTCTGGCCAGCGCTTTTTTATGAGCTTTAATCTGCTTCATATCCAGCGTTACTGTACTGGTCGGATAATTGACCGACTGCTGCAAAATTTTGGCTGCCGCTACGCTGTAAAAACTGCGTTGTCCAAGCAAAGCTTTTAAGCGCTCGGTACCTTCTTTTTTCTTACCCAGCGCGATTTCACTGCGACCTTGCCAATATTGCCAACGCAGAGTTTTACGCTCTTGCTCTGGTAACACCGCAATCCATTGACTCAAACCACGCCAATCATTCTCACGCAGTGCTAGTCGAATACGCGCTTCAATCAAACGCACATCTTGGCTAGTGCGAGTCACCTCATCACGCCATTTAGCAATCGCAGCCTCTTCAGTATCCATCAAACGGATTGCAATAAAACGAGCTACTCGCCCTTTCTGCTCTTGATTCCAGCCTTGGGCTTTCGCGACATCATTGAAGACAGCTTGCGCTTCTTGAGGCTCTGATCTTGCCCACTTTTGTAACGCCAACTCTGCTAACTTTTGATTAATCGGATCTTGCGATGCTTTACGGCTGTAAGCTAACACTCGCTCAGGTTTATCAAATAGCTCAAGCATGCCTTGCGCTTTAGCTTGTGATTTTTTGCCATCCAGCTTCTTCTGTAGATAGACGATGAGGTTACGGTTACGGCCTTCAAAAGCGAGTAAAGCCCGTTTTAAAACCCAATCGTCACTCAAGCCCCCAACGCGATCCCACTCGGCAAATAACGGATCACAAGCATCGGCGATACTGGCACCGTTAAGCCACAGCTTTTTCGCACCTTCAAACGCCTCATTACGCTTTCCGGTTTGCAGTTTGGCGTTGTAGTAATGGCATTGGTAAGTTTCGCCATTGGGCAGTTGAGTTTGAAATTGCAGCAATGCCGACCATTTTTTGCTGCGCGCTAAAGCGTCTAAATAGGGCGCAGCGATCCGAGCTGAAAAAGGGTACTCTTTATGACTATCGATAAAATTGCGTACTGCGATCGGCGGCTTACTGCCGAGATCGATAAGAAAAGCGCGATAATCGAGATAAGGGGTTAAGGGATAGCTATCGATCTGCTTACGAATACGTTGGTATTGAGCGACATTCTTTTCGTCCAACCAACGCTGCGCTTTATCATATTGAGCTCTCTGCGCTTCCAAATCCAAAGTACTGGCGCTCGCTGAGCCCACTGCCCATACCGTGGTGAACATCAAGATCGAAACAAGGCTACGCGGCTTAAATACCGTCAGGCGCGTCATGAGATCTCATCCTTAAAATCAGTGTGATAACAAATTATTACGCGTAATCTCGCCATAAATGTAAAGGCAAGTGAAGTAAACTTAACGCAAATAATGCAACATTTTATTGAATTTCCCACTATCGCGAACGATGAAATAAAATCTTTGCATATTAATCGACTTATTCATCATTAACACCTTGGTGAATCAAGGGTAATTGTATTGGCTGAGTGCAAAGAGTTCGCGCTCCACTCTCATTAGATAAGAAAGCGATTAAGAATTTTTTACACAGGCTGAAATGCGGGTGCTCTAGTAACAAAAAGTCTTGCTTTGGTATAGAATGGCGACTTTATTCCGTTTGAAAGATTAGGAACGATCGGCAATGGCTGAATACGTATATACCATGTCTCGGGTGAGCAAGATTGTGCCACCCAAGCGTCAAATTCTGAAAGATATCTCCTTGAGTTTCTTCCCGGGTGCCAAAATTGGTGTTCTGGGCCTTAACGGTGCGGGTAAATCGACCCTGCTGCGTATCATGGCAGGCATTGACAAAGACATCGACGGTGAAGCTCGTCCACAACCCGGTTTGAAAGTGGGTTATCTGCCCCAAGAGCCTAAGTTGGATGAGAGTAAAACCGTACGTGAAGTTGTCGAAGAAGCCGTTGCGGATGTGGCTTACGCGCTTAAGCGTCTTGATGAAGTTTATGCCGCGTACGCTGAGCCTGATGCAGATTTTGATGCTCTGGCTAAAGAACAGGGTGAACTGGAAGCGCTGATCCAAGCGAAAAATGGCCACAACCTAGATAACGCTCTAGAGCGTGCCGCCGATGCACTGCGTCTGCCGGAATGGGATGCGCAAGTGAAATTCCTCTCTGGTGGTGAGCGTCGTCGTGTGGCGATCTGTCGTCTTCTGCTGGAAAATCCAGACATGCTGCTGCTCGACGAACCCACCAACCACTTGGATGCCGAATCAGTGGCTTGGCTGGAGCGTTTCTTAGTCGATTACGCAGGGACTGTGGTCGCGATTACCCACGACCGTTACTTCCTCGATAACGCTGCGGGCTGGATTCTGGAACTTGACCGTGGTGAAGGTATTCCATGGCAAGGTAACTACACTTCATGGCTAGAGCAAAAAGATGCTCGTCTGAAGCAAGAAGCGTCTCAAGAGAAAGCGCGCCAAAAAACCATTGAGAAAGAGCTGGAATGGGTTCGTCAGAATCCAAAAGGTCGTCAGGCTAAATCGAAAGCGCGTATGGCACGTTTTGAAGAGCTGCAAAATACTGAGCACCAAAAACGTAACGAAACCAACGAGCTGTTCATCCCGCCTGGTGAGCGCCTAGGTGACAAAGTGATTGAAGTGAAAAACCTCACCAAATCATTCGATGGTCGTGTTCTGATTGATGATCTTTCTTTCAGCATGCCAAAAGGCGCGATTGTCGGCATCATCGGCCCGAACGGTGCGGGTAAATCAACCCTATTCAAAATGCTGAGCGGTGTAGAAAAGCCGGATTCAGGCACCATCGAGCTGGGTGATACTGTGAAACTAGCCTCAGTGGATCAGTTCCGTGACAGCATGAACGACAAGCACACCGTATTCCAAGAGATTTCTGAAGGTGCGGATATCATTCGCATCAACAACTTCGAAATCCCTGCTCGTGCTTACTGTTCACGCTTTAACTTCAAAGGCGTTGATCAGCAAAAAGTGATTGGCGAGCTGTCTGGTGGTGAGCGTAACCGTGTCCACTTGGCCAAACTGCTTAAAGCGGGCGGCAACGTGCTGTTACTCGACGAACCTACCAACGATCTGGACGTCGAAACGCTGCGTGCTCTGGAAGAAGCGCTACTAGAATTCCCGGGCTGTGCTATGGTGATCTCGCATGACCGTTGGTTCCTAGACCGTATTGCCACCCACATCCTAGATTACCGTGATGAAGGTAAAGTGAACTTCTACGAAGGTAACTACACCGAGTACATGGAGTGGCTGAAGCAGACTCTGGGCGCGCAAGCAGCAGAGCCTCACCGTATTAAGTACAAGCGCATTACCAAGTAAAATACCGTCGGGTATCACTCTCAGAAAAGGTCGCCATGCGGCCTTTTCTTTTGCTCCACAGAAACCGAGTTTGTGATTGAGTAAGCTTATTTCAGCATACATCCGGTGATTTAATGTACCCTTTGCTATGCTTGTCCTATCTATACGTCGTCTTTGTCAGAGAGAACGCCATGATCGAAAAACGTCGCTTTTCACGCATCCTGTATCAAGCGCCAGCCACCCTAAGCCAAGGCGATAAACAACTGTCGACTTGCATTCAGGATCTATCGCTACACGGCTTGCTGCTCTGGTCAGAAGATGAGCCGGATTTAGATACTCACGCTTTAGTGGATGTGGTTTTTAGCCTACCAGAAAGCGATGTAACCATATCCCTCAGCGCAAAAGTCATCAGTATCCAAGAGCGGATCATTCGAATGGCGATCAGCCATATTGATATTGAAAGCATTGCGCACTTACGTCGCTTAGTGGAGTTGAATGTGGGCGATGACAGCTTACTGCACCGAGACTTAGAGCATCTTTCTGATTTAGGACTGCATGAGTAATCCCAAGCCCAAATGGACTTGGGATGTTATTGACAGTGAGAGTGACGGTGAGAGGCGAATGATGCGTTAACCTCTGTGGATCGCATCATTCGCTTGTTTGAGCAAGTTTTGGCTCTCATGCATAAACTGCTGTGAATAATCACCAAACCACTGGCTAACTCGTTCAAATTGAGCCACAAAACTCGCCTTATCGCCCGCGCTCACCAACTCAACCGCCTCGCTTAAGCAGCGATGAAAACGCTGGATCATCTCAATATTTTCTGGTGATGAGAGAATAATATCGCCGTATAGATGGGGATCTTGCCCAAATAGCCGTCCGACCATAGCAAGCTCTAAACGGTAAATCGGTGAACTGAGTTTCAGCAGTTGTGCCAAGTTCGGGTTCTCTTTGGTCAGATGCAAGCCATAAGCAAAGGAAGTGAAGTGGCGCAGAGCTTGAATAAGCGTCATACCACGATCATGTTCAGTCGCATCAATCTGACACAAGCTTGCACCCCAAATAGCAAACTGTTGCAAGAGCCATTGGTAGTGTTCATTGCCTCGACCATCACAGTAAACAATCACCTGCTTCGCCAGGCTTGGAACATCAGGGCCAAACATAGGGTGCAGCCCAACCACTGGACCTTTGTGCACTTGTAGCATAGCGGCAAGCGGCTTGGCTTTGATTGAGGTGAGATCGCACAAAATGCAATCGTCCGGCAACTGGCGCAGCTTTTCGATAACACCGAGCGTCAAATGGATAGGTACCGTGACTATCACTAAGCCAGCATCACTGAGCAGTTCATCCGCTTTGTCCCAATCTTGGCTACCCAGCACTTTGACTTGATAGCCAGAGAGTTTAAACATACGGCCAAATAGTCGCCCAAGCTGACCGTTACCACCGATGATCACCACGGAACGTAACTCAGGATTGAGGCATTTAAAGCCGGAGTCCTTTTCACTGGCGTAGGATTCACGCATGGTTCGGCGCAAAATATCTTCAATCAGTTGTGGCGGAACACCTTTGCTTTCCGCTTCCGCTCGACGTGAAGCGAGCATTGCCGCTTCACGATCGGGAGCATAAATCGGTAACCCATATCGACTTTTCACTTGCCCGACCTGCTCCACCAATGCCAGACGGCGCGCCAGTAGCTCCACCATCTGCTTATCGACTTCATCGATTTGGTCGCGTAACTGATTCAACTCTACGGCCATGTTCTATCCTTGTTATCCTTGCAAACGATTGTGCAAAAAGGGAATAAGTTCCTGATGCGCACGACGTAATAATGCCTCAGTCGTTGACCAATTTATACAGCCGTCAGTGATCGAGACTCCGTATTGCATCTTTTCACGAGGCAGACCCGAAGACTGATTTCCTTCATTGAGATGGCTTTCAATCATCAGGCCAATGATCGAGCGATTGCCTTCACGGATTTGATGAATCACATCTTCTGCCACCAACGGCTGACGGCGGTAATCTTTACGTGAGTTCGCATGGCTGCAATCCACCATCAAAGAGGGTTCCAAACGCGCTTTTTGCATCTCTTCTTCACATTCCGCGACAGAAACCGAATCGTAATTGGTCTGTTTGCCACCACGTAAAATCACATGCCCATTCGGGTTGCCTTGTGTCGTGAGCAGTGCCACTTGTCCTTCGCGGTTAATTCCCATAAAGCGGTGACTGGATGAAGCGGCCTGCATGGCATTAATCGCCGTTGCCAAGTTACCATCCGTGCCATTTTTAAAGCCGATTGGCATGGAAAGGCCACTTGCCATCTCGCGGTGAGTTTGTGATTCCGTGGTGCGCGCACCAATCGCCGCCCAACTAAAAGTATCCGCCAAGTATTGCGGGCTAATCGGGTCCAACGCTTCGGTTGCCAGTGGAATTTCCATTTCGGCCAAATCGACCAAGAGTTGACGCCCAACATGCAGACCGTGTTCGATATCAAAACTGCCATCAAGATGCGGATCGTTAATCAGCCCTTTCCAACCGACCGTAGTACGCGGTTTTTCAAAGTACACGCGCATTACGATGTAGAGCTGGTCGCTCAGCTGCGCCGAGAGTGCTTTGAGTTTTTTGGCGTACTCTTTCGCCGCATCCACATCATGAATTGAGCAAGGACCACAGACGATCAGCAAGCGAGGATCGCGTTTGTGGATAATGTCCGCCACCGTCTGACGTGACTCACGAATAAACTTACGCGCCTTGTCACTGAGTGGAATCTTGGCTTTTAAGGCATCAGGGGTGATCAATATCTGTTCATCACTGATATTCACATCACTCAATTCACTTTTTTTCATCTCATCACCTGTAACTTATTATTTACACACCTAACAAGGTGAGCTGCAAACTTAAACAGAAAACACGTTAACAGGCTTTAAAAACAATGCAAGTGTAAATTTAAACCAACATTTAATGTAAATTAAAAATTACACCACTCATTTAATGACACTTGGCACACAAACTGGGGAATAAAGCGTGTTTTGTTCGCTTTGAGTATCTTAAAATAAGCCGTTTTTCCGCTCAGACGATGGACAGGTTATGGATCTCATCCTCTCATTACTGCAACAGATGTGTGTTTACCTTGTTCTCGCCTATATGTTGAGTAAAACGCCGATCTTCATTCCTTTACTTAACATTTCTGGTCGGTTTGACCACAAAATCAGTGTTTATGTTCTGTTTTCGCTGTTTTGCATTATGGGCACCTACTTTGGCCTGCAGATCAATGATGCGATTGCCAATACGCGTGCCATCGGCGCTGTGATGGGAGGTCTGTTTGGTGGACCTGTGATTGGTTTTGCGGTTGGCCTCACCGGAGGCTTACACCGCTATACCTTGGGGGGATTTACCGATCTCGCCTGCGCGATTTCCACCACCGCTGAAGGTTTAATTGGCGGCTTGCTACACACCTATTTGCTGCGCAAAGGCAAAGGGAAATTACTGTTTAGCCCAAGTATTGTCTTTGCGGTCACCTTATTTGCCGAAATTGTGCAGATGTTGATCATCTTGGTCGTGGCGAAACCGTTCGAACAGTCTTATGCGCTGGTGTCCACCATCGCCGCGCCAATGATCATTGCTAACTCAGTCGGTGCCGCACTGTTTATGAGCATCCTGCTCGATCGCAAAACCATTTTTGAAGAGTATTCCGCGACGTTTTCACGCCGCGCTCTGAATATTGCCGAGCGTTCTGTTGGTATCCTTGCTGCCGGTTTTAACCCAGAAAATGCCAACAAAATTGCCCGAATCGTGTATGAACAGACCAATGTCGGCGCGGTCTCGATCACCGATCGCGAAAAAATCCTCGCCTTTGTCGGGATTGGCGATGATCACCATAAACCGAATACACCGATCAGCTCGCAGAGCACGCTCGATGCGATTAATCGCAACGCCATCATCTATCTCGATGGCAAAGAGCATCCTTATCAATGTTCTTTGTCTCCGACCTGCAAACTGGGGTCTGCGTTAATCATTCCGTTGCGAGCAGGCGATCGGGTGATCGGCACCATCAAGCTCTACGAGCCAAAACGTAAGCTGTTTTCCACCATCAATATGTCGATGGCACAGGGTATCGCCCAACTGCTATCCAGCCAAATTCTGTATGGCGAATATCAGCAAAAACAAATCCTGCTCTCGCGGGCGGAAATCAAACTCCTGCAAGCGCAGGTTAATCCACATTTTCTGTTTAACGCACTCAACACCATCAGTGCGGTGATCCGCCGTGAGCCAGATAAAGCCCGCGAGCTGATTTTGCATCTGTCGCAATTTTTCCGCAGTAACCTCAAACAGAACGTCGAAACCGTCACTTTGCGTGAAGAGCTTGCCCACGTGAACGCTTATCTCACTATTGAAAAAGCGCGTTTTAGTGACAGGCTCGATGTGGAAATTGCGATTGATGATGCCCTGCTAGAACGTAATGTCCCCAGCTTCACTTTGCAGCCTTTGGTGGAAAATGCCATCAAACACGGCACCTCTAACCTACTCGAAGCTGGCAAAGTGCGCATTTACAGTGAAATGGTTGAAGGGGGAATGCGCGTCGTGGTGGAAGACAACGCCGGGCTCTATCAGCCTCCGAGTGAAGATTATGATGGTTTAGGGATGCAAATTGTTGAAAAGCGCCTCACCAACAAATTTGGTACAAAATCAGGGCTACAGATTGAGGTCGCGCCACAAGAGTACACGCGAATGAGCTTTGTCATTCCACAGCAAGGCACTTACTAAGGGATTAACATGTTATCTGCACTACTCATTGACGATGAACGCTTTGCCCGTGAAGAGCTCGCGGAACTCTTAGCGGAAAGTGGCCAGATTGAGGTCATCGGCCAAGCCAGCAATGCAATTGAAGGGTTGAAAAAAATCAATCAGCTCAAGCCGGATGTGGTGTTTTTGGATATTCAGATGCCGCAAATTTCGGGCATTGAGCTGCTAAGTATGCTTGACCCAGAGACCATGCCTGAGGTGGTGTTTGTTACCGCCTACGATCAATATGCGCTGCAAGCGTTTGAAGATAACGCGTTTGACTATCTGCTCAAGCCGGTCGACACCGAACGTTTAGCTAAAACCGTGCAGCGTTTGCTGCGCCAACATAAGAAAAGTGACTACTCACCACTGACGCAACCAAGCTTAGATCAGATCCCTTGCACGGGTTTAAACCGAATTGTGCTACTGCCGATTAATGAAGTGGAATTTGCCTACAGTGACATCAGTGGCGTCAATGTGCAGACTGCGCAGCAAAAAGCGACCAGTCAATTGACCTTGAAGGTGTTGGAAGAGAAAACCGCGTTAGTGCGCTGCCATCGCCAGTACTTGGTGAATTTGAAAGCGATTCGCGAAATAAAACTGTTAGAAAACGGGCTGGCGGAGATGATCACTCATGCAGGACATAAGGTTCCGGTCAGCCGCCGTTATCTTAAAGAACTGAAAGAGATGCTGGGATTTTACTGATCCTAGCTCTACTTCTATGAGGAAAACTATACGGAGAACTGCTCGATTAAGCGCTGCATATTGGCTGACGCTTGCTGCCAACGATCTAAACGCTTCAGCTCACTGTAGCTGAATTGCTGTTTTTTCAGCAGTGCTGTGGCTTGAGGCACTACCATGATCGGAAGGTTATCCAGCACTTCGACTGCCGCTTCACGCTTGTTACACATCAAAATCATGTCACAACCGGCGACCAAAGCTTGATGGGAGCGCTCAACTGGCCCCCCCATTACGGCTGCGCCTTCCATGCTCAAATCATCCGAAAATACGATGCCTTTAAAGCCGAGTTCTTCACGTAACACTTGTTTTAGCCAGTAGCTCGAACCGCTCGCGGGTTGAGCATCGTAATGCGGATACACCACATGCGCTGGCATCATAGCATCCAACACTCCAGCTTCAATTTGCGCACGGAAAATCGCCATATCTTGCGCAATCGTCTCCCGCTCATCGTAAGGGGTCTCTAAATGCGAATCGGCAATCACCGCGCCATGACCGGGAAAATGTTTGCCTGTGGTCGCCATACCGACGGCTTTCATGCCGCGCAGAAAAGCACTGCTGTGCTTAAGTACAGTTTGAACATCTTCACCAAAAGCACGGTTGCCAATCGCTTTGCACGCAAAGCCCATATCAAGCACAGGCGCAAAACTTAAATCGACATCGTGTGCAATCAGCTCTGCCGCCATCAACCAACCGCCCTGCTCAGCAAGCTCAACGCCATTCTCAGCACGCGCGTAATACTGCGCAGGGGGAATGCGAGAAAAGCCTTCACGGAAACGCTGCACGCGGCCACCTTCTTGATCGACACCAATCAAAATCGGTCTTTTCGCCGCTTGGCGGATCGCTTTATTAAGCGCCAGCAACTGCTGGTTATCGTGATAGTTGCGACCAAACAGAATCACACCACCCACTGTAGGGTGCTGCAGAATTTCGCGATCTTCGGCACTCAGTTCGTAACCGGCCACATCCAACCAAAGCGGTCCCATGCTTGCTCCTTGAAAAAATTGGCAAAATTGTCACAAGCCACGAGGTTATTCAGTTTATTTTTCAATTACAATGCCTTTGTTTGAATATGACAGAGGGATAACCAAATGGCAGAACGCGAACTCTATATCGGTGTGATGTCGGGAACCAGTTTGGATGGTGTGGATACCGCTTTAGTGGCACTGCAAGACGATAACATCGAACTGCTGGCTCACCACGACTACCCTATGCCTGCCGACCTCAAGCAGCGGCTACTCAATGTCTGCATCGGCCAACCAACCACCTTGATTGCGATGGGTGAATTAGAGCACGATCTGGGTCATTTGTTCAGTGATGCGGTGCTGGCGCTTTTGCAGCACAGCGGTTATCGCGCCGAGCACATTCGTGCGATCGGCTGTCATGGACAAACCGTGTTCCATCAGCCTACCGGCACCAAACCTTTTACCATGCAAATTGGCGATGCCAACATTATCGCGGCGCGCACAGGCATTACGACTGTCGCCGATTTTCGGCGCAAAGATGTTGCGCTCGGTGGGCAAGGCGCACCGTTAGTTCCCGCGTTTCATCGCACGATTTTTCATGCTGAGCAATCGACCGTGGTCGTGCTCAATATCGGGGGGATTGCTAATATTTCGGTGCTCAAGCCCAATGGTGAAGTGGTGGGCTATGACACCGGCCCCGGCAATATGCTGATGGATAGCTGGTGCCAAAAAGAACGTAACCAGCCTTACGATAAAGATGCCCTGTGGGCCAAACAAGGCAGCGTGAATGCCGCATTACTTAGCCATTTAAAACAAGACCATTACTTTGCTCTGCCAGCACCCAAAAGCACAGGCCGCGAGCTGTTTAATCTGCCTTGGTTAGAAACGCAGCTCGCCACGTTTTCGGTTGATGCCACTGATGTGCAACGCACCTTGTGTGAATTCACCGCGCAAACCATTGTTGAGCAAGTCGCACCATTCGCCGAAGGGCCACAACCACAGCTTTTAGTGTGTGGCGGCGGTGCGCAAAATCCTTTACTCATGGAACGCTTACAAGCCTTGCTGCCAAGCTGGCAAGTTGCCCCGACCACCCAAATGGGCGTGGATGGCGATAATATGGAAGCCATGGCTTTCGCTTGGCTGGCACAAAGGCGCATGCACGGTTTACCCAGTAATTTGCCCGCCGTAACGGGCGCATCACGTCTTGCGAGTCTTGGCGTGATTTACTACCCCGATTAATCGCTACAGGAATTTTTATGACCAACGATGCACTTATCGCCGCGCTTTCTCATCTGGTTTCCGAAGGTCGTAACCCCGATACGATGGATATTGATTTGCTCTCATCGCAAGAAATTGTCGAGCGGCTTAATCAACAAGACAAACAAGTGCCACTGGCGGTGGAAGCGGTATTGCCGCAGATTGCCCAAGCGGTTGATAAAATCACTGCCGCCTTCAAACAAGGTGGCCGCTTGATCTACTTAGGGGCAGGTACCAGCGGTCGTCTGGGTGTGCTGGATGCCTCAGAATGCCCACCCACTTTCGGAGTGAGCGATCAAATGGTGATTGGCCTGATTGCCGGCGGCAAAGAGGCGATGTTTACCGCACAAGAAGGGGCGGAAGATAACGCCACGCTGGGCGCACATGATTTACAGCAAATCGACTTTAGCAGCAAAGATGTGCTCGTCGGGATTGCGGCGAGTGGCCGCACACCTTATGTGATTGGCGCGTTAGAGTACGCCAATGATTTAGGCGCGACCACCATCGCACTCTCGTGCAACCCTGATTCTCCGATTGCCGAAATCGCCCAGATTGCCATTTCTCCCGTCGTTGGGCCGGAAGCGTTAACGGGTTCAACCCGACTTAAATCCGGTACAGCGCAGAAGTTGGTGCTCAATATGCTCACGACTGCCAGCATGATCCGTCTTGGTAAAAGCTATCAAAATCTGATGGTCGATGTCCGAGCCACCAACCGCAAGCTGATTGCCCGAGCGGTGCGAATTGTCATGCAAGCGACCGATTGCCAACGCGAAGAAGCCGAAGCACTACTCAAAGAGAGCCACAACAACGCGAAACTGGCGATTTTGATGCATCTGACCGGCATGAACTACGAGCAAGCGACCGCGAAACTCTCGCAGTCGGACGGCTTCTTACGCCGCGCCATGGAAGAGCACGAAGAGTAATTAGCCAGAGCAAAACGAGAGCCCTATGGGCTCTCGTGACTTTTGATCAGAGACACGACAATTTCGCCCTCTTTCGGCGCAAAACTCGCCACATCCTGACACATCTGCACCCGCCCACGACTGTCGACTAAAAACAGCGGCAAAACAAAACTCTCTTTGTGGGTTTGCTGATAATCCTGATAAGTGAAGTTTTCGCTCAATTTGGTGTGCTTCACTTCCGCACCTTGGCCGACCAAACTCGCCAGTTTTTTGTAACTCACTTCACCACCTAGAAACGGCAAGCCATGATATTCCTGAGCGACGAGATGCTTTTCACTGACGTTATTGGTTGGATTATCGTTGAGGCAAAACACACGCTTATCGCCAAAATCCGATAAAAACTGCATACAGGCCATGATGTTGAAGTGTTTATCAGGGCTCAGTGCCAACACATGCCCAATCCCAATCAAATTCAGGTAATCCTCAGCATGGCTGGAAATCGGGTTGCCGTAATAATGCTCAAGCCCGGCCATTCTTGCTTGGCGAATGTAGTCCCAGTTGGAATCCGTCACCACCACTCGACAATCGTACTTAGCGATCGCTAAACCGACCTGACGCGCCACATCATTGGCACCGATGATCAAGAAGCCTTTCGGCGCAGGTTCTGACACTTTCAATGCCAACGCCATTGGTCGAGCAGTCGCACTTTGCAGCACGACAGTGCCAATGATCACCATAAAGGTCAGCGGCACTAATAGCTTGGCATCAGCGATGCCAAACTCCATCAATTTGATGGCAAACAGAGAAGAGATCGAAGCGGCCACAATCCCGCGCGGAGCCACCCAAGCTAAAAAGGCTTTTTCACGAACGTTGAGCGTGCTACGCAACGTTGAAATGAAGATAGACGCAGGGCGAGCCAGCAGTTGCATCACCACAAACAGCCCCAAGGCGCTCCAGCCCAACGCTTGGAAATCCGCCACTTCAATCCGAGCCGCGAGCAGAATAAACAGCCCTGTGATCAGCAAAATCGTTAAGTGCTCTTTAAAGTGCAAGATGTGCTGAATATTGACCCCTTTGGCATTCGCCAGCCACATCCCCATGACTGTCACTGTCAGTAGGCCAGATTCGGACTCCAAGGCATTAGACGCAGCAAACACACCGAGCACGACACTCAGCACCGCAAACGGCTGCAAGTACTCCGGCAACAAGCCTCTGCGCAGTACCGCCGCCACCGCTACTCCAGAAGCGATACCAATCGAAAAACCGACCAATAAAATCAGGCTAAACACTTCTAGGCTATGAGCATGGCTGCTGGATACAATGAATTCATACACCATCACCACAAACAGTGCACCAAGTGGGTCGATTAAAATCCCCTCCCAACGCAGAATATTCGCTAAACGTGCGGTTGGGCGTACTGTGCGCAGCAAAGGCACAATCACGGTTGGACCCGTGACCACAGTCAAACTGCCAAACATCAGTGCTAACGGCCATTCAAAGCCAAGCAACCAATGCGCAGCCGTGCTGGTGATCCCCCATGAGACGAGTGCGCCAACCGTGACAATGCTCCACACTGTATTACTGACGCCGCGGATCTCTTTGAAATTTAGAGTGAGGCTGCCTTCAAACAAAATCACCGCCACGGCAAGTGAAACAAGCGGAAAGAGCAAATCCCCCATCAAGGCTTCCGGGTTTAACACCCCAAACACTGGGCCAGCTAAAATCCCCGCCAACAGCAAAAATAAGATGGCTGGCAGACGTAACCGCCAGGCTAACCACTGACATCCTAAACCGACTACGCCAACCGCAGCGATAGTCAGAGCAATAGACTCTTCGTGCATGATTGCACCTCTTATCGGTTATTGATTGTACTCATTCCAACCGCGTTGCCACTCCATACGAAAACGCTGCGCCTGCTCTGTACCTTCACAAATTCCTTCATAGTATTGGCCGCTCAAGCCAATTTGGTAAGCCACATCAGGGTTACAATATTGCTCTAATCCCTTTTGGTAGCCTTGTTCATAATCACCCAATTTGGCTGAGCCGAGCGCCATTAAGCTTTTATAGCTGCGCTGGGTATGACCAGTCACGGCATCCTGATAACCGATTTGATACCAGTTGCCCTCTTGTACTAACTGTGACTCACTCGCTGCACAAGCGGCAAGCAGCACAATACAGCCCATTACTATCCATTTTTTCATGTTTTACCTTGAGTTAGACGAACGCATTTTGTTGATGAAATGAGCATGCCATTGAATAGCATAGCCTGCTACTCAATTTTCATGCTCGCGTCGCGGCTTTAAGTCAGAAGTGGGTATATTCAAAACCACTTATTTAGCTAAAACACCGCTTAATTCACCACACGACCACTGACTCGGAAAGCCAGTGAAGCTCGCTTATTGATAAATTACTATCCACAGTGAGCTTAATTCATTAACAAAAGGACAAACGCTATGTTGTGGTTTCTAACCTGTGTCGCAGCCCTCGTTGGCGGTTACTTTATTTACGGAGCTTTCGTAGAGAAAGTATTTGGCATCAACGAAAAGCGTCAAACCCCTGCCCATACAAAAACGGACGGCGTCGACTATGTACCGATGTCCACCCCAAAAGTGTATCTCGTACAACTGCTGAACATCGCCGGTGTTGGTCCTATTTTTGGTCCAATCATGGGTGCGCTGTACGGTCCAGCCGCCATGCTGTGGATCGTAGTTGGCTGCATCTTCGCGGGTGCAGTACACGACTACTTCTCAGGTATGCTTTCTATCCGTAACGGTGGTGCTTCGGTTCCATCCATCACGGGTCGTTACTTAGGCAATGGCGCAAAACACTTTATGAACATTTTTGCCATTGTGTTGCTGCTTCTGGTTGGTGTGGTGTTCGTTTCAGCCCCTGCTGGCATGATCACTAACCTGATTAACCAACAAACTGACTTCACCGTCAGCATGACCACCATGGTCGTGATCATCTTCGCTTACTATATTCTGGCGACTATCGTTCCTGTTGATAAAATCATCGGCCGTTTCTACCCACTGTTTGGTGCGCTACTGATTTTCATGTCGGTTGGTTTGATGACGGCGATTGCGTTCTCTTCTGAGCACCAAGTGCTGGGCGGATTTGAAATCAGCGATATGGTGAAAAACCTCAACCCGAATGACATGCCTCTGTGGCCAGCTCTGTTCATCACCATCGCTTGTGGTGCTATCTCTGGCTTCCACGCGACTCAGTCTCCGCTGATGGCACGCTGTATGGAAAATGAGAAGAACGGTCGCTTCGTGTTTTACGGCGCGATGATTGGCGAAGGCATCATTGCTCTTATCTGGTGTACTGTTGCTCTCTCTTTCTTCGGCTCACTGGAAGCGCTGTCTGAAGCGGTGAAAAACGGTGGCCCAGGTAACGTGGTTTACGGTTCTTCTTTCGGCCTGCTGGGTGTATTTGGTGGTGTGATTGCTTTCCTTGGCGTGGTGATCCTGCCTATCACTTCGGGTGATACCGCGTTCCGTTCAAGCCGTCTGATCTTGGCTGAATACTTCAACATGGAGCAAAAAACACTGCGTAACCGCCTACTGATGGCTGTACCTCTGTTCGTTATCGGTGCAGTGTTGACCCAAGTCGATTTCGGTATCATCTGGCGCTACTTCGGTTTTGCGAACCAAGCGACCGCAGTCATGATGCTGTGGACAGCCACCGCTTACCTGATGCGCCACAACAAACTGCACTGGATCTGTACGGTACCTGCGCTGTTTATGACTACCGTGTGTATCAGCTTCATCCTTAACAGCAGCACGTTAGGTTTTGGCTTACCAATGCAGATTTCAACCATTGCAGGTGTACTGGCTTCTCTGGGGGCTCTGGCTTACGTAGCGAAAGTATCCAAAGGCAAAGGGGAAACCGATCTTGCCGATGAAGAGAAACCACAAGGCGTGACGAAAACCGCTTAATCTCAACGCTTCAATCACCTGATTGAAAACGAAAATGGCTCCCAATCTGGGAGCCATTTTTTTGTGCGATATCCCTTTGCAAAGAAATTGCAAAGAAACCATCCATTTTGGATTCACAAGATGGATGGCGAAATGACTAGTCGACTTGCTTAATTTGCAGCTCTTTAGGCACTTCAAAGAACATGTTCTCTTCGCGGCCAAGCACCTCTTCTACTGACGTTGCGCCGAGCTCTTTGATGCGTTCCAAGATTTGGTTTACCAACTCTTCTGGTGCCGAAGCGCCCGCAGTCACCCCAATTAACTGCGCATCAACGAACCCCCCAGGGTCGATATCCTGTGGGCAATCAATCAAGTAACCGGGAGTGCCCAACTTCTCAGCCAACTCCTTTAATCGAGTCGAGTTCGATGAGTTTTTCGAGCCCACCACCACCATCACATCGACTTGCTCAGCCAAGATACGCACCGCATCTTGACGGTTTTGGGTGGCATAACAGATGTCATCTTTACGCGGGCCTTGGATCTTCGGAAATACACGGCGCAGCTCATCAATCACATCCGCAGTTTCATCGACTGACAACGTTGTTTGGCTCACATAGTGCAGGTTACTTGGATCTTTCACCTTAGCTTGCAGTGATACGACATCTTCTGGCTTTTCGACCAGATACATGCCGCCTGTATCACTGGCATACTGCCCCATCGTGCCTTCCACTTCAGGATGGCCAGCATGACCAATCAACACTACTTCCATATGTTTGCGACTGGCACGCGCCACTTCCATATGCACTTTAGTCACCAGTGGACAAGTCGCATCAAATACCGTCAGTGAACGCTCTTTCGCTTCTTGGCGAACTGCTTGCGACACGCCATGAGCCGAAAAAATCACAATGTTATCGTCGGGAACTTCATTTAATTCCTCAACAAAGCGGGCTCCACGCTGCTTTAAACCCTCGACCACAAAGCGGTTGTGCACCACTTCATGACGCACATAAATCGGCGGCTGATAAAGCTCCAGCGCACGCTCAACAATGCTGATCGCGCGATCCACACCCGCGCAGAAACCGCGAGGGTTGGCTAACAGTATTTTCATTGGTTTGCTCATTGCTAGTCGTTATGGTTGGCTATTGTAAGGAAACTCACTCAACAGACAAGATCTCAACATCAAAGGTGATGTCTTGCCCTGCCAATGGGTGATTGAAATCGACAGTAACTGAGTCACCGGCAATCTCCGTGATGATTCCGGGAATTTCCATTCCGTCAGGGCCACTGAAAGCCATAATGGTTCCGACCTCTAACTGCAGATCACCACCAAGAAACTTACTGCGATCCATGTAATGGACATGATCTGGATTGGGCGCCCCAAACGCATCTTGCGCCGCTAAAGCGACCGATTTTTTCTCGCCCGGCAACATTCCGAGTAAACACTGCTCGAAATTGGGGCTCAGGCTACCATCGCCCATCACTAGCTTGGCCGGTTTTCCTTGATTATGGGTACTGTCGGCAACAGAGCCGTCCTTAAGCTTGATCGTAAAATGCAGGGTAACTGCAGAGTTAGAGGCAATAGAGTTCACGTTATCACTACCTTGTTATTGTTTAACGAACGCCGCTTCACTTTAGCGGAGACGGGCGGGCGCTGATGCCAGCCTTTATAGTAAAAAGCGCCCTCCGAATCAACGGACGGCGCTTGTGGTTATTTGCCGCAGTGTCTTTGCTTTACGGCGCAATGCAGAGCACTAAGACTGACTTGGCGCACTTTTCTTAGCGCGAAAACCATCGAGAATAATCATCGCTGCACCGATACAGATCGTACTGTCGGCCAGATTGAATGCTGGCCAGTGGTAGGTTCCCCAGTAAAAATCGAGATAATCGACCACAAAACCATGCACGATGCGATCGAACACATTGCCCACGGCACCACCGATGATCAGTGCGTAGGCAATATTGTTCCACTTATCACTCGCCGGAAGACGACGCATCCAGTAAGCGAGCATGCCGGTGACCACAAAGGCAATACCCGTAAATAGCCAGCGCTGCCACCCTTCCTGATCGCTCAGAAAGCTAAAAGCCGCGCCATAGTTATGCACATACAGCAGGTTAAAGAAAGGCAGCACCTCAATACGGTTTGCCCAACCATAGCCCATGTTATCCATCACAATTAACTTGATCGTGATGTCAGCAATGAAAACCAGAAGCGCCAGCCACAGCCAGCGCAATCCAGATTGTTTAAGAGTCAGAGACGAATTCGACATGATGGTTAGCCTGAATTACGCAAATTTGCGTACTTCGCCTTCACCCTCAACGTTAGACACGCAACGACCACAAATGGTGGTGTGACCTGCAATCGTGCCTACATCAGGGGTGTGGTGCCAACAGCGATCGCACTTCTCAGCTTCAGTTTTGTTCACTTGAACAAACAAGCCATCAATATCGGTCGCCTGTGCAGCCTCGCTCTTCTCAGCCAGTGGTTTCACCACGGCTTTTGAAGTCAGCAGCACGAAACGCAGCTCATCGCCCAGTTTCGCTAGCTTACTCGCCAATGCATCATCAGCAAACAGCACTAATTCTGCTTGCAGTGAACCACCGATCAGTTTTTCGTTACGAGCGTTTTCCAGCAGTTTGTTGACTGAGCCACGCACTTTCTGAATATCATTCCAGAATGCGTTATTTAGCTCTTCGCCTTCTGCCAAACCAAACAGGCCATCAAACCATTCCGTGGTAAACACGAACTTGTCACGTGCGCTGCCGTCAGCTTGCTGTGCTGGCATTGCGTTCCAAATTTCATCAGCGGTGAATGACATGATAGGCGCCATCCAACGAACCAGAGCTTCCACAATGAAGAACAGAGCGGTTTGACAGCTACGCTGTGCATGACCACCACGTTTGGCTGTGTATTGACGGTCTTTGATCACATCTAGATAGAAAGATCCCATCTCGATTGAGCAGAAGTTCATCAAACGCTGTACCACTGCGTGCAGGTTGTAATCCTGATACGCTTGAATGATCTCTTGTTGCGCGGCCAGTGCACGACCGACAGCCCAACGATCCAACGCCACCATGTCTTCAACAGGAATGATGTCTGTGGTTGGGTTGAAGCCGTTCAGGTTCGCCAAGAAGAAACGTGCGGTGTTACGAATACGACGGTACGCATCCGCAGAACGCTTAAGGATCTCATCTGAAACCGCCACTTCGCCAGTGTAATCGGTTGACGCCACCCATAGACGCAGAATATCCGCACCCAGCTTGTTGGTCACATCTTGTGGAGCAACCACGTTACCGATCGATTTCGACATCTTGCGGCCTTGGCCATCAACCACGAAACCGTGCGTCAATACTTCTTTGTAAGGCGCTTTGCTTTTCATCGCCACCGAAGAGATGAGGGATGATTGGAACCAGCCGCGGTGTTGGTCAGAACCTTCTAGGTACATATCCGCTTCTGCGCCGTTGAATTCTTGACGTGCATCCACAACCGCAGAGTGAGTCACCCCTGAGTCAAACCATACATCTAGCGTATCCAGCACTTTTTCATAGTTGGCCGCATCTTCAGCGCCAAGCAGTTCCGCAGTATCGAGATCCCACCATGCTTGAATACCTTTTTGCTCAACCAGTTGCGCCACTTTCTCAATCAGATCAGCGCTGTTTGGATGCAGTTCGGCGGTTTCTTTGTGCACGAACAGTGCAATCGGCACGCCCCAAGTACGTTGACGAGAGATACACCACTCAGGGCGACCTGCCACCATACCTTCGATACGGCTTTGACCCCAATCCGGCATCCAATGTACGCCTTTAATTGCCGTCAGAGCTTGTTCACGTAGACCCGCTTGTTCCATAGAGACAAACCATTGTGGTGTCGCACGGAAGATGATCGGCGTTTTATGACGCCAGCAGTGTGGGTAGCTGTGCTCATACGCGTGATGATGCAACAACGCGCCTTTTTCTTTCAGCACTTCCAACACAGAATCGTTGGCTTTAAATACATGTTGACCCGCAAACAGCTCAGTGTCTGGCAGATATACGCCGTTTGAACCTACAGGGTTTGCCACTTCCAAACCGTACTGTTGACCAACGGCAAAGTCTTCTTGACCATGACCCGGCGCAGTATGTACCACACCCGTACCAGAATCGGTCGTCACGTGATCGCCTAAAATGGCAGGCACAGTGAAGGAGTAGAATGGATGTTGGAACTGTACCAATTCAAGATCGGCACCAGTTGCGAAACCAAGGTTATGGAAGTGTTCAATGCCCGCGCGATCCATCACCGATTTTGCCAGCTCAGAAGCCACGATAATGCGCTCTGGTTGCTCACCTTCAACTTGGATCAGTACGTATTCTAAATCTGCACGCAGACATACCGCGCGGTTAGCTGGCAGTGTCCAAGGTGTGGTTGTCCAGATCACAATCGACACATCGCCTTTGCCTTCATGGCCAGCAGCCAGACCAAACTTAGCCAGCACAGCGGCTTCATCAGCGGCTTTAAAACGAACGTCAATCGAAGGAGAAACTTTGTTTTTGTACTCGACTTCCGCTTCAGCCAGTGCTGAACCACAGTCGGTACACCAGTGAACCGGTTTAAAACCTTTCAGCAAGTGGCCGTTATCAGCAATTTTGCCTAGTGCACGGATGATGTTGGCTTCGGTTACGAAGTCCATCGTGCGATAAGGCTTATCCCACTCGCCCAGAATACCAAGACGCTTAAAGCTCTCTTTTTGGCCTTCCACTTGGCCTGCCGCGTATTCGCGACACTTTTCACGAAATTCGGCCGCGGTGACTTTTTGCCCCGGCTTGCCCACTTTCTTCTCTACCATCAATTCGATCGGTAGACCGTGGCAATCCCAACCCGGAATATAAGGCGCATCAAAACCTGACAGGGTTTTCGATTTAATAATGACGTCTTTAAGAATCTTGTTCAGAGCGTGGCCAATATGAATATCACCGTTGGCGTAAGGAGGGCCATCGTGTAATACGAAAGATTTTTTGCCTTTTTTAGCCTGACGGATCGCACCGTACAGGTCTTCTTGATACCAACGTTGCAGCATTTCTGGCTCGCGTTTGGCCAGATCGCCGCGCATTGGAAACCCTGTTTCAGGAAGGTTCAGGGTATCTTTATACTCACTCATCGATTCTTAATTCCGTTATATTGGGCGAAGTTAGACATGTTGTTGCTGGGTGGAATCAACCGAGCAACCCTTAAGCTGACGCAGCCACACCCTTGCTGCTTCAGCATCCAATTCAATTTGTTGCTTTAGTGCCTCAAAAGAGGCGAATTTGCGCTCATCACGTAGTTTATGTAACAGCGCGACTTCCAACTGCTTTCCGTACAGGTTGCCTTGAAAGTCAAAAAAGTGCACTTCTAGCTGCTGGCGAACACCATCGACCGTCGGACGATTACCGATATTGGCAACCCCACCGACTGGCGTTGGGCCCAAACCATAGGCTTCAACCACATACACTCCAGAAACCGGAGAAACACAACGTTTCAGTGGAATGTTAGCGGTGGGAAAGCCGATTGTTCGCCCGAGTTTTTGACCATGCGAGACACGACCACTGATGCTGTAATGGCGCCCCAACATAGCCGAGGCACTGCTCAATTGGTCAGCCGCTAACGCTTCACGAATCGCGGTGCTACTCACGCGCAGTTGTTGCAAACAGAAGCTTCGGGTGCTCACCACCTCAAAACCTAAGGCTTGCCCTGCCTGTTGTAGCAGCGCAAAGTTACCTTGACGCTCTTTACCGAAGCAGAAATCATCACCAACCACCAGAAACTTAACACCCAAACGGGTCACCAACAAGTCACGAATAAACGTGTGGGCATCCAATTGGGCAAAATGATGGTTGAAATTAACGCACAGCAGGCGATCAACCCCGAGTTTGCTGAGTTGCACAAACTTATCGCGCAGACGTGTTAAACGCGCGGGCGCTTGTTGTTTGGCAAACAGCTCTAGGGGCTGAGGTTCAAACGTCATCACTACCGAAGGCAAACCCATCTGCTGGGCACGCTGCACCACCTGACTGAGCACTTGTTGATGACCAAGATGAACACCGTCAAAGTTGCCAATCGTCAATACACAGCCGTGATGGCGAGATTGAATGTTATGAATACCGCGTATTAATTCCATCGGAAGATGCTTAAAACCTATATTTTGATTCTCATGGTGCGAAACTGGCGGATTATACCTAAAGCTCGCTACTCTGTCGCCGCTTTTAGATCTTTGAGACGAACACCCAGTAACAGCAAAATAGCCAGATAAGATGCCACGCCAAGGCCAATCAAGCCTGTCAGCGTCAATGCGCGCTGACTGATTCCCCAGCTCAACCATGTAGCCATAGTGTCTAACTGCCACAAAAGCGCCCCAGTCATTACCGCTCCCGCCATCACCAGTCGCGCAACAAACCAGACGGTTTTGCGAGTCAGATGATAAACACCTTGTAAGTGCAAACCACGATAAAGCAGTGCCATATTCAGGAAAGCGGACATCGAAGTCGCGACCGCCAAGCCAACATAGCCGTAAAACCACGCAAAGATTGCGTTAAGCACAATATTGCTGACCATAGCGATAATTCCGTAACGTACGGGGGTTTTCGTGTCTTGACGTGAGTAATATCCCGGCGCTAACACTTTGATCAACATAAAGCTGAGCAAGCCAGATGAGTAAGCGAGTAACGAATAGGACGCTTGCTCTACATCGCTTGAAGTAAATTCCCCGCGCATAAACAGCACCATCAGCATAGGTTTTGCCAGTACCATCAAACCCAGCATGGCAGGAATGCCGAGAAACGTAACCATGCGAATCCCCCAGTCCATGGTGTGGGCAAACCCATCACTGTGCGCATCTACATGTTTACGCGATAAGGCAGGCAAAATCACCGTCGCGATGGCAATTCCAAATAAGCCGAGGGGAAACTCCAGCAGGCGATCCGAATAATAGAGCCAGCTGATCGAACCGGTTTGCAGAAAACTGGCCACGAAGGAGTCAAATAACAAGTTGATTTGACTGACCGATACTCCAAACAGTGCAGGAATCATCAGTGTGCGAATTTTCACCACCCCAGGATCTTTCCAGCCCCATTTAGGCCTAACCAGCACTCCAGCCTTGATCAAAAATGGCAGTTGAAATAAAAACTGGACTAAACCACCTAAAAATACGCCTATTGCTAAGCCCACTTCCGGCTGTTCTAGATTTGGCGAGAGGTACCAAGCACACAGAATCATCATCACGTTCAAGAAAACTGGCGTGAAAGAGGAGACAGCAAACTTACCTAAGGTGTTTAAAATTGCCCCAGACAAGGCAACAAAGGTGATAAACCACAAATAGGGAAAAGTAATCTTGAGCAGTAAGCTCGCTAACTCAAACTTTCCTGCAGCAGGGCCCCCATTCAACCAGTCTAGGAACCAACCTGCGCCAAATAATGCGGTGACTGCGCCAGAGCCGAGCACTCCAATTAGCGTCACTATGGTCACTAAAACACCGAGAGTTCCCGACGCTCGCGCAATTAAATCTCGAGTTTTATTGATATCACCCGAGGCATGATATTCGGTTAATACCGGGACAAATGCTTGAGAGAAGGCCCCTTCTGCAAATAATCGGCGTAAAAAATTGGGAATTCGGTTGGCAAAAAAGAATACGTCAGCACTGGCGCCTGCGCCCATCAAATTGGCCACAACCACATCGCGCACTAAACCTAAAACACGAGAAATCAAAGTCATAGCACTTACAATGATGCCAGACTTGAGTAAGCGTTTACTCACGGTAACCTCGAACAAAGAGTCAAAACCACATTATCTGATTCGAAAGGATAAGAATGTCATAGTGAGATCAGATAAGTATTAGCATTGGTAAAAAAATGCTGATAGAATCCCCGCCATCTTAACCGCGAAGGCTCTTCGATACCAAGTTTGTTTGGTCCAGTTGGGTTTTTGCACAAATCATTTGACATTAAAGAGCAAATCGGGGATATTTCCCGCCCTTAAAATGTCACCGAACTAAGTTTTTGGGAGTTAGACCCTTGGCAAATAACAAATCTGCTAAGAAGCGCGCTATCCAAGCTGAGAAACGTCGCCAGCACAATGCTAGCCGTCGTTCTATGATGCGCACTTACATGAAGAAAACTGTTGCTGCAATCGCTGCTGGCGACAAAGAAGCTGCAACTGCTGCATTCGCTGTAGTTACACCAATCCTAGACCGCATGGCGACTAAAGGCCTTATTCACAAGAATAAAGCAGCTCGTCACAAGTCTCGCTTCTTTGCTGCTATCAACGCTCTGTAATAGAGTTTGATCTTCAGCAACAAAAAACCGGCCTACGCCGGTTTTTTTATACCTTTTTTTCGACCACCCTACTGATTCGCCTGACAATAAAGACGGTGCAACAGTTCAATCATCGCCTTCACTTCTGTACTGCTCAACGTATAAAACACGGTTTGCGCTTCTTTACGTGTATTCACTAAACCATCACGACGTAGCCACGCTAGATGTTGAGAAAGAGCAGACTGGCTGAGTTCCAAACGGCTGCTCAATTCCCCTACCGACAGTTCATTGTCCAGTAACATACATAAAATTTGCAGTCGCCGCTCATTGGCCATCGCTTTGAGCAAAACTACCGCTTTGGCAGAATTTTTTCCATCTCTTGGAGATTCATTGGTGCCCCCTTTAAATACGGCATTTTAATTCCAACCCATTCATTCACTTTTCTCTGTCGTTCTAATCACCGATGTCGTAATTCGGTTGAGTGATCATGATGGGTCGAAATGGTGAAAGCGGAGAAAACTCGCTGATAATGATAAAAAACTAATCAAGAACGCTAGTTTATTGTTTTCACTTATCATTGGGTAGTGATCAAAGACTTAACAGTGATAATTATTCACAAAAATAAGTTAGTAAAATCAGCATCACAGACATTTTTTACTGCTGGGTGCTGGATCATGCGTTCAGCGAAGATGACATAATACTCCTCTTTAATCTCATCCACATGTCCGATGAGTTTCAATGATGATTCCGCATCCACTTCTGAGACATAAAAAGAAGGAGCCATAAACACGGCATCACTGTGATAGATGGCAAACGCTTTCATTAAAGCAGAGTCATCAAATTCACCGAGAATATGTGGTTGTAACCCTTGACGATCAAACCACTGCCGCACTTTACGCCCCATTGCGGTTCGACTGCCTGGAACTAACAATTTTTTACTCTGCAACACCGCGGGGAATGGCGCAAAATCCACGTCACCAAAGCTGAAAAAACTCATGCGACTCTCACCGAGTTTTTTACTAAATAAGCCGGGACTTTGGCTCGAATCCACTGGGCAATCAGATAAGATCATATCCAACTTATGCTGTGCTAACTGTTCCAATAGCATCTCATGGGTTGATTCAAAGCAGCGTAGATGAATCCGGTTATCACCGGGTACTGAGGTCAGCAATATTTTGCTCACCAATCTTTTGGATAAGGCGTCTGCCACTCCCACATCAAACAGCAAGTTTGAACGCTGGCTATAGTTAACGATATCCAACATTTCATAACTCAAGCCAAACATACGATCAGCGTATTTAAAGACCAACTGTCCCAATTCAGTCGGCTCAATACTGCGGCCATTACGTTTCGTCAACTTACCATCAAGTCGTTCTTCCAAAGCTTTGATCTGCCCCGTCACGGTTTGGGGCGTTAAAAACAGAGCATCGGCCGCTTTGGTTACCGAGCCTTGTTTACACACCATCCAGAAATAATAGAGGTGGTTATAGTTAAGATGAGACATGAAATCGACTACCCGCTAGAAATCCCGTTTTCCTTATAACAGATGCGATCTTTTACAACAATAAGTTCGGATAAACCGAAACAATAAACCGTTTAGTTAGGATTTTTCATAAACAAGAATACGAACTGTCATAAACTCATAGCACCCGAGGCCTATCGACAAGCTCATTACACACTTTGTTACAACCCAACCACCAAGTGGTACCGGTCATAAACCCATTATAAAACATAAAGTTAACAAAGCCCTTGTCACTCATTTTTTAAGCATGTTGCAATATTGATGAATAACTCATCAGTTACACCGAAATGTCATATTAGTGAAATATTTCCTCTCTACCATCAGCCTCGAATTCAACAATCGACCGAACCCTTAACAACGGTCCACGGAGAAAATAATGATAAACCAAGCAACTTCCCCTGCAGCGCCGATTTCGCTGACCACGAAAGGCCTACGTTGGGCAAACTTGGCTTTCATGCTGTATTTACTACTTCTTGCAGTCGCGATGGTCGGCAGCGGTTTTAAATGGGCAACCGGCGATCAAGCCAAAGTTCTATTTGAATTTGCTTCCCACCCAATTGCAGGATTGATGATTGGTTTAGTGGCAACGGCACTGATTCAATCCTCAAGCACGGTGACTTCTATTATTGTTGGTCTCGTTGCCGGTGGGTTACCGGTTGAAACCGCGATTCCTATGGTGATGGGTGCCAATATTGGTACTACTGTGACCAATACTCTCGTCAGCCTTGGCCATATGCGCTGTAAAGAAGAGTTTCGCCGTGCTTTCGCCAGTGCCACCATCCACGATTTTTTCAATCTTCTCGCGGTGCTGATCTTCCTACCTCTAGAAATGATGTTTGGCATTTTAGAGAAAGTCTCACACTGGCTCGTTTCGCCTCTGCTTGCGACTGGCGATATGAGCATGAAAGGTTTTGATTTTATCAAACCGATTACCAAACCTGTCATCACAGGGCTTGAAACCCAGCTTTCGGTATTGGGTAATACTTTCGGTGGTGTCGCACTTATCGTATTGGGTATTGCGACCATTTTCGTCGCCATTACGGTGATGGGCAAACTGATGAAGAGTTTGATGGTTGGCCGCGCACGTGAAATTCTACAAAATGCGATTGGCCGAGGCCCACTACACGGTATTGCTTCAGGTACAGTGGTTACGGTATTAGTTCAATCTTCATCGACCACAACCAGCCTAATGGTTCCTCTCGTGGGCTCTGGCGTGCTGAAAGTGCGTGAAATCTACCCATTTACCTTAGGTGCGAACATTGGCACTTGTATTACTGCTCTGCTCGCCGCAACCGCTGTCTCTGGTGAGTTTGCCGTGTTTGCTCTGCAAATTGCGCTGGTGCACTTAAGCTTTAACTTGATGGCTACGGTCTTGATTTACGGTATTCCTTTCTTACGCGAACTGCCTATTAAAGGTGCTGAGCTCATCTCAACTTGGGCTTGTAAGAGCAAAATGGTGGTGGTGAGTTACTTATTGGGTGTGTTTGTCGTCATCCCCGGCAGCATTCTTGCCCTAACCGCTTAAGCGTTAAAGCATCATCTGTATAAAAAAAGCTCCCGACCTTCGGGAGCTTTTTTTATATAAAACCCATCAAGCCATACCGCCTGAATACGGGATTAGACTGAAAACGGGTATTGAATAGGATCGTGGAACTGATATCCGGTGACGTCAAAATCATCCAAAGTGACCCAAGTTTCCAAATCCTGCAGTGTTTTAATCTTTGGATTGATATGGAACTGAGGCGCTGGGAATGGCTCACGTTTTAGCTGCACATCGCGCATCAATTCGAGTTGATCTTGGTAAATGTGCGCATTGACGATCTTGTGATACGCCAAGCCCGGCTTTTTCCCTGTGATCTGTGCCATCAGCGCAAGGAACACATAAACCTGCACCATGTTGAAATTCAACCCCAAGGGCACATCACATGAACGCTGAGTACTGTTGAGATACAAGGTATCCCCCAGCAATGAAAAATGATGGCTGTACATGCAAGGGCGCAAACACCCCATGTGAAATTCACCCGGATTGTAGAAGTTAAGAATTTCACCTCGGTCATCAACGCCACGGCTCAAATCATCAACAATCTTTTTCAACTGGTCAATATGACCACCATCAGGCTTAGCCCAAGCTCTACCCTGAACACCATACACGCGTCCCATGTCATCCTCACCTTTACGGTAAGGATTGTTGAGCCATGCTTGGTTTAAATTGGCATTAGCATCCCAGGTTTTGGTACCTAATTGGCGAAAATCCGCCGCATTATCGTAACCACGAATATAGCCGAGCAACTCGGCTACGGCAGCTTTCCAAAAACTCTTGCGTGTAGTCACTAGAGGAAACTGATTGTTGCCCACATCGTAGGTCAAATCGGCATTAATCACAGTCAAACAACGCTTGCCCGTTCGTTCATTTTCAACCCAAACACCTTGATCGACGATGCGCTGACAAAGATCTAAATACTGTTTCACCTAACTACCCTATTTTGCTGCTACACGGTCTTGATACAAACCGCGCTTGTAAGACCAAACCATCATCAAAATACCGATGATCACCATAGGTAAGGAGAGGATTTGCCCCATTGAAATGAAGCCACCAAACAGACCCAACTGAGCATCTGGCTCACGGACGTATTCCACAAGGAAGCGGAATGTACCGTATCCAGCTAAAAACAGTCCGGATACGCTGCCTAGCGGACGAGGTTTACCAATAAACCAATTAAGAATAAAGAACAGAACCACGCCTTCTAAGGCGAATTCATAAAGCTGTGAAGGATGGCGCGGCAGTGGGCCACCATTAGGGAATACAAAAGCCCAAGGCACATCCGTTACTCGTCCCCAAAGTTCACTATTCATAAAGTTACCGATACGTCCCATCCCCAAACCGAATGGCACTAAAGGGGCAACAAAATCGGCCACACCAAAGAAGGTGCGTTGGTTTTTACGCGCATACCAGAACATGGCGGTGATCACACCCAATAAGCCGCCGTGGAAGGACATGCCGCCAGTCCACACTTTGAATAAATAAAGAGGGTCAGCAAGGAACAGATCAAAATTGTAGAAGATCACATAACCAACTCGGCCACCGATCACTACACCTAAAAAGCCGGCGAATAACAAGTCAGAGACTTGCTCACGCGTCCAACCACTGCCCGCGCGATCCGCTCGGCGATTGGCCAACCACATAGCAAAAAGGAAACCCACCAAATACATCAAGCCATACCAGCGCACCGCTAGAGGGCCGATCGAAAACAATACGGGGTCAATATTGGGAAACTGCAGATAACCCTGAGGCATAACAAACCTTCTCTATAAACAATGAGTATTACTGGAACAACATGGTCACAGCGACGCACATTAAAAAAATGGCAAAGAATCGCTTAAGCCTTGCTGTTGGCATTTGGGTGGCAAGTTTAGCGCCAATTCGCGTGGTAAGCATCGATGTTGTAGCAATCGCTAACAATGCAGGTAAATAAACATAACCAAGGCTGTATTGTGGCAAGTTCTCCACTTGATAACCGTGCAAAATAAAACCAATCATGCCCGATATCGCAATCGCAAAACCACAGACCGATGAAGAACCTATCGCCTTTTTCATTTCAATGCCATGTCGATTCAAAAATGGCACCGATAAAGAACCGCCGCCAATACCGGCCAAACTTGAGATTACCCCAATGCCGGTACCGCACAAGGTGGTAATCCATGCACTTGGCATTGGATGATTTTGCAATGCACGTATCGAACGGTACATCTGCACACTCAAACAGAGCACAATGACCCCGAACACTTTGGGTAAATATTGGCTTGGGATCCATTCGGCAACCACTGAGCCTAAAAACCCACCGACCACCACACCCGGCATTAACCATTTCACGACAAAAACATCGACATTACCCAGCTTTAGATGGTTTAGTGCCGATGAGCCTGATGTGAGTATGATCGTCGCTAACGATGTGGCCAGCGCAAGCTGCATCACAATCTCGGTCGAGATGCCAGCATAAGGCAGTAAAAACAGTAGAGCGGGGACCACTAGTAAGCCGCCACCAATGCCCAATAAGCCAGCAAGCACACCCACCACTGCCCCTAACAGCAGCAGTATAGCTAAGAGTTCAATATTCACATTTGGTTCCTATTTTTTGCCTGCACGGACAAAACCTGCAAAACCGTGTTTTTCGATATAGGCGAGCATCATATTGTAGATTTCTCGTCCATAAGGTTGGGTTAATGCCTGCTCAGCGAGCTGGGTTAATTCCGCCAGTTCAGAGTGTCGCACTAGATATTTCACTTTAGCGACGTTAGACGTGTTCATACTTAAGGTGGTGTAGCCTAACCCTATCAACAGCAAAGCACCAATCGGATCTCCGGCTAACTCACCACAGACACACACGGGTATTTGATGGGTCGCACAAGTCTGTTGGATCTGCTTCAGTGCCATCACCACCGCAGGATGCATAGATTCATACACATCCGCCACACGCGCATTGTTACGATCCACGGCAAGCAGATATTGGGTCAAATCGTTTGTACCGACAGAGACGAAATCAATTTTATCGGCAATCAGTGGCAGCAGATATAGCATCGAAGGTACTTCGAGCATGATCCCGATTTGCGGCATCACCACGCGTGGATCTTGTTGCGAAACTTCTTGATAGGCTTGATAGATAAACTTCAGCGCATCATCCAGCTCTTTGGCACCGGAAATCATCGGCAGCAAGATGGATAAATTCCCCGACTCCGCACTTGCTCTGAGCATGGCGCGCAGTTGGATAATAAAAATGTCAGGATGATCTAAGGTAAAACGGATACCACGCCAACCGAGAAATGGGTTGTCTTCTTCAATCGGCAAGTAAGGTAAAGGCTTATCACCACCGATATCGAGCGTACGCATAACAACACGTTGATGAGGGTAAGTGTTCAGCACATGCCGATATTGCTGAGTCTGCTCCTCTTCTGAGGGAAATCGGTGCTGCAGTAAGAAAGAGATTTCTGTGCGATACAACCCAACGCCATCCACCCCTTGATTGACGGCAATACTGGTATCGGCACTCAAACCGGCATTCAGTAACAATTCGATTCGTGCGCCATCAAGAGTACATGCGGGCTCACGAATCGCCTCATTGACCATGCGCGACAGCTCACGCTCTTCATTCGCTAAGGCACGATACTCATTCAGAATGGTTTTCGAAGGCGAAATGAATAACTTACCGCTGTAGCCATCGACAATACCTTTTTTGCCATTCAGATCGCGCAGGTTAATCGATACCCCCATCACCGCAGGAATGCCTAACGCGCGCGACAAAATAGCCGCATGGGAGTTGGCCGCGCCTTCAAGAGAGACGACAGCCAGCAGCTTATCTTTGGGCAGTGCGGCTAACACGCTCGCGGTCAGCTCTCGCACCACCAAGATAACCGGCTTATCGATTTTGGGCTGATTGGTTTCGGTATTGAGCAAGAAAAACAGTAAACGTTGTCCTAACTCACGAATGTCTTGCGCTCGCTCTCGCAGATAAACATCCGACATGCGCGCAAAACGGTTCGAGTAACTTTCGACCACTTGGCGCAGCGCCCAATCGGCACGATCCCCTTTTTGGATCTGCGCTTTGAGATCTTTCCGCAGCATAGGATCGTTCAATAAGTGAGTGAACAGATCAAAAATGGCTAACGCTTCTTTGTTGATATCCCCATCGAGCTTTTTACGCATCCGACGAAAATCGGCCAGCGCACTCTCTACTGCCAAGGCAATACGCTCTTGCTCAAAATCAGGATCCAGAGCTGAGGCGGGTAGCACTTCGGACAGATCTGGCTGGGTATCATCCCACCAAAACTCACCAATCGCGACCCCAGAAGAGGCGGCAACACCCGTAATGGCCTGCTGCTTTTTGGATAAACGCCAGTGACCTTGCGTTTGAGCATGCGCCACCAGCACCGCGAGCTGCGCTGCAAGGGTAACTAAAAAGGAGACTTCCATCTCGCTAAATAAACGGGGAGATTTTTGCTGCACCACCAGCACACCAAGCACCTGTTTGCGATAGATGATCGGTGTACCGAGGAAGGAGTGATAAACCTCTTCACCCAACTGCTTAAAATATTTAAAGCTCGGATGTTTTGAGGCTTCGGCTAAGTTAATCGGTTCGGCAGAACGTTTAACCAACCCGACCAAGCCTTCATCAAAATCAATATGGATCTTATCGCCCTTGAACTTCAGACCTTGTGTGGCCATCAATTCCAGACGGTGCATCTCTTCATTCGCTAAATAGACAGTACAACACTCTGTGCTCATCGCCTCACAGGTCTGCTTTACAAAAATATCCAACGCCTGATAGACGTCTTCGACTTTTGAAACTTGTTCTACTATATCCCTTAGCTGAGAAAGCATGCTTAACCTCTGTGAGTGTTGCGTTTGCCCTTCACTTTCCGTTCTTTAAATGGCATCGCTAATGAGGCGAACTCTTTCATTGCGCGGCGATAAACATCACGCTTAAACGACACCACTTGCCTAACCGGATACCAGTAGCTTACCCAGCGCCAACCATCAAACTCAGGGGAACTGCCACGTTGCATGTTGATTTTCGACTCATCACATTCCAAACGCAGCAAGAACCATTTCTGTTTTTGTCCGATACAGACAGGTTGAGAATCCCAACGCACCAAACGCTTTGGTAACTTATAACGCAGCCAATGACGACTGGTTGCAATCACTTTGACGTCTTTTTTGGTTAACCCAACCTCTTCGTATAGCTCACGGAACATGGCTTGCTCTGGAGATTCTCCATCATCGATTCCCCCCTGAGGGAACTGCCATGAATGTTGCCCGTATCGTTTCGCCCAGAAAACCTGACCATGGTTGTTACAAATCACAATCCCGACATTTAGCCGGTAACCATCGCCATCGATCACTGGCAAACCTCTAGTAAATTCTTTAATTGCGTTGATTTTTCCACATATCCCCAAGCGGAGCAAACTTACTATTGTGATTAGCCCGATATTTATTAGTAAATGGGATAAAAAAGGATAAGTTCTGTGCCAGATCTAAGTTATCAACAATTTTATGAGACATACCGCGCATTTATTCACGTTTTCTGTGAATAACCGTGTGAAGAAACTTGGGGGCTGTGTAAAAAAAGGCATTTATCAACAATGACCAATCTGACCACCAGAAAGAAAAACAACAAAAAACAACTGAAAAACAAAAGGTTAAGTCAAATCATTCCATAATCAGAAACTTAACCTACCAGACCACATAAAGATCCTCACCAGAAGGTTAAAGATCCATCAATTCCTCATCCTTACACCTTTGTGGGTGCTCAATCGTCGAGAGAAGCATCAATCCAATCTCAGTAGGCCCTCTCTGGGTACTGTTTATTGATCCATACCTTAGCCTACTCTCAAGCCAACAAAATAAAGCTGTGGATAACCTCATCAATAGACCTCTTAATCTCATTTCAAGTATCAAAAATCGTTCATCCATGGCAAGCGCAAGCAAAATCAGTACAATCCCTACTGTGATTATCCAAACCGAAAGCCTTTATGAAACCAGCACCGACGACTCAACAAGAATTACTCACGCGAGCCCAACAAATTGCAGGGCTGAGTTTTGCTGAACTCGCCGATGAAGCAGGCATGACCGTACCGCCAGATCTGCGTAAAGACAAAGGCTGGGTAGGCCAGTTACTGGAATGGCACTTAGGGGCGACAGCAGGCAGTCGTCCACAACAAGATTTTGAACATCTTGGGATTGAGTTAAAGAGCATTCCCATCAGTTACACCGGAAAACCGTTGGAGACCACTTTCGTTTGCGTCGCCCCACTCACCGGAGTTCATGGCTTAACATGGGAGCAAAGTCATGTGCGCAATAAGCTCTCTAAGGTGCTCTGGATCCCGGTACAAGGTGAGCGCGAGATCCCGCTCGCTGAGCGCTGTGTGGGCTATCCTTTGCTATGGAGCCCTTCTCCCGAAGAGGAAGCGCAGCTCAAAGCGGACTGGGAAGAGTTAATGGAATTGATTGTGCTAGGTAAAGTAGCACAAATTACCGCTAAACACGGTGAAGTGCTGCAACTGCGCCCTAAAGCCGCCAATGGTCGAGCGCTCACTGAAGCCTATGGAGCCAATGGACGCCCAATCAAAACCCTGCCACGTGGTTTTTATCTGCGTACCCAATTTACTGCGCAAATTCTGCAGCGCTATTACGCCTAGTTATCTTCACAACGATCTTTTTTGTTTTCGCAGTGTCGTGACTCGCTTATAGTGAAAAAACTGTCTCCCTCGTGACTGGGTTCTATTTGTGGCGACAGCGCAAACCTCTGTGATTTTTCTTATTCCGAATGTAACGAAGTCGCCGCCATCACTCGGCTTCAACTTCCAATACAAGGGAATATCATTCGTTCTTTGGCTCTAAGACAAGGAAGTGTTATGCAATATACCAAGCTGCCTCATTCCAGCCTCGAAATCAGCAAGATCTGTTTAGGTACCATGACGTTTGGTGAACAGAATTCGCAAGCTGATGCCTTTCAACAGCTCGATTATGCTCTTGAGCGTGGAGTGAATTTTATCGATACGGCGGAGATGTATCCGGTTCCGCCAACGGCACAAATACAAGGTAAAACCGAAGAGTTTATTGGCAATTGGCTGACTAAATCCGGTAAGCGAGAGAAAATCGTGCTCGCCACCAAAGTCGCTGGTCCACGCAATGTGCCTTACATTCGCGACAAAATGGCGCTCGATCATCGCAATATCCATCAAGCGGTCGATGATAGCCTACGTCGTCTGCAAACGGATTATATCGACCTGTATCAACTTCACTGGCCGCAGCGCCAAACCAATACTTTCGGTCAGCTCAACTACCCTTATCCAGACAAGCAAGAAGAAGTAACGCTGATTGAAACACTGGAAGCGCTCAATGATTTGGTGCGCATGGGTAAAGTGCGTTATATCGGAGTTTCTAATGAAACGCCGTGGGGAGTGATGAGCTACCTGCGTCTTGCAGAAAAACATGAACTGCCAAGAATTGTCTCGATCCAGAACCCTTATAATCTGCTCAACCGCAGTTTTGAGGTGGGACTTGCCGAAATAAGTCATCTGGAGGGCGTTAAGCTACTCGCTTACTCGCCACTCGCCTTCGGTGCTTTAAGTGGTAAATATCTCAATGGTGCTCGTCCTGCGGGTGCGCGTTGTACACTGCATCAACGCTTCTCACGCTACTTTACAGAACAAGGCATTCTTGCAACAGAAGCCTATGTCGCATTAGCCCAGCAATTTGGGCTCGATCCTGCGCAAATGGCACTAGCGTTTGTTAATCAGCGCCCATTTGTGGCCTCGAATATTATCGGAGCCACAACGATGGAGCAGTTAAAATCGAATTTGGATAGTTTGGATATTTCATTAAATGCAGAACTTCTGCAAAAAATTCAGGAGATTGGAACCACTTATTCCAATCCCTGTCCTTAGTGATGTGGGGGCTGGTGCACAGACCAGCCCCTTAGCATTACGTCGGTATTCGCGCAGCTAGCACTCGGCGAATATGTCTCACACGGCGTTCCGCGACAACAGCATCCGGTAAACTCAAGCCGATTGGACGACCATCCGTTTCCAAGCCAATATCACGCAACAAATGCGGATTATTCCAAGGTAGATGGTAACTACTTCTGCGCACTTTACGCTTCCACACTCGCTCCTCACGGCGCAGCTCAGCACGAACCAGTAACACAGCTAATTGTAAGTAAATAGATTGACGCATGGTATTTTCTCCAGTGGTTTTGCTGGGGAAAATGACGATCGAAAGGGAAAAGTCAGAAGACACTCCTACTCAGCTGCCATTTTCCGCAGCCTAATAAGAGGTTACGGATTAATTCAGTGATCTTTGCTCAAATCATTGCCCATTGCGCACACGGGAAAATCTCGGAGTGCGGTTTGGGTTGAATCAAGATCAGAAGCGCAAAGCAATGATGCAGATACGAAATGTGCCATGATGCGCCTCCAAGCAAAGTCAATTAATCCAAAAGAAAGGTGATATTGAGTAAGTGAAACTTACGATTAAATTCTAAACAACTCAGGTAACAATATTCAACATCTTATTACACACGCTCGAAAAAACAGCGTTTTTCGCTAAGTCAGAGTTTTTATCGCGTTTATGAATAACATATTCAGCCAAGGAATAAACACAAGGCGCTATATGCATCCAAAGATTGATACTCGGAATAAGCCATAACACTGAAATTCGCTGTAGAAAGGCGTCCCAAAAACAGTCTGTACTACAAAAAATTCAGCCACTTAACCAAGTGGCTGAACATGAGTACAAGGTAAATCAGCAAAACTTAGAAGTTTTCATCGGTGATCAAGTTGTGTTTATTCAGTAAGCGATACATGGTTGCACGCGATACTCCCAGCTCTTTGGCTGCCGTTGAAACTTGCCCAGAGTGCGACTCCAACACCAGCAACAGTGCATCACGCTCGGAGCGTTCCCGAATGCTTTTCAGGCTGCGACGGCCATCGCTGCGCTTGGGAAGATCGAGCTGAGATTCATCCAGCACCACAGTATCTGACATTAATACCACACGCTTGATCTGGTTCATCAGCTCACGCACATTACCCGGCCAATGGTAGCGAGTTAACCCACGTACGGCATCATCAGAGAAGCTACGCGCCTGAGCGTTGTACTCTTTGGAGTATTCTTGCAAAAAGTGTTTAGCCAGTAGCACGATATCCGATGCGCGCTCTTTCAAACTAGGCACATTAATCCGCAATACGTTAATGTAGTGGTACAACTCTTCGTTAAAATCACCATCGATCAGCGCTTTTTCG
This sequence comes from Vibrio cholerae ATCC 14035, assembly GCF_000621645.1. Classification (GTDB taxonomy): domain Bacteria; phylum Pseudomonadota; class Gammaproteobacteria; order Enterobacterales; family Vibrionaceae; genus Vibrio; species Vibrio cholerae. Next base: position 183,034 of record NZ_KK211322.1, on the reverse strand, counting down.
ATGTCTGACGAATTGGCGGCCAAAATACGCACATCGACTGCACGAACCCCTTGGCGCGTCTCCACAGTCCCTTCTTGTAAGAAACGCAGTAGGTTCAACTGTTGGCTTTTAGGCAAGGTCAAAATATCGTTTAGCAGCAGTGTGCCACCATCCGCTTGCAGCAAAAAGGGTTGTTGACCTTCCTCCGTTTCGCCAAGACCAAACAGCTCGCTTTCAAGGCGCTTTTCTGACATAGCTCGGCAATTAACTGAAATGAAAGGTTTTTGCGCACGCGACGATGTTTTGTGAATCGCCTTAGCCACCGTTTCTTTCCCAGTACCACTTTCGCCATAGATCAAAATACTGACATCGGTCGGGCCAATGCGTTTGATCTGATCGCGCAAACGCTTCATAGGCATAGATTCCCCAATCAAGCCCATGTTGCCGGCCGAGCCAAAATGTGGCCACACTTTCTTTTCCAACTTCAGCATGCCAAGTTGGTGACCAATCGTGCTCAACAACTGAGCATCAGGGATCGGCGCAGTAAAAAAGTCGATACAGAAGTTAACGATAAATTGGCAAATGGTATCTGAACTGAGCTGCGCCTCACGAATGAACGCCAGCCAACGGACTTGCTTATGGCTACTCACCAAATTCGCAATCCCGTTAAGGCTAAATTCATCATGGCTTAAATCCACAATACCAATACATGGCCCAGTCTCGACAAATAACGCATCGGCTTTGCGCAAATCTGCTACTTGAGTACAGCGCCAACCCACTTTTTCCAACACAGCCAGCCAGGGTTCATAGGTACCTCCCACCACAACAAGAGAGCCAGGTACTGAATCCATACGGAATTGAGTGCTCATGAACCTATATTCCTTATTTTTATTGTTACGATGCGGATTATTCTATTCGCACCCACTACATGGTTACGGACGTTACATTAGCGAGACTTTGCACTAGAATCTGTCTCACAGATAAGACTAGCCAACAAATGCCCATTTTTCTAATCAACTTATGGGAGAAAGTCATAATTCAGTAAAAAGAATGACTTACATTGCACCGACTTGGCACGATTATTTCTTGAGGAAATAAAAAAAGCCGCTCAATAGAGCGGCTTTTTAATCAATCTACAGTGATTATTGCTGAGGGCGCATCGCTGGGAACAAAATCACATCACGGATAGTGTGAGTATTGGTCAGGAGCATAACCAGACGATCAATACCAATACCTTGACCCGCTGTTGGCGGTAAGCCGTGCTCTAAAGCGGTAATGTAGTCGGCATCATAGAACATGGCTTCATCATCACCAGACTCTTTCGCTTCCACTTGGGCTTTGAAACGCGCATCTTGGTCTTCAGCATCGTTCAGCTCTGAGAAGCCGTTTGCCACTTCACGGCCACCGATGAAGAACTCAAAGCGGTCAGTGAAGAACGGGTTGTCATCGCTACGACGTGCCAGTGGAGAGATATCTGCTGGGTAGCCAGTGATGAAAGTTGGCTGCATCAGTTTCGGCTCAGCCGTTTCACCAAAGATCTCTTCGAGAAGCTGACCACAGGTCCAGAAAGGCTCCACATCAACGTGAACGGATTTCGCGATAGAAACCATTAGGTCACGGTTTTGGATGTCTTCTTCGGTCAGAGCTTGGATCTGCGCGTGATTTGGGTTGTAGTGCTTGATCGCATCAAACATGCTCATACGCGCGTATTTACCACCAAATTCAACGGTATGCTCACCGTAAGGCATGGAGGTTGAACCGAGAACTTCTAACGCCACAGAGCTGAGCAGCTCTTCCGTCAGATCCATCAGATCTTTGTAGTCCGCGTACGCCATATAGAATTCCATCATGGTGAATTCTGGGTTGTGACGTGGAGAAAGACCTTCGTTACGGAAGTTACGGTTGATTTCGAATACACGATCAAAACCACCGACAACCAGACGCTTCAGGTACAGCTCAGGCGCGATACGCAGGTACATCGGCATGTCGAGCGCGTTGTGGTGCGTGATGAATGGGCGCGCACTCGCACCACCAGGGATCACGTGCATCATCGGCGTTTCCACTTCCATGAACTGTTTTGAGATCATGAAGTTACGAATGGCTGACATCACCTTAGAACGTACAATGAAAGCGTTGCGAGAGTTTTCGTTGACGATCAGGTCAACGTAACGCTGGCGGTAACGCATTTCTTGGTCAGTCAGACCGTGGAATTTCTCTGGCAGCGGGCGCAGTGCTTTGGTCAGCAGTTGGAATTGCTCCATGTTGACGTACAAATCGCCTTTACCGGATTTGTGCAGGGCACCTTGCACACCGATGATGTCACCGATATCCAAACCTTGGTATTTGTCTTTCAGCTCTTGTTGCACTTCTTTCGATGCATAAGCCTGAATGCGGCCAGAGGTTTCTTGAATCACCAAGAATGGGCCACGTTTTGCCATCACACGACCAGCGATAGACACCACGTGATTGAGCGCTTCCAGTTCTTCCTTACTCTTTTCACCGAACTTCTTCTGCAGATCACCCGCTAGGCTGTCGCGACGGAACGAGTTTGGGTGCCCGTTTGCTTTACAGTTCTTGCGGATGTGATCCAACTTGCTGCGACGCTCTGCAATCAGTTTGTTTTCTTCTTGCGCGATTTGCTCTTGATTAATCTCGTTTTGAACAGCATCAGTCATTTGCATGTACCTTGTTTGTCGGTAAAAAGCTTACAGGCCTGATTTCAGGCTAGCTTCGATAAATTTGTCTAAGTCACCATCGAGTACCGCTTGCGTGTTGCGGTTTTCAATACCTGTACGTAAATCCTTGATTCGTGAATCATCCAACACGTAAGAACGGATTTGGCTACCCCAACCAATGTCGGATTTAGCATCTTCGTTAGCCTGTTTCTCGGCGTTCTGCTTTTGCAGCTCCAATTCAAACAGTTTGGCGCGAAGTTGCTTCATCGCTTGGTCTTTGTTTTTGTGCTGTGAGCGATCGTTTTGACACTGCACGACCGTATTGGTCGGTACGTGAGTGATACGTACCGCCGATTCGGTGGTGTTAACGTGCTGACCACCGGCACCAGAAGCACGATACACGTCTATACGCAGATCGGCAGGGTTAATTTCGATATCTATGTTTTCATCTACTTCAGGGTAGATAAACGCCGAAGCAAACGACGTATGACGGCGGCCACCTGAATCGAACGGTGATTTACGCACTAGACGGTGTACACCGGTTTCAGTACGTAGCCAACCATAAGCGTAATCACCAATGATACGCACTGTCGCAGATTTCAATCCTGCTACGTCGCCTTCCGACACTTCAATCACTTCGGTTTTAAAGCCTTTAGCATCTGCCCAGCGCAAGTACATGCGCAGCAGCATCGACGTCCAATCTTGCGCTTCTGTACCGCCAGAGCCGGCTTGTAGGTCAAGGTAGCAATCGGAAGAATCGTGATCGCCAGAGAACATGCGGCGGAATTCGAGCTGTTCAAGCTTCGCTTCTAGCTCATCCAATTCAGGACCAATTTCATCAAACGTTTCTTGATCTTCCGCTTCGATGGCCAGTTCTAGTAGACCTTCGACATCATCGACACCACGATCCAGTTGATCGATGGTATCCACAACCGCTTCAAGTGCTGAACGCTCTTTACCGAGGGCTTGCGCACGCTCAGGTTGGGTCCAGACATCAGGTTGTTCTAATTCGGCATTGACTTCTTCAAGACGCTCTTTCTTGGCGTCATAGTCAAAGATACCCCCTCAGGATATTTGTGCGTTCAGACACATCCTGCAGGCGGTTTTTAATAGGATTGATTTCAAACATGTTGGCTTACGGGTTATGAATAGAAATTAACCGCGGAATTCTACTGAAAAATGTGATGAAGATACAGGAAAAAATACGTTATCCCGCCTTAGGAAACAGAATAAACCGCAAAAGATCCGTATAAAAAAGCGGAAGCCAAGGCTCCCGCTTAATCTGCTATTGAAGAGCGTTATGCTAGCTCTTCTTCTAGAACAGGGGATGATGCTGAAGGAATAAAGAACATGCAGATCATCGCAGCACAAGTCGGTAGCAACCAGCCCATACCGTACTCAAAGAAAGGTAGGAAGCTGAACGCAGAAACATCAAAGCCCGCAACTTTTGCCGCATCCAGTAACGCCACCAGCAGAGAAACGGACAGCACAGCACGGTATGCTACCCGTGGGTTTGGCAGTTTGTGACGCACGAAAGTCAATGCGACCAGAGCAATCGCCACAGGGTACAGAGCAAACAGTACAGGAATCGAGAGTGTGATGAGCTGTGCCAAACCAACGTTCGCCACAACACCACACGCTACACCATTAATCACTACCCACTGTTTGTAAGATAGCGACGTGTGTTTGCTGAAGAAATCAGAACACGCTGAAATCAAGCCAACCGCCGTGGTCAAACAAGCCAGCATAACGATAACCGAGAGAACCAACTGACCGTAGCTACCAAAGAGAGCTTGTACATATTGGCTTAAAATCGCGCCGCCGTTGTTGGCCCCCGCCGCCACACTTGAGCTGGTTGCACCAAGATAGAAGAGCGAGCCGTAAACCAACGCCAAACCAATTGCCGCAATCACCGCTGAAGTGATCAGATAACGGGTAGTCGCCGCACGATCGGTAATCCCTTTGCTACGCAGTGCATCGACAATCAAGATACCAAACATCAACGATGCGAAAGTATCCATGGTGTTATAGCCTTCCAAGAAGCCTTTGGTCAGAGGTTGGCTTAGGTACTCACCTTGCGCAGCAATCATCTCACCTTGTGGGTTCATGAACACGCCCAGAGCAAGGATAATCAGACCGATAAAGAGCGCTGGTGTCAGCAGTTTACCAATCAAATCAACCAGTTTGCCTTGCGACCATGAGAAGAACATCGCAACTGCAAAAAACAGCACAGAGAAAAGCGTGAGATAAGATTGAGTGCTCTCTGCAAAAAATGGTTTTACTGCCATTTCGTAAGCCACCAGACCCGTACGAGGAGCTGCAAATGCAGGACCAATGACGATCAGAATCAGTGCTGCCATCAGCACAGAAGCTTTTACAGGCAGATCTTTGGTGAGATGCTCCCAGCTACCACCCGCAACGGCAATCGCGATGATAGTGATCAGCGGCAAACCCACAGCGGTCAGCAAAAAGCCGAACATGGCAGGAGTAATGTTCTCACCCGCCAACTGGCCAGCGAGAGGTGGAAAAATGATATTGCCTGCGCCTAAGAAGAAGGCGAACAGCATAAAGCCCAAAGCTAAAATATCTGCTAGTTTTAACGTCTGCTTCACAGATAACCCTTATTTATTAAAGTAATGAATGTTGTGTATGCATTTCGCTGCTTAGAAAAATGTGATACCAAGCGGCTTATGGCCGAATAATGACGAATGCGCTTGTATTTCGCAACCGCAAAGCAAAAAACACAACAATAATTTATAATCACAACATTTATGCAGTGTCATATGCTAGCTGACTGTAAAAATGCAGAATTACGACCTACTTTATAAGCTCATTTTTTCACCAATCAACAGAATAAAATATTATTAACCATCTTCAGAAGAGAGCTTTTCGCTTAACTCTGGTTTGACCTAGAATCTCGATGAAAACCAATAAATTAATCAATAAAAGCTTTCGCTTTAAACAATTCTCTATAGAAGAAGGCACATGCGGCATGCCAATCAGTACCGATGGCGTTTTACTCGGTAGCTGGGCATTTAGCCTCTCTCCAACGACGATTTTAGATATTGGCTGTGGTACAGGGCTTTTGAGTTTAATGTGCGCGCAGCGCTTCCCTCATGCCCACATCACCGCTTTGGATATTGAGCAAAGTGCGTATCAAGCGGCAGAGCACAATCGCCAGCAGAGTCCCTGGGCTGAACGCATCGAATGCCAACATGCCGATATTCTGCACTGGCAGCCCAGCAAACGCTTTGCCGCAATCATTTGTAATCCTCCTTATTTCAACAGCGGAGAAACCGCTCAACACCAAGTCAGAGCGACGGCACGCCACACCATTAGCTTGCAGCACCAAGCCTTGATTGAGCGCATACCTCAGCTCCTCGAACCCGATGGCGTAGCGAGTTTTATTCTGCCTAAAGCGGAAGGTGAAGATTTCATCGTCCTAGCCAAACAAGCTGGACTCTTTGTGGGGCGCTATTGTCAGGTTCAACCAACCACGGAAAAACCTGTGCATCGTCTATTATTTGAGCTGCACCTATCCCCTTGTTTACCAGTAGAGACAAGACTGGTGATCCGTGAGCAGCAGGGTTACAGTGAGGCGTTTTGCCAGTTAACTCGCGATTTTTATCTGAAGATGTCGTAATTAAAGATGTGATCTAAAGCGTGATCCATCTATAATGTGCGCCCTGTTTTAAGACAGAGCCTTTCAACGCTTGTGGAGTAATTATTTGTGATTAAAACCTTTGCCGACCTCGAACTCGATCCAATTTTGCTTGAAGCGATCGAAGAAATGGGCTTTAGCCGCCCAACCCAAGTTCAGGCTGAAGCAATCCCGCAAGCACTGGATGGTCGCGATGTCTTAGCCTCAGCCCCAACAGGCACGGGTAAAACGGCGGCTTTCGTGATCCCAGCGCTGCAATATTTGCTCGATTTCCCACGCCGTAAAGCGGGTCCTGCGCGGATTTTGATCCTCACTCCGACTCGTGAACTGGCGATGCAAGTGGCTGAACAAGCACAAGCGCTGGCCAAAAATACTCGTCTGAACATTTTCACCATTACCGGTGGTGTTCAGTACCAAGAGCACGCCGATATTCTGGCCACGACTCAAGATATCGTGGTCGCCACACCAGGACGTCTGCTGGAATACATTGACGCCGAGCGCTTTGATTGTCGTGCGATTGAGTGGCTGATCCTCGATGAAGCGGACCGCATGCTGGATATGGGCTTTGGCCCAACCGTTGACCGCCTTTCAACCGAGTGTCGCTGGCGTAAACAGACACTGCTCTTCTCTGCGACTTTAGAAGGCCGCGGTGTGGAAGGCTTTACTGCCGATCTGTTAAAAGATCCCGCCCATGTCGATGCCGAGCCACCCCGTCGTGAGCGTAAGAAAATTTCGCAGTGGTACCACCGCGCCGATGATATGCCTCACAAAGTGGAACTGCTGAAAAAGATCCTGACCGAGCAAGCTGAACGTTCTATCGTGTTTTTGAAAACTCGTGAGCGTCTCGCAGACCTGCGTGCTGAGCTGGAGAAAGCCCAGATCCCTTGTGCTTGGATTCAAGGTGAAATGCCGCAAGATCGCCGTAACAATGCGATCAGCCGTTTCCGTGAAGGCGATGTCAATATTCTGCTGGCTACCGATGTGGCGGCGCGTGGTATTGATGTGCCAGACATCAGCCATGTGATCAACTTTGACTTGCCACGCAGTGCTGACGTTTACCTACACCGTATTGGTCGCACCGGACGTGCAGGGAAAAAAGGTATTGCTATTTCACTGGTTGAAGCGCACGACCAGCCGATGATGGCGCGTGTTGAACGTTACATCAAAGAAGAAGTTAAAGAGCGCTTTATTGATGGTTTACGCCCTAAGCACAAAAAGCCTGTGTTTAAGAAAAAGAAAAAAGACAGCAAGAAAACCGCAGACAAAGGCGCGGTGAAAAAGAAAACCACCAGCAAGCCAAAAGCAAAAGCGACCAAGAAGAAAGCCGCGACCAAAGCCTAAACAAGATAGGTAATCCAGTTACGAAAAAGCCGATGCATTTTCATCGGCTTTTTTATTGGCTTAGCTCAACGCGCACCATATTCAGCGCACGTTAAGCTTAATCCTTAGTGTTCACGAGTCGCGCGGAATTTCACCTCAGGTGAACGCTCCTGCGCCAAGTTCAAATTCACCATGGTGGGTGCGATATACGCAAGATTATCGCCCCCATCCAGCGCAAGGTTGCTCTGGTTTTTGCGTTTGAACTCTTCAAACTTCTTCACATCGTCACACTCAACCCAACGCGCGGTCGCAACGTTAACGCCTTCATAGATGGCTTCAACGTTGTATTCCGATTTCAGACGCGATACCACCACATCAAACTGCAGTACCCCCACCGCACCCACGATGAGGTCGTTGTTTTGGAGCGGACGGAAAACCTGCACCGCACCCTCTTCCGAAAGCTGTACTAAGCCTTTCAGCAGTTGCTTTTGCTTGAGTGGGTCACGCAGACGAATACGGCGGAACAGTTCAGGCGCGAAGTTCGGAATACCAGTAAATTTCAGCGTTTCACCTTGGGTAAAAGTATCGCCAATCTGGATCGTGCCGTGGTTATGCAGGCCGATAATATCGCCAGCAAATGCCTCTTCTGCGCGTGCACGGTCGCCCGCCATAAAGGTTACCGCATCAGAAATATTAACCTGCTTACCAAGGCGCACATGGTTCATCTTCATGCCTTGCTTGTAGGTGCCCGATACAATACGCACGAAAGCAATCCGGTCGCGATGTTTAGGATCCATGTTGGCTTGAATTTTAAACACAAAGCCAGTGAATTTCTCTTCGCTCGCCTCAACCACACGCTCAGCCGCCTGACGAGGCATAGGTGATGGTGCCCATTGGGTCAGGCCGTCCAGCATATGATCAACCCCAAAGTTACCCAGTGCTGTACCAAAGAATACCGGAGTCAGTTCGCCTTGCAGGAACAACTCACGATCAAACTCATGTGACGCGCCGAGTACCAATTCTAACTCTTCACGCAGCTGCGCCGCTAAATTAGCACCGACGGCTTGATCCAGCTCAGGGTTATCCAAGCCTTTGATAATGCGTTCTTCTTGGATGGTGTGGCCTTGGCCTGAAGTGTACAAAATGGTTTCATCACGATGAATGTGGTAAACACCTTTAAACTCTTTACCACAACCGATTGGCCATGTGATCGGCGAACAAGCAATTTTCAGCTCATTTTCCACTTCATCCATCAACTCCATCGGGTCACGGATTTCACGGTCAAGTTTGTTCATGAAGGTCACGATCGGCGTATCACGCAGACGGGTCACTTCCATCAACTTACGGGTACGATCTTCAACCCCTTTCGCCGCATCAATCACCATCAAACAAGAGTCAACTGCGGTCAGGGTACGATAAGTATCTTCCGAGAAGTCTTCGTGTCCCGGAGTATCCAAAAGGTTCACCAGACAATCGCCGTACGGGAATTGCATAACAGAGGTGGTCACCGAAATACCACGCTCTTTTTCCATTTCCATCCAGTCAGATTTTGCATGCTGGTTTGAGCCACGGCCTTTTACCGTGCCGGCTACTTGGATCGCACGTCCGAAAAGCAGGACTTTTTCAGTAATCGTGGTTTTACCCGCGTCAGGGTGCGAGATGATCGCGAAAGTACGGCGCTTTGATACTTCGCCGAAATAGGGTGTAGTTGACATCAACAAGTTCTCTTTGTGCTCAATCAGCCCAACATAAGCTAGCGAGCGTTTCGGTTCAAATTTGCGCGGTATTCTCCCCTATCTTGGCGCAGGGAGCAACTTCACTGTATTCAATGAGTGAATTCATATTTTCTCATGGCAGTTTTAATTAATTTATCAATAAATTTGGACTATAACTGTAGAGAGTAGAAAAAAATGAAGTCGGGCCTATGACCAAATTTCGCAAGATTCATTCTTTGGCCTTTAAGCAAGCCAAAAGCGTGTTTTTAGTCTCTGTACTGTTGGGACTCTGTTTTAGTTTTTACCACACCTTATCCGATCTGCACCAAGAGCAGAGCAAGGTGCAGGAGCACTATAACTTTAAATTGGTGCAGAGTTATGAAAACGCCAGTCAGGCGGCTTACCATCTTAATAATCTACTCGCCGAGCAAGTCGCCACCACCTTGATGCTCGACCCTGGCATCTTCAAAGTGGAGATTGTGGATGACTTTGGCGATGTGATGACACGTAAAGAAAAAGCAATCAGTGAACAGAGTCAATTAGTCAGTGTACTCGCCAGCTATCTTACCCCTGCGGTTTCCGTGTTTAGTGCTGAGCTGCATCAACCTAACTCCAACGTGGTGGTCGGCAAACTGAGCTTCTACATCGATGGCTCATCAATAGCCAAGGTGTTCATCGCCAAAACCACTCGCGTACTGCTCTTCGACCTATTACGTAATACGCTATTGACGACCATTTTACTGCTGTTTTTCTACCAAAAGCTCTCTCGCCCAATCACCATGCTGATCACTTGGGTTAACTCACTCAATGACACACAGCGCTCACCTCTGCCTCTTCGTCTTACTCATGACGATGAACTCAGTGAGCTCGCGTCGACGTTTCAATCGATGTGGAAAGGCAAAGAGCTAGCAGAATCGAAACTCAATCAATTGGCTTATTATGACAGCCTCACTGGCCTCGCCAATCGCAGTTTGTTGCTGCAAAAATTGAGTGATGCGATTGAAACTGCGCAAAACTCGCACAGTACTGGCGTACTGTTCTATCTCGACTTGGATCGCTTTAAAACCATTAATGACTCACTCGGTCATACCATCGGTGACCAGTTGATTAAAGCCGTGGCGCTGCGCATGGAGGCATGGACTAAAAACGACTACCTGTCAGCACGAATTGGTGGCGATGAGTTTGCAGTGCTGATCCCTTATCTCTCGCCTGCGAAAGCTGAGGAAGTGGCCAAGCAGCTACTCACTCTGATTTCCAACCCTTATGCGGTGGACGATCACCAGTTCTACTGTACCGTGAGTATCGGGATTTCGGTTTTCCCTTCCGTAGGAAGCTGTAATATTGATGTATTACGTCAAGCGGATACCGCACTGTATCGCGCCAAAGCCAGTGGGCGTAACAAGTTCATGTTCTATGAGCCGGAAATGCAGGCGCAGGTGGAGTCTTTCCTTGAAATTGAAAAAGGCTTGCATGAAGCGCTCAATCAGCGCCAACTCGAGCTTTTCTACCAACCTCAGGTCGACGAGCAGCACAACATTATTGGTGTCGAAGCGCTGATCCGCTGGAACCATCCTAAACGAGGGTTGTTGCCTCCCGGTGTTTTTATGCCGATCGCAGAAGAAACAGGACAAATTTTACCGATAGGCAACTGGATCATTGAGCAAGCGTGTTATCAATATGCCCAGTGGAAAAAACAAGGCATTTTACCGCCCCATTTTCGCCGTTTGGCGATCAATATCAGCCCACTACAGTTTGCTCAGGAGTCTTTTATTGAGCAGGTGAACCACGCTTTACGCCAAGCAGGGATCACGGGGGAGCCGATAGAATTAGAGATAACTGAAAGCTTACTGCTGGAAAACGTTGAGAGCGCCATAGAAAAAATGGCCAAGTTGAAAGAGAGCCAAATCAGTATTTCGATTGATGACTTTGGAACAGGCTACTCTTCGCTGCGTTACCTCAAGCATCTTGCGGTCGATGTGCTGAAAATTGACCGCTCGTTTGTCAATCAACTGCACCTTGATGATAACGATCAAGCGATCGTCGACACAATCTTAGCGATTGCCAGAAAACTGAATTTAGAAGTGATTGCCGAAGGGGTGGAAGACACCTCTGAGTTGGCCGCACTCAAAAAACTGGGGTGTAACCAATTCCAAGGCTACCTGTTTGATAAACCGCTGCGAGCCGAAGAGATTGCACAGCGTTTTGTCAGCAACAGTTATCGCAAAATTCAAACCTTACCCGTTGCGACAAACAGTTTACAAAAATAGGTAGCTCATGATGATCGCATCTTCACTTTTACCCTTTGCCACGGGGTAATAGTTAACACGGCGATCGATTTCATTAAACCCCGCTCGCTGATACAGCGCAAAAGCTCGCTGATTACTTTCGCGCACTTCTAGCCATGCGCTTTCTGCTTTTTGCTGTTCACACAACGCAATAAAGTGCTGCAAAAGCTGCTGACCATAACCTTTGCCTTGCTGCGCCGGATCAATCGCAATATTCAATAAGGTCACTTCGCCAACAATATTCTGGGCATAGAAATACCCCACAACCTGTTGATCCACCAACATGACTTGATGGCATGCTCCACGGCTAGTTAAATCACGCACTAAGGACTCCGCCCAAGGATGGGAATGCGCTGCACATTCAATGCGCCAAACAGCATCCAGATGGGTCGGTTGCATTGCAGTAAAAACAGTCGTCATGATGCGATTCCTTGATGAGCGCAAATTTGCTGCCACAACGCGCGGCGGTATTGAGTATTGCCATCAATGTCACTCAACCGCGGTGAATGCAGCTGTTTTTGAGCCTGATGAGATAAGGGATCGCAGCCCGCAAACCAGATCCACTCGAGTCCAGTATAGGCAAGTTGACTGAGCTGAATCGGTGCGATGTAGCGAACCATCGACAGCTCAAGCTGAAAGCTTTTGAGAATTCTCTCCAGCAACAGAATTTCCGCGCCTTGTGGCGGTTGATTGGCCACCAACAAGAGTCGGCAATCGTGATCCAGCGTTTGTGTGCGCGGCTGAAATCCGGCCAAACGCTCTGGATGGATCAATTCCCATTGTTGAATGTCCATCGCGGACAAATAGTGTGAAGAAGAAAGCATGGTGTTACTCGCAGCCTATCTGAGCGGCAATGCTAACAAACTGGTGATAGACGACTCAAGGACTAGAGAGAAAAAGGAGCAGAAAGGCTCCTTTTCAGTATGGATTGGATTTATAAAGCCGCAAACTCTTGGCTGTATTCAATCACTCCACATCGACCATCTAACTCACGCTCCCATAGCGCCACCACTTGAAATGCTCCCTGCGGTACATCCCAAGCACAACGCAGCGAATAACGCGCGGCATCTTCAAAGCCAAAACGTGAGTAGTAGGCCGGATCGCCAAGCACCACACAAGCAGGATAGCCAAGCTCCCCAAGCGAGCTTAACCCTTCTTTGACTAACTCGGCACCAATGCCTTGGCGACGGTATTCTTCTTTTACCGCGAGAGGTGCAAGACCTTGCCAGTTGAGATCCTCGCCTTCTAACGTGACAGGACTGAACATCACATGCCCAACAATCTCACCTTCATCATCGCAAGCCACCAGTGACAAAGTGCGCTGGCCATTTTCACGCAGCGCCATCACTAAATCCGCCTCTGCCTCAGTAGCAAAGACGTTTTTCAACAGTTGATCGACCACCAAAATATCAGCAGGCGCTTCAGTTCGAATAAGCATTAATAACCTCGTGGGATGAATTCGGCGTTTGCATCCCTTTATGCACAAAATCGGCCAGTTGGTGAAGCAAAATCTGTAACGCTTTCGGCAATTGTTGTAGATCCACGCTATCCATCAGGTTTTTCACTTCCAAACCGAGTTCGGTATCCCCTTCGATGGAGAGTCGACGCTGGAAGAACAGCGTATCTGGATCTTCCTTACGTCCGGCGATTAAAACCAAATCATTCAGATTTCCGCTAAAACTCACATCTTCAGCGACGGGTTTATCTGCGACGACTAACTTGTCGTTTTGGTAACTGATAAACCAGCGCAATTCCATGTCTTTTACTTCGACTTTCAGCCATTTATCTTCGAGGAATTCGAAGTCTCCGTCCTGTAAGGCTTCGCGGAATACTAAACCCATTGCATCAAGCAAGGCTTTTTTTTGAACGTTTTGGGGCAATAAGTGGATTGGAGATCGCAAAATTGAAGCAGCGTTCTGAACCAGTTGAGTGCGAATCTTGTTTAACACGAGCGTTATCCGTTACCTTGTTAGTCAATCTGCGCCCATCATACTGGATGTCAGCACCTGGATTCCTGTTATGTATCAAAAAATAACTTCAGGCCAAGATCCTTTTCTACTGTGGAAATCACAGTTATAGTTAATCATGTTACCGAATTGGTAACGCTATACCCCAACGACATACGCTGTTAAAGGGGATATTATAAACGTCGTCGCGCACGGACAGTTGGTAGTATTTTAAATGCCTGCTCAAACCTCATCTCAGCTCAAGCATTGGTTTGCAAAAATTACGTCACACAGTCCGTTCTTTTTTGCAATCCTCAATGATCAACACCAATACGTGATGGTCAACGAGCGCTATTGTGATATCGCCGGTCTCTCTAGCGAAGAGATGGTCGGGATGAGCGATAGTCAGGTTCTGGGCGAACATTTTTATCGCCATCTCAAACCGTTTTACGAACGTGCGTTTAACAACGAGCATATTGAGTCCGAGCTGACCCTCAGCGAAATCGACCTCGAAACCAGCTTACACTTTTCTCTCTCCCCCATCATGATCAACGATCGGGTGCAATACCTTGTATTCCACGCGATTGATACCTCAGAAAAGCAGATTTTAGTGCGCTCTCTGGAAGAATCGGAAAGCAAATACGCACTCCTCACGACACTGCTACCTGATGGTTTAATGATGGTGGAAAATGACTGCATTATTTCTGCCAACCCTTCCGCTGCACGTTTACTCGGTTTTGACGACGCACAAAAACTGCTCGGAGAAAATCTCTCCAGACTGTTTATTGATGAAAAGACCAAAACCGTTTTTTCATCGCAGTTGGCTTCGCTACTGACAGAAAAACCCTTGGTGTGCTTGACCGGGCCAAGGTGTGGGTTTGAACGGAAAATCCAGTTACACGCAGGTTGCACCTCTTTACTCGGTAATCAGTCGCAGTTGATCTTATTGCAAGATGCCGATGAAGCCCCAAAACAGTTTTCTGCGACCACTCAAGTCGATGCGCATATTGATAGCCTCACTGGGCTGTATAACCGACACGGGTTTACCAAGCGCTTAGAGCAGTGCATCCAAAATGAGACGCCTTTGGTTATGCTCTATCTGGACATTGATAACTTCAAAAACATCAATGACTCTCTCGGCCATCACATCGGTGACAAAGTGATTAAAGAGGTGGCGGCACGTTTAAAACGCTTACTGCCACAGCAAGCCGTACTTGGCCATTTGGGCGGTGATGAGTTTGGTTTGATCTTGCCGGAGCCAGAACACAACCGCTCTGCAGAAATGTTGGCAGATCGCATTATCTCTTTGATTAATCAGCCTTTTGACCTGCACCATTTCAGTAAGCGTTTAGCTTGTTCGATTGGCAGCGTGCGTTATCCCGGTGACGGCAATGATGCTCGCGTATTACTGCAAAATGCCGATACCGCGATGTATGAGGCTAAAGAGCGCGGTCGCAATCGCCTGATCAAATTCAATGATCAGATGAACAAAGAAGCGCGGATGCGCCTTTGGTTGGAAATTGAACTGCAAAAAGCGCTACAACAAAACGGCCTAGAAGTGTGGTACCAACCGAAAGTCAACGCGCGTGATTTTAGCATCAATGGCGCAGAAGCCTTGGTACGCTGGAAACATCCCGTTGAAGGCTATATCAGCCCAGGTGCTTTCATTCCCGTTGCGGAAAAAGCCGGCTTAATCGAACATTTGGGTCGCGTGGTTATGCGTGAAGTCTTCGCGACCGTCAAGCGCTGGAAGCTACAAGGCATTTTACCCGGACGTGTGGCGATCAACATCTCCCCCGAGCAGTTTGGCAATCCTCAACTGATTGATTATTTAGAAAAACTACTGCGAACAACTGGGCTAGATCCCAACAACATCACATTTGAACTGACCGAAAGTGCGGTGATGAGCGATAGTGAACATACCCAGCAAATGCTCAATGCCATCAAGAAACTCGGCTTCACCTTGTCAATTGATGACTTCGGTACAGGTTACTCGTCGCTGGCTTATTTAGCTCGCTTCCCGATCGATGAGCTCAAAATCGACCGCGCGTTTATCAGTAATATCGACACTCTACCCAAACAGCTCACGGTGATTGAAAACATCATTAATTTGGGGCGCTCACTGAACCTGACCGTAGTTGCAGAAGGAGTAGAAACTCAGCAACAAGCCACTTTACTCTCCAACCTAAATTGCCACTCCATCCAAGGCTTCCATTTTTATCGCCCACAACCGAAGCACGAAGTGGAAGAGTTGTTTGCGCAAAATCGCCGCCATCGCAAATCCCTCTAAGGGGTTAATTTTACTCTGATTGGTGGAAACCTGCCTTACATCAAATCGGGGAGACTCAATCCTTCCTAAAATGCGTTCACTATTCCCTGAATTCAGAGCCTTACGCTATGGAACTTCTCTGTCCGGCCGGAAATTTGCCGGCCCTGAAAACAGCGATTGATTGTGGTGCCGATGCGGTTTATATCGGTTTCAAAGATGATACCAACGCTCGCCACTTTGCCGGCCTTAATTTTAGCGGCAAAAAGCTCGAAAAAGCGGTGGATTACGTGCACGACCACAATAAAAAAATTCATATTGCACTCAACACCTTCGCCCATCCTAATGGTTTCGAGCGCTGGACTAACGCGGTAGATCAAGCGGCCGATCTCGGGGTTGATGCCTTGATCATTGCCGATATTGCCGTGCTGGAGTATGCGGCGCGCCACTACCCACACCTTGAACTGCACCTTTCCGTGCAAGCATCAGCCACCAACGTGAAAGCCGTTGAATTTTATCATCAGAATTTTAACGTCAAACGTGTCGTTCTGCCGCGCGTGCTTTCCATTCATCAGGTGAAGCAGCTTTCGCGTAATATTCCACAAGGTGTCGAGCTGGAAGTGTTCGCTTTTGGCAGCTTGTGCATCATGTCGGAAGGCCGCTGTTATCTCTCCTCTTACATGACGGGTGAGTCGCCTAATACGGTTGGAGCTTGCTCTCCCGCCAAATATGTACGCTGGCAAGAGACAGAATCAGGGCTTGAATCTCGCTTGAACGAAATTTTGATTGATAAGTATGCGGCGGGGGAAAATGCAGGTTATCCAACCCTGTGTAAAGGGCGCTTCATCACGGATATTGAAGGTGAACGAAAGTGCTATCACGCTCTTGAAGAGCCAACCAGTTTAAATACCTTGTCACTGCTGCCAGAGCTGTTTGCCGCCAATGTGGCTTCAGTAAAAATTGAGGGGCGTCAACGAAGCCCTGCGTATGTCGAACAAGTCACCCGCACTTGGCGTGCCGCGATTGATCGCTACTTAGCCAATCCTGCGCAATACCATGTCGAACCCAAATGGAATGCGGCACTGGCCAATGTCTCAGAAGGTACCCAAACCACACTTGGTGCCTATCACCGTCAATGGCAATAAGGGCAACGATCATGAAATATGCTTTAGGTCCACTACTCTATTTCTGGCCAAAACAGGACGTTGAAAGTTTCTATACTCAAGCCGCCGCCAGCATGGCGGATGTCATTTATCTTGGTGAAACCGTCTGCTCGAAGCGCCGTGAAATGAAACCACAACACTGGTTTGAGATTGCCAAATCCCTCTCTGCTGCTGGCAAACAAGTGGTGCTTTCTACTATGGCACTGCTTGAAGCGCCAAGTGAAATCAATGTGATGAAGAAGTACATCGATAACGGTGACTTCGCGATTGAAGCCAATGATGTTTCCGCTATTCAGATGGCGCACGAAAAAGGCCTTCCTTTTATCGTCGGGCCGGCCGTCAATACCTATAACGCACACACTCTCAAGCTGTTTTTAAAACAAGGCATGATCCGTTGGTGTATGCCAGTTGAGCTGTCACGAGACTGGCTAATCAACACCTTACAACAGTGTGATGAGCTCAATATTCGCGGACAATTTGAAGTAGAAGTGTTTAGCCACGGCTATTTACCGCTGGCTTATTCGGCGCGCTGCTTTACCGCTCGCGCCGAAAACCGCGCTAAAGACGAATGTGAGACCTGCTGTATTCGCTACCCGACGGGCATTCAAGTCGCGAGCCAAGAGGGGCAATCGGTATTTAATCTCAATGGTATTCAAACCCAGTCGGGTTACTGCTACAACTTGGTCAACGATTTACCAAGTATGGCCGGATTGGTCGATGTGGTGCGTTTAAGCCCACTCGGCGTTGAGACGTTCCAACATCTTGAGCAATTCAAAGCCAATGAACAAGGGCTGAAGCCGCAGCCGATTACCAGCCATCAGTGCAACGGTTACTGGCATCAATTAGCTGGTTTGGCCGTTAAAAATAGCTAAGGTTTACCAAAGGGTTGCTCATCAGCAACCCTTTTTATTTGCCTTTTCCTTTTCATGCATAGGAAACTTGGGTAGGTTTCCCCATTTTGTTCACATCGCGCCAGAGCATAATGCCGACCACAGTGCTCAGCACAATATTGGAGATGGGTAAGGCGATCCATACCCCTGTCAGCCCAAAAAACTGCGGCAAAATAAACAAGAAGGGTAACATGATCGACATATTCCCCACGGTAATAAACATGGCTTTGCCACCGCGATTGGTGGATTGGTAATACGCCGCGCTCACCACTAAGAAACCATCAAGATACATCGCAAACAGGTGCAGCTTAATGCCCATTTGCGCTCCGGCGATCAATTCGCTGTCGCTGGAGTTAAATATCGCAATCGCCTGCTCAGGGAAGAGGTTTAGCACCAGCACAAACGCCATCCCTCCCAGTACGGCAATCCCCATCGCCAAGCGTAATAACTTACGGATGTGATCGTAATTACGCGCCCCAAAATGGTAGCTGGCCAGCGGCTGCATACCATTCGCAATACCTTCAACGGTCAGGTAGTAGATCGTCACTATGTAACCCATCACCGCATAAGCACCGACCATGACGGCGTTGCCGTACTCGATCATCAAGGTGTTGTGCAGCGCGACCATGGTGGAACCGTAGGCGTACATAAAAAAGCTTGAGACGCCAATCGCGAAGATCTTGGGTAACGAGTGCCACTCCAACCTTAAGCAACGACGAGTTAAACGCATATTGGCTCGGGCAGAAAAGAAATACGCCAAGCCTAATAACGTGACCACCACCTGCGCAAGAGTGGTGGCGATCGCTGCACCGGTCAGCTCCCATTGCAGCCAAGCGATAAACAGGTAATCAAGTGCGATATTGGTCAGTGCACCAATCACCATTAATAACGTAGCCAAATTGGGGCTGTGATCGTTACGTAGCAAAAACGGCATCGCAATCGAGCCTAAGGTGAACAAACAGCCAACAATTAACACTTGTAGGTACTGCAGGCCTAATTCAAACACCCTTCCTTCAGCGCCTTGCCAACGCAAGAAGTCATCCGCCATAAACCACAAAATCACAGCCACGATAGGGGCAAGTAGCAGCAAACTCATCAACCCAGTGGCCAGAATACGCTTAGCACTGTCAGGATGGCCTTCCCCCTGTTTGATTGAAGCCAGAGCTCCAGTGCCCACCCCAACCAGCATACCGATCCCGAGGATGGTACCGATCACAGGCCAAGCCACGTTAATGCCAGCTAATCCCTCAGCGCCCACATAATGGCCAATGAAGATGCCATCCACCACTTGATACAGACCATTAACCAGCATCGCAGCCACCGTAGGAATGGTGTAGCGAACAAACTGTCGGTAAATCGATCGATTCATCATACAAACATATCTATTTAGTTAGTTAGCCTATCTAATAAAAACCTGACTAGCGCAGGGCTTTACCCAATAACAAGTCCAGCATCATCGCTTCTTCAGAAGATAAATTCTGCGCGACTTGTTCTGCCAAAATCTGATAAACCTTAGCTTCACTCGCCAGATGTAACTCCGCTTGTTCCGTCAGCTCAAACAATTGAGAACGCGCATCAGATTGGCACTGAACGCGTTTCACTAAACCTCGCCGTTCAAGCCTCTTCAGCATGTTAGAGGCAGAGGGCTTACTCACTTCTAACGCCAGTGCTAAATCGGTTAAACGGATCGCTTGAGGGGCGCTTTGAATCACTTTCAGGTAGTCATATTCATTAAAACTGAGCTGAGCAAGAGGATCTTCTTTGCCATATTTACGCCAAACTTTGGCGGCAAAGCGTTCCATTTTTTCTAAATTAACATCGAGCATATTCGATAACACATAGTTAGCAAGGCTAACTATTCTGCCAGAGTCCTAGCAACAAAAAAAGCCGCAAGATGCGGCTTTTTTATCAGAGAGAGGTGAAACTATTGTGTCATTGCTTCGGCTTTCGCGCGCGCTAACTGCTCTTCACGGGCTTGTTGATAGATGTGCCCTAGCTCAAGAAAAGCATAGCGATGCTCCACATATTCATACACATTGAAGGAAATCGCGAGCTTATACAAAGAGAGAGCATGGGCCAGTTCTCCTTGCATTTGATAACGCTTACCTAGGTAGAAATAAGCCTCTGTGAGGCGCTGTGCTAATAGCTCATTTTCTCGAGAGCCCGCAATAATGGCTTTGAATGCGACCTCTTCCGAGAGTTGATCCAACATCAGTCCTACCAGCACCCAGCCCCACTGTTCATCGTGCTGCTGATAGCGTTCAAGCAGTTCTGTACGCGCTTTTGTCAGGTCAATATCGCTTTCTATGATGTACAGCCACAGCGCCCGAAAAGGATCTTGTGGGTCTTGTTGATAGTGCTTAGTGATCTCTTCGAGTGCCAGTTGTGGGCGCTCGCCATAGTAAAGCGCGATGGCGCGATTGCGCACGGCATACTCGTTACTAGGATCCAATTCTAACGTCGAATCGAAGGATTCATACGCGGCGTCAAACTCGCCCGCTTCGGTGTAATACACCCCTAGCAAGTTAAACACATCGGGCTGCGCAGGGTTAATCGAGAGCGATTGAGTAAAATCGAGCCGAGCCAAATCACGTAAACCGACACTGTCGTAATAATTGCCACGTTCGAACAGCATTTTAGCGCGTATCTCAGGCTCAAGATCCGTGCGCTGTAATAATTGGCTTAAGCGGGCGATTTGCACTTCTTGTTGAATCGACGCTTGCAGCGGCACCGCCATTGGCGGGTAAAGCCATTGGGTTGCAGATTCATTCTGCGTGGCACACCCTGACAGCAGAACCAATCCTATCACCGCTATCGGGAATCGAAACCATTTCACTCATCATACTCCTGTGGGATTTCGCATAAAAAAGGGAGCGAATAACGCTCCCTTTATAGCACGCTTTTATTATGAAAAGTAAAAGCCGTGTTGTTTTTGCTCTAGCAACGGAAAATTATTCCGCTTGTGGTGCCGCTTGTGGTGCCACTTCTGCTGCTGCATCAGAAGTTTCAACCGCTTCTTTCATGCTTAGACGTACACGGCCTTGGCGGTCGATTTCCAGCACTTTAACTTGAACTTCTTGGCCTTCAGTCAGGTAGTCAGACACTTTCTCTACGCGCTTGTCAGCGATTTGAGAGATGTGTACTAGACCATCTTTACCAGGAAGAATCGTTACAAACGCACCAAAGTCTGCCAAACGAGCTACTTTACCAGTGTAGATCACGCCCACTTCAACTTCGGCGGTGATCTCTTGAATACGGCGGATCGCTTCTTTCGCTTGATCGCCGTCAGTCGCAGCAATCTTGATCGTGCCGTCATCTTCGATCTCGATGGTGGTACCCGTTTCTTCCGTCAACTGACGAATTACCGCACCACCTTTACCGATCACGTCTTTGATCTTCTCAACGCTGATCTTCATCGTGTGGATACGTGGCGCAAATTCAGAGATATCGCTACGCGCTGCAGAGATCGCTTGATCCATCACAGACAGAATGTGTAGACGAGCACCTTTCGCTTGGTTCAGAGCGATTTGCATGATCTCTTTGGTGATGCCTTCGATCTTGATGTCCATCTGCAGTGCAGTAACACCTGTCGCGGTACCTGCGACTTTAAAGTCCATGTCGCCTAGGTGATCTTCATCACCCAGAATGTCAGACAGAACCACAAAATCATTTTCTTCTTTCACCAGACCCATTGCGATACCCGCAACAGAAGCCTTGATTGGAACACCAGCATCCATCAGAGCAAGCGATGAACCACACACAGAAGCCATTGAAGATGAACCGTTAGATTCCGTGATTTCAGAAACGACACGAACTGTGTACGGGAACTCTTCTGGTGATGGCATAACCGCAGCAATACCACGCTTCGCCAAACGGCCGTGACCGATTTCACGACGCTTAGGAGAACCCACAAAACCCGTTTCACCCACACAGTATGGAGGGAAGTTGTAGTGCAGTAGGAAGTGATCTTTCTTCTCGCCAGTCAGCTCATCGATGATTTGCGCATCACGTTGAGTGCCTAGAGTTGCTGTAACCAGAGCCTGAGTTTCACCACGTGTGAACAGAGCAGAGCCGTGAGTACGTGGTAGAACGCCAGTACGAACGTCCAGAGCACGAACCATGTCTTTTTCACGGCCATCGATACGTGGGTTACCCGCGATGATGCTGCGACGAACAACGGTTTTTTCCAGATCGTGGAAAATGGTGTGAATTTCTTTGGTGTCTAAAGCTTCGTTTTCAGCCAGCAGAGCCGCCGTCACTTCTGAACTGATTGCATGGATACGATCATAACGCGCCATTTTCTCAGTGATTTGGTACGCTTCCACCAAACGAGTTTCTGCCAGAGCAGCCACTTTCGCTTTCAGCTCAGTGTTCTCGGCTGGTGCAACCCATTCCCATGCTGGTGTTGCCACTTCCGCTGCGAATTCATTGATTGCTTTGATCACGGCTTGTTGTTGATCATGACCAAACACAACGGCAGCCAGCATCTCTTCTTCAGTCAGAATTTGTGCTTCTGATTCCACCATCAGTACTGCGTTGTCAGTACCCGCAACCACCAGATCCAAACGAGACTGTTTCAGCTCTTTTTCACTTGGGTTCAGAACCAATTGACCATCAATGTGACCTACGCGAGCCGCACCGATTGGACCATTGAATGGGAGTCCAGAAATCGCCAGTGCTGCAGAAGTACCGATCATCGAGATGATGTCAGGTTGCACGTCTGGGTTTACTGAAACCACAGTCGCGATCACTTGCACTTCGTTAGTGAAACCATCAGGGAACAGCGGACGAATTGGACGGTCAATCAGACGAGCAATCAGCGTTTCGCCTTCAGAAGGACGGCCTTCGCGCTTAAAGAAACCGCCAGGGATTTTACCTGCCGCGTAAGTACGCTCTTGGTAGTTTACAGTCAGAGGGAAGAAATCTTGACCCACTACCGCTTCTTTCTTACCGACCACAGAGACAAACACCGCAGTGTCATCCATGGTAGCCATTACTGCTGCCGTTGCTTGGCGAGCCATTACACCCGTTTCGAGAGTAACGGTGTGGTTACCGTACTGAAACGTTTTTACTACTGGTTTTTCGAACATGAGTATTCCTTATTCTCAGGACAAGCCTGAAATCAAATCATTAATACTCAGAGCACTACTAATCGCGACTAGTAAAAATAGACTGACAACTTGGGAGTACGTTCGAGAAACAATCGGTTTTAATGGCGATCTGTTTTTAAGAGCGATCTATTTGTAAGAGCAATCTGTTTTTAATAGCCGCGACCTTTTGGTCGACTACGGTGACTGTAATGCCATGAGCACAAACTTGTTCAGCCACGTAGACTGAACGGCGGATAGTATAAACTACTTAGAGGAAGGATAGCTAATTTAGAGTGCAAATTTAGCCTGCAAAAAAGGGGCTTACGCCCCTTTTTGTACAAACTGTGCTTTGCAGCGACGAATTAACGACGCAGGCCTAGACGTTTGATCAGATCTTGGTAACGAGACAGATCTTTACCTTTCAGGTAGTCCAGCAGTTTACGACGGCTTGAAACCATACGTAGCAGACCACGACGGCTGTGGTGATCGCCTTTGTGTGCTTGGAAGTGACCTTGCAGGTGGTTGATAGAAGCAGTCAGTAGAGCGATCTGTACTTCTGGTGAACCTGTGTCATTTTCGCAACGTGCGTATTCAGCAACGATTGCTGCTTTAGTTTCTGCATTCAGAGACATAATTCTCTCCTAAAGAGTTTGAGGTTTAAGTTTGTGTCAGCCAATCTCTGATTCAGCCGACACGAGAAGCGCGGATTATAGGGAATATTCCTAATCCGCACAAGCGGAATGTCTCGCCATACAGCGAGCCCTTCCACGAATTTATTCGCCGTACACCACCAAGCGTTTCGGCGCGACCTTACCGTTATCGTCAATCTCGCCAACGCCAAGGAATAGCTTCTGCTCGCCGCCAGTAATGCGCACCATACCGTCGGATGGTGCCCCCGAAACCTGTACTGCTTGCCCATGCTGAATAAGTGTCATCAGTTCTGGGATCACGTTGACTTCGGGTAAAGCTTCCACGGCAGTATCCATCGGCAGTAATAGCGGATCGAGAACGTCCGCCACCGCTTTTTCGTCACGATGGGCTTGTTCAACCAAAGCGTTGAGTTGCTCTAGCGTCACCATTCGCTCATACGGATAGTTAGCGACACCCACACGGCGCAGCATGGTCACATGCGCTCCACAGCCCAGCATTTCACCCAGATCATCGACTATGGTACGAATATAAGTGCCTTTCGAGCAGTGTACTTCCATCTCCACTTCATCACCTTCAAAGCGATGCAGCTCAATCTCATACACAGTGATCTTGCGCGCTTCACGCGGCACTTCAATACCCTGACGGGCGTATTCGTAGAGTGGACGACCTTGGTATTTCAACGCTGAAAACATGGATGGAACTTGATCCGTTTCACCGCGAAACTTGGCGATACAGGCCAGCAGCGTATCGTAATCCACGTGAACAGGACGCGTTTGTACCACTTGACCATCAGAATCTGAGGTGTCGGTACGTTCACCCAATTTGGCGATCACACGATAACGTTTATCAGAATCGAGCAGAAATTGGGAAAACTTAGTGGCTTCACCGAGGCAGATTGGCAACATGCCCGTCGCCAGAGGATCAAGCGCGCCAGTATGTCCCGCTTTTTCAGCGCCATAGAGGCGTTTAACCTTTTGCAAAGCGTCGTTGGAAGAGATACCTGTCGGCTTATCCAACAGAATCACACCGTGGATAACCCGACCTTTACGTCGACGAACCATTACGCTTCGTCCTCATCACGACCCGCTTCATGCTTGCGGCGCTTGTCACTATTGATCACTTCGGTAACGAGGTTTGACATACGCATACCTTCAACCAAGGTGTTGTCGTAGTAGAAGCGAATTTCTGGCGTCAAACGTAAGCGGATCTGCTTACCTAACATCATGCGGATCTGCACTTCGTGCTCACGCAATGCTGCCAGACAAGATTCTGGGGTTTGCTCACCGATGCACAGAAAGGTCACGAACACTTTGGCATAAGCCAAATCGCGTGATACTTCTACATCAGAGATGGTCACCATACCTAGGCGAGAATCACGCACTTCGCGTTGCAGGATCATCGCCAGTTCTTTTTGTAATTGCTGTGCCACACGTTGTGTACGGCTAAATTCTTTCGGCATATCGTTTCTCACTGATAGAAAGAATGGGGGGATGGTCTTGGCCAGCCCCCCATGGTGTATTCAACAACCTATATTGCCTTGATTAATGCAACAGTAGTTGATTAGTCGATGGTACGTTGGATTTCGATCGTTTCGAATACTTCGATCTGGTCACCGACGCGAACATCATTGTAGTTCTTAACGCCGATACCACACTCGTAACCATTCTTCACTTCTGCAACGTCATCTTTAAAGCGACGTAGCGATTCCAGTTCGCCTTCATAGATAACTACGTTATCACGCAGAACGCGGATTGGAGCATTACGTTTGATCACACCTTCAGTGACCATACAGCCTGCAATCGCACCCAGTTTCGGTGACTTAAATACGTCACGAACTTCCGCCAGACCGATGATCTCTTGTTTGAACTCAGGAGACAGCATACCGCTCATCGCCTGTTTCACTTCATCGATCAATTGGTAAATGATGGAGTAGTAACGCAGATCGATGTTTTCAGCTTCAATCATACGGCGAGCTGACGCATCAGCACGTACGTTAAAGCCAACCACGATAGCGTTAGAAGCCGCCGCCAGAACCGCATCCGTTTCAGTAATACCACCGACACCAGAGCCGACGATATTGACTTTCACTTCGTCTGTTGAAAGTTTGGTCAACGAGTCCGCAATCGCTTCCACTGAACCTTGTACGTCAGCTTTCAGTACAATGTTCAGCTCAGCGACATCACCTGCAGTCATGTTAGAGAACATGTTCTCCAGTTTAGACTTCTGTTGACGCGCCAGTTTCACTTCGCGGAACTTACCTGCACGGTAGTTAGCCACTTCACGCGCTTTACGCTCATCACGTACTACGGTTGCTTCATCACCGGCCGCTGGAACACCAGACAGACCCAGGATTTCAACTGGGATCGATGGGCCCGCTTCTTCAACTTCGTTACCGACTTCATCACGCATTGCACGAACGCGGCCATATTCTTGGCCACACAGAACAATGTCACCCTTACGCAGAGTGCCCGATTGAACCAGAACAGTTGCTACCGGACCACGGCCTTTATCCAGACGAGATTCGATGACCACGCCAGACGCCATACCTTGTTTCACCGCTTTCAGCTCAAGAACTTCAGCTTGCAGCAGAATAGCTTCCAGTAGACCGTCAATGTTAGTACCTTGTTTCGCAGAGATGTGAACAAACATGTTGTCACCGCCCCACTCTTCAGGCATCACATTGTACTGTGACAGTTCAGTTTTAACGTTATCTGGGTTAGCCGTGTCTTTATCGATCTTGTTTACTGCAACAATCAGAGGAACTCCCGCCGCTTTCGCGTGTTGGATAGCCTCGACGGTTTGTGGCATTACGCCATCGTCCGCTGCAACAACCAGTACTACGATATCCGTTGCTTGTGCACCACGAGCACGCATAGCGGTAAACGCCGCGTGTCCAGGAGTATCCAGGAAGGTGATCATGCCGTTTGGCGTTTCAACGTGGTAAGCACCGATGTGCTGAGTAATACCACCCGCTTCACCAGAAGCAACGTGGGTACGACGGATATAGTCCAGCGTTGAGGTTTTACCGTGGTCAACGTGACCCATGATGGTCACGACTGGCGCACGGGAAACTTCTTCGAACTTGTCATCACGATCCGACAGAATCGCTTCTTCCAGCTCATTTTCCTTACGCAGAACCACTTTGTGACCCATTTCTTCCGCTACCAGTTGAGCAGTTTCTTGGTCAATCACTTGGTTAATGGTCGCCATCGCGCCCATTTTCATCATCACTTTGATGACTTCTGTCGCTTTCACTGACATTTTTTGTGCCAGTTCAGAAACAACGATAGTTTCACCAACCACAACATCCGCTTTCGCGACGACAGCGGTTTTATCAAAACCGTGTTGCATAGACATTGGCTTGTTGATGCGACCTTTACGACCCGCTTTACCACCACGAGGACGAGAATCGCGCTCTTGGTTATCGTCACGAGAGGACATCTTTCTCTTATTCGCTTTTGTCGAGCGACGACGAGCACCTTCTTCGTGGAGGTCAGCCTCATCTTCCGCTTCGCGTGCATAACGCGAAGTCGTTACATGGTAATCTGTGTTTTCTTGCATATCACCTACAGTCTCTTTATCAGCAGACCAACGCTCACCATTTTTTTCAGCCAATTCGCGTACTTTTTCAAGTTGACGGCGACTTTCCTCTTCGGCCTTACGTCTTGCTTCTTCTTCCTGGCGACGTTTTAGCGCCTCGGCTTCTTTGCGCGCTGCTTCTTGCTTCAATTTTTCTTCGTCAGAACGTGGTTGTGTAGCCGCTTGCGTTTCACGCTTCGCTTTCTCTTCAGCCATACGTTTTGCCTCTGCTTCACGCTTGGCGGCTTCTTCTGCTTCACGTTTGGCTTTTTCTTCTGCCGCACGTTGTGCAGCTTCTTCAGCTTCACGTTTTGCTTGCTCTTCTGCGGCGCGCATTGCGGCTTCTTCCGCTTCACGAGTCGCTTCATCTTCAACAGAACTGCGCTTAACATACGTACGTTTTTTGCGCACTTCAACTTGAACATTCTTACTTTTACCGCCACCGGCATTCACGCTCAGTGTGCTACGGGTTTTACGCTGGAGTGTCAAACGCGTTGGCTCAGAGCCTGTCGCATCGCCGTGCTCTTTACGTAAATGAGCCAGCAGCTTCTGCTTCTCATCCTCAGATACGTGATCCGCAACAGCCTTGTTCATTCCTGCATCAGCAAGTTGCTCTAATAAGCGGTCTACTGGTGTTCCAATTTCTTCACTCAGTGCTTTAACGGTAATTTGTGTCATGCCGCTTCCTCCCCTTGCTGAAAATTATGCGTCTTCACCAAACCAACAAATGTTACGAGCCGCCATAATAAGCTCACCCGCACGCTGTTCGGTCAGACCTTCAATACCTTCTAAATCATCCACACCTTGGTCAGCCAGATCTTCCAGTGTCGCAACACCTTTCGCTGCCAGTTTGAATGCCATGTCGCGTTCCAGTCCTGCTAATGCAAGCAGATCTTCTGCAGGCTCAAGGCCTTCGAACGACTCTTCTTTTGCCAAAGCAATCGTCGTCAGCGCTTCTTTCGCACGACTACGTAGCTCATCTGCCAGATCTTCATCCATGCCATCAACATCAAGCAGCTCATTCATTGGTACGTAAGCGATCTCTTCTAGCGTAGAGAAGCCTTCTTCAACCAGCAGCTCAGCAAAATCTTGCTCAATATCGAGATACTTCATGAAGTTCTCGATGGATGCCATTGACTCTTCTTGGTGTTTCTTCTGTAGATCCGCAACCGTCATCACATTCAGTTCCCAACCGGTCAGTTGAGAAGCCAAACGTACGTTTTGACCGTTACGACCGATCGCTTGCGCAAGGTTATCAGCCTCAACAGCGATATCCATTGAGTGTGCATCTTCATCCATAATGATCGATGCCACATCGGCTGGTGCCATGGCATTAATGACGAATTGCGCTGGGTTATCATCCCACAAAACGATATCAATACGCTCGCCACCCAGTTCGCCAGAAACCGCTTGTACACGTGCACCACGCATACCCACACACGCACCAACAGGGTCGATACGCTTATCATTGGTTTTTACCGCGATCTTGGCACGTGAACCAGGATCACGCGCAGCCGCTTTCAGCTCAATCAGCTCTTCACCAATTTCTGGAACTTCTACACGGAACAGTTCTGCCAACATTTCTGGCTTAGAACGAGTGATGAAGAGTTGGAAACCACGTGCTTCTGGAGCCACTTTGTACAGCAAACCACGAACACGATCGCCAGGACGGAAGTTTTCGCGTGGCAGTTGATCTTCACGTAGGATAACCGCTTCAGCGTTGTTACCCAGATCGAGGATCACGGTTTCACGGTTCACTTTCTTCACTACACCAGTCACCAATTCACCTTCGTTATCGATGAATTGTTCAACAATCTGTGCACGTTCTGCTTCACGCACTTTTTGTACGATCACTTGTTTCGCAGTTTGCGTGGTAATACGGTCAAAGGTTACTGATTCGATCTGATCTTCGATATAGTCACCCAGTTGAACCGAGTCATCATCAAAGCTCGCCGCTTCAAATGAGATCTCTTTGGTTGGGTGCTCAACATTCTCAACCACTAACCAACGGCGGAACGTTTCAAACGCACCTGTTTTGCGATCGATGGCTACGCGCACATCGATCTCGATTTCATACTTCTTTTTGGTTGAAGTCGCTAACGCAGTTTCCAGCGCTTCAAAAATACGCTCACGAGGTACCGCTTTCTCGTTAGAAACCGCCTCAACTACCGCTAAAATTTCTTTACTCATTGTTCTAGCCTCAAAGACTTAAAATTTAGGGATCAGGTTAGCTTTTGAAATGTTGCTTAAGGCAAAGTGTTCTTCTTGCCCATCAACCATCACGGCTACGGTTTCACCATCAATTGATTGGATGACCCCTTTCCACTTGCGACGGTTGCCAACAGCCATCTTCAAAACGATGCTGACCTCGTGACCAATAAACTGCTCGTAATGTGCTGCTTTAAAGAGTGGTCTTTCTAGACCAGGAGAAGACACTTCGAGGTTGTAAACGACCGAAATAGGGTCTTCAACATCCAAAACAGCACTCACTTGGCGACTTACTTCTGCGCAGTCTTCCACTGTGATACCGTTTTCGTGATCAATAAAGATACGTAGTGTGGAATGTTGCCCTGCACGGACGAACTCTAATCCAACCAACTCGTAACCTGCAGCAACCACCGGAGCTTCAAGCATTTCAGTAAGTTGTCTTTCTAAACCAGTCATCTAAACCACTCCAGAAACAAAAAAAGGGCTTAGAGCCCAATTTAAATACCAAGCAAATACCTAAAACCCTTAAAAAGGAAATTTAGATAATAAAAAACCCCGATTAAGTCGGGGTTTTTTATTGCTGGACCCTGATAAATTGAGAATCGCTTCTCAACTGCAGTGAGGTTAACACTGCCAAACTTGTCTCTCTAATCGTTAAGAGAGATTGGTTGCGGGGGCCGGATTTGAACCAACGACCTTCGGGTTATGAGCCCGACGAGCTACCAAGCTGCTCCACCCCGCGTCCGACTTGCGAGCATTATACGCTCAACAAGATGATTTACAAGTTTGTAAATATGGTGCCGAGAGAGGGACTCGAACCCTCACACCTAAGGCGCTAGCACCTCATGCTAGTGTGTCTACCAATTTCACCATCTCGGCATATCTTTTATTGAGGAATTTCGTCACTACTTTTAGCAGGCGCTTCACTCACTGAGTCACCAGCTTGCTGAATCACTTGACCTTGTGAAGGGTCAACCCATTGTGATTCAGTTTTGTGAGTTGACATATTGCCAAGCACAAGACTGATAACAAAAAATACTGTTGCGAAAATCGCAGTCATTCGGGTTAGGAAGTTACCTGAGCCGCTAGCACCAAACACTGTGTTTGACGCGCCAGCACCGAATGAGGCTCCCATGTCTGCGCCTTTACCTTGTTGAATCAACACTAGGCCAATGATAGCAACCGCTGCCAACAGGTAAATCACAAGTAGAACTGTAAACATTACTTCCACCTATGTTCATATTTGTTGAGCTAGCGCCGTTCGTATCATCAGACTCGAACAAGGCCAGCGACCTTTCTCTCCGAAAGCGGACGCAATACTAACGAATGGTTCCGAGACTGACAAGAGGTATTTTCTA
This sequence comes from Vibrio cholerae ATCC 14035, assembly GCF_000621645.1. Taxonomy (GTDB): domain Bacteria; phylum Pseudomonadota; class Gammaproteobacteria; order Enterobacterales; family Vibrionaceae; genus Vibrio; species Vibrio cholerae. Next base: position 152,248 of record NZ_KK211322.1, on the reverse strand, counting down.
AAAAAAATCACTTTACGATTTGATCGCTCAAAAAACTCGCACAACAGCGTTTTTTCGAGCATTTCTACAATTCCTAGCGCGAAATCAATCAGCTAGGAATTGTAGAAACCAGCGCCCAAATTAGCAGTTATCTTTTACAGCTTGAGCAATTTTTAATGCAGATTGCTTCACTAAGGTTTCATCTTCCCCTTCCACCATCACACGGATCAGAGGTTCTGTACCCGATTTGCGCAGTAATACACGGCCTTTCGAACCTAGCTCAGCTTCAACCTCAGATACCGCCGCTTTCACCGCATCCGCTTCAAGTGGATTGTTATCTCCTGCAAAACGGACATTCTCCAACACTTGTGGGTAAAGCGTCATACCTTTCGCTAATTCATGCAGGGTCATTTCACTACCCACTACTGAAGCCAGCACTTGTAGGCCAGCGACAATCGCATCCCCCGTAGTCACTTTATCGAGTAAGATGACGTGACCTGAATTTTCCGCACCAATCTTCCAGCCTTTCTCTAGAAGTTTTTCCATAACATAGCGATCACCGACCGCAGCGCGTACAAATGGAATGCCCAACTGTTTAAGTCCATTCTCCATGCCAAGGTTCGTCATCAATGTCCCAACAACGCCACCTTTGAGCTCGCCACGGCGCAGTGCATCACGGGCAATAATGTAAGCGATTTGGTCACCATCGACTTTATTACCTAGGTGATCAACCATGATGATGCGGTCGCCGTCACCATCGAAAGCAAGGCCAAGATGAGCATGCTCTTCAACAACGCGTTTTTGCAGTGCGCGAACGTCGGTTGCACCGACTTGGTCATTGATATTCAAACCATTAGGCTCAACGCCCATCGCAATGACTTCCGCTCCCAACTCACGGAAAACATTGGGCGCAATGTGGTATGTGGCACCATTGGCACAATCCACAACAAGCTTCAAACCAGATAGACTGAGTTTTGAAGGGAAAGTGCTTTTACAAAATTCGATGTAACGCCCCGCCGCATCCACCATGCGTGAAGCTTTACCAAGCTCAGCCGATTCAACACATTCAATGTCTTTATCTAACTCAGCTTCAATCGCTAACTCAATGTCATCCGGCAGTTTGGCTCCTTCATAAGAGAAGAACTTAATGCCGTTATCGTAGTAAGGGTTGTGCGATGCAGAAATAACAATCCCCGCTTCTGCACGAAACGTTTGGGTAAGATAGGCCACAGCTGGCGTTGGCATTGGTCCGGTGAAGGTCGCTTTTAATCCTGCCGCTGCAAGCCCAGCTTCCAGTGCAGACTCCAACATATAGCCAGAAATACGGGTATCTTTACCAATAATGACTTTTCTCGTGCCTTGTTTTGCCAGTACACGTCCAGCCGCCCAGCCAAGCTTAAGTACAAAATCAGGAGTAATTGGGTACTGGCCAACTTTGCCACGAACCCCATCAGTGCCAAAATAACGTCTCTTATCAGACATTTGTGTTTCCTTTACATTATTGTTTTTACAAATTGTTATGCATCATCTGCACCATTTTGAGTGCATCAATGGTCTGCTCTACATCATGAACACGGATAATTTGTGCGCCTTTTTGCGCAGCCAATGTGGCACACGCAACGCTTCCTGCCACACATTCAGCTGGTTGCTTATTCAGTGTTTTAAAAATCATTGATTTACGTGACATTCCAGCTAAAACTGGCAATCCAAAACGATGAAACTGTTCTAAATGGGCGAGCAAATGATAATTGTGTTGCACCGATTTTCCAAAACCAAAACCGGGATCTAAGATAATATTCTCACGCTTAATACCCGCAGCTTCGCATTGTGCAATTCGCTCAGCTAAAAACTGGCAAACCTCTTCAATAATATTGTAGTAGTGTGGGTTAGCTTGCATCGTCCGCGGCTGACCTTGCATATGCATAATACAAACCGGGACTTGAGCCTGCGCTGCTACTTCAAGAGCTCCCGGCTCTTGCAAAGCACGCACATCATTAATCAGATCGGCTCCCGCAGCTAATGCTTGGCGCATCACTTCCGCTTTGCTGGTATCAATCGAAATCCATACCTCAGCATTCTGTTTTCGAATCGCTTTGATAAGTGGGATGACGCGCTGTAATTCCTCTTCTAAAGCAACATCAGGAGCGCCTGGTCGAGTTGACTCACCGCCAATATCAATAATCGCGACGCCAAGGTCGATCATTTGCTGTGCTCTTGCCAACGCGACATCAAGGTCAACGTAACGGCCGCCATCGGAAAAGGAATCTGGCGTAGTATTTAAGATACCCATCACAACGGGTGAATGCAGCTCAAGCTGCTTATCGGCATGACTGATTTTCAGCATTCTAAAAATATATTCCCTGCAAACACAAAACCCCGAACAAGTCGGGGTTTAAAGTTAAAAGTGATGTTATTCAGCGTCTTTTTTCTCGCTTGCTGTCGCGACATCCGATGAAGCAGTCTCTGCTGTAGATTCTTCCGCCTTAGCTTCAGGCTCAGCTTTTACTTCAGGTGCAGACGGAGTTTTCGATTGTTCACCCCAACCTGCTGGTTCACGAATCACAGGCTTACGCGCCATCAAGTCATCAATCTGACCTGCATCGATAGTTTCATACTTCATCAATGCATCTTTCATCGCATGCATGATATCCATATTATCCATAATGATTTGGCGAGCTCGTTCGTAGTTACGATCAATGATTTGACGCACTTCGTCATCAATCAGCTTCGCGGTGTCATCAGACATGTGTTTCGTCTGTGTCACACTGCGCCCAAGGAACACTTCACCTTCATCTTCCGCATACAACATAGGGCCTAGCTTTTCAGAGAAGCCCCATTGGGTCACCATCTTACGAGCAATTTCTGTTGCACGCTCGATATCGTTTGATGCGCCTGTTGAAACTTTCTCTTTGCCGTAAATCAACTCTTCAGCAAGACGACCGCCGTACAAGCTAGAGATCATTGATTCCAGATGCTGTTTAGACATACTCACGCGATCTTGCTCAGGCAAGTACATGGTGACACCCAATGCACGACCGCGAGGAATGATCGACACTTTGTAAACCGGATCATGCTCAGGTACAAGGCGACCTACTACCGCATGACCAGCCTCATGATAAGCGGTAGACTCTTTTATCTCTTCAGACATCACCATTGAACGGCGCTCTGCACCCATCATGATTTTGTCTTTTGCAAGTTCAAACTCAACCATAGAGACGTTGCGCTTGTTGCCACGAGCAGCAAACAGCGCCGCTTCGTTAACTAAGTTCGCTAAATCCGCACCAGAGAATCCAGGAGTACCACGCGCAATCAATGATGGCTCTACATCATTCGCCAGAGGCACTTTGCGCATATGCACTTTAAGAATTTGCTCACGACCACGCACATCTGGCAGGCCTACCACGACTTGACGGTCAAAACGTCCCGGACGCAGCAATGCTGGGTCCAACACGTCAGGACGGTTGGTTGCCGCGATGACAATAATGCCTTCATTGCCTTCAAAACCATCCATCTCAACCAGCATTTGGTTTAGTGTCTGCTCACGTTCATCGTGACCACCACCAACACCCGCGCCACGCTGACGACCCACTGCATCAATTTCATCAATGAAAATAATACATGGAGAGGCTTTCTTCGCTTGTTCGAACATGTCACGCACACGAGATGCACCGACACCGACAAACATTTCAACGAAATCCGAACCAGAGATAGTAAAGAATGGCACTTTAGCTTCACCAGCAATCGCTTTGGCAAGCAAGGTTTTACCTGTACCAGGAGGACCAACCATGAGTACACCCGTTGGGATCTTACCACCCAGCTTTTGGAAGCGGCTCGGATCGCGCAGGTAATCGACCAGTTCTTTCACATCTTCTTTTGCTTCATCACAGCCCGCAACGTCGCTGAAAGTGGTTTTTATCTGGTCTTCACTCATCATACGCGCTTTGCTCTTACCAAATGACATGGCACCTTTGCCACCGCCACCTTGCATTTGACGCATGAAGAAGATCCAAACCCCAATCAATAGAATCATTGGGAACCAAGAGATGAAAATGGTACCCAGCAAGCTTTGCTCTTCAGGAGGCGTACCTTGTACTTTCACGTCTTGATTGATCAAGTCATCGAGGAGCTTTTGATCATAAACCGGCATGTAAGTTACATAACGGCTGCCGCCTCCACGACGCATGAAAGTAATTTCACCGTTGTTGAATTGAGCTTCCTGAATCTGGCCTTGACCAACTTCCTTTACAAATGTGGTGTAGTCGACTGCTCTGCCGTTATTCTCACCGGGGCCGAAGCTCTGGAATACAGACATCAAAACGACAGCAATCACAAGCCACAGGATTAAATTTTTTGCCATGTCACTCAAGGTGTAAGCCTCGCGATAACTAATTGTAATTAAAAGGTAGGGTACTACAGTTTGTAGCTAGCGGCTATAGGGTCTACTTAGGCACCAAATAGTGAAATAGTTAACCTTTGTAACCAGTCGCTACGATAAAAACTTCTCGTGAACGTGATCGAGAGGAGTCCGGTTTACGGATTTTAACCACTTTAAACAGGTCTCTTACTGCTTTGACATAATCATCAAAGCCTTCTCCTTGAAACACTTTCACCACAAAACTACCATTGGGAGCCAGAACTTGTCGACACATATCCAGTGCCAATTCGACAAGATACATGGCGCGAGGCTGATCGACGGACAAGTTACCCGCCATATTAGGTGCCATATCAGACATCACTACATCAACCATATCTGGCTGGATTCGATCGAGCAATGCATTGAGCACCGCTTCCTCACGGAAATCACCTTGCAAGAAAGACACCCCCGCAATCGACTCCATAGGTAAAAGGTCACATGCAATAACACGCCCACCTTCGCCAACTACTTTGGCCGCAAATTGCGACCATCCACCAGGTGCAGCGCCAAGATCGACAACTGTCATACCAGCTTTTAGTAGTTTATCTTTGTTTTGGATCTCTTCTATTTTGAAGATAGCACGTGAACGATAGCCTTTCTTCTTTGCTTCGTTAACATATTTGTCGTCAAAATGCTCTTTTAACCAGCGAGTTGAGCTGGCCGAGTGTTTCTGTTTACTCATTTTGTTCCTAACTAAGTCACCACTATCCAAGAAAGTCTGGTAGAAAATATAGTCTTCTAGCATAGATGGCGTTAAAATGACGGTTTTCAACCCTAATATTAAATAAATTTGGCCGCGTAATGAACCTAAGCAACAAACAAAAGCAGCATCTGAAAGGCTTGGCACACAACTTAAAACCTGTTGTGTTGATGGGAGCTAACGGACTCACAGAAGCTGTGCTGGCGGAAATCGAAATTGCGCTCGATCACCATGAACTGATTAAAGTGAAAGTCGTTTCTGAAGATCGTGAAACTAAGCAATTGATCGTTGACGCAATTGTTCGCGAAACTGGTGCCGAGAAAGTACAGGTAATTGGTAAAGTCCTAGTACTTTATCGCCAGTCTCAGCAACGCAAAATCGAATTGCCACGCAAATAATCAGCCAATGGATGAAAAAAGGTCGCGACTGCGACCTTTTTTACTTTTTCCTAAAATGATTGGCTAATTTGCGAAGCTATAGATATTCCACGCGATCAATTTCAAAGACCTTATTGCCCCCTGGAGTCGCAATCGAGACTTCATCGCCTTCAAATTTACCAATCAAACCACGAGCAATCGGCGAATTGACTGAAATACGACCTGATTTGATATCCGCTTCATCATCACCAACGATTTGGTAAGTCTTCTCTTCGTCGCTGTTGACATCAATCACCGTCACCGTGGCACCAAAAATGACTTTGCCACTGTTTTCCATCTTAGTGACATCAATAACCTGCGCCACTGATAGCTTGTATTCGATATCACGAATTTGCGCTTCACAGATCCCCTGCTCTTCACGTGCAGCATGGTATTCCGCATTCTCTTTCAAATCGCCAAGCTCACGAGCTTCGGCAATCGCTTCTGTAATTTTAGGTCTGAGCTTTAATAGTCTATCGAGTTCTTCACGCAGTAGCTTTTCACCACGCGCTGTCATTGGAACTTTTTCCATCATTTACCTCTGCGCCAAAGTGTTTCTTTGGACAATAAAAAATTTCCCAACATCCTAAATCGGGTCGGGTTAGGGTTGAACCATTTGGATTACTCAAAAGTGTAAACAAAGTTAAGAGCTAAATCATCCAAATTCAAGATTTGCGAGGCGAATTTAGTTGAATCCCCATTTTCGCTTTTTATATGTGATCTTTAGCACAATTAGATTGCGTGCATTTTGCTCAATCTCGATAAAAAAAAATAAAAAATACAACAAATTAAATTAAAAAAAACACTTACCAACAAACATTAAAATCATTTAAAAACAATAACTTGATAAATTTTTACCAACAATAAAACAGTGTTCATAAGTTGGATTTATATCATTTTACTAACTGATAGCGGAACTTTGGGAGTAAAAAAATAGCCACGAAAATGGCTGAGCCATCAAATCTTTATGCTTTATGGTTGAACACAACAATGACCAATGAAGCTTGATGCATCACCTATTTCGATTGACGTGGCTTACGTCGCACAAAAATCAAATTTATGGACAATAAATTAGGACTTAATAAGATGAACAAGACTCTGATTGCTCTTGCTGTATCAGCTGCTGCAGTGGCTACTGGCGCTTACGCTGACGGAATCAACCAAAGCGGTGACAAAGCAGGTTCAACCGTTTACAGCGCGAAAGGTACTTCTCTAGAAGTTGGTGGCCGTGCTGAAGCTCGCCTATCTCTGAAAGATGGTAAGGCACAAGACAACTCTCGCGTACGTCTAAACTTCTTGGGTAAAGCAGAAATCAATGACAGCCTATACGGTGTTGGTTTCTACGAAGGCGAGTTTACTACTAATGATCAAGGTAAAAACGCGTCTAACAACAGCCTAGACAACCGTTATACCTACGCTGGTATCGGTGGCACTTACGGTGAAGTGACTTACGGTAAAAACGATGGCGCATTGGGCGTAATCACTGACTTCACCGATATCATGTCTTACCACGGTAACACAGCCGCAGAAAAAATTGCTGTAGCAGACCGTGTTGACAACATGCTGGCTTACAAAGGCCAATTTGGTGACCTAGGCGTAAAAGCAAGCTACCGTTTTGCTGACCGTAACGCTGTTGACGCAATGGGTAATGTTGTAACTGAAACAAACGCTGCCAAGTACTCTGACAACGGTGAAGATGGTTACTCTCTGTCTGCTATCTACACTTTCGGTGACACTGGCTTTAACGTAGGTGCTGGCTACGCAGATCAAGACGATCAAAACGAATACATGCTAGCCGCTTCTTACCGCATGGAAAACCTGTACTTCGCAGGACTGTTCACTGACGGTGAGCTAGCGAAAGACGTTGACTACACTGGCTACGAGCTAGCTGCTGGTTACAAACTAGGTCAAGCTGCGTTTACTGCGACATACAACAATGCAGAAACAGCGAAAAAAACTTCAGCAGATAATTTTGCTATCGACGCAACTTACTACTTCAAGCCAAACTTCCGCTCTTACATCTCTTACCAGTTCAATCTGCTAGATTCAGACAAAGCTAGTAAAGTAGCATCAGAAGACGAACTGGCTATCGGTCTACGTTACGACTTCTAATTGTTGACTTCAGGTCACACGCCAAACGCCTGCTCACTAGCAGGCGTTTTTCTATCTCGTTATACTGCAGCAACGTTTCTTGGTGGATGTTATTGCTATGCTTTTTCGCTTCATACCTGTTTGGTTACTCTCTATTAGCGGTTTTCTAATAGCCTCTCCGATTTACGCACAAACACCATTGACTGCCGCAACGACTAAACTTCCTCAAGGGGCACGTTATAGCCTATTGATTGAAGATGTCGCATTACAGCAGAACACTCTCGAACTCAATACTCATCTGTACTATCCCCCCGCTAGCACCCAGAAGATTTTGACGGCACTCGCCGCAAAATTAGAACTGGGTGATAAGTTTCGCTTTCACACTGATTTAATGCGTTCAGGGCAAGATTGGATCATTCGCTTTTCAGGCGACCCCACCCTGACCACCGCAGATTTAACGACATTGCTCAAAGCGATGAAAGCGCAAAGTGGCGGTAGGATTGAGGGCGATTTGTGGCTGGATAATAGTGTATTTAGTGGATATGAGCGTGCGGTAGGCTGGCCATGGGATATTTTAGGCGTCTGCTATAGCGCCCCAGCCAGTGCCATCAACCTCGATGCTAACTGTATCCAGGCGTCTATTTATACCGAACCACAAGGTAAAACGCGCGTTTATGTACCAGAGCACTACCCTGTGCATGTTCAGTCGCAAGCCATCAGCGTGACACAGAGCGAACAAGAGAGTTTACTGTGTGACTTAGAACTGACGGCAACGCCTGAGAATCACTATACGCTGGATGGCTGTTTAGCCCTACGAGACAAACCCTTACCACTAAAATTTGCGGTGCAAGATACTGGGATCTACACCCAGCGAGTGGTCTATCGTCTCCTCAGCCAGCTAAACATCGAGCTCAAAGGGAAGATAAAAGTCGGTAAAGCAAATACCAAACAAGCGCAGAAAATCGCTTCTCATCACTCCCAGCCGCTGCCTGTGTTACTGAAAACCATGTTGCAAGAGTCCGACAACCTGATCGCCGATACCTTGACCAAAGCCTTGGGACACCGTTTTTACTCTCAACCCGGTAGCTTTACCAACGGAACACAAGCCATTAAACAGATTTTTTACTCGCGCACGGGCATTTCATTAGAAGATACTCAGCTCGCCGATGGCTCTGGCCTTTCACGTAATAACCGGATGCGTCCACAAGTGATGCTGGAAACTCTTCGCTACCTTTATCAGCACGAAGCTGAGCTTGGTTTAATTGCTATGCTGCCTTCAGCGGGAGAATCGGGCACTTTGCAATATCGACGCAGTATGCGTGCGCCGCAAATCAGTGGCCAAATTAAAGCGAAAAGTGGTTCACTTTATGGCACTTACAATATGGCGGGCTTTGTGATGGACGAAAATCAGCGCCCTAAGACTCTGTTTGTTCAATTCGTCACCGACTATTTCCCTCCGAGATCCAATCCTGAGGTAGCGGTTGAGCCGCCGATTATCCAGTTTGAAACTCAGCTCTATCAAGAGCTTATTCAGTTTAATCGTTTGGCATCTAAGCCAAACTAGGCTACCTGAAAAATAAAAAGCGCCGTTTGGCGCTTTTTATTTATTTTTAGCTCAGGTTTGAAAACCATTACTTGATGGTCACTCGAGCGAACTTACGCTTACCCACTTGGTAAACCGATGTACCACAAGCAGGAATCAGCTTCGCATCTTCTAACTTCTCGCCATCAAGCTTCACCGCACCTTGTTTAATCATGCGCAGTGCATCAGAAGTAGAAGCCACAAGTCCCGCCTCTTTAAGCAGATTGGAGATAGCGATTCCAGACTCGAATTCAAACTCTGGCATTTCCTCAGGCATCGCCCCTTTTTGGAAACGGTTGATGAACTCTTGTTCTGCTGCATCAGCGTCGGCTTGAGAATGGAAACGAGCGATGATCTCTTTTGCTAGCAAAATCTTGATATCACGCGGGTTAGCACCATTAGCAACCTCTGCTTTGAATTGGGCCACTTCTTCTAACGGACGGAAAGAGAGCAGCTCGTAGTAGCTCCACATCAAATCATCAGAAATTGACATGATTTTACCGAACATTTCGCTCGGCGCTTCGCTCACACCAATATAGTTATGCGCTGATTTGGACATTTTCTTCTCGCCATCCAATCCCACCAGCAGAGGCATCATCAATACCACTTGTGGTTTTTGGCCGTTGGCTTTTTGTAGCTCACGCCCCATCAGCAAGTTAAACTTCTGGTCAGTACCGCCTAGCTCAACATCCGTCTCCATCGCAACAGAGTCGTAGCCTTGTAGCAATGGGTACATAAACTCGTGAATCGCAATCGGCTGACCATTGTTGTAACGCTTTTTAAAGTCATCACGTTCTAACATACGAGCGACGGTCTGGTTTGAAGCCAGACGGATCATCCCTTCCGCTCCCAGTTTTGACAACCACTCTGAGTTAAATTGGATCTTGGTTTTGGCAGGATCGAGGATCTTGAACACTTGCTGCTTGTACGTTTCCGCGTTACGCAATACATCTTCGCGCGTCAAAGGTGGGCGTGTGGTGTTTTTTCCTGTTGGATCCCCCACCATTCCAGTAAAGTCACCAATCAAAAATGTCACGTCATGACCTAAATCCTGGAAAGTACGAAGCTTATTGAGGATTACCGTGTGGCCTAGATGGATATCCGGAGCCGTTGGATCCGCCCCCAACTTAATTCGTAGCGGACGATTTTCTTTGAGTTTGGCAATGAGCTCTTCTTCGGGGATCAGCTCTTCAACACCACGTTTAATCTCGGCTAAAGCGGCTTCAATACTCGCCATTCTTGTTCACTCCCACAGATTTGGCAAAAATATGATAGTGGGACATATTACTTGAATAGCGATGCATTTTGAAACCAGTTAGACTACCCGACAGCGATTTTGTTAATAATTAAATGAATTTGAACTGAACATGCTTTCTCTTTTCAATCGTCTTCCTTGGCTGCATCGAGTGTTAATCACCGCGTTTAGCGCCATTATTGTCTTCGCCATTTTTTTTCTGCCCAATTCTGAAGATTTACGTAAACCGGATGCTCAGCGAGAAGTAGGACGCCACTATCCCGTCACTCTCGATAACCAACTGGTCTCCACACCAGAGGAAGAAGTGATCGCTCCGCCCTCTGTTATGCTGCGCTGGGAAACCTACCAAGTTGCCAACGGTGAGAGTGCCGCCTTACTCTTCCAGCGAGCAGGACTCTCATCACGCGTGCTCTACGAATTGACCTCAAGCAATAGCGATATCAACAATCAACTGTCGAAGTTAATGCCTAAAGACGAGCTGAAATTTGGCTTTGACAAAGATAATCAATTAGTTCAATTAAAACGCACCATTAGCCCTTATGAAACCTTTGTGGTAACCCGTTCAGATTCTGGTTTTACCTCTGAGTTTGATAAGAAAGAAGTCACCTTCCAACTCAATTATGCCGAAGCCAAAATCACCTCTAATTTCTGGAATGCGGGTGTCACCGCAGGGTTAAGTGCTAACCAGATCATTGAGTTAGCCAATATGTTTGGCTGGGATATCGACTTCGCGCTCGATATTCGCGAAGGCGATCAATTCAAATTGCTCTACCAAGAAAAAATCGTCGAAGGCTCTGTGATTGGTCGCGGTAATATTATTGCTGCCACTTTTATCAACCAAGGTTCAACCTTTACTGCGATTTTGGATGACAATACAGGTAACTATTACGATCAGAATGGCCGTGCGATGAAAAAGGCCTTCTTGCGTTCGCCGCTCGATTTTCGTCGCGTCTCTTCTAACTTTAATCCTCGCCGACTCCATCCAGTGACCGGGCAAATTAAAGCTCACCGTGGTACTGACTATGTGGCACCAGTAGGAACACCGATTTGGGCTGCGGGTGATGGTGTGGTTGAGAAATCCAGCTATAACCAATTTAATGGTAACTATGTCTACATTCGCCATAGCAATACCTACATTACCAAGTACCTACATTTACAGCGCCGCCTAGTTAAAACCGGAGAGCGAGTAAAACAAGGCCAGACTATTGGTACATTGGGGGGCACAGGACGAGTTACCGGCCCTCACTTACACTATGAATTCTTGGTTAATGGCATCCACAAAAACCCACGCACGGTTGAATTACCACAAGCACAGTCACTGACTGGTAAAGCAAAAGAGACCTTTATTGCGAATGCGAAGCAACGAATGGAAAAGCTTGAGCGTTACAGCCAGTTACTGTATGCCAATCAATAATCATCTCGTGGCGGACAAAAAGTTAGGCCAGCAATTGCTGGCCTAACTTTTATCAACATTCACTCTGTCGCTATGACATATTTAACTCTGCGCATCTTGAGGAGCTTCGTCTTCACTTACCCCTTTTCTACGCCGCCCTAACATGAGCAAGCAAGGGGTAAGCACTAAGGTCAGTACCGTAGCAAAGGCTAATCCTCCGGCCACCGCCGTCGCCAACTGTGACCACCACTGGGTACTCGGTGCTCCAAACTCAATTTTCTGATTGATGATGTCGATATTCATCTCAAGCACCATGGGCAGCAAACCTAAAATCGTCGTCACCGTCGTCAGCAGCACTGGGCGCAAACGCTGCACTCCCGTGCGCAGTATCGCTTCTTCTCGGCTCAAACCACGCTTAAGCAATTGATTATAGGTATCAATCAATACGATATTGTTGTTCACCACAATCCCTGCCAGAGCAATCACCCCGATGCCAGACATGATGATGCCAAACGGTTTTTGGAAAATCAGCAATCCAGCAAAAACCCCTACGGTAGAGAAAATCACCGCGGTCAAAATCAGGAAGGCTTGATAGAAACTATTGAACTGGGTGATCAAAATGATCGCCATCGCCGCGAGTGCAACCATAAACGCTTTTTCGAGGAAAACCGCAGAATGCTCTTGCTCCTCGTTTTGACCACGGATACGAAACTCCACACTACTCGGTAAATTGAGCTCACGTAGTGCCTGTTCAATGGCTGGGAGTTCTAGCGCTAGGTTGTACCCTTCCTTGAGATCGGCCATCACGCTAATTACCCGTCGACCATCCACCCGATGAATCGTATCCTGCTTTTGCTCTGGAATAATTTGCGCAAAATTAGTGAGTGGCACTAAACCTTGCGCGGTTTTTACGCGTAGTTGGTCAAAACGTCCAATATCGCGATATTCACTCGGATAACGTACCAAAATATCGACTTCTTCATCGCTGTCATCGGGAAGATAATCGCCAATTTTGAGGCCATTTGTCACAAACTGTACGGTATTGCCCACCAAAGTAGCATCGGCCGCAAAACGTGATGCATCATCACGTCGAATATCAATTTTCCAATCAATCCCCGGCTTGCTGCCATTATCGCTTAAATTGGTCAGTGCCGGATTGGCCTCTGCCCATAACCTCACTTGCTGAGCGGCTTTATCGAGATCGTCAGCAACGCGAGCTGAAATTTCAATCTCCAGATCATGCTCAACAGGGGGCCCTGCGTCTGGAAATTTGTATTCGATTTCAACCCCTGGGAAGGTATCGGTGACTTGCTCCAGTTCCTCAATAATCGCTTTAACACTGCGACGATATTGCCAATCAACGGGGGTTATCTGTACGACGCCGATTTCATCATCGCCCCCCGTACGGGTATAGACACTTTCAAACTCATCGTGGCCTAACATCACCTGTTCAATATCACTCATGATACGATCTTTTTCATTCAGCGACAGATCGCCATAAGAGCGCACTTTGACCGAGAAAAAGGGCGGATCAACTTCAGGAAAAAACTCTGCACCTAACCCTGCTTTGCCATAAGCAAACGCAATCGCCGCAGACATCAGCAGCGCACCGCACAAAATTTTGATCGGGTGGCGAATCGCTATGGCAAGCGTGCTGTAATAGGCTTTGGTGATCCCCGTCGCTTGTGAAAAATCACCATTGTGCAGCGCCACCATCCGCGCTTGATTGGCTTGGGTCACTTTCTGCGGACGACCAAACAAACTTCCCAATACCGGAACAAAGAGCAACGCCATCACTAAAGAGGCAGTGAGCGTCGCCATTAAAGTCAGCGGAAGGTATTTCATGAATTCGCCAGTGACATCTGGCCAAAACAGCAGTGGGGCAAAAGCGGCCAACGTGGTCGCGGTAGAGGCGGTGATTGGCCAAGCCATACGTTTCGCCGCATCACGATAGGCTTCACTTCGATGCATTCCCTCTTGCATACGTCGATCCGCAAATTCAGTCACCACGATTGCGCCATCCACCAGCATGCCAACAGCCATGATAAGAGCAAACAGCACAACGATATTGACCGTCAGACCGAAAACGGCCAGTACCAATAACCCAGTCAAAAAAGATCCAGGAATCGAAACCCCAACCAATAGCGAAGTGCGTACGCCCAGAATCGCAATGATAACCACCACTACGAGAATGATGGCGGACAGAATATTGTTTTGTAGATCATTGAGCATGAGTTTGACATCTTCCGACTCATCCCAAATCGTTTTCACCAATAAATTATTAGGCCAATCATCACGAGCTTGAGCTTCGCCTAACACCGCTTTGACTAGCTCAACGGTTTCAATAATGTTCTCACCAGAACGTTTTTTGATATCCAAAACAATGGCGGGTTTACCATCTAAGCGAGCGAAGCTCTCAGGATCACGGAAAGATTTGCGTACTGTAGCCACATCACCGAACGTAATCACTTGCTTACCTTCGACTTTAATCGGCAGCTCTAGTACATCCTTCAGTGATTCAAACACGGAAGGCACTTTGACCGAAAAGCGGCCATAACCGGTATCGACAAATCCGGCGGCGACCACTCGGTTATTGAGTGCAATCAGATTGTAGATGTCGCTTTGATCCAGTCCATAGCTCTCCATAAGCAGTGGATCAACGATGATTTCCACAATCTCTTCACGATCCCCTGCGATATCAACAGACAAGATCTGTCGAAAGCTTTCCAATTTATCGCGTAATTGACGGGCTATCAGAACTGTCGTTCGCTCCGGTACTGTACCGTAGAGCACAACAGATAAAACAGGCTGTTCCGCCGCCAGCGTCACTTCATTCACCGTCGGCTCATCACTGTCCGCCGGTAATTTGGGTTTAGCCAAATCGACCGCATCACGCACATCGGCCATCGCTTTGGCTAAATCGACGCCTACATTGAATTCCAGCACAACAGAAGCATGCCCTTCTGACGCGGTGGCCGTCATCTCTTTCACCCCTTCAATCGAGCGCATTTCCTGCTCAAGAGGACGAACAATCAATCTTTCCGCATCACTGGGAGAAATACCTTGGTGGCTCACCGAAACGTAGATGATAGGAATGGTGACATCGGGGCTCGATTCTTTGGGAATGGTCAGGTAAGTCGCCACACCCGCAACCAAAATGAACACCAGTAAGGTCAACATGGTGCGCGTACGAGACAGCGCCGCATCAATCAGAGTGAACATGGTGCGGCTCCTAGTGGGTTGCGCTGAGTTGAGTGGCGAGAACCTTATCTCCATCGCGAACAAATCCTTGTCCACGGGTAATAATATCCACTTGCTCGCCAAGTCCGGTTAACCAGACGCCATCTTGTTCTGCTTTCACCAGTTGGATTGGCACAAACTTGACGTGTTCACCTTGCAACGTTTTCACGCCAAGGTTGCCCTCTTCATCGAGCGCGAGCATGGCGGGGGTGATTTTGATCGCGGCTTGAGACATTAGGCTCAACTCAACTTCTGCGCTTACCCCTGCAGGAATGGCTTGTTGTGGGTTATCGACCTCAACTTCAATGGCAAAGGTATTGGTTGCAGGCGATGAGAGCCTTGAAATATAGCGGACTTTACCTTGTGTTTGCGTGCCATCGATAAAGCGGATCCGCGCCGCTTGTTCAAGCTGTACATGTTGAATGTGTCGCTCACTGACATCAGCCTCTATCACCAATTTGTGCAGATCGATAATGGAGGCAACCGGATCGCCAATCCCAACAAAATCGCCTTTTTCGATAGGTAAAGTCTCCACGACACCATCAAAGGGGGCGCGAACTTGGGTATTATCCAGTAAACGTTGCACAGTACTGAGCGAGGATTGTGCATCTGTGAGAGCAGCAGCAGCATTGGTAAAAGCAACTTCGCCTTGTAAGCCTTTATTTTTCAGTGCACTAGCCGCATTAAACTCTTGTTGTCGCACTTTGAGCTGCGCTTTCGCTCGCTCTAACTGGGCATCCAGATCGCCTTTATCAATCAAGGCGATTATCTGGTTTTTGGTGACCATTTGCCCTTTCGCAATCTTCACCTCGGCGATCCGCCCAGCAATTTCAGCACCAATTTTAGCCTGCCGATCCGGCGCAGTGCGTCCGTACAGCTCGATAACTTTATCGGTTTGAGTTGCGCTAAACGTTTGATAACCGACTTTGGCTAAAGGGACTTGTATTTCCATCGCCGTTTGCGGCTCTTCGGCGTTGGAATCGCCTAAGCCTAACCAGAGTGCTAACAGAATAATGAAGGAAAAAGAAATCAGCCAAGGTTGATGCAGAAAGTAGTCGCGCGCTTGACGTGAAGAAGTTTTGAGCGGAAACATAACTATTCCTTATTGTTATCGCTGCGTGACATCCTAATACGCAGCGTCGGCCAATCGAGTTTATCGACTGGCCTTATTTTCCTGAAAAATCTCAGGATTAGACGCTAAATGATGCGCCGCAACCACACGTGGTCGTTGCATTGGGGTTGTTAACGAAGAATCTTGAGCCTTCGAGACCTTCGGTATAATCGACCACTCCGCCGATCAAATATTGCAGACTCATAGGATCAACCACCAAAATGACGCCGCTATTCTCAATTTTGGTGTCACCTTCGTTGACGGTTTCATCGAAAGTAAAGCCATATTGGAAGCCGCTACAACCACCACCAGTGATGTAAACACGCAACATTAACGATGGATTTTCTTCTTCTGCGATCAACGCTTTAACACGTTTTGCTGCCGCATCAGAAAAGGATAATGGAACATTAACTTCGCTCACGATGACCTCTCTCAGTCGTGGAAAATACAACAACACCGCAAAATCCGATGTGCTGCCGATCTAATAATGATAATGGCGGCGATTATCTAATACCTGAGTTGGCCGTTCAAGTATTAGCCTTAATCCGAATCAACTTGGCGGATAAATTCGCTTTCTTGCTCGCTATTTTGCGGATGCAGATAGGGAAAATCGATCAAAATGTAGCGAAAACATTTCACCCACTGGAGCATAGGCGTACAATGCGCCCCAAAATTGGTCCGATTCATCATAAGAGGAAACTAGCATGACCAAATCAGCCGAGTTGTATCAAAAGGCGCAAACCACGATTCCGGGTGGAGTTAACTCTCCTGTTAGAGCCTTTAACGGAGTGGGTGGTTCACCGATTTTCATTGATCGTGCCGATGGCGCGCTGATTTTTGATGCCGATGGTAAAGCATACATTGACTACGTGGGATCATGGGGACCAATGATTCTCGGCCACAACCATGCGGTAATTCGTGAAGCGGTGATTCAAGCAGCACAACGCGGTTTAAGTTTCGGTGCACCCACCGAGATGGAAATTACCATGGCAGAGTTGGTCTCTGAGCTCGTTCCTTCAATGGAACAATTGCGGATGGTGAACTCGGGCACTGAAGCGACGATGAGTGCGATTCGTCTTGCGCGTGGTTATACAGGCCGTGACAAAATCATCAAGTTTGAAGGCTGTTACCATGGTCATGCCGACAGCTTACTCGTTAAAGCGGGATCTGGGGCTTTGACTCTAGGCCAACCAAGTTCACCCGGCGTTCCTGCTGATTTTGCCAAGCACACCTTAACTGCTCGTTTTAACGATCTAGACTCAGTGCGTGAGCTGTTTGCGGCCAATCAAGGTGAAATCGCCTGCATTATCGTTGAACCCGTAGCTGGCAATATGAACTGTATCCCACCAGTGGAAGGCTTCCACGAAGGGCTGCGTGAAATTTGTGACCAAGAAGGTGCATTACTGATTTTCGATGAAGTGATGACTGGTTTTCGTGTCGCATTGGGCGGCGCTCAAGCGCACTACAACATCAAACCCGATTTGACGACACTTGGTAAAGTGATCGGTGGCGGTATGCCAGTCGGCGCTTTTGGTGGTCGCCGTGAAGTGATGCAATACATTGCCCCAACAGGCCCGGTTTACCAAGCTGGTACACTATCAGGCAACCCAATCGCGATGGCAGCGGGCTATGCCTGTCTGAATCTACTGCGTGAAGAAGGCAATGAAAAGCGCTTAGCCGCCAAAACCAAGCAACTGGCTGATGGCTTTAAATCTCTGGCCGATCAACATGGTATTCCACTTTTAGTACACCAAGTTGGCGGCATGTTCGGTTTCTTCTTTACCGAACAAGAGACAGTGACTTGCTATGAAGATGTCGCCCGTTGCGATGTAGAGCGTTTCAAACGTTTCTTCCATCTGATGCTGCAACACGGCGTTTATCTCGCCCCCTCTGCCTTTGAAGCAAGCTTTACCTCACTGGCGCACGGTTCAAAAGAGATTGAAGCCACGTTGGAAGCCGCAGATCGTAGCTTTGCGATTTTGGCAGCGGAAGCGAAAGCGTAACCTACTGTGGGTCACCACTTTGCGAAGGCAGCCTCGGCTGCCTTTTTCATTGAGTGCAGATCTATTGCCAATAATAGAGACTCAGTAGCACGAGAGCACAAATCACTACGCCAAACCACGGAATCGGTCTACGTTTCGCTTTCTTGTCACAACATTCATTTTTATCACAACAGCCCATCTCGACCTCCGGATTGCTAAGCAGCTGAATTGGCGTCATTATAACGCTTCAAATTCCTTTAGGTGGACAACTCCTGTGTCAGAAAAAATCAAATTAGCATCCAGTCATCGCGTATTAGTTGTGGCGCTGCTCGCTTCTGCACTCGCGTGTTACTGGTTGGTCGAGCCTTACATCAACTCGATAATAATGGCCTTCATCATTTCGCTCTTGATGTTTCCAATCCATGATTGGTTTGAAAAGAAACTGCCTTCACACAACAATTTAGCGGCCTTTTTATCTTGTGTTGTGCTAACCGTTATCATCGTTATTCCCCTACTGTTTATTTTTGGGGCCATCGTTCAACAAGGCTCTAAGTTCTCACAAAACCTCTACGCATGGGTTACACAAGGCGGAATTCAGGCTCTCTTTAACCATCCTTGGGTGGTCAAAGGGCTCAGCTTAGCCAATCACTATCTGCCTTTTGAAGAGATCAGCCCCCAACAAATCGCACAACGCATTGGTCAGTTTGCAACCACATTCGGCAGTAATTTAGTCAGTATTAGCGCAAAAATTCTCGGGGATGCCACCAGCTTCGTGATGCATTTTTTCCTGATGCTGTTTGTGCTGTTCTTCCTACTGCGCGATCACGACAAAATCATCAGTGCGATTCGCCATATTCTGCCCCTCTCTCGCAGCCAAGAAGATCGCCTGCTCAGCGAGATAGAAAATGTCTCCAAATCAGCGGTGATGGGCTCTTTTTTAACCGCCATCGCGCAAGGTGTGGCAGGCGGAATTGGCATGTGGCTGGCGGGTTTCCCGGGACTGTTTTGGGGAACCATGATGGGCTTTGCGTCCTTTATCCCCGTCGTCGGTACTGCGTTAATTTGGATCCCTGCGACACTCTATCTATTTTTAACCGGTGATACGACTTGGGCGATTTTCCTCGCCATTTGGAGTGTTGCGGTTGTGGGCTCGATTGATAACTTACTCCGCCCCTTCTTAATGCAAGGCAGTGCAGGGATGAATACCTTGATGATTTTCTTCTCCCTGCTCGGCGGTATTCAGTTGTTTGGTTTAATTGGCTTAATTTATGGCCCGCTGATTTTTGCCATCACCATGGTGCTGTTTAATATCTACGAAGAAGAGTTTCGCAGCTTTTTAGATCAGCAAGACCGAAGCTAAGTCCAAGTTAGGGTTTCATTCAAGGGGCAGAGTGTGCGAAAATCTGCCCCCTTTTCTTGAGTAGAGCGTGTCATGCAACCTTATACTGCCCCGAGTGAAATCGCCCTTCGTCAACTCGACTATTTTGCTGATAAGCATGTGTTGGTCGCGGGCGAAGTTGAAGATCGTTTTCCTATCGAACTTCGTCAATATTGCGCTTCCGTTTCGGTGTTTACCACGCACTACGGCTACTACTCTCAGCTCAAAGCTTACCCTGAGATTACTCGCTACTTTGGTGAGCAATTAACAGCAGATCTCAATGCTGATCTGATTTTGCTTTACTGGCCTAAAGCCAAGCAAGAAGCGGAATACTTACTCGCGATGCTGCTGGCAAAGCTCGGTACAGGCACTGAAATTGTGGTGGTCGGTGAAAACCGCTCTGGGGTGAAGAGCATTGAAAAAATGTTCGCCGCTTATGGCCCAATCCACAAATACGACTCTGCACGCCGCTGCTCATTTTATTGGGGACACTGTGTTCATACTCCAGCCGCTTTTGATATTGAGCAATGGTTTAAATCTTACGCGGTAGACTATCAAGGTCATGAGCTGACGATCCGCAGCTTACCGGGAGTTTTTAGCCATGGCGAATTTGATCTGGGAAGTCGCTTACTGCTCGATACCTTACCCCCCCTGAGTGGTAAGGTAATCGATATTGGCAGTGGTGCCGGTGTTTTGGGCTGTGTGATGGCAAAACTCAACCCTCATATTGAGTTAGAGATGACAGACATCAGCGCTCTGGCGATTCGCTCTAGCCAAGAAACCCTAGTGGCTAACCAACTGCACGGCCACGTTTATCCATCCGATATGTTTTCCGACACCGGGCATCACTACAACTATATTGTGACCAATCCACCATTCCATTCGGGATTGGAGACCAGCTATAGCGCCACAGAGCGTCTTCTTGCCGAATCTGTAGATCATCTTGCTTCGGGAGGCTCCATCTGGGTGGTGGCAAACAGCTTTTTGAAATATCCGCCAATTCTTGAGCAAGCGTTTGGTCACTGCGATATCGCCGCTAAAACCAATAAATTTGCCATCTATCACGCAAAAAAATAACTCGTTACATTTTGCCGCTTTTAACGTAAATCAGCCTCAAAAGCGGCATTCTCCTCACGTTTTTTGCGTCTATGCCCACGCTTTAGCTTGGACTTACTTGTCAAAGTAAAAAAACTCGTTAATTTCGTTACTTTAGGTTTTTCTTGTCTATCACCCACTCATGCTTGGCGATCGCCGCAGAGTTTCACCGAAAGTAACACCTTAATTATGTTTAGGTTCTATCGAAAACAAAAATTCAAACGCCTGCAAAATACCTTGATGGCTGCGTTTTTGGCCCTCAGCATTATTCCTTTGACCATTACTGCGTTGTTTTTCCTACATTCACACAGTAAAGATCTGGAGCAGCAGAGCACTTCTTACCTCGTTTCTGTTCGGGATAATAAACAGCAACAGGTCATCGACTACATGATGGCCAAAGAGTCGGAAGTGATGGGTTTTGTTCGCTCCGAGCTGGCTTATGCCAGTGGCGGGCGTTTTTATGGTCTGGTGAATGCTTTCCAGCGTTTAGACGTCAGTATTGAAGCGGCTCGTGAACATGCTCAGCAGCGCTATATCACCGGATCGGGTGACCAAATAAAAACCTCGGTGCTCCCCCAATCAAGCAGCTACGTGGGCAGTGAACGCTATCGACTGCTGCATAAACGCTACCACTGGGCTTACTTAGAACTGCTGAAACGGTCGGACTTTGATGACATTTTATTGGTCGATATTGATGGCAACGTCGTTTATTCGATTTATAAATACGACAATTTTGGCACCAACTTATTAACGGGCAAATACCAAGACACCAATCTAGGCCATACCTTCAAGCGTTTAGAACAAACGGTCAATGAACAGCGCAAAACCAACGAAGATTTCACCCCTGTCGTGATTTCTGATTTCGTACAAGAGGATGGTAAACAATACGCTTGGCTTGGCGCACCGATTATTCAGCAAGGCTACTTGCATAGTTACGCGATGTTCCGCTTACCAAGCAATGCGATCACCAAACTCATCGCAGAAGGCAGTAGCAATCCTTCGATGCAAACCATTCTAGTGGGACAAGATCACCGCTCAAGAACCTTAACTTCCGCCGAAATTGCGGTTGAAAAAAGTAAAGCTGTGGTCGATTTAGCCTTATCGGGCAAACGCGCCGTAGGCACTTACACCAATACCGATGGTGAACAGATCATCGCGGCCTACGCACCGATCAATTTGAAAAATATCCATTGGGCTCTGGTGGTTGAACTGCCAGAGAAAGAAGCGTTTGCTCGCGTTCGTCAGTTAGAGAAACTGTTTGTTTTTGCGATGTTGACGGCTATCGTCTTAGTGGTCATCGCCTCGCATTACCTTTCCAATTTCATTACCTCACCGCTTTTGAAGCTGACATGGGCAGCCGAACGTGTTTCGGCAGGCGATCTTGATGAAGCCATGATCAATACCGAACGCAAAGATGAAATTGGCCGCTTGGCGGTCAGTTTTGAGCGTATGCAGCGTTCCATTCGCGAAAAAATATCGCTGATCAAATCGCAAAATAAAGAGTTAGAGAGCAACTTACTGATCATTCGTAAGCAAAACGATGAGTTACAGCTAGCGAATAAGCTAAAAGATGAGTTCCTCGCGACCACATCACATGAATTACGCACCCCATTGCATGGCATGATTGGTATTGCCGAAGCCCTGATCTCGGGGGCAAATGGCCCGATTTCAGCAGCGCACAAGTATCAACTCGACATCATTATCAGCAGTGGGCAGCGCTTGGCGACTCTGGTTGATGATCTACTCGATTACCACAAAATGCGCTATGGCGCGCTGGATATTCAAAGGTGTGCCGTCGATTTATCGAGCGCTACGCGCTTAGTCTTGGAGCTTTCTCACCATTTACTTGGCAAGAAAACGCTGCGCATTATTAATCAAGTCTCAGAACAACCGGTCTGGGTTTCTGCGGATCCTCAACGCTTAGAGCAAGTCCTGTATAACTTGATCGGCAATGCCATTAAGTACACTTCCGAAGGCAAAATTGTTATCTCCGCAACCTATATTGACGATAAAGTGCGCGTGCAGGTGGTGGATACAGGTCAAGGGATTCCGGCAGAACAACTGGAGCACATCTTTGAGCCATTGATTCAAGCGGGCCATGATGCGAGTCGCTATCGCCAAGGCGCAGGACTCGGGCTTTCCATCAGTCGTCAGTTAATCGAATTGATGCACGGCACTCTCTACGTAAGTAGTCAGCCGATGGTTGGCACTACCTTTAGCTTCACGCTGCCTCTGGCGAGCGAAGAAGAGATTGCTCAAGCGCGCTTGACCGAACTCCCCCACTTCCAAGCACCGGAAGTGTTGGATTCTGAACTGCCCGAGCAAAGCAACTTACCCGAAAATGAACATGGCCCACTTCTGTTGGTCGCCGATGATGAACCAGTCAACCTGCGTGTGCTGGACAGCTTTTTACGTCTTGAAGGTTATCGCGTACATACCGCGCAAGATGGCCATCAAGTACTTGAAGCAATTAAACGTGAAAAACCTGAATTGGTGTTACTCGACATCATGATGCCAGGCATGAGCGGTTATCAAGTGTGTGAAAAACTTCGACAAACTTACGACCACGCTGAACTGCCTATTATTATGCTGACGGCTCTCAACCAGTCTGATGACCGGGTACGAGGGTTTGAAGCTGGAGCCAATGACTACTTATCCAAACCATTCAACAAACAAGAGCTGGCCGCGCGCATTGTCGCTCACCTCACGGCGAGCAAAGCCGAACTGCGCCGCATTGAGAATGCCCAACTGCAAAAAGAGTTGAAACATCGCGCTATGGTAGAAGCGAGCCTATTGGAAACCCAAGGCCGATTATTGGAACAGTTAGAATCTGCGCCAGAAGCGATTTTGTGCGTTAAAGAGGGCAATAAAGTACGTTTTGCTAACGAAGCGGCAGCACGTTTATTTAGACGTACCCCTGAGCAGCTCAAACGCTCCAACGCCGAAGAACTGATTGCTCCTAAATTCTTGAATATTGAGCAAGAGCATTACTGCGGCAATATTGATGTTTACGTAGATGATGTGCGCCAGCACCTCTCTGCCGATGTCCTTCGCTTGCCGCAAGGTTCTGGCTTACAAGCGATGTACATTTTTAATGTCGGCGGCAGCGTCAATGCCGCGCGGATTCATAACCTCGAAACCGCGGTAGAAGCCCTGTCTAGCTATGCCTTCGAAGGCGATAAAGACAAGCTGCAAAAACTCAAGGAACTGGGTGGTGAGTTTACTCGTCTTGCAGATAAAGCCTCGGGCGAGTATCAATCGAAACAAGATTTGATGCGTGCCGTGTTAGTCGAAGCCATGACCAGTGCCTTGAACTATTGGGAACGAGTCTCAGGGCAAAGCAAGTTCACGTTTGCCGAACAAAGTGGCTTGTGGCGCGTTTATCTTGACCGCAGCACCCTACAAACTCGTACCCTAGACAAATACTTACGAATTGAGACACTGCCTAAAACACCGCGTTGGCGAACCGTACTGAACTCGCTCGACTACATTCTTGAGCATTGCAAAGAAGCAGGCCCTGAACGCACTCACATCGAAATGCAGCGCGATAAATTGCAAAAACTCCTGACCAGTGAATAAAGCAATCCGCAAGCGAGCCATAAAAACCACCGCAGGGTGGTTTTTTTATGTCCATAACAAAACGCTTTCCCAACTCGGTTAATCAGGGTCTTGAAGTGACATACCCAAGCAACTTGAATTGCCGCTAGGCAACAACTGAATTTATCTCCATGAGCACAGATAAACCATTCTAGATGCACTATACCCAAACAACTTGGAGTTGCAGGTAGGTGGCAAGTCAGTGAATCCCATGAGCCTAGGCAAACTATGTGATAGGGGTGAAGCAACAAAACCAATACCACGCAGCTTCCAATCGCAGAGGAATTCGTCCCTTCATATTGAGCACTAGAGTGACACACTCAGACTTGATTCAAGAGATAAAAAAAGCATATTACTCCCCTCTTCTTGTATTCAAAAAGTCGGGATAAAACGGTAAGAAAGGGCAGCAAATTCCTGATTCAGTCAGCCTTTGTTTGAGATTGCGAAGGGAGTCACAACAATTCGCCAGATTTAATTTAATCGATTAAATTAACGTAAAATCAGGCTAGTGAGCGAGATCTCGCAAATATAACTCAGGCAAAGAGCCATTATCAAACAAGGCCAAATAAGTAAGTAAACACTAACAAACCTAGCTAAACCGTACCCGTTTTGCGAGTTGAATCACTTCGCGTTTTTTGTACAAAAATCACACATCAGAAGGTATTTTGACGTTAATGACGTAGGGCATCTAGGTTTTGACGTTTTTAACGGGAATTGCAATTGATAAATTTCTTGGCTAGGTGTTTTCTTACTCCTGCCAAAGGCCTACAGGCCACTCATGACTCCCCACCCTCCGACGGGGTAAAAGTGATGAGGTAGGTCTTGGAGAGTGTTTATCAATTGATGACATTCCATCCATTAGTGAAATGAAAGCAACTAGTAAGGAACAGCTATGCTTGCCAATATTAAAAAGACAGCACTAGCCGCCGCAGTAATCGCAGCAGCAACCAGTGTTTCAGCTCCAGCGTTTGCACGTAGTGAGCTCACCATCGTGCCAGATTTCTACCCTACAATGGTACGTAACTTCAACCCGTACTTAGCGACTAACCTGCGTACAACCACCGACTTTATCTATGAACCTCTGGTTGTATTCAATGAAATGAAAGGTAATACGCCTGTTTTCCGTCTGGCAGAAAGCTACAAAATGGCTGACGACCTGATGAGCGTGACTTTCGATATCCGCAAAGGCGTTAAGTGGTCTGACGGTGAAGCATTCACAGCTGACGACGTGGTTTACTCTTTCGGCCTGCTGAAAGCGAAACCAGAACTTGATCAACGTGGTATCAACAAGTGGGTTACCAGCGTTGAGAAAGTTGACGAATACAAAGTGCGTTTCCGTTTGTCTGAAGCAAACTCAAACGTACCTTATGAAATTTCTCTGATCCCTATCGTTGCTGAGCACGTGTGGAAAGACGTGAAAGATCCAACCACCTTCACTAACGAAAATCCAGTAGGTACTGGTCCTTTCACCGTGATCGACACTTTCACTCCACAACTGTACATCCAGTGTCGTAACCCGAACTACTGGGATGCCGCTAACCTAGAAGTTGACTGTCTGCGTGTTCCACAAATCGCAAACAACGACCAACTACTGGGCAAAATCGTTAACTCTGAGCTCGACTGGACTTCTTCATTCGTTCCAGATATCGACCGTACTTACGCCGCAGCGAACCCTAACCACCACTACTGGTATCCAGCAGCGGGTACTCAGGCGTTCATGGTGAACTTCAAAAACCCAGATCCTGCGAAAAAAGAAGCACTGGATAACGTAGATTTCCGTCGTGCGTTCTCTATGGCTCTGGATCGTCAAACCATCATTGATATCGCCTTCTACGGCAGCGGTACTGTGAACGACTTCGCATCTGGCCTTGGCTACGCATTCGAAGCATGGTCTGATGAAGCGACCCACAAAAAGTACAAAGGCTTCAACACTTATGACGTTGAAGGCTCTAAGAAGCTACTGGCAAAAGCGGGCTTCAAAGATGTGAACGGTGACGGTTTCGTTGAAACTCCATCAGGCAAATCTTTTGAACTGCTGATCCAATCTCCAAACGGCTGGACTGACTTTAACAACACAGTTCAACTGGCGGTTGAGCAGCTACAAGAAGTGGGTATCAAAGCGAAAGCACGTACTCCTGAATTCGCGGTTTATAACCAAGCGATGCTAGAAGGTACTTACGACGTTGCGTATACCAACTACTTCCACGGCGCTGACCCATTCACTTACTGGAACAGCGGCTACAACTCAGCTCTACAATCTGGCGACGGTATGCCACGCTTTGCGATGCACTACTTCACCGATAAGAAGCTTGATGGTTTGCTAGACAGCTTCTACAAAACAGCGGACAAGAACGAGCAGTTAGCGATCGCTCACGGTATTCAGAAGATCATTGCTGAAAACCAAGTGACTATCCCTGTAATGTCTGGTGCATGGATGTATCAGTACAACACCACTCGTTTCACTGGCTGGTGGAGCGAAGAAAATCCGAAGGGCCGTCCAAGCGTTTGGGCTGGTATCCCAGAGCGTCTACTACACGTACTGGATCTGAAACCAGTTAAGTAATACACGTTCATTTCTTGCGGCGCACGCTGTGCGCCGCCTATCTAAATCCCCTCATGTTGTTAAGCAGACATATGGCGCTCGTCGTCAGGGGATTTCTCGCTCTCAAATTCGCTAGGGGCGAGACCTGAAACCAGAGACAGGACAAAACTGGGTGAGTAAGGTGTAAGTTATGGGTTACTTTTTAAGACGATTGTCGTTCTATTTTGCCGCGTTGCTGGTCGCAGCAACATTAAACTTTATTATTCCGCGTGCCATGCCTGGTGATCCGGTCACCATGATGTTTGCTCACGCAACCGCACAAGTTACTCCAGAACGTATCGAAGCCATGAAACAGTTACTTGGCTTTGTTGAAGGTCCTTGGTATGTGCAGTATCTGACGTACATCAAAAGCATCCTGACTTGGGAGCTGGGCACTTCAATCAAATTCTACCCTTTAAGTGTGAATGAGCTGC
Organism: Vibrio cholerae ATCC 14035; assembly: GCF_000621645.1. GTDB lineage: Bacteria > Pseudomonadota > Gammaproteobacteria > Enterobacterales > Vibrionaceae > Vibrio > Vibrio cholerae. The sequence continues at coordinate 125,000 of NZ_KK211322.1, read as the reverse complement.
TTGGTGGTGCATTTGGTTGGTCACTGTTCCTTGCGGGAACGGCGGTTATCATCTCTTTCTCAATCGGCTCTGTGCTGGGGATTTTTGCCGCATGGAAACGGGGCAGCCGTTACGACACTTTTATTACTCCGGGAATGCTGGTGATTCAGGCTGTACCACAAGTGGTTATTGCCATGCTCGCCATGTTCACTTTCGCTATCGGTTTAAGTTGGTTCCCAACTGGCTACGCATACACAGCAGGTACCACTCCAGATTGGACGAGTTGGGCATTCATCAAAGACGTCGGTTATCACGCCGTTCTTCCTCTGTTCTGTGCTTCGATCGTGCAGATCGGTGGCTTCTTGGTCAACATGCGTAACAACATGATTAACCTGCTCGCTGAAGATTACATCACCATGGCAAAAGGCAAAGGCCTGAGCGAAAACCGCGTGGTATTTAACTACGCAGCACGTAACGCTCTACTGCCAAGTGTGACCGCTCTTTCTATGTCGCTCGGTATGGCGATTGGTGGTCAGTTGATTATCGAAATCATCTTCAACTACCCAGGTTTAGGCACTGTACTGTTCAACGCGATTACCGCACGTGACTACCAAGTTCTGCAAGGTCAGCTGCTGATCATGACGCTGTTCATGCTGTTCTTTAACCTGCTGGCGGACATGTTATACGTTGTTCTTGACCCTCGCTTACGCAAGGGAGGTAAATAATCATGAAAGCACTTTGGAAACTCTTACGCGGCAACCGTATGGCGATGATTGGTGTCACCATCTTAGGCCTGTTTTTTCTGCTCGCGGTCGCCGCACCACTTCTTACCTCTCATGAGCCAGACAAGCGCACGGGTAATCCGCACGAATACCCCGCTTTTGTCGTAAAAGCGGCTAAAGCGAATCCTGATGGCTGGATTGCCGAAAACCTAGCGACAGATCGCCGCACTCTAGCGATGTCGAAAAAAGCTGACCACATACTAGGCACCACACGTATGGGTCGTGATGTGTGGTCACAAGTGGCTTATGGTGCTCGCGTATCCTTAGCTGTGGGCTTCGGCGCTGGTATCACGGTCTGTTTCTTAGCCACCGTCATCGGTGTCTCTGCGGGTTATTTTGGCGGGAAAATCGACGATTTCCTCACCGCCGCAATGAACATCATGCTGGTCATTCCGCAATACCCACTGCTGTTCGTATTAGCTGCCTTTATTGGGGAAGCGGGACCTCTCACCATAGCGCTGATTATTGGCTGTACCTCCTGGGCTTGGGGTGCGCGGGTGGTTCGCTCGCAAACCATGGCACTGCGTGAGAAAGAGTTTGTGAAAGCCGCAGAAGTACTAGGCGAATCTTCATGGCGCATCATCTTTATTGAGATTCTGCCAAACCTGATTTCGATTGTCGGCGCAAGTTTTATCGGTTCGGTGATGTACGCGATCATGATGGAAGCGACGATCTCCTTCCTAGGCTTGGGCGATCCAAACACTATCAGCTGGGGCATCATGCTCTACAACGTACAAACTTCATCTTCGATGCTGATCGGCGCTTGGTGGGAACTGCTGGCACCTTGTTTATCTTTGACTCTGCTGGTCACAGGCCTTGCGCTGTTGAACTTTGCGGTTGACGAAATTGCTAACCCACAGTTGCGTTCACATAAAGGCATGAAGCGTTGGAAAAACCTTGCCAAGCAAGACCAAAAAGCGCGTGAGCCAAACGTACCACCACAAAATGCACTTTGGAGCGGAGATAAATAATCATGACTACGCCATTAATCTCAATCCGCAACTTATGCGTGGACTACATTACCGATGCTGGTGACGTCCGTGCCTGTAACAATGTGAGCTTTGATTTAGCCCCCGGCGAGGTGTTTGGCCTTGCGGGTGAATCCGGCTGTGGTAAATCCACCGTTGCCTTCTCGCTGATGCGCCTGCATAAGCCGCCCGCGTTCATCACTGGTGGCGAGGTGATCTTCAACGGTGAAGACATCCTGAAATACAGTGATGAGCGCATGCAAGCGTTCCGTTGGAAAGAAATGTCGATGGTATTTCAAAGTGCGATGAACGCGCTGAACCCAGTTCTGACCATGGAAGAGCAATTTTGCGATGTGATCATGCGCCATACCAATATGACGCGTGAACAAGCCAAACGTCGTGCTGAAGGGCTGTTAGAAATTGTGGATATTCACCCAAGCCGTCTTAACGATTATCCGCACCAGTTCTCGGGTGGTATGCGTCAACGCTTGGTGATTGCAATTGCGCTCGCGCTCAATCCAAAAATGATCATTATGGATGAACCTACGACCGCGCTAGATGTTGTCGTTCAGCGTGAAATTCTGCAGAAGATCTACGCACTCAAAGAAGAGTTTGGTTTCTCTATTCTGTTCATTACTCATGACTTGTCACTGATGGTCGAGTTCTCAGACCGTATCGGCATCATGTACTCCGGTGAATTGATTGAAGTGGCTCCTTCAAAACAAATTCTGGAAACCCCTTACCACCCTTATACCAAAGGGTTGGGAAGTTCTTTTCCACCATTAACTGGACCAAAAACAAAACTCACAGGGATCCCTGGAAACCCACTCAACCTGTTGGACATTCCTCAAGGTTGCCGTTTCCAAGCTCGCTGTGACCGAGTTCATGAAGCTTGTACTAAGGTACCGACCGTACTGCGCCAAATCGAGCATGGCCGCTTTTCTAACTGCCATCTCTATACGCAATCGAACGCCACTATAAAACGCTAAGGCGTACGACAAAGCAGTAGCAAAGAATTTCTGGAGACAATTATGAGCAAACCACATGGCGAATTACTGGTTGAGGGAAAAAATCTGGTTAAAGATTTTGCCATCAACAGTAACGCACTCAAACAACCCATGATGCGTGCCATCAACGACGTATCATTCAAAATGTACAAAAGTCGCGGTTTATCTGTGGTGGGTGAGTCTGGCTCAGGCAAATCCACCACCGCCAAGATGATCGCCAAAATGTACGCGCCGACCTCTGGGGTTATCGAGTACAAAGGCCGTGATATTCAGGACATCGTTTCTCGTGACGACCTGATGCATTACCGCGAAGGCGTACAGATGGTATGGCAAGATCCGTTTGGCTCACTCAACCCGACCCATACCATTTTCCACCACATTGCTCGCCCGCTGCTGATCCACAAAAAGGTTACGCCGGGCAACAAAAAAGAGTTGGAAGAGCGTGTTTACGAACTGCTTGAACAAGTCGGCCTCATCCCACCAAAAGCTACGGCCGCGAAATATCCGCACCAACTTTCTGGTGGTCAGCGTCAGCGCGTTAACTTAGCACGTAACATTGCTGTTGGTGCTGAGGTTGTTCTGGCTGATGAACCCACTTCAATGCTCGATGTGTCAATCCGTGCAGGCGTACTCAACCTGATGGAAGAGATGAAGTTTGAGCGTCAAATGTCTCTGCTATACATCACGCACGACATCGCGACCGCTCGCTACATCGCTGAAGATTTAGCCGTTATGTACGTAGGACACATGGTGGAATGGGGTGATACCGATGAGATCATTCACGATCCACAGCACCCTTACACCAAGCTGTTAGTCTCTGCGGTACCTGATCCGAAAAAGTCGATCCACGAAAAATTGGAAGGCAACAAAGGCGAGATCCCACTGTGGACTCCGAATTCTGTCGGCTGCCCATTTGCAGGACGCTGTTTGTACGCTTCCGCGAAATGTCGCGAAGCCTTGCCAGAAGTCACTCAGTTGTCTGACAACCACTTTGTTCGTTGTTATCTGTTTGAAAAATAAAACCAGCAGCTCCCTCTCGTAGGGAGCTTGCTCAATCCATACTGCGGAGAAAATGAATGCTGTTACTGACCAACCACATTGGCTATGAAACCCAAGGCCCTAAACAGGCGGTGTTGCTGTGTGGACAAACACAACTCATGGACGATTGTGTGCTTTTGGTTTGCGCTCGTAGTCACCAAACCGTTGCCAAGCTCGCTATTGAGTGGCACGGCAAGGTCGACAACTGGCATCAGGGACAATTTCATCGTATCGATTTTTCCGATTTCACGACGCCAGGCGACTATTATCTGCGCCTGGAACACACGCATTCTGCCACTTTTACTATTGCGCGAGGCGTATTAATGCAACGCACATTTTCTGATGTGCTGCACTACTTTAAATCGCAACGCTGCTCTGGGCAGTTTGATCAACAAGACAAGCAAGTACCGCTGCTGAGCACATCAACCACTGCCGATGTGCACGGTGGCTGGTACGACGCTTCAGGTGACGTTAGCAAGTATCTCAGTCACCTTTCTTACGCTAACTATTTGAACCCACAACAAACACCTTTGGTGGTCTGGAACATGCTCAAAGGGTTAGCGGTTTTACAACATCACTCGGGTTTTGCATCGTTTTCTCGCACTCGCCTCAAGGATGAAGCGTTGTTTGGTGCTGATTTTCTACGCCGTATGCAAAACTCCGAGGGATTTTTTTATATGACCGTCTTTGACAAATGGAGCAAAGACACCAAACAACGGGAGATTTGTGCCTACGCGACCCAACAAGGCCATAAATCCGATGATTATCAAGCGGGTTTTCGCCAAGGTGGGGGCATGGCGATTGCGGCACTTGCCGCAGCCGCGCGTTTGGATACGCACGGCGAGTTCACACAAGCTGACTATTTACAAGCGGCAGAAAATGGCTACTGGCACCTCAAAGAGCATAACCTCGCCTACCTCAATGATGGGGTTGAAAACATCATTGATGAGTACTGCGCACTCTTGGCGTGTTGCGAACTTTACCGCACGACAGAGAATGACCAATATCTGGCTCAAGCTCGTGAGTGGGCACAGCGTTTAGCCAAGCGCCAATGCAGCGATGAACAAATTGCGCACTACTGGTCTGCCACCAGCAACGGTGAGCGCCCATACTTCCACGCCAGTGATGCTGGTCTGCCTGTCATTGCACTTTGCGAGTATCTGAATATTGAAACGGATACGGCTAACTACGCTCAACTCCAAAGAGTGGTCGAGCAAGCCTGTCAATTCGAGTTAGCGATAACTCAACAAGTCTCCAACCCGTTTGGGTACCCGCGTCAGTATGTCAAAGGGGTGGAAAGCGCCAAACGCACCAGTTTCTTTATCGCTCAAGACAACGAAAGTGGTTACTGGTGGCAAGGTGAAAATGCCCGTCTCGCCTCGTTGGCGAGCATGGCCTATCTTGCTCAGCCTCATTTGAGTACCGCTATCGCTAAACCGCTTGAACAGTGGTCACAAAATGCCCTGAACTGGATTGTCGGGCTCAATCCTTACAACATGTGCATGCTCGATGGACATGGGCACAATAATCCCGATTACTTACCTCATTTAGGCTTTTTCAATGCCAAAGGCGGTGTGTGTAACGGCATAACCGCGGGCTTTGATGACCCAAGAGATATCGCGTTTAACCCAGCAGGGCAAAAAGATGACATGCTGCAAAACTGGCGTTGGGGAGAACAATGGATCCCGCATGGCGCTTGGTATCTGCTTGCCATCATCAGCCAATTTGCTCACTTTACCGCTCACGGGGAGGAGAACCAATGAACTACTACGTAGGCATTGATGGCGGCGGTACATCCTGCCGTGCTCGCATTCGTAATCAGCAAGGTGAATGGGTTGGCGAAGCCAAAAGTGGCAGCGCCAACATCATGCTCGGTGTTGAGGTGGCGTTGCGTTCCGTAGTCGATGCGATCACCCAAGCGGCAGAGCAAGGCGGGTTATCACCAGACGACTTCCCTAGTATGCATGTAGGTCTTGCTTTGGCTGGTGCGGAGCAAAAAGAGGCGTGGCACGCTTTTATGCAGCAAGCGCACCCTTTCGCTTCCATCACGCTTAACACCGATGCTTATGGCGCTTGTCTTGGCGCGCACCTTGGTGAAGAGGGCGCGATCATGATCGCCGGAACCGGATCGTGTGGCATTTTGCTAAAAGGTGGCAAACAGTACGTGGTTGGCGGTCGTGAGTTCCCAATCTCCGATCAAGGCAGCGGCGCCGTCATGGGCTTACGCCTGATTCAACAAGTGCTGCTCGCACAAGATGGCATCCGTCCCCATACCCCGCTGTGTGATGTGGTGATGAACCACTTTAACCATGATATTGATTCCATTGTTGCTTGGTCTAAAACCGCTCTACCTCGCGACTATGGGCAATTTTCACCTCAGATTTTCAGCCATGCCTATTGCGGCGATCCTCTCGCGATTGAATTACTCAAACAGACCGCCGCAGACATTGAAATGTTCCTGATCGCCTTACACCACAAAGGCGCAGAACGCATCTGTTTAATGGGCAGCATTGCTGAGCGTATCCAAGATTGGCTCTCCCCACCGGTACAGCAGTGGATTGTCAAACCGCAATCGGATGCTATCGAAGGTGCATTAATGTTTGCCGGTAAGCCTGAGCACAACCTGTATAAGGATGGTTTATGAGTTATCGAATTGAATTTGCGGTGCTCTCGGAACAAAAACCGGATTGCCGTTTTGGTTTAACCCTGCACAATTTGAGCGATCAAGATCTGCATGATTGGTCGCTGTATTTTGTGATTGATCGTTACATCCAACCCATGAGTGTGACCAACGGTCAACTGACCCAAGTCGGCAGCTTATGTTCGATTGTTCCAACGGAAAAAGTGTTGCAAGCTAATGGCCACTTTTATTGTGAGTTCATCATCAAAACCGCGCCTTACCATTTCTACACCGATGGGGTAAAGCACGCGTTTGTCCAACTTAATGATAAACAGCCTGTTGAACGTATTAACGTCGCGGTTAACCCTATCGTTCTCGCGTCACCATTTCGCGAGCGTAGCCAGATCCCTGAAGTGACTGCGGCTGAGCTCTGTCTCATCCCCAAACCTAACTCACTGCAACGTTTCCAAGGTGAGTTTGTGGTCAACCACTCCAGCCAGATCTCGCTGCAATCGGACTCGGCCGCGCGTGCTGCACGCTGGTTAGAGCAAGAATTGCATGCACTGCATGAGTTCAAACTGAATACGGTTGGCCATAGCGATATCGTCTACCGCAGTAATCCCACGCTCGATGAGGGCCATTACCAACTCAATATCGAAGCGCAAGGGATCAAGATTGAAGCAGGCAGCCACAGTGGCTTTATGCATGCCAGCGCGACTTTGCTGCAACTGGCGCAAGCGCATCAAGGCTCATTGCGCTTTCCTCTGGTCAACATTGTCGATGCACCGCGCTTTAAGTATCGCGGTATGATGCTCGATTGCGCCCGCCATTTTCACTCGCTTGAGCAGGTCAAACGAGTGATCAATCAACTGGCACACTACAAATTTAACGTGTTCCACTGGCATCTGACTGATGATGAAGGTTGGCGTATTGAGATTAAACGCCTGCCGCAACTGACAGACATTGGTGCATGGCGTGGCATGGATGAAGTGCTGGAACCTCAGTACAGCTTACTCACCGAGCGTCATGGCGGTTTCTATACCCAAGAGGAGATCCGTGCAGTGATTGAGTACGCCAGCGATCGTGGCATTACTGTCATCCCTGAAATTGACGTACCAGGGCACAGCCGCGCCGCGATTAAAGCGCTGCCGGAATGGCTGGTCGATGAGGAAGATTGCTCGCAATATCGCAGTATTCAGTACTACAACGACAACGTGCTCTCCCCTGCACTGCCGGGCACTTATCAATTCCTCGACATCGTATTAGAAGAAGTGGCTGCGCTGTTTCCAAGCCAATTTATTCATATCGGTGCCGATGAAGTTCCACACGGTGTGTGGGTAGATAGCCCGAAATGCCAAGCCTTAATGCAAGAGCAAGGCTATACCGACCCGAAAGAGCTGCAAGGCCACTTACTGCGCTACGCCGAGAAAAAACTCAAAAGCTTGGGTAAGCGTATGGTCGGCTGGGAAGAAGCCCATCACGGTGACAAAGTGAGTAAAGATACGGTGATTTACTCTTGGTTATCGGAAAAAGCCGCCTTGGATTGCGCCAAACAAGGCTTTGACGTGATTTTGCAGCCGGGACAATTTACCTATCTCGATATCGTTCAAGACTATGCTCCTGAAGAACCGGGCGTGGATTGGGCAGGTGTTACTCCGCTAGAGCGTGCTTACGGTTATGAACCGTTAGCTGACGTTCCGGCCAATAACCCACTGCGTAAACGCATTTTAGGTATTCAATGCGCCTTGTGGTGTGAATTGATCAATCACTCAGAACGCATGGAATACATGCTCTATCCACGTCTCACGGCATTAGCTGAAGGCGGTTGGACAGAGAAATCCCAGCGTGACTGGTTGGATTATCTAGCGCGTTTGAAAGGCCATTTACCACTGCTTGATAAGCAGAAAATACCTTATCGCGCGCCTTGGAAGTAATTTTGCCTTAGAAGGCATTCTTCCGAAAATCGTAACAATGGCGTGACGGAACTCACGCTGGTTTTCACTAGCAAAATTTTTAGCTGCCACAGGGCAGCTGGTTTAAAAGGAAAGCACAATGAAATACGGCTATTTCGATAATGATAATCGCGAATACGTCATCACTCGCCCTGACGTACCCGCACCTTGGACTAACTATCTCGGTACTGAAAAATTCTGTACGGTGATTTCACACAACGCAGGGGGTTACTCCTTCTATCACTCACCTGAGTACAACCGCGTGACCAAGTTTCGTCCAAACTTTACCCAAGATCGTCCCGGGCACTATGTTTACCTGCGCGATGATGCGACAGGCGATTTCTGGTCAATCTCTTGGCAACCAGTTGCGAAAAGCCTTGAACAAGCGAAATACGAAGTTCGCCACGGCTTGTCCTACTCAAAATTCAAGTGTGAGTACAACGGCATTCACGCCACCAAAACTCTGTTTGTTCCTAAAGGCGAAGATGCCGAAGTTTGGGATGTAGTGATCAAAAATACCTCCAACGAAGTGCGCACCATCAGTGCGTTCAACTATGTTGAGTTCTCTTTCAGCCACATCAAGTCAGACAACCAAAACCATCAGATGTCGCTCTACTCAGCCGGCACCTCGTTCAAAGATGGCGTGATTGAGTATGACCTGTACTACAACACCGATGATTTCCTCGGCTTCTACTACCTGACTGCAACTTTCGATGCCGACAGTTACGACGGCCAACGTGACCAATTCCTTGGCATGTACCGTGATGAAGCCAACCCAATCGCCGTGGCGCAAGGTAAATGCTCTAACAGTGCGCAAACCTGTTACAACCACTGTGGTGCACTGCATAAGCAATTCGTGCTGCAACCGGGCGAGAAGGTGCGCTTTGCGGTGATCTTAGGTGTAGGTAAAGGCAACGGCGCAAAACTGCGTGAAAAATACCAAGACCTGAGCAAAGTGGATTCGGCCTTTGCAGGTATCAAAGCACACTGGGATGAGCGTTGTGCGAAATTCCAAGTGAAATCACCCAACCAAGGTCTCGATACCATGATCAACGCTTGGACTCTGTACCAAGCGGAAACGTGTGTGGTGTGGTCCCGTTTCGCCTCTTTCATTGAAGTCGGCGGCCGTACAGGCCTTGGCTACCGTGATACTGCGCAAGATGCGATCTCAGTACCGCACACTAACCCAGCGATGACTCGTAAGCGCCTCGTTGATCTACTGCGTGGTCAAGTGAAAGCCGGTTACGGTCTGCACCTGTTTGATCCTGACTGGTTCGATCCAGAAAAAGCGGATGTTAAACCATCTAAATCACCCACAGTTGTCCCCACACCGTCGGATGAAGACAAGATCCACGGCATTAAAGATACCTGTTCTGACGATCACCTGTGGATTGTGCCAACCATCCTCAACTATGTGAAAGAGACCGGTGACTTCGCCTTTATCGACGAAGTGATTCCTTACGCGGATGGCGGCAACGCCACTGTGTACGAGCACATGATGGCAGCGCTAGATTTCTCTGCAGAATATGTGGGTCAAACCGGTATCTGTAAGGGTCTGCGTGCCGACTGGAACGACTGTTTGAACCTCGGTGGTGGTGAGTCCTCTATGGTCTCTTTCCTACACTTCTGGGCGTTGGAATCTTTCCTTGAACTGTCACGCTATCGCAATGATGAAGCGGCAACCGACAAGTACCAAGCGATGGCCGATGGTGTACGCGAAGCGTGTGAAACTCACTTGTGGGATGAACAAGGCGAATGGTACATCCGTGGCCTGACCAAAAATGGCGACAAGATCGGAACCTTCGAACAAGTGGAAGGCAAAGTGCATTTAGAGTCTAACTCGCTTGCAGTGTTGTCTGGCACGGTTAGCCATGAACGCGGCATCAAAGCAATGGATGCGGTCTACAAATACCTGTTCTCCAAATACGGTCTACACCTGAACGCTCCATCATTTGCCACGCCAAATGATGACATCGGTTTCGTGACTCGCGTTTACCAAGGCGTGAAAGAGAACGGCGCGATCTTCTCGCATCCAAACCCATGGGCATGGGTAGCCGAAGCGAAACTGGGCCGTGGTGATCGTGCGATGGAGCTGTATGACGCACTCAACCCATACAACCAAAACGACATCATCGAAACCCGTATTGCTGAACCTTACTCTTACGTACAGTTCATCATGGGGCGTGACCACCAAGATCACGGCCGCGCTAACCACCCATGGTTAACCGGTACTTCTGGCTGGGCATACCATGCGACCACCAACTATATCTTGGGTATCAAAGCGGGCTTCGATGCACTGGAGATCGATCCTTGTATCCCAACGTCATGGCCGGGTTTTGAAGTGACTCGCGAATGGCGTGATGCGACTTATCAGATCAAAGTGGAAAACCCGCAAAGTGTTTCAAAAGGCGTGAAATCCATCACCCTAAATGGTCAAGCGATTGAAGGTGCCGTTCCTGTGCAAGCCGCAGGCAGCGTTAACCAAGTCGTGGTTGTTCTAGGTTAATCCATTTTCGGGCACTCGCTGAGTGCCCGTTTGCTAATACCTAAGCGTTTTATATGCCCAGACCACTTGTCGTTGCAGCCAACACTCTTGCAGCGTCAGTAGAAAAGGGATAGGGGGAGAAAATGATTAAATTTGGTACTGGCGGCTGGCGTGCGTTTATTGGTGAAGAATTCACTAAAGATAATGTGCGCTTGGTGGCTCAAGCGTTAGCCAACATCATCCATCATGAGCAAGCCGCAAACGAAGGCTTCGTAATTGGTTACGACCGCCGTTTTCTGTCAGACAAAGCGGGACGCTGGTTTGCCGAAGTGTTAGCCGCGAATGGCGTTGTGGTGAGCTTTATCGACAAGTTTGTGCCAACACCGGTGGTGATGTTTAAAGCCAAAGCGATGGATTGTGCTTATTCAGCCTGTATTACCGCCTCGCACAACCCGGCCGACTACAACGGCATCAAAGTGTTTATCCGTGGTGGCCGTGATGCAGATGAAGTGATCACTCAGAAGATCGAGCAGCAAATTGCCACACTGACTTTACAAGACGTGAAATCGATCGACTTTGATCAAGCCGTCAACGACAAACTGATCGCCATCATCAACCCGATGAACGAGTTCGTCGACAGCATCATCAACTTCATCGATATTGAAGCGATCAAAAAAGCCAATCTACGAGTGTTGATCGACCCTATGTTCGGGGTGGCGAAAAACGCGCTGCAAACGGTACTGATCAATGGCCGCTGCGACGTGGACGTGATCAACGATGGCAAAAACCCTGATTTCGGTGGTTTGATGCCTTCGCCTAGCGCTGCCACCTTGTATCGCTTGAAGCATCTGGTGAAACACGAAGGTTATGACATCGGTATCGGCACCGATGGCGATGCGGACCGCCTTGGCATCATCGATGAAAAAGGCAACTTTATTCACCCGAACGAAGTGCTGATCCTGCTTTACTACTACCTGCTGGAGTACAAAGGCTGGAAAGGTTCTGTGGTGCGTAACATCGCAACCACACATCTGTTGGATAAGATCGCCGCCGATCATGGTGAGCGGTGCTTTGAAGTGCCTGTGGGCTTTAAACACATCTCTTCACAAATGGAAGCGGACGACTCTCTGATTGGCGGGGAGAGCTCTGGCGGCCTCACGATTCGTGGTCACATCAAGGGGAAAGATGGCGTGTTCGCTTCTAGCCTATTGGTGGAAATGATCAGCGTGACGGGCAAGAAACTCTCTGAGCTGTTAACCGAGATCTATGATCGTTACGGCTATGCCTACACTGCGGAAGGCGATTGCAAATTTAAGCCCGCCCAGCGTGATGAGATCTACAACAAGGCCTACATTGAGAAAAAACTGCCTGAGTTTGAATTCGACATCGATAAAGTCAGCTATGAAGATGGGGCGAAAGTCTACTTCAAGAACGGTGGCTGGGTAATTGCCCGCTTCTCCGGTACTGAACCTTTATTACGTATTTTCGCCGAAATGGCCGACAAAGATACTGCGGAGCGTGTTCTTCAACAGATGAAAGCTTTCTTGGCGTTGTAATCATCGCCTTGTCAAATCATCCCCTGAGGTTAAGTCCCCTCAGCGGAGAAGAACACTTGCCCGACGCTCGACGTCGGGCTTTTTTATGCGGGTAACATAGTTTGGCAATCCAAGACGCTTGGCGGGAGCATTAGGCGAAAGCGAGCACGCCTTGGGTATCAATATTGACCGAGACTGACTGCCCTAACTCCAGCGGTTGCGAAGAGGTCGCGATAAGCTGAGTGCCATGCGCATCAATCAGATAACGGCAATGATCGCCCATAAACTGCTGCTCCGTCACCGTCACACTGCTCTCCTCTTCTGCGCGAATTTGCACCTGTTGTGGACGCAGCAGTAACTTACACTCCGCCTCTACCGCGATCGGTTGGCGCGCAATCGCTTCGACCACCCCAAGCGCCGTTTGGTACTGAGTTTCACTGATCCGCTTGGCGCTTAAATAACTACCCCCACCCAGAAAATCGGCCACAAACTGACTCGATGGTTGGTAGTAAAGCTCTGCGGCGGTGCCGTATTGTTCAATCACACCACGATTCATCACCGCCATTTTATCAGCGAAGGCAAACGCTTCTTCGCGCGAGTGAGTGACGAAAATCGCCGTGACTCCCTGCTGTTTAAAGATCTTACGAATCTCAATGATCAGCTCATGGCGCACTTGAGTATCGATATTGGAAAACGGCTCATCAAGCAGTAACAGATCGGGCTTATACGCTAAGGCACGAGCAATGGCGACACGCTGCTGCTGACCTCCCGATAGTTGGTGCGGATAACGCTCTGCGAAAGCGTCAAGATGAACCAGAGTCAGCATCTCGGCAATTTTGGCCTGCTTTTGCTTCGCGGGCATCGCATCTAACCCAAAACCAACGTTTTGCGCCACGGTAAGATGGGGAAACAATGCGTAATCTTGGAAAATCATTCCGATATTGCGCTGCTCAGGGGGCAACCAGCATTTACCGTCATCCAAGGTGACACAGTTAAGGCTAAGCTGACCAGAAGCCAAAGGCAGCAAGCCGGCAATCGCTTTCAGCAAGGTGGTTTTACCACAACCACTTGCGCCAAGCAGACAGACAATTTCGCCCGGATTGACTTGCAAAGAGAGAGATTTCAATACGGTTTGTGCATCGTATTGGCAAGTGAGATTTTCAATCAGCAGTGCGCAGCTCATTAGTGCTTTTGCTCCAAAGAACGGTTAACCATAACAAGAGGAATAAGCCCGACCAACACCAGTAAAATGGCGGGTAGCGCCGCCAACTCTAAGCGCTCATCTGAAGCGTAGTTATAGACGTAAGTAGCGAGAGTTTCAAAGTTAAATGGGCGCAGCAAAATCGCCGCGTTCAATTCCTTCATCGATTCGATAAACACCAACAAGCCTGCGATTAATGCGCCGCGGCGGATCAGTGGCAAATGTACACGCTTGAGCATTTGATTGGCATGACAACCCATGGTGCGCGCCGCCATATCCAACGAAGGTGATACTTTACTGAGGCTACTTTCGATGCTGCCAATCGCTACCGCCGAGAAACGCACCACCAGCGCGAACACAATCGCAAATAAACTGCCGGAGAAAACAAGCCCTGGGCGTCCCCACTCCATCATTTTAGCGATATCGTTGATCAGATGATCCAGTGCGAGCACAGGTACTAAAATACCAATAGCCAGAACGGTTCCCGGCACCGCATAGCCCATCGAAGAGAGGCGCATCAAGGCAACACTTGTACGATTATTTTGTAAACGGGCATAAAAGTTAGCCACTAAAGCCACTAAGACCGCTACGACAGCAGCACTGATCGAGACAGTGAAACTGTTGATCGCGTACTCTTTAAATTGGGTGGTCCAGCTCTGGGCAAAATAGGTCCACGCGTAACTGATAAGTTGTAGCAGAGGCAGAATAAACGCCACCGCCACTAAGCCCCAGCACCAGATTAAAGCGGCCCATAAGCGCCAGCCTTTTAAGGTATAACGATACTCTTCATGGCTATTAAATTGGGTTTGATACAGTTTTTGTCGGCGACGACTATAACGCTCACTACTGAGCAGCAGCAGCACCATCACCAGCATAATGGCCGAGATTTTTGCAGCCGCATTGAGATTGGAATAACCGAGCCAAGTATCGTAAACCGCTGTGGTTAAGGTATTCACCGCAAACAGGCTTACCGTGCCGAAATCACCAATCGTTTCCATGGCCACCAAAGACAAACCCACCGCAATCGCAGGTCGTGCTAACGGCAGAGAAATACGTCGAAAACTTTGCCACGGTGAACATTTCAGTAAGCGCGCAGACTGAAGCAAAGTGACATTTTGCTCCATAAACGCCGCACGGCACAAAAGATACACATAAGGATAAAGTACCAGCGCCAGCACCACACTCGCACCGCCTAGGCTACGGATATCGGGAAACCAGTAGCTGCCCGCTTGCCAACCGGTCCAATCGCGCAAGGCAATTTGGATGGGACCTGCGTAATCAAACCAATGGGTAAATAAATACCCAATGATATAAGCAGGCATCGCCAAAGGGAGGACAAGCGCCCATTGCAGCCAACGCTCACCGGGCAGTTTGCACATGGCAATCAGCCAAGCTGACGGTACCCCAAACAGTAAAGCCAAGAGCAATACCGAGCAGGTTAATACCAAGGTATTGAAAATATAGGTGGGCATCACAGTCGCCAGAAGATGAGCAAAAACCTCATCACTGTTGCCGAATGCGGTATAGAAGATCGCTAAGATCGGTAAAACCAGCAGAGTGGTTAACACTAGGCTGCTGGCTTTCCAGGCAAAATATTTTTCTTTCATCGCCTATCAGTATAAGGCTTGAACAGCAAGCAGATACTGCATCCCTCAAATAAAATAGGGGTACGTTATACCCCTGATTTTACTTACAGGTCAAATTTGACTTCATCGATCAATTTGATCGCTGCAGCATTGTTATCTGCAATTTTTTCCAGTGGCAGACTGTCGGCTTTAAACTCGCCCCAAGACTCCACCAATGCAGAACGTTGTACACCCGGTTTGACTGGGTATTCGTAGTTCACTTCTGCATACATTTTCTGAGCCGTTTCACCAGTCAAAAACTCCATCAGTTTCTGCGCGTTTTCACGGTTAGGTGAGTATTTAGCCATCGCCATACCACTCACGTTAACGTGTGTTCCTTGCACATTTTGACCTGGGAAGTTGATGTACACCGCTTCAGCCCAAGATTTCTGCTCTTGATCATTCAGCATGGCGCCTAGGTAGTAGCTGTTACCCAATGAGACATCACACAGACCTTCTTTGATCGCGCGAACTTGGTCACGATCGTTGCCTTGCGGTTTGCGTGCTAGGTTCGCTTTAACGCCTTCTAGCCAAGCTTTTGCTTCAGCTTCACCGTGGTTAGCAATGATGGAAGCAACTAATGCGATGTTGTAAGGATGCTTACCACTACGAGTACAGATTTTGCCTTTGAACTCAGGCTTTGCCAGATCCATATAGTCAAAATCATCACCGAGCTTACCTAGGCGGTCACGTGAAGAATAGACACTGCGAGTACGCTGAGTCAGGGCAAACCACTCATCGCCACTGTCACGATACTGAGCCGGAATGTTCTCTTCAATCACTTTGCTATCCAGCGGCTGAGTCAAACCTTTTTCGGTCAGCTCAAACAGACGACTGAATTCAGAGGTTAAGATCACATCTGCTGGGCTGTATTCGCCTTCTTGAGCAAGCTTTTCAGCGATACCTTCTTTCGCGAACTTTACGTTAACTTTAATGCCAGTTTCTTTCGTAAATTCAGCAAACATCGGCTCAATCAGAAACGGTTGGCGATAAGAGTAAACATTGACTTCTTGAGCGGCAAAAGCAGAAGGGGCAAGCACACTGAGCGTTATCGCTGACAGGCTGAGCAGTTTTTTCATTGAGTATTCCTTTTGACTAGTAATGATAACCTTTATCAATCGCAATGTATTATAGGAATGTTCAATAAGAAAACAATTGGCAAAAAACAAAACCCGCCTTTACGGCAGGTTTTGTTCGGTTCAATTTGTAAAATGATATTTCACTTAACAGTAACAAACTCTGGGTAAGCACCGACACCACAATCGTGCATGTCCATCCCTTCCATCTCTTCTTCTTCAGAGACGCGGATCCCCATCGTCGCTTTAAGCACGCCCCAAACCACCAGACTTGCACCAAACACCCATGCGAAGATCACCGCAGCACCGAGTAATTGTGCGCCAAAGGTTGCATCAGCGTTGCTCAGTGGTACCACCATCAGACCAAAGAAACCACACACGCCATGGACGGAAATCGCACCCACTGGATCATCAATTTTCAGCTTATCGAGACCAATAATGCTAAACACCACCAGAGAGCCAGATACTGCGCCAATCGCTACCGAATAAAGCGGTGAAGGAGAGAGAGGATCGGCCGTAATCGCTACTAAGCCCGCTAATGCACCGTTCAGTACCATGGTGAGATCCGCTTTACCCCAAGTGGTTTTACACACTAAAAGCGCAGCGATAGCCCCTGCCGCCGCAGCCGCATTGGTATTGAGGAAAATTTTGCCCACAGACGTCGCATTTTCAAAATCCGACACCATCAACTGTGAGCCGCCGTTAAAGCCAAACCAGCCGAACCACAGAATAAACGTACCGAGTGTGGCCAATGGCATGTTGGAACCGGGAATTGGATAAATTTCGCCGTTTTTGCCGTATTTGCCTTTACGAGCCCCGAGCAGAAGAACGCCTGCTAATGCCGCTGAAGCTCCCGCTAAATGCACAATGCCGGAACCTGCGAAATCACTAAATCCTGCCGCTGAAAGGAAGCCACCGCCCCAAGTCCAGTAACCTTCAACGGGATAGATGAACGCGGTCAATACTGCGGAGAAAATCAAAAATGCCCAGAGTTTCATCCGTTCCGCGACGGCACCAGAGACGACAGACATCGCGGTCGCCACAAACACCACTTGGAAGAAGAAGTCCGATTCGAGCGAGTGGTCAGCACCATCGGCCTGTGAGCCAATCAGCGCACCAAACGAAGGCAACCAGCCACCTTCCGTGTTATCGACATACATGATGTTGTAGCCGACGATCAAATAGGTGGTACAAGCAATCGCATACAGAACAAAGTTTTTCGTCAAAATTTCGGTGGTGTTCTTGGAGCGAACCAAACCCGCTTCCAACATAGCGAAACCTGCCGCCATCCACATGACGAGCGCTCCTGAGATCAGGAAGAAAAATGTATCGAGTGCGTAACGCAGCTCAGTAACTGTGATTGATAGTTCCATAATCAAATCTCATCCTTGAATTTAAAGGGCTTCTGAATCCATTTCGCCAGTACGGATACGTACCGCTTGGCTTAGGTCATACACAAAAATTTTGCCATCACCGATTTTTCCGGTGTGTGCCGCCTTAATGATCGCTTCAACTACGCGATCGACATTGTCGCTTTGAGTCGCAATTTCAATTTTGACTTTAGGGAGAAAATCGACCTGATACTCAGCACCTCGGTACAGTTCAGTGTGTCCTTTTTGACGTCCAAAGCCTTTCACTTCAGACACCGTCATCCCCTCAATCCCAACATCCGCCAGCGCTTCGCGAACATCATCCAATTTGAATGGTTTAATGATTGCGTTGATCAGTTTCATCTCTTCCTCTCTGAAGCAGTCGTCCATTTACTCTTCATTATCCAAGGGGCGTGCCAACTTTTTAACTTAATGATTTTTATGGATATATAGGCATTTGCTGAGTAAAAAAACAAAAGGCTGCACCGATTCAGTGCAGCCTTTTCCCAACAATAACGCACAACGTATGAGCAGGATGGATTAGAACCTACCCTGATTTTGAATAAAGCTTTGCCACTGCGTCAGTAAGGCCACAAAGTCTTCTCGCCCACAGGCGGCAATACTTTCGCTGTCATAGAGAGCAAAATCGGTTTCCAATTCATGCTCACTCTCATAAGCCAGCGCATTCTCTTGTACTGTGATTTCATCGCCTTGCACCAGTAATGAGATTTCACGTCCCGTCCATAAAAACTCTTGGGCTGGTGATTGTTCTGCCTTATCGATCAGCGTTAATACGTGTTTAAGTTTGGCTAGGTCTTGGCCAATCTCTTCTTGTAGCCATCGTCCGACGATTTGGTGCTCCATATTGCATCGCACCGCATACTCACCGAGCAGGGTATTTTTAATAAATTCAAATTCCATGGTGAACACTCCACCGATCCACAATGGCGCGAGTATATCGCAAACCCCTTCACGATACTTAGACAAGTGATGACCCGCGAAGTAAACCGACCGAAAAATACCCACAATAAAGCCGCGACAAGCGCGGCTTTAAAAGAGGATTCAATCACTCTGCTTATGCAGGTTCTTGGAAAATGACCGAATCTGCTTTACTGGTGTACTGACCCATACGGTGGAAGTTGAGGTAACGGTAGGTATCCGCGGCCGCCGCATCAATCTGCTTCGCGTAATCCATGTACTCCGCTACGCTTGGGATTCGACCCAAAATCGCTCCCACTGCCGCTAATTCAGCAGAAGAGAGGTAAACGTTAGCCCCTGTGCCCAAACGGTTCGGGAAGTTACGCGTTGAAGTCGACATCACGGTTGCTTTGTCCGCTACGCGTGCTTGGTTACCCATACACAACGAACATCCCGGCGTTTCGATACGCACGCCAGCACGACCGAAAATACCGTAGTAACCCTCTTCAATCAGCTGGTCACGATCCATCTTGGTTGGCGGTGCGACCCACAAACGGGTATTCAATTGGCCATTGAATTTTTCAAGCAATTTACCCGCCGCGCGGAAGTGCCCGATGTTGGTCATACAAGAGCCGATGAACACTTCATTGATGGTTTCACCCGCACACTCAGAAAGCAGACGAGCATCGTCTGGATCGTTTGGCGCACATAGGATTGGCTCTTTGATCTCAGCAAGATCAATCTCAATCACATGCGCGTACTGGGCATCTTTGTCCGCTTCCATCAGTGTTGGGTTAGCTAACCAAGCTTCCATCGCTTGAATACGGCGCTCAATAGTACGGCGATCGCCATAACCTTCAGCAATCATCCACTTCAACATCACGATATTCGAGTTGAGGTACTCTTCAATCGATGCTTGTGACAGTTTCACCGTACAACCCGCCGCAGAACGTTCTGCGGATGCATCAGAAAGCTCAAACGCCTGCTCAACCGTCAGGTGTTCAACCCCTTCGATCTCTAGGATACGACCGGAGAATTCGTTGATCTTACCTGCTTTTTCTACTGTGAGCAGACCTTGCTTGATGCCGTAATAAGGGATGGCATGCACCAGATCACGCAACGTGATCCCCGGTTGCATCTTACCCTTAAAGCGCACCAGAACCGATTCAGGCATATCCAGTGGCATTACCCCAGTCGCGGCAGCAAACGCCACCAGACCAGAACCTGCTGGGAAAGAAATACCCAATGGGAAACGAGTATGCGAGTCACCACCAGTACCGACTGTATCTGGCAGTAGCATGCGGTTTAACCATGAGTGGATAACACCATCGCCCGGACGCAGTGAAACACCGCCACGGTTCATGATGAAATCAGGTAATGTGTGGTGAGTCTGCACATCGACAGGCTTTGGATAAGCCGAGGTATGACAGAAAGACTGCATCACTAAATCGGCAGAGAAACCAAGACAGGCCAAATCTTTCAATTCATCACGCGTCATTGGGCCAGTGGTATCTTGCGAACCGACAGTCGTCATCTTAGGTTCACAGTAAGTGCCTGGGCGAATGCCTTGTACACCACACGCTTTACCCACCATTTTCTGAGCCAGCGTATAACCTTTACCGCTATCTGCAACCGCCACAGGGCGACGAAACTCTTTTGACGCTTCCAGACCTAATGCGTGACGCGCTTTATCCGTCAGGCCACGTCCAACGATCAGCGGAATACGACCACCCGCACGCACTTCATCGTACAGGACATCGGTTTTCAGTTTGAAAGTCGCAAGCACTTCGCCCGTCGCGTGATTACACACTTTGCCTTCAAATGGGTAAACGTCGATCACATCGCCCATATTGAGCTTAGAGACATCCACTTCGATCGGCAGCGCGCCAGCATCTTCCATGGTGTTAAAGAAGATTGGAGCGATTTTACCGCCAAGCACATATCCGCCCGTGCGCTTATTAGGCACATTAGGAATATCGTCTCCCATAAACCACAACACTGAGTTGGTTGCCGATTTACGTGATGAACCGGTACCGACCACATCCCCCACGTAAACCAGTTGGTGACCTTTGGCTTTAAGTGCTTCGATCTGTTTGATCGGGCCAACTTTACCCGGTACATCCGGCTCAATGCCATCGCGCGCGTTTTTCAGCATGGCTAATGCGTGTACAGGAATATCAGGACGTGACCATGCATCAGGCGCTGGAGAGAGATCGTCCGTGTTGGTCTCCCCCGTCACTTTAAATACGGTTAAGGTCACTTTTTCAGGCAGTGCCGGCTTAGATAGGAACCACTCTGCATCAGCCCAAGATTGCAGCACTTGTTTCGCAAATGGGTTGCCCGCTTTGGCTTTTTCTTCCACATCGTAGAAGTTATCAAACATCAAGAGGGTATGAGACAGCGCTTTCGCGGCAATCGGAGCCAGCGCGCTATCGTCCAGTAATTCAATCAGCGGTTCGATGTTGTAGCCGCCTTGCATGGTACCGAGTAGCTCAGCCGCTTTTTCACGACTCACCAACGGAGATGCGACCTCGCCTCTCGCAACGGCCGTCAAGAAACCTGCTTTCACGTAAGCCGCTTCATCGACACCCGGAGGAATGCGATTTTCAAGTAGGTCAAGAATGAAAGCTTCTTCACCTTGTGGGGGATTTTTCAGAAGTTCGACAAGTCCTGCGACTTGCTCTGCGTCTAGGGGTTTAGGTACAACTCCTTCAGCGGCACGCTCTGCGACGTGTTTACGGTAGGCTTCAAGCACGACTTTTTCCTCTCATTGCGGTTCACCCAGTTGATTATAAAAATACGAGCGAACATCCTTGGAAACTTGGCTCTCCCTAGCCCTTGTTTTCACTCAAATTGACTGAGAAACAGCGCCATAGAGGCCAAACTGTGGGCGTCAGAATAGCAAGTTTAACGATAAATTAAAATCTCATCATTTTGACCAACATAGCAACTTGAGACTAAAGTTTTAGCTTTCTCACTGAGTGAAAAGCGCGCAAACCCCACCCATCTCAAGCTCTCGCTATTTAAATGTGGTACCAATAATGAAATAGATCGAGTCATAATTCTGCTCGGTGCGACCATAGCCAAACATAATCGGCCCAATCGGCGAATTGACCCCAGCGAAGATCGAACCTGCGCCATACAAAGGCGCATCTTGCAAACGCAAATCGGGATCAGACCAGACGCCACCGTATTCAATCGATGCCCCTAAGTAGACGGGGGACGTGAACATACCAAAGTCATTATCAAACCAGCGGTAACGGTAAACGAGGTTTCCATACAGCTTGTTTTGACCAATCAAGCTATTGCGGGGGATGCCCGACAAGTTGAGAAAACCACCGATGCTTTTCGGATCAATCGGGGTAGATGAGTGTTTACTTTTCACCACCCCCATATCCAAGTTTGCGACTAAAGTATGGCGTGAAAAGGTGTGCGCAGCGATCAATCGCCCAGACAGCTCCGATACGGTATCGGAAGAGAGGGCATCTCCAGAAAGGGGATTGCTACCGTCAAAACTGTCTTTAGAGATCAGATATTCCAAGTCAAAATAGATGCCTTGCTGAGGTAAGCTAAAGTCATCCAAGGTGTCGTGTCGATAATCAAAAAACACCCCGCGACGCTGGAAGGAAAAATCCCCAAAAACCGGTAATGAAGAAGCTTCGCCATTGCCTTTGCTGTAGCGTGCACCGAGTTTCATTTCTCGCCATAACTCGATTTGATAGCCGAGCGCCAGTTCGGCAACCCATTCGGAATAAGTGACGGGTAAGTAATTCTCCGTAGCCGCGAGAGAGGTGTCATCAAAGCCTGCCAAAGGCGCATTTCGCCGCTCGTTACTGAAATGCAGCAGTGCCGTCGTAAATGTTTTTTGTCCCGATAACAGTGGCGAATAAAGCTCAGCTTCGATCAGCTTGTCGGTCCCCATATCCATATTCAGAGCCAGCTCAGCACCGTGTGAGTTGATGTCTGTAAAATTGGTGGAAACGCCAA
Source organism: Vibrio cholerae ATCC 14035 (assembly GCF_000621645.1). Taxonomy (GTDB): domain Bacteria; phylum Pseudomonadota; class Gammaproteobacteria; order Enterobacterales; family Vibrionaceae; genus Vibrio; species Vibrio cholerae. Next base: position 102,457 of record NZ_KK211322.1, on the reverse strand, counting down.
GGGCATACTGACTTTCCGTATCAAAATCATCTTCTAAAAAGAAGCGGAAATTGACGTAATTGGGCCCCCAAGACTTTTCACGCACATCGACCACCAGTTGTTGTTGGTCATCGCGTTGTTCGTATTGATAACGCACCAATTCGAAGCGATCTAGGGCATAGAGATCTTCTATGCTGGCTTCAATCTCTTCGGTGCTGAGCTTTTGCGCGGGTTCTAAATTGAGTCGGTTCAGTAATAGCAGATCGCTGTAGTGGGTGTTGTTTTGCAGAACAATTTCGTCCACCTGAACATTATCACCATAGCGCAAGGTTTTACGCCGCTCTTCTTTCTCATCCACATACACTTGATATTGCGCTGAACTCAGAGCAATGTTCTTGAAAAAAGCCTGATTATCCATCGCTTCTTGGTAGCCCATCGCAAACGCCGCCGGCATTTTGTCGAACTCCATGGTCTCCATTTTGCCCACGGGTGGACGCAGCAGCAGATCGCGCGAGGTCAAATGATCGCTCTGTCTTTCCGTGCTGCGGCGAACCAAATAGTTCGAAAGCTGGTCTGCAACCGTAAAGAGATTGGTGAAGTCCTCTTGGCTTTTGTAGTCGGTGCTGATGTCGACCGCGATGATAATATCGGCCCCCATCGCACGCGCGACCTCAACGGGCATGTTATTGGTGACACCACCATCCACCAGCCATAACCCATCAATTTCATAAGGTGGCAACGCGCCGGGTACTGACATGCTGGCCATCATGGCATCCACCAAAAAGCCTTTATCAAGCACGACTTCTTGAAGGTGAATAATGTCGGTCGCTACCGCGCGATACGGGATCACCAATTGATCAAAAGAATCGAAGGCGGGAAGATTGCCTGTGGTTTCACGCAACATGCGCAGCATGTTTTGTCCTTGCACTACGCCTTTTGGCGCGCGCACTTCCCCCCAGTGTAGGCCAAGATCTGTGGTGATTTGGTAGCGATCTTCATACTCTTTGTCACGAACTCGGCGCTGGCTACGATCGACACGATCTCGATAGCCTCGGTTCCAATCCACGCTATAAATCAGCGCTTCAATCTCCTCTGCGCTCATTCCTGTTGCGTATAACCCACCCACATAAGCACCCATACTGGTACCTGTGATGATATCGACGGGGACGTGCATCTCTTCCAAGGCTCGCAAAACCCCCATGTGCGCGGCGCCTTTGGCACCGCCCCCCGCCAGAACTAACGCGATTTTAGGTCGTTTGGCGACTTGAGCTTGAGCTTCTTGTGCCAAGGCCAATGGGGCAAACACTATCCCTACGACTACGCTGAATGATACCGCCCATTTCATCACGTGAGTTATCCTCGAAATCCTTAAGAATCAGACCAATATATACCCAAACTATGGGGAGTTACAGGCAGACGGCAAGTGAGCACATCCAAAGCGCATAGACAGTCGCTATGATTGGAGTGAAGAAACCTCGCCAACACGGCTGCCGCAGCAAGTAGCAAGAAAAGAGAAAACTATGCCCACACAAGCAAGGCAGACGTTGTCGTCAATGCAACGACAACGCCGCGCCCAAGAGGGTGTTACCACTCAAACAGCTTTTTGATCCACTCGGTCGGACGGTTTTCACACTGCTGTTTTAACTGCTGTTGATTGTCCCAAATAGGCAGTTTAAACGCATTATCACAGTCGAGTTTCAATCCACCTTGCGTCTGCTTGGCAAAGCCGAAGGTCGTTATGCCTTCTGGCCAAGGTAACTGTAATTTCTCTGGAATGCGATATTTCAAATACTGCGCATAAACACGTAATGCCCCACTCGCGCCAGTGAGCTTCGTTGGCTGGTTATCATCGCGGCCAAGCCAAATGGTGGTCACTTCACGGCCATCGACCCCCACAAACCAACTGTCACGGTTATCGTTAGTGGTCCCGGTTTTCCCCGCCAGTGCTGCACTGCTGAACTGCGCATTCAAGTAACGTCCAGTCCCCTCTTGCACCCCTTGTTTCATCGCGTAAGTCGTCAGCCAAGCGGCTTGCTGATCCACCGCTTGTGACACTCTCGGCAGAGATTCATACAGCACATTGCCTTCCAAATCGAGCACAGAACGTAGCGCTGACAGCGGGGCTTTTTTGCCGGAATTGGTCAACGTTTGATACATCTGCGCCACTTGATATGGCGTGAGTGAGAATGAACCGAGCAACATCGAAGGGACAGGGCGAATTTCGTCGCGATTCACGCCGAGCTTACCCAAGGTTGCTGAGACTTGATCAATCCCAAGCTTCATCCCCAAAGCCACGGTCGGCACATTAAGCGATTGAGCGAGCGCCAAATAAAGGGGCACCTCTCCACGATATTGACGATCGTAGTTTCGCGGAGTCCACGCGCTGCCTTCACTGCCTTTTAAGGTGAGTGGTTTATCTTCCAGTGTAGTGGCTAGGTTGTACTGATCGGGATGCGCTAACGCCGTGAGATACACCGCTGGTTTCACCAGTGAACCAATTTGTCGACTGGCATTGAGCACGCGGTTAAAACCATCGTAACCGGTTCGCTTACCGCCGACCATGGCACGAATTTCGCCACTATGACGATCCACAGCGATCGCAGCGGCTTCGAGATCTTTGCCTGCGGTTTTCGCTAATTGCGGGATCTGATCGTGGATCGCTTGCTCGAGTTTGGACTGCGAAACCGGATCGAGCGAGGTAAACACCCGCAATCCTGAATCCGCTTTAAATTTGTCGCCCAGTTTTTCTTTCAGCTCAATAGAAACTTGCTGGAAATACGCTGGCTGACGGCTAGCGATTTGCGCGGTTTTCTGCACATCCAACGGACGAGTTACCGCTTGCTGGTACTCTGGCGCCGTCAGAATATCGTGCTCCATCATCAGTTTCAGCACCAGATCGCGCCGCTCGCGAGCGCGCTCGGCATAACGCATCGGGTTGTAATAAGAAGGCCCTTTAACCATGCCAACCAACAATGCCAATTGATCAATCCGTAGCTCTTGCAGCGGCTGACCAAAATAGAGCCGTGAAGCCAGACCAAAACCGTGGATCGCATCTGCGCCACTTTGCCCTAAATAAACTTCGTTAAGATAGGCTTCAAGAATACGATCTTTGCTGTAACGATAATCGATGATCAGCGCCATATAGGCTTCGCGCAGCTTACGCCACAAGGTGCGATCGCTAGAAAGGAAGATGTTTTTAGCCAGCTGCTGGGTCAAGGTACTGCCCCCTTGCACCGTGCGCCCCGCTTTAAGGTTGACCACCATAGCGCGACCAATCGCAAGTGGTGATACGCCATCGTGCTGATAAAAATCACGATCTTCGGTGACTAAGAGTGCATCAACCAACACTTCGGGGAATTGATCGCGACGTAAAAAGAGTCGCTGCTCCGGCGAATCTTTTTCCAGCATGCCCATCAGTTTTGGCTCTAAACGCAGGTAGCCTAGCTCGCGTTTTTGCTCTAATGATTCGATTTTGTTCAAACCACTGCCATCAAAGGTAAGCATCACTCGGCGATCCGGCTCTGGACCATCCGCGAATTCAAACGGACGGCGGATCAGCTCAATTCGACTGGAAGAAGACGCGTATTCACCGGGGAAACGGGGCTGTGCCACTTTGCGGTAATTGAGGACATCCAGCTCATTGCGCAGTTCTTGCAAACTGAGGCCGTTGCCGGGCTCAAGCGTTAAAATACGGGCATAGACCACGGTCGGCAGATCAAACAGCTGACCTTCAAAGCGCTGTTTGATCATCGAATCGAGATAGATACCAATAAAAACCAGCACTGCGGCCAGCGTCAGCGCTAATTTCCAGCCGATACTCCAAATCCTTCCCAGCCAGATTTGCAGCTTGGAGGAAGAGGCACTTTTACCACTGCGCGCTTTACGGCCACGCGATCTGTTACTACTTTTTCTCGTCATGCGTTCAATTGTCGTTTGGTTTTACTGGTTGCCACATGATTGGCAGGATCATCCGGCCACACGTGTTTCGGGTAGCGGCCTTTCATCTCTTTTTGCACTTCTTTGTACGCGCCCGCCCAAAAACTGGCGAGATCGCGGGTAACTTGCAACGGTCGCTGCGCGGGGGAAAGCAGTTCCATCACCACGGCGCGCGTCCCTTTGGCAACGCGTGGCGAACTTTGCTCGCCAAACACTTCCTGCATGCGCACCGAGAGCGTAGGCTCCATCCCTAACTGATAACGGATTTTTTTATGATTCCCCGTTGGCAGCAGATGATGGGTTGGCAGCCACTCGTCAAGCTGCTGACTGAGCTCCCAGCCAAGATAGTGCTTCAGCGCTTGCAACACGGAGACACTCTGCAAACCTTTCACTGAGGTCACCCCAGCCAAATAAGGCTCTAACCACAGTTCGAGGCGCGCCAGTAGCGTTTCATCGTCCAAGGCTGGCCACGCTTCTTCTGGCAGCCATTCGGCAGCGCAGCGTGCACGGGCAAGCCACTCGCTCGCGTCTTCGCTCCACTGTAACACTGTTAAGCCTTTGCGCCGTACATAGCTCAGCAAAGCTTGTGTCATTTTTTGTTTATCGGGTTCTGGCAGCTTTTCACGACGAAGCACCAATTGATCGATTCGCCACTGCGCTTCCGCGCTCAAGCGGCCGGCTTTTTCATCCCAATCCACTTGTTCAACCCGAGAAATCAGCGCTGGTAATAGGCGTTCAAGCGCGTGGATATCAAGCTCAAGGGCACTGAATATTTGACTCGCTTGAGTTTGGCCGCGCATCAAATCCAAGGCGACCAGATAATCGGCGGCGGACAAGCGCTCTTCAACCGCCAGCCAAGCGCCATGGCCATTGGCAAGTAAAAATTGCCCTGTTTGTTGGCCGCGCTGCTGGGCAATTCGATCTGGAAAGGCCAAACACGCCACCAAAGGCAGCCATGTTGAATCAACCGAGGAGAGTGAAAATGCCGTATCGAGTTTGTGCGCCAAAGATTGGGCGCGTTGGATCAGCAGCTTTTGTTTGGGATGACGACCTTGCTGCCAACGGTGCAAGCTATGTTGTACATCAATCACTTGCCGTTCCGGCTCTTCAAGTAACACCGCCAACGCTAAAGCGCTTTGCAAGGCCGACTCACCTAAGCGATCGGCGCTCAGCAGCATCGCAGCAATCCGCGGCTCAACGCCCAGCAAATGTGCCTCTTTACCGGCCGCTGTGAGTTGCGTGCGTGCATCCAAAAGCCCAAGACGCTGCAACAGTTGCTGCGCCTGTGCAAACGCACTGCTCGGTGGCAAATTCAACCAAGCCAAATCGCTCGGCTGCGCGCCCCATTGCGCGAGTTCTAATGCCAGTGGCGCTAAGTCAGTATGTAGCATTTCGGGCTCTGACACCCAAGGCTGCTGCTTAAGCTGCGCTTCGCTGTATAAGCGCACGCAAATCCCCGGCTCTAAACGTCCGGCACGCCCTGCCCGCTGCTCGGCAGAGGATTGAGCAATCCGCACTTGTTCAAGGCGAGTAATGCCGGTTTTGAGATCAAAACGCGCACTGCGCTCAAGCCCACTATCAAGCACTATGCGAATGCCTTCGATGGTCAGCGAAGTTTCAGCAATATTGGTCGCCAAGACCACTTTGCGCATCCCCGCCGCCGTGGGAGCAATTGCGCGCTGCTGCGCGGCGAACTCCATCTGTCCATACAAAGGGCAGATTTCAACCTCGCTAGCCAAATCGCTCAACTGTTCGGTTAACTGGTTGATGCTGGCGGCACCGGGCAAAAAGGCCAGCAATGAGCCCGTTTCGTGCTGCAGAAGATGACGAATTTGTCGCTGCATCGCCGCCACCAACGGCTCATCAGAGCGCAGAGGTTGATAGCGAATCTCTATCGGGAAACCGCGCCCTTGTGATTCGACATAACTCGCTTGCGGCAGTAAGTTTTGCAAAGCTTGCTGATCGAGTGTGGCCGACATCACCACGATTTTTAAATCTTCCCGCAGCGCAGACTGCACTTCGAGCGCCAACGCCAAGGCAGTATCAGCGTGAATGCTGCGCTCATGAAACTCATCGAAAATCAGCACATCTACGCCATCCAGTTCCGGATCGTTTTGTAGCATGCGCGTCATAATGCCTTCCGTAACAATCTCCAACTGAGTGGCTCGGCTGACTCGGTTTTCACCGCGCACCCGATACCCTACACGCTGCCCAACCTCTTCCCCCAGTTGCTGCGCCAAATAGCGGGCAATGTTACGCGCAGCCAAACGCCGTGGCTCTAGCATAATGATTTTGCCGTGGAACCCTCCCGCTTGCAGTAACTGCAACGGAAAGTAGGTGGACTTACCGGCACCGGGCGCGGCTTTGAGGATGAGTTGTGGAGAGTTGGTGATACCGGACAACAGCTTCGGCATCACCTCAATAATGGGCAGTGGTGACAAGGGCGCTTCCTACAAGGTTAAATGGCCGCGCCATTGTACATAAAACGGAGTCCGTGCCCAAAGTGCATTCCTATCAAGAGGTACTGCAGACAAAAAACTTACTGTGGTGCTCTCTCTTCCGGTTGGGCAACCAAAGGTGCCTCAAGCGTGGGTTCAGAAATCGCTGGCACAGCACTCTCGCTCTCTTGTGGCTCAAGCTCTACCGCACTTGAAAGCGGCTCAGTTGCAACCTCTGTGGGTATGTTTTCCATGCTCGGCAGCACAGGCTCATCGCTAAGATGGGGAGAGATAACACTGGGCTCCGCCACGGCTTCAGTAGGAACAACTTCGGTTGCTGCCGTGAGCTTAGACTTCATCCAAGCATTCAAAGCTAATGCCTGATCATCCGTTAAAATGCCGTTATGGCCAGCAATCACACCATCGGCCACAGCAAGTACCCACACAGCCTGACGGTTGGCATCTTCGCAACTTTGTACGGTTTTGCGGGCGTGCAATCTGGCGCGAATTTTCCAGCCAGCCCCTTGCAATACCTGCATGCAACCCGGTTTCGCATCGTGCTCAAGCAGCCACTGAGGGATTTTGACCACTTTATTACAATCACGCCCCGAGCACGGGTCCACATCATGAGTGATTGCCCAAGAGTTACCCACGGCGCGCTCGCCATCTTTGATCCAGTTAAAGGCCTCACGTACCGCAAAATCGGTTTTGGACTGCAACACCAGCATGGATGGACCAAAACCTTCTGGACTCAACCACTTATCCAATGGCTGATACTCTTTGGCAGAGGCAGCGGGGTTTAAAAGCACCGTTAAATGGGTTTCACCGCGACCTGCCGCCAGATTATCCAAAATCGCCTGTTTGCGGGCGTGCAGCGCAACCACACCACCCAAGCTGTGCCCAACTAAAATATAGCGCCCTAGCGTTCCTTGACGATGCAATTTATCCAGCGAACTCAGCAGCTTTCTCACCCCATGCTCGCCAACTCTTCGCGCCACCTGCTTGCTGGTTAATATGGTCGGAAAATCCAATGCTTCAACTCGACTTTCAGGATCGTCTGAACCATCCAACCACAAGGGATCATATTGATCCCCCCGCCAACCGATATACAGCCCGATGAGGCCTGGATTGGTCTTCGCCATCTGGCGATGAAAACGTTGAAAAGCGACAAAATTATCGTCAGTGGGAGCCGCATTATGGTGCCAACCGTGAATAAAAATCAGCAGTTCCGCTCCAGGGTTTTTGGCTAACCTCGCCTTCAACATCTCGTATTGCCTAGGCAGGTGCATTTCACCCTCATCATTAAATTCAATGACATGGAAATCAGACCGACTCAACTCAGGCGTGACTTGATGATAGGGCATATCGGGAATACGGGTAGACCAAATTGACAACGCGAGAACAGCCAGCAATACAACCTTAAATAGGGCTATATTTTTCAAAAACTTACGCAAGGAAGCTTACCAAAAAACAGATACCCAGACTCGGGCGGGCGGCCATTATATGTTCAACTTCAATGCTTCACCAGAGGCGGAATGAGGGACTTTCTCACCTGCCGCTAACCTCTCGATGGCATCGGCCTTTAACAGCTTGAAACACCATGACTACCGCTTCCAATACGAAGGGGATTGCGATTGTGACAAAAGCCACTAGGGTATGTTTAAATGCCTTCGCCATTGGCTATGAATAAGAAGAGAAACATGCACTTTTCCCCACCTCTACAAAAAGGCACCTTACTCAAACGTTACAAACGCTTTTTGGCCGATGTCGCGCTGGAAGATGGTTCGGTGATCACCATGCATTGTGCGAACACAGGCGCCATGACTGGCTGCGCCGAGCCGGGCAGTACGGTGTGGTTTTCTACATCGGATAATCCCAAACGTAAATACGCCCACAGTTGGGAACTGACGCAGACCCAAGCAGGTCACTGGATTTGCGTGAATACCGCGCGAGCCAACGCATTGGTGGTCGAAGCGATTTTGGCAGGAGAGATCCAACAACTGCGGGGTTATGACGCACTCAGTACGGAGGTGAAGTACGGTCATGAAAATAGCCGTATCGATATCTTGCTAAAGTCAGATTCTCAACCACACTGCTTTATAGAAGTAAAAAGCGTCACTCTTTTGGATGAGATTCAAGGCGATAAAGGGCAAGGTTACTTTCCTGATGCGGTGACAACCCGTGGTCAGAAGCATCTGCGTGAGCTGGCGGAAGTCGCTAAAGATGGAAGCAGGTCGATACTTTTATTTGCCGTTTTGCATTCAGGGATTGAAAAAGTCGCTCCCGCTCTCCATATAGACGCGAACTATTCACAGTTACTAAAAGCGGCACAAGAAGCCGGAGTGGAAGTGTTGTGCTACAAAGCGTCACTTTCAAAACACGAGATCCGAATGGTATCTGAGGTCAAATTTGCCTATCAAGTGACAAAAAATTGATGGTGTCTTCACATTGACGATAACTTTACCTTCGATTGTTTGCCTCCCCCACTTCTTTTTGCTATAGATACCCGCCTTAAATTTAACTGCTCTCGCAGTTGACTAGGGTTAGTAGGAGATCTGTATGACAGAGTCTAAAAAGAAAACGCTAGGCATCCTAGCCATTGCTGGTGTTGAGCCATATCAGGAGAAGCCGGGTGAAGAGTATATGTCACCTGGGCAAATCACACATTTTACAAAGATTTTGGAAGCGTGGCGCAACCAACTGAGAGAAGAAGTGGACCGTACTGTTCACCACATGCAGGATGAAGCAGCCAACTTCCCAGACCCTGTTGACCGAGCTTCTCAAGAAGAAGAGTTCAGCTTAGAACTGCGTAACCGTGACCGCGAGCGCCGTTTGATCAAGAAAATCGAAAAGACCCTCGACAAGATCAAAGAGGAGGATTTCGGTTACTGTGAATCGTGCGGTGTGGAAATCGGTATTCGCCGTTTAGAAGCGCGCCCAACAGCCGATCTCTGTATCGATTGCAAAACACTGGCTGAAATCAAAGAAAAGCAAATGCTTGGCTAAGATGGAACAGTAAGGAAAAGGGAGCACAAGCTCCCTTTTCTTGTTTCTTTGCATTTGAAAGGTAAATCGCCCTATGAACTATATTGGTCGCTTCGCCCCCTCTCCTTCTGGTCCATTACATTTTGGTTCTTTGATTGCGGCGTTGGGAAGCTATTTCCAAGCCAAAGCACAACAAGGAACTTGGCTGGTCCGTATTGAAGATCTCGATCCGCCCCGGGAAATGCCGGGAGCAGCCGCGCACATTTTGCGTACATTAGAAGCCTACCGCCTGCACTGGGATGGCACTGTGGTTTACCAAAGCCAGCGTCACGCCTTATACCAAGATCAAATCGATGCTTGGCTAAGCACAGGTCAAGCTTACTACTGCCAGTGCACCCGAAAAGCCATCAAAGCCATGGGCGGCTTTTATAACGGCCACTGCAAAATCCATCCGCCAGCGCGGCAGCAAGACTGCTCGATTCGGCTACGAATGGATAATCAGGTGCAACAATTCATTGATTTGAAACACGGCACCATCACCATACCCAAGGCATTAGCAGAAGAAGATTTCATTATTAAACGCCGAGATGGTCTGTTTGCTTACAATCTTGCTGTGGTGCTGGATGATATTGATCAAGGCGTGACTCAGGTGGTACGCGGCGCCGATTTGATAGAACCGACAGGGCGGCAAATCAGCTTGTATCACACTTTAAAACAAAAGCCGGTCAGCTACTTACATTTGCCTTTGGCGATGGATGGGAACGGGAATAAACTCTCGAAACAGAATCACGCTCCGGCCATTGACCCAACCGCGCCTCGGCAGACCATTTCCCATGCGATGCAGTTTTTAGGCTTTACGCTGCCCACGGATTTTTCCGATGCCAGCGCAGAGCAAATGCTGGCTTGGGGCTGCCAACATTGGCAGGTGAGCCAGCTACCGGAAGCGATCGAGATCACACCAAGATTCTCAAATGGTCCTGCTTAAGCTATTATTAGCGCCAAATTCCGTCCGTTTGAGCGTCAAATTAAGCAGCGTAGCGCTTACAGCGGCAACAGCAATCATTGTCAGAAGCACATGAATAATAACGATTTTGAACCGAGCAACACTCGCACATATCCAGACTTAGCTTTGACCATCATTCCGCGTCAGGAACACCCTATCTCGCGTCAGCAGATCAGCGAAAATGCGCTGAAAGTGCTCTATCGTCTGCATGGTGCGGGGTTTGAGGCCTTTCTGGTCGGCGGCGGTGTGCGTGATTTACTTCTGGGTGGCAAGCCGAAAGACTTTGATGTGGCCACCAACGCAACCCCCGAGCAGTTACGCCAACTGTTTCGCAACTGCCGTCTGATTGGTCGCCGTTTCCGTCTCGCGCACATTATGTTTGGACGCGACATCGTCGAAGTCGCCACTTTCCGTGGCCATCATCAAGAGTCGAGTCAGAGCCAAAATATCGCTGCACAATCCGAAGCGGGTATGCTGCTACGTGATAACATGTACGGCACGATTGATGAAGATGCCGAGCGCCGCGATTTCACCATCAATGCCATGTATTACAACATTGCAGACTACAGCATCCACGACTATGCCGGCGGCATGGAAGATCTGGAAGATCGTTTGGTGCGCCTGATTGGCGATCCGGAAACGCGTTATCGTGAAGATCCGGTACGCATGCTGCGCGCGGTACGTTTTGCGGTCAAACTCGATTTTGATATCGAAGAAGATACCGCGGCGCCGATTGAGCAACTTGCGCCATTGCTGCGTGACATCCCTGCGGCTCGTCTCTACGAAGAATCGCTCAAAATGCTGCAAGCGGGTCATGGTTTAGAAACCTACCACTTAATGCGTCAATACAATCTGTTCCAGCAACTTTTCCCAACTATAGCCGAGCATTTTACTGCCGATCACAGCTCAAAAACTGAGCAGATGTTGGATTTGGTGCTGGATGCGACCGACATTCGGGTTGAAGAAGATCTGCGCATCAATCCGGCCTTTATGTTTGCCGCCATGCTGTGGTATCCGATGATTGATCTCGCGGATCGCTTAATGGAATCGCTCGATCTCAATGAGTTTGATGCCATTACCGAAGCCAGCAACCGCATCTTAGATGAAGTGGTCAAGCGTATCGCTATTCCGCGCCGCCACACCACTACAGTTCGTGATATTTGGCAGTTGCAACAGCGCTTACCCCGTCGCAGTGGTAAAAGGGCCTTCCGTCTACTTGAACTGAACAAGTTCCGTGCAGGCTTTGATTTCCTCGAAATGCGTGGCGAAATTGAAGGCGGTGAAACCAAACAATTAGCGGAATGGTGGGCCACCTTCCAAAGCGCGGGACGCAATATGCGCCAAGCCATGGTGGGTGATATCGGTAATGCAACGGGCAGCAGCAAATCTGGCGCTCGCCGCCGTAAACCATCCCGCAACAAATCCAAGAGTAAATCCAGCGAATGATGCTTGCCTACATTGCGATTGGCAGTAATTTGGGCGACCCTGTCGCCCAAGCACAGCTGGCCATACAACAGCTTACTCTCTTACCGAAGTCGCGCCTTATCGCGGCTTCATCGCTCTATAGCAGCACTCCGATGGGGCCGCAAAATCAGCCTGATTACATCAACGCTGTCGCCGCCATCGAAACCGAATTAACGCCACTGGAATTGCTCGATTGCACACAACGCATTGAGCTAGAACAGGGGCGTGTCCGTAAAAGCGAACGATGGGGACCGAGAACCCTCGATCTCGATATTGTGCTTTACGGCAATGAGGTGATAGAGACCGAGCGCCTCACCATTCCTCACTATGGAATGAAAGTACGTGAATTCGTGCTTTACCCGCTCGCGGAAATCGCACCAAATTTAACCCTCCCAGACGGGACTGAAATCCAAGCGTTATTGCAACAAGTACCGCTCAATGGGCTCAGCATTTGGCACTCGCCAACGTCGAGTAAGGACTAAACATGAAAAAAATTACCATAAACGACCTGATGAAATGGAAGCAGGAAGGTCGCAAATTTGCTACATCAACCGCTTATGATGCGAGTTTTGCTCAGTTATTTGAGAGCCAAGAAATGCCCGTCTTATTGGTCGGTGATTCACTTGGCATGGTGTTACAAGGAGAAACCGACACCTTACCCGTGACGGTGGATGACATTGCGTATCACACCCGCTGTGTGCGTAAAGGCAGCCCCAATTGTCTGCTGATGGCTGACATGCCTTTCATGAGCTACGCCACACCAGAACAAGCGTGTGAAAACGCGGCCAAACTGGTTCGCGCCGGTGCAAACATGGTGAAAATTGAAGGTGGCGATTGGTTAGTCGACACCGTAAAAATGTTGACTGAACGTGCAGTGCCTGTGTGTGCTCACCTCGGTTTAACGCCGCAGTCGGTCAATATTTTTGGTGGCTACAAAGTACAAGGCCGCGAGCAAGATAAAGCGGATCGCATGGTACGTGATGCGTTGGCTCTGCAAGAAGCGGGCGCACAAATTGTCCTGCTAGAGTGCGTTCCAGCCGAACTCGCCAACCGAATTACTCAAATTTTGGATGTTCCCGTAATAGGTATTGGCGCGGGTAATGGTACTGACGGCCAAATTTTGGTGATGCACGATATGTTTGGAATTTCGGCGAACTACATGCCAAAATTCTCGAAAAATTTCTTGGCTGAGACTGGCGATATTCGCCAAGCCGTTGCCAAATATATCGAAGATGTTGCCAGTGGCGCGTTTCCCGATCTCGCCCACACCATTGCCTAAGGAGTCATACATGCAAGTTTTTGCTGACATCGCCGTTCTTCGCGAGCAGATCAAACAGATCAAGCGCGAAGGTCGCCGCGTCGCTTTTGTACCGACCATGGGTAATTTACACGAAGGCCATTTAACCCTGGTTCGTAAAGCTCGTGAGCTCGCTGACGTCGTCGTGGTGAGTATTTTCGTCAATCCGATGCAGTTTGATCGCGCAGAAGATTTGAAAAATTACCCACGTACGCTTGAAGAAGACCTAAGCAAACTCAACGGCGAAGGGGTTGATCTGGTTTTAACGCCGACACCCGAAACCATGTACCCACAAGGGTTGGATAAGCAGACCTTTGTTGAAGTGCCAGGGCTCTCTTACATGCTCGAAGGCGCATCGCGTCCGGGACATTTCCGTGGCGTCGCGACCATTGTCACTAAACTGTTTAATATTGTGCAGCCAGATGTCGCTTGCTTTGGCGAAAAAGATTTCCAGCAATTGGCGGTGATCCGTCAAATGGTAGAAGACTTGTGCATGGATATTGAGATTGTAGGCGTAGCGACCGTACGTGAGTTAGATGGCCTTGCCATGAGTTCACGTAATAATTTGCTGACGCTGGATGAGCGCCAACGTGCGCCCGTTTTGGCGCGCACTATGCGCTGGATCAGTAGCGCCATTCGTGGTGGTCGCGATGATTATCCATCAATCATTGAAGATGCAGTGGATCAGTTGCGTGCGGCCGATTTAGAGCCAGATGAAATCTTCATCCGTGATGCACGCACTCTGCTACCTATCAGCAGTGAGAGTAAGCAAGCCGTGATCCTGATGTCCGCTTTCCTCGGTAAAGTGCGTTTGATTGATAACCAAGTTCTCGATCTGCAAACCGACACCAAAGCCAGTAGCGAAGAAGAATAATCCTCTTGTCTCTGGATCAAAAAAGGTCAACCTCGGTTGACCTTTTCTATATCGATTGTCTGATTAGCTGCGCAGCCCTTTGCCTTTGGTCACTAAATAATGCGCCACACAGTACAGCGCCACCACAAATGCCATTAACACTGCAAACGAAGTCATGATATCCACATCCGACACGCCAAGGAAACCGTAGCGGAACGCATTGACCATGTAGACAATCGGATTGATCTTCGAGACACTTTGCCAAAACTCCGGCAGCAAGCTAATCGAATAAAATACCCCACCAAGGTAAGTCAGCGGCGTCAGCACGAAGGTCGGAACAATTGAGATATCATCAAACGTTTTGGCAAACACCGCGTTAATCAATCCACCGAGTGAAAACACCACCGAGGTTAAAAATACCGTCGCAATAATGATGCCCCAATGATCGACCTGCAAATCGACAAACAATAGTGAAACCGCTGTCACCATAGCCCCCACCAACAATCCACGCGCGACGCCGCCCATCACGTAACCTGCGATAATCACATAGTTTGGCACAGGAGCGACTAACAGCTCTTCAATGTTCTTTTGAAACTTAGAGCTAAAGAAAGAGGATGCCACATTGGAATAAGAGTTGGTGATCACCGACATCATAATGAGACCGGGTACGATGTACTCCATGTAGCTGAAACCGTTCATCTGGCCGATTCGAGAGCCAATCAAATTACCGAAGATGATGAAGTACAGCGTCATAGTGATGGCGGGTGGAACCAAAGTTTGCACCCAAATACGGGTAAACCGGTTAATTTCTTTGCCGAGCAGACTACAAAATGCCGTCCAATAAATTTGATACATGCTGATTAACCTCGCTTACCACTGTTGACTATGCTGACAAACAGCTCTTCCAAACGGTTCACTTTGTTGCGCATCGACAGCACTTTCACCCCTTGTTCGGTAAGTTGGGTAAACACATGGTTGATCCCTTGGCTTTTTTCTAATTCAATCTCCAGCGAGCCTTCCACCATCTGCTGTTTAACCACTCCTTGCAGCGGTGCAATGGGTGCGTTGCCATCCACATCGAGAACAAACGTCTCAACGTGCAACTTATCAAGCAGAGATTTCATGGTGGTGTTTTCAATCAGCTCGCCGCGTTGAATGATGCCAATATGGCGACAGAGCATTTCCGCTTCTTCGAGATAGTGAGTGGTGAGAATGATCGTCACACCTTGCGCGTTGATTTGCTTGAGAAACTCCCACATGGAACGGCGCAGTTCGATATCAACGCCAGCGGTTGGCTCATCAAGAATCAGCAGTTGCGGCTCATGCATTAATGCACGCGCAATCATCAAACGGCGCTTCATGCCGCCAGAGAGGTTTCTTGCTCGTTCGCTGCGTTTTTCCCACAAATCGAGCTGAGTCAGGTACTTTTTCGCGCGCTCTTTGGCTAACGCTTTCGGTACGCCATAGTAACCGGCTTGCTGCAAAACAATCTGCTCGACCGTTTCAAACGGGTTGAAGTTAAATTCTTGCGGTACTAAACCAAGCTTCTGTTTGGCAAGTTCCAGTTGAGAATCGAGATCGTAACCAAATACTGTGACTTTGCCGGAGGTTTTATTGACCAGCGATGAGATGATGCCAATGGTGGTCGACTTCCCCGCACCATTGGGTCCCAGCAGAGCGTAAAAATCGCCTTTTTTGACTTGTAGACTAATGCCTTTGAGGGCTTCAAAGCCACCGGCATAGGTTTTTCTAAGTTGTTCTATTTCCAGTGCGTACATGGTAGGAACCTTGTTATCAATAACAACAAGGATGTTGCGCTTGTATGGCGCTTTTTCAACCCTTTATACCAAAACTACTTGGAATTGCAGCTAGGCGGCAAGTAAGTGACAAATTTGTCTGGAACAAATTTGCACAGCCATCGGCTGGCCTTTGGTGAGAGCCAAGGATGGCTCTCATAATCCCCATGAGCATAGATAAACTGTGTGATTGGGGTGAGCAAACGTAGCCAATACCGCTGCAACTTCAAGTAGGAAGGGGATATTGGCTAAGGGCAATGATTAATACAGAAATAGCTAATATTATAGGCTTGCCCTGCATTCAAAGATCAGAGACAAAAATGCCGCATGACTGCGGCATTTCGGCCATCACCATCAACGCCGAGTTACGTATTCACCTGTTTGACTGCCGCATTAAGCGCTTCATAACGGAAGGTAAACATATTCTGATCCGGAACCAGATCTATGACCTTAAACTTTTCTAATTCGGCACGCGTTTTTTCATTAGGACAGAGTAAATAGACTTCACAATGCGCTTCCTGCGCATCACGAATCGCGTTTTCTAACGCCAAGCCAACGGTGACATCAATCATAGGGACATCGGTTAGATCGAGAATCATCGCTTGATATTGATCGACACTGCTGTGCTGGCGCGTAATGGCTTTCGAGACACTGAAAATCATCGGCCCTGATAGGTAGAAAAACAGCACCTTACCATTGGCTTTATCCAGCAGCTTACGTTCACTCTCCGTCAGTGGCACATCATCGTCATCCGCGTCACTGATCGCCTTGACTTGGCGTGCCTGCTCACGGCTTAAACGTTCAATAACCAGAATGTTGGAGATGAACACACCAAGGCCAACCGCCACAATCAGATCGACAAAAACGGTCAGCAACATAACGCCATACATGATGGCCATACCTTGCAGACTGATTTTGTGCGCACGTTGAATAAATGCCCAGTCGAGGATATTCACCCCAACATACACCGCGATACCGGCCAATACCGCCATGGGGATTGGCTCAGTCAACCCACCAGCGACTAACACCACCAGCGCCAACATTAAAGCGCGAGTCACACCAGACAATGGCGAACGAGCGCCCACTTGAATGTTGGTGACTGTGCCCATGGTGGCTCCCGCACCGGGTAAAGCACCAAATAATCCCGCGACCATATTGGCAATTCCCTGCCCTTGCAGCTCGCGATCCGAATCATGCTCTTTACGCGTGAGAGAATCGCCAATGACTGCCGTTAACAGCGTATCAATACAACCCAGCGTACCGAGTACAAGGGCATCAATCACCATGGTCACGACAATATCGCCAGTGAAAGTAGGGACGACGATACTCGGTAAACCTGCAGGGATTTCACCAATCCGGCGAATATCATCAGTATCAAAGAAAATCACCGAAAACAGAGTCACGACGACCAAGGCGACCAACTGCGCAGGAACTTGCTTGCGGTATTTTTGTGGTAAAAAAAACAAAATTCCGAGGGTGAGTAAGCCCAAAAACAGCTCGCTGAATTTTAAATTGGCGAGCAAATCGGGCAACGCAGATAAAGTCCCAAGCACACCGCCACCAGGAGAAGGGTGCCCGAGCAGTGGTGAGAGTTGCAGGATAATCAGGATCACCCCGATACCGGACATAAAGCCTGAAACCACGCTGTATGGCATCAGCGTAATGTATTTACCGAGCTTGAGAGTACCGAGCAAAATCTGAAATGCACCGGCCATCATGACAACGGTAAAGGCAATCGCCGCGCCCGATTCAGGGTAACGTGCCACCATGGCGGTTAAAATCGCCGTCATGATCACCGTCATCGGCCCTGTTGGCTCTGAAATCAGAGTGGAGGAGCCTCCAAATAAGGCGGCAAAAAAGCCGACTAAAATGGCACCCCACAGACCCGCCTCTGCTCCTGCACCGGAAGCGACCCCAAACGCTAACGCTAATGGCAGTGAAATGATGGCGGTGGTTACCCCACCAAACAGGTCACAACGTAAATTAAGATCCGCAAATCTAGCCTGAAACACGCACTATTCCTTAAGGTGTCATCGAATGACCCTAGTTTAAAACCAATGTTGTAAAAACACGTCAGATGAGTTAAGCAGAAAGTAAATTAGATGAGCTTGAATTTGTAACATTGTGTATATTGTTGGCAATTATTTAAGGGAAGTAAGATGCCAGAAATTAAACAACTTTTTGAGAACAACTCAAAATGGTCTGAATCGATCAAAGCAGAAACTCCGGAATATTTTGCCAAACTCGCTAAAGGGCAAAACCCGGATTTTTTGTGGATAGGATGTGCAGACAGCCGAGTGCCAGCCGAACGGCTCACTGGCCTTTACTCGGGGGAATTATTTGTCCACCGTAACGTTGCCAATCAAGTTATCCATACCGATCTCAACTGTCTTTCTGTCGTTCAGTATGCGGTCGATGTGCTGCAAGTCAAACACATCATTGTGTGCGGCCACTATGGGTGTGGTGGGGTTACTGCGGCGATCGATAATCCACAACTTGGCTTAATCAATAACTGGTTGCTGCATATTCGCGATTACTACCTTAAACATCGTGAATATCTCGATCAGATGCCTGCCGAAGATCGCTCCGATAAACTGGCAGAAATCAATGTCGCCGAGCAAGTCTACAACTTGGCTAACTCAACCGTGTTACAGAATGCTTGGGAGCGTGGACAAGCAGTAGAAGTACACGGTTTTGTCTACGGTATCGAGGATGGCCGACTGGAATATCTCGGTGTACGCTGCGCGTCACGCAGTGCAGTGGAAGATAATTACCACAAAGCGTTAGAGAAGATACTCAATCCGAATCATCGCCTACTGTGTCGTTAATTCTCTCCAAAGAGCAACGCCCACGAGTGCGTGGGCGTTGTCGGCAATCTTTTATTGTCAATCGTGAGCTTAGGTTATTCCGCCAAAGGCACCACTTTGCCAATATAAGGTAGGTGACGATATTTCTGCGCGTAGTCGATACCGACACCGACCACAAATTCGTCAGGAATTTCAAAACCGACCCAATTCACTTCAACGTCCACTTCACGACGGGTTGGCTTATCCAATAGTGTGCAAATACGGATCGATTTAGGCTCACGCAGCGCCAGAATCTCTTTCACTTTGTTTAAGGTATTCCCTGTATCGATAATATCTTCCACCAGCAATACATCTTTACCTTTGATGTCATCATCGAGATCTTTCAGAATGCGCACATCACGTGAGCTTTGCATACTGTTGCCATAGCTAGAGGCGGTCATAAAATCGACTTGATGAGTCAGATGAATTTGACGAGCAAGATCCGCCATAAAAACAAAAGAACCACGCAGCAATCCAACCAAAACTAAATCACTACTCCCTTGATAATGCTCAGTGATCTGTTGACCTAATTCGCGAATGCGCTGGGCGACCTCTTGCTCAGAAATCATGACTTCAACTGTGTGTTTCATACCATTCTCGTTGTGTTGGGCGATGTCAGTATCGCTGACTTTGGTGGCGCGTATAGTACCACTTCACTCAAATCCTGTTAATCGTTTCCCTACTCATCCTCGCTTTGTTATGTACCCACTCAATAAAACAAGCTGAAACGACAAATAATTAACATAGTTGCACATTTTTCACCCAACAGAGATTGACCTTGAATATATGCACCATTACACTCATAGGGCTTTAAGTAGCAAATAACAAAATAATCATTAGAGCAAAATGCTCAATCAACAACTCAATTGGCAAGGATATACCCCTATGGACGCATCAATCGAAAAACGCCCTCGAACTCGGCTATCGCCTCAAAAACGCAAACTACAACTGATGGAAATCGCGTTGGAAGTGTTTGCTAAACGCGGCATTGGTCGTGGTGGTCACGCAGATATTGCCGAGATTGCGCAAGTCTCCGTTGCAACAGTGTTCAACTACTTCCCAACTCGTGAAGACTTGGTTGACGATGTGCTGAATTTTGTGGTTCGTCAGTACTCCAACTTCTTGACCGATCACATCGATCTTGATTTGGATGTGAAAACCAACCTACAAACTCTGTGCAAAGAGATGGTGAAATTGGCGATGACCGATTGTCACTGGCTCAAAGTCTGGTTTGAGTGGAGTGCTTCAACCCGTGACGAAGTTTGGCCACTGTTTGTTTCCACCAACCGAACTAACCAACTGCTGATCAGAAACATGTTTATGAAAGCGATGGAGCGTGGCGAATTGTGTGAGAAACACGATGTCGATAACATGGCCAGCCTGTTCCACGGCATCTTCTACTCCATCTTCTTACAAGTGAACCGTTTAGGTGAACAAGAAGCAGTGTATAAGTTGGCCGATAGCTACCTCAATATGCTGTGTATCTATAAGAACTAGTTTCTTGGGCAGCACAAAGGGCGCATCCGCGCCCTTTTTTGTTTTCAGATGGGTATCACTTCCAGCGGTAATAAATATACCTAAACGACTTGGTGTTGCAGGCCGGCGGCAAATGAGTGAATCCCCACGAGCATAGATACACTCTGTGATTGGGGTGAGCAAATTCTGCCAACACCGCTACAGCTTCAAGTAGGAAATGGATAGAAGAGAAAATTATTCGCCTAAATTCTCCAAGCCCCATTTATACAATGCATTCTTTTTCAACTGGTGAATTTCAGCCACTAAGGCAGCAGCTTTTTTCAATGGCAGCTCTTTAGTCAAAATCGTTAAGGTGCGTAGAGCCTCATCTGGCAGTTGCTGCTCACCCGCATCCCGATATCCATGCACCAACAGCACCATTTCGCCTTTCTTACGGTTATCATCTTCAGCAATCCACGTAATCAACTCAGCCAAAGGCATACCTTGAATTGTTTCGAAGGTTTTGGTGAGTTCACGGGCAAGTACCACTTCACGCTCGCCACCAAGTACATCTAACATATCTTGCAGTGACTCGCAGATCCGGTGTGGCGATTCATAAAAAATACAGGTACGGCTCACTTTCGCGATCTCTAATAGTTTATCCTTACGTGCTTTGCTTTTTGCCGGCAAAAAACCTTCAAAGCTAAAACTATCAGATGGCAGGCCTGATGCACTCAGCGCTGTGATCACCGCACATGGCCCTGGAAGTGGCACAACTTTAACGCCTGCTTGACGACATTGAGTGACTAAATGATAACCTGGATCACTGATCAGAGGCGTGCCAGCATCGGACACTAAGGCAATCGATAGACCAGAGAGCAGTTTATCCACTAAGACTTGGGCTTTCTGCTGCTCATTATGATCGTGCAAAGCAAACGTTTTGGTCGAGATGTTGAAGTGAGCTAATAATTTTCCGGTATGACGCGTATCTTCAACGGCAATCATATCGACACTGGCTAATACATCCAGAGCGCGTTGTGTGATGTCACCCAGATTACCAATCGGGGTTGGGACAATATAAAGAATTGGAGCACCATTTGGCACGGTTTTATTATCTGTCATTTGTTTACCATCACATCAACGATTAATATAGAGACAATTTTACACGGACTAACGAAAGAACTCATGGCTATGAACCACCATCAGCGACGCAGTGTACCACGCTTACTCACTCCGATTGCATTATCAATCGTTTTATCGGCCTGTTCGACTCAACCTTCGTCACCGGATGTGGTCGATATTACCGCTCAACCACTCTTAACGGCGCAGACGTATTTGATGCGAGCCGATGCCAGCCAAGGTAATCAGCAAAATGATTGGCTGATCATGGCTCTCAAAGCCGCCATAGAGGAAAACAATCCCGATCAAGCCCAACTTCTGATCATGCGCTTGGCGAAACAGCCCTTGACTCCAACTCAGCAGGCGCAGTGGCAACTGCTGCGCGCTCAGTTATTAGCTAATACCGAACAATATCAAGAAGCTCTAGAGCAACTGAGTTTCCAAGCCAATTGGTCGTTACCTCAAGTTCAATGGCAGCAATATCACCAGCTTCGTGCGGACATATTCACGGCTCTGGATCGCTCTTTTGACTCCACTCGTGAGTTAGTGGCGCTGTACGGCCTTTCATCCAACAAGGACAAAGAAGCATTAGCGGATCAAATCTGGGCAAACCTCAATCACTACTCCGCCAGCAAAATTATCAAGCTTTCTACTGAGCCCGATGAAGCGCAGTTGGATGGCTGGCTACAGCTTGCGATCTATATGAAAACGCTGGGTAGCGATCTACCACAACTGAAAAATACCTTAGAAAAATGGCTGGCTGAAAATCCGCAGCACCCAGCGGCAATTTATACCCCTAAAGCCATTACCGATATTTTGGCTTTAGAAATCGTCAAGCCGACTAACACCGCTTTACTGTTACCCTTGACTGGTAAATTTGCTAAGCAGGCCCAATTTATTCGTGATGGATTTGTGTTTGCCATGATGAACGATGCCGATCGCCAAACAAACGCGACGTTGACAATCATCGATACCAATGCCGAAACGCTCGAATCTGTTGATGCGATTCTGACCAGCAAACAAATTGATTTTGTTGTGGGTCCACTGATCAAAGGTAATATCGAAAAACTGCAGCAATTCCAACAAAGCCGTGGCCAAATGATCCCAACGTTGGCGCTGAACATCCCGGATCAAATTGATACGACGGCGGGCGCTTGCTATCTCGCTCTATCACCTGAACAAGAAGTCGCACAAGCGGCGAAACATCTGTTCACTCAAGGCTACCGTTACCCACTGATCCTCGCGCCCCAAAACGCTTATGGTGAACGTGTGGTTGAAGCCTTTAATGAAGAGTGGCGTCGTTACAGCAAAAACAAAGTGGCAGTGAATCTTTTTGGCGACAAGCGTCAATTACAACGCAATATCAACTCCATTTTTGGCTTACAGGATAGCCAACAAAACATCGCGCAGATGGAATCTCTGCTTGGTATGGGCTTAGAGAGCCAACCTCGTAGCCGCCGTGATATCGATGCTGTGTATATTGTCGCAAACAGCTCAGAACTCACCTTGATCAAGCCATTTATTGAAGTGGCTATCAACCCTGATACCCGTCCACCAAAACTGTTCTCGAACTCGAACAGCAACACAGGTGGTCGCCAATACGAAGATTTGTCAGGCGTGACTTACAGTGATATTCCACTGCTGATACAGCCAGCGCCAAGTATCAAAGAGCAGCTAACCCAAATCTGGCCCGAAAGCTCAAATGCAGAGCGCCGCTTGCAAGCTCTGGGGATGGATGCCTACCGTTTGATGGTGGAACTTCCACAGATGAAAATCGTCGAAGGCTATACGATTGATGGACAAACGGGTGTGCTAAGTATTGATGAACAATGTGTGGTTCAGCGTGAAATCAGCTGGGCAGAGCATGGTGTTCGTTAATTCTAGGCACCAAGGAAATCATTATGAACAAATGGCGGCGGACTATCTTCGCCGCCAAGGCCTTACTCTAGTCACACAAAATGTGAACTACCGTTTTGGCGAATTAGACTTAATCATGCGTGATGGAAACACATTAGTGTTTGTCGAAGTACGCTATCGAAACAACACTCAACATGGTCACGCCGCGGAAACCGTCACAAGAACCAAGCGTGCTCGCTTGATCAAAGCCGCAAATTGTTGGATGCTCGCCAACAAGATGAATAGTCACAGTGCGGATTTTCGTTTTGATGTGATTGCCATTCATCAACAAGGGCAACATATTGATTGGTTAAAAAACGCTATTACTGAAGGATAAACAATGCTCGATAGCATTAAAGACAGTTTTACCGAAAGCATTCAAATTCAAATCGCCGCAGCGGAGGCGTTACCCGATGCCATTATGCATGCCGCACAAGCCATGGTGGCGAGTTTACTTAACGGTCATAAAATTCTCTGCTGCGGTAACGGTGGCTCGTCGGTCAATGCACAACAATTTGTTTCTTGCCTTCTAAATCGCTTTGAGACCGAACGCCCAAGCTTACCGGGAATGGCTCTGACTGCAGATAACACGACGCTCACCGCCGTCGCTAACGACTACCACTATCAAGAAATCTTCTCAAAACAGGTTCGAGCTTTTGGCCAACCCGGTGATATCTTGCTTGCAATATCAACCAGCGGTAACAGTAAAAATATCATCAAAGCAATGGAAGCGGCCGTAACTCGCGACATGACGATCATTGCTCTCACAGGCAAAGATGGCGGTGAAATGGCCGGACTGCTTGGTGAAAATGACGTGGAAATTCGGATCCCATCACACCGTACCGCTCGCATTCATGAAGTTCATATGGTAACGCTACACTGCCTATGTGATTTGATTGATCAAGTGTTATTCCCAGCCCATGAAGAGTAAATATGAAAAGCATTAGACTTCTTATCGTTTCCGGTTTGCTCGCCACTCTAACAGGGTGTGCCGGACTGTTTATCGCGGGTGCCGCAACCACAGCCAATATTGTGACCGATCCGCGCAGCACGCAAGAGATCTGGCAAGATAACAATGTTGAACTTGAAGTTGCAGGCCTTGCCAATAAAGAACCTTACCGCAAAGATGCGCGCATTTCTGCCGTTGCTTACCGTGGAACCGTCGTTTTATTGGGACAGTCACGCAATGAAGCGATCTTAGAGCAATTTATTGCTCAGGCTCGTCAACTCAAAGGTGTCAAAGAGCTGCATAACCAAGTGCAAATTAAAGCGCCACTCTCCGTTGGTGAAATCAGCAACGATAGTTGGATAACCACCAAGGTAAAATCGGCGCTTTTAACGAAATCTGAGCTCAACGGCATTAAAATTAAAGTGGTGACAGAGGATCGCGTCGTTTATCTGTTTGGATACGTTTCTCCTGAACACGCAGAGATGGCCATTGGTGTCGCAAGAAATATCATAGGTGTGAAACAGGTTGTGAAGGCGTTTGATTACGCTCAGTAACGATTTTGAGAGTGGGATATGAAAAAGGCAGCGATGACCACTGCCTTTTTGATTTCATGAGATTTATTTACTTCACGACACGTAAACTCGGTTTGCCTCTAGGGCGTGGAGTCTCTTCAGTGTGCTCAACCGCAACATCGCTTTCCAGCTCAATCAAGGAGTCATCTGAATCAATCTCTTCAGGAAAATCCATCATATCTAGATAAGCAGGCTCCGGCTCAAACATAGTGCCTGCGCCATTTTCACGGGCATAAATGGCCTGCACAGCATAAATAGGCACGATAACCAAATGAGGACGACCACCGAAACGGGCATTAAAGGTCACTTCATCATTGCCCAACTCTAGGTTTCCCACTGCTCGTGGAGCAACATTCAGAATAATTTGACCATCTTGAACGTATTCAAGTGGTACCTTCACGCCCGGTAAAGTGGCATCAACGACGAGGTGCGGCGTTAATTCATTTTCCAGTAACCAATCATAAAATGCACGTAGCAAATATGGTCGGCGTGGTGTCATGTGACCAATATCCATTCCGGCATCCATTAGCGAGCCAGACGCATCTCGCGTTCAGCTTCAGTCAGTGAAGCCAAGAATGAATCACGTTCAAATACACGGTTCATATACACTTTCAGCTCTTTTGAGCCAGGGCCAATTAAATCAATGCCCAGCACAGGCAAACGCCATAACAGTGGAGCAAGATAGCAATCGATCAGACTGAACTCTTCACTCATGAAGTATTCAAACTCAGCAAACACAGGCCCTAAAGTTAACAGATCATTGCGTAGCTTATTACGTGCATTTTCAGCAACTTCAGGAGAACCATTCACTACTTTTTCTGCCAATGAATACCAGTTTCTTTCGATACGATAAATCATCAGACGGCTGTTACCACGTGCAACTGGGTAAACAGGCATAAGTGGCGGATGAGGGAAACGCTCATCTAAGTATTCCATGATGATCTTTGAGTCATACAGAGCAAGCTCGCGATCAACCAGTGTTGGAACTGTTTTATAAGGATTTAGCTCAATCAGTTCCGCTGGAAGGTTGTTCTCATCAACCAACTCAACTTCAAAACTGACGCCTTTTTCAGCTAGCACAATGCGAACCTGATGGCTATACATGTCAGATGCACTTGAAAATAGAGTCATCACAGAACGTTTGTTGGCAGCTACAGCCATGGAGCCCTCCAGTACAGATGCGGGTACAAAAAATCAATGGAGGCTAGAGCCTCCACTGATGAGTTAACAATCGGGAATTAGCGCAGCATAATAGCACAATTAGTGCACATCACGCCAATACTCTTTCTTGAGTGCGACAACGACAATGGTGAAGATCACTAAGAAACCCATTGTCCACCAGCCTAAGTTTTGGCGCTCAAGCTTCATCGGCTCACCGGAATATTCCAAGAAATTCACCAAGTCACGTACTGCTTGGTTATATTCCCCTTCACTCAATTCACCGTTTCCACGTGACTTCACGCCAACCACATGTTGAACCTCATTGCCATCGACGACTTTGGTTTCAAAAATAGGCTCAGGAGTACCTTGAAGCTCTTCAAGAACATGGGGCATACCTACGCTTGGAAACACAATGTTATTCACGCCAAAAGGACGTGAAGGATCCGTGTAAAATGAGCGCAAATAGGTATACAACCAATCGGTTCCACGCACACGAGCAACCAGTGTCAAATCTGGTGGTGGCGCACCAAACCATTTCGCTGCCGATTTATCGGGAATCGCATTTTCCATCAATTGACCAATTTTGGTCTCAGGATCAAAAATCAGGTTTTCCTTCATTAAATCAGCTGGGATGCCAAGATCATTGGCAACCCGTTCATAACGTTGATATTGAGTAGAATGGCAACCAAAGCAGTAATTCATAAACAGCTTGGCACCATTTTGTAGCGAAGCCTGATCCGTCAAATCGTTATTCGCTTTATCTAAATGCACATTTGCTCCAGCCGCCATCGCCAGTGAAGGCAGCATAGCAAACAAAACTACAATCCATTTTTTCATTTGTATGTCACCCTTGTTGGTAATGGCTTAGTGGCTTCGTTTTTGCTGTAGAAGAACAGCAACACAAAGAACATGAAGTAACACAAGCTAAATATCTGAGCCAACAGTGTGTAGGTTGGAGTTGCAGGTAGCGCGCCTAAAATCCCTAAGGCAATAAAGCTAACAGTGAACTGGGCAATATTGAATAAATGGAATTTGCTACGATAACGGTAAGAACGAACCTTACAACGATCCAGCCAAGGTAACAGGAACAATACAACAATCGATGCCCCCATCGCGATAACCCCTAGCAGCTTATCTGGAACCGCACGCAAGATGGCGTAAAACGGCGTAAAGTACCAAACAGGCGCAATATGTTCTGGTGTTTTCAGTGGGTTAGCTGCTTCAAAGTTGGGCGGCTCAAGGAAGTATCCTCCCATCTCTGGATTGAAGAACAACACATAGCAGAACAAGAATAAGAATCCCGCAACACCAATTAAATCTTTCACCGTGCCATAAGGATGGAATGGGATCGAATCGATAATGTCGTACTTCTTAGTGTAGTACTCATGGAATTTAAACTGTGATTCGTAGCCTTCACCCATTGAACCTTTTGGCAATTTAGTCTCAATACCATCAGGGTTATTTGAGCCAACTTCGTGCAGAGCCAGAATATGCAGCACGATCAAAAGCAGTAATACGATTGGCAACGCAATCACATGCAAAGCAAAGAAACGGTTTAGTGTGGCACCAGAAATGACATAGTCACCACGGATCCACAGCGTGAGATCATCACCAATAACCGGAATTGCACCAAACAGCGAAATGATTACCTGTGCGCCCCAGTAAGACATCTGTCCCCAAGGTAACAAGTAGCCCATAAAGGCTTCTGCCATCAACACAAGGAAAATCAGCATACCGAAGATCCACAATAGCTCACGAGGCTTTTGGTATGATCCATAAATCAAGCCACGGAACATGTGCAGATAAACTACCACGAAAAATGCAGAAGCCCCGGTTGAATGCATATAACGCAATAACCAGCCGTACTCCACATCACGCATGATGTATTCAATCGAAGCAAAAGCGCCCTCTCCCGATGGCACATAGTTCATGGTTAACCAAATACCGGTCAGGAGTTGGTTGACCAAAACCAACATCGCAAGCGAACCAAACAGATACCAAAAGTTAAAGTTCTTTGGCATTGGGTATTCTGAAAGGTGTTTCTTGTACGCATTCATGGCAGGTAGGCGTTTTTCTACCCAATCAAGTAGAGCTTGCATTATGCCTCCCCTGTCTCATCAAGACCAATCACGATCCGCGTATCACTGAGATACATGTGCGGCGGGATAACAAGATTTAGTGGTGCCGGAACAGCTTGGAATACTCGCCCTGCCATATCAAATTTTGAACCATGACATGGACAGAAGAATCCAGACTTAACCCCTTGGACTTGCTCAGAAAAAGAATCTGGAAGATAAGTTGGTGAGCAACCCAAATGAGTACAAATACCGACTGCGATAAAGTACTCAGGCTTAATCGAACGATAAGGATTCTGAGCATAATTAGGCTGTTGTAGCTCGTCAGAATTCGGATCACGAAGTTGGTTTTCGTGACTTTTCAAACCTTCAACGACAGCTTGTGAACGACGAACCACCCAAACAGGCTTACCACGCCATTCAACACGAACCATCTGCCCTTCTTCGAGTTTACTGATTTCAACCTCGACAGGGGCACCGGCCGCTTTTGCTTTCGCGCTCGGGTTCCACGATTTTATAAAAGGTACGGCAACCGCAACGGCTCCTAAACCACCCACAACGGCCGTTGTAGCGGTCAGAAATCGTCTGCGGCCTTGATTTAGAGGCGCATTACTCATCCAGACATTCTCCCATTTGCTCCTTATGGATCCTGCTTATTCCGTTTAAAGAGCAAGGCTAACAAACACGAGTTTATTTTGTATTTATTTGATAGCAAATGATAAATAAAACCCTACTTTTTGACAAGATAAAGCTACCTTTCTGTAACATTTGTCAATTCAAATCGCTCGCGGCATCACAAAAGGAACAACTTATTTATCGAGTATTGAGAAGAGGGGAATTAGGAATCTGCCAAGCAGACCTTGAGATGTAAAAAACCCGGCCATAAAGCCGGGTTTTTGAACCACATCCAGTAACACTGGAGCGTATTTTTCCAAAAGGAAAAATTAACGCTTAGAGAACTGTGGACGACGACGTGCTTTACGTAGACCCACTTTCTTACGTTCAACGCGACGAGCGTCACGAGTAACGTAGCCAGCAGCACGTAGAACAGGACGTAGAGACTCATCGTATTCCATCAGAGCGCGAGTGATACCGTGACGGATAGCACCTGCTTGACCAGAAATACCACCACCTTTAACAGTGATGTACAGATCCAGTTTCTCTACCATGTCAACCAGTTCAAGAGGTTGCTTAACAACCATGCAAGAAGTTGGACGACCGAAGTACTCTTCAAGGCTACGCTTGTTGATTACGATGTTGCCGCTGCCTGGTTTAATAAAAACACGAGCAGCTGAGCTTTTGCGACGGCCAGTGCCGTAGTATTGATTCTCTGCCATTTCCGAAATCCCCGATTAGATGTCCAGTACTTTTGGTTGTTGAGCAGCATGGTTGTGCTCAGCGCCAGCGTAAACTTTCAGCTTACGGTACATAGCACGGCCTAGAGGACCTTTTGGCAACATACCTTTAACCGCTAACTCAAGTACCATTTCTGGCTTACGCTCAATCAGCTTCTCGAAGCTGAATGACTTCAGGCCACCTGGGAACTCAGAGTGACGGTGGTACATCTTGTTCTTAGCCTTGTTACCTGTAA
This sequence comes from Vibrio cholerae ATCC 14035, assembly GCF_000621645.1. Classification (GTDB taxonomy): domain Bacteria; phylum Pseudomonadota; class Gammaproteobacteria; order Enterobacterales; family Vibrionaceae; genus Vibrio; species Vibrio cholerae. Next base: position 73,042 of record NZ_KK211322.1, on the reverse strand, counting down.
CAGTAACTTTCTCCGCATTAACAACGATGATGTAATCACCAGTGTCAACGTGTGGAGTGTATTCAGCTTTGTGTTTGCCACGTAGGCGAGATGCAATTTCACTTGCTAGACGGCCAAGAGTTTTACCTTCAGCGTCTACAACGTACCAGTCGCGTTTTACAGTTTCTGGTTTAGCAACGAAAGTTTTCATGCTAATAATAACCCGTTAATTTAAATTTACACTTCAAGGAGCTTTCGCTCCCACTGTCTAAGAGCCCAGTCATCACCCCTTCGAGTGGGTGGCACTCTCGGCCACAAAGGACCTGCAGTAACGGTGGGTCGCAGGATTATAGAGAAGGGCGCAGAAAAAATCACCTTTTTTTGCATGAAAAGAGAAAAAAAATCCACGCCTTACTGGGGAAGCCATTTTGTGCTCAGCCCAAGTGCTCCTTCGCTAAGTAATCATGACTTTGCATTTCAATTAAGCGTGATTGGCAGCGTTTAAATTCAAATTCTAACAAACCATCGGTATACAGATCGGTAAGGGGCACTTCAGCAGAAATAATTAACTTTACATGTCGCTCATAAAACTCATCCACCAGCGCAATAAAGCGCCTCGCGGCATCATCGCTACTTTTGTTCATCTGTTTGACATCCGCCAGCAGCACGGTGTGATAAATTTTCGACAGCTCAATATAGTCATTTTGGCTACGTGCCGTTTGGCATAACTGAGCAAAGGTCGCATACAATACTCCGTCTCCTGCCGCTTCAACCGTAATCATTCGGTGATTCACGTCGATCTGCGTCTCTGGAGTCTGCTCTGAGCTGATCAACTGCTGGAAGTAACGCTGTAGGTTATCGGTCGCTTTACTGTCTAAAGGGTAATGATAAATTTCCGCTTGCTGTAAGGTTCTCAAACGATAATCGACACCACTATCTACATTTAGGATCTGACAATGCATTTCCACCAACGCAATTGCAGGTAGGAATCGGGCTCGCTGTAACCCATTGCGGTACAAATCCTTGGGGGCAATATTCGAAGTGGCTACCAATACGATACCGCGTCTAAATAAGGCCTCGAACAGAGTTCCAAGGATCATCGCATCGGTAATATCCGAGACGAAAAACTCATCAAAACAGATAATGTTTGCCTCAGCACAAAAGCGATCAGCCACAATTTCAAGCGGATCACTGACGTCTGATAAAGTGCGTAATTCATCGTGCACCCGATACATAAAGCGATGAAAATGAACCCTAAGCTTCTTTTCTGTCGGCAAGGCTTCAAAAAAAGTATCCATAAGATAGGTTTTACCGCGTCCGACACCTCCCCACATATAGAGACCTTGTGGCGGTTGCGTCACTGTTGGCTTCTTACCGATGAGCTTTTGCCATACAGAAGGTCGTACCACTGGCTGATTGAGGTAATTTAGCCATTGGTGATACAAATTATCTAAGGCATCGACGGCACGTGCCTGTGCTTCATCACTATAAAAATCAGTGCGTTGTAAATCTTTTTCGTATCGCTGCTTCGGAGTCATCTTGGTCTACTACAGTTACAAGGAGAGCCATAAACGCAAAATAGCTGACGTGCATTTTGCTTTATCCAACTTGGGTCTCATAGTAACATGTCCCTCGTACATGTGTAACCGATGGGTAAAAAACATGTTAAATAACAACAATAAGGAGCTGTTATGCCTTGGATCTATGCCATTGCTGGATTGCTAGTGGGGATTGCTGTCGGGATGCTGATTGCTCGTTTGACTACCCCTCAATATAAGACGCAGAAGAACCTGCAAAAAGAACTCGAGAGCGCAAAATTCACCTTAGAGCAGCAGCGCCAAGAACTGTCTGATCACTTTGCGCAGACAGCAGAAATGCTCGATACCCTGGGAAAAGATTACACTAAGCTGTATCAACACATGGCGAAAACCGCTACCGATTTGATCCCCAATTTACCTGAGCAAGATAACCCATTCAGTAAATTGGCTCAGCAAAAAGAAGAGAGCAAACAGCCAGAAGAGCTCGAACAACCACCTAAAGATTACGCATTGGGTGCCACAGGACTTTTGCGCGGTGAAGAAAAAGCAATCATTCGCTCAGCGGATTTGCTTAACGCCAAAGCCAGCTAATCGATTCCCGCTACTTTACGGTGAACTTTGTAAAGGTTTTTGAGTCATAACTCGCAGACTGTCAGTTGAAGTTTCTTGAAATGGACATATTTTCTACTTCAACCGGACGTTAATTTGTTGAGGAGCTTATGATGAAAAAACCTTTACTTGTTTTAACTGCTCTGTCTCTTAGTTTGAGCGCGATTCTCTCGCCTTTGCCTGCAACTGCAGCGCTTCCTCTCTCAGTCAATGGAGAGCAGATTCCTAGCCTAGCCCCCATGCTTGAAAAAGTCACACCCGCCGTGGTGAGCATTGCTGTGGAAGGGACTCAAGTTTCAAGACAGCGTCTGCCGGATCAGTTTCGTTTTTTCTTCGGACCGGATTTTCCGACCGAACAACTCCAAGAGCGACCTTTCCGTGGCTTAGGTTCTGGGGTCATCATTAACGCTGATAAAGGGTATGTCGTCACTAACTACCATGTCATTAATGGTGCTGAAAAAATTCGCGTCAAACTGTATGACGGTCGCGAGTTTGATGCAGAACTTGTCGGTGGTGATGAGATGTCTGATGTCGCCTTGCTCAAGCTAAACAAAGCGAAAAACCTCACTGAGATCCGTATCGCGGACTCCGATAAACTGCGAGTCGGTGATTTTGCAGTGGCCATCGGTAACCCATTTGGCTTAGGGCAAACTGTGACCTCTGGCATTGTCTCAGCCTTAGGGCGTAGTGGTTTGAATATCGAAAACTTTGAAAACTTCATCCAGACCGATGCCGCCATCAACAGCGGCAACTCAGGAGGAGCTCTGGTTAACCTTAATGGTGAACTCATCGGTATCAACACCGCGATCCTTGGTCCAAACGGTGGCAACGTCGGTATAGGTTTTGCCATCCCATCGAATATGATGAAAAATCTGACCGATCAAATTCTTGAGTTTGGTGAAGTGAAACGCGGCATGCTGGGTGTACAAGGCGGTGAAATCACTTCCGAACTGGCTGATGCGCTCGGCTATGAATCCTCAAAAGGTGCTTTTGTCAGCCAAGTGGTTCCTGACAGTGCTGCGGACAAAGCGGGCATCAAAGCGGGTGACATCATTACGTCGCTGAATGGTAAAAAAATCGATACCTTCTCTGAGCTACGCGCGAAAGTCGCGACCCTAGGCGCAGGAAAAACCATTACCCTTGGAGTGCTGCGTGATGGTAAGAATCAAAATATTGATGTAACGCTTGGGGAGCAGCAAAATGCCAAGACCAAAGCAGAATCACTGCATCAAGGTTTGAGCGGCGCGGAGTTAAGCAACACCACTGACAGCGATCCTATTCAGGGCGTTAAGGTTACTGAGGTTCAAAAAGGCTCTGCCGCTGAATCTTACCAGCTACAAAAAGACGACATTATCATTGGCGTTAACCGTAAGCGGGTGAAAAATATCGCCGAGTTGCGTGCGATTATGGAAAAATCACCGAATATTTTGGCATTAAATATCCAACGTGGAGAGAGAACGCTTTACTTGGTTGTTCGTTAATTATCACTCAGCGTTACCGCTCATTGAGCGGTAACGCTTTCTTTCCCTCAAAAATCCCCAAACTTGCACAAAAACTTATTCATAAGCTACAGATGCAACTTTGGCGAAATGCCTTTCCAGTGTTATTCTTGCCCACTCGCAGTGAGGAATTTAGTCAATATTGAGTTGGGGAAACTATGCTGAAATTTTGGGTTCGCTCAATCAGCCTTGGGTTGTTGGCTGCGATTGCCATTATTATGGTGACACCCTCACTACGCGCCAAATTAATGCCCGTTGTCGAACAACCACGCAACATCGGCGCTCTACAAATCTCATTTAATGAAGCGGTACGCAAAGCCGCCCCTGCCGTCGTCAATATTTATAACCGTAAATACAGCGAAAATGATCGCCGTAAACTCTCGATTCAAGGTTTAGGATCCGGTGTCATTGTCAGCGAAAAAGGCTACATCATCACCAACTACCACGTCGTCGCGCAGGCCGATCAAATTGTCGTTGCTCTACAAGATGGGCGAGCCGCAGCAGCACAATTGGTGGGAAAAGATCGCCGTACCGATATTGCCGTATTACGCGTAGAAGGCACGGGTTTACCAGTGATTCCACTCAATCCAGATTACCATCCTAAAGTGGGGGACGTGGTGTTGGCGATTGGTAACCCTTACAACTTAGGGCAAACCACGACTTTCGGAATTATCTCGGCTACCGGACGTTCATCCATCAGCGCTGATGGTCGCCAAGCCTTTATTCAAACTGATGCCGCAATCAATGACGGCAACTCAGGTGGTGCATTGGTCAATACCCAAGGTGAACTGGTCGGCATCAATACCGCCTCTTTTCAACAAGCCACCGATCTCGAAACTTACGGGATTTCGTTTGCGATTCCCTACTCTTTGGCCAGTAAAATTATGACCAAAATCATTGCTGATGGCCGCGTGATCCGCGGTTATATTGGCGTCGACGGTCAAGATATTAACTCGATGACATCACGTTTGCTGGGGAATGAGCATGTCGGTGGGATCATTATTTTAGGGGTTGACCCGAATGGACCCGCAGCCCGAGCAGGCTTTCTGGAGCAAGATATTTTGCTGAAAATCGACGGTAAAAAAATTAATGGCCGCCAGAATGTCACAGATACCGTCACCGATCTTCGCCCCGGCACTGTGGTGGATTTCACCCTACTGCGTAAGGGTGAAGAGATTGTACTCCCAGTTACGATTGGTGAAGACACTCGTGATTAGACGAGTGTGATTCTGAAAGGTTCCACTCATCGACGATGAGACCTCGACGTTAAAAAATGGAGCACAAAAAAGCGGAGCCCTTGGGCTCCGCTTTTTACTACGAGAACGAGAGTTCTAGCATTACTTCTTAGCCAGCTTCTCTTTGATACGAGCAGCTTTACCAGATAGGTCACGCAGGTAGTACAGTTTGGCACGACGTACTGCACCGCGACGTTTAACTTCAATGCTATCAACTACTGGAGAGTGAGTTTGGAACGTACGCTCAACACCTTCGCCGTTAGAGATTTTACGAACGGTGAATGCTGAGTGCAGACCACGGTTACGGATTGCGATTACGATGCCTTCAAAAGCCTGTAGACGCTCACGGTCACCTTCTTTTACCTTAACTTGAACCACAACAGTGTCGCCTGGTGCAAATTGAGGCAGGTCTTGTTTCATTTGCTCTTGTTCTAGAGCCTTGATGATGTTACTCATTGTCTAAATTCCTAGAATAAACTGATACTAAATTTAATAGGTTACTGATGACGAGTCTCTTTAATGTACTCGGTCAGTAATTGTTCCTGTTCGTCAGTCAGAGCTAGGTTTTCCAGGAGCTCCGGTCTTCTAAGCCAGGTACGGCCAAGCGACTGCTTGAGTCGCCAACGACGAATGTCCTCATGATTGCCGGATTTCAGTACCGCTGGCACTTCTTTTCCGTCCAATACCTCGGGACGCGTGTAGTGAGGGCAATCCAGCAAACCATTGGCAAAAGAGTCTTCTTCTGCTGACGCGAAATCCCCTAATACTCCCGGAATGAACCGCGAGACAGAATCAATCAACGTCATGGCTGGGAGTTCCCCACCCGTCATTACAAAATCACCAATTGACCATTCTTCGTCAACTTCAGATTCAATAATGCGTTCATCTACCCCTTCATAGCGACCGCAAATCAGAATCAGATTCTGGTTTTGCGCCAGCTCTTCCACACCTTGTTGGTCGAGTTTTCGACCTTGCGGAGAGAGGTAAATGACTTTCGTCTTACCCGGTGACGCTTGTTTCGCAGCATGGATGGCATCGCGCAAAGGTTGCACCATCATCAACATGCCGGGACCGCCACCGTAGGGTTTATCATCGACAGTGCGACGTTTGTCATGAGCGAAATCACGAGGATTCCACGCTTCAACTGACAACAACCCTTTTTTAACCGCCTGACCTGTTACTCCAAAATCGGTAACGCTGCGGAACATTTCAGGAAATAGGCTAACGATGCCAACCCACATGTTTCCTCGCTTATTCGATTTTAAGAGTTAAAACGCAGGATCCCAGTCAACTTCGATCCGTTGAGCTTGGCGATCAACAACTTTGATCACTTGCTCTTCAAGAAACGGAATTAACCGTTCCTTTTGGCCGAAAGCATCTTTCAGATTCGCTTTCACCACGAGAACATCGTTGGAGCCTGTTTCCATCATATCGGTTACCACGCCAAGGTCGTAGCCGTTAGTGGTCACTACTTGCATTCCAAACAATTCACGCCAGTAGAACTCATCTTCTGACAATTCTGGTAGTGATGCGGGGTCAATGGCAATTTCAAAGTTAGTCAGCAGATGTGCATCTTCGCGGACATCAAGCCCTTGAAGTTTTACCACCCAACCTTTGTTGTGGCGTTTCCAGCCTTCTACTTTGTATTCCACCCACTCGCCCTTTTGGTCAATATACCAAGGGCTGTAATCAAAAATACTTTCTGGATTGTCTGTGTAGGAAAAAACTTTAAGCCAGCCACGAATGCCGTAAGAAGAACCTAATTTTCCCACAACCAATTTTTCGTTTTGCTTGCTCATCGTCTCTTTACCTTTCATCGACATAAACTAGTTACTACTTAACAGTAATAATTAAGCCGCTTTTTGAGCGGTTTTAACTAGCTGTGCTACGCGATCAGACAGAGATGCGCCTTGTGAAACCCAGTGGTTCACGCGATCTAGGTCTAGACGCAGGCCTTCTTCTTGACCAGTAGCAGTAGGGTTAAAGAAACCTACTTTCTCGATGAAACGGCCAGTTGCTGAGTTGCGGCTGTCAGCTACAACGATTTGATAGAATGGACGCTTTTTCGCGCCGTGACGTGCCAAACGAATGGTTACCATGTCGTCCTCTTTGCTTTTCAAAAATAAAATTAACCCCGAAAACCACTTTGCAAAAAATTCACAAAATCAGTTTAGGGTCTCGTGCCAAAATAAAGCCTCGGGATTTTACTCTTATTCCGAGGCTTTGCAAGGGGTTTAGCTACTTTTTCGCCAGCTTAAAGCGCTACAAATTACCGTGATTCAGTTAACAAATTGGAAAGTTCACTGAACACTCAAGCGGTTGCGTGCGAGTGAATTAACGACCGAAGAAACCGCCGCCGAAACCACCACGGCCACCGCCGCCCATCAGGCCTTGCATGTTACGCATCATGCCTTTCATGCCACCTTGTTGCATTTTCTTCATCATCTTCTGCATCTGGGTAAATTGCTTGAGCAGGCGGTTTACGTCTTGCACTTGGGTACCGGAACCCGCAGCAATCCGCTTTTTGCGTGAGCCTTTGATGAGGTCTGGGTTTTGACGCTCTTTCATGGTCATTGAGTTGATGATGGCTTCCATCTGTTTGAAAACGCGATCATCCACTTTGTCTTTCATATCCGCAGGCAGTTGAGACATTCCGGGCAGTTTATCGAGCATCCCCATCATGCCGCCCATGTTTTTCATCTGACCTAACTGCTCACGAAAGTCTTCTAAATCAAAGCCTTTCTTCTCTTTGAATTTTTTCGCGAGTTTTTCGGCTTTCTCTTGGTCAACATTGCGCTGCAGATCTTCGATCAGCGACAGTACATCGCCCATACCAAGAATGCGTGAAGCAATACGATCCGGATGGAAAGGCTCTAAGGCATCGGTTTTCTCGCCGACACCGATAAATTTAATCGGTTTACCGGTAATATGGCGTACCGACAACGCCGCACCGCCACGGGCATCACCATCGACCTTGGTTAGAATCACCCCGGTCAGTGGCAATGCATCACCAAACGCTTTCGCGGTATTGGCGGCATCTTGACCCGTCATGGCATCGACCACGAACAGGGTTTCAACCGGATTGATCGCTTTATGCAGCGCTTGGATCTCCGCCATCATCTGCTCATCAATCGCCAAACGACCTGCGGTATCGACAATCAGTACGTCGTAGAATTTCTTCTTAGCGTGATCAATTGCAGCGTTAGCGATATCAATCGGTTTTTGATCCGGTGTGGACGGGAAGAAATCAACGCCTAAATCATTGGCTAATGTTTCGAGCTGCTTGATCGCCGCTGGGCGATACACGTCGGCGGAAACCACCAACACTTTCTTCTTATCACGCTCTTTTAGGAGCTTAGAGAGTTTGCCTACGGATGTGGTTTTACCCGCACCTTGCAAACCAGCCATCAAAATAACCGCTGGAGGCTGAGCGGCAAGATTCAACGCTTCGTTGGATTCGCCCATCACAGCTTCAAGTTGCTGGCGGACGATTTTGATGAACTCTTGACCCGGAGTCAGAGATTTGGAAACCTCGACCCCCACCGCGCCTTCTTTAACGCGATTGACGAAATCACGAACGACAGGCAGCGCAACGTCCGCCTCTAACAGCGCCATGCGCACTTCGCGCAGGGTATCTTTAATGTTGTCTTCAGTAAGACGACCTTTGCCGCTGATATTTTTCAGCGTTTTGGACAATCGATCGGTTAAATTCTCAAACATCTTTTTTCTCTTCGCTAAGCGGCGATAAATTGGCGTGAGTATACCTTAGACAAACGGACAGGCATACCCGTTACCCAATGCTCACATTCACGAATATCATTTTGAGCCATATTTTGTGCTCTAACCTCTCAAAAACGAAGGTGATACAAAGTAGCCCATTAGCACAGAGCAAGGTATAATTCGCCCACTTAACCCTTATCTATGTGGCAGGTATGGACAACTTAATCGCGATTGCCGCGGCGATGTTATATCTCTTGTCGATTGCGACCATCGTACCCGGGCTGGTCAATCAAACCGGGATCCGAGCAAAAACCGTGTTTATCAGTGCAGCGATTGCACTGCTGTTTCATGGCTGGTTACTGAGTGATTTGATCCTACACAGCAGTGGGCAAAACCTGAGTATCCTTAATGTGGCTTCTTTGATTAGCTTCATCATCTCTTTAGCGATGAGCTTAGCCATGTTCAAAACTCGCCTCTGGTTTTTGCTGCCTGTTGCCTACAGTTTTTCTGCCATTAACCTTTCTGCAGCCACATTCTTACCGGGAACTTTTATTACCCATTTGGAAAGTGATCCCAAACTGCTGCTGCACATCTCTTTAGCGCTATTCTCTTACTCAACGTTGAGCATCGGAGCCTTGTATGCACTGCAGCTTGCTTGGCTCGACCATAAGCTGAAAAGTAAAAAAGTCTTCTCTATCAATCCTAATTTACCGCCTCTGCTGCTGGTTGAGCGTCAGTTATTTAAGATCATTTTGATTGGTAACTTGCTGCTCACAGGTACCTTGTTGACTGGTTTTATCTTTGTGCAAGATATGTTTGCCCAAGGCAAAGCCCATAAAGGCATCCTCTCGTTTGTCGCATGGATTGTGTATTCTATTTTGCTTTGGGGTCATTACCGTAAAGGCTGGCGCGGTAAAAAAGTGACTTGGTTTGCGGTCGCAGGCGCTACGTTACTCACCTTGGCTTACTTCGGTAGCCGTTTTGTACGTGAAATCATTCTGCGCTGAACAAGATTCATCGAGCTGTCATTTGACACTCGCAATACATTCAGCCTTTAATTAGAACTCTGTCATAAGGAAAATTCGCGTTTTGGACGACATATCAACGGGTATCTTATTTGCGCTACTCGCGTGTCTCATCATTATTTCCGCCTATTTCTCCGGTTCTGAAACCGGCATGATGGCTCTCAACCGTTACCGTTTAAAGCATTTGGCCAACAGCGACCATAAAGGTGCTAAACGTGTTGAAAAGCTACTGGATCGTCCAGATCGTTTGATTGGCTTAATCCTGATTGGTAACAACCTCGTCAATATCCTCGCCTCTGCGATTGCCACCATTATCGGTATGCGCCTGTATGGCGATTTAGGTGTCGCAATTGCCACGGGGGCCTTAACTTTAGTGATTCTGGTGTTTGCCGAAGTCACGCCTAAAACTCTAGCCGCGCTTTACCCAGAGCGAGTCTCTTACGCCAGCAGCGTGTTACTGACGATTTTGATGAAGCTGCTTTCACCTTTGGTGCTGTTCGTTAACTTGATGACCAATGGCTTGATCCGCATTCTCGGCATCTCACCGAAACATGGCAAAGGCGATCATTTAAGCTCAGAAGAGTTACGTACTGTGGTTAATGAAGCGGGAGGACTCATCCCTCGCCGCCACCAAGATATGCTGCTGTCGATCCTCGATTTAGAACACGTCACCGTCAACGACATCATGATCCCGCGTAATGAGATAACGGGGATCAATATCAATGATGATTGGAAGTCGATTGTGCGTCAGTTAGTCCATTCACCACATGGGCGAGTCGTACTGTACCGTGACAAGATTGACGAAGTGGTCGGGATTTTGCGTTTACGTGAAGCCTCACGCTTTATGCTTGAGAAGAACGACTTTAACAAAGAGATGCTGCTGCGCGCTGCGGATGAGATTTACTTTATCCCTGAAGGTACACCGCTTAACGTTCAGCTGCTCAAATTCCAACGTAATAAAGAACGCATTGGTTTAATCGTGGATGAATACGGTGAAATCATTGGTTTAACCACGCTCGAAGATATTTTGGAAGAGATTGTCGGTGAATTTACCACATCCATGTCTCCAAGCTTGGCCGATGAAATTACTCCACAAGGTGATGGCAGTTTCTTGATTGAAGGCAGCGCCAATATTCGTGACATTAACAAGAGCCTGAAATGGAAGCTTCCTACCGATGGACCACGAACCTTAAACGGTTTGATTTTGGAGCACCTTGAAGAGATCCCAGCGAGCCATCTGAGTGTGAAAGTGGCACAGCACAAAATGGAAATCCTCGAGCTGGAAGAGAATCGGATTAAGTTGGTCAAAGTTTACCCAAGAAAAACCAAAGTCAGCTTGGTTTAAGTTAAGCACTCAAACAAAAGCCCGAACTCAACTTCGGGCTTTTGTATTTTTAACGTTTACAGAACCGACTTAGTGAACCTTCAGCTCATTGAGCATAGATTCGGGCAGCGCCAACTCATCGTTACGGTTAACCGAGATGCCTGCCGCAATCACGTTTTTCGCAATCGCTTTGGCTTCTTCGAGCGAGTGCATCGCCGCAGTGCCGCACTGGTACTCATTCAGCTCAGGAATTTGCTCTTGGCTTTCAACTTTCAACACATCTTGCATTGCGGCTAGCCATGCTTGTGCCACTTGCTGTTCTGTCGGCGCACCAATCAAGCTCATGTAGAAACCTGTACGGCAACCCATTGGTGAAATATCGATGATCTCCACTTGGCTGCCGTTAAGGTGATTGCGCATAAAGCCCGCGTAGAGATGCTCTAGAGTATGGATACCGCGCTCAGACAAGATATCTTTGTTTGGCATAGTAAAACGCAAATCAAATACGGTAATCGTATCCCCTTTTGGGGTTTGCATGGTTTTGGCAACACGCACCGCCGGTGCATTCATACGAGTATGATCGACGGTAAAACTGTCTAATAATGGCATTTCCTTTCTCCCTTTCTGGCTCGCTTACTGCGCACCACTAAAACTAAATTAACTCACCGCCTGTAGGTAGGCAAAATATTGCGTTAGGTAAGCATCAAAATTGAGCGTCTCTTTCGCTTCAATGTCGGCTTGGGCTTGAGTTGAGCGGCGCACTTCCTGCTCCATCTCATCTTGTGAGTAGAACTGGTATTGGTGCTGTAAATTGACCGCTCGGTACTCGTTACCTAACGCGCAGCCTGTTTTACCTAAGCCGCCGTGCTGTTTAATTTCTGCTAGGATTTGTGCCGAGAGCGTCAGCTCAGGATTTTCGATCCAAGTCTCTAGTTTGGCACACACCGCTTGGTAGGCATCGCCGCCGAGAGCCGCATCCATAGTTTCAGCAATCACACGCAGATCGGCAAACACACGCTTCGCCCACGCTTGCAAGGTCAACACTTCACCATGGCAGCCAATTTGCAGTTCTAAGCCAGGCTTGCGACCTTCCAGTACCACTTTACGCCAGTTGTCGCGCCAACAAGCCAGTTCACAGCCATCCATAGGATCAGAATCTGACAGCGCTGTCCATGCTAAGAATAGGTCGAGGAAACGAACCTGATCTTCATTAATTCCAATCGGGCTAAATGGGTTCACATCGAGCGAGCGCACTTCAATATATTCCACCCCTGCACGCGCTAGGGCTTGCGAAGGCCGCTCGCCACTTTGTGTCACACGTTTCGGACGAATCGGCGCATACAGCTCATTTTCAATTTGCAGTACGTTGCTATTGAGCTGGCGATATTCTCCCTCTACTTTCACACCCAGTTTGGCAAACTCGGCTGAGGGGGTGCGGATCGCTTCATTCAACCCTTGCAGATACTGCTCTATGCTATTGAAACCAATTTGCAGCACACTTTGCGCGCTGTTGGTGTAGCCCAAATCGCTTAGACGCAGCGAGGTGGCATAAGGCAGATACAAGGTTTTACCAATGGACTCGAACGGCAGATCGGTTTTGCGACCTTGTAAAAAAGATGAGCAGAGTGCGGGGGAAGCGCCAAACAGATACGGGATCAGCCAACCAAAACGGTAGTAATTACGAATGACACCAAAATAGGCCGCAGATTTACTCGCTTGACGAGCAGACTCTTCTTGCTCACCAAACAAGGCATCCCAGAAACTTTCTGGGAATGAAAAATTGAAATGTACTCCGGAAATAATCTGCATCAGGCTGCCATAACGACGCTTGAGCCCTTCACGGTACAAGGTTTTCATTTTTCCAGTGTTCGACGAACCGTATTGTGCCAGCACTATCCCCTCTTCACTGCCAACGTAGCAAGGCATGGAGAGAGGCCAAAGTTTTTCATCGCCCAGCTTGGTCTGCGCGAAATGGTGAATATCCGACATCTGCGCCAGCAGAGTATCGACTTCATGCGAGACAGGGGTGATGAACTCCAGCAAGGACTCCGCAAAATCTGTGGTGATCCAACGGTGAGTTAATGCCGCTCCCAGTGCTTTCGGGTGTGGCGTTTGCGTGAGAGCACCTTCCGGCGTGTAACGCAGCGATTCGCGCTCCAATCCACGGCTAAACTTTTGAAATACTTCTGGTTTGTTTGCAACTGTTTGTAGTCGCTCGGCAAATTTACTCAAAATACGCTTCGCTTATGTAGGTGGTTCCAGTCGCACGCCGCCTGTTAAGCGTAGTGCTTAAGCAGCATAGCGAGTTTGGGGCGCAATCCGCCCCACTATTAAATGTGTACTCTAACGGATGATTTCAAGCTCTTCTAGCGGAATGCCTAACTTTTCCAACTGCGGCTTGAGTCGCTTGGCATCGCCCACCACAATAATTTGGTAATCCTCAGGATTGAACCATTTGGCCGCCAGCTCATTGAGTGTTGAGCGATCAACGCTTTTCACTATCTCATTACGTTGCTGCAGATAATCACGATCTAAACTGTACGTCAGAATACTGGAGACAAGTTGAGCTTTCTGCGCGGGTGTTTCATACATCAGCGCATCTTGTTGACCGACAGCGAGACGTAAAAATTTCATCTCTTCCTCGCTCATCCCCGCTTGGCTGAAATGATGCATCTCTTTGATCATTTCTTGAATCGCTTCAACGGTCACATCCGCACGTACTGGAGCGTTAAATACAATGGCTCCAATCTCACGGTTACTGGCAAAATAGCTTCCTGCGCCGTAGGTATATCCTTTGTCTTCACGCAGATTTTGGTTTATCCGGCTATTGAAGTTACCTGCTAAGTTAAAATTCGCCAATTGAGTTAAGTACAGCTCACCTGTGGCATCAAAAGGAAGCCCTTTACGCACCATACGGATGATACTTTGCGGCGCTCCCGGCTTATCCACTAAATAGATTTTCTGCTTAGTTAACGTTGGCACTACTTGTGGGTTAATCAGCGGGGCCGCTTCGCCTTTCCAATCGGCAATAAACTGTAACTGCTGACGAATTTCTCGCGCACTGATATCCCCCACTACCGCAATTTGTGCACCATGCGGGGTGTAATGTTGACGGTAGAATTGCTTCACGTCCTTCAAGGTCAAGGCAGAGATAGAAGCTTGCGTACCATCACCGGAGCGGGCAAACAAACTCTCCCCCCATAATACTTGGCGGGTGGCTTGCGATGCTAACCAGCTCGGTTGCTGGTGTTGGTAAACCACGCCTTGCAACATTTGCTGCTGTAAACGTGCAAAATCACTCTGTTTGAAAGCAGGTTTGAGCAGCATCTCTTGGCTGATTTGCAACGTCTCCGGCAAGTTTTTCTTCAAACTCGATACCACAATGCTGGTTGAATAGGCTCCCGCCACGACTTGAATGCTTGAGCCGAGCTTATCCAGTTGCGCTTGAATGGCTTCGGCGCTACGGTTTTGGCTGCCTTCTTGCAGCAGGCTGGCGGTTAAGTTAGCCAAGCCTTCTTTCCCCATCGCGACTTGACGCTCGCCCGCAGGTAATTGAATTTCAATCAGTACTGTCGGAGTTTCACGAGTTTGCGTGCCAAGCAGTTGTACGCCGTTGTCAAAATAGACATCGTACAGTTTAGGTAAACGTGGCTGAACCGCTTGTGCCACTTGCGGCATCTGCGAGCGATCAAAGCTGTCTTTGACTTCGCGATAGGCAAGCTGCTCATCACCAATTTTTTGATATTCCGGCAGTTGACGTTCCGGAGTGATAAAGGTTGCCGGACGTACCGCAAAGTCCGTTTTGCCTTTTGCCACTACACTAAGTGTCACTTTCGGCTGGCCATCCAGATAGCGAGTGAACACCTGCTTCACCGACTCTGGTGTCACTGCGCGGATTTTCTCTAGCTGACTTTCAATGCGATCTGGCTGATCAAAAAAGGTTTGGTTGGCCGCCAATTGGCTGACTTTACCTTTGACACTCTCTAGCGCAAATACAGCACTGGCCTCTTCTGAGCCGATGATCTGTTCTAGACGCGAAGCAGAGACACCCTGCTGCTTAAACTTTTCCAGCACTTGCAGGGTTTCTTGATACAGTGGGGCGAGCTTACCTTTGGCTCCCGAGGGAGCCATGGCATACACATAAAAGGTACAGGCGAGTTCAGCACAGTCTTGGAATGCGCCCGCATCAACCGCCTTTTGAGTTTTCACCAGCTCTTGATAGAGCAGGCTGTTGTTGCCACTGCCTAGGGCACTGGCTAGAGCATCCAGTGCGACTTGATCCTCTGCGCCCCAATATTGCGTTGGCCACCCTATGAGCAGCATCGGCTGCTGCACACGATCTTCCAACGTAATAAAACGATCTTCACTCAACCGTGCTGGCTGCTTCGGTGCATCTACCACATCTGGGCCTTTCGGAATCGAGCCAAAGTATTTTTGAACCCAATCTAAGGTTTGTTTAACATCCAGATCGCCACCTATGGTTAACACCGCATTATTTGGGCCATACCAACGTAGGAAAAAGGCTTTTAAATCATTGACATCAACTCGGTCTAAATCACTGACATAACCAATCGTTTGCCAAGAATAAGGGTGCCCTTCGGGATAAAGCGCTTCACCCATTTTTTCCCACATCAAGCCATAAGGGCGGTTGTCATAATTCTGAGCGCGCTCATTTTTCACGGTA
Source organism: Vibrio cholerae ATCC 14035 (assembly GCF_000621645.1). GTDB lineage: Bacteria > Pseudomonadota > Gammaproteobacteria > Enterobacterales > Vibrionaceae > Vibrio > Vibrio cholerae. Next base: position 57,429 of record NZ_KK211322.1, on the reverse strand, counting down.
TCACGCTGGATCTCAAACTTGCGCTGCGAAACCGCATCGAGCAAAAAGCCCATTCGATCCGCCTCAAGCCACAACATTTTTTCTAATTGATTGGCCGGAACCGTTTCAAAATAGTTGGTACGGTCGCGGTTGGTGGTGCCATTGAGCGAGCCGCCCGCTTCAGTGATCAAACGAAAATGCTGCTGATCGCCGACATGTTTAGAGCCTTGGAACATCATGTGCTCAAAGAAATGAGCAAAGCCCGATTTACCAATCTCCTCACGAGCGGAACCCACGTGATAGGTTACATCAACATGCACCAAGGGATCGGAGTCATCCGGTGAAAGGATCACGGTCAGTCCATTATCCAAACGATACTTCGAGTACGGGATCATGACTTTACCCGGTTCGGCTTTCACCTCTTCGACCAAGGTGACGCCTTTCGGCAAAGAAGAAAACAGCGGCAACGATGAGTCAGAACTACTGCATCCCGCTAATAACAAAAGAGAAAATCCAAACAACGCGACTTTTCTCATCACATCTCCTTAAAACAAACCGTAATACAACGCAGCAAGCAATGAATAACGCAGCGCCTTACCTATCAAAATCATCAAAAATGCAGGGAGTACGTTTAAACGCAGCCAACCTGCCGCTAAACAGAGTGGGTCACCAATAATCGGCAACCAACTCCCAAGCAACGCCCAATAACCGTAACGCTGCAACCAGAGCTTGGCTTTATGACCTTGTTTTTGTGAATCAGTTCGATGCGGCAGCCATAAACCTAACGCGTAGTTGGTCATGCCACCTAAAGTGTTCCCGGCCGTTGACACCGCAACGATGAGCCAAACCGGATGTTGAGCGAGCGATAAACTCGCCAACAACGCCGCTTCTGAGCCGCCCGGTAATAATGTTGCACTGAGAAAACCACTCCAGAACAGTAAGCTCAGCGGCGATTCAGCAAAGAGAGAAGTGAGTAGCGCAGAAGAGTCATTCCACCAATCTAGCATTTCATATCAAGAAGCAACTTGCCTCGCGTGTGTCCGGATTCAATCTGCTCATGGGCTTGCGCGGCGTCTAACAGTGAATAGATGTGCTGAATTTCGATTTTCAGTAGCCCGACACTGACCATATACAGCATGGTATCGAGCTGCTCTGGATTCGGATCTACCAACATGCCCGTAGCTTCAAAACCGAGTAGCTTGGCTTTTTCGCAGATAAGCTCGGCGGTTAACGTCGGTACAGTAATGACGCGAGCGTTATCTTTTAGGCATTTAAGCGCATCCAACGCCGCCTCTCCCCCCACCAGATCGATCAACACATCCACCTCTTCTAAACGCTGAGAGACGGGCGCAAATTGGTAATTGATCGCATGAGCGCCAAGCGTGGCCAGATAGTCTAAATTCGCTTCACTGCAAGTGGTAAATACTTCAGTCTTAGCGGCGAGTGCAATTTGCACCGCGATATGCCCAACGCCACCCGCCCCTGCAAGGATTAACACACGTTCACCTTCTTGGACTTGCGCTTTGCTCAAGGCTTGCGCGGCGGTTTGCCCCGCAAGGGGCAGTGCGGCAGCCGCTTCGAGCGTTACTGCATCAGGAACCAAACTCAATTCCTGCTCAGGCACACAAACATACTGACTGTAACCACCACCGCGCAATGGGAAACCAATAAATCCCGCCACATTATCCCGCTCTTTAAGGCGGCTAACTCCCTCGCCTAACGCCACAACTCGTCCGGAGATATCGTAACCGGGTGTCCACGGCAGTTTGTCTTTATTTTGTGCTGCCGCCCATCCTAACCCCGCCCGGGTTTTCACATCGATAGGGTTAACACTCGCGAAAGCAACTTTCACTAATACTTCACCCGCTTTGGGGGTAGGAATTGGCGCACTTTGCATGGCCAACACATCCGGTGTACCAAATTGGGTAATGACGATTCGTTTGTTTTCCATTTCCACTATCCCTATCGCGCGAATAAAAAGGGATGCCGAAGCATCCCTTTGAATATATACCAATTTCTTTTAAGTCGTTAACTTTGCATCGCCATTTTGCGCAAAGTGCAACCAACTCATGCTTAACCCACTAGAGCCAGCAACACACCTGCCGCTACCGCTGAGCCCAAAACACCAGCCACATTTGGCCCCATGGCATGCATCAATAAGAAGTTTTGCGGGTTGGCCTCTAGGCCCACTTTATTGACGACTCGAGCGGCCATAGGTACCGCAGAAACACCCGCAGCACCGATCAGTGGGTTGATATCCTCTTTGGAAAATTTATTGAGGATCTTCGCCATAATCACCCCACCCGCCGTGCCAATACTGAAAGCAGCCGCGCCGAGTGCCAAAATACCTAAGGTTTCCAAATTGAGGAAAGTCTCGGCTTGCAATTTAGAGCCGACCCCCAAGCCTAAGAAAATGGTGACGATATTGATCAGCTCGTTTTGCGCGGTTTTGGACAAACGATCCACCACACCCGCTTCACGCATCAGATTCCCCAAGCAGAACATGCCGACCAAGGGTGTTGCCGCAGGCAAAAACAGAATGGTCATTAGCAGCACCACGAGTGGAAACACGATTTTCTCGGTTTTACCCACGTGGCGTAGCTGAGCCATCTTGATTTTACGCTCTTCCGGCGTCGTCAAGGCCTTCATGATCGGTGGTTGAATAATCGGAACCAGCGCCATATAGCTATACGCAGCGACCGCAATTGCCCCGAGCAAATCCGGCGATAACTGGCTGGCAAGGAAAATGGCCGTTGGACCATCCGCTCCACCAATGATTGCAATCGACGAGGCATCAGCCATAGAGAATTCCATGCCCGGTACAAAGTTGAGCAAAATGGCACCAAACAAGGTAGCAAAAATGCCTAACTGAGCCGCAGCGCCTAACCACAAGGTTTTCGGGTTGGCAATCAGTGCACCGAAGTCCGTCATCGCTCCCACGCCCATAAAGATCAGCAATGGGAAAACGCCTGACTCAATACCGATATGGTAAACGTAGTACAGCAAGCCACCGGGCTCGGTAAATCCTGCATTAGGAATATTGGCTAACACTGCACCAAAACCAATCGGCAGCAGCAATAACGGCTCAAAGCCTTTACGAATGGCCAGAAACAGTAGCGTACAGCCGACCAAGATCATGATGATCTGCCCTAGCTCAAAATTGGCAATACCCGTCTCTTGCCATAGGGTAATTAATCCGTCCATGATTTTCCCTTATGCCAAGCTCAGCAGTGAGGCGCCAACGCGAACGCTGTCGCCTTCTTTGACATGCAGTTCCTGAATCACACCACTGCGCGCTGCACGGATTTCAGTTTCCATCTTCATCGCTTCTAACACGATAAGCACATCACCTTCTGCCACTTCATCGCCTTGTTCAACTTGGATTTTAAAGATGGTCCCCGCCAAAGGGGCAGCAACCGCTTCTGCGCCTTGAGTGGGTGTTGCAACAGCCAGTTTTGGTGCTGCTTTTTGGCCAGCGGGTACCACTGAGGTCAATTGACCTTGTGAACCCACTTCAACGTCATACACCACGCCGTCCACTTTCACACTGTAGCTCTCGATACCTGCTGCAGGTTTGGTGCTCGCAGGGGCGGTAGCCACCGGAGCGGGCTCTTTGCCCGGCGCAGGTTCAAACGCCTCTGGATTATGGCGATTTTTCAGGAATTTCAGGCCAACTTGTGGAAACAGCGCATAAGTCAGAACATCATCGACCTTCGCATCCGCTAAGGTGATTTTTTCTACTTGCGCTTTTTCAAGCAGCTCTTTAGTGAGATGGTCAAGTTCATCTTGCAGAAGATCAGCAGGACGACAAGTAATCGCTTGTCCACCTTCTAATACGCGTGCTTGCAGCTCAGCATTCACGCTAGCAGGCGTTGCACCGTATTCACCTTTAAGAACGCCTGCGGTTTCTTTGGTAATGCTCTTATAGCGCTCACCGGTTAACACGTTGATCACCGCTTGAGTGCCGACAATCTGCGAGGTAGGAGTCACTAACGGAATAAACCCAAGATCCTGACGAACGCGAGGGATCTCTTCCAATACCTCATCGATACGGTGCGCGGCACCTTGCTCTTTCAACTGGCTTTCCATATTGGTCAGCATGCCGCCGGGCACCTGAGCAATCAGAATGCGCGAATCAACACCTTTTAACTGACCTTCAAACTTGGCGTATTTTTTACGAACCTCACGGAAGTAAGCCGCGATCGGTTCAAGTTGCTCCAATTTGAGTTGTGTATCACGTGGTGTATCCTGCAGCATAGCGACCACGGTTTCCGTGGGCGTATGGCCATAAGTCTGGCTCATTGAGGAAATCGCGGTATCAAGAATATCAATCCCCGCTTCCACCGCTTTGACTGCCGTAGCCGTAGATAAACCTGTTGTCGCGTGACAATGCAGCGCCAAAGGCACCGCGCAAGACTGCTTAATACGCGTGATTAACTCTTCGGCCTCATAAGGTTTGAGCAGACCCGACATGTCTTTGATACATAAAGAGTGGCAGCCGAGATCTTCAAGACGTTTTGCTAAATCCACCCAAGTTTGCGTGTTGTGCACAGGGCTCGTCGTGTAAGAGAGTGTTCCTTGCGCATGAGCGCCCACACCAATCGTCGCTTTTACCGCTTTTTCAAAATTGCGCACATCGTTCATCGCATCAAAAATACGGAATACATCCATGCCATTGACATGGGCGCGCTCGACAAATTTCTCGACGACATCATCCGCGTAATGACGATAACCGAGTAAGTTTTGGCCGCGCAGTAACATCTGCATTGGGGTATTCGGCATCGCTTTTTTCAAAGCGCGTAGACGTTCCCATGGATCTTCGCCAAGGAAACGGATGCAAGCATCAAACGTCGCTCCACCCCAAGTTTCCAACGACCAGTAACCGATTTTATCCAGCTCAGCCGCGATCGGCAGCATATCTTCAATACGCATACGCGTAGCAAAGAGCGATTGGTGGGCGTCACGTAGGACGACATCGGTGATGGCTAATGGTTTAGACATGCTCATTAACTCCTTTTAATCCTTGTAATCCAGACTACTGTTTCGCTGTCGCACTGCGGTGCTGATGCACAGCCGCGGCGATTGCCGCCACGACTTGTGGACTAACGGAATCAGTGACTGGTTGAACTTTTTGACTTTTCTTGGGCGTTGCAGCAGCCTCGGGTACCTCTTGCGGTATCACACGGGACATAAACTGAACGAGATAAACGAGAAGAGTAAGAAATAGGAATACCACAGCCATTCCGGTGACCATCAGAGTGGCGGCATCCAATAAGAGACTTCCAATATGTGTCATGTTGCTTCCTTTGCGTGTCATCCTGACATTCTTCGGTTTGTGCACATTTTTTGCGCTTAACGCAGAAGAAGTGGGATTATCTCGACTGAACAATAATTGTCAATTTGGTTACAAGCACTCTTTTAGCTCTGGCACAAACTGGAACAATAAATCATCACCTGAGATTGAAAACCAGCACAAGTGCAAGGCCAAGAGGCTGCTTTTTGACCGACTGAAGCTAACTTAGCGCGAAAGAGGGGCAAATACTGCGATGAAGTTAATATAGCGGGGAATATCCTTCACAAAACAATAAGTTGTAGCGCAAGGGTAAATGAGGTGTTTGCGAAATGTAAAAAAGCCCTGCATTTTCATGCAGGGCTTCTAATATGGCGCGCTCGAGAGGATTCGAACCTCTGACCGCCTGGTTCGTAGCCAGGTACTCTATCCAGCTGAGCTACG
>NZ_KK211322.1:0-51531 GCF_000621645.1 Vibrio cholerae ATCC 14035 | reverse complement strand
CGAGAGGATTCGAACCTCTGACCGCCTGGTTCGTAGCCAGGTACTCTATCCAGCTGAGCTACGAGCGCGCAGGTTGTGAACTATATCACAAATATTTTCTTCTAGAACAAAAAAATTGACCATAGGCCAATAAATGGCGGTGAGGGAGGGATTCGAACCCTCGATACGGCTATAAACCGTATACTCCCTTAGCAGGGGAGCGCCTTCAGCCTCTCGGCCACCTCACCACTTTTATATTCCAGAAGAATATGGCGCGTCCGAGAGGATTCGAACCTCTGACCGCCTGGTTCGTAGCCAGGTACTCTATCCAGCTGAGCTACGGACGCGCTGTGGCTTATCGAAATAAGCATTGCAAGAAATGGCGGTGAAGGAGGGATTCGAACCCTCGATACGGCTATAAACCGTATACTCCCTTAGCAGGGGAGCGCCTTCAGCCTCTCGGCCACCTCACCGTCTTGCGGAGGCACATATTACGATTTACCAAAAATATGTCAAACACTTTCTTGGTGAAAACTCGGCAAAACAACTCAACCGTTGGCAAATTAACCAAAGCGCTGAGAATTTGCACTTTCTAAATAAAAACACGGGGATAAACAAAAAGGTCGGCGTTAACGGCCGACCTTTCTTCGATAATTAGTAGTTGCCAGACGCAACGCCACCATTACCTTTTTCAGCTTGAATGCGCATGTAGATTTCTTCACGGTGCACAGACACTTCTTTCGGTGCGTTTACACCGATACGGACTTGGTTACCTTTTACACCTAATACTGTCACGGTCACTTCGTCACCGATCATCAGGGTTTCGCCAACACGGCGAGTCAAAATAAGCATTCTTAGCTCCTTGAGTAATCTCTGTATTTTCTTGCAACCACACTATTATCCATCAAAAGTTATGACATCGTAAACTCTCAATGGTGCCCGTTTAACCTAAAAAGGTTTGTTTTAGACCAAACTCTTGAGGGATTTCCGACGTCACATAGGTCTCGTGCAAAATATTTGCCGCACGATCCACATTTGCAGGGTCTAACATTAGCATAGATGATTGTTCCGAGGCCGAGACATAACGCACATCGATGCCATGTTGCGCTAAGGTCTGACGTGCATGGGCAACTAATGCCCCGGCTTGTATACCGACCTTGGTGATGAGGCTCACGGGCTCTGAACCACGAATTTTATCTGCGCCGACTAATTGTAGCTTGGCATAAGCATCGCGTTTAATCACAAATGCACTATTGGTAGGCTCTTCAATGGTTGTGCAGACTTCAATGCCGAGCATTTGGCACTGCTTGATGATGCTTGGGAAAGATTCACTCTCCACTCTTATCAGCGCCATATCGCGCTGAAGAGCAATACCACATACTGCGTGAGTTGCGGCACTGCCTTTAATTAAACTGCCTTGGTTCACTTCAAAGGTAGAGAGCACTCTGAGTGGCACTGCATGCTTCCAAGCATACTGCACGCACGGTAGGTGCAACACTTTTGCACCTTTGCGCGCCATCTCTTCCATGGAAGGAAAATCAATCACATCCAGCTTACGAGCACTTGGTACAATGCGTGGATCACAAGTGTATATCCCATCGACATCAGTGAATATTTGGCATTCGTCGGCATTCAGTGCCCCAGCCAATGCCACAGCACTGGTGTCTGAGCCACCACGGCCTAACGTAGTGATATCCCCATTTTCATTAATGCCCTGAAAACCCGCGACTATCACAATAAAATCTTGTTCTAGCAACTCGGTAATCGTTCGAGTATCAATATGTTTAATCGTCGCGTCATTGTGTTGATTGTCCGTCACAATATTCGCTTGAGCTCCGGTTAGTGAGCGGGCGGCATAGCCCATTTTGTGCAGTGTCATTGCCACTAAGGCCATTGACACCTGCTCACCAGCAGAGAGCAAAACATCAAGTTCTCTAGCGTTTGGTACGCTATCTACTTGTTGAGCTAAACCCACCAGTCGATTGGTTTCCCCTGCCATGGCAGAGACCACTACGACAACTTGATTGCCATCATTCTTCGCCTTAATGATGTGTTCGGCTACGGTTTGCATTCTTTCTATTGAACCCACCGAAGTTCCGCCGAACTTTTGCACGATAAGGGGCTTTTTCACCAGTATTCACCTTCCCAAGACCAAAGTCTCATCGGGATCAAACTTGCTTAACATACATGTCGAACAAGGTTTGATCGTCACCAAAATAAAACCAAGCGGCTAATTGGCTTAGTCTATATTTGCGCCAATTAAACCACTTGGTAGACCAGATAAAATTACGCTCAATCAACAAATATTGATTGAGCGTAATCTATTTATCACTGTTATAGACGCTCGGCAATCCAAGCGTCGACAGACTCTAAGGCCGATGGCAGAGCGTGAGCATCTGTCCCTCCAGCTTGAGCCATGTCAGGGCGGCCACCACCCTTACCACCGACTTGTAGTGCGACCATGTTGACCAGCTCACCCGCTTTGACTTTATTAGTCAAATCGTTGGTTACGCCCGCAATTAGGCCAACTTTGCCTTCAGCCACATTACCCAGCATGATGATGCCGCTGCTTAATTGGTTTTTGAGATCATCTACCATGCCACGTAGCGCTTTGTTGTCTGCACCGTTGAGCTGCGCAACCAGTACGTTAACACCCGCGATCTGCTTAACTTGGTTGATAAGACCCGCGCTCTCTTTCGCCGCCAGCTTATCTTTCAACTGTTGGATCTCTTTCTCCAGCAGTTTGGCTTTTGCCGCCATTTCAGACACTTTGGCATCATGCTGTGCTTGCTGTGCGTCGAGGTAATCTAATGCGCCTTCACCAGTCACCGCTTCAATACGGCGAATACCCGCAGCAATACCACCTTCAGAGATGATCTTAAACAGACCAATATCACCCGTGTTGCTCGCGTGGATACCACCACACAGCTCAGTTGAGAAGTCGCCCATCGACAGCACGCGCACTTGGTCATCATATTTCTCACCAAACAGCGCCATCGCACCTTTCGCTTTCGCTTCATCAATATTCATGATGTTGGTTTCGATACTGTGGTTACGACGAACTTCTTGGTTCACTAAACGTTCTACTTCTTTAATCTCTGCAGCGGTCATCGCTTCCAGATGTGAGAAGTCAAAACGCAGTGTTTCAGCACGCACTAGAGAGCCTTTCTGCGCCACGTGTTCACCCAGCACTTTACGTAGTGCAGCATGCAACAAGTGAGTCGCCGAGTGGTTCAGCGAAATTGCCGCACGGCGCTTTTCATCGACGATGGCATCCACCTGATCGCCTGTCGCCAATACGCCTTGGGCGAGCACACCGTGATGCGCAATCGCGTTACCTAATTTTTGAGTATCTTCAACATGGAAAATACCTGCGTCGGTTTTCAAAACGCCAGTATCGCCGCATTGACCACCTGATTCTGCGTAGAATGGCGTGTTGTCTAGTACGATGATGGCTTTATCACCGGCTGACAGCGTAGAAACTTCCGCGCCCTCCACGAACATTTCGCGTACCACACTTTGGCCACGACTCGCCGTGTAACCGCAGAATTCGGTATTGGTGGCGGATTTGATCAGCGAATTATAGTCCGTACCAAATTGGCCGGCCTCACGAGCGCGTTGACGCTGCTCTTCCATCGCTTGTTCAAAACCCGCTTCATCAATGCTAAAGCCACGCTCACGCGCCACATCATTGGTTAAATCCGCAGGGAAGCCGTAGGTGTCGTAGAGTTTGAAGACGGTTTCACCATCCAGCACTTGGCCTGATAGTTGATCCAGCGCGTCATTCAGAATGCTCATGCCGCGATCCAGCGTACGTCCAAAGTTTTCTTCTTCGATACGTAGCACTTTTTCAACCAGAGCTTGCTGCTTTTTCAGCTCAACGCCTGCAGTACCCATCACTTCCGCCAATGGTCCCACCAACTTGTGGAAGAATGCACCTTGCGCACCGAGCTTATTGCCATGACGAACGGCACGACGAATGATACGACGCAGTACATAACCACGACCTTCGTTAGACGGCATCACGCCATCCACAATCAAAAAGGCACATGAACGGATGTGATCCGCGACAACGCGCAGAGACTGATTAGTCAGATCTTGGTAACCAATTGCGTCTGCGGCTGCTTTGATCAGCGTTTGGAATACGTCGATTTCGTAGTTGGAGTGCACGCCTTGCATGATCGCGGAAATACGCTCAATACCCATGCCCGTGTCCACAGACGGCTTAGGTAGCGGCTCCATCGTGCCATCCGCATGACGGTTGAACTGCATGAAAACGTTGTTCCAGATTTCGATAAAACGATCGCCATCTTCCTCAGGTGAGCCTGGAGGTCCACCCCAAATGTGGTCACCGTGGTCGTAGAAGATTTCAGTACATGGACCGCAAGGACCAGTGTCACCCATCTGCCAGAAGTTATCCGAATCGAACTTCTTGCCGCCTTTTTTATCGCCGATACGAATAATGCGATCAGCAGGAATGCCGACTTTTTTATTCCAAATATCAAAGGCTTCATCATCGGTTTCATAAACCGTCACAAGCAAGCGCTCTTTCGGCAGTTGCAGAACGTCAGTCAGAAACTCCCATGCATACTGGATCGCATCTTCTTTGAAATAGTCACCGAAACTGAAGTTACCCAGCATTTCGAAGAAAGTGTGGTGACGTGCGGTGAAACCGACGTTTTCTAGGTCGTTGTGCTTACCGCCCGCGCGGACACAACGTTGAGCGGTCGTGGCGCGAGTGTAGGCGCGCTTTTCCAAGCCCAAGAAACAGTCTTTAAATTGGTTCATCCCTGCGTTGGTAAACAGCAGGGTCGGATCGTTAGCAGGCACCAGAGAAGAACTTTCTACAATTTGGTGACCTTTGCTTTCAAAGAATGAGAGGAACGCGCGGCGCACCTCATCCGTGCTCATAAACATGCAGCTCTTCCTGAAATACTCAAGTTAGAATTTTGCGCTATTGTAAAGCAAGGATAACAGTTCGCCTAGTTTCTTCTCTTCAGCAAACTGAATGTGTGTCGAGCAGCAGCTCCGCCAAGATGCATAAAATCCAGAGCAGGATTAATAAGAGGAATATAGAGGGTGAAAGCGATTACTCATCACTCTCACTGGCTTGAAGTGCATAACGTATTTGCTCAAAGTTGAAACCACGGTACTGTAAGTACCGAACTTGTTTGGCGTATTGCGAGCGCTCGTGGCTGATGCCGCTTTTGAATTTCTTGTGTGCGACCTCTTTCGCTAGTTCAAACCAATCTATCGTTTGCTCGGCGAGGGCTTGCTCAATCACCTCTTCCGCGACCCGCTTTTCTTTGAGTTGCTGGCGCAAACGCTGCTCACCGTAACCTTTATGAACGATTTGTCGAGCCTGACTCGCTGCGTAACGGGCATCACTCAAATACCCTAGCTCTAAAACGTACTTCACAACCTCATCAATCACTTCTGTAGGATGACCTTTGAGGGCTAATTTTTGGTGTAGCTCATATTCGCTATGATCGCGGCGACTCAGAAGTTGCAAGGCACTTTGTCGGCAAGTGGCTAAGTCGAAACTCATGGAACTCCCTATTAGGCTAACGGTGAGTTTTGAGTCACTCACTCAATTAGCAGCCAAAAAGAAGCCCTGCATTGCAGGGCTTCATTCACATCGAGATTGAGAGGTTGAACCTCTTTGCATTCAGCCTGCCGATTAAAACTCTTCTGGCACTGCACCAAATTCTACATCATCAGCGGCAGAAGCCGTTTCACCAGTCAGTTGCATATTTTCTGGGTTAAGCAGCATTTCACGTAGTTTTTTGTCTAGCGTCTTAGCAATCTCTGGATTTTCTTTCAGATACTTGCAGGCATTCGCTTTACCTTGGCCGATTTTATCGCCGTTGTAGCTGTACCAAGCACCTGACTTTTCAACCATCTTGTGTTTCACACCAAGATCGATCAATTCACCTTCACGGTTGAAACCTTGGCCGTACATGATCTGAGTGTTGGCTTCTTTAAACGGTGCCGCAATCTTGTTCTTCACAACCTTGATACGGGTTTCGTTACCAACCACTTCTTCGCCTTCTTTGATTGCGCCAGTACGGCGAATATCCAAACGAACAGAAGCGTAGAATTTCAGTGCGTTACCGCCAGTGGTGGTTTCTGGGTTACCAAACATCACACCAATCTTCATACGAATTTGGTTGATGAAGATACACATACAGTTGGATTGCTTGAGGTTACCCGTCAGTTTACGCATCGCTTGCGACAACATACGCGCTTGAAGACCCATGTGGCTATCGCCCATTTCGCCTTCGATTTCCGCTTTTGGTGTCAAAGCCGCGACTGAGTCAACAACAATCACATCTACCGCACCAGAGCGAGCCAGTGCATCACAAATTTCCAGTGCTTGCTCGCCGGTATCAGGCTGAGAAACCAGCAGCTCATCGATATTCACGCCCAATTTCTTGGCATAAACCGGATCCAACGCGTGCTCGGCATCGATAAACGCACAGGTTTTACCTTCACGTTGCGCAGCAGCAATCAGTTCCAGAGTCAGTGTCGTTTTACCCGAAGATTCAGGGCCGAAGATCTCAACGATACGTCCCATTGGTAGGCCACCAGCACCCAACGCGATATCCAGAGACAGAGAACCGGTCGAAATGGTTTCTACATCCATCGCGCGGTTGTCGCCTAAGCGCATGATGGAGCCTTTACCAAATTGCTTTTCAATTTGACCGAGGGCGGCCGCAAGTGCCTTCTGTTTATTCTCGTCCATTACTCTCTCCGGATAGTCACTCTCAGGTGATAGGTAATTGTGTCGAAATCGGGTCGACGCTGATTTGTCATGTTGGGGCTCATTATACTGTTGATTTGTACAGTGTCCACCCCTGTGTAGAAAAAAGTTTGGCTCAGTTAACGTTTTGAACCTGATCGGCTGCGAGATGCTCAATCAAGCTTTGCAACACATGCGCTATGGCTTGCTGACGCACTTGTTCGCGCTCACCCGTAAAGTGGCACGTTTCCACTTTGAGCCAACCTTGAACACTGGCAAAGCCAAAGCAGACGGTGCCAACTGGCTTTTCTGCACTACCGCCACCGGGACCAGCAATGCCACTAATCGCAGCTGCTAGCGTAGCCCTTGAATGAAAGAGCGCACCAAGCGCCATCTCTTCAACGGTCTGTTCAGAAACTGCACCAAATTGTTGTAATGTTGCTTGCCGAACACCGAGCATTTCTTGTTTAGCTTCATTACTGTAAGTCACGAAGCTGCGATCAAACCATGCCGAACTTCCAGCCACTTCAGTCACCCAATAAGCCACGCCACCGCCGGTGCAAGATTCTGCGCTAGCGAGGATCTGCTGCTGGTTAGCCAGTAGCCCTCCTAACTGCTCACTCAAGGAATGTAGTGTTTTCATACGCTTGCCTCTCGCTTCTGTTTCATTGTGTCACTGGTGTTTCATTTTGCTCGGTAAAACTGCAGGCTAAACTACCGAATTAGGCGCTAATTGCAATCGTCCCAAATAGAAAGAGTGCCCTTGGGCACTCTTTCTCGGTCTAATTTCAACCCTCGCATTTCAAGCATCAGATTTCAAACATCAAGCTACCCGGAGCCAAGAATGGCCAGCGTAGGACGCTCGGGCTACTTTGCCCTTCACTGGCAAAGAAATAGCCCACTTGCGGTGTGGCGAAGACTTGATCGCCGCGACTCAAGCGTTTTTCGCTTAAAGAACGATGTGAAAGTTTGGCTTCCCACAACTCTTGGCTTTGCCAACCGACAGGTGCTAACTCAACGCGCACTTCTGCCCCAACAGGGTTAATGGAGACCACTTCAAACGGCAATGAGGCTTGGCTGTTCTCTTTATCCGACAGAGCCAACTCATGGCTGCGCACATAGAGCAAACCACTTTGACGTGTCGCGTCACTCTCAGGTGGCTGAATAAAGGCTGAGCCATTGACCCACTGGCCATTTTGCCACTCACCCACAAACTGATTAACGTTCCCAAAGAAATCAAACACAAAGCGGCTATTGGGCTGAGCGTAAAGCTCAACCGGCGAATCGATCTGCTCAATGCGGCCATTACTCATCACCACTACGCGATCGGAAAGCTCCAACGCTTCATCCTGATCGTGGGTCACAAACACGCTGGTAAAACCTAACTCGTCATGCAGGCTACGCAGCCAACGGCGCAGCTCTTTACGCACTTTGGCATCCAAAGCGCCAAACGGCTCATCCAACAGTAGCACTTCAGGTTGGGTTGCCAGTGCGCGAGCCAGCGCAATACGCTGTTTTTGACCACCAGAAAGCTGCTCTGGATAACGATGTGCCAAATGGCCAAGTTGTACGATTTCAAGCAGTTGCTTCACGCGCTTTTGAATTTCCGCCGGATTTGGACGCTGAGCACGCTCCATCACCTGCAAGCCAAACGCTACGTTATCGGCCACCGTCATATGACGAAACAGCGCATAGTTTTGGAACACAAAGCCGACTCGACGATCGCGCACATGCACATTCGTTACGTCACGATTTCGAAAATGAATCGTACCGGAATCCGCCCCTTCCAACCCCGCAATAATACGCAGCAAAGTGGTTTTTCCTGAACCAGATGGCCCTAACAAACCAATCATTTCACCATCTTCAATCTTGAGAGAAAGCGGGGCAAGCGCCTGAAACTGGCCAAAATGTTTAGAGATATTATCTAGACGAATGCTCATAAGGTTCCCTGCTCATTATGCTCGACCGCCTGAAGGCGCTCTTGACGCCACTCGACCAAAGCTTTCAGTAATAGTGTTAATAGGGCGATAAACGCCAGTAGCGAAGCGCTAGCAAAGGCCGCTTGCGATTGATAATCCTCGTACAGAAGCTGTACATGCAAAGGCAAGGTATTGGTTTCACCACGAATGTTGCCTGAAACCACCGCTACCGCGCCAAACTCCCCCACCGCGCGAGCATTGGTGAGGATCACGCCATAAATCAGCGCCCACTTAATGTTAGGCAGAGTGACTCGGCGAAACAGTTGCCACCATGATGCGCCCAAAATCACTGCGGCTTCTTCATCCGAACGTCCTTGCTGCTGCATAAGTGGAATTAGCTCACGCGCCACAAACGGACAGGTCACAAACACAGTCACCAGTACAATGCCCGGCCAAGCAAACATGATTTGCAGATCGCGCTCATACAACCATTCACCCAACCAGCCACTGGTGCCATAGAGCAGCAGGTAAAGTAACCCCGCCACCACCGGAGAAACAGCGAACGGAATATCAATCAAGGTGATCAAAAACTTGCGACCAACAAATTCAAAGCGGGTCACTAGCCAAGAGAGCAGCACACCAAACACCAGATTGATTGGCACTGTCAGTAGCGCCACCACCAGCGTTAACCCAATCGCGTGGCGCGTATCGGGGTCATTAAAGTAACTAAAATAAGCGCCAATGCCGTTGGCAAACGCTTGTTGGAAAATGCTCAGCAGTGGGATCAGCAGCAGTACGGCCACCAATAGCAGAGCCAATGCGATCAAACTCCATTTCACCCACGGCTTTTCACCAACACGTAAAGGCTGAGAATGTGCCATACACTGATTCCTTATCGTCCGTGAATGCGACGCAGATAAGCGCCTTGCCAGAGGTTAATCATCAGCAGTAACAAAAGTGAAGTCAGCAGCACAACCGAGGCAATCGCACTCGCCGCTGGGAAATCAAACTCTTGCAGACGCACGAAGATCATTAACGAGGTAATTTCGCTGATGTAAGGCATGTTGCCGGCAATAAAGATCACCGCTCCGAACTCCCCTAAACTGCGCGTAAAAGACAACGCGGTTCCGACCAATAAAGCGGGTTTGAGTGAAGGGAGAATCACTTTCCAAAACACAGCAGCGTCGGATGCACCTAACGTCATGCCCGCTTCTTCTTCTTCACGGGAAATTTCTTCTAACACAGGCTGAACCGTGCGCACCACAAAGGGAATACTGGTAAAAGCCATCGCCACAATAATACCAAGTGGCGTATAAGCGACCTTGATGCCTAACTCAGCAAGTACGCTACCAATCCAGCCATTGGCCGAATACAGCGTTGCCAAGGTAATCCCTGCCACCGCGGTGGGCAGCGCAAAAGGAAGATCGACCAGCGCATCAAGAATGCGTTTGCCGGGAAAAGTGTAACGCACCAACACCCAAGCAAGCAGCAAACCAAACAAGCCATTAAACAGTGAAGCAATCAAGGCCGAGCCAACCGTTACTTTATAACTTGCCACCACACGAGGGTCGGCAATCACTTGCCAATACTCGCTAAAGGTCATGTTGCTGGTCTGCATGATAAGCCCAGTGGCAGGCAGCAGCAGGATCAAGCTGACAAACAGCAAAGAGACACCGAGGCTCAACGCAAAACCGGGTAAAACCCGTTGCTGGCGCGGGCGAGAGTGTGCAAGCGTTTGACCCATAAAACCTCTTTCGATACATCAGGGTGGAATTAAGGTTGCCCATCCATTGGGCAACCTAGAGAAATGTCAGACAAGATTAGCGGCGCAGCAGTTGATCCAATTTAGCCCCATTGGCGAACTGGGTTTTCATCGCTTGCTCCCAGCCACCGGCGATCCCTTCCACAGTCAGCAATTCAACGGCGGGAAAACGCTCAGCAAACTCAGCTTGTACTTTGGCATCGTGCACACGGTAGTTAAATTCTGCAAGCAAACGCTGTGCTGGCTCACTGTACAGGTATGAAACGTATTCGGTCGCCACATCATAAGTCCCATTACGTTTTGCCACTTTCTCCACTACCGCGACAGGGAATTCAGCCAAAATCGAGGTTTTCGGCACCACCACTTGGTAATCATCCGCACCGTATTGCTGACGAATGTTATTCACTTCCGATTCAAAGGTGATCAGCACATCGCCAATCCCACGCTCAACGAATGATGTGGTTGCACCACGACCGCCAGTATCAAATACCGCGACGTTAGCCAGAAACTTCTTCAAAAACTCATCTTGCTGCACTTGGTTATCCTGACCAAATTGTTTTTGTGCAAAGCCTAGCGCTGCCAAGTAGGTGTAACGCGCATTACCTGAGGTTTTCGGGTTCGGGAACACACTTTTCACATCATCACGTACCAAATCACTCCAATCTTGGATGTTCTTTGGGTTGCCTTTGCGCACCAAAAATGCGGTGGTGGAGTAATAAGGCGAGCTTGCGTTTGGTAGCAGGGTTTGCCAGTTTGCTGAGATCAGCTTGCCTTTGTCGTGCAGAATTTGCACATCGGTCACTTGGTTAAACGTCACCACATCTGCCGCTAGGCCTTGCAGAATAGAACGCGCTTGAGCCGATGATCCAGCGTGCGACTGTTTAATTTCGACCGTCTTCCCTGTTTTTTGTTGCCAATGCTCAGCAAACACAGGGTTGTAAGCCACAAACAGCTCACGAGCAATATCATAAGATGAGTTGAGAATGGTTTGATCGGCCGCAGAGGCTTGGAACGAGCCTGCTAGCAGTAACGCTGTTAATGTCGATTTAATTCGGTTCATGTTGTTCTACTCCAGAATCACAAGTGCCAAGATGGCTTCCTTTATGCTGCTAGATTATGAGGAAAATCGTTTATAAAAAAGAACATTAATAGAACGTTTTGGAATAATTTCTAGCAATAAATTGTATGCCGAAGATAAAGTCGTTCTTATACTGCTGACATGAAAATAACGCCGCTGGCAAAGAGTCGTCTTACGCTTGCGCCGTCAATCAACAGAAGCTTTATACCCAAACAACTTGGAGTTGCAGGTAGGCGGCAAGTGAGTGAGTCCCCATGAGCATAGATAGACTATGTGATTGGGGTGAACAAACGTAGCCAACACCGCTGCAGCTTCAAGTAGGAAGGGTATATCGGTTGTCACTATTAGAATAGAAGGATCGCTCTGTGTCTGATTTCCCCACTCTTGAAGATTATGTAGGTCAAACGCCCTTGGTGCGTTTACAGCGCCTCAATGCAGGCCGCTCTACAGTATTGGTGAAGCTCGAAGGCAATAATCCAGCGGGTTCCGTGAAAGATAGACCAGCGCTTAATATGATTGTGCAAGCCGAAGCGCGCGGCAGTTTGCAGCCCGGCGATACCATTATTGAAGCCACCAGTGGTAATACTGGCATAGCGTTGGCTATGGCTGCCGCCATCAAAGGCTACAAGATGATTCTGATCATGCCCGATAACGCCACTCAAGAGCGCAAAGATTCGATGCGCGCCTATGGCGCTGAGCTGATTTTGGTTAGCAAAGAACAAGGGATGGAAGGCGCACGCGATTTAGCCTTACAGATGCAGCAAGAAGGCAAAGGTAAGGTATTGGATCAATTCAATAACTTGGATAACCCTGACGCGCATTATCGCTCAACCGGGCCGGAAATCTGGCAGCAAAGCCAAGGCAAAATCACTCATTTTGTTTCAAGCATGGGCACCACAGGCACCATAATGGGCGTCTCTCGTTATCTGAAGCAACAAAATCCGCAGATTCAGATCATCGGCTTACAACCCTCGGAAGGCAGCGCGATTCCGGGTATTCGCCGTTGGCCGCAAGCCTACCTCCCCGGCATTTTTGATGCTGCACGAGTCGATCAGGTGCTGGACGTAACTCAAACTGACGCCGAACAGACCGCTCGCGCCCTTGCGCGTGAAGAAGGAATTTGCGCCGGCGTCAGCTCTGGCGGAGCCGTGTTTGCCGCTTTGCAGATTGCCCAACAAAATCCGGGATCCGTAGTGGTAGCGATTGTGTGCGATCGTGGCGACCGTTATTTATCCTCAGGATTATTTTCCTAACCGAGCTTTCCGACACTCGGCTTAGGCTGAGTGTCGAAACCGGTTTGACTTGGTATCCATATCACGCTCCCTACGCGCTTTTCGGTAAACCTCTTGCGGCGATGGCCTGATGAGCCTTAAGGTCATCACCATGCAAAGCAAGAGCTCAATTGCCCCGCCCTAGTCAGGTTTGCTATTCTCTGTAACCGTTTTTAAGTGACCCATGCCCGCCTTGTGATGAAATGCCGCAAGGCCTGCACAGATGATGATAAGCAGCGACATAAGATTATGATGAAATCGAACGCCTCACCGAGCGAGTCTCTTTCGCACCACACCCCGATGATGCAACAGTATTTAAGACTCAAGGCGGAAAACCCAGACATTCTGCTGTTCTATCGCATGGGTGATTTTTACGAACTGTTTTATGACGATGCCAAACGCGCCTCTGAACTGCTAGATATTTCCTTAACCAAACGCGGCGCATCGGCGGGTGAACCCATTCCTATGGCGGGTGTGCCTTTCCATGCCGTGGAAGGTTATTTGGCGAAACTCGTCCAGATGGGGGAATCGGTCGCGATCTGCGAACAGATTGGCGATCCAGCCACCAGCAAAGGCCCCGTTGAGCGCAAAGTAGTGCGGATTGTGACACCGGGAACGGTGACCGATGAAGCCCTGCTCTCAGAGCGAGTCGATAACCTGATCGCGGCGATTTATCACCATAACGGCCGCTTTGGTTATGCAACCATGGATATCACCTCCGGTCGTTTTCAGCTCAGTGAGCCGCAAACCGAAGAAGAGATGGCCGCCGAGCTGCAACGCACTTCGCCTCGTGAACTCTTGTTTCCTGAAGATTTTTCGCCAGTGCATCTAATGGCAAGCCGCCAAGGCAACCGCCGTCGCCCGATTTGGGAATTTGAACTCGATACCGCGAAACAGCAGCTCAACCAGCAATTTGGCACGCGCGATCTGGTTGGCTTTGGGGTTGAGCAAGCAAAACTTGGCTTGTGCGCAGCAGGCTGCTTGATCCAATACGTCAAAGATACTCAGCGTACCGCTTTGCCACACATTCGTTCACTGACTTGGGATCGCCAAGATCAATCGGTGATTTTGGATGCCGCGACGCGGCGCAACCTTGAACTCACTCATAACTTGGCGGGTGGAACAGATAACACGCTTGCAGAAGTACTCGACCATTGTGCTACCCCCATGGGCAGCCGCATGCTCAAACGTTGGATCCACCAACCGATGCGCGATAACGCCACTCTCAATCAGCGTTTAGATGCGATCACTGAGCTCAAAGAAACCGCTTTGTATGGGGAACTGCATCCCGTGCTCAAACAGATTGGCGATATTGAACGGATCCTCGCCCGTCTAGCGCTGCGTTCAGCGCGGCCGCGCGATTTAGCTCGCCTACGCCATGCCATGCAGCAGTTACCTGAATTGCACTCGGTCATGAGCGAGCTTAAGCAGCCTCACCTTACCGAGCTACGCACCCATGCCGAGCCAATGGATGAATTGTGCGATTTACTCGAACGTGCGATCAAAGAAAACCCACCCGTGGTGATCCGCGATGGTGGCGTGATCGCCGATGGTTACAGTGCCGAACTCGATGAATGGCGCGATTTAGCCAATGGCGCAACCGAATTTCTGGAACGCTTGGAAGCCGAAGAGCGCGATCGTCACGGCATTGATACCCTGAAAGTGGGTTATAACAATGTGCACGGTTTCTACATTCAAGTGAGCCGGGGTCAGAGCCATTTAGTGCCTCCCCACTATGTACGCCGTCAAACCTTAAAAAATGCTGAGCGTTACATCATCGAAGAACTTAAACAGCATGAAGATAAAGTGCTCAATTCTAAGTCTCGTGCTTTAGCGTTAGAAAAACAGCTGTGGGAAGAGTTGTTCGATTTGCTGATGCCGCATCTTGAGCAGCTGCAACAACTGGCGGCTTCCGTTGCTCAATTGGATGTGCTGCAAAACCTCGCAGAGCGCGCAGAAAACTTGGAATATTGTCGCCCAACGCTGGTTCAAGAAGCGGGCATTCACATCCAAGGTGGTCGCCACCCTGTGGTAGAGCGAGTAATGAATGAGCCGTTTATCGCCAACCCGATCGAACTTAATCCACAGCGACGCATGCTGATCATTACTGGTCCGAATATGGGCGGTAAATCGACTTACATGCGTCAAACCGCCTTGATTGCACTGATGGCGCATATCGGTAGTTATGTGCCGGCTGAAAGTGCGTCAATCGGCCCACTAGATCGTATTTTTACCCGTATCGGCGCGTCCGATGATCTTGCGTCCGGCCGCTCAACCTTTATGGTGGAGATGACGGAAACCGCCAATATTTTGCACAATGCGACCCGTAACAGTTTGGTGTTGATGGATGAGATTGGCCGCGGTACCAGTACTTATGACGGACTCTCGCTCGCTTGGGCGAGTGCCGAGTGGCTTGCCAAAGAGATTGGTGCCATGACGCTGTTTGCTACTCACTATTTTGAGTTAACCGAACTGCCGAATGTGTTACCTCATCTAGCGAATGTTCATTTAGATGCGGTTGAACATGGTGATGGCATCGCCTTTATGCACGCAGTGCAAGAGGGTGCCGCGAGTAAATCGTATGGTTTAGCCGTAGCAGGACTGGCTGGCGTACCCAAGCCCGTGATTAAAAATGCGCGCGCCAAATTACAACAACTTGAGCTATTAAGCTCACAACCTGCCGAGACTCGTAAGCCAAGCCGCGTCGATATTGCCAACCAGCTGAGCTTAATTCCTGAGCCGAGTGCTGTTGAGCAAGCCTTGGCAGGCGTAGATCCTGACCAGCTCACTCCTCGCCAAGCTCTAGATATGCTCTATCAATTGAAAAAGCTGCTCTAGTTATTGCCCATATCTCAAGCATGGAATCTACAGATTCCAGAAACAACAAGGCACCCCACCGGGTGCCTTAGTTTTGGATGAGTCTGGAAAAATTAGTTGTCGTATTCGACGCTAAACAGCGCTTCCATATTCAAACCTTGTTTCACCAAAATCTCACGCAGACGACGTAGACCTTCCACTTGGATTTGGCGAACACGCTCACGAGTGAGATTGATCTCACGACCCACTTCTTCCAAGGTCGATGGTTCATAGCCAAGAAGCCCAAAGCGACGCGCAAGCACTTCTTTTTGCTTTGGATTAAGTTCATCCAACCAGTTGAGCAGCGATTCACGAATGTCATCATCTTGAGTTGAAAACTCAGGATCGGCATTGTGAGAGTCTGGCAAAATATCCAGCAGTGCCTTATCTCCATCCCCACCAATTGGCGTATCCACTGAGCTGATCCGTTCGTTAAGACGCAGCATCTTAGTGACATCATCGACAGGTCGGTCTAACTCAAGAGCAATTTCTTCTGGTGTAGGTTCGTGGTCAAGGCGCTGTGATAATTCGCGAGCAGTACGCAAATAAATGTTCAGCTCTTTGACGACATGAATCGGTAGACGAATGGTGCGTGTTTGGTTCATCAGCGCACGTTCAATGGTTTGACGGATCCACCATGTTGCGTAGGTAGAGAAGCGGAAACCGCGTTCTGGATCGAATTTCTCAACCGCACGGATCAGACCAAGATTACCTTCTTCAATCAGATCGAGCAGTGCTAATCCTCGGTTGCTGTAACGGCGTGAAATTTTTACCACCAGACGCAAGTTACTTTCAATCATGCGTTTACGTGCGGCTTCATCACCACGTAAGGCACGACGAGCATAAAGCACTTCTTCTTCGGCAGTAAGGAGCGGTGAAAAACCAATTTCGCTGAGATACATCTGGGTCGCATCAAGACTTTTCGCAGAAGCATCAAACTCTTCACGAACGTCTTCACTTGCCCCTTCAACAGCAACTAATTCTTCATCACTGGTGAGCTCGGCATCAGTTTCTAGCACTTCCAGTGCTTCATCTTCAAAATCGAACTCTTCTACTTTGGTTACGGTATTGCTGACACTCATAGCGGCCTCCCCCTGGCAACTTTGCGAGTCATTGCGATTTACAACCTTTGCAGTATGACCTTAGCAATATGAGTTAAGGTAAGTAGCGTTTAGGATTCACTGACTTCCCTTGATAACGGATCTCAAAGTGCAAGCGTACGCTGTTGGTACCAGAACTTCCCATGGTGGCGATCTTCTGGCCTGCTTGCACAGTTTGTCCTTCCTTTGCTAGCAGCTGATCATTGTGGGCATAGGCACTTAAATAGTGCTCATTATGTTTTATGATGATTAGGTTGCCATAACCACGTAATGCGTTGCCCGAATACACTACGGTTCCATCTGCAGTAGCAACGACAGCCTGACCACGTTGGCCAGCAATGTCTATCCCTTTGTTGCCTTGATCGCCCGCAGAAAAGTTCTTTATGACTCTACCTTTTGTCGGCCATAGCCACTTCGCTATCTTCTCATCCGAAGGTTTAGCTTTTGCTACATTAACATTAACATTTTGTTTACCGACAGGTTCAACATACTCCTTTGTTTTTGTTTGATCAACCGTCTTAACTGGATCTTTTTTAGTCAAATTTTGACTATTCGTTGACCCATTTTGTACATTTTTGGTATTAGAGCTTTTGCTCACGGTTTGAGCAACTGTTGCCGTCGTCGCCGCTTTGGCAACACTTGCACTTGTGCTTGAAGCCACAGCCACGGTAGCTGCACCGCCCGTTCCACCATAAGCAGGAGGAGTATAATTAGGTAACCAGAGCTTAATTTTTTGCCCAGGATGAATGGTGTAAGGTGGAGCGAGATCGTTGTAACTGATCAGATCATTTACATCTTTATCTGTGAGGTAGGCAATAAAATAGAGCGTGTCGCCTTTTTTAACTTCATAGTAACTTCCGCGGTAACTACCACGCTCAACTTTGTTGTAATCTTTACCCAATCCAGAGACTGGTGCTGGCGTAGGTGCAGTACAGCCGAATAATAAGCTGCAAAACAATAATAAGCCCAGTCGGAAAGAGTAAAGCGTCATCAGGCAAGATCTCCCGCGACCAGTGGCACAAAACGCACAGCTTCAACCCGCTCAGAGATAAACTGCCCACCTTGACGCACAATTTTGTACAGATATTGCTCGTCTTCGCCCACAGGGATCACCATACGACCACCCTCAGCAAGCTGATCCAATAGACTTTGCGGCACTTTTGCCGCAGCAGCCGTCACAAGGATCGCATCAAAAGGTCCACGAGCGGGCCAACCTTGCCAGCCATCGCCATGTTTCGTCGACACGTTATAGATATCCAACTGTTTCAAGCGTCTTTTCGCATCCCATTGCAGGGTTTTGATCCGCTCAACAGTAAACACATGATTAACCAGTTTGGCGAGCACTGCGGTTTGATAACCAGAGCCCGTACCAATTTCTAGCACTTTGGTTTCTGGGGTTAACGCCAGTAGCTCTGTCATCTTCGCCACGATATAGGGTTGCGAGATGGTCTGGCCTTGACCTATGGGCAGGGCATTATTGTCATAAGCTTGATGCATCATGGCCGGTGCGACGAAAAACTCGCGTGGCAGTGCATGGATTGCCGCCAACACTTGTGGTGAGGTAATCCCCTGCTCAGTTAAAAATTGAATCAGTCTGTCGGCTTTTGGGTTAGCCATTCACCTTTTCCTTTAACCAATGATCCATGCTACGCAGTGACTCATGTGCCGTTAGGTCAACTTGTAGCGGCGTGAGTGACACCCAGCCACGTTCAATCGCATGAAAATCCGTTCCCGGACCGGCATCTTGCTCTTTACCCGGAGGACCAAGCCAATAAATATCATGCCCACGCGGATCTTTCTGCTTTATCATGCTTTCGGCGTGATGCCGCGCACCTAAGCGTGTGACTTCAATACCTTGAATGAGTTCTAAAGGTCGATCCGGAATATTCACGTTAAGTAAGCGATTGGTCGGAATCGGGTTAGCCAGATGTTGCTCGACCAATTGACGCACAAAGTGAGCAGCACTAGCAAAATGAGTAGTTCCCGCCAGAGAAAAGGCGATCGACTGCACGCCAAGAAAATGCCCTTCCATTGCCGCCGCCACCGTACCGGAATAGAGCACATCATCACCCAAGTTAGCTCCGTGATTGATTCCGCTCAGTACCAGATCCGGTAGCGCGTCTTTCATCAGTTCATTAAGCGCAAAGTGCACGCAATCAGTCGGGGTACCTTGCACGGAATAGGTATTCTCGGCAATTTGCGACACTCGTAATGGATGCTCTAAGGTCAGTGAATTCGAGGCACCACTGCGGTTACGATCCGGCGCGACAATCACAATCTCCGCTAAATCACGCAATGCATCCGCCAAAGCATGAATGCCTTGTGCGTAAACGCCATCATCGTTACTGAGTAGAATCTTCATCTTAATCTTCGCTCTCTGAATCGCGGCTCTCTTGTTCATGGCCTTGATCGTAATGACGCACCACTGGGATCTCTTCGATCAATTCACGCACTAAGGAAGTGGCAAAGCTACCCGCATCCAATGAGAAACGCAGAGTGATTTGATCTTCTTGCACTTGCCAGCTTAAGTTTTGCGCTTTTAAGGCGATCGCACGGCGATCATGGCGCATACGATTCCCCCGGATCAGCGCCATTAAATCGGGCTCTGCATCCAATTCAGCTTGTTCCAGTGGCAAGGCTTGACCAGAAGTCGGCAAGGCATTATCGCCCGCCAAAGCCGCTGAAATCGCTACTTCTCCAGCTTGCAAACGCTGATCCCAAAGGGCTAAATCACCATCAACATTAAACATTTGCTGCTCAGCTAAAGCGATATCACCTTCAATAAAGCGGGCAAAACAGCCCTGCTCAATTCGCTTTGAGACAATCTGGTTGAAAATCCACGAACGAGCCGCAGACAGATATAAGCTGCGCTGATTCTGATTGCGCGAACGGACATTGTCACGCCCCCAACGGCGCGCCTCACTGAGGTTATTGCCATGACGTCCAAAACGCTGGCTACCGAAGTAATTGGGAACGCCCAATTCAGCAACCGTTTCTAAACGGCTTAATACCGCTGCAACATCGCTTACTTCCGATAGGGTGACGACAAATTCATTGCCTTGCAAATCACCCGGACGAAGCTTTTTGTCGTGGCGAGTCACCTCAAGAATTTCAATGCTAGGGTATTGTGCTAGAAACGCAGAGAAATCCGGCGTTTCGCCATTCGGCAGATGCACACTCAACCACTGCTCGGTAACGGCATGCCTGTCTTTTAAACCCGCCCAGCTCACCGCGCGTGAAGGTACGCCACAGGCTTTGGCTAATTCATTGGCCACAAAGCTGGTGTTCTCCCCTGTCTTACGAATACGCACCATCAAGTGCTCGCCGTGTCCCGTTAAGGAGTAGCCCAACACTTCATTGACTTGGAAGTGTTCTGGCAGCGCTTTGAGTTTGGCCTTCGCAGTCGGTTTACCGCACAAATAAGCCAGAGGAGAGAGAATATCAGTCATCTTAATTCCAAAATTTTTTATAGGCTGAGTTAAGCTTTGCGCAAAAGTACAACCGCTTCACAGGCAATACCTTCTTTACGTCCGGTAAAGCCGAGTTTTTCTGTCGTGGTCGCTTTGACATTGATGTTGCCCAGATCGGTTTCCAGATCTTCGGCAATCGCCGCGCACATCGCCTGAATATAAGGGGCCATTTTCGGCGCTTGGGCAATGATAGTGACGTCCGCATTACCAAGCACATAACCTTGCGCCTTGACACGGCGATACACATCTTTGAGGAGCTCGCGGCTGTCTGCCCCTTTCCATTTATCATCGGTATCCGGGAAGTGGCGGCCAATGTCTCCGGCAGCAATCGCGCCGAGCAAGGCATCACTTAATGCGTGCAGTGCCACATCACCGTCAGAATGGGCGATCAATCCTTGTTCATAAGGGATCTTCACTCCACCAATAATGATGGGACCTTCGCCGCCAAAACGGTGTACATCAAAGCCGTGGCCAATTCTGATCATGATTTTTCCTTATTACGACTTAAATAGAACTCGGCCAACGCGAGATCTTCAGGTTGAGTAATTTTGAGATTATCGGCACGTCCTGCCACTAAAGCAGGCTTTTCACCACACCATTCAAAGGCTGAGGCTTCATCGGTAATCGTGACTTGCTGCTGTAAAGCGGCGAATAACCTCTCACGCAGTGATTGGGCACGAAACATTTGCGGTGTCAGCGCATGCCAGAGCGCAGTGCGATCGACCGTATGCACAATCTGCTGTAAGTGATCGCCACGTTTCATGGTATCCCGCACGGGCGAGGCCAAAATCGCACCAATCGGATGAGCTAAAGCCGTGGTGATGAGCTGAGTGATATCGGCGTGAGTCACACACGGACGCGCCGCATCATGCACCAATACCCATTCACTGAGGCGATGCTGGCAGACATACTCCAGTGCCGACAATACCGAATCCGCCCGCTCTTTGCCGCCATCGACACGAATCACACGCGGATGATGCGCCAGAGGCAAATTCGCAAAATAGGGGTCATCAGCACTCACCGCCACTACCACGTGTTCGATGAGAGGATGTTCTAAAAGATGTTCAACGGTGTGTTCGAGCACCGTTTTATCGAGCAAGGTTAAATACTGCTTAGGGCGATCCGCTTGCATGCGGCGACCCACACCCGCGGCGGGGACAATCGCTGTCATGTTGTTCATTGGCGCGACTCCTCACCGATGATGCGATAGAAGGTTTCTCCATCTTTGACCATACCCAATTCGTTACGGGCACGCTCTTCAATCGCATCTAGCCCTTGGCGCAGGTCATCAATTTCAGCAAACATCTCTTGGTTGCGTAGGTGAAGGTTGGCATTCACCTGCTGCTGCACTTCAATTTCCGCTTGTACAGCGCGAAAATCCATCACACCGTTTTTGCCCCACATCAGGGTATAAAGCAGCCAGACCAATAGCAGGCTTAGGGTCAAAGCAAATACTCGCATAACCAATCCATCTTTCTTTCAAAACCAACGCCACAAAATCGTGGCGTTGGTCACTTGCTCGAATGCTGCCTATTTATACCATAAAGCCTAGAAAAGGCGCTTGCTGGCAGGTGATTATTGAGTTAATAAAAACGCAAATAAGCCTACACCAAGCACTAAGCGATAAATCACAAACGGGGTCATGCCCATACGAGAGATGAGCTTCAGGAAGAAGTGAATACAGATGTAAGCACTGATAAATGAAGTGATGATGCCTGTCAGTAAGAAACCGCTGTGTACGGGTTCACCACTGGTCACCAGTTTCAATCCGAGATAACTGCCCGCCAATACGATAATTGGAATCGACATTAAGAATGAAAAACGCGCCGCCGCTTCACGGGTAAAGCCAAGATAGAGCGCAGCAGTGATGGTTGCACCAGAGCGTGAAGTGCCAGGAATAATAGCCACGGCCTGCGCCAAACCAATAAACAGCGCTTTTTTCCAATCCGCTTGATATTCGTCGGCTTTGAGCTCTGCATGTTTATCGACATACCAGAGTAAAAGGCCAAACACGATAGTCGTTGTCGCGATAACCCAAGCGCTGCGCAAATAGAGCTCAACAATATCTTTCATCACAAAACCGAACAGACAAGCCGGAATCGTAGCCAGCACGATCAACCACGCCAATTTGGCTTCTTTGCTGCGATCACCTTTAAAAATCGAAGCAAAAAAAGCACTTAATAACGAAACCACTTCTTTTCGAAAATAGAGCACGACCGCGGCGAGCGTTCCCACGTGTACCGCCACATCAAAGGCCAAGCCTTGATCTTCCCAACCTAAAATAGCCGAAGGCAAGATCAGGTGTGCGGAGCTAGAAATCGGTAAAAACTCGGTAAAGCCTTGAATTAAAGCCAGAATGAACGACTCAAAATAACTCATGATTGTTTCTTCTCGTTAATAGAAAACCAGATCGGTACTGGGGTGAGTGATGCTAAATCCTGCGCTTGTTGCCAAATCTGCTCAACAGTTCGACCATCACCAGCAATCACTCGCTGCGGACAGAGCTCATATAAAGGTTGAATCACAAACGGATAGCGATAGATATCCGGTCGAGGCAGCACTGGATCATTCTCCGATACACAATCGCCATACAGCACAATATCAAGATCCAGTGTTCGATCCTGATACTTTTGTGCATTCGGCAAACGGCCACAACGCAGCTCGATCGCTTTTAACTGCTTCATCAATTCAGGCAGCGCGAGCTCTGTCTCCATCTCAACCATCAGATTGAAGAAAGGATGGCTGGCAAACCCAACGGATGGACACTCATAAATCGTGGACAGACGCCACTGGCTCGCCAGCTCGGCTAATGCACGAAGGCCAGCTTCAATCGACTGATGGCGATCCTGATTTGAGCCCACACCAATATAAGCGGTGATCATCCACGCGCTCGCTCGATGATCACGCCGACTCCTTTGGCTTGCGGCACTGCGCCCGGCTTGGTCAAGCGGATGCGGAGCCAAGGCACAGCAAAGCGAGTCATGATCAGTTCAGCCACTTCTTCAGCCACACGCTCTACCAGTAAAAAACGCCCTTGTTCGATATGCTCCAGCACAGCTTGGCTGACTTGGGCATAGTCCAGAGCATCCGCTACATCATCACTTTTTCCCGCTGCACGGTTGTCGTGCGCCATTTCCAGATCGAGCACCAATTTCTGCTTGATCTGCTGTTCCCAGTCGTAGACCCCAATCGTCGTGATCACTTCCAACTGTTCAATAAACACTTTATCCATGCTCAATCGCTTCCTGTTCACAGGTCGGATACCCAAACCGATGAAAAAATCGTACTATCCGCTCAATCGCGATATGATATACCCAAACCTGTTCAAGATGCTAAATCCTAAAAGATTTTTTCTTATTCAACAGGGAATACAAATACTTATTCGAGATAACTTTTCGAAACACGCAGTTTGAGGCTGTTATGACTCCATTGGCGCTCAGCATGATCATTTTTGCCTATCTACTGGGGTCAATTTCCAGTGCGGTGTTGATTTGTCGTGTTCTGCGTCTCCCCGATCCGCGTAACGTGGGCTCACAAAACCCCGGAGCCACCAATGTACTGCGCATCGGCGGCAAAAAAGCCGCAGTGGCCGTTTTATTGTGTGACATGCTCAAAGGCACCATCCCAGTTTGGGGCGGCTACTTCCTCAATATTGAACCTTTTATGTTGGGATTGGTGGCAATCGCCGCCTGCCTTGGTCACATGTACCCGATTTTTTTCCATTTCAAAGGTGGAAAAGGCGTGGCAACCGCGTTAGGTGCAATCGCACCGATTGGGCTCGATTTAACCGCTATGGTGATGGCCACATGGCTTGTCGTTGTCGTACTGTTTCGCTACTCGTCGCTTGCAGCCTTAGTCACTGTGTTGCTCGCGCCCCTCTACACTTGGCTGATTAAGCCACAGTACACGCTTCCAGTTGCCATGTTGTGCTGTTTGATTGTGCTGCGCCATCATCAAAACGTGAAGCGCCTGTTTGCGGGTACCGAGCCCAAGGTCGGTGAAAAGAATAAGAAGCCGAGCGATGATGAAGAGAGCCGCGTCGTGTAACCGTGCGCGGCTCAATAGGTGATCGCCATTTCATCAATGGCAGAAAAATCAATATACGGTTGCTAAGAACGTTTGCAGGTGGTGTGTCACCGATTCTGCCTGCTCCAAACTACTGATATGTCCCGCCCCTTCAATCACTTCAAGTTGACTGCCTCGAATCGTATCTTGCATCAGGTAAGACTCTAACGCTGGGCGAGGAGTATCTTCACTGCCGACCATGATGAGTACAGGCAGAGTTAAGTGTTCGATCTCATCCATCAAATCACGACGCCCGAAAATCATGCGCCCTAAACGCGCCACTTCAACAGCACGCTCGCCGCTCAAACCTTGCAGAGCCGAGCGAAATTGCGCCACAACAGGCAACTCGTTTTTCAACGTGTTAGATGCAAAAAACATAGGAACAACCGCCTCCACAATCGGAGCGGGCACCGCTTGCAGCTGAGCAATGGTATCTAACATGGTAAAGTATTTTTTGTGGGTCACTTCCGGTTCAAGACCCACGAAAGTATCCATCATAACCAGAGATTGAACTCGCTTTGGCGCAAGTAAGGCCAGCTCTGCGCCCCACATTCCTCCCACCGACAAGCCAATCACAGAGAAATACTCAATCTGCAGATGATCCATCAGCGCCAACATATGCTGAGCGTAATCTTTGAGATTGCTCATCGCAGTAGGGGCGGCCTCTGAAGCGCCATGCGCCCAAAAATCCGGCACAATACAACGATAGCGTTGACTTAACGCAGCCACTTGTGGAGCCCACATTTGGTGATCCCACAAATAGCTGTGCCCAAAGAGCAACACTTCGCCTTCCCCGACATCAAGGTAAGCCATTTTTTGGCCATCAATCAGCATCGAATTCATTTTAGTTATTTATCCATCAATAAAGTAGACGCTGACTGTAACATGAGATGCCAAGCAGACAACTCTGAGCAGAAATTCAGCATTATCTAATTCATTCTTTTGTTTAGAAAAAACGGCCACTAGCGCGACCGTTTCAATACCATTTCGTCGTACTTATTTCTGAATTGACGTTAACTGATCAATCGGCCAACGCGGGCGAGCTTGCAAGCCAAGTTCACACACATCACCATTTTTCAAACGTTGCATGCCCGCATAAGCGATCATCGCTCCGTTATCGGTACAAAATTCAGTACGTGGGTAATACACTTCGCCACCGATTTTTTTCGCGAGTTTTTCCAAATCAGCACGCAACTGCTTGTTGGCACTCACACCACCCGCAATCACCACACGCTTAAGTCCTGTCTCCTCCAATGCGCGTTTACATTTAATGACTAAAGTGTCACACACGGCCTCTTGGAAGGCGTAAGCAATATCCGCACGGGTCTGTTCATCGTCGCCATTTGCAGCAATGGTATTGGCAGTAAAAGTTTTTAAACCGGAAAAGCTCATATCGAGCCCCGGTCTGTCCGTCATAGGACGGGGAAATTTAAAGCGTCCCGGAGTCCCTTTTTCCGCCAGCTTGGCCAATAACGGGCCACCTGGATAATCCAATCCCATCAATTTGGCCGTTTTATCAAAGGCTTCGCCAGCCGCATCATCGATAGACTCACCTAAAATGCGGTATTCACCAATGTTTTTCACTTCCACCAGCATGGTGTGACCACCCGATACCAGCAAAGCGACAAACGGAAACGGCGGCGGATTCTCTTCCAGCATCGGAGCAAGAAGATGCCCTTCCATGTGATGAACCGGCACCGCTGGCACATCCCAAGCGTACGCTAAACTGCGCCCAATCGTAGCGCCAACCAAGAGCGCCCCAACCAAACCGGGGCCTGCGGTAAAAGCCACACCGTCTAAATCTTGCGGCGTCACGTTTGCCTCTGCCATCGCCGCTTTGATGAGTGGGATGGTTTTTTTTACATGATCACGCGAAGCCAGCTCAGGCACCACACCACCATAATCGGCATGCAGTTTTACCTGACTGTAAAGCTTATGAGACAGCAGTCCTTTTTCGTCATCGTAAATCGCGATACCCGTTTCGTCACAAGAGGTTTCAATACCAATAATGCGCATAGTTTTCTCAGCACGCTGCCATCTAAAATCAAATATGACGTCATGTTACCTCGCCTTGGCGCGACAAACAAACCTTGTCCAGAATGTAAGCGACAAAGTGCTTTACAAAGGAAGGACGATCGGATTAAAATTCCGCACCATTTTGATCTGGCTGGTTATCGACTTGGCGCACAAGGGTTCTTGCTGCTCTGGTCATCAAAATATCAGCATTAACGAATTAACCCCCGAGGTGAAAGGCATATGCCAGTAGTTAAAGTACGTGAAAACGAACCGTTCGACGTAGCTCTGCGTCGTTTCAAACGCTCTTGCGAAAAAGCAGGTATCCTTTCTGAAGTGCGCCGTCGTGAGCACTACGAAAAGCCAACTACCGTTCGCAAACGCGCTAAAGCAGCTGCTCAAAAGCGTCACGCTAAGAAGCTAGCTCGCGAAAACGCACGTCGCGTTCGTCTGTACTAATAACAGCTTCCTAAACTAAGGAATTTGTTATGGCTCTGATTGAGAATCTCAAAGAAGAGCAAAAACTAGCGATGAAAGCCAAGGATAAACCACGCCTTGGCGCTATCCGTTTAGTGTTGGCCGCTATTAAACAACGTGAAGTCGATGAGCAGATCACTCTGAGCGATGACGACATTGTTGCAGTGCTGACCAAGATGGTGAAACAGCGTCGCGACTCTGTAAGCCAATACGAAGCAGCAGGTCGTCAAGACTTGGCTGATGCGGAAAAAGCAGAGATCACCGTACTTGAGGAGTTTATGCCTCAACCTCTGAGCGATGATGAAGTGAAAGCCCTGATTGACAGCGCAATCACTGAATCAGCCGCCGCAGGCATGCAAGACATGGGTAAGGTGATGGCTGTACTTAAACCGCATATTCAAGGGCGTGCAGACATGGGTAAAGTGAGCGGTTTGGTCCGCGCTAAACTGGCTTAATCCCAACCCAATTACAGCAAGCCGTGCAATCCTTTGGAAAGCACGGCTTGTTTGTATTTGACCCTATCTTTCGGTGCATGCAAAGATTTATGGCAGGACACATCCCCCGCAGTTTTATTGATGACCTCCTTGCTCGACTCGATATTGTCGACGTTATTGACGCACGCGTAAAACTGAAGAAGAAAGGCAAAAACTACAGCGCCTGCTGCCCTTTCCATAACGAAAAAACCCCTTCATTCAGTGTCAGTCAGGAAAAACAGTTCTATCACTGCTTCGGCTGTGGTGCTCATGGCAATGCCATCGATTTTGTCATGGAATATGAACGCATGGAGTTTCCTGAGGCCATTGAAGAGCTGGCGTCGACCATAGGTCTTGAAGTTCAGCGTGAAGAAAGAACGCCTTCCAGCCCCTTTGCGAAAAATACGCCAGCCGTCAAAAGTGAAGATAAGCGCAGCCTGTATGACTTGATGGGCAGCATCGCCCAGTTTTATCGTCAGCAGCTTAAAGTTCCTGCCAACAAGCATGCGATTGAATACTTAAAAAATCGTGGTTTATCTGGAGAAATCGTCCAGAAATTTGGCATTGGATACATAGCGGATGAATGGGATCTTGTACGGCGCAATTTTGGTCAGCAGCGCAGCAGTGAAGATATGCTTGTCACCGCAGGTATGCTGATTGAAAACGATAACGGCCGCCGTTATGACCGCTTTCGCGGACGAGTCATGTTCCCAATTCGCGATCGTCGAGGTCGAGTCATTGGTTTTGGTGGCCGTATTACAGAGCAAGGTACACCGAAATACCTGAACTCGCCTGAAACCCCGATTTTCCATAAAGGCAAAGAGCTGTATGGCCTTTATGAAGTCCTGCAGGCATACCGTGAACCACCACAAATCCTAGTGGTGGAAGGCTATATGGATGTCGTGGCACTCGCTCAATATGGTGTCGATTACTCTGTAGCCTCTCTGGGCACCTCAACCACAGGCGATCACTTACAACTGTTGTTTCGCCAAACTAACCATGTCATCTGTTGTTATGATGGTGACCGAGCTGGACGTGATGCCGCATGGCGCGCATTAGAAAATGCACTCAGCTACCTCAAAAGCGGCAATATCTTAAAGTTTCTGTTTCTGCCGGACGGTGAAGATCCCGATAGCTACGTGCGTAAATACGGCAAAGCCGATTTTGAACAACAGGTTGCCAATGCTACACCACTGTCGCAGTACTTATTTGAGAACTTGATTGAACTGCACCAAATTAACTTGGGTAGCCATGAAGGTAAATCGGCACTGCGCGCCGTTGCAACACCACTTATCGACAAAATTCCGGATCCTTTTTTACAAGAGATCCTAGAGAAATTACTCGATGAACGGACAGGCTTTGATCACCAACTGCGCCGTAAAAAAGCACGTAAGACAGAAAATCGACCCGCACCACATAAAGCAATAAAACGGACCCCAATGCGTGATGTTATCGCGCTCTTGATACAAAATCCGAGCTATGCTGAATTGGTACCAGACCTAGCGAGCGTGCGTCATTTGATGATCCCTGGTCTCGATACCTTCAGTGAAGTACTTGAGAAATGTCGTCAATATCCCCATATCACTACGGGTCAATTACTCGAACATTGGCGAGACTCAAAAAATGAGACACTTCTGTCTCGTCTGGCAAGTTGGGAAATTCCCCTTGTCGAAGACAATCAAGAAGAACTATTTTTAGACTCATTGGACAAAATTCTTGCCCAGTGCGTAGAAAAACAAATTGAAAATTTGCAGGCCAAAGAGCGAAGTGTCGGTTTATCAACCGAAGAGAAAAGAGAGCTACAAGACTTGATCTTAAAAGGCTTGAAAGCGTAACTCTGTTGAGATAGTCAGCAAAGAATAAATTTGTTAGTATACGTGGTTTGCATTGCGCATACTTATTCCTTCACCAGATACGAAGTTGGATACCGTCTATGGATCAAAATCCGCAGTCACAGCTTAAACAACTTGTCCTTCGCGGCAAGGAACAGGGCTATCTGACCTACGCCGAAGTAAATGACCACTTGCCTGCTGAAATCGTTGATTCAGAGCAGGTGGAAGATATTATTCAGATGATTAATGACATGGGCATTAAGGTGGTGGAAACCGCACCTGATGCCGATGATCTTGCCCTCAGCGATGATACTACCATCACTGACGAAGATGCTGCTGAAGCAGCCGCCGCGGCACTTTCTAGCGTAGAGAGTGAGATTGGCCGCACCACCGATCCAGTACGTATGTATATGCGTGAAATGGGTACGGTTGAGCTTTTGACACGTGAAGGTGAAATCGATATTGCCAAGCGCATTGAAGATGGTATTAACCAAGTTCAAAGTGCGATTGCTGAGTATCCTGGAACCATCCCTTATATTCTTGAGCAGTTTGATCGTGTTCAGGCCGAAGAGCTACGTCTCACTGACCTGATTTCAGGTTTCGTTGACCCTAACGACATGGAAACCGAAGCGCCAACCGCGACTCACATCGGTTCTGAGCTTTCTGAAGCGGATCTCGCGGATGAAGATGATGCTGTCGTCGAAGATGAAGACGAAGATGGCGACGGTGAAAGCAGCGACAGCGAAGAAGAAGTCGGTATCGACCCTGAACTGGCTCGTGAGAAATTCAATGAACTGCGCGGTAAGTTCCAAAACCTGCAATTAGCGGTTAATGAATTTGGTCGTGACAGTCATCAAGCTTCTGAAGCGTCAGACTTAGTGCTGGATATCTTCCGTGAATTCCGCCTAACACCAAAGCAATTCGACCACTTGGTTGAAACTCTGCGCACTTCAATGGATCGTGTTCGCACCCAAGAACGTTTGGTAATGAAAGCGGTAGTTGAAGTCGCGAAGATGCCGAAGAAATCGTTCATCGCCCTATTTACAGGCAATGAATCGAATGAAGAGTGGCTGGATAAAGTCCTTGCTTCTGACAAGCCTTACGTAGCGAAAGTCCGTGAGCAAGAAGAAGAGATCCGCCGTTCAATTCAGAAACTACAAATGATCGAGCAAGAGACATCACTGTCTGTTGAACGCATCAAAGACATCAGCCATCGTATGTCAATCGGTGAGGCGAAAGCTCGCCGTGCGAAGAAAGAGATGGTTGAAGCAAACTTACGTCTGGTAATTTCGATTGCTAAGAAATACACCAACCGTGGTCTGCAATTCTTGGATCTGATCCAAGAAGGTAACATCGGTTTGATGAAAGCCGTCGATAAGTTTGAATACCGTCGTGGTTATAAATTCTCAACTTATGCGACTTGGTGGATCCGTCAGGCAATCACTCGTTCTATTGCTGACCAAGCACGTACGATTCGTATTCCAGTACACATGATCGAGACGATCAATAAACTGAATCGAATTTCGCGCCAAATGCTGCAAGAGATGGGTCGTGAGCCACTGCCTGAAGAATTGGCAGAACGCATGCAAATGCCAGAAGACAAAATCCGCAAAGTGCTGAAAATTGCCAAAGAACCCATCTCCATGGAAACACCGATTGGTGATGATGAAGATTCGCATCTGGGTGATTTTATCGAGGATACCACCCTCGAGCTGCCACTGGATTCTGCGACCGCAACCAGCCTTAAAGCTGCCACTCGCGATGTATTAGCAGGCCTAACACCTCGTGAAGCGAAAGTGCTACGTATGCGTTTCGGTATCGATATGAATACCGACCATACTCTGGAAGAAGTGGGCAAGCAGTTTGATGTAACTCGTGAACGTATTCGTCAGATTGAAGCAAAAGCACTGCGTAAACTGCGTCATCCAAGCCGCTCAGAAGTTCTGCGCAGCTTCTTGGATGAATAATTCAAGTTGGTTATGAACTGAAAAAGGTGAGCTGAGCTCACCTTTTCTTTTTTATACAAGCTAAGTGAATAAATTGTAAGCACTATTGAACCCGCTTTGGCTAGACACATCTACCCCCTTCCAATATAATCTGACACCTAATTTGGCCCCTTAGCTCAGTGGTTAGAGCAGGCGACTCATAATCGCTTGGTCCCCAGTTCGAACCTGGGAGGGGCCACCAGATTCCAGAAGGTTAGTAGGCCTAGTGCTTACTAACCTTTTTTGTACCTGACGAATTTGGGTCAGACAATGGGTCAAGTAAGCTTATCCTTAACGTTTCTGAACGGTTTAAGACGGCACTCTAACCCACCATTTTATGCTCTAGAAATGGCAACGGGAGCATAAGCTCCCGTCTATTCCAGATCAGCAAATCAAAGGTGTAATGTTGTTTTGATTAGTTGCGTTTTACCCGCCTAAACAAACTAGCATTAAAATTCCTCGTGCATCACACTTTTTGTACAAATTGTGAGCAAATGGACTTATTTCTGAAATTGTCACATAAATTTCAGCTTATTTTCACTGCCTATCACCAAATACCTTGCGGTGACTGTTCAAGGATATTCCGCGCAACAAAAAGCTCATCAGACTGTCGCGATTTTGCAATATGTAGCCTCTAGCCTCTTGGTAAACCATCACATAAGAGGTTGCTATGCTTTCTACTTCTCCATTTGTTCTGCCACGAAAAACCCCATTTGGTTTAGGTGAACACTTAGCGGAATGGGCAACAGGACTGAAACGTCTCAATCAATTCTATGCTCAACGTCCAGCAAGCGGTGATACTCAAGCGTTTTTGCGCTTTACCTTGGATGTTCTTGGTATCGATTATCAAGTAGTACGCGGCAAGCTCACACATGTTCCAGCTCAAGGGGCAACTATCGTGGTCGCTAACCATCCTTTAGGCTGCGTTGAAGGGGTGATTTTGGCTGAGCTGCTGCTTTGCGTTCGCTCAGATGTAAAAATTCTCGCTAATCAGTATTTAAAGCTGGTGCCCGAGCTTACCTCACTATTTATCGGCGTCGATGTGTTTGAAGGTGCCGATGCCGCAAAAGCGAATCTGCATGCCCTTCGTCAAGCGCATAAACACCTTGAGCAAGGTGGGTTGCTACTGATGTTTCCTGCTGGGGAAGTCTCCCAATTGGTTGACAGCAAGCAAGGTCGTTTGGAGGACAAAGAGTGGAGCCAATCGGTCAGCCGCCTCGTTAAAAAACATCAAGCGCATACGGTCCCAGTTTATATTGATGGCCATAACTCAACCCCTTTTTACCTTGCAGGAAAAATTCACCCTATGCTGCGCACCTTGATGTTGGGGCGCGAGCTGCTCAATAAGCAGCATACTCAAATTGGTATCGCGATTGGTGAGGGGATTTCACACAGCGAAGTACAGCATCTTTGTGATCAACAGTTGGTCAATTATCTGCGCCTCAATACCTATCTTTTGCAATCTTCTCCCGTGCGCAACAAGACCGCCAGTGATCGATCCTTGCCTCCCGTTGCAGAGCGCCTTCCATTAGCCGATCTGCTCGAAGATATCGCGCAGTTGCCTTACGCCGACCATATGCTGCGCCATAACCAATTTGATGTGTATTGCACCACAGCGGATAACATTCCTTCGTTGATGCATGAAATTGGCCGCATTCGCGAGTTGAATTTCCGTGAGGTGGGCGAAGGAACGGGCTGTGCGCTGGATATTGATCGATTTGATCGCGATTACCTTCACCTATTCATTTGGGATAGAGAGAAAAATCAGCTGGTGGGCGCATACCGTTTAGGGCTCGTTGATAAGCTTATTGAGCACAAGGGGATCAGCGGCCTCTACTCCAGTACCCTATTTCATTATGATCAACGCTTCCTCAATAACATGGGCAATGCGATTGAAATGGGGCGTTCGGTGATTGACAGCCAATATCAAAAAAGCATGGCGGCCCTGCTTTTGCTTTGGAAAGGCATTGGTACTTATGTCGAACGCCACCCACAATATACCCACCTTTTTGGCCCTGTGAGTATCAGCAACGATTACAGTGAACAAGCCAGACGTTTACTCGCCGATACCATGACTCTGCATTATTACGATAGTGAACAAGCCGAGTTAGTGATGGCCACCAACCCTCTACCTACAGGGCAAGCACAATGGAATGCCAGCCTTTTGACGTCACTTGCCGACTTGCAACTCCTGTCACGAGTGATTGCTCGGATCGATGAAGGAAAGGGAATTCCGGTGCTACTACGCCAGTATCTAGGATTAAACGGAAAGCTGGTGAGCTTTAATGTGGATCCTGCGTTCAATAACGCACTAGATGGCTTGATCGTAGTTGATCTTCGCAATGTGCCCACGAAAACCTTAGCGCGTTACATGGGGCAATCTGAAGCTCTGCGCTATCTTGCCACCCACCAATATTTCAGCGATATCTAACCCATCACGCCAAGGTGCTTCATCTTGGCGTGACCCATCAAACATTTCTGGAATCAAAATAAAATGCTATCGAGTCAAAATTTCCTCTCAATATCGCCAGTTTGATACTGACTAGTCATTGGTATCATGCTTCATTTACACGCAAAGTTAGTATTTCAGACTAAAACACTCCTCCCCTTCTGCCACCCTTGATGATTGACTCTTTTTTCAGCAACTTAGACTCTACAGCTTCAATAACGATAACAATGAGGAAGTTATGCCAATCACAACCTATTTAAATAAAAGCCGCATCATGCTGGCCCTTGTCCTGAGCACAGTTTTAGGAACCGCGCAGGCCAACGAACCACCCGTTTATAAACTGACGCTGGCCGAAACGTGGGGGGCGAATACTCCTATCCTCGGCGATGCACCAAAAAACATGGCGAAATTGGCCGCTGAAATGTCCAATGGCCGCATTCAAATCCGTATCGACTCGGCCAACAAACACAAAGCACCGCTGGGCGTGTTTGATATGGTGAAATCCGGTCAATACGATCTCGGTCACTCCAGCTCTTATTATTGGAAAGGCAAGGTTCCGAATACCCTCTTTTTCTCTTCGATGCCGTTTGGCATGATCGCAACTGAGCAATACGCTTGGTTCTATTATGGCGGCGGGATGCCGTTGATGGAGAAGGTGTACGCGCCGCATAACCTCTTGTCGTTTCCGGGCGGTAACTCAGATATTCAAATGGGCGGATGGTTTAAAAAAGAGATCAACAGCGTTGACGATCTGCAAGGGCTGAAAATGCGTATTCCGGGATTTGCGGGTGAAGTGTTGGCAAAACTTGGCGCGAAACCCACGAACATTGCACCGGGGGAGCTTTATACCTCGCTAGAACGCGGCACCATCGACGCACTGGAATGGGTTGGCCCAGCCTTTGATCTGCGCATGGGCTTTCATAAAATTGCCCCTTATTACTACACCGCATGGCATGAACCGGGCTCCGAAACGCAATTTTTAGTCAATAAGAAGAAGTGGGATACGCTACCAAAAGACATCCAAGTGATCTTAGAAACCGCTTTCCGCGTCGCCGCTTTCGATATGTACAACCAAGCGATCGATGCGAATGCGACGAGCTGGGCAGCGATGAAAAGTGAGTACCCAGACATCAAAGTTCGTGATTTTCCACCCGCAGTACTTGCCGCACTACGCCAAGCCAACAATGAACTTCTGCAAGAGCAGGCAGCAAGCGATCCGCTCGCTAAAGAGATCATCGACTCTCAGCAGGCTTACTTAACCAAAGTGCGTGATTGGACTCGGATCTCGACACAAGCGTACTTAAATACCAATCCTTAATGGCAATGCGCTGGATAAACAAAGGGCTACCATCTGGTAGCCCTTTGATTTATTGAACATTTACTCGACAGTTACCGCTTTAGCAAGGTTACGAGGCTGGTCAACATCGGTACCTTTGATTAAAGCCACATGGTAAGAGAGCAGTTGCATTGGGATGGTGTAATAAATCGGAGCCACAATCTCGCTAACATGCGGCATCGCAATGATTTTCATCGTCTCATCCGCTTCAAAGCCCGCCACTTCATCGGAAAATACGTACAATAAACCACCGCGCGCACGCACTTCTTCAATATTGGATTTAAGCTTTTCTAACAGTTCATTGCTTGGTGCAACCACAACCACTGGCATATCCGCATCAATTAACGCCAATGGGCCATGCTTTAGCTCGCCCGCTGCATAGGCTTCTGCGTGGATGTAAGAGATCTCTTTCAGTTTAAGAGACGCTTCTACCGCAATCGGGTAGTACTCACCGCGCCCCAAGAAGAGGGTATGATGCTTATCAGCAAAATCTTCCGCGAGCGTTTCGATCTGTTTTTCAAACGACAATGCGGTTTCAATCTGCTTCGGCAGTTGATGCAATGCATGTACGATCTCAGCTTCTAACTCGCGACCAATGCGCTGTTGCTGCTTACCAAGTGCAGTCACCAGCATCAACAATGTGACTAGCTGAGTGGTAAAGGCTTTGGTTGAAGCCACACCAATCTCAGTACCTGCGCGAGTCATAAAGGCGAAATCCGATTCACGCACGAGAGAAGAACCCGCAACGTTACAAATCGTCATCGCCGCCATATAGCCTTTCTCTTTCGCTAAACGTAGCGCGGCTAAGGTATCTGCCGTTTCACCAGACTGAGATAGAGTGATCAGTAGGCTATTGGGGCGCGTGACAAATTTGCGATAGCGGAATTCAGACGCGATTTCGACATCACAGCTCACACCCGCTAACGATTCAAACCAGTAACGTGCCGTCATCCCTGCATTATAAGAAGTACCGCAGGCGACGATCTGTACATGTTCCACTTTTGCCAGAATCTCTGCCGCGTGCACACCAATGCTTTCCACCACCACGCAGTCATGGGTAATACGCCCTTCCATGGTATTGATCAGCGCCTTTGGCTGCTCGAAAATCTCTTTTTGCATGTAGTGGCGGTAGTGACCTTTGTCCGCAGCATCATGTTCTAGATTGGATTCGCTGATTTCACGTTGTACGGGTTGCCCCAGAGCATCAAATACGCGCACATCACGACGAGTCATTTCCGCTACATCCCCCTCTTCCAGATACATAAAGCGGCGTGTGACGTTAAGTAGCGCGAGTTGGTCTGACGCAAGGAAGTTTTCACCGATACCAAAACCAATCACAATTGGGCTACCTGAGCGAGCGACCACTAAGCGCGAAGGGTCGTTACGATCCATCACCACAGTGCCGTAAGCTCCTGTAAGCTGTTTAACGGTGGTTTGTACCGCTTCTAATAAAGAGGAAGCACTGCGCAATTCCCACTCCACTAAATGAGCAATGACTTCAGTATCCGTTTGTGAAGTAAACACATAACCACGATCTTGCAGCATAGTACGCAGCATTTCATGGTTTTCGATAATGCCGTTGTGTACCACCGTAATGTCACCAGAAATATGGGGGTGAGCATTGATCTCAGAAGGCTCACCATGCGTTGCCCAACGGGTATGCGCGATACCTGTACCGCCCGCGACTTGCGCCGCTTCAACCGCATCCGCCAACTCTTGTACTTTACCCAAACGGCGTAAACGCGTGAGCTGCTTATCGCTATCCACAACAGCTACGCCCGCAGAGTCATAGCCGCGGTATTCAAGACGGCGTAGGCCTTGTACTAAAATTTCAGCAACATCGCGTTGTGCAACCGCACCAACAATTCCACACATAGTTAAACTCCATATTTTTTATACTGTCGCGCCCTGACTTAATAAGTCGCGCTAAGGGATTTTTATTTCACGGTTGCACGGATCACGCGCACTTGGTGAGATTCAATTTGTTTGGCAAATTCGTCACTCAATTCATGATCTGTGACTAAGACATCAATGTTGTCCCAGCTCAGCTCTAAGTTCGGAATTTTGCGGCCCACTTTGTCTGACTCAATCATCACGATCACTTCACGCGAGACTTCAGCCATCACTTTGCTAAGCCCAACCAGCTCATTGAACGTGGTCGTCCCCCGGTCAAGATCGATGCCATCAGCACCGATAAACAGCTGGTCAAAATCGTAAGAGCGCAGTACCGATTCTGCGACTTTGCCTTGGAAGGATTCAGAATGGGTATCCCAAGTACCGCCAGTCATCAGCAGTGTGGGTTCATTTTCTAATTCATTGAGTGCATTCGCGACATGCAATGAGTTGGTCATCACGACCAGCCCTCGCTTGTCATTCAGTTGCTGAATTAACGCCGCCGTGGTGCTGCCACTATCAATCACAATCCGATTATGATCACGGATTAGTTTCGCTGCAGCTTTAGCCAGAGAAATCTTTCGAACTGAAACTTTTTCATTCAATTCATCGTGCATCACTTCTTTCGGTAATGCGATAGCACCACCATAGCGACGCAGCAATTGGCCATTTTTTTCAAGAGAAGCTAAGTCTTTGCGAATAGTCACTTCTGATGTTTCAAACTGAGAAGAGAGAGCCTCAACACTCACCTCACCTTGTTCATTAACCAGCTTAACTATTGTGTGCCTTCTCAGTTGTGTATTTCGTTTCGACATTATAAAACACAATTAAAGTTACGAATCGAAACGAAGTATAGTTAAAACGAAACAAATAAGTCCATTTATTTCGATCCAAAAAATTAATATTTCACGCTAAAACCTTGTCCTAAGACAATTCTTAGACAGTGATATTACTGTCATTCAGTGGTAGAATTCGGCCTCGAAAAGAAAAAAAATTACAGAATTGAGTAAAAATAACGCCCATAGTCCGCGCCATACTGCCGCTAACTGGCGATTTTTCTGAAATTTTTGATCAAACAGTCAGTCATAAAATGACTAAATCTGTTGAAAGACTTTCAGTTTTGGAGTGCTGTGAACTCGTGAGCTAGACTTGGCAATTGACGAAATAAAGTTGCTACCGCCGAGAACACTTCAAAACCACCACCAACTTCAAAATCATTTTGTTTATCGGAGAAACTCTTCCATGAAAAAGACCAAAATCGTATGTACGATTGGCCCAAAAACTGAGTCTGTAGAGAAACTGACTGAGCTTGTAAACGCTGGCATGAATGTTATGCGTCTCAACTTCTCTCACGGTGACTA
Source organism: Vibrio cholerae ATCC 14035 (assembly GCF_000621645.1). GTDB lineage: Bacteria > Pseudomonadota > Gammaproteobacteria > Enterobacterales > Vibrionaceae > Vibrio > Vibrio cholerae. The sequence continues at coordinate 13,470 of NZ_KK211322.1, read as the reverse complement.
CGTTGAACACGGCACTCGTATCACTAACTTCCGTAAAGTGATGGAAGTGACCGGTAAACAACTGGCGATCCTACTGGATACTAAAGGTCCAGAGATCCGTACTATCAAGCTGGAAAACGGTGACGATGTGGATCTGGTCGCTGGCCAAGAGTTCACTTTCACAACTGACACGAAAGTTGTTGGTAACAAAGAGCGCGTAGCAGTCACTTACTCTGGTTTTGCAAAAGACCTGAACGTGGGCAACCGTATTCTGGTTGACGACGGTCTTATAGAGATGGAAGTACTGGCGACCACTGACACTGAAGTGAAGTGTAAAGTTCTGAACAACGGCGCTCTGGGTGAAAACAAAGGTGTTAACCTGCCAGGCGTTTCTGTCAATCTGCCAGCGCTGTCTGAAAAAGACAAAAACGACCTGAAATTTGGTTGTGAGCAAGGCGTTGATTTCGTTGCTGCCTCTTTCATCCGTAAAGGTTCTGACGTGAAAGAAATCCGTGAAGTATTAGCTTCTCACGGCGGTCAAAACATTCAAATCATCTCTAAAATCGAAAACCAAGAAGGCTTGGACAACTTCGATGAGATCCTTGAGCTGTCTGACGGCATCATGGTTGCACGTGGCGACCTAGGTGTAGAAATCCCAGCAGAAGAAGTTATCTTCGCTCAAAAGATGATGATCGAGAAATGTAACCGTGCACGTAAAGTGGTTATCACGGCGACGCAAATGCTGGATTCAATGATCAAGAACCCACGTCCAACTCGCGCAGAAGCGGGCGACGTTGCGAACGCGATCATGGATGGTACTGATGCTGTAATGCTTTCTGGCGAAACAGCAAAAGGTAAGTACCCAGTTGAAGCGGTGAAGATCATGGCGCAAATTGCTGAGCGTACTGACCCTGTACTGAAAGCAGAACTGGGTTCACGCCTAGACAGCCCACGTCTACGTATCACTGAAGCCGTATGTAAAGGTGCAGTAGACACCGCAGAGAAACTGGCAGCGCCACTGATCATCGTAGCAACTGAAGCGGGTAAATCTGCTCGTTCAGTTCGTAAGTACTTCCCAACGGCTAACATTATTGCAGTCACCACCAACAAGAAAACAGCAGCTCAGTTAGTGCTTTCTAAAGGTGTAACGCCAGTTGTGGTTGACGCGATTGACAACACTGACGCTTTCTACCACCTAGGTAAAGAGATTGCGCTGCAATCTGGCCTTGGCAAGAAAGGCGACATCGTAGTGATGGTTTCAGGCGCACTGGTTGCTTCTGGCACAACGAACACTGCATCAGTACACGTACTGTAATCGGATGAATGCGACGGCCTTGCCTCGCTGAATACGATATAAAAACGGAGCCCAATGGGCTCCGTTTTTTATTACCACCCGAAAAACTCTTTGTGATGAGTATTGAGCAAAAGCACCATAGGTAGAAAATAAAGTGCGCTGAGCTTAATGCCTAATACCAACAAACAGCCAATCGTTAGTCTGACCAGAAGATGATTCAACATACACTGCCTCTCAGTTGCTCAGTGTGTTTGATTCCCTATGCCTAAGCACCACAGAAAGTAACTGTCACTTTCTTTCAATCAATGAGCATTATTGATGAAAAGGTCAGTAGTTTACTTATTACTCAGTCTAGCTCAATAAATCAGCAATATTAGACTTTAGTCTAGCTGTAATGAAAAAATGACAAACGGCAATTTTTAAAATAAATACAATAAGATAGAAAAAGTTCGCTCATCTCGAAAAAGCGGCTTTGTATAAAATATGAATAAAAATCAGCAAATAGGGGCGACTTTCGTCGCCCCCACTCTTCATCATTATGCTGACTTAACATTGGCTATGGTGCCAACTTATATACCACATCCACTCGATCACGAATCACCAAGGAAGACTCTTGATAGGTATCTGCCACATCCATTTTTTCGCTTAGATTCGCCGCTCGCATCATGATCGGCTCAACACTTGGCGTGTTGTAGTCTATCCGCCAAACGCCTTCTAAGCGGCGCTCAAATCCCTTAGCTAGAGACTGAGCTTTGAGCTTGGCATCTTCAATCGCCGCCATACGCGCTTGCTGCTGGTATTTCTCTTGATCACGCACCTTCAATTGAATGCTATTGACTTGATTGATACCAGACTCTAACGCGATATCCAGATACTGATTCAGCTTACTCACCTCTTCGACCCTGACGGTAATCGAGCGAGAAGCTTGATAGCCCACTAACTCTGGCTTACCGTTTGCTGGATAGTGATATTGCGGGTTGATGTACAGATTTGAGCTCGAGATATTCTGCTGTGCGACACCGGATTTCACCAATTTTGAGGTGAATTCCGTTACCGCCTTATCCACTGCCGCTTTCGCTTGTTCCGCATTCATTGTCGATTCAACAACCTTCACGGAAAACTCCGCCATATCAGGTACAGCAGTCACTTCACCATAACCTGAAGTCGAAATATGTGGAAAATCCCATTCCTGTGCAAAGGTAGGGCTTGAAAGAACAGAGAGCAGTAAAACCACCGGTGCAAATAATTTCATCGTTTCGATCCTTAATGTCATCGACTGCCCACATCATAAGCGAAGCAGTGCATAGATTCAGTCTCTACGCATAAAAATTACACAACTTTGACTCGGTCAATTATTGAGGTAGTACGCTTTTCGCATAAGCGGTGATCGCGTCGCTAATTTCAAGTAAGACGCCCGTTTCAAGCTGCCAATGATGCCAAAAAATCGGATATGACAGCATAAAATCAGGCGTCATATTGATGAGAGCACCGCTTTCCAATTCCGAAATGATCTGCAAACGTGGGATCAAACAGTAAGCCGCGCCAGAAAGCGCTAAACGGACAAAAGCTTCTGAGCTGCCAACCGTGTGGTTGATGACTTTATCACGTAGTACAGCAAAGTAATCCCATAAGAATTTATTGTGCAATTCGTCATATTGATCGTAAGACACCGCAGGCGCTTTGATTAATGAACGCGGGGTGACCCCCTTAGCAAAGTATTTTTGATAGAACTCTGGGCTTGCGACGCACAGATACTCCATCTGGCCTAAATACTCAGCGCTACACCCAGTGATCGGTTGTGGCTCCAAACTGATTGCACCGACCACTTCACCATTTTTGAGCTTATCGAGGGTACGTGACTCACCATAAATCACCAGATTCAATTCCACTTGGCGGCTTTTCATTACCTTATCCAGCGCCGGTAACAACCAAGTGGCTAGACTATCTGCATTGGTCGCAATCGACATAGAAACCGGGCGAACATGCTCTTGGTTCGTCAACTCCGGAACCAACTCTTGTTCGATTAAACAGACTCGGCGATAGAGCCCAAGCAACTTTTTGCCAACCAAGGTTGGCCTTGGTGGCTGCTCACGGATCAACACTGGCTGAGCTAAGTATTTTTCTAACTGTTTAATCCGTTGTGATACAGCAGATTGGGAGATAAAGAGCTGCTCAGCCGCTCGTTCAAAACTGCCTTTACTCACCACACTATCTAGAGCTTCAATCCACCGATAATCCAGACCACGCATTGCTTTCCTTATCTATTCATTAGCCTTGTTAATATGATATTAAAATCATTAATTATACTTATCCACCTCAAATTATTATCTTGCTCAGCCTATCCCTTCGATCTGACGTTGCAACTTCAAATCGGAACGAAATCACACTCCAATCATGCGGTATGAGGTAAAAAATGAACTGGTGGATTCTGCTACAAGGATTCAGCTTGGGAGCGACCATGATTATTCCCATTGGTGCTCAAAATGCTTATGTATTAAATCAAGGGATTAAACGTCATCACCACTTAACCACCGCAGCCACTTGTGGGGTGCTGGATATGATTTTTATCACGCTGGGGATTTTTGGCGGTGGTGCTCTCATCTCGCAAAATACCAGCTTGTTAATTGGTGTCACTTTGGCTGGAATTCTTTTTCTGTGTGGTTATGGGTTTCTTTCTTTGCGTGCTGCGCTCAAACCGCCCCAAGCATCTGAATCCACGGCAAATCCGATGGCTGCAGGACGTAAAGCGGTCATTTTTGGTGCCTTTGCGGTCACTGTGTTTAACCCGCATCTCTATTTGGATACCGTGGTGATCTTAGGGTCAATCGGAGGCCAATTCCAAGGTGATGAGCGTATCTCATTTGCGATTGGTACCATTCTCGCCTCATTCGTGTGGTTTTTTACTCTTTCACTCGGAGCAGCAAAATTGAGCACCACACTCTCTAAACCTAGAGTCAGACAAGTGATTGATATGGCAGTCGCCGCGATGATGTTCATTATTGCCTTCGCGTTGACTAAGAACTTATATCTCAATCACTGGTTAAATTAAGCTATTACCGACAAAAAAGCGGAGTAAACACTCCGCTTTGGTATTTTGTATATAGCAAAACCATTAATTGATTTTGTTCAGATGCACATCCATTTGTGGGAATGGAATTTCGATACCATTGGCATCCAGCGCTTCTTTGATCGCTTGCATTGAATCAAAGTACACCGCCCAGTAGTCCGCAGTTTTACACCATGGACGTACCACAAAGTTGATTGATGAATCCGCCAAAGTCAGCACACCAATTGTCATATCTGGATCTTTGAGGATACGAGGATCTTTTTCCAGCGTCTCACGCAGAACACGTTTGGTTTTCTGCAGATCAGACTTGTAAGAAACCCCAATCACCATGTCGACACGACGCGTTTCGTGACGTGAATAGTTAGTAATAGCGCCGCCAATGACCGCCGAGTTTGGTACCACAACCATTTTATTATCTGGGCTTTTCAGGACAGTTTGGAAAATTTGGATAGAATCAACCGAGCCGGCGACGCCACCAATTTCTACATAATCACCGGATTTGAATGGGCGGAATGCCACAATCAGTACACCGGCTGCAAAATTAGACAGCGAACCCTGTAGAGCCAAACCAACGGCCAGACCCGCAGCACCAATCACAGCGACAACCGACGCAGTTTGCACACCAATACGACTCAACGCCGCAATCAACACAATAATAAACAGCGTGTAACGAACAAGACCGTGGATAAAGTCTACGACAGCCTTATCCATCTCTTTCTTTTTCAATACATTCGCCACACTACCTGCAACCCCTTTAACCACAAGGTTACCGATAAATAGGATCAGAATAGCGGAAATCACATTCACGCCGTACTGAATCAAAAGATCCGAATTATTGGTTAACCAAGTATTCACTTGGTTAAAACTTTCGACGATAGGCACTTCAACACCAATCGATTCACCAGCCATAGTGTATTCCTCTTACAAGTAATCAAAAAATTAGCGGAAATAATGAGAAATGATAAACATCCCACTCAAATAAACCACCAAAAGTCAGAATTTTGGCAAAATAGCGCATACTTAACGCTTCGCAAAGTCAAAGTTTGGTAAATAATGACAAAACAGAAGGTTACGTAATAATTGCTACGCTCCCGTTACAGGTTAAACAATATTCGATCTCTCTGCTACCCATCCCACTGAGACTGCATAAAAAAGAAACCCGCACTTGGCGGGTTTCTTCATTCAATCGAATTCGAAATACGAATTACAGTACGTCGATCGCGTTCAGATCAGAGAACGCTTTCTCTAGGCGAGCAACCATGGCTGCTTGACCAGCACGTAGCCATACGCGTGGATCGTAGTACTTCTTGTTCGGTGCATCTTCACCGGTTGGGTTACCGATTTGACCTTGCAGGTAGTCATGGTTTTTCGCTTCGTATTGACGAATACCATCCCATGTTGCCCACTGAGTATCAGTATCGATGTTCATTTTGATCACGCCGTAAGAGATTGACTCACGGATTTCTTCCAGAGAAGAACCTGAACCGCCGTGGAATACGAAGTTCAGAGAGTTTTCTGGCAGACCAAACTTCTCAGAAACGTATTTTTGAGAATCACGTAGGATAGTTGGAGTCAGAACCACGTTACCTGGCTTGTAAACGCCGTGTACGTTACCGAAAGAAGCCGCGATAGTGAAACGGTGGCTGATTGCGTTCAGTTTCTCGTAAGCGTATGCCACGTCTTCTGGAGAAGTGTACAGCTCAGAAGAATCCATATCTGAGTTATCAACGCCATCTTCTTCACCGCCAGTACAACCCAGTTCGATCTCCAGAGTCATGTTCATTTTCGCCATGCGCTCTAGGTATTTTGCAGAGATCTCGATGTTCTCTTCCAGAGACTCTTCAGACAGGTCAATCATGTGTGAAGAGAACAGTGGTTTGCCGGTTTCTGCGAAGTGTTTTTCACCCGCGTCTAGCAGACCGTCGATCCAAGGTAGTAGGTTTTTCGCTGCGTGGTCAGTGTGCAGAATCACTGGAACGCCGTAAGCTTCCGCTACAGTGTGAACGTATTTCGCACCCGCGATCGCGCCCAGAATTTGTGCTTGTTGACCTTCAAGTTTCAGACCTTTACCAGCAAAGAATGCTGCGCCGCCGTTAGAGAACTGCACGATAACAGGCGCTTTCACTTTTGCTGCTGCTTCTAGAACGCCGTTTACAGAGTCAGTACCTACACAGTTTACTGCTGGAAGTGCAAAGCCATTTTGTTTTGCTACTTCAAAAACTTTCTGTACGTCATCACCAGAGATAACACCAGGTTTTACAAAATCAAAGATCTTAGACATGGATGGAATCCTATTTTCTGTCGTTTTAAAAAATAAAAACGGTAAGTTTCAATTCTTGCAAACGTTTGCTCACCAATCGCGGCATTCTACCAAACAAATGCTCGCCGTGCAGCAAACAAGAAAGCGGGAGTCTTCCCCCCGCTCTCATTCGATTATTACGCTTTAGCGCGTGCTTCCAGCATTTCTACTGCAGGCAGTTTTTTGCCTTCAACGAACTCAAGGAACGCGCCGCCACCAGTAGAGATGTAAGAAACATCGGCTTTGATGCCAAACTTGTCGATCGCCGCTAGCGTGTCACCGCCACCTGCAACAGAGAAGCCTTCTGATTGTGCGATCGCTTCTGCGATACCACGAGTACCCGCTTCAAAGTTCTTGAATTCGAATACGCCTACTGGGCCGTTCCACAGGATAGTTTTCGCGTTTTTCAGGATCTCAGCCAGTTCAGCCGTCGAGTTTGGACCCAAGTCGAAAATCATGTCGTCATCTTGAACTTCAGAAACGTGTTTGATTTCGGCTTCTGCGTTCTCATCGAAAGCTTTGGCACAAGCTACGTCAGTCGCCACAGGAATCGCGCACTCTTCCATCAGTTTTTTCGCTGTTTCAACAAGGTCAGCTTCATACAGAGACTTACCTACGTTGTGACCCGCTGCAGCGATGAAAGTGTTCGCGATACCACCGCCAACCACCAGTTGGTCAGCAATTTTTGACAGTGACTCAAGTACAGTCAGCTTAGTTGATACTTTTGAACCACCAACGATAGCTACCATTGGGCGAGCTGGTTTGTCCATCGCTTTGCCTAGCGCTTCAAGTTCGTCAGCCAGTAGAGGGCCTGCACACGCGATAGGAGCAAACATACCAACACCGTGAGTAGAAGCTTGAGCACGGTGCGCAGTACCAAACGCATCCATCACGAATACGTCACACAGTGCCGCGTATTTCTTAGACAGCGCTTCTTCGTTTTTCTTTTCGCCTTTGTTGAAGCGAACGTTTTCCAGAACAACCAGTTCACCTGCGTTCAGTTCAACGCCGTCTAGGTAATCTTTCACTAGGCGAACTTCGCAATCGAGAGCATCGTTCAGGTAGTTAACCACAGGCAGTAGAGAGAACTCTTCAGCGTACTCACCTTCCGTTGGACGACCTAGGTGAGAAGTGACCATTACTTTCGCGCCCGCTTCCAAGCAGTGCTTAATGGTAGGTAGTGATGCAAGGATACGTGCATCAGAAGTCACTTTGCCGTCTTTTACTGGTACGTTCAGGTCAGCACGGATAAATACGCGTTTACCTGCAAGATCCAGGTCAATCATCTTGATTACAGACATGATTTGTCCTCTCAAACTATTTAAAGAAATGAAAATTCTGCAACTCGGCGACCCTGCCGAGTCGGTAAAATCTTAGCTGTTCACCGATATGGGGATGCGTCCTTCGGGTTTCAATGTTCAAACCTGATTTGAAGTGCATGCTTAGCCGCTACTGCGTGGCCTGCATTGCCAATGCGGTATCTAACATCCGGTTGGCAAAGCCCCATTCGTTATCACACCAAACGAGCATTTTTACTAACTGCCCGTTACTGACTCTCGTTTGCGTCCCATCCACAATCGCGCTGTGCGGATCGTGGTTAAAATCGATGGAAACCAAAGGCGCTTCAGTATAGTCAACAATGCCACGTAATGTACACTGAGATGCGTTCACAATGGTTTGATTTACGTCATTAACTTTCACATTTGATTTAATTGTGACACTTAAATCCATCGCGGTCACATTTACTGTTGGTACACGCACCGAAATCGCTTCAAATTTGTTAGAAAATTTCGGAAATATTCTTTCAATACCTTTATGCAACTTAGTATCAACCGGAATGATAGATTGACTGGCCGCTCGTGTGCGTCGTAAGTCATTATGATACGCATCAATCACTTGTTGATCGTTCATCGAGGAATGGATGGTGGTGATGGTGCCAGAATCAATGCCGAATGCGTCATCCAATACCTTGATGATGGGCACAATGCAGTTGGTGGTACAAGAACCGTTAGAGACGATTTTATGCTCAGCAGTGAGCGTCTCATGATTCACGCCATAGATGATGGTGTTGTCGAGATCGCTAGCACCAGGATGGGAAAATAAAACTAACTTCGCGCCCGCATCAATATGTTGCTGACCATCCTCTTGGCAACCATACACACCTGTGCAGTCGAGGACTAAATCCACGCCTAAATCACGCCAAGGTAAGAGAGGAATTTCCGAAAGATGCAGAATGCGGATTGAGTCATACTCACCATTTTGATGGTGAACATAGATATGCTGCTGATCATGGCTGATTTTTTTGCCAAAGCGACCGTGGCTCGTATCGTACTGCAGGAGGTGTGCCATCGCATCTGGCTTGGCAAGCTCGTTCACCGCAACCACTTGAATGCGGTCACGTTTACCACTTTCATACACAGCGCGTAACACATTACGCCCAATGCGCCCAAAGCCGTTAATTGCTACCCTCAGCATCGTATCTCGCCTATCGCTCTCAGATTGGTTGGCAATAGTAACCGATACTCTAGGCTTTGGCACGGCGATCCTGTGCAATAAATGATTCCACCGCCGATCGCAAAACAAACAGAGGATTGGCGCTGCCGCCAATCCTCTGAACCTCTAGCAATTAGAAGGCGATGTCTAAACCCAACCAGTAGCGGCGGCCATCTTCTACATAGCCATACTCCGCGTAATTCACCTCTTGATCAAACAGGTTGTACACCGCAGCTTTAATCGTTGCGGTATCGGTGAGTGCGTAAGTCACGCCAGTATCGATAAAGGTGTAGCTTGGCGCGATGAAATCATCGTTCGATGCCCCACCCTCCGGCTGCATCTCCTTACCACGATAGTTGAGGTTAGCCCAGCTATTGAGGCGATCTGTGGTTTGCCAGCTCAAGTTGGCATTGAACAGATGTTTAGGTAACTGCAGTAGCGGACGGCCAGCAAAATTCCCTGATTTTTGCTCCGAATGGGTGTACGTGTAGCTAGACGATAACTCAACGCTTTCGGTAATCGGCAGACTTAACGTAGCTTCTGCACCATAGGTTTCCGCTTCATCAATATTCACACGATAAGTAGGAGTTGCACCCCATTGGTTGGGGCCGGCAGTACAAATATTTGCAGGGCAAGCGACGCGGGTGATTTTATCTTTAAAATCATTATGGAAAGCGGTTAACGATGCCGCCAGACCTGAGCCAGTGCTGTACATCAAACTCAGTTCTTTGTTAATCGAAGTTTCAGGCTGTAAATCCGGGTTGCCGTAAATATTACCGCCGCCACTAACTTGCCCCCAATCCGGCGTCACTTCACGTAATTGCGGTGCACGGAAGCCAGTAGAAACACCACCTTTTACTGTCCATAGAGGATCGAGATTCCATACGCCATACACACGTGGGCTGAAGTGGCTGCCGTAGTTTTTATCATGATCCAGACGGCCACCAAAGGTCAGGCGGAATTGCTCTGCGAGCGCCCATTCATCTTCAATGAATCCCGCCCATTGAGTGTTCGAGATATGCGTGCGAGACGAAATTTTGTTGGAGGTTTTATCCTCTAAACTTTCGTGTTTACCTTCCACACCAAAGCTCAACATATGCTCACCAATAGGAGCCACTAACGTGGATTTGAACACCGTATTATCAATGCTCATCTCACGAGATTTATTGGTGTTCTCTTCATATTGCAGATAAGTATCAGACTGCCCAACACCCTGCCAATCCCCTTGGTGAGAGACGGCAACATGGTTGCGACGGTACTGGTTATCGGTATTGCTGCATGTACCGCGACATCCGCTGGATTGCGCCGACTTGCCCACGTTATTTTCGCGATCTTGGGCTGATACACCGGCTTCCAGTTGCAGTTGATGATCTGGATTAAGCTGGTAGTTGAGCTTTGAGGTTAAGCTGCGCAGTGATTTATCGCCGTAACCATGCTCAATTTCGTCTTCATCGCGTTGCGTGGTTTGTCCGTAGACTTGCAGCGATAGAGCATCACTTAAAGGTCCTGTTACGAAGAAATTAGCGCTTTGTTCATCGCCTGAGGCGCGATTTTCTTGTACCACGGTCGATAGCTGCACATTGCCTGACCACTGCTGCTGATCTTTACGAGTGATGATGTTGATCACGCCGCCAATCGCATCCGAGCCGTACAGCGTAGACATCGGGCCACGGATCACCTCGATACGTTCAATCGCTTGCAGTGGCGGTAACCAACCTTGCTCAATGCCCGGGCCATCGCTGTTTGGACGGGTCTGGCGTGAGGTTTGGCGCTTACCATCCACCAAGATAAGAGTATAGTTTGATCCCATACCACGAATGCTGATATCGGTAGTATCGCCCCCTCCGGTGACTGTCACACCCGGTACGCTTTTTAGCGCATCGGTCACATCACGGTAATAGCGAGATTCCAGATCTTCTCTTGAAATCACACTGATACTGGCTGGTGCATTTTGAATCACTTGCGCGTATCCCGCCGCAGTGACCACCATGGTTTCATCCGTTTTCGTCGCGTCTTGAGCAAAAGCGCTAGCCGAAAACATTAAGCCTAGTGTCACAGATAAACTGACGGGGGATGGATTGAATCTGGACATTTACCACTCCTTTAAATGATAATTATTCTTAATTTCAGAAGCGGATTATTCATATATTCTGTACTGGAGATAGATCGACACATGGAATAGTTCGGTCCAAATATGGAACGTCTGTGGTAATTATTCTTTAAGGGTCAAATACCTATGCAAGATCTCAGCGCCGTAAAAGCTTTCCATGCGCTTTGCCAACATAAGAGCCTGACTGCCGCTGCCAAAGCGCTTGAACAGCCTAAATCCACCCTGAGTCGCCGTTTGGCGCAACTTGAAGAGGACTTGGGACAAAGCTTGTTGATGCGTCAAGGCAACCGCTTAACGCTCACCAAAGCAGGAGAAGTGTTTGCGGTTTACTCGGAGCAACTACTTGAACTGGCCAATAAAAGTCAGGAAGCGTTGCAAGAATTGAACAATCAAGTGACTGGCGAACTCACGCTGGTGGTACACCCCAATTTGATCCGCGGCTGGCTCAGCCAAGTATTGGATGAGTTTATGCAGCAGCATTCGACATTGAAGATCCGTCTACTCAGCCAGTTTCAACACAGTGATGAGGTGTTTGAGCCCGATTTGATCATTTGGATTGAACACGCCGCCCCCATGGGTTATCGCAAAGAACGCTTAGGCTATTGGCGCTATGCCACTTACGCCTCTCCCAAATATTTGGCCCATCGAGATAAACCGACCCATCCTCGTGAGCTGATTCATCACCCATGGATTGATTTTATTGCTTGTCGGCGCGCGGAGCTTGAACTGCACCATCCAGAGTTCGGCAGTTATTCACTGCCAGCACTAGAGAGTCGTTTACAAAGCGATAATCTTGCCATGCAAGCCGATGCGATTGCTAAAGGTCGTGGTATTGGTTTGCTTCCCACTTGGTTTGCCAATGGTTTTGAAACGGCGCATCCGGGCAGCCTCATTCCTTGCGTCAACGGATGGCAATCACAGCCAACAGAAATCAACTGCTTCTATCCGCTCGGTCGTCACCCACTTCGGCTGCGCCTATTTATTGATGCGCTCCGCCAAGCAAGGCCCGATGAGTGGCAATAAAAAATCCCGCCGCAGCGGGATTTTTTATCATCGATTTTTCTTTGCGTAACAAAGAAATAAATCGCTTTTAATTACGCCAGCAGTTCTTTGGCTTGCTTCACCACATTTTCAGTGGTGAAACCAAACAGTTTGAACAGCTCACCGGCTGGCGCAGATTCGCCGAAGCTAGTCATACCGATGATGCGACCACCAAAGCCAACATACTTGTACCAGAAGTCGGCAATGCCCGCTTCAATCGCGATACGCTTGGTGACTGCAGATGGCAGAACGGCTTCACGGTAGGCTGCATCTTGCTTATCAAATGCGTCGGTCGATGGCATAGAGACCACGCGAACCGCTTTACCTTCGGCGCTCAGTTGCTCGTAAGCGGCAACCGCCAGTTCCACTTCAGAGCCTGTTGCAATCAGAATTAGCTCAGGTTGGCCTGCACAATCTTTCAGGATGTAACCGCCTTTAGCGATGTTCGCGACTTGCTCTGCGCTGCGTGGTTGCTGCGCAAGGTTTTGACGCGAGAAAATCAGCGCAGATGGCGCATCTTTACGCTCGATGGCCAGTTTCCAAGCCACTGCCGATTCCACTTGGTCACATGGGCGCCATGTGCTCATGTTTGGTGTCATACGCAGAGAAGCGATTTGCTCAACTGGTTGGTGAGTTGGGCCATCTTCACCCAGACCGATAGAGTCATGCGTGTACACTTGGATATTTTGCACTTTCATCAGTGCTGCCATACGCATCGCGTTACGCGCGTATTCCATAAACATCAGGAAGGTTGCACCGTAAGGGACAAAACCGCCGTGCAGCGCGATACCGTTGATGATGGCCGTCATACCAAACTCACGCACACCGTAGTGGATGTAGTTGCCTGACGCATCTTCTGCTGTCAGTGACTTAGAGCCAGACCACATGGTGAGGTTAGAAGGCGCCAAGTCAGCAGAACCACCCATAAATTCTGGCAGCAGTTTGCCGAACGCTTCCAGCGCATTTTGTGATGCTTTACGCGATGCGATGTTGGCAGGGTTAGCTTGCAGGTTAGCGATAATCTCGCTGGTTGCGGCTTCCCAATTCGCTGGCAGCTCGCCCGCTACGCGGCGTTTGTATTCAGCAGCTTCGGCTGGGTAAGCTTTCGCGTAAGCGGCGAATTTCTCATTCCAAGCGGCTTCTTTGCTTGCGCCTGCTTGTTTTGCATCCCACGCTGCGTAGATGTC